>JAUHWT010000031.1 GCA_030427145.1 Alphaproteobacteria bacterium | reverse complement strand
CGCCGAGCGCTTGAGCAATTTGAGGGCTCCGCGCCCGGCGCGCTTGCCCAAGCCAAAACCCATGACTATCAAAATCAAACCCGCAGACTCTCGTTATGAACGAGGGACCACCGGGGGGCAGGTCACGCTCTTGTCGCTTTCACATAATCCCTCGGAACATTAACCTTTTTATTGACCACAAGGCCGGTAGCGTCCTGTCGAGACCAATAGAACTGCATACGGGTTTTCTGTGGGTTAACTTGATAGCCCGAAGAATGTATCACATGTCGGACCTTATCCGAGGGAATCCATTGAGTACTTTCAACGGATGTGGGCAATGCTATTTCCGTCGGGAACTCCTTTTTACTGCATGAAAACGTAATATCATCCGCATAGCGGGAATAGCTGCAACGTGCTCTTTTCGCCATTTGGTTGAGTTTGATATCCAGCAAATGGCCAAGCAGATTTGATATCACAGGGGAACAAGGACTTCCCTGAGGGAGACTGTTGTCATGGCACGCTATCTGGGCGATAGCAGTGGCGACATCAGGATTCAGAGAGAACTTATTGTTCTTGATAAAAAAACCGCGAACCCGGCCAAAATTAATGCTTGGGAAGAAGTCCTTCAAATCAATGTTAAGAACCCATCTACGGCCCTTGTGGATCTCAGCGTTCGAACAGATCGACCTCCCAGTGTGAAAGCCATGCGAAAGAGCGCAACTTTCCTTGACGCCGTCTGCCTTCTCAATCTCATCAAGACAAGCTTGAAGACAGTGAGCAAGCCTAGACTGCAACAATTTTAGTTGAGGTATGGGGGCAGCGATTGTTCGATGACCGCCATTTTTCTTGGGGATTTCAAAAACAGCATACTTGTCTTTGTCAGCCACTTGAAAAAGTACGTATGAAAGTGCTTTGGGCTTGAAGCCAAGAAGTAACGCAAGTTCTTTGCGACTGGCGCAAGCTTTAAGTCTGGTCAGCATCGTCGCCATTCTGCCCCCTGATAAAGCGCTTGCGGATACTCGTTGAGCAAACCCACCGGATTTCCAGTAAAGTTGCAAAGATGACGAAGGAGCAATTCCTCCATACCATTGTTTCACCCGCTGCGAAGCACAGCGGAAAGATCTATCCGCAAGCTGGCTTCACGTTAAGTGCCTTACTGGGGCTTTTCAACCAGCCATCTGTTCAATAGCTGCGTTAAAACCACTGCACTACTTGGCAAGATACTGAGCACTTGACTGTGGCAGTTCGATGGGCACAATGCAGGTCCGAAGGCTGTTTCGCAGAGGGTCGGCCTTTGATTTTGTTGGATTTTTTCAGATTTTCTGCGGCCCCTACCGCCGGAGCCAAAATCCCCCGATAGTTTAAACGGATGTTGCAGAAACCTCCCACGGTTTCCGTCTCATCGTCCCATACCGCATTACGGTAGAACGCGCGGGAAACCGCTCAACCGTCGCGCGCCTCATCCAACCCCAACCAAAAACCGCAAAACTGCTGTTACATTTCGGTCATACTGAATCGTTAACAAACTGTTGCTGGTGTGCCCGGGCAAAAACTGCCGGGTGAATAACGGGAGAGGATGCCCAATGCTGAACGACGGTTCCACGACTGATTTTGATGTGGCTGAGGACGATTTTTCGGAACTGACGGGCGGCACGCCTGGCAATGCGGCGGCGGATACGGGTGATTTTACTCTCGAACTGTTTCATTTCGCGGATCAGGAAGGCAACATCGACGCCCTCGAGGACGCCCCCCGCTTGTCCGGCGTCCTCAACGCCCTTGAGGCCGAGGACATCGGCGATGACGGCGAGGCCGACAACACGCTGATCCTGTCATCCGGTGACGCCTTCATCCCCGGTGTGTTTTTCTCCGCCTCCTTCAACACCTATGGTGGCGAGGGGCGCGCGGATATCATGATCCAGAACGAACTCGGCGTTCAGGCCGTTGCGCTCGGCAACCATGAGTTTGACAAGGGTGCCGCGGCACTGGCCGGTTTGATCGCGGCGGACGCCAAGACCGGTTACGGGGGCGCCCTCTTCCCCTATCTCTCCACCAATCTGGACTATTCGACCGATGCCAATCTGGCGCCGCTGGAAGTTGCCGGTGGTGGCAGCCCGCTGGCCAATACCGTCACCTCTTCCGTAGTAATCGAAACCGGTGCCGACGCTGAAAAAGTCGGTGTCATTGGCGCGACCACGCCTACGCTCGGGTCGATTTCCTCACCAGGCGACGTGACCATTCTGCCGACCGAGTTCGGCGGCAACCCGAGCGACGCCGAACTCGATGCGCTGGCCGCCGTCATACAGGGCGAGGTCGACAGCCTGCTCGCCAACAATCCCGACATGAACAAGGTCGTTCTGCTCGCCCACATGCAGCAGATTTCCATCGAACAGGAACTCGCCACGCGCCTGTCCGGCGTCGATATCGTTGTGGCCGGCGGCTCCAACACCCGTCTCTTCGATGACAACGACACGCCCCGCACCGATGACCGCGACCAGGGCCAGTACCCGACCTTCCTCAAGGACGCGGATGGCAATTACGTCGCGCTGGTCAACACGGACGGCAACTACAAATATGTTGGCCGCCTCGTGCTCGATTTTGACGCGGACGGCAACGTTATCGCCGAGAGCTACGACGAAACCGTTTCCGGCGCCTATGCCACCGATGAGGCCGGTCTGGCCGCGGTTGGCGGTGAGGACCTCATCGACCCGGAGATTGAGGAGATCGTCGAAAAGCTTGAGGCTGAAATCATCGCACAGGACGGCAACTATTTCGGCATCGCCGAGGTCTTCCTCAACGGCACCCGCGAGTCGGTCCGCATCCAGGAAACAAACCTTGGCAACCTGACCGCCGATGCCAACCTCGCGCTGGCCCAGGAAGCCGATGGCTCCGTGCTGGTCTCGATCAAAAACGGCGGCGGCGTCCGCAACGACATCGGCGAAACCACGGTTCTGCCCGGCGACACCGAACCGTCCTTCCTGCCCCCTGAAGGCAATGAGCTGACCGGCCGTCCCGACGGCGGCATCAGCCAGACGGCAATTTCCAATGCGTTGTCCTTCAACAACGGCCTGTCGCTGGCAACCCTTACCCGCGCCGAACTGGTGGACATCCTGGAATACGGCCTTGAGGCCTCCTCCCCCGACGACACCAACACCCAGGGCCGCTTCCCCCAGGTTTCAGGCGTGCAGTTCAGCTTCGATCTGACCGCTGATCCCGGCTCGCGCCTCGTGAACGCAGCCATCACGGATGCGGAGGGCAGCGACATTGACGTTCTGCTGCGTGACGGTGTGCTCCAGGGCGACGGCTCCGCCGAGGTGCGCATCGTGACACTCGGCTTCCTGGCAAGCGGCGGCGATGGCTACCCCTTCCCGGTGACCGATCCAACCGACCCGAATTACGACGCCGACATTGCGGCCCGCGTGAACCGCATTGACCTCGACCAGGAGGAAACCGCCCCCCGCACCGGCGTTGCCGATTTCGCCCCAGACGGCTCCGAGCAGGACGCCCTGGCCGAATACCTTGCCGCAAATTTCGACGCGGACAATCCCTACAGCGAGGCCGACACCGACCGTGCCGGCGACACGCGTATGCAGAACCTTGCCTTCGCTGAGGACACCGTCATCGACGACGACAGCTCCGCCGGCGGCGTGTTCTTCTCCGAATACGTCGAAGGTTCCAGCAACAACAAGGCCGTTGAGATTTTCAACAACACCGGCGCTGATATTGATCTCGCTGACTACAATATCGGCCGCATCTCGAATGGCGGCACCGATGTTGAGGCCACAATCGCCCTGAGCGGCACGCTCGCCGCCGGCGCCGTGTTCGTTGTGGCGAACCCCATGGCCGATGCCGCAATCCTCGACGTCGCCGATCTGACCTCTGGAACCCTTTCCCACAACGGCGACGATCACCTGCTGCTCCTGAACGGCGGCACGAGCGTCGCCGGTGGCGCGAACATCATCGACATGATCGGCACGCCTGACGATGGCGCCGGTTTCGTCGATCCCGGTTCCTCCTGGACCAGCGGCGGCAACAGCACGCAGAACAACACCCTGATCCGCAATGAGGGCATCTCCGAAGGAAATACCGACGGCTTCGGCTCCGATCTCTCCGGCCTCGCGAATGAATGGACCAGCACCGGCCAGGACAGTTTCGACGACCTCGGCTCCCATAACGGCAGTGGCGGGGAAGAACTTCCCGAACCGTTCCCGCTCGAACTCACCGCGCTCAACACGCTCTCCCTGTCCAGCGGCGCGGAAATCATTGATTTCGATCCGGCTTCGGACCGCGCCTTCATCTCGTCCGGCGACGGCATTCAGGTCGTTGACGCCTCCGATCCGTCCAGCCTCTCTGAAATCGAACTGATCGACCCGACCGTTGATGGCGCGACGGACGCGGCCGTCACCTCCGTCTCTGTCAAAAACGGCATCCTCGCCGCCGCCGTCCCCGGCGACAACGAGCAGGCCCCGGGCGCGGTCTTCTTCTACGACACCGAAACCTCCGCTTTCCTCGGAAGCGTCACCGTGGGCGCCCTGCCCGATATGGTCACCTTCGATGAAACCGGCACCCATGCCGTGGTCGCGAATGAAGGCGAGGCCGATGACGGTGTCGATCCGGAAGGCAGCATCTCGGTCATCACGCTCAACACGTCCGACTTCTCCGCCTCCACCGTCAACACCTTCAGCTTCGGTGCAGACGTGACATTCGACGCGCTTGCCGCCAAGGGTGTGCGCGTCTTCGACAGCGGAACAGGGTCGGCCGCTGCCGATCTCGAACCGGAATACATCACGATCGAGGGCAAAACCGCCTTCATCACCGTGCAGGAGGCCAACGCGGTCGCTGTAATCGACGACATCACGCAGCCCGGCACCATTGACCTCGAGGACATTCAGCCCCTCGGCGCGAAGGACCACAGCCTGCCCGGCAACGGCCTCGACACGTCCGACACGGACGAAGCGATCAACATCGTCACCGCGCCGGTCAAGGGCCTCTACATGCCCGACGCCATCGCGTCCTACACTGCCAATGGTCAGACCTACTACGTCACCGCCAACGAGGGCGACGCCCGTGATGAGGACGAGCGTATTGAGGATCTGGTTCTCGATCCGGATGCCTTCCCCGACGCCGCAACGCTCCAGACCGACGAGGGCATTGGCCGTCTCCAGGCCTCGACCATTGACGGCGATACGGATGGCGATGGCGATTTTGATGAGCTCTATGTCTACGGCGCCCGCTCCTTCTCGATCTGGGATGCGGACGGAAACCAGGTCTTCGACAGCGGCGACCAGTTCGCCCAAAAAATCGCAGCCGACTTCGCCGAACTGCACAATTCAGAAGGCGACGCTGACACCTTCGATGGCCGGTCCGACAACAAGGGCGCTGAGCCCGAGGGTGTCGTGGTCGGCGAGGTTGAGGGCCGCACCTTTGCCTTCGTCGGACTTGAGCGCGTCGGCGGCGTCATGGTCTATGACATCTCCGAGCCGGAAAACTCCGAACTTGTGACCTATGTCCGCACCGAGGGGGACATCGCACCTGAAGGGCTGAAATTCATCTCCGCCGGGGACAGCCCCACCGGCACCCCGATCTTGGCCGTTGCCAGCGAGGTCTCGGAAACGCTGACCTTCCATGAGATCACGGTCCCGGTCGAGACACCGGAACTGACCCTGATTTCCGACATTCAGGGCTCCACCGACTTCTCCGCTCTACCTGAATTTGCACAGGTCGGCGTTGACGACGTCTCCCCCTTCAGCGGCATGACCGTGACGATTGAGGCTGTCGTGACGGCGATCCCGGACTACACCGGCTTCTACGTCATGGAAGAGGAAAGCGACTGGGATGCCGATGTCTGGTCCTCCGAGGGTCTCTTCATCTACTCCGCCGAGGACGTGATGGCCGGCGACCTCGTTCGCGTCACCGGTGAGGTTTCGGAATACTTTGGCCTGACGCAGCTGACACCCACCGAAGTGACGGTTGTCAGCTCCGGCAACGACATTCCGGAGGCTGTCGAGGTCAATTTCCCAACCACCGGCGTGATGCTCGATGACGACGGCAACTACGTGGTCGATCTTGAAGCCTATGAGAGCATGATGATCACGGTCCCGACCGAAATGTCGGTGACCGAGATGTTCAACCTCGACCGCTTCGGACAGTACACCGTCACCTCCGGCGGACAGCTTGAACAGTTCACCCAGAACAACGCCCCGGATGCCGATGGCTACGACCAGCACCTGCAGGACAACGCCGCCCGGTCCCTCGTCATTGATGACGGATCGTCCGACAGCTACTCCGATCCCATCGAAATCATCGACGGCGACAATGGCATCCTCGATGCCGGTGACGATTTCCGGATGGGCGACACCCTGACCAACCTCACGGGCGTCGTGGATTACTCCTTCGACGAGTTCCGCCTTCAGGATGCCACCGGCGACTACGCCAACACCAATCCCCGCGAGGAAGCGCCGGAGGATCTCGGCGGGAACTTCAAGGTCGCGAGCCTGAACGTGCTGAACTACTTCACCACGCTCAATGACGGCTCCAACTCCACGACTACCGGCCAGGGGCCGCGCGGTGCCAACACCGCAGAGGAACTCGTCCGCCAGGAAGCCAAAATCGTCAACGCCATCGTTGCAATGGAAGCGGATGTTGTCGGCCTTCTGGAGATCGAGAACGACGTCACCTCCGCCCCGCTGGCAACCCTTGTGGATGCCGTCAACGCCGAGCTTGGATCGGATGTCTACGGTTACATCTACACGGGCCAGGTCGGCGGAGACGCCATCACCAATGCCCTGATCTACAAAACTGAAACGGCTAACCCGCTCGGCGACGTGGATATTCTCGACGACAGCGCCTTCACCGATCCCCTGTCTTCCGGTGGAGATCTGAACCGTCCGGCGGTCACCCAGACATTTGAGCATGTCGAAAGCGGTGAGGTCGTAACCGTCTCTGTCAACCACCTGAAATCCAAGGGCTCGCTCTCCGGACTGGCCGTGGACGAGGATCAGGGCGACGGCGCGGGCAACAACAACGGCACCCGTGAGGCGGCGGCCGAATACCTGGCCGATCATCTCGCCACGGACCCGACCGGCTCGGGCTCAAACAACATCCTGATCGTGGGTGATCTGAACTCCTACGCCCAGGAAGACCCGATCAACGCGCTGCGCGACCAAGGCTATTCCGACATCGCCTATGACGCGCTCGGCTCTGACGCCCGGTCCTATGTCTTTGACGGCCAGACCGGAACGCTGGACTATGTGATGGGCAGTGGTGATCTGTTGGATGACATCGCGGGCGTAACCGAATGGCACATCAACGCCGACGAGGCTGACGCCATCGACTACGAACTCTCCATCCGGAGCAATGATGGCGGTTTCGAGTTTGGCACCCGCAACCCCGACATCTACAACGGGGAGAACGCGGCCCGGAACTCGGACCATGACCCGGTCATCGTGGCCTTCGGGTTTGAGAATGACATCAACCTCATTGAGGGCAACCGCTTCAGCAACTGGCTCAAGGGCACCGATGGCGACGACCGCATCGTCAGCGGCGCGGGCTATCTCGACGTCATGCGTGGCCGTGGCGGAGCGGATGAGTTCGTCTTTGGTGCCGAGACCCAAAACCGCCGCCGCGAGATCGATGTCGTCCGCGATTACGATGACGACGAGGATACGCTTGTCCTGACCGACGGCACCTCCGTGAAGAAGATCGAGGATACATGGATCGGCGTCACGGTCACGTTCCACGGCGACCGCGACAAACTCAAACTGGTCGGCCAAGACCTTGCCCCCGAGGATCTCAACTTCGTGGTCGAGGATACACTTTTCGTCTAGGATCAGATGCATTTGGACCGTCCCTCATATTCTACATGAGGGGCGGTTCCGCCGTTTTGCAGTAATTTGAGCGGCGCCTCTAAGCCGCCCGCCGCGCACCGATCCCGGTCAGGAAAACCCCCAGACCCAGCTCAAACCGCTCCCGCATTTCACAGGCATCCGGCAACACACCCGGACGCAGGAGCAGCTCCAGCAGCGGCACCTTGATCATGCTCTGCAGCAGAGCCGCCGCACTTTCGGTGTCTGAAATCTCCACCTCGCCCCGCACCACGCCCTCATCCAGCACCTCGCGGATCAGTGCGCGGTCCGCGAGGATCATGTCGAGCACGCAGGCCTGCCCGATTTCCGCCTGACCGTCCTCATGCGAGATCACATGGCGCAGCACCGCAATCGGCAAACCCGAATGATGAATTGCCGGGTCCGGCGTCAGAAGTTTCCGCAGCCGCTCCTCAATCGGAAGCTCCCGGTCCTCAACCGTCAACGGTCTGACATGGCTGGAGCGTATGCGTTCAATATGCGCGCGAAACAGCGCATCCCGGTCGGAAAACAGACGATAGAGCGTGCTTTTCGACATACCGGCCTCAGCCGCAATCGCGTCCATCGTCGTACCGGCCATGCCGTTTTTTGCGTAAACGGCGTCCAGGGCGTCCAGCACCCGGTCGCGCCTTTCCTCCGATGGAATAACCACCGGCCTGCCCCGTGACTCGCGTTTGGTGCAGATTTTTGACCTCAATTCGCTTTTTTTCCTTTTGCGTCGCAGCAATCCGCTTGAAATCCGGATTGAAGTAATATTTACGAAACCCTTAAGTTTCTTAAATCGGTCCGGCTCCGTTCGCAAGCCGTGTCAAAAACGAAAGACTCAGCACTATGGTCTCCCGTCAGATTACCGGCTTCATCGCGGCTGTCCTTACAGCAGTTTCCCTCGGCACCGGCGCATCCGCACAGGACGGCCCGCCGCCCACGGCTGTCACCGTAAAAACCGTTCAGCCCGAAACCGTTACCCTCACCTCGATCCTGCCAGGCCGCGTGCGCCCGTCAGACGAGGCCGAGGTTCGTCCACAGGTCAATGGCATCATCATCGAGCGCCTGTTCGAGGAAGGCTCCGACGTGGAGGCCGGACAGGTTCTCTACCGTGTCGACCGTGGCACCTATGAGGCCGCTCTGGCACAGGCCCGCGCCAGTGTCAGCCAGGCCGAGGCGCAGCTGCGCGCGGCCGATCGTGAGGCGGACCGCGTCAGCACCCTGTCCGAGCGCGGCGTCAGCAGTGCCGCAACCGAGGACAACGCCATCTCGGCCCGCGACGCCGCCAAGGCCGCCCTCGCTCTTGCCCAGGCGCAGCTGGACTCGGCCCAGCTTGAACTCGACCGTACCGACATCCGTGCGCGACTTTCCGGCAAAATCGGTTTCTCCGACGTCTCCGCCGGTGCCCTCGTCACCGCAAGCCAGGCTGACCCGATGGCCGTGATCCGTGCCATTGATGAGGTCTATGTCGACGTGACCCAGTCGGCAGCCGAGGTTTTGGCCTGGCATCGCCGGATGAAAAGCGGCGAAACCCACATGACCGACAACGAGGTGCGCCTGCGTCTCGCCGATGGCTCCGACTACGACCAGGTTGGCATGCTCACCGCCGCCGAGCCGCACGTGAATGAAGCGACCGGCGTCGTTGTGCTGCGCCTGAAGTTCGACAACCCTGAGGAACTTCTCATTCCTGGAATGTATGTCCAGGTCGAAATGCCCACGGGCACCATCGACGATGTGTTCCTCACCCCCATGGAGGGCGTGTCCCGGGACCGTCGCGGCAACCCGACGGCGCTCGTGGTCAATGACGACAATGTCGTTGAACTGCGCCAGTTGACCGTGCTCCAGGACCGGGGCTCCAACTGGGTCGTGCAGAGCGGGCTTGAGGCCGGTGACCGCGTCATCGTTGAGGGACTTCAGAAAGTCGCACCCGGCGCAACCGTCGCGCCGGAGGAGATGGAGCCGCCCGTTGTCGGCGCCGCCGAAACACCGAACCAGGCCGACAGGGGCTGATACATGTCACGCTATTTTATTGACCGCCCGGTTTTCGCCTGGGTTATCTCCATCATTTTGATGGGTATCGGCGTGCTGTCCGTTCTCAGCCTGCCTGTTGCCCAGTACCCGCAGATCACCCCGCCCACGGTCACCGTGCAGGCGAACTACCCCGGCGCATCGGCCCAGACGGTGTCGAACACCGTCACGCAGATCATCGAGCAGCAGCTCACCGGTCTCGACGGCCTGCGCTACTTCTCGTCGACCTCCACCTCGTCCGGGTCCGCCAACATCACGCTGACCTTTGAGACCGGCACGGATCCCGACATCGCGCAGGTCCAGGTTCAGAACAAACTGTCCCAGGCCACGCCCCTTCTGCCCGAACCCGTGCAGAGACAGGGCGTGACGGTCCAGAAATCCTCGTCGGGCTTCCTTCAGGTGATCTCCCTGATCTCCCCGGATGGCAGCTACGACCAGGCTGACCTCTCGGACTACCTGAACTCCAACATGGTCGATGACATCAGCCGGATTGAGGGCGTGGGTGACGTCCAGGTGTTCGGCTCGCCCTACGCCATGCGCATCTGGCTGGACCCGTCCAAGCTGGCGGCCTACGAGCTTTCACCCTCGGATGTGGTCGCCGCCGTCAGTGCGGAAAACGCCCAGATCTCCGCCGGTGCGTTCGGCACACGTCCCACCGTGGACGGTCAGGCCCTGACGGCCACGGTGACCGCACAGTCGCTGCTCTCCACGCCGGAAGACTTTGAGCAGATCGTTCTGCGGGCCGAAACCGATGGCGGGCTCGTGCTGGTCAGCGATGTGGCCGAGGTCGAAATTGGCGCGGAATCCTACAATTTCGAGACCCGCTTCAACGGGCTTCCCTCCGCCGGTATGGCCATCAGCCTCGCCACCGGTGCGAACGCGCTCGAGACCGCCGAACTGGTCAAGGAACGCGTCGAGGAATTCGCGCAGCTCTTCCCCGAAGGCGTGGATTACGTGATCCCGTATGACACCACCCCCTTCGTTGAGATCTCCATTGAGGAGGTGGTGAAAACCCTGATCGAGGCCATCGTCCTGGTGTTCCTCGTGATGCTCCTGTTCCTTCAGAACCTGCGCGCCACGCTGATCCCCACCCTCGCGGTTCCCGTGGTACTGCTCGGAACCTTCGGTGTTCTTGCGGCGGCGGGTTTCACCATCAACACCCTGACCATGCTTGCCATGGTTCTGGCCATCGGTCTGCTCGTGGACGACGCCATCGTGGTTGTTGAGAACGTTGAACGCGTCATGGAGGAGGACGGGCTTGAGCCCCGCGAGGCCACCCGCAAATCCATGGGTCAGATCACCGGCGCCCTCATCGGTATCGCCGTGGTCCTCTCGGCCGTGTTCGTCCCGATGGCGTTTTTCGGCGGCTCAACCGGCGTGATCTACCAGCAGTTCGCCATCACTATTGTGTCTGCCATGGCGCTATCAGTGGTCGTGGCTCTGACGCTCACCCCCGCGCTCTGCGCCTCGCTCCTGAAAAAAAGCCACGGTGCAAAAACCAAAGGCCCGTTCGGCCTGTTCAACCGGTTCTTCGACCGTGTCCTCGGCGGCTATTCGGGCAGCGTGGGTTGGATCGTGCGGCGTCCGTTCCGCGTGGGTGTGATCTACATCGCGATGGCCGTGGCCATGGGTCTCCTGTTTGTCCGTACCCCAACCGGCTTCCTGCCCGATGAGGACCAGGGCATCATGTTCACCCTCATCCAGACCCCGACCGGCTCAACCATCGAGCGCACCATGGATGTGGTGAATGCGGTCGAAACCCACTTCCTCGAAAACGAGAGCGAGAATGTCGACTCCGTCTTCGGCGTTGGCGGCTTCAGCTTCGCGGGTGCGGGCCAGAACATGGGTATCGCCTTCGTGCGCCTCAAGGACTGGGAGGAACGCACACGCCCCGACCAGAGCGCTCAGGCCATTGCCGGCCGTGCCTTCGGCGCACTGAGCCAAATCCGTGACGCCATGGTCTTCCCCATCGTGCCACCCGCGGTGATCGAGCTTGGCAACGTTTCGGGCTTCGACTTCTACCTCCAGGCCCGAGCGGGTCAGACCAATGACCAGCTCGTCCAGGCCCGCAACCAGCTGCTCGGCATGGCGGCCCAAAGCGAACTGATCGCCTCGGCCCGTCCCAACGGTCTGGAAAGCGCGGCGCAGTACGACATTGACATCGACTGGCGCAAGGCCGGCGCAATGGGTGTCTCCGCCACGGATGTAAGCTCGCTTCTCTCCATCGCCTGGGCGGGGTCCTACGTGAACGACTTCGTCGACCGTGGGCAGATCAAACGGGTTTATGTGCAGGGCCAGGCGGATTCGCGCACGGCCCCCACCGATCTCGACCGCTGGCGCGTGCGCAATGCGTCGGGCGAACTCGTGCCCTTCTCCAACTTCGCCACCGGTTCCTGGAAGCAGGGCGCACAGGGCATCTACCGCTACAACGGTGTCCCCTCGCTCCAGATCCAGGGTTCGCCCGCCGAGGGCGTCTCTACCGGTGAGGCCATGGCGGAAATGGAACGCCTCGCGGAACAGCTGCCACCAGGCTTCTCGCTTGAATGGACCGGTCTGTCATTGGAAGAGGTCGAATCCGGCAACCAGGCGCCCCTGCTCTACGCGCTGTCCCTGGCCGCCGTGTTCCTCTCCCTTGCCGCCCTCTACGAGAGCTGGACCATCCCGTTCGCGGTCATGCTGGCCATGCCCATCGGTGTGCTTGGTGCGCTCGTCGGCGCGTGGCTCGGGGGCTTCCAGAACGGCGTGTTCTTCCAGGTGGGCCTGCTCACCGTGATCGGTCTCACGGGCAAGAACGCCATCCTGATCGTGGAATTCGCCCGAGAACGCTTCCAGTCCGGCGAATCCCTGCTCGACGCCGCCCGCGAAGCGGCCCGTCAGAGATTCCGCCCGATCATCATGACATCCATGGCTTTCTCTCTCGGCGTGCTGCCGCTCGTGCTCAGTACCGGCGCCGGTGCCGGTGGACGCAACGCAATCGGAGCGGGCGTGCTGGGCGGTACGATCTCTGCGACTGTCCTGGGCGTTCTCTTCGTGCCGCTGTTCTTCGTGATCGTCATGCGCCTCTTCGGCCGCAAGTCCGGATCGAAGGCGCAGCGCATGCCCGGCGAGGTTTCCACCGAAGCGATCTGACACGCAAATGCCGCGCCCCTAAATCCGGGCGCGGCAATCCTAAGACCTGCGACGGGCGAAAATCTCCGTCGCCATCCTCAACGCCTCCCGCTCCTCACGAAGCTGTCGGTTTTCGCGCTTGAGCCTGTCGGCTTCATGTTCCGTTACGTCGCGCCCATCCCGCGCCGAAGGCCCGATCGCTCTGAGCAGTTCGATTTTTGAGCCCACCCCCAGTTTCCGGTAAACCGTGCCAATATGGGTCCGCACCGTGGCGGGAGAAATCCCGAAAACCTCCGCCACAGCCCTGTAGCTGCCACCATCGGCATAGGCGCGGGCTATTTGCATTTCCCTGCCCGTCAACTCTTCCCGCGGCGGCGGTCCGCCCGGATTTTTCCCTTGTTCCATCAATGACCTGAACTCCAAATACTGCAAATGACCCAGAAAAATACGGCATCTGCCCGATGCCCGGGACGGCCCGTTTGCGTCATTCTGCGCCACATCACCGGTTCGCCCATTCCGATGGGCCAATGGAGCGGTGGGCGCATGGGACCGGGCCCGCGTCTCGCCCGGATTATACCACAATCCGGGTCCGGACACCAAAAGGCATCAACCCGTCCCCATGCCACATCAGGATTTCAGCGGAAGGATTTTCCCAATGGCATTTTTTACTGGAACCAACGGCGCGGACAGCATTGAACCTGGATACGTCTCGCCCGGCGTCTTCAGGTTTCCGTTCTGGAGCACACCAGGCGCCGCCAACGACAACATATCCGGCAACGGCGGCAATGACACCATCGATGGCGGTGGCGGAAACGACTACATCGAGGGCGGCAGTGGCAACGACATCCTCTACGCCGGCACCCACAATTGGGGCGGCGGCGACACCGTCTATGGCGGCCAGGGCAACGATCTGATCTATTCCAGCGGCCGCGGCATCTATAACGGCAATGCCGGCAACGACCTGATCTGGGCCGCAACCGGCACACAGGAGGACCTGAGCGGCGGGACCGGCATCGATACTCTGTTTACCACGCACTGGAACTTTGACTACGAAATCAACCTCGCGACCGGCTTGACCAACTATGTCGGAGAAAGTTTCACCGAGTTCGAAAACCTCGTTACCGGCGACGGAAATGACGTCCTCCAGGGCACCAACGGCGCGAACACCATCAATGCCTCCGACGGAGATGACGAGATTTCAGGCTCCGGTGGCGATGACTTCCTGCTCGGCGGCAACGATGACGACACAATCTACGGCGGCCAGGGCGATGACGACATCTATGGAGGCAATGACGACGACTGGATGCACGGCAACGCCGGGGACGACTACATCCACGGCGGTAGTGGCGATGATACCCTGCTGGGCGGATGGGGCCATGACCGGCTGATTGGTGAATACGGCGCGGACCGTCTGATTGGCGGGCCCGGTGACGATACCTTCGATTTCAATGACACCGACGAGAGCCAGCCCTTCTCCTACGACCACATCATCGGTTTCAATGGCGCGGGCAATGCACCAGGAGACACGATCGATGTTTCGGGCATCGACGCGAACACTGGCCTTCCAGGCAACCAGACGTTCACCTTTCATGGCGAACTCTCCTACGCGCAGGGCGTGGCCCTCGGCGCCGGTGCGCTCTGGCTGTCCAACTACAATGGCGACACCCGCGTTCAGGGCAACGTGGATGGCGACAACTGGCGTGAATTTTTCCTGGTGATCGAGGACGGCAACGGCATCGACGCGTCCGACTACACAGCCGACGATTTTATCCTGTAAATGCCGGTTACCCTGTCCGCGTGGTATTCGTCCGCGCGGGCAATCCCCGCATTCACGCGGCCTGGCGCACTCCAAAACCGGCCCCGGCCGCATGCGTGGCGTCCTTCGACACCTCATGCACGGGCCGGATACCCCTCAGCCGCAGTGCGTTCCCAACCACAAACAGGCTCGAAAGCGCCATCGCACCCCCGGCCAGCATCGGCGAGAGCAGGATCCCGAAAAACGGATAGAGCAGACCCGCCGCAACCGGCACCAGTGCCACATTGTAGGCAAAGGCCCAGAACAGGTTCTGATGAATGTTGCGCATGGTCCGGTCGGACACCTCAACCGCATTCACCACCGCACCCGGATCACCGGACATCAAAACCACATCCGCCGATTCAATCGCCACATCGGTTCCGGTCCCCAGCGCAATCCCCACATCCGCCTCGGCCAGCACCGGCGCGTCATTGATCCCGTCACCGACGAACGCGACCCTGCGCCCACCGGCCCGCAATTCGTTCAGCGCGGCCACCTTGCCCGCCGGATCAACCCCGGCAATCACCCGCGCAATCCCGGCCTCGGCCGCAATCAAATCCGCAGCCTCCCGCGCGTCACCTGTGATCAGCGCAATCTCATGGCCCCGTGCTTTCAGACCCGCCACAGCACGGACCGAAGTCGCCCGAATGGCGTCCCGCACCTCCATTATTGCGGCAACCCGTCCGTCCACCGCAATCAGGATACCCGCGCGGTCGGCCACATTGATGCCGCGTCCCTCCATCAGCGTCCGCGTCCCGATGACCACGTCCCGGTCCTCAACGCGCCCCGCAATGCCCCGGCCCGGTATCGCCGCAAACTCCGCAACCTCGCCCAGCGACAGTCCGGCCTCATCTGCCCGCGCCACCACCGCTTTGGCCACCGGATGCTCGGAGGCACCTTCAAGCGACGCCGCCAGGCGCAGAACCTCGCACTCATCAAACCCGTCAAACTCCTCGAACGTGGTCAAAATCGGTTCGCCAACCGTGATCGTTCCGGTCTTGTCGAAGGCAATCACGTCCACATCCCGCAGAAGCTGCAACGCATCCCCCTGCCGAAACAGAACGCCCAGCCCCGCAGCGCGACCGGTCCCCACCATGATCGAGGTCGGCGTCGCCAGACCCATGGCACAGGGACAGGCAATGATCAGCACCGCAACACCGGCGGTCAAAGCTTGAGACAGCTTCGGGTCCGGTCCAAAGGCCAGCCATCCGAGCACCGTCGCCAGCGCCAGAACCAGAATGGCCGGCACGAACCAAAGCGTTACCCGGTCAACCACACCCTGAATGGGCAGCCGCGTTTCCTGGGCGCTCTCCACCATGCGAATGATCCCCGCAAGCGTCGTATCCGCACCCACCCGCGTCGCCCGAAACCGAAAATTCCCAGTCGTGTTCACGGTCCCGGCCGTCACCGCATCGCCGGTTTCCTTCCGGACGGGGGCGGGTTCCCCGGAAATCATGCTCTCATCCACATGGCTCGCGCCGGAGACGACAACACCGTCCACCGCGACGCGCTCCCCCGGACGCACCACCAGCACGTCGCCGGGAACAATCCGCTCCACCGGCGTCTCCACGACCCGGTCACCTTCCACCACCTGCGCCGTATCCGGTGCCAGGCTCAGAAGTTTCGTGATCGCCTCACCCGCGCGCCCCTTTGCCCGCGCCTCGAAATACCGCCCGGTGAGGATCAGTGTCACTACCACCGCCGCCGCCTCGAAATATACCGCCTGCCCCGACTGCGGCATCAGCCCCGGCGCAACCGTGGCCAGAACCGAGTGTGCAAATGCGGCCGTCGTGCCAAGCGCCACCAGACTGTTCATGTCCGGCGCACCCCGGAACAGCGCCGGATAGCCTTTCGCGTAAATCTGCCGCCCAGGCCCCGCCAGCACCAGAAGTGTCAGCACAAACTGGATGACCCGGCTGTTCTGATGGCCGATGACCTCACCGATCCAGTGGTGAAACCCGGGGAACAGATGCCCGCCCATTTCCAGCACGACCAGAGGCACGGCCAGAACCGCCGCAACCAGCGCCCGTCGCCCGGCATCCCGCGTCTCGTTCTCCCGCTGCCCAACGCTGCGCCCGGTCTCCTCAACCGGCTCCACCGGATACCCGGCCCGCTCCGCCGCACTCAGGATCGCATCCCCGGCAGCGTCATCGGCCTCCACAACCGCCTTCGCGCTGGCGAAATTCACCTGCACCGACCGGACGCCCGGAACCTCCGCAAGGGCTTTCTCCAGCCGCACGGCACAGGATGCGCAGGACAGTCCGCTGACCGAATATCTCAAACCGCTGCGTTCCGTCATTTCACCACACCATGCCAGAGGACATCCGGCTCGGGCCAGCCGGACTTCCTTTGATATATTCACCAAAGCGGATTTATCCAATGCCTCCCGTGCCGGACCGTCACGTGCCTCTCCCCCTTGCCATCAGCCAGGCGACGACCCTATTGTCGGGTTCCGAGCAGGAGAACACATGGCCACAAGCATCCGACAACTGGACATTTTACAGATTGCCAAGCGCGACCAGAAGGTCACCGTCGACGCCCTCGCCCGTGAGTTTGACGTCACGGTCCAGACCATACGCCGCGACCTCTCCGAACTGGCCGATGCGGGAAAGCTTGAGCGCGTGCATGGCGGCGCGGTCCTGCCCTCGGGCGTGTCGAATATCGGCTATGAGGAGCGCCGTCTCCTGAATGAGGAAAACAAGAGCGCCATCGCCCGCGTCTGCGCCGACCGCATTCCCGACGGCTCATCGCTCTTTATGAATATCGGCACCAGCACCGAGGCGGTGGCCCGCGAGCTTGTGGCCCACCGCAACCTGCTTGTGGTCACCAACAACCTCAACATCGCCAACACGCTTTCCTCCAACCACGACTGCAAAATCGTGGTGGCCGGCGGCGAGTTGCGCCGTACCGATGGCGGTCTCGTCGGCAACCTGACCGCTGATATGGTCAAGGTGTTCAAGTTCGACTTCGCCATTATCGGCTGCTCATCGCTCGATCCCGATGGCGACCTGCTCGACTTCGACGCCCGCGAAATCCTCGTCAGCCAAACCGCCATCGAACGCTCGCGCCAGGTTCTCGTCGTTGCCGACAGCTCCAAATTCCGCCGCAAGGCCCCGATCACCATCTGCTCTCTGCGCAATGTCAGCACGCTCTTCACGGACGACACGCTCCCCGAGGGACTGCCGGAAAAATGCGAACGGTGGGGCACGGAGATCGTGGTCCGCAAACCCCACCTCACCAATGGCGTCTGACCCGGTTCAGGTTCCAGCCGTGTGCTCCAGTTCGATCTGAAGCACGTCACAGCGTTTCGTCGCGAACGTGGCCGCACATCCATCAAGATAGAACTTCCAGCCGCGCAAAAACGCCTCATCATACCCCAGCCGCCTGATCCGGCTCTCCGCCGCGCTCATCCGGTCCGACCACATCCGGCAGGTCCGGGCGTAATGCTGCCCAAACGCATGGGTCGCCCTTACCGTCAGGCCCGCGCGCGAGGCTTCAAGACCGATCCCGGCCATACAGGGCAGCATCCCACCCGGGAACACATGCCGACGGATGAAATCCGTCTGCTGCCGGTACACGGAAAACTCCGCATCCGGCACCGTGATCACCTGCAACACCGCCCGGCCGCCGTCAGCCAGCCGCGCCTTGATCGCTCCAAAGTAATCCGGCCAGTACCGCTCCCCGACCGCCTCCATCATCTCGATGGACACAATGTTGGAGTATTTGCCCTGAACATCCCGGTAATCCTGCAGCCGAACATCCGCACGCCCGTCAAGACGCGCATCGGCATAGCCCTTCTGTGATGGCGAGATGGTAATCGCAGTCACGTCGCGGCCTGCTTCAGCCGCCTGTTCCGCAAAACCGCCCCAGCCACAGCCTATCTCCAGAATGTCCGCCCCCTCACCAAGCCGCGAGAGGATACGGCGGTTCTTGCGCGCCTGTGCCGCACCCAGATCGGTAACGCCCTCATCAAAAAGCGCCGAGGAATAGGTCATGCCAGGATCAAGCCACTGCTGGAAAAACTCGTTGCCCACATCGTAATGCGCCTTGATGTTGCGCGACGCACCTGCCTTATGGTTCCGCCTCAGCGACAGCCCGTCATGCAGCCGCATCCGCAGGGTCGCCAGCGGCCCAGGTGTTGCCCAGGACCCAAGCCGGTCGAGGTTGTCGAGCGCGACAACCAGCAGGTTTTCCAGCGTGTCACTGTGCCAGTCCCCGGCAATCCAACCCTCGCCCAGACCCACATTCCCCCGTCGCGCCAGCCGCGACAGCATGCGCCAGTCCCGGATGTGCAGTTCGGCCTCGGGCCCACCATCCCCAAACCGGTGCGTTGCCCCGTCAGGCGTATTCACCAGAAGCGATCCGTTCCGGACCCCCGCGAGGCTGTCCAGAAAACGGGTCTGTAACTGTTGGGAAACGGCTGTCATCGGGTTACCTCCTCATGGGGCAGTGCGGGACGGGCACGCCAGCGCGCTCCCTTGAGTTTAAGTTGAAGGGCATGCCAGTAGATCTGGGCAATCACCCGCATCGGACCACCCGGACGCCGCAGCGCCGCCGCCAGTATGGTCAGGTTGTCGAGTTGTTTGAGATCGCCCGCCATCGCGGTGTTCACCCCATCCGCGCCATCTACATGCCGAATGGAAATCGCAATCCGGTTCGGGCGGAACGTGAAATTGAACTGGTACTCGCCGGAGACATCCTGGAACGGCGAGACATGAAACACCTTGCGTGCCGTCAGTGTCTCATCCGGCCCGATTACATCCCCCGCACCGGGCGTCAGCAGATAGCTGTGCCGCTGACCGAACGTGTTGTTGACCTCCGCAATCACCGCCACCACGTCATCGCCCTCAATGACCATCCAGAAGCTGACCGGATTGAACCAGTAGCCCAGAAACCGCGGCTGCGTCAGAAGCGCAACCACCCGGCCCCCGTCCGTCGCAATGCCCGCGCCATCCATCTGGTCCCGCACCCAGGCCACCCCGCGTCCCGCGCCGCGTTCGCCGCCATGATCCACGTCATGCCAGGCTGTCAGGTTGAACCCGTTATGGGACATAAGTGCCGGGGGCCGGAAAGTCTCGGGCGCGAACAGAACAAAATCCGCCCGGACCTTAAGGTTATGCCGCACACTGCCGCGCCGGGCATGGGTGACCATCGATGGCATGGCCAGCACGTCCCCCCCGGCAAGGCGCTCCGCCAGTGTCAAATCGCCACCTCTGCCGGCAGAAGCCTGCGCGCGATCCGCACCGCGCTGGCAAATCCGTCCTCATGGAAACCGTTGCGCAGCCATGCTCCCGCAAACCACGTGTTGCGGTTGCCCTGGATCTCCTGGATCTTTTTCTGCGCCGCGAGGGCCGCATGGTCAAACAAGGGATGGTCGAACCAGTTCTCGTCATACACCATCCGCTCATCAAACTCCCGGTCCGGGTTGAGCGTTACAAACAGCGGGTCATCCTTGGGCAGATTCTGCAACTGGTTCATCCAGTAGCTGATCTTCATGCCCTTCCGACCGCTGCCCGCATCGCTCTGACAGATCCACGAACTCCAGCAGGACTGCCGTTTCGGCATCACTGTCGGGTCCCGGTGCAAAACAATGCGGTTTGGCTGAAACCTAATGGCCGACAGCGCCGACCGCTCGGCCTCATCCGCATCCGCGAGCATGCCAATTGTCTGATCCGAATGCGTTGCCATGATCACGTGATCGAAATCCTCCGCCTCACCGCCGAGGCTCCGGACCGTCACACCCGCCTCGTCCCGCGTCACCGCCTGCACCGGCGACCCGGCCCGCAGGGTCACACCCCGCTGCCGCAACGCCGCCACCAGCCGCTCGACATAGGCTACCGAGCCACCATCAACCGTCCACCACTGATGCTGGTCCCGGCTCGACAGAAGAGCATGGTTGCCCATGAACCTGACCAGAGCCTGGGCCGGGAAGCGGTCAATATCCTCCATCGGCGTCGACCAGATCGCGCAGCAGAACGGGTACAGGTAATCATCCCGAAACGCCGCGCCGAGCCCAAGCGCCTCAACCATGCCCGAGATCGTCATGTCCGGCGCATTCTCCACGCAGGCCTCCGCCTCGGCATGAAATTTCAGAATGTCCCGGATCATCCCGTGAAACCGCGGGCTGAGCAGGTTGCGCCGCTGGGCGTAGATCGTGTTGAGCGTACGCAGTCCATATTCAACCCGGCCACCATCGAGCGACACGCCAAATCCCATGTCGCTCTTCGCAATCGGCACCTCCAGATCCCGAAACAGGCTGGTCAGATGCGGGTAATTCACATGATTGAAGACGATAAACCCGGTATCAACGGCGAGATCACCGTTGCGCCCCGCCATCACGGTCCGCGCGTGGCCACCAATCCGTTTCTCCGCCTCAAACAGCGTGACCTGGTGGCTGCCCGAAAGCAGCCAGGCCGATGCCAGCCCCGAAATTCCGCCACCCACAATGGCAATGCGCTTCGGTGCGCCCCTCGTCAGATCAAACGGCATGCCGCCTCCTTGTTTATTCAGGAGAGTTTACGCGCGAGGATGCCATTTGGATCAAACATTTTTTCGATCTTCCCGTAACTTAAGGAAAGCCCTCAGCCATAACGACCAGCGCCCCCAATTCAATCGGGCCACCGGTCCGGTTCACATGGGCCGCGCGGTTGTCGCACGGCCCAAACCCCGATCAGCTGCCAGGGGTCAGTTTGTAGATCGTCCCTTCATCAATCGAGGTGTAAAGGCTGCCATCCGGCCCCATAACCACGGAGCGGAACCGGCCCGGCTCCATCGGCAGGGTCATTTCCGTCACGTCCTCGACATCCTTGTTCTCGTCATTGAACTCGATGACATCGATGCGCTGGCCAATTGGCGTTCCGCCGAAGCCGATCCCCATGATCCCAACAACCATGGCACCATTCCAGTCACCCCAGGCCTCGCCCTCAAGGAACGCGGCCGACGACGTGCCCTGCGACCAGCCATTGTTGTTCCAGATCGGAGGCATCGCGTCCGGATAGGTCTCGAAATCGGTCATCGGCATCCATGCCGCCCGCTCATAGCGGTTCATGCCCTCTTCCTGGTTCGGGCTGTAGCCGCAATAGTCATCGGGACAGTCACCGCGCCCCGCCATGTTCGGCCGCGGATCCCATCCGGCATTGCCGCCATTCTCCAGAATGGTGATCTCATCCGAGTGCCACGGGCCATGTTCCGCCGCGATCGCTGCCCCGGTCTCCGGATGAAAGGCGATCCCCTGAACATTCCGGTGTCCATAGGTGTAGATCCGGCTGTCGAAACCTTCCGGCAGGCAGTAGTTTGCTAAAGGGAAGATGACTGGTGCACCACTGCTTGCATCGGCGTTTCCAACGTCTTCGCCGCCAGCTTTTCAGCAACCGGACACGCCCCATCCCGCATCGACAATCAAAAAAAATTCCCGCCAGGTGATCCAGTCGGGGTTGCGTCCCGTAATCCCGGTATGGAAACTGTTCTCGCACCTGGCACGGATGATGCATCCGGATGCCCCACAAGGCTCCGCAATGTCGGCTCGGCCCGTCCCCGTCCGGGTGCGCGTAAGGGTTTGAAACGCGAGGCTGATATTTCCGTGTCTGACATGACCGAAGCGCTGCTCGCAGTGCGCGATCACCGGGACCGGGAGGCATTTGGCCGGTTGTTCGATCATTTCGCACCCCGTCTCAAGGCGATGATGCTGGCGGGCGGGCTGCGGGACGGAAGCGCCGAGGACGTGGTGCAGGACGTCATGTTCTCCGTGTGGCACAAGGCCGCACAGTTCGATCCGCATCGCGCCAACGCGTCCGCCTGGATATACGGCATTGCCCGCAACCGGCGCATTGACCTGGCCCGACGCAAACCCATGCCACAGCCCGATGAGCTGTATGAGCCCGAAAGCCTGGAGCCCGACGCGGCACAGGTTCTCGCCATGCAGGAGGAGGCCGGCCACCTGGCCGAGGCTCTTGGCAGGCTGGCACCGGAACAGGCCGAGGCCCTCAGGGCCGCCTATTTTGAAGAACTCTCACACAGCCGGATCAGCGAGATGACGGGGATGCCACTGGGCACGATAAAGTCCCGCATTCGCCTTGGTCTCGAACGCCTCCGGCACGAACTCGCAAGGATAGCGCCATGAGCGGTGTTAACCATCACATTCCCGACGATCTGCTCGACGAGTGGCACGCGGGCACCCTTCCCGAACCGTTTGCCGTGGTTGTTGCCACGCACCTCTCGATCTGTGAGACCTGCCGTGCGCGTATGGAAGCCATCGACATGCTGGGTGGTGTAGTGCTCGATCACGAGCGCGGTGCGCCCATGAGTGGGGACGCGAAATCCCGCATGATGGCGGCACTCGACGGGCCCATGCCCAAACCCGCGCCCGCACCCTCCGGCATCTTTCCCTCCGCCGTGATGGAAGCGCTTGGCGGTGGTCCGCCCCGCTGGCGCATGCTCGGCGGCGGCATCCGGCAGCAAATCCTGATGTCGGATGAGGCCGGCTCCCTGCGTCTGCTTTACATCCCGCCGGGACGGGCCGTTCCCGAACACGGACACCAGGGCCTTGAGCTGACACTGGTCCTTCAGGGCAGCTTCTCCGACAGCGGCGGCTCCTTTCACCGCGGCGATGTTGAAACCGCCCATGCGGAGATCGACCACCAGCCCATTGCCGGTGAGGGCGATCCCTGCATCTGCCTCGCAGCGACCGACGCGCCGCTTCGGTTCAACTCCATGCTGCCGCGTCTTTTGCAACCGATTTTCCGGATCTGACACATGAAAAATTCGGCTGAACGCATCTGGATCATCGGGTCCAGTTCCGGCATCGGTGCGGCCGTTGCACGAGCCTACGCCAAAACCGGCGCGGAGCTGATCCTGTCAGCCCGCAACAGCGACGACCTTGCCGAGGTCGCTCAGGACTGTGGCCGCGCCCGTGTCATTCCATTGGATCTCGCGGATGAGAAGAGCCTGCGCGATGCGATCGAGCGCATCTCTGAAAACGGCCCGCTCGACAAAATCATCTGCACCGCCGCGCTCTACAAGCCGAAAAAGGTCAGCGAACTGTCCCATGAGGACGCCGAGGCCATGGTCCGGGTCAATCTGCTCGGCATGATCGATATCGGCCGTCTCTGCCCCCCGCTCCTGCGCGATGGCGGCCAGCTCGTGCTGTTCGGCTCCGTCGCGGGATATGTCGGTCTCCCCGCCGGTCAGCCCTATTCCGCCACCAAGGCGGGCGTGAACAGCCTCGCGGAATCCCTCGCCGTGGAACTGGCCCCGCGCGTCGACGTGCGCCTCGTCAGCCCTGGCTTCGTCCGGACCCGCCTGACCGACCAGAACGATTTCGTCATGCCCGCCATGATCGAACCGGAAGAGGCCGCCGATGCACTCATCCGCGGCCTCAAAAAAAGCGGCTTCGAGATCCATTTCCCGCGCCGCTTTACCTTTGCAATGAAGTTTCTGCGGATCCTGCCCTACCCGCTGATGCTTCTTCTCACCCGACGGATTGGCTGATCAGGCCATTTTGCCCGACAGGATCGCAACACCAACCCAGGCCGAAAAGCCGGTCAGCGTCATGCCCCAGATACTGTCGACAATCACCTGCTGTGGCGACCAGTCGGCCAGCGTGGCATAATTCGTCATCTCATAGGTGCCGTAACACATCAGCCCCAGCAGCGCCCCGCCCAGCAACGCCTGCAACGGCAGACCGTCCCGCAGAGCGGGCCAGGACACAAACCACAGCACGCCACCAACATAAGCCAGATAAAACAGCGCCGCAGGCCCAAGCCGCAACGGATCGGCGAACAAATGCCCCACATGCCGGTCGAACACCGGCTTGACGATATACCGGATGCCAATCGCATCCAGCGCGAGAAAAACACCGGCGGTAATGGCGTAGAGCATCGAGATCTGTAGCATGGTTCCCTTCCTGACGGGCGGCACTTTGCGGTGATGGACGGGTGCAGCCTGTACCGTCGCTTGCGTGAGATACGCGACAGACCCCGCGCTGGATCATTTCCCGCACCAGCCCGCTGCACCAAACTCCGTACTAAAACCGTCCTTTCGGTTTGCAATCCACCCGGGCGGCGCAATAAACCTCTCCCCGAACAACACAAATCCGGCCGTTAAGGCACCGGGGGGAGACATCCATGAAAATCACTGCAATCCGCACATTTCGTGCGGAGGAATTCGCAAACGTCCTCTGGGTCCATGTGGAAACGGATGCGGGCATTACCGGCCTGGGTGAGACCTTCTACGGCGCCGAGGCCTGCGAGGCGCATATCCACAACACCCTGGCCGCGCGCCTTCTGGGACAGAACCCGCTCAACATCGAACTGCTTCACCGCGAAATGGTCAGCCTGCCCAACGCCCAGGCCTCAACCGGCGTCGAGTACCGCGCCGCCTCCGCCATCGACATCGCTCTCTGGGACATTTTCGGCAAGGTGGCGGGCCAGCCCGTCCACACCATGCTCGGCGGTCAAAGCTGGGACAGGGTGCGCACCTACAACACCTGCGCCGGCACCCGCTACGTGCGCACCAACAACATAAAACCCGTCGACACCTGGAACCTCGGGGAAGAGGCCTCTCCCTACGAGGATCTCGACGCGTTCATGAACCGTGCCGACGAACTGGCCGAGGATCTGCTGTCCAACGGCATCACGGCGATGAAAATCTGGCCCTTCGATCCCGCGGGCATCGAAAACCGCGGCATGTACATCGCCGCCGACCAGATGAAGGCGGCCATTGAACCTTTCGAGAAAATCCGCCGCGCCGTGGGCGACAGTATGGAAATCATGCTGGAGCTGCACTCGCTCTGGAACCTGCCCACCGCCATGGAAATCGCCCGCGCGGTGGAGCCCTATGCCCCGCGCTGGTACGAGGACCCTATCCGCATGAACAACCCGCAGGCGCTCGCCGAATTCGCGCGCTCCACCCCGGTCTGGACCTGCGCCTCCGAGACCCTGGGCTCCCGATTCGCCTTCAAGGAGTATCTCGACCGCGACGCCACCCATGTCGTCATGGCCGATCTCTGCTGGACCGGGGGCCTGACCGAGGGCCGCAAAATCGCCGCCATGGCCGACACCCACCACCGCCCCTTCGCACCCCATGACTGCATCGGCCCCGTAGGCTTCGCCGCCGCAGTTCACATGTCCTTCAGCCAGCCCAACACCCTTATCCAGGAAAGCGTCCGCGCCTTCTACAACGGCTGGTACCGCGAACTGGTTACCGAGATCCCGCGCATTGAAAACGGCTGGATCCATCCCATGGAGGGCCCAGGCCTCGGCACCGAACTCCTGCCCGCATTTTTTGAACGAAGCGATCTCACATCCCGTATAACGGAGGAATAATTCATGAGTTTAAAGCTGTTTGACCTCACCGGCCGCACCGCCCTCGTTACCGGCTCGTCCCGCGGTCTCGGCCGCGCCATGGCCGAGGGCCTCGCCGCCTGTGGCGCACGCGTCATCCTCAACGGCTCCAACGGCGACCGGCTGAACGCCGCCGTGGAGGAAATGACCGCCGCCGGCCACGATGTCCAGGGCGCCCTGTTCGACGTGACGGACGAGGACGCCATCCGCGAGGTGTTCGCCGGTTTTGACGCCAGCGGCACCACCATCGACATCCTGGTGAACAACGCGGGCATCCAGTTCCGCAAACCCATGCTGGACCTCGACACCGCCGACTGGCAGCGCATCCTCGACGTCAACCTGACCGCCGCCTTCGTCATCGGCCGGGAGGCCGCCCGCCGCATGGCCGTCCGGGGCCATGGCAAGATCATCAATATCGGCTCCCTGACCTCCGATCTCGCCCGCGCTACCGTGGCACCCTACGCGGTCTCCAAGGGCGGCATCAAAATGCTCACCAAAGCCATGGCCGCCGAATGGAGCGAACTTGGCATCCAGTCCAACGCCATCGGACCCGGATTTTTTGATACGGAAATGAACGAGGCCCTGACCTCCAACCCGGACTTCGACAGCTGGGTAAAATCCCGCACCCCCGTCCACCGTTGGGGCAAACCCGAGGAACTCGCGGGCCTCGCGATTTTCCTCGCCTCTGACGCCTCCAACTACGTGTCGGGTCAGCTCATTTTCGCAGATGGCGGTTTTACGTCGGTGATGTAGCCACGGTCACGCGCTCTCGCGCACCACCAGCTCGCCCTCAAACCGGCTCAGATCCCCGGATGGCTCATTTCCCGCCAATATGGCCGCCAGCGCCTCGGCCATAGCCGTCACCGGCTGCCGATACGTGGTCAGCCGGTAGTTCGGGCTGGACGCCTGGGGCACATCGTCAAACCCGGTCACCGCAATATCCTCCGGCACCCGCAACCCCAGACTGAACCGGATGGCGTCAATCGCACCCACGGCCAGCGCATCATTCTCACAAACCAGCAGGTCGGGCAGCTCCCCGCGGCTCCGGCCACCGAGGGTCTCCGACACCCGCTCGTAGGCCAGTTGCGGATCGTAAGCCCTCACCCAGGTGCTCTCCGGCCTGCTCCCGAACTTCGCCGACCAGAGGTCCAGAAAGGTTTCCTTCCGGTGCAGATGCGCCGAAACCGTCTGCGGCCCGGCCAGAAACAGTGGGTTCCGGTAGCCCCTGTCCATAATGAAGTCGGTGATCGTGGTCATCGCGGCCACATCATCACAGCAGATCGAAATGGTGTTGGGGTTTTCCGAATACCGCGCAAACACAATCAGCTTCCGTGCCCTTTGCGCCCCCAGCGCCGTCGCCACGACCTCCTCGCCAAACTCGCTGCCGATCAGAATGGTCGCGTCCACCCGTCTCTGACTGGCACTGAGCAGAGCCGCGGAGGCATCGGACTCGTCGACCATATTGACCAAAAGCGTGTCCGACCCCGCCTTGCGCAGAATACGCGTCAGCCGCTCCATCATCACGAGCTTGTGCGGATTGGCAAAATCATCCACCAGCACCGCGACCAGGTTTGAGCGGTCCGAACGCAGGCTCGACGCCATCAGGTCCGGCACATAGCCCAGCTGCTGCGCCGCCTGCATGACACGTTCCCGGCTGCGCTTGGAAATTGAGGCATCAGGCCGAAACGCACGGTTCACCGTCCAGCGCGACACACCTGCCACGGCGGCGACCTCATCGGCCGTGACATTGCCCCTGTCTCCGGGTTCGGTGCTTCTCGCCATGGGTGATGCTCCTCTCCTCCACAGCCCTTCTACCCTGTACGACCCTAACTTCCAATGAATTTTGCTCTCGTGTGCAAAATTTCTTGCACACGAGAGCAAAATTATGGATACAGGGCGCAACAATATTGCGAATCGGGGGAGACGCAGATGCTTAGAGTGGGTTTGCTTGGCGCTGGCCGCATCGGTCAGGTACATGCAGTAAACATCGCAGGAAACGCCGGCAGCACATTGGCCGCAGTTTCAGATTTCAATAAGGAAGCCGCTGAAACACTGGCCGCCAAATATGGCGCCGCCGCACGTGACACGGCCGACATTCTTGCCGATGACAGCATCGACGCGGTTCTGGTGGCAACGTCCACCGACACGCATTCCGACCTGATCGAGGCCGCAACCGCCGCCGGCAAGGCCGTCCTATGCGAGAAACCCGTGGACCTGTCGCTTGAGCGCGCAAAGGCCTGCCTTGCAAAATCCGCTCCCACCGGCGCTCCGGTG
Organism: Alphaproteobacteria bacterium; assembly: GCA_030427145.1. GTDB lineage: Bacteria > Pseudomonadota > Alphaproteobacteria > Rhodobacterales > Rhodobacteraceae > Amaricoccus > Amaricoccus tamworthensis. The sequence continues at coordinate 4,860 of JAUHWT010000031.1, read as the reverse complement.
ATGATCGGCTTCAACCGCCGCTTCGACCCCAATTTCGCCGCTGTCAAAGCCGCGGCCGAGGCTGGAGAGATCGGTAAAAGCGAAATGCTGTCCGTCACCTCCTTCGACCCGGCCCCGCCGCCCGTCAGCTACATCAAGGTCTCCGGCGGCCTGTTCCGCGACATGATGATCCATGACTTCGACATGGCAAACTTTATCATGGGCAGCCTGCCGGTCAGCGTTCAGGCCGTTGGCACCTCCATCGTCGATCCCGAAATTGGCGCGGCCGGTGATGTCGACACCGCCATCGTCACCCTGCGCTACGCCGATGGCCGCCTTGCCGTGATCCGCAACAGCCGCCGTGCCGTCTACGGCTATGACCAGCGGGTGGAACTTCTGGGCTCGGACGGCCTCCTGTCCGCCGACAACATTCTCGAAAACACCGTCTCGAAATCCACCGTGGCCGGCGTCACAGCCGCCAAACCGGAATTTTTCTTCCTTGAGCGCTACATGCGAGCTTACGCCATCGAGTGGCAGGCTTTCCTCGACGCGGTATCCGGCGGAACACCCATGCCGGTGTCGCTGGAAGACGGTATTGCCGCTCTCGCCCTGGCGGAGGCCGCAACGGAATCCGCATCCACCGGCCAGCCGGTTGAGATCGCCCTCTAAATTTGAATGTGCCCGCGAAAAACGGGCGGAAATTGCACGGAAGATGTGCAATACTGTGATGGCAGGCTGACGGTTCGCCTCATTGCCTGTCAACACAAAGACCTCCGACCCGTCGAGGGTCGGCCACTGGTGGCCCTTAAAGCCGCCGTCTGACTGATATCCTATGGGAGGATCACATGAAGAAACTACTTTCCACCGTCGCAACCGCCGCCACGATCGCGGTCGCCGCTCCGGCCTTCGCCGCCGACATCATCGTCGTGTCCCACGGCCAGGCAAACGACCCGTTCTGGTCGGTTGTCAAAAACGGCGTTGAGAAAGCCGCCGAGCACACCGGCGCAAACGTCGACTACCGCTCCCCGGAAACCTTCGACATGGTTCAGATGAGCCAGCTGATCGACGCGGCCGTAAACCAGGAGCCCGACGGACTTGTCGTCTCCATTCCTGACGCCGACGCTCTCGCCCCGGCTATTGAGCGCGCCGTTTCCGCCGGTATCCCGGTGATCTCCATGAACTCCGGTTCGGACGCATCCAAGGAACTCGGTGCCCTGCTCCACGTCGGACAGGACGAGTTCACCGCCGGTCTGGCCGCAGGTGAGGCACTGGCTGAAATGGGTGGCACCAACGCCATCTGCGTCAACCAGGAAGTCGGCAACGTCTCCCTCGACCAGCGCTGTGCCGGATTTGAGGAAGGCTTCGGTGGAACCGTTGAGGTCGTCCCGACCGAAAACGACCCGGCCCAGGTCGAAGCAAAGGTCAAGGCCGCGCTGGAATCCAACCCGGATGTTGACACCGTAATGGGTCTCGGCGCCTCCACCGTAGGTGAGCCCGCCGTTGCCGCTGTTGAGGCCATCGGCCGTTCCGGCGAGATCATGGTCGCCAGCTTCGACCTCTCGGCTCCGTTCCTTCAGGCCATCGTTGACGGCAAGGCCGCCTTCGCCATCGACCAGCAGCAGTACCTCCAGGGCTACCTGCCGGTCGCCTTCCTGGCGCTGAACGCCGAATACGGCCTTGTGCCCGGCGGTAACGTGCCGTCCGGTCCGAACCTGATCACCGCCGACAAGGCCGGCCAGGTGGTTGAGCTGTCCGCCCAGGGCATCCGCTAATCCGACGTCTCACGAAAATGGGGCGGCCCGACGACGGGGCCGCTCCGACTTCACGGACCCAATTTCGGGCAGAATACGGGAGGACAGAATGACCGACACAGCCAATGTAGCAGTCGACGAACGCCTGAAGGCGGAATCGTTCGGCGCAAGAATGTTAAAACGTCCGGAACTCGGCGCCATCGCCGGTGTGATCCTGGTGACAATCTTTTTCCTCGTCACCGCCGACAGCACAATGTTCACGCTTTCCGGCCTTATGAACTTTATGACCCCCGCCTCCCAGTTGGGCATCCTCGCCATCGGCGCGGCAATGCTCATGATCGGCGGCGAATTTGACCTCTCCATCGGCTCGATGGTTGCCTTTGCCGGTCTCTTCTTCGGCGTCTGCACAGTGAACTGGGGCTTGCCGCTCATCATCGGCATACCGGCCACCTTTGTGTTTGCGGGCCTGGTGGGTGCAATCAACGGCAACATCGTGATCCGCTCCGGCCTGCCCTCCTTCATCGTGACCCTCGCGTTTCTCTTCATCCTGCGTGGCCTGTCACTCGTCGGACTGAAAATGGCCACCGGCGGCTCGACACAGCTGCGCGGTGTCCGTGAGGCCGTCGAGGGCGACTGGCTCGCACCCTTCTTCTCCGGAGACGCATTCCAGGGTCTGTTCGCTTCCCTTGCCGCAGCCGGTATCGTTGAAACCTTTAACAACGGCACCCCCAAGGTTCCCGGCATCCCGGTCGAGATCATCTGGTTCGTGATCATCGCCCTCCTGGCCACCTATATCCTGCTCCGCACGCCGGTCGGCAACTGGGTCTTCGCCGCGGGTGGTGACAAAAACGCCGCCGCCAATTCCGGTGTGCCCGTCAACCGCGTGAAGATCGCCCTCTTCGTTCTGACCGCATGCTGTGCGGCAATGGTTGCCATCATCACCGTGATGGACGCAGGCTCCACCGACGCCCGCCGCGGCTTCCAGAAGGAGTTCGAGGCCATCATCGCAGCGGTTATCGGCGGCTGCCTCCTGACGGGGGGTTACGGCTCGGCCATCGGTGCCTTCTTCGGCGCGATCATCTTCGGCATGGTGGTCATCGGACTGACCTATACCGATTTCGACCAGGACTGGTTCCAGGTCTTCCTCGGCGGCATGCTCCTGATCGCGGTTCTGTTCAACAACGCCATCCGCAAGCGCGTAACGGGGGAACGTTGATATGACTGAGGATACCAAATTCCACCACGGCGACGCTCCGGGCGGCTCACCCATCGTCGAGATGCGCAACATCGAGAAGCACTTCGGCAACATCATCGCACTCGCCGGTGTCAGCTTCGATGTCCGTCCGGGCGAATGCCACTGCCTCCTCGGGGACAACGGCGCGGGCAAGTCGACCTTCATCAAAACCATGTCGGGCGTCCACAAACCGACCAAGGGCGAGATCCTCTTTGAGGGCAAGCCGATGAACTTCGACAGCCCCCGCGACGCCATGGAAGCCGGCATCGCCACCGTGTTCCAGGATCTTGCGATGATCCCGCTGATGAGCGTGACCCGCAACTTCTTCATGGGCCGCGAGCCGACCAAGGGCAAAGGCATCTTCAAGCGGTTCGACACCGACACCGCCAACCGGATCGCCGTCGATGAAATGCGCCAGATGGGCATCAACCTGCGCGGCCCCGACCAGGCCGTCGGCACCCTCTCAGGGGGAGAGCGCCAGACCGTCGCCATCGCCCGGGCCGTCCATTTCGGCGCCAAGGTGCTGATCCTCGACGAACCCACCTCGGCCCTCGGCGTGCGCCAGACCTCCAACGTTCTGGCCACCATCGACCGGGTCCGCAAACAGGGCATCGGCGTGGTCTTCATCAGCCATAATGTGCGCCACGCGCTTGCCGTTGGTGACCGCTTCACGGTGCTCAACCGTGGCCGGACCCTCGGCACCGCCACACGCGGCGAAATCAGCCCCGAGGAGCTTCAGGACCTCATGGCCGGCGGCCAGGAAATGGCCCAGCTCGAAGGCTCGCTCGGCGGCACCGTCTGACCCGCCCGCACGGGGCGCGAACCCGTCCCGTGCACCAGCCCGGCCCGAACGGAAATTACAGCGGTTCGGCCAGGCAAACGCATTCCGCCAGTCCATTACTCCCGTGGATCCTGGCGGACGGCTCACGGGACTGACGGCCCTGGGACTAACGGCGAACGCAGCTGTCGTTCCGTGAGTCACACCGCAGAGATCAGGGTGCACACCACCCTTTCGGTTTCCACAACGGAGACCGACCGACACAACGCAAAGCCTGCGAAGTGGCGACCTCCGCTGGCCGCTCCGCAACAGGACGAGAGGCAAAACGATGACGAGGACGCTTGACGTAATCACCATAGGCCGCGCCGGTGTGGACCTTTACGGGGCCCAGATCGGCGGACGCCTGGAGGACATGGGCTCCTTCGACAAATACATCGGCGGCAGCCCCACCAACATGGCCTGCGGCACCGCCCGCCTCGGCATGCGCTCCGCCCTTCTCAGCCGCGTCGGCGATGAGCACATGGGCCGCTTCATCCTTGAGGAACTCGCACGCCACGGCGTCGACACCCAGGGCGTGAAAACCGACCCGGACCGCCTGACCGCGCTCGTGATCCTCGGCATCCGCGACCAAGAGCGCTTTCCGCTGATCTTCTACCGCGAAAACTGTGCCGACATGGCGCTGTGTGAGGATGACGTGGACGAGGACTTCATCGCCTCCGCCCGCGCGGTTGTCGCCACCGGCACCCATCTCAGCCACCCGCGCACCGAGGCCGCCGTGCTGAAGGCGCTGCACCTTGCCCGCAAACACGGTTGCCAGACCGCCCTCGACATCGACTACCGTCCCAACCTCTGGGGCGTGGCGGGCCACGGCGACGGCGAAAGCCGCTTTGTCGAAAGCGAGGCCGTCACTGCCAAGCTGCAAAGCCACCTGCAACTCTTTGACCTCATCGTCGGCACCGAGGAGGAATTCCACATTGCGGGCGGCTCAACCGACACCCTGGAAGCCCTCCGCGCCGTCCGCGCCGTCTCGAACGCGACGCTCGTCTGCAAACGCGGCCCCATGGGCGCCGTCGCCATCACCGGCGACATCCCCGCCAGCCTCGACGACGGCGAGGCCG
>JAUHWT010000030.1 GCA_030427145.1 Alphaproteobacteria bacterium | reverse complement strand
CTGAGGACAAAGGCGAAGACCTGCTCTGATGGCGGGGTGGCGCGACATAGTTCGTGCTTCTACGCGGGACGCGCATGACGTCATGCGCGTCCGTGGCGTTTATTTGACCCACGCCGGCGCGACTCCACAGGGTGTCAGCGTTCGTGTGGGGCGCCGGGCGCACCCCGTCGGATCGGACGAGGTCGGCGGCGGGTTCGGAAGTTTCCACGATTCAGATGTGACGGTTGTATTCGACGTTCGAGAAGTGTCGAAACCGATGCCGCGCTCTCTACTGGTCCTGAGTTCCGTCGAGATGTATCGCATAGGCCCAATGAGCCCGGGTAGCCTCAATTTTACACAGGTCCAGGCGTCGAGACTGAGCTCCGCAGAATGTTCCGCAACATGGCGTCCGGAGTGGTCCGAACTTTGCAAACCCACAACCTGGGTGGACACAAAGAGTTCCCGGGGTGCGGTTGTGCATCATGGGTTCCATGTGCCGGCCATATATCTCACCTCCATCAACGGGACCCCTCGTACCGTAAAAGTTCGCACTCACACGCGCAACGACGTGGCGCAACCAGATGTCCAGGCGGCCGGTGTCTCGGGACGCGTAGATCTCACACCTAGGGTGGTTTTCGACCTGGCCGAGGTGGCGAACCCACTAGCCCGCGCCTATGTCATTGTCGGCGTCACTGAAATATACCGGCTCGCCGTCGCACGCCCTCCGCGCGACGGCTACCAGGAGGTCGAGGCCGTGCGACTCCCGCCTGCCGAATGTGCGACAGTCGTTGGCACTTTCCCCGGTAACAAAAGCCAGTTTGAATTTGTGTTCGGGGTACAACCGTGACCCAGTTCGTGATTGCGGTAGAAGGTCTGAGCGACCTGTCACAGTTTGTCGATGAGATACCGCCGGCCATAAAACGCGCGGCGCTCCGGGCCGTGGGCACGGCTACGGATCGCGCCAGAACAGCGTCGGCCCGGGCAGTTCGTGAGCAGGTCCGCTTCCCCGCCTCGTACCTATACCCATCGCAAGGTCGTCTCACCGTGGCCAAGCGTCCGACTCTACAGGATCTGACCGGCACCGTGCGCGGACGCCAGGAGGCCACATCGCTTGCCCGGTTCGCCCGCGGCAAGGGTTCACGTGGCGGCGTTATGGTTTCCGTGGCCCCCGGTAGAACCCATCGAATACCGCGCAGTTTCCTTATGCGCCTGAAAAGCGGAAACCGGGGACTGGCCGTTCGTACCGATGGCGAAGCCCCGGTGAACGCATACAAGCCGAAAAAGATCGGCAAGAACCTGTGGCTGCTTTACGGCCCGAGCGTGGATCAGGTGCTGTTCAGCACCCGAAACCAGGCCGGTGTTTTCACGGAAGTGAGCCCGCAGATTGCCGAATTCCTCGAAAAGGAGTTTGTGCGACTTTTGAATGTGGAGATCGACTGACATGGAACCGTTCCGACTGCGTGTGCTCAAAGCGCTCTCCACCCAAATCAAAACAGTCACCCCTGCAAACGGCGCAACCGTCGATCTCTCGGACTTTACGGACGAGGCGGGGCGCCCCGCCGAGCGTGTTTTTCGAGGGCGTGACATATTCGGCTACAGCGATCCGTTGCCAATGGTGTCGATTCAGGAGCACCCGGAGGCGCTGCTACAGTCAAACGCGCCCGGTGGGGGTGTAGGCAGCACCGGTGAGTATGATATTTTGGTGCAGGGTTTCGTGCAGGACGACCCGCTGAATCCTACGGACCCGGCGCACTGGCTGGCGGCCCATGTGGTACAGGCACTGGCTGAAGCAAAGAAAGATCGTCGCAACATTCTCGGCTTCGGTAACCGAGGCCCATGTGTCACGAAGATGGAAATCGGTGCCCCGGTGGTTCGTCCGGCCGACGACGAGACGTCCGCGGTCGCCTTCTTCTTCTTAAAGCTCCGACTCACGTTGGTCGAAGATCTTGAAAACCCTTTCCTTGCGTAAACTTTCACGTTATATTCCCATCACACTACAGGAGTGATAATCATGCCGAACTATACACTTGGTCGAGGTGAGATTCACTTCGCTGAATTTCTCCCCGGAACCGAAACGCCCGGGGCCTTCCGGTTTTTCGGTAACTGCTCTTCCTTCACGCTGAGCCGCAGCGAGGAGAAGTTGGACCACTACTCTTCGACATCCGGCCTTCGGAAAAAAGACGCTTCGGTGACGCTTCAGATCGACACCACGGGCTCGATCACGTGTGATGACGTAGACCCGGAGAACATCAAGCTGTTCTTCTACGGCGAATCGGAGACCATTGTGGCGGCTGCGTTGACGTCTCAGACTGAAACGTTCACCACGGAGAAACAGGGCCGCAGCTACCAGGTGGGTATCACCGATGCGCGCCCCACCGGCGTTCGTAAGCTGACAAACGTAGTCGTCACCGAGGGTGCCACCACCTTCGACCTGACTGACGACTACCTGGTCGACGCGGATCGCGGCATTATCACCGTGGTCGAGGGCGGCGCGATCGTGTCCGGCACCGAGATGGAAGTGGCATACGACACAACCGCCTCGGAACGCATTCAGGTTCGGTCTGGCGATGCGCAGATCTCCGGCGCCCTGCAGTTCAGGTCCTTTAACCCGGAAGGTCAGCGGTTCGACTACTTCCTGCCTAGCGTGAAGGTCAGCCCCACCGGGGACCTCGGCCTGATCTCCGACGAATGGCAGGAGTTCCAACTTGATCTGGAAGTTCTCCGGAAGGGTGGCTTTGCTGAAGTGTACCTGGACGGCCAACCTTACCTGGGGTCGTAACGCATGGGCCTGTCTGAGTACGCCATTCGCACTGAGACTGTCCCCGTCACCATGGATGGCGGGGTCACGCTGGACCTGGTTTTCCGTGGCCTGCCGCTGCGATCCATCCTGACTCTCATGGGCAGTCAGGGTGAGGCCATGCAGAAGATCTACGCGGACGCCGCCTCTGGCAAACTGGACGACAGCGCCCTGCCGGTGCTGGTCGCCTATGTGACCCGAGAGGCGCCGAGCCTGATCGGGCGCATTATCGCGGAGGCGAACGGTGAACCGGACCAGTGGGAAATCGCCGAGGCGCTTCCGGCTTCCGATCAGATTGTCTGCCTGGACGCGATCGCACGCCTGACGTTTAGCGCACATGGTGGGCCAAAAAAGACGCTGGAGATCATCATCAACGCGGCGCACGCGGCGGGGATACCGCCCAGTGGCCCGCCAGCCTGACCGAGTGGGTATGGAATGTCCGAAAACAGGCCAGTCTTCTGATGGCACACGGACATTCCGACGCCTGGCTTTACCCACTGGGTCTGCTGTTCGAGGAAGCGGAAATCGTTGCAGAGCGCGTGAACGCTCAGATCTGCACCGAGGTTTCGCTGAACCAGATGGGGATCTCCGCAATACCCAATATGAGCGTATCGCCAGCGGCGACTAAGAAAATCGCGGAAAACTTCGCGAAGGCAATGAAGCAGCTAATGGAATAGCCACGTGGCGAACAAGTCGGTCGAGATTCAGATACGCGCCAAGGACCAGTCCTCGGCAGCTATCGCGAAGGCGAAAGCCGGCGTCGACGGACTTGTTGCCGCGGAAGGCCGCCTGTCCCAGCTGCGTCAGAAGTTTGCGGCCCAGAAGGCCGTGCGCCAGGAAATCGAGAAACTGGCTGACGACTACAAGCGCGCGCAGGAGGCCGCACAGGGTTACGCCCTTCAAATCGAGGCCAACCGCGCCGCCGAAGGTATCACCGCCAAGGAATCGCGCCTCCTGCGCCAGAAGTTCGTTCAGGCCCGAGACAGCGCCAAAGGTCTCAACGCCGAACTGAACAAGCAGCGAACCACGCTGCACAGTCTGACAAATGTCCAACGTGGCAGCTTTCGCGCCTCCTCGCTGAGCACCGGGGCGGCCGTAAAAGAGGCGGCTGCGGTCAAGAAGGTTGCTGCCGCGCATCGGGAGGCCGCTGCCGCCGCTGCTAACCGTGGCGAGGTGACGCAGAGCAGTTCGCAGAAAAATATCGCATCGCAGATCGCAGAGGCCGCGGCGACACGCAGTGGTCGTGGCCCGCTCGGTTTCCGACCCTACGAACTGACCAACCTGTCTTATCAGATCAACGACGTGGTGACTGGCCTTGCCACGGGGCAGCCGGTATTTCAGGTCTTCGCGCAGCAGGCCGGCCAGATATTTCAGCTGTTCCAGGGTAAGTCATTAAGCACTGTCGTGCGGGGCCTTGCATCTTTCGCCGGCGGAATTTTGTCGGCCGCAGCACCGATCGGGGCATTCCTCGGCGTCGCCGTCCCGTTCGTGGCCGCCATCGGTCGGATTCGTTCAGAAGCCGCCTCGCTGGAGCAGTTTGATCGTCAACTGCGCATATCCGCGGACGGTGCAAACTATTCTGCTGAGGGGTTGACGCGCCTGAGCATAGAATTGGGCCGCCTCGGTGGCTCGCTTTCGGACGCCCGATCGGCGCTTACGACGTTCACGCGAGCCAACGTGGCGCCGGAACGTCTGCGCGAGTTCGGGGAGTCGGCCCAGACCGCCGCCAAGGTCCTCGGCACTGACATACCGGAGGCCGCTGGCAAGATCGCGGAGGCGTTCGCAGGCACGTACGAGGCCGTGGCCGATCTCGACAACGAGTTGAACTTCCTCTCGTTGAGTGAGCGGGAGCATATCCGCACCATGTTCGAGTCGGGGGAAGCGGCCCGGGCCAGAAATGAGGCGTTCCTGATCTTCAACGAAACCATGGACGAGGGCGCCCGGAACATGGGTGGTCCGTGGGAGCGCGCGGTATCCAACCTTGCTTCGGCCTGGAACACTTTCATCGACGCCCTGAAGAACAGCACGATTATCAATGGCGTAATCGGTCTCGTCAACGGTCTCGCTTCGGCCGTGGCCAGTCTTACCGATCTGCTTCCGGGTACCGCCGCGCCGGGGAGTCCGGAGTCGCTCAAGGAAAGCAGTTCCGCGGTCCTTGAGGCGCGCAAGGTGGCGGACAACGCACGCAAGATCGCCGATTCCTATCGCGACGAAGATCTCGCCGGTCGCGGGGTGCCCGGTGCTTCTGAAATGCAGGCGATACTGGATCAGCAACTGGCGGAAGCTGAGGCTGATCTTGAGGCCGCGCAGGCTCGCGCCAAGCGTGCTGCCAACGCCATCGCAAACACCGCGACGGCCGGCGATACCATCAACGGAAAATCTCAGGCGCAGCTCAAACTGGAGAGTGATGAGGCGGCCGAAGAAGCCGCAGAGGCCGCTGCCGAAGCCGCAGAAGAGGCGGCGGAACTCGCCAAAAAGCGGGCTGAGGAAGAAGCAAAGTTTCGGGACAATCTTGAGGCGGCCAACGACCAGCGCAGGTTTGAACTCAGCATCGCCGATGACGCTGAACGTGCTCAGCGGATCAAAACCGCGCTGCGCAATCAGGAGATCGCCGCGCAGGAATTGGGGATTACGCTAAGCCAGCAGGAGCGCGATGAAATTGAGGAGACAGTCGGGGCGCTTTACGACAAGGAGGCTGCACAGAAAGCAGCTCTTGAGCAGCAGAAAAAGCAAAAGGGCGCCGCAGATCGCGATGAAAAGGCGGCTCTTGAGGCTCGGAAAGTCCTTGAGACGGAGGTAAACGACCTCCTTTCGTACCGTGCTAATCTGATGGAGCAGATATCCTTCTACACCGACAGCGGCGAAGGGGCTCGGGCGGACCAGCTGCGCGAAACACTGGCTGACGTGAATGTCGATCTGGAGAACGCCGCCGAGGCGATGCTGCGGTTCCTGCGCACAATGAGCGGTCCGGAAGCTGAATCTGCACGGCTGTCCATGGAGCGCATTCTCTCCGAAACGCGCGGGGTCGGCAAAGCCGCGATTGTATCCGGTCGTGAGATAAACAATTCGATTGCCGAGGGCGGGGCGGACGCATTTGGAAGGTTGAGCGAGGAGGTCGCCCGCGGCGAAAACGCATTCGACTCTGCCGCCGATGCGTTCCGGGATTTTGCGTCGGATTTCTTGATTCTAATTGCCAGAATGATTGCCCAGAAGGCTATCCTAAACGCACTTGGTGCAGGGGCCGCAGGCGGCGGGGGTATCGGGGGCACAATTGCTTCCGCGGTCGCCGGAATTTTCCACAAAGGCGGCATTGTCACAGGAAGCCCGTCGCAGACCCGGGCGGTCCCTGCCGCACTGTTCGCCAATGCAGCGCGCTTTCACAGCGGCGGCGTGGTCGGCCTGAAGCGCAACGAAGTTCCGGCTGTCCTTGAGAAAAACGAAGAGGTTCTAACCCGCGAGGACCCGAGGCACACGCTGAACGGCGGTCAGAACTCGACAGGCGGCGGCACCAAGATCGTGAACGTCTTCGACCCTGCGGAAGCATATGCGGCCGCGATGCAGACGGAAGCGGGTCAGAAGGTTCTCATCAATTTCATCAAACAAAACTCGCGCCGGGTGAACTCGGCACTGGGAGTGTAAGGGCGACATGGCAAAGGTTACAAGAGAGCAGGCGAAAAACGCACTGGAGGCGCGACTACCGAGCGGGCAGCCGCGCGCGATTGATTCCGACACACTCAAGGCCGCGCTCGGAGACCTGGTCGATTCCATGGTGTTTATCGGCGAGATCGACAGCGGTGCCAACGGTGGGCGAGAGGTTGAGCTGCGCACGAGCGCGACACACATCCAGTGGCGCTACGCTGGTGATGTGACCTGGATCGACCTTGTCGCAATCGAATCCCTTGTTCCGCCGGGGCAACCGGGCGACCCTGGCCGTGAGGTTCAGCTGCAGACCAACGCCACGCATTTGCAGTGGCGGCATGTCGGCGACGAAACGTGGAAAGACCTGATCGAGCTCAGTGCCATCGGTGGGGGAGGGTCTGCGCCGGCTGCGGAATTTTCGCCTGGTGTATACTTCAAGACCAGCGAGGATCCCGAGGACAAAGGTGCTGTCCTTGAACAACCGCCCAGTGGGCTGCTCGTGGACGTGATGAAAGAATTCAAAGTGTCACGATCCCTATCGGTGAGTGAGGACATCCCCCTGGTCTACGGCCCGGAGTTCGACGCGTATTACATTGAAGCCGCTGGAGATTTTCAGGTGACGGCGCCAGTATCGTTCCCTGACTATCGCGGCATGGCCCTGCTCTACGTGCAGCAGGACCTCACCGGCGGACGCCTCATCACTTTTGGCCCAGGCTTTGAAATGTTCCTGTCCAGCGATCTCACGGCAGACGCAACGGCAGGGGCGATAACAATCTACGTAATCGGGCGTGCCGGCAACGGCAAATCGCAGCTCACAAAAATCGGATCGGTGTCAGGATGATTGTCGCATATGTAGTGGACGAAAGCGGTCCGGATCTAAAACCAGCGAAAGCCGGACTGGCCCCTATGGGCTCGGTCACGGTGCAACACGTAATCGCATTGGCCAAGGAGCGTATCGCGAACGGCGAGTCACCGGCCGATGTTCAGCTTTTGGCCCTGCGCCTGACCGGACTCTATCTCATGGAGTGGCCCGAGCCTGCCGAGGGAATGCGACGCACCGAGGCGTGGGTTGTTGCTGCTCCAGATGCCACTGCGTCCGAAAAACAGGCGCTACTTGACACCCTTCCGACCAATCGTTGGGTGGTGGGCGACCGCGTCGCGTTCGGATGGGAGTTTGAAGCCATCCCGGCAGACCCAACGCCTGAGACACTGGGTCTGCCTCAGATTCAGGCAGTGATCGACGCCATGGGTGCCGCGCGTGACGCCCAGATGCTTGAGGACTTTACCCGCGCGTTTGTGCGCGAGCACGGTGAGATGTACGGAAATGTCGATCACCTGAAGGCCCTGATCCTCGCCAACCCGACCAGTCCTCTGGTTGTCGCCGCGCGAAACGCAGGTGTGCTGCCGTGATACACAAAGCTGCGCAGATGCTTTTGGCTTCCAAGGCTGTTGCGGGCGGGCAACTCCGGGCGGCCGACTTTACGCTGCAGCCGGGTAGTGCTGTGACAAGCGGCAATCTTGCTGAGGAAGTCGTCGAGGGGAACGTCGAACTACTGCTGACCGGGGGCGAGGACTCCCCGGAATGGCCGGTAGCGGCGTGGGTGGACGACTATTACAATGGGTCGACCGGAACGGCCACCATACCCGCCCCTGTGGCAGTGGCACCGATCTCAGACGCAACAGGCACGGTAGGGGGTGCGGCGCTCGAAATTCCCACTGCGGGGGCGTTTCAGGGTACCGGAATATCGTATTCGGTGAGCGGTGGCGGGGCGTCGATCAACGCGTCAACAGGTGTTGTCACGATAGCCACTGGAAGCGCTCTCAACGCCGTGACGATCACGGTGACTGCAACCAACAGCAGTGGGTCTGCGTCAACTGCATTTCAGGTCACGATTTCCGAACCGAGTGGAGATTATCCCGAGTTCCCGGCGGCGGCCGTCACGGACGCACGCTCGAAGGCGAACCTAAAATTTACCCGCACAAGCGCCGGTGGCCCCGGTACAAACGGTGGCTTCTTCGGCCCTGCGTGTGTCGCTGTCGCACTGGCCGCATGGCTCGGTGACGATACACAGGAGGCCGCGGTACGCAGTCAGTTGCGAACGTGGTTGAATGGGGCAAACGCCCCCAACGCCTGCGGCAACTATACCGCCCAGTATGAACTGTTTGCCGTAGCCACAATCTGTCTTGCTCGCGCTACCCCGGGCGTGTGGGACAACATGCAGGCCTACGAGAAGACGCGCCTGGACTTCATTGTCGAGCAGTGCGGCAAAGGCGGTGCATACGTCACCTCAGACCTCTACCCGGAGACCGGCGGTGAGCCCATGGACGGATCGGCCAACGAGTACAGGCCGTCCTATAACTCCAACCACCGCAACCCGAAGGCTTTGACCGTTGCATTGGCCTCAGCGTATTTCGGTGCCTCTGAGTTTGCGCAGAAGTTGGCGGACTTCACCCTTTCGTCCGATCTTTCGAAGATGGACGATTACGGGTTCACCTCGATGCGCTATGCGTACAATCTCCACAAAGGTGTGACTGTCAACCAATTCCAGAATATTATCCGTGGATCCACATCAGCCAATCCCAACCGCGGTTGGCGGTGCTGGTACAAAAACCTGACGCCAGCGAACATCGACGAAATGGTGAAGGAAGAGGTCTACGAGGACTGCTTCGGCTACCCGGTCGTGCGCGGAATCGGTACTGACGGCAAGGGCATAAACGTGAACGGTACCCTGTACGGGACCATGATCACGACGCCCGCGAACGAAGACGCACTCATTGCTGGCATGCCAAACCCGATCGGCACAATCGGCGGGGCGCGCGAGTTCAAGGCGAACGATGCCGGTGGCAACGACAGGCGCTGCTCGGTCCAGTACGTCCTCGGTGGCGCCCGCCCTGGGGTCGCCACAATGATTGCGCTGATCGCCATGGGTAAATGGCCCGCAGGTGGATCCACGCAACAGACCATCATGAACCGTTACAAGGTTGGGTGGGCGGACATCAAATACAAAGTGGTCACCACGGGCCACCGGGATTACGCGAACGGCGGCAGCCTTACCGGCGTGTGGGAAGGCGGGACCGGTGGCACCAAGTACGGCCAGTTCGGCATGGACTACTCCTTCGCCCTGGCAGAGTGGCTCGAAGCGTATCATGATGGAGGCGCGTAATGGATGACATGAGCGTCTTTGCCAAGCTGCAGGTTACCAACGTACCCAATGAAGCGGAGAACCGTTTTGCTGGCTTAATTCTTCGCGCGTCGTGGAGCGGCACGGATCTGAACGGATACATGTGCGTCCTCAGATTTCGCAACGGTGTCGCCAATCAGATCAACATTCAGGAACTCCGCCCCACTGAGGACGATGTTTTCCCGATCAACCTCACCGACGCGCCGCTGGTCGACGCCCATTCAGATTACATCGGCGGTGATTTCAATATTCGGGCCGAGGTCGAGGGCACCACGATCCGGATGAAAGCGTGGCTGGACAGCAGCGAGGAGCCCGAAACATTCCTCGAGTCCACGGCCGCAACGACATACGCGAGCGGGGGCGCGGGCGTGGTCGGCGGCTGGAACCTGAGCCCGGACGCAGTTGTCAGAATCAAACAGTTTACAGTGGAGCCCGTCGCATGAGCCGGAATCTGGTACCTCACACAATCCTCATCAACACCGATACGGATATCGAACCAACGCCGGTTCAGGTGATGGAGATCGACACCGAACTGGGCTGGTCGGCCGATGCCGGCACCTCGTCGACCGTGCCGGAAGGTGCCATAATCACACTGAGGCCGGCCGAGTACCTGCTGGACGGTGAACCGTATGTTCCCGAAACGGTGGACCGCTATTTCACAGACGCAAACGGGGGCATACTGGCGGACGCGTCCGAGGTTCTGACCTACACGGTGCAACCTGGAGACACAGTCATCAGTGCTGTTGAGATCCCTTACAACCCCGAAGTCGGCGGTCTCGATGAAACCCTGGTAAGCCAAATCCCGCAAATCACCGTGACAGCCACCCCCGGCACGGACGTACCGCCGACGCCGATCGCAAGCGACTGGTCGGTTTCAGCAGGAGAATTTGTTCCGGAGGGGCAGGTGGTGACAAGCCAGCCTGTCTTGACGATCAGCGCCGCGCTCGGAGTCGTCGCGGCACAGTGGACGACCAGTCAGCACACGCCTGCCATTGAGTCGCATTGGGAGACACTGGTACCGACCGGCACCCTCAATCAGTATCTGACCGAAATGCTCAACCAGGGCACAGGTGACTGGCATCTTTTCGAGGACAACGGGTCGGCCCGGAACGGGCGACTCCGGTTCCGCTACAAGACGAACCTGGAAGGGCCATGGTCGCTCGAATCCGACGCAAAATCCGTGGTGTTCCCGGCTTTACCTGGCGCACCAGACGCGCCGACCGGGCAAAGCGCAGTACCCGCGGCCGCCGACGGCCAGATAACGATCACCGCGACGAACCCAAATGGGTCGGGCGAGTTGCAGTGGGCCGCCGGTGGCGGCGGGTACCAGACATTCACGAGTCCCGCGACTGTAGATCTCGGGACCAGCTATTTTGGCAAGACGATCACTATCAACTTTGCGGTGTTCGATCCTTCCACGGGCCTGCGAAGCACAGCCGTGACAGACAGTGTAGATGTGCCCGGGGAACCCGTAACGGAGGATCCGGGAGCATGGAAGCGGTTCTTCACGTGCTCGGTGCCTGCAAAGAATTCCTACGATAATGGCAACGGGCCGGACCTCTACCGCTACGGTAAATCGGGGATGCAGCTGCAATACTGCGTGGGTTATGTGCGCTCGCCGGTGAACCCCAACAAGGCGATGGGCCTGATGGACGTTGCCCTTGGGTGGGTGACGGAGAACGCTGAGGACGACTGGCCGCGTTACCGCCATGTTGAGTTTGAAGACGTCGGCAACCGCTATTCGATCGCGGCCATGTTTGACCCCGACGATGAGGATCGGTTCCTCTATGCGATCTCGAACCAGTCCAATGGCAATGCAGGGGGAGGCCTCTATCTTTCGTATAACCTCGGTAAGAAGGTCAAAAAAGTTCTTAGCCTGAGTAAGGCGCCCGGGGGCAGCGGAAACAGCTACGGCGGCCTCTACCGCTGCGCCCGAGAAGTTATCACCTACGACCCTAACAACCGCAATCGCTGGTGGTTTTTCAATGCGACCGACGGTTGCTACCGATCCACAGACAGGTGTGAAAACTGGTCGCCCAAACTTTCGCTACCATCCGGCATCGGCCAGGTCGGATACGCTCTCGAATGTTCCGGGTTGAACGGTAATCATCTGTGGCTGGGCACAGACACCGGCCTCTGGAAGAGCGAGAACTCGGCAACCTCATGGGATAAAAAGAATCCGTCAGGCCTGCCGTCTGGAGCGGTAACCTGCATCAGGTTCAACCCGAATAACTGGAACGAGTTCTTCGTCGTAGTCTATCTTCAGGGTCTGTTCAAAACGACCAACGGCGGGACGTCCTTTACCCGTGTCACCACGCCCCACAACGCCGTGGGGTCGCTATACATCAGCCCGGTCGATCGCGACTACATGTGGCTCATGGGTATGAAGACCGACCTGAACAACGACGAAACGAACAAGGTCTCACTCTATACCGTAAACGGCGGCACCTCCTGGGGCAACTGCGGGGACTTCTCCGCGACCTACGGCTGGGAGATTCGCGCATTCCTCACGAAAGTCCGGGGGATGGGCAAAGATACCCGTGACATGCAGTTCCAGCTCAGCCCCTCGCCCACGGATAAAAACCGCGTCGTTGGCACGGGAATGTGCCGCATGGTCCGCACAAACAACGCCAAGGACTTCTACAACGCTTCCGACGGATACGACAATCTGGGATCCGGTGAGGCCAACCTAAACTCAACTGCCCGGTCGAAATCTGACCCGGATGTCATGGTGTGGATGTGCTTCGATTACGGACCCTACATCAGCCGGGACGCCGGCCTTTCGTGGTCCGTGCCCGCCATTCCCGGTAACGGGCTGAGCGACAACAAGGGCGGCCTGTCCTGCGCCATCCATCCAGGTGATCCGGACAGAATGCTTTTGTGCCGCGGTGGTTACCATGGCAGCGACTGCACGTTGCAGGTCGCGGAGAACGGACTCCGCACAAATGGCGGCACATTCAAACCGTCCTTTATGTCCGGTGGCATCGGTAAAAAGCAGCGGTGGGCGGACTGGGGTACCGAGACGGACACCAACTGGGCATATTGCGTCTCGGGGATCAGCAGTGACGGCGGGGGATCGTGGCAAACATGGAACGACCGCGCCGAGAGCGGATTCCCAGATGAGTTCCACAGACCCAACGAAAAGGCCAGTGGGGTTCACGGAAGGTCCGGCGCCGACGGGCGCGTACTCTATGCGTTCAACAACGCCGGCACGAAGATCCGGCGCACCGGTGACCGCGGGAAAAACTGGACGGAGATCACCGGTACTACAGCAGGAAAGCACCAGGGTCCGGGTATGAGCCGGAACCAGCCGTACTCGTTTTTCCCGGATCCACACGACGCGAACGTGTGCTACTGGTGGAAGAAAAACACCGGCCTCATTCGCTATGAGCACGGCAGCGGGTTCACTGTCCATGCCACGCAGTGGAAGAGCCTTTCGATCGGTCGGATCAGGGTCTGCGAGGACCCGGCGTTCTCCGATTACATGTTCATGATCGCGAGCATGGGCTCCAACGGCGGCACATTTGCCCTCAGATCACTGGGTGGCCCGGACGGGCCATGGGTGGACGTCACTAACAACCTGCCCAGGGTGGGGTCGAACCGCACACTGGAGATCGACCGCGAAAGCAAGGCCGCGTTCGTCTGGGGTACTGCCGGCACCCGCTTCCTTGAGCACCCGGACGGGCACGACGAGTCGCGCCACTGGGCAGCCCTGTTCGGCGTGTAAGGGGCTCACTGTGGCATCTAATATACCCCTCTCACCGAACTGGGCATCTGGTGTGCGCGAGAGTTTCGAGTTCTCGACGGACATAATCGAGAGCTCGAACGGCACCGAACAGAGGCGGTCCCGCAGGGGGCTGCCGCGTCGCACTGTCGACTTCTCAGCTGTCGTGCGCGATCACCATCTGCGTAGAATCTCAAATGCGCTTGCGAGCGGCGCGGCGCAGGACATCTGCATCCCCGACATTCTCCGTGGCCTACCTACGTCCGCGGCATTCACAGGCGGCACCGCCGTTGCCGTGCCCGGCGCTTCGGGGAAGTTCACCGAAGTCGGAGAGCCTGTGGCGCTGGTGGGGGCCGGGGAAACGGTGTTCAGCACGCTCGCAAATGTCTCGTATTCCTCCGTCGAACTTGCAGACCCCGTAACGCGCAGTTTCCCACTGGGTGCGCGGCTTTGCCCGCTGATGCAGGGTAGGGTGGGCGGTTCCCTGGGCTTGTCCATGTTGACGGACACGGTCGCCACGGCAGACGTCCGCCTAATGGAGCGGCCCGGGACGGCGCTGAAAGTGGACGAAATCACGGGAGAGCTGATAGAGTTCACGGACGAGTACAGCTTTGAATTTGGCTCTCCGCTCCCGGAACCTGCCACAACCCTCGACGGCGAAACTCTCTTCGACTTCCGGCCGAACTGGCGGGCGCGGCCGCAGCTGTCCTATGCCCAACGGTATCAGACTCTCGATTTCGGCTACGGTCGCACTTCACATGAGGCGCCGATCACGACACCCCAGTATTCAATCACCCATACCTATCTCGGCAAAACTGCTGCTGAAATGAGCGATCTGGCCGCATTCTTCATTTTGATGAAGGGGCGTCGCGGTGCGTTCCGCTGCCCAACGGGCACCTCTGACATGCTTCTGCGACCCGACAACGTCATAACATCATCCCTCGTTGCAGACGGGGCGGAGGTCGGGCAGACTTCGCAGGCCAACCCGCTCCGCACTGCTGTGCGGATATTGATGCGCGACGGAACGGTCTACGACCGCTACGTTACCGGCGTCTCCATCGCAAACGATCGCAGCACATTCTCCCTGCGCGACTCCATCCCGCTCAGCGAGAGCAGCGACGTGGCCAAAGTGTCGTGGTTGCCGCTCTGCAGGTTCGGGAGTGACGCCATGAGCATCGAATGGCTGACCGACCAGGTGGCGCAAACCGTTCTCACCGTGACGGCTGTTTCAGCTTGAAAATTTCACATTTTTGGTTATTTTACACTATAAATGTGAAAAGAGGGTGCAATGTCGTTCAGCGATAAAGAAGCCAGCGTGGCCGGTGGGGCGCCGGTAAATCTGTTTCTCTTCTCGGGGTCTCCCCGTCCGGTTGAAGCGCAGGTGGGCGCCATAGCATTCGCGCCCGGGGCGTCCGAGTTCGGTTACGGTTCGACGTTCGTTCGTGCGGAAAACTCTGACCCCGAGAACTTTAAATCGCACGTGGGGATAACGGACTTCGGTGCGTCGATCGCGGACATGACGTCCACCTTCGCCAATCTGAACAGCGCTACAGTGCCGGTCACCTGGTACGGAGACGACCTGCGACTGTGGAAATGTCAGTGTAAGCCACGGGTTGTCGAGGCTGTGAATGACACGACACCGTACAACTGGCGAGTGGGCAACACGACGCGTGATGAGGCTGAAGTCGTCAGCCGGATCAACGGAAAACCGTTCAGCGCGGGCACCCCGAGCGACCGCAGCCTTTACGAAGGGATTCGCAGGCTCATCGAAAGGGGCCTGGGTGTAACCGTGGCACCGCTGCTGGAACTGGACATCGCCCCGGGGAACGCAAAAGGTAACCCCTATGGCGGCACCGGCCAACCCGAGTACCCGTGGCGAGGCGATATGACCTGCATGCCCGCGCCCGGTGAGGTGGGGACTGTTGATCAAACGGCAGATGCGGCAACGCAGATGTCAGATTTCTTCGGCACGGTCACTGCCACCCATTTCGGATGGAATGCGGAAGCCCTGCGCGTAACCTATACCGGCCCGGACGAGGAGTGGTCGTACCGGAGATACATTCTGCATCTTGCGACGATCGCAAAAGCCGCCGGCGCGGAAAAGTTCCTGATCGGATCGCAGATGGTGGGTATGACGAGGGTGCGAAGCTCAGCCTCAGATTACCCCGGCGTAACTCAGCTGCGGAACCTTGCGTCGGAATGCCGCCGCATTCTCGGTAGCGGCGTCGAGATCAGTTACGCAGCGGATTGGACAGAATATCACTCCCACCAACCATATGACGGCACCGGGGATGTTCGGTTCAACATGGACCCATTGTGGGGCGATTCCAACATCAATTTCGTTGGTATCGAGAATTTCACCCCGATGTCGGATTGGCGCGACAGCGAAGACCATTTAGACAGACTCGCCGGGTGGGAGAGCCCGCACGGCAGCGAGTACCTGCGCTCCAACATCGAAGGTGGTGAGCACTACGACTGGGTGTATGCCAGTCAAGGCGACCGCGATGATCAGATCCGCAGCCCGATCACGGATCCGACATGGTCTGAACCCTGGGTTTTCCGACTCAAGGATTTCCGAAACTGGTGGGAGTCCGAACATAGAAACCGACCCGGTGGAACGCGCGACACAGATGCCACCGCATGGGTTCCGGCTGACAAGCGTATTGTGTTCACCTCGGTGGGCTGCCCGGCAGTCGACAAGGGTACCAACGCTCCGGATCGGCTTCCGATCGCAGGATCCTCACATTCATCGCTTCCACATTACTCGGATGGGTCGCGTGACGATGGGCTGCAGCGGGCCGCTCTGACGGCAGTCTACCGATACTGGTCGGAAAACACCCCGTCAATCAACGACCGCAAAATGCTGGACGTGTCAGAAATGGCGCTCCGGTCGTGGGACACCCGCCCATACCCCTCGTTCCCGCGGGAGATTCGAACGGCAGGTGAAGTTTCAGACTTTGAAACAGGCTACGTCCTCAATGGCAGAACTCGCGCCGGGGACTATTTTATCGCCGACACGCTTGGACCATTTGCGTTTACCAATGCCGAATACCCGATCAGGAAAGACGGTGTTGTTTACAGGTCAATTGCGATCGACGTTGACGCAATTGAGGAAACCGGAACACTGGACAAAACGTCGCTTCGGGTCAGAATGGAGCGCGGCACTGAAATCGACGACCTGATTTTGCGGTTCCCCCCGGCACAACCTTTGTCGTTGCGAATTTTTCAGGGGCACGCGGACTCCGATCCGTCTGAGCCCGGGGCGTTTCCGGCCAGGTGGGCGGGGCGTGTGCTGTCAGCGTCGGACGACTTCAATGAGATCGACCTGACATGCGAGCCACTGATAACATCTCTCAAGCGCCCGGGTCTGCGGCGCAACTATCAGATACGTTGCCCGCACGTCCTGTACGGCCCGCAATGCGGGGCCAGTCGTAAGGCCGCCACAGTGGTTCGGGAGGTCCAGGAGGCGGGTGGGACGCGCATCAGGATTGACGCCCCTCTACCCAAGTCCGGGGATCGTTATGTCGGTGGCACGGTCGAATGGCGTGCGCCCGACGGTGCCCATGAGCTGCGGGCAGTAAAATCCGTATCGGATGACCGTTTGGTGATCGGGATACGCGGCCCAGTGGGCGAAATGCCGACCGGAACAAAGGTGCAGGTAACACTGGGCTGCGCCAAAAGCACATACGCCTGTCGCGAGATCCACAACAACATTCTCAACTTCGGAGGGCAGCCGGGGATTCCCCGGGACAACCCGCTGAGCAGCAAGAATGTATTCTATTGAAAATTCAACTCAAAGGTGATAGTAAGCCATAGATTGAATTTAATCCGAGGCGGCGCAGGTGGCAGGACCGGTCATAACCTTTCTGGCGCAGATGGCAGTTGCCCTGCTCATCAATGTTGCGGCTGTTCTCATATCAAAACCGAAGGGGCCTAAGCCTGACGCGGTGTCTGATCTGGAGGCGCCGACAGCGGAGGCCGGGCGACCCGTGCCGGTGTTGTTCGGTGACATGACAATCAGCGGTCTGAACACACTGTGGTCCGGGGAAATATCATCCGAAAGCCGGGACCTGTGAGCGAGATGACGCGGATCACCGTCGACGATCTCCGCCGCGCAAACTACTGCGTCCGGGGCCTTCGACGGTGGTTCGTCACCCACGATATGGATTTCGCGGATTTCATCGAGAACGGCGTGTCCGTGGACGAGATACCCGAAAGCGTCGACCCCGGAATCATTGAAAACGTGCTCCGCGTCAAACTGCGCCGCACCAACGACAATCGAGAAGGATCTGAAAATGCCGATCAGTGACCCGTATGCCGCGCACCGCGAACAAGATGCAACCGCCTCACTTTGGGACGGAGTGGCACTCACAGAGCTGGACGATGACGAAGAGAACACTTTGGACAGGGTGCCACGAGGACTCTGGATAGGCACCGGCAGTGAGAATGGCAACTTGAAGGTGAAACTGGTTTCCGGCGCGGTGCTGGAATACACCGGCGTCGGCGTGGGTTTTTGGGCACGCGCCGTGATCAAGGTTTTCGACACCGGCACCGACGTTTCCGACATTATCGCCGAATACTAATGGCGTGGGTGCGTGAGGCTTGGGATGATTGATCTGATAATTCATGCCGGGACCAAACTAGCCCTGGAGCAGTGGCTTGATGCGCGAGGTCTTGGCGATCTGGTGCAGGACACTGAACCGACCAGTCCAACCTTTGGTGACTACGTTTATCATCCGAATTTGGAGAAATGCCTGTTCTACTATTGGCGCCATCCGTCCGGGAAGCTTGAGGCGACAGGCGGGGAAACGCCCACCTTGTTCAGCGGTTTCTACGCAACCCTTTCATTTCGTGGTCAGGGCATTCCCGAGGAGCTTCAGACGTGGGCCGAAAGCAGCACTGCTGTGTCCATCCTTGATGGATTTAAC
The DNA here is from genome assembly GCA_030427145.1 of Alphaproteobacteria bacterium. GTDB lineage: Bacteria > Pseudomonadota > Alphaproteobacteria > Rhodobacterales > Rhodobacteraceae > Amaricoccus > Amaricoccus tamworthensis. The sequence continues at coordinate 15,871 of JAUHWT010000030.1, read as the reverse complement.
GGAGTCGGTGGCGAGGGCGTCACGTTCGTTAACCCGGAAGACGTGAACGCGCATTGCGAGAGCATAGGCGTACCAGGTCACATTCTTGCTGGTGGAATGCTTTGGAGCGATCCGGCGCTGTGGGCTTTTGCCAGCGTCATGATCGATGATGAGCGGGAGTTCGACGGCACCAAATACAGGAGCCTGATCGATTTTAACGTGTGGACTCCAACGCAGTATCCGGGCGGATGGGAAGCTGTTGAAGACGAGACTCCAGAGGTTCCCGATTGGGTTCAACCCACTGGAGGCCATGATGCTTACCAGACAGGTGATGAGGTCATGTTCAATGGGACTCATTACCGTTCAACCATAGACAATAACGTATGGTCTCCGGTCGCCTATCCGGCAGGCTGGGAGGTCGTAACATGATTGGCGTCGGCGTAAATATTTGGACCACAACGATACTTGCTGGTGGATGGTCCGCTCCTGACTCCTACGCACTCAACGGATCGTCCATGGACTACGTTCTGGACTTCGAGAACAACTATGCCCGTGTCGGTGGGTCATCCACAACGCTTGCCGATGCTGTCACCTATGGTGGGGGCGGACTGCGGACGTGTTACAATGCGGCAGGGGAGTTGTGTTGGAATGCACACAATCTTGCGCTACACTCCGAGGATTTTAGCAACGCGATTTGGTCGAAAATTAAGGGTGGCACTGGGGTTGACCCAGTCATAACCGCAAATTCAGGGGAAGCCCCTGACGGAACAATGACCGCAGATCAAATTGTGTTCGACAAAGGGGAGAGCGACACCACTTCGGACCTGTCTGGACTACAACAAACCGCAAGCGGCGTAGTTGGCACAAACAATACCAGAGGTCTGTGGCTTAGAACTACCTCTGGTACATGCTCAATTGCACTACGGGCTTCAACCTACACTATCTGCAATGTCACGACAGAGTGGCAATTTTTTGAGCACACGGACACCACCCCCCTGTTCCAGATTATTTTGCGTGGGACTTACGGTACGTCAAATACGTGTACAGTGTTGGCGTGGGGTGCGCAACAAACTATCTCCGACCTCCCCATGCTCGACAACCCGGATGGAACAGGAACCTACGTCTTAACTACGAGTTCTGCTGTCTATAAATGGAGGGCGAACGGGTATCTGTACAGTGATGGTGAATTGCAGGGTCCGAAACTGATTTGGGACAGTGAGGCGGCGACGAACCTTGATCCGAATAGTAATGATCTGACGAGTAAAGCCATTGTTGGCGGGGATTCATTGACCCTGACGCCGGGGGCGGCGATTGGGCCAGATGGCGGAAATTCTTTAACTCGGTTGGAGATAACTGACACTACTAATGAGATCAAAAGTGTCGCTTTCAACTTGTCTGTAACATCTGAGAGTACGTATTGTTCGAGCTGTTTCTTCAAAAACGATGATCAAAGATACGTGTCCTTAAAGCATTACCGAAGCGAGAATAACTGGACAGTTGCTGTTTTTGATCTCTCGAATGGAACAGTTGTTGACACCTACACAGGGGCATCTGGAGGAGAGGTTGTACTTGTCGGCATTGATAATGTTGGAGGGGATATTTACAGGGCGTACCTGTCGTCTGCTGAGGTGGGAACAACCTTATCATGTAGGATAGACTTCATAGAGTCAGATTCCCCTTCATTTAATACCAATGGAAATCATTTCTACTCAGGAACCGCTGGCGTTGGTCTGTACGCAGGCTTCTGTCAAACTGAACTTGGCTCATCCCCAACTTCCTACATCCCCACAAACGGCAGCACCGCCACCCGAGCCGCTGAGACAGCAACCATAGCAGCGGCAGACCTGCCTTACAGCGCAACGGCCATGTCCATCACCATGCGTGGGAACATGACGTATGCGGATAATAACAGTGCAGCAGAAGTAGGCCCTTTGGATTGGCGGCTTGATGCTAATAATAGGATCACATGGGAGGTATCAACGGCATCAGCGAACACTGGTCGACCTGTATTACTGCAAAGGGTCAGCAGTGTTTTTGATACTTCTTCTGGGGTTTCGGACGAATATTCCCCAAGTGTTAACACCCCGTTTTCTATTTCATCTCGACACGGTTCCGGGTTTATACAGGGCGCATCTAAAGGCGATGAATTCACCGCAGACACAACCCCAACAGCTCTGCCGGACCTCTCTTCTACAGACATGGACCTACTGCCAACGTTCCACGGCGGCATAGATCTGTTCATGATGTGCGACGAGGATATTGGGGAAGATGGGATTATTGAGGGCTCTGCCCTACCGGATGCACCTCTGGACGACGCTCCAATCCTTTCTGGCAACAACCTTTGGGATCAATACCTCATCGATGGAGACGGCGACGGCACCATAGACGCATCAGAAGCGTTTGAGGGCGACAACATAGTCTATACCGCGACCTATGAGGCCGGATCACTTCCCGCTGGGTGGTCAATTAATTCATCCACCGGTGTGATCAGCTACGACGACGATGTTCTGTCCGAGGGAACCATTGAGGTCACCGCGACGAACAGCGGCGGGTCGGAGACGGCAGATTTTACCGTTGAGGTATTGAGTGCCGCCGGTGCTGAAACCGTAACCGGTGATCAGGGCTGGACGCAGTACGTTTCCAATGGCGATGATTACCCGGTGATCGACCTGACCGGCGCGACCTGGAACAGCGATAATGACAGCACGCCAAGCGAACTCGAATATCCGGTCAGGGTCAGGAACTACACGGCCGCGACCGTCATTCGCAACGGCTACGTGGATGGCATGTTCCATGCGGGTATGGAATGGAGTGACGTCTACGCTCAGGGAAATTCGGTTGCCCTGTTTTCACAGGACAATGCCGGGGCCCGGACATTGATCACAGGTTTTTCCGCGACGAACATTTTTGACGGTGTGCGCCTGACCAGTTCGGACAACACCACGATCAACAATGTCTGGATCAGGGGCGCGCGCGACGACGCAATCGAGCTGGAAAAGGCCGGCGATGATGTCTTGGTGAAAGACTCGCTGTTTGAGTACTGTTTCAGCGGCATTTCGATCTCCGAGGATCAAACGGCAGTCGCGGGTCACACATTTACGTTTGAAAACGTACTGGTCCACATGTCGCGCTATCTGTACGGATCAGACGTGACGCACGGGAACCCGATCAAGGGGGGTGATCCTGATCCCGTCGAGGTCAACCCGGATCTTGTAATGAATAACTGTGTGCTCGCAATCACGGACGTTAACCACCTGAACACCAGATTCGAACACGCCATGGGCGCCATAACGTCCGGATCGAACAACCTGCTTTTGAACCTGACGGATGACGCGCTGCCCGGTGGATACCCGACCCTGCACGAATCTTTCACCACGCTGAACGGTTCGGCCGCGCGGGCCAAATGGCTGGAGCGGCGCGCGGCGTTCTTCACTGGCAACCCGGTGCATTCGGATGTCGAGGATGACCGGATTTCGTTCATTGTGGGTGTGCCGTCTGGTGGGGCGGTGTATCACGGTTTCTCCGATGGCAACTCTTCCGGAAACGGCGCGGGCTATACGTTCGGTACACCTATGGATATGGCGATTGACGGAACAACCGTCAGCTATCTGACGGTGACCACCGGCGGTCTCCTGCGGATTGGCTTTGCGGGGCAGGTCCAGATTTCCGGTGTCACGGATGTTGAGGTAACGTTGCCCGGTCTGGAAGAGGGGCCGGTCACCTGTACGTGGAACGGAACCTGGTATGAGGCCGCCGGCCCGGTAGCCGCCCGCAACACCTATATGGAAAACGAGGACGGGAATTACCTGACAGTGCGCGTGGTGAAACTCTAATTCTGGCACACCGCTTACACACTTCTTCGAAGTTTTGCTTTTGCTTTATTCACATTTTACGTTATTGTAAGTCGCAAAGTGAAAATGTGAAGGCGGCGAATGGGCAGCGGCGGTAAGGCCGGTGACGGCAAATATACCAATTTTAACATGTCGCTGCACATGGGCATCTGCGCGGCCGGTGAAGGTTTGACCCTTACCCGCGTCTACGTTGGTGAAAAGGTCGCATGGTCGGGGGAAGCGCAACTCAGCGACTCCTTTCAGATAGACAAGCTCTCACTCTTCGGCGGCAAAAAGAAAGAGGGCGGCTTGTTCGGAACCATGCACTGGTTGGACGGTAACCGCCTGCAAAAGCTGCCGACAGAGGCTGCCCGGCGCCAGGGTTCCGACAATGACACGCTGCCAGGGTACCGCGGCATCGCCTCGCTATTCTTCACTGGCGTAGGCCGCTTGGGCGGATTCACATGGGCGTCGAACAACCCGTATCTTCGGGGCATTTCGGCCAGGTTGCGACGGCCGTCCCTCGGGCTAAACCCGGATCTCGCGCTCATACCGATCGCACCGGGTTCAAACCGTGTCGGCGCCAACGGCGCGCATGTCATCTATGAGATCATGACGAACCAGGACTGGGGGCTCGGGCAGGACCCTAGTGGTATCGATCGGGCGGCGTTCGAGAAAGCCGCGAAGGTGCTTTACGACGAGGGGTTCGCCCTCTCGTTCCTCTGGAAAGAGTCCACGGAGTGCGAGGCGATCATCGGCGAAGTGCTCGACCACATACACGCCACAATGTACCCGCACCCGAGGACCGGTCTGCAGACGATACGGTTGCTGCGTGGCGACTACAAACTCGAAGATTTGCCGGTCATCAATTCCTCAAACGCGAAACTGACGAACCGTCAGCGCAAGTTTTGGGGCGAGACGGGCAACGAGGTGGTCGTAACCTGGACAAGCCCCAGCAACGAAAAAGAGCAGACTGTCACGGCACAGGATCTCGCGAACATCGCCGCACAGGGTGAGGTGATCAGTACCGCCCGAAACTACTACATGGTGCGGCACCGTGACCTGGCGTTGCGATTGGCTGAGCGCGAATTGGTGGCCAGTTCCGCCCCACTCGTCTCGCTCGAAGCTGCGTTTGACCGCACCAAATGGGACATATCCCCCGGCGATGTCCTGAACCTCCAGTGGCCGGAGGAGGGGATCGAATCCATGGCGGTGCGCGTCGTGCGGGTCAATTACGGCACCATCGAGGATTCCCGGATCACGGTGAGCCTGATGGAGGACATATTCACCTTCGGCGAGACTGCGTATTCGTCGGATGGGGACGATGATCTTGAGAGTCCGGACGACGACCCTCTGCCCGAGCCTCTGACCTTGGCCAAGGGGTTCACGGCACCGGTGCGCGTGGTAGGTGAGGCGATGGGGCTTGACGACCCTGCCGACGTCGAGATGCCGACGGCCTACGTGGTGGTGATCGGGGCTCGGGAAACCGAGGCCGATCTCGTTTTCGAGCTTTACGATGAGGTCACGCTACCTACCGGCCGGGTTGTGCGCGGATCCGTGGGAAGCTGGCTCTTTTCCGGCAGCGGAACCCTGATTTCACGCATGGCGGCAGAAGGTGAAACATCGATTGAAAGTCTCGCAGATTTTCAGGGGCGCCAGCCTCAGGAAGGCGACTACCTGCTTGTCGGAAACGTGGCGGACGGCGAGGAAAAGTGCGAGATCGTGCTTGTTTACGCCTCGGACGACGCCGGGTTTGTTCTGAAGCGCGGTATCGCAGACACCGTTCCGCGAAACTGGCCGGCCGGCACACGGGTGTGGGACCTGCAAAACGTCGCGCCGTTCGTGGACCCCACTGTCAGGGCGACCGGCGAGAATATCAGCTACTGGCTCGCCCCGACAACCGCAGGCGGTGTCCTGGATCTGGAGGACGCTCCGGAAATGGTTGTGCCGGTCAGCAATCGAGCACAGCGGCCCATCCGCCCTGCGAATGTCGCTGTAAACGGGCAGAATTTCACACGCGTGGAGACCGGAACGGACACGACGGTAACGGTGACCTGGGCCAACCGGTCCAGAACGTTGGAGTCGGGTGTCCCGCTTCTGTGGGAAGATGGCAACGTCTCGGGGGAGAGCGGGCAGACGACCCGCGTGGCCCTGCTGGACGACGCCGGTAACCAGGTACACCTTACCACGGATATCAGCGGAACAAGCCACACCGTAACCCTGACGGATTTCGGTGCCGTGACCCGCGGCTACATTGAAGTCCGTGCCCACAGGGGCGGACTCGACTCCCTGCAGGCTTTTCGGGTGCCGATCACCATCGGATACGAAAGTGACAATCGAAACAATCTGAACCTCTCCGGCGATCTCGACGGAATTGCTCTCGGCCTTAGTGGTGACCTCGCGCCAAACACATTCGGCGTCAGCGGTGACATTGAAGAAAGTTAGGACCAGGAAATGGCGTATAATCTCGACGATGATGGCGGCATACCTCCCTCCGCCCCGATTTCAGACAGTGACCGCTGTCATATATGGCAGGGCGGCAACTCCCGCAGGACCACCTACGAGGCAATCTGGAACTGGATATCAGGCCACATTTCCTCGGGCGGTCGCGCTTTTTCGGTGACCAGTTTCGGGGCGATCCGTGACAATGCCACCGACAACACCACGGCCGTGAACGACTGTTATGCTGCGGCCATCGCCGGGGGCGGCTTCGTCTACTGGCCCGAGGGCACGTACCTGTGTGCAGGTCAAACGCCGAACGTCACGAAAGTGCGCAGCCGCGGGCCAGGCATACTGAACCGCAACAACACCAACTCACTGAAATTCGAGAACCACGGATTCGCGGACAGCGTGGAGGTCCACATCAACCCTCTGGGGTCTGACACCAATGACGGCCTAACAGCTGACACACCGCTGCAAACCGTGGCTGCCGCATGGAACGCGCTCTGCCGCCTGGGCGATGGGGCAGCCTCGGCCAAATTCAAACTGGTGTTTGCCGCCGGCACGCACGAAATCCTGGGCGCCGTCGGTCTGAGATACTGGACAGGTGCTCCGAACGCACGGATCGTCTGGCAGGGGCCGGAGCGAAACTATGCCGAACCCACCGCGAAGATCGACTGCTCGTCGAACCCGGACAATTCGGCGATCGAAACCTGGTACGAGATCAACGGAATCAACATCAGGTTCGATAACATCCTGCTGTTCGGGCAGTCGGGTGGTCCTGCGATTCAAATCGCCTCGTCAGGATCCTCGGTCGATGTCAATAACCTCTGGGTGAAAGACAGCACGCGCGGCATTCATGTGCGCCGCAGTTCCCTGCGGGGCGATGGGTGCCATTTCCAGAACATCGAGGAAAAGGCGGTCTACGTTCACTCGTCTGGCGCGAGTCTCGGATTCGGAAACGGCCCCGGCTTCGTGTTCAACACATGCGGTGTCGGTGTCGACTTTTCGCGCATGTCCACCGGCTACGTGGTCGACAGCACATTTACCGGGTGCAAGCGAAACGCGACAATCAGCCACAACTCCCGTATGCGCACCCAGCGCAACTCCTTTGGGGCCGTCACCGTAGCCGGCAACCCGCTTGTCAACGTCGATCGCGGCGGCGTGTGGTCGCGTGACACGGACAACCCCGACACGTTCCCCGGCGCAAGTCTCGGCTCCCCGGCACTGATAACCGAAGGCAGCGCGGTCATCGAGCATTTTGACCAGGGTAAGGCGCCCGCGGTTCACGCGCACATGTTCACCGGTTTCAAGGACACGTGGAGTGGTCGCATCGAAGGAATAGGGCGGCAGAATGTCGCCAACGTGCTCGGTGAGGACAATCTTTCCCCGTTCCGTGGGCCCAAGTGGACCTTCTCGCACGCGCGGGTATGCCTGAAGACGATCGTCCACTTCGAGTATGGCGGGTCCGGCAACACCCCGACGATCCAGTTGTCCGGCGACAGCTCCAGCGCTGACTCGGTGCTGGGGGAAGTGATCATGGAGGATTCCACGCCCGGCGACCGGCAGTGTGTCGTCGAGTTCCTGGTCTACGGCCCGGGCGACGACGGGATGGGAAGCTCCATCACGACGTGCCACGTGGATACGGGTGACAGTGGGAAGCGCAGCCTATTCATAAAGCATCGCCCCACGATCAACTTCAACCGGCCCGACTTGTTCTCAAACGCCAATGAATACTTCAAATGGCGGCTCTACGTGGAGAACTCGAACCCCAGCGGGACTGTGAACATTGTCTCAATGCGATCAGAACTAACCATTTAGTAACGACTTTTACGTGGACATTCACTCGTAAAGTGAGTATCACGTTTCAAACGTTGGAGGGTGCGCGCATGCGTCACAACCTTGAAAAGAGCCTCGAACTGATGCTTGCCCATGAGGGCGGGTTCAGTGATCACCCGGAAGACCCCGGCGGGGCGACCAACCTTGGTGTGACGCAGCGCGTCTACGACGCGTACCGAAGCGCACGAAAGCAGCACCTTCGCTCGGTCAAGGAAATCACCAGTGAAGAGGTCGATGCGATCTATCGCAAGCAATACTGGGACGCGGTCCGCGGCGACGAATTGCCGAACGGTCTCGACTATGCTGTGTTCGACTTCGCAGTGAACTCCGGCCCGGCACGCGCCGCGCTCGAACTGCAGAAATTGCTCAACGTTGCAGCCGACGGCATCATCGGCCTCAAGACACTGGCGGCAATCGGAGAGATCAGTCAGTACGAAATTGAGGATCTGATCACTGATTATTGCCTGGCTCGCCTGGAATTCGTCAAGCGTCTGAAGACGTTCAAAACGTTTGGCCGCGGATGGACGCGCCGCATCATGGGCAGCGAGCCAGGTGCTCAGCGTGATGATCATGGTGTTATCGATTACGCGACGGAAATGGCCTACGCCAACGCGTTCAATTACGTGGAGCAACGCAACCTGCCCCTACCGCGGCCGGTTGGCGCACTATCCGGCGAAGTGGCCGGGCAGGCACGCGACTCGGACGTGGCCGTCGTGAAAACCAAAGAGGGCGTGGGCGCTACATCGGCAGCGATCGGCGCCGTGGCAACCGCTCTAAAGGAATCTGCCGAACAACTCGGAGCCTTTGCCGACGGAACCATACTCGGACAGGCGGTCAGCGTCGTCGCGATGCTTCTCATGGTCGGCGGTAGCGGGCTCATGGCCTGGTCGTTCTACCGCAAGATCGACGAGCAGAGCGCGAAGCTGTGATAACCAGACTCACATCCGGGTTGTGTTGCAAGGTGCTCGCGGGCACCTGCGCACTTCTGCTCGCATACTCCTGGGACCTGCGCCAGTCGATACATGGGTCCAACGGATACGCTGTGCGAACGGCAACTGCTGAGCTGCAGGTCGACCATCTTGAGGCCACGGTTGCGCGAAGAAACGCGGACATACGTCGTGCGTCGGAGATATCGGAAGCACGACTGGCCGAAGCGCAGGCCGCGCTCGAAAGACTGCGATCGGCAGACAATGCTGCGAGGGCCGCAAGATCGGCGATTCGCCCGCCGGCGAACGCCACGGAGTGTCAGCGTGCCGAGGCCGTCGACCGAATTTTCCTGGAAACATTGCAATGAGGCCGGCCCTGCTCGCCGTGGTGCTGTGCGCCCTTTCGGCGTGCAGTTCGTTCGAGCGCATTCGCACGATCGACGTGTTGACACCGGTATCGACGTCATGCGTTCCGCCCGGTCTGCCGGAAGCGCCCGAGTATGTTGACAATGATGTCGCGCTCATCGCGGCACCCGACCTGGCGGAACGCTACCGACTGCTGGTCGTTGGTAGGGACCAGCGCACAGTGCGACTGGATGAACTTGAGACGGTTGTGGATCTGTGCAGAAAGGACGAGTCGTGACCTATCCCGAAGAAGTCGCACAGGGGGCATGGTCCGGTGTCCTGAGCATACTGGGTGTTGTGAAGCAGGTACTCGCCGGTGCGGCCGCGCTTGGCGCCCTGGGTTATTTCCTCATACAGAACGACATGGTGCGCGGGCCGATGGCCGAGATACTCGGTGTCGAAGATCTGAATGCGACGCTTGAAACAACGCTACGGCAGTTGCAGGCGACTCAGGAGATCGCGCAGAAAAACACACAGGCGCTGGAGCTGATAACGCTGCAACTGGACGAGATTACCAAACAGCGCGCTATAGACAGCACGCCGCCGGTGACCTTCTCAGGCGGCGGGCACTCCATAACCCCGATGGATGAGAACGGCCGCGTCAAGATCTCGTGGACCCTGGTCAAAAACAGGGACTGCGGGCGCCCGAAAGTGGCCATGAGTTTCCGTAACGGTGGTGGCCTGCAGCACTACATGCAGTCGCTATCGGTCCTGTCAGACGACGGTCGCGGTGTGAATCTGCCCGTGAGCACCATACCGGTGACAATCAATTACTCAGGCCGCGTGCCCCAGAACGACGGCGTGCAGCCGGGCCGCGGATACGCCCAGGTGATTCTCAGCGATTTCGAGGATTGCCCCGACGTTCGGACAATTTACAGCCCGGTGGTGGATTTCATCATATCCGACAACGGGTACCTTGACGAGTGACCGGAGCTGCCCATGGCATCGCATATCGACGAAAAGTTGCTGGAATGGGCGACACCGAGAGAAAAACAGATCATCAACAGCCTAAACGAGACGGGCAGCCAGCGGACCGCGGCCTCGCATCTCGGCCTCACCCGTGCCACGGTGCAGGGGGCAGTGCGTCGGGTGCGAAAGCGGGCCGCCGCGCAGGGCTACAGCCCGGAGCATGATCTCACCCACATAATCCCCGAGCCCTATGTGGCGAAGGGCCATTCGACCTATTACGACAAAGAGGGCAAGCCGCGGCAGCAGTGGGTCAAGACCCGGCTGAACGAGCAGGCCCATCTCGAACTGGTCAAGGCGGCCGTTGAAAGTTTTGTTGAAGGGGTCGGCCCGGTCAAGGTGCCACCGGCGCCGCGCGTCGGTGATTCGGACGTCATACCCTGGCTGCAAATCGGCGATTGCCACCTGGGAATGCTGGCCCACGAGGCCGAGACCGGCAAGAATTTCGACCTGAAAATTGCCGAACGCGAGGTGTGTGCCGCCTTCTCAATTCTGCTGTCTGATCTGCCGCAGGTCGATCGACTGGTGTTGAATGATCTCGGCGACTTTACTCATTACGAGAACTTCAGCGGCACGACAGAGGCCAGTGGGAACGCTCTCGATTACGATACCCGCTACCCGCGCATGATTAACGCCTATGTGCGAATCATGCGGTTCCTCGTCGACATGGCGCTGACCAAGGCGAAGGTCGTGGACGTCATAGTGAATCAGGGGAACCATTCCCGCACCAACGATATATGGATGCGCCAGCTGCTCCTGGCAGCATACCCGGGCGACCGGGTCAACGTGTTGCCCAATGTGAGTCCGTTCCCGGGGTATCGCATGGGCAACACGTTAGTTATGGTCCATCATGGGGACTCGTGCCGGCCGGCCAACCTGCCGTCCGTGATGGTCTCAGACTTCCGAAAAGATTTCGGCGAGACCGAGTTCCACTATATCGACACCGGGCACATTCACCACCGCACCGTTGCCAAGGACTACCCATCCATATCAGTCGAGAGTTTCAACACCCTGGCGCCGGGAGACAAGTGGCACCACGACAAGGGGTACCGGGCGCGGCAGTCGATGACCATGATATTTCGCAGTCGCACTTATGGGGAGATCGGGCGCCGGCTGCTGCCCATTCAACAGGTGTGGGATGCTGTTAAGGCCGGTCACGCGGGGTCCGGTGCGACCTATATCCCAAGCCGTCGCGAACCGTTCACTGCGTGACGGGTTCGCCCTTGATGATCCGCTGACTGATCACGATCGCAAAGCCCGCCAAAGTGCCCTCTGGCCCATTCGCCGCCTTGTGGATCACGTGATGCAGTGAGGTCGGATTCCCCGTTTCCGAAACCTCGGCAAGGTAGTCTTCCGCCATGCGGCGACCGGTTTCACAGGCTTCGATATAATTTGGATTTTTGGCTGACATTTGGAAATCTCGCATTTATCGTAATTTTTAGTACAATTCGCTCAGTATCCCGCAGATGGTAAACGCAGTGTTTACAGAAGGTCTGCGAGATCCGCCGAGACGTCGGCGGCAATGGGCAAATTGCTCGTTTTTTCACCAAACCGTTGATGCAGGAACTCGACATACGCCTCGTCAGATTCCATCAGGATGCAGTTGAACCCTTCCTCAAGCGCGGCGGCGGCCGTTGAACCTGACCCGGCGAAAGGGTCCAACACTGTCCCACCTGGCGGCGTGACGTGGCGAATGAGGTAGCGCATCAGCGCGATGGGCTTGACGGTCGGATGCTTCGATCCTGCTCGGTCGGCCTTACCGGCCTTCGGCGCGTAGATGGCGATGTCTGTGTCGGGTGGGAACGATCCGAAGAATCGCGATGCCGATTTCTCCGCGGTCCCCGGGAACAGATCCAAGGCGGCGGGAGATCCGTCGTGCAGGAGGTTGGCGGGGTATCGACCTGTCGGCTGTATAAAATCTTTGCCGACGGTTTTTCCGGGAACATTCATCCCAGAGCCACCGTGAAGGGATGGGCTCTCTTTTCTGTTCCCCGCTGTGGCGTACGCCACACCGTTCAAATTATCCGAAGTTGTAATACGGCACCCGTCAATATTCAGCGCGCCGACTCCATGGCTGATCAGGTTGGCAGGTCCGTTCTTTTCGCTGAATGGACGCTGAGCCAGGTAGATCGGCTCGATCGCCGGCTTCTGAGTCTGTGTGCCGTATTTCCACCCGGACCATTTCTCCGCGTCTGAGGATCCTTCGACACCCATATACTTGTCGATCGCCTTTGCCGCATCGTGGGCCTTGGGCATACCGCTGCCGTACATCCATACGTGCATAGGGTGCATGATGAACCCAGCCTGCTCCATCGCCACGGCCTGCCAGTGGCCGGTCCGGGCGCCCGAGAATGCGAAGCAGAACCCACCGGGCAGCAGAACATCATGGACCAGTCGCCAGAACTCGGGGTCGCGCTCAATGCCAGTGCCATCCCAGGCTTTACCCATGAAGCCGGCAGACGCCCGCGCAAACGCTCCGTCAGTGCCGTGTTTGGCCTTCGCCGCGCCATCCTTGCCGAAACGCTTTACCACGCTGGTGAGGCCGTAGGGCGGGTCTGTGACGACCGATTGCACGAACTCGCCGGCATCGATCATTCGCTGAAGGCTCTCCCGGCCATCTCCGGGGCGCACGCTGACATTCATGGTGCCGGCACCTTTTCAATTCCGAGAGCCCATGCGGTTTCCATGAACCGCGCTACAACTGACGATCGGTCAGGCTCGTCGCGACGCATATAGCAGTCGGCACGCAGAACCTGTTTCAGCGACGTGGGCGGCTCGCCCGAGGGTGGCAACGGGGCAGGGGTGCCCGGGAACACAATTTCCCACTCAGCGACGAAGGCGTACCGGTCACAAATTGCAACCGCCTCGTGGGAGTACTCAACACCGTATGCGACGTGGCAGGCCTCGCTGACACCCTCCTCCAGGTCCGCATAGTACGACAGCACGCGCTTGAGTGGCGTTGGGATGTCCCCCAGATAGAACTCGGGAACGTCGTGCATGAATACGGCGCGACACTGTGTCAGGTCCATGTTGAGAGACTTCGCGACTCTGACACAGCGCACGGTGTGCTCGGCCACGCTGAGGAATCGCTCACCGCGGCCGCCGAACCTGGCCAGTCGTGCCATGGTTATGGCGATCTCGGGCAAATCCGCCACGCAGGCCGGATCAGGATTCACGAAGTCGAACATCCCCGAGGCGGTCCCCACCACGTTCGGGTTGAAGGCGATGGACATCAGAGCAGATCCTCAAGATCAAGCTGGTATTCTTCGGGCAACGGCGTCGTCTCGCAGACCGGACCATCGGGCTCGGTCTGATCGGAGGTCGACAGGCGCGGCTTCTCAGCGGTATCGGCAAGATCCTCGTTCACGAGCAGACCGTCGTCGGTCAGCGTCATGCCCGTCTCGACGTTCTTTTTGCCGTAGAGATCTGTCAGCTCCGACAGCAGGACGTTTTTCGCCAGTGCCAGGTGGACGTAGGCCGGTTCGCGGATGTTGCCGGCGGCGGGCACCATGGCCCGGAATGTAATGGGGCCCTTGGTGGCGCGAATCGCTGCCTTCAATGTGCCAAGCTGCATGTCTGTCTCCGATCTTGCGCTGGGGTTTCAGTTCGTTTTGATTGTTCGAGGTCGGTGAGCCACTGGTCGAAGCCGGGTTCCTCCCGCGCGTCCTCCACGACTCGAATGCGACGCAGAACCGTCGATGCGTGGACGCCGTTTTCCCGGGCAATTTTGCGCATCGAGACGCCGTTGATTACGTGCCGCAGGTAGTCGGCAATCGCCTGGTCAGTGGGCATTTTGATCTCCGTGGCTCAGATGTCGCCGAGAACTTCGAGATAGAGCTGCATGATGGCTTCGTGCTCGCTCAGCTTCTCCGGATCCTTTTTGCGACGTGATACGATCGCCCGCAGAACGGCAGGGTCGTAGCCGCGCGCCTTGGCCTCGGCGACCACCTCTTTCCGGTCCTGCCGATGGTCATCAATCAGCTCGTCGATTTTCTCTATTCGGGTCACAAAGGCCCGAAGTTCGGCCGCGCTCACCCGAAGGGAATCGGGCTGGTCGTCGTCGAGAGTTTCGGGTGAATCGTTGGAAGGGTAGGGCATCTTGACTCCTTAAAAGCGACTTACACTAATAAAGTGAATTGTGTCAACTGGCGACGACGAACAGCGTGATTGCGATCATCAGGAAAGCTGCGAATGCGCCAAAGAACAGCCGCTTTTCGCGCTTGTAGAGAGCTTCAAGTTCGTACTCATCGGCAGCCTGGTCGTAATGGTCGTGGCTGTCAGCTTCGAGGTCTGATGCGATCCAAGTCTCCATCCAGAGGTTCTTCAGATCGCCGTCGTTCCGGATCGACTTGTCTGCCGGGATGGAAAGCATCTCAGTCTCACTCTCGTGTGCTTTGGAGAGGTCGACGGGGATGGTGCCAGGGCGATCGATGCGCCATATTTCTCCGCCCATTTCGCGGATCAGATCCGCCTCATTGGTGAACCGGACATCGCTCACGACGATACGCTCGGACGGGTGGTTGTTGATCCGGTCGCGCAGCGTGTCGACCCACAGATTCGGTGAAATCAGGTCACGCCCCCATTCGGTGCCGAGCGTGACCATGGCGTGACGCGGGGACTTTCCGCCGAGGTAGTCCGTTGGAAGCTCCTTCAGATCACCCTCAATCATCCGAGCGATCTCGTCATTCGTGACCCCGCGGAGCCGCAGGAACGTGCGCAGCATGGATTTCAGACCCTCGGCATTTTTCATCACCGAGAAACCGAAGTCGTCTGCCAAAATATTCGCGACGCTGTCCTTGCCTGCCCCTGCGAATCCGATGAGCCCTATGATCTTTCGTGCCATGTTTGTTTTCCTGTAATGGGTGGTTATCAGGGGCGCTTCTTGCGCCGAAGTTTCGCTGTGCCGCGTTTGCGGGTGCCGGGCGATACGCCCAGTGGCGTGCCGACGTGCCACATGCCGCAGTGGGGGCATTTGAACGTTTTCAAAGGGGCTTTGGCTTTTCGGGCAACGCGCCCGGCCGTGGCCCGGTCGTAACCCTCTTTGCCGAGGCAGGCGGCCTCGACCGGGTTCCAAACTTTATCCTCGTTGATCATGGGCGCCACCTCGCTCTTTGGTTGATCAACTTCTATGCGCATTTGTGCAGAGAGTCAATCAAAATGTGAAAGTTTAATCGCGCTCCGATTTCTCCGTGCCTCCGATTTCTCCGTGCCTCCGATTTCTCCGGGGTCCGTATTTCTCCGTGCCTCCGATTTCTCCGGGGTCCGTATTTCTCCGAGGGGTGCGGCGGCTCGATTTTGAGTCGGCGGGTCAAAATTTTTGCGTTTTTCAAATGCAATTGAGAACCATTTGCAATAAAGTTAAACTATTGAAAACATTGATAAAAATATGTCACAGGCGGAGCGCTGGACCGGGCGTCACAGGCGGAGCGCTGGACCGGGCGTCACAGGCGGAGCGCTGGACCGGGCGTCACAGGCGGAGCGCTGGAC
>JAUHWT010000037.1 GCA_030427145.1 Alphaproteobacteria bacterium | reverse complement strand
CGCAAATCCGTTCCCGAAGGTCCAAAGAGTAAGGTTTGCCCATGATCCACCTCCAAACAGAAGTGAATCAGACGAAGGCGGGCTTGTGAATCCCAATTCGATTCAGATCAAACGCAAACCGCTTTAGCGAATTCTGAACCGTCCGCGCAGCCCTGCGACAATTTTCTTCTTTTCGATAGATGCGCGTGTTACGATCATCAAGGTTTCATACTACTTCGTATTTTTTCAGATTTCAGGTCAGGAAAATCTTATGAAATTCATGAATATTGTGTTGCTCGCTTTTTGTCTTTTCCCTTCGATTGCCGCCTCGCAGAATTCAGATGTGGAGGGATTGCTCTCCGCGATTGACCGGATGTGTGCCCAAGAGGTTTCCGACCGGGATACGGGCCACTCCATTGAAATTGACGGGACTGCCGGCGCAGGCGGTGTCGTTCGGATGTTTGGTTTTGAGGCGGAAGGCAAAATTTCCGTTGAACAGTATGATCAGTTGAATTCCCAACTTAAGGGGATCCGGCGGCACACCGACGACTGCAAGTTTGAAGCATTCCGGTTGCTCAAACCTGTCTTTATAGATCAGATTAGTTCATCGGAGTTCGACGCGGTTGCGGACCGGTGTCAAACCTCCGGCAATCTCAAGGTCTGTGTTAAGACTTTGGATCTCAAAAGAATGGGACCACAACTGCGTATCCCGGTGGTTCTTTCCGCAGTGGATGGTGGTAAGGTCCTTTATATTTATGATGAGGGAAGCAGTATTCTGACGGACACGGGTGAGCAGCATATCCAGCAGCTGGGTGAATTGCAGGTTTCCGTCAAAGAGGGCGAGGTATTTAGGGACTTGTTTTCGGCAACTCTGGAGAAACCTGAAGACGTTTCGGAAATTGCGCTGGAAATAAAAATGAAGCAACCAGCCAACACTACCATGTTTTTTGATGGAATTTATTTGGATTAAGCGGATTTCCTTCCGAAATCCGGCAAGGTTTAAGGCACACGGCAAATTCTGATTAACACAGCCCCACTCACCCCATCACATGCACCCCGCCCGCGATCAGCGACACCGTCACCTCCTCGCCCTGTGCGAGCCCATTGCGCCGGGCCGAATGGGCGGGCAGGGAGAAGCGGAACTGCCGCTCCGGGTCCACTTCCGGCGTCATCACCACCTGGGCCGTCTGCCCCTGGAACAGCAGCGAGGTAATCACCCCGCGCACCGGGTTTTCCCGCTCCCCCAGAGACGGCCGCCCCCGCCGGTGCAGCACCACGAACCCCTCCGGCACGACCCAGTCCACAACCGTGCCAACCACCAGATCACGGCGCAGCGCGACTTCCAGCATCTGGCCCCGCCAGGACAGCACCGTATGCCCCGCCGCCGCGTCATGCCCCTCGATCCGGCCCTCAAACACGTTGCCAAGCCCCACCAGCCGCGCAATCTGCGGCGTCGCGGGCCGGTTGGTCAGCTCCTCCGGCGCGCCCGTCTGCAACACCGCCCCCCGGTGCAGCACCGCCATGCGGTCGGCCAGCATCACCGCCTCGTCCATATCATGTGTGACCAGCACCACCGGAATCTCCAGGCTCTGCCGCAACTCTGAAATCTCCCGGTAAAGCCTCTGCCGCGTCGCCCGGTCCACCGCTGAAAACGGCTCATCGAGCAGCAGAACATCCGGCTCCCGCGCCAGCGCCCGCGCCACCGCCACCCGCTGCTGCTGCCCCCCGGATAGCTCATCGGGATAGCGGTTCTCCAGATCGGTCAGATGCACCATGTCGAGCAGCCGCGCCGCCATTTCCCGCCGTCGCGCTTTGGGCACATGCCCCATCGACACGGTCAGGTTCCCCACCGCCGTCATGTGCGGAAACAGCGCATAGTCCTGAAACACCAGCCCCGCGCGCCGCAGATGCGGCTTCACAGCCACACCCGCTGCCGCATCGAACCAGATATCGCCGCCGGCCACGATCCGCCCGGACGCGGGCTGATACGTCCCGGCGATCGAGCGCAAAATCGTCGATTTCCCGCTCCCCGACGGCCCCACCAGGGCCAGCGTTTCCCCCGGCCCACAGGAAAACGCGGCATCGAGCGGGATCGGCCCGTCCTGGGCAATCCGGACCTCAAGCCCGGTCACGACCGCCCGCCAAACCGCCGCCCGGCCCGCCGGGACAGGCTGAACACCAGCGCAATCGCAATAAGCGATATGGCCAGCAGCAAAGCCGCCATCCGCGCCGCCGCCCCGTCATCAAAGGCCTGCACGGAATCGTAAATCGAAATCGCCACCGTGCGCGTTTCGCCAGGAATGGCCCCGCCCACCATCAGAACAATGCCAAACTCCCCGAGTGTATGCGCAAACGCCAGCACCGCCGCCGTCAGAACCCCGGGCCATGCAAGCGGCAATTCCACCCGCAAAAACGACTGCCACGGGCTCAGCCCCGACAGCGGTGCCGCCTCGCGCAGATTGTGCGGAATCGCCTCAAACGCCCGCTGGATCGGCTGCACCGCGAAGGGAATGTTAAAGAGCAGCGACGCAATCAGCAGCCCCTCAAACGTAAACACCAGGCTGCGCCCGAACACCGCGTCCCAGACCTGCCCCAGCGGCGAGGCCGCCCCAAACGCCACCAGCAGGTAATAGCCAAACACCGTCGGCGGTAAAACCAGCGGCAGGGCCACCAGCGCCTCGACCACGCCGCGCCCGCGAAACGAGCCAAAGGCCAGCCACCGCCCCGCCAGAACCGCCAGCGGCACCAGCACCAGCACGGTCAGCCCCGCCAGCCGAAACGACAGCCACAATGCGGTCCAGTCCAAACGTTACTCCTCCGCGCCCACCGAAAATCCGGCCTGGGCCAGAATGTCGCCTGCCTCATCCGACTGCAACCACTCATAAAACGCCCGCGCCTCATCCCCCGCATCGCGCATCAGAACCATGCGCTGCAACAGGGGCGAATGCCACTCGGCGGGCACCAGAACACTCTGCCCCCGCGCCGACATCTCCGGCGACAGGGCCAGCGAATGCGCGATCAGCCCGCCATCCGCATTGCCCGAGGCCGCAAACCGCGCCGCCTGCGCCACGTTCTCGCCCAGGATAAGCACCGGCTGCACCGCCTCCCAAATCCCGCGGTGTTCCAGCGCCTCCCGCGCCCGCAGCCCATAGGGCGCATGCTCCGGATTGGCGATGGCAAACCGCGCAACACTTCCTGCGGCCAGCGCCGCCTCAAAGGCCGCGAAATCCGCGCCAATCCCGGACCCCTCCGGCACAAACAATGACAGCCGCCCCTCCGCGTAAATCACGCCCGCCCCGTCCGTCAGCCCGGCCTCCTCCAGCCGCGCGACATAGGCCTCATCCGCCGAGAGAAACAGCTCATGGGGCGCGCCCTGCCGGATTTGCCGCGTCAGATTGCCCGAGGAGCCAAACACCACCTCAATCTCACCACCCCCAGTTGCGCCAAACGCCGCCACCAGGTCAGGCATCACAAACTGCAGATCACTCGCCGCCGCCACCAGCCCCCGCGCCTGCGCCCCGAACCCGGGCCCCAGCGCCAGCACCACCGCCGCAATGAGCCGAACCACTTGATACCGCACCATTCCCACCTCAATTTTCCGCCATGCGGACCGGTTTCCTGTTTACTCAAACCGCGATAGCTGGTCATCCCTCAAAGGACCATGGGACAACAGGATCGGAGCGCGACGGTGAGAGGGCGGAAAGACTACGAAGAGCTGGCGGAACACCTCAAACGCATCACGGCGCTCGACCAGGTCATGGGCCTGCTCGGCTGGGACCAGGAAACCCAGATGCCCCCCAAAGGTGCCGCCCAACGCGCCGAACAGGCCGGTGCCGTCGCAGCCGCGCTCCATGCCGCCACCGCCGATCCGCGCATTGCCGACTGGTGCGACGCCATCGACACCGACGGCGCGCCCGCCCACGTGGCCGTCAATGTGACCGAAGCCCGCACGCTCCACCGCCGCGCCACCCGCACGCCGGAAAAACTTGCCGTCGAGCTTGCCCGCCAGGCCAGCAAGACCCTGGTCGTCTGGCAGGAAACCCGCAAAACCAGCAATTTCACCGGCTACGCCCCCGCGCTTTCCGAGCTCATAGACCTCAAGCGTGAGCAGGCCAAATGCCTCGCGGAGGAGGGCGAGACCCCCTACGACGCGCTCCTCGCGCAGTTCGAGCCCGGCACCACCTCAGCCGAGCTCGACATCATCTTCTCCCGCCTGCGCGACGGGCTCGTGTCGCTGCGCCAGCGCATCGTGGAGACCGGCATCTCGCCACCGAATTTTACTGGCGAATTCCCCGCCGATCACCAGATCGCCTTTTCCCGCAAACTCGGTGACATTTTCGGCTATGACTGGCAGGCGGGCCGCCTCGACCTCGCCGTGCACCCGTCCTCCAACGGCTCCGGCGGCGACGTGCGCATCACCACCCGCATCAACCCGACGCAGCCGCTGGAATGCATCTACTCGACCATCCACGAGCTTGGCCACGCGGTCTACGAGCAGAACCTCAACCCGGAGCACGCCATGCTCCCCGTGGCCTCCCACGCCTCCATGGGCGTCCACGAATCCCAGTCCCGCCTGTTCGAAAACCAGATCGGCCGCGGCCGCGCCTTCTGTGGCTGGCTCCACGACGCCATGGTCGCCCGGTTCGGCCCCACCGGCCTCGACAGTGCCGAAGACCTCTACCGCGCCGCCAATGCCGTTGAGACCGGCTTTATCCGCACCGAGGCCGATGAGGTCCATTACAACCTCCACATCCTCATGCGCTTCGACCTGGAACGCGCGCTCATCTCCGGTGACCTGCCCGTGGCCGATCTCGAGACCGCCTGGAACGCGCGGTTTGAGGCAGATTTCGGCCTGAAGGTTCCCGATGCCCTGCGCGGCGTGATGCAGGACATCCACTGGGCCGACGGCCTGTTCGGCTATTTCCCCACCTACACGCTGGGCAACATCTATGCGGGCTGTCTCAACCGCGCCATCCATGCCGACATGCCCGATATCGACATGGCCCTGAGCCAGGGCGAAACCCAGGGCGTCGTCGCCTGGCTCAACCGCAACATCCACTACCGCGGCCGCATGGTCCCGCCCAAACAGCTCATCACGGATGCCACCGGTTTTGAGCCCGACGAGACGCCGCTGCTCGACTATTTGGAAACCAAATTCTCCGGTCTCTATCCCATCTGACCCGCAGGGCCCGGCAAAGGCGCCGGGCCGTGCCGCCAAACGTATTCCGATAAAATTTTCACAGAATTCTTCCGAACTGTGACGCCCCTCACAGTTCGCCCCGGGTGATTCTGGCACAACACGCCACAGGAGATGACAGAAGGCTCCGCTCACCAACGGGAGAGATCAGATGGTCACGATTTTAAGCACCGGCTTTCACAAAATGTCCCATCATTTCGGGAGGTTTTCGGTCCCGGGACTGTTTGAGATCAACCGTGCATACCGTGAGTACCGGGCGTTCCGGGCCCTGCCGGTCGAGAGACTGGAAGACCTCGGCCTGGATCCTGACCTTCTCCAAAACGGCTCGTTTCTGAATTTCCTGAGGCGCGCCAAAGACTGAATTTCCGTCCTCCCGGAAAAGTTGAGTACACAGGTATTGCGATTTTCAATCGACCGGCGGCGGAGGGTGGGTGCCGCCGGCCGATACAGCCAAAATAATTATTCCCGAGTGTGACCTGGATCACGGAACGCGCGGCCATTGTCGTGCAGTGTCGTCACATGGGCAGGCGAGGGGAGATCACAGGAGAAGACCAGTGTCCGTCGTTGTACCGAGTGAAGAATTTACCCCCAACCGCGCCGCCACCCCGGCGGGCTTCCCCGAGATCCGCGGCATTGAGAGCGCCTGCCGCGACTACATGGTCTTCAAGGCCGGGGAATCCGCCTCCCGCCGCCGCAACCGCTTCCGCACAGCTCCGCACCGGCTGATGTCCTTCAGCGAATTCATGGACAGCCAGCGTCGCGAGATACAGTAGGGCGCCCGCGCGCTACGTCTCCGACCGCCGCCGGTACGTCCCCTCCGGCAGGTTCAGCGCCATCGCCAGGTCGCGCAGCTGGTGGGCCGAGAGGTTCACACACACCGTCTCACCACTGCGCGGATCAAACTGCTCGACCGTCGCCCCGTCATCAAACAGGTTGATGGTCAGATCCTCCCGCAACGGAGCCTCCCCCTCATCCACCAGGGTCACAACCGTCGCGTCAAACTCGTGTTCTATGGTAAACATGGGGGCAGGGTAGTGCGCGCGTCAGGCGACGAAAAGCCTGAAACTTTCAAACCGGACAAAATCTTACCGCCACAACCGTACCCGGGGCGTCAGCCCCGGTTTGCTCCCGACCCGCCCCATGGGCGGGAGCAAAAGCTCCCACCCCGGGTCGTCCGCAAATCTCTGTATTGGAAATCAACAACCGCAAATACCGCCGTGCACCCCCGACCCGAGGCACGACGCGCCATGCCCGACTTCGGGAGGGCTCCGCCCCGGCTGTCCAACGCGTGTCGCCCCAACTCCCAAAATCATTGAGCAGAGACCGACCTCGGGGATGCCCTCCCGGGGGGAAAGCATCTGTCTTGAAAATCAAGGTCTGGTTTCGGACCAGGGCCGGTTTTCGGCAAGGAGCGTGTTGGCGAGGATGAGGAGTTTCCGCATCACGGCGGTAATGGCGACC
>JAUHWT010000029.1 GCA_030427145.1 Alphaproteobacteria bacterium | reverse complement strand
TCCAGCGCGCCCCGCCCGTTCCCTGTCGAATTGTTACCGCCCCGCTTCCGTCTGTTGCCAGCGTCCCCGCTGCGGTGAAGGCGTATCTAGAGATAACATCCAAACCACGCAACCCCAAAATTTGGGATTGTGACGTTTTTTTCCCAGTTTCCCGAATTTTTTCTCAAACCGGCCTGAGTGCATTCCTGATCCGGCCCCTGAAAACCCTGTAAACAAGGAGCAAACCTACGATCAGATAGTACATGATCGGCTCGGGCGGCCAAGCCTTCACCAGCCAAAGAAAGTGAAGCGCAGCCAAAGCCGTCGCCGGATAAGCCAGGCGGTGCAGTTTGCGCCAGGCCATACCACCCATGCGACGAACCGCGACGTCGAACGACGTTGCAGCCAGAGGAACCAGGCACAGAAAGGCGCCCGCTCCCAATATTATGTAGGGACGCTTGTAGAGGTCGGCGATGATCGCGCTCCAGTCCAGTTGGCGATCCAGAACAGCCCAAACCAATACGTGAAGCACCGCATAGACAAACGCCATCTGGCCCATAAGACGACGTAGCCTGAGGAAATTGACTCGAAGCAACTCCCGGAGTGGCGTGACCGCGAGTGCAGCCACAAGGAACTGGAGTGCGATCAGTCCGAATTCGTGTTCGAGGACCTTGACCGGATCAGCCCCCAACCGGTTCTGAACCGCAAGCGTGGCGTACCAGATGAACGGCACGATCGAACCAAGATACACCGACCAGAGTGGGATTTTCCGGATGACCCCATTCACGCGATCAACGACGTTCATCCTAAAAATTCTTCTGTAGATCCATGCCGGAGTAGAGCGACGCCACCTCCTCGGCATATCCGTTGAACAGTTCGGTATCCCGGCGGGAGGCGAGGACCCCTCCCCCAATCACGCGTTCCGTTGCCTGGCTCCAGCGCGGGTGGTCAACATTGGGGTTCACGTTGGAATAGAACCCGTATTCCTGAGCGGCCTGTAGATTCCAGGTCGTCGGCGGCCGGGTGTCCGTGAGAGTAATCCGCACGATCGACTTGATGCTCTTGAATCCGTATTTCCACGGCACAACGAGCCGGAGCGGTGCTCCGTTCTGATTGGGCAGAACCTCGCCATACATTCCTACAGCCATGAGTGTCAGGGGGTGCATCGCCTCATCAAGGCGCAGCCCCTCGACATAGGGCCAATCGAGGCTTTGAAACAATCCACGCTGACCCCGCATTTCCTCAGGGCGCACCAGCGTCTCGAACGCGACATATTTCGCCTCGGGTTCGGGCTCGACCCGTGCAAGGAAATCGGACAGCTGGAATCCGACCCAGGGAATGACCATGGACCAACCCTCGACACACCTGAGCCGGTAAATTCGCTCCTCGAGATCGGTTTCCGAATACATGTCCTCCAGCCCGTAGGTACCAGGTTTGCCAACCATGCCATCGACGACAACCGACCAGGGAGACGTGGTCAGCGCATCCGCGTATTTGGCTGGCTCATCCTTCCCAACGCCAAACTCATAGAAGTTGTTGTATGTGGAGGCATGCTCAAACGCGGTGGTCGGCGCATCAACAGCATATTCGCTTTCGGAAAAGCTCAGACCTGAAGCCATGGCCATGCCGCCGGACAATGGAAGGGCGGCGGCACCAGCCATGAATTTCCGTCGATTGAGATAATCAGCTTTCGCAGTGATCTCCGAGTATTTCAGTTTCAGACCTTTGGCGCGGCTCATTTAAGACGTATCCCCAATTCCAACTGCAGGTATCCTTATTCGTACGAGGCCATTCGTTGCACTTAAACGGGTTGTTACAACACATAATCGTCAGCCAAATTCTGATGCGGCAATCAACGCAGCTCCAATTGGCAAGCGGGCTTTGAAGCGACAGTATACCCGACGCAGTTTCGCGTTATTGCAAGCTCCTGCGCTGTGCCGCCACAAACCGCCCGGACATCAACATTGGATTTTCGGCATCACTGCACTCCAAGCCACAGAGACCCGACAAGCTGCTGACTCAATTGAAGCGACCAGTAAATTTATTGTAAAGCGCCGCAATTTCCGTGTAAATTTTTGACCACAGTCGCTGCGTGAAGCGCTTCCGATCCAGGGTTTGTCGAATGTCCAGAACGATTACCGGGCTAAAAATTCGCGAGAAAAGGCGCAGTCTGGGCATCAAACAGAACGAACTTGCGCAGCGCGTTGGAATATCGCCGTCCTACCTCAACCTGATTGAACGTAATAAACGGGGTATCGGCGGCGCCCTCCTAAATGCGATTGGCAGGGAGCTTTCACTCTCGTTCGACGAAATGGACGGCAGCGCTGAACGAAGGCTGCGGGATCAACTGCAGTCCCTGGCCGAGGATCCCCAGATCGGTGCGGATGTCATGGCCGACAACACAATCGACGAAGTTATCGCACGCTATCCAGCCTGGGCAAGAGCCGCGGCCCGCGCCTATCGCGGATTTCAGGACGCGGACTCCGAAGTGGACGCCCTCACCGACCGCCTCGCCCATGACCCGGCGCTTGCGCAGGCGGTTCATGAAATGCTCACCGAGGTAACGGCCCTCCGCTCCACCGCCGAAATTCTCGCGGATCCCCGTGAAATCGAACCGATGCAGCGCAAGCGGTTCGAAAAGATCGTGGATGAGCAGTCGGCCAAACTTGCCCGGTCCTGCGCAGCGCTGGCCAGCTACTTTGATCACACATCTGAGAAACGACGCCCAATGTCTGCGGTCGAGGAGGCGGAGGAATACCTCCATCGAAACAATCCTGCGGCAGAAATAGAAAATGTTGCGGGCAGCCTCACGGATCTTGGAAACAACGATGGCCTCGATCTCGAGACAGTATTGTCACGCAATACGACCACTCCAGTCAGGTTCGAACCGGATTGGGGCAGAAACCGCAGACTGGAGGCGTACGCAATGGCATGGGCCGAGGAGCGGGTGGAAGCGGGTTTGAGTCCCCACCTTACGGAATTGCCCGAGGCCGCGGCAAACGTGGCGAAGGAACGACTGACACTTCAACTGGCCGATGCCGTGAGGCTCCCGAACCAGCGGATGATATTCCTCGGTTCAAACCTGAACTGGGACATCGATGCCCTGACCGCCGCCATGGATGGCGACAGCGGACTGATTTTTCGTCGTATTGCGGCATTGCATCGCGACGGGGCGCCGAGGGCGGGCTGGATATCGACTGATGCATCCGGGAATACCCTGGCGAGAGGCGGCGATCTCGACCTGCTGCCGCGCACGCGGAAACTGGACTGCCCTCTTTGGCCCATTCACCGCTGCATGGTGGGATCATCAACACTTGTACCCGTCGACATTTCCGGAACAGGCGAACGTATCGCCTGCGCCATGGCCCGCTCCGACGGCCTGATCAGGAATATGCTTGTGTTTCCGGCATCGCAATCGCCAAACCCGCCCTCCAACACGATGCCGACCAGAGTTGGATCGTCGTGCCGCATCTGCAGCCACGATCCCTGCGCGAGCAGACGGGAACCTTCAGTAATCAATTTCTGAGCGTTGGCTTGCAATATGCACTGGTGCCGGTCAAATTCAAAAGAAACAGGGCCAATTTAAAAAACAACGGTCCAAACACTGGAGGGGAAACTGTTTGACCACAAAGGTTCTCATAGTCGAGGATGAGCTGAATATTACAGAATCCTTGACTTTTTTACTCTCCCGCGAAGGCTTCGAGGTCACATCCTGCGCTGATGGAGCGGTAGCGATACAATCAGTTGACGATACCGCTCCAGATGTTCTCATTCTGGATGTTATGCTGCCAGGTCTGGATGGCTTTGAAATCATTCGCCGGTTGCGGGCTGATGGAGAGCACCGCAATTTGCCGATTCTGGTACTTTCCGCCAAAGGCCAACGTCGGGATAGAATGACCGCAGAAACCTCCGGAGCGGATATGTTCATGCCGAAGCCCTTCTCAAATTCCGAAGTTGTGGATGCCGTTAAAAAGCTCGCGGGATGACATTCACCGACGAAAAAGATGACTCCAGCGGTTCGGACCAGAAACCCGGTCCCGGCTTTAGGCTGCAAAAAATTCGTGAGGGCGGCTTGATCCTTCCCATCGCCGGTTTTTTCCTTGTAACACCGCCATTCGTTGAACTCTTCATAGCTGACGTGACGATATTCGGCGGACCCTTGATTGGTGTATATCTCTTCGCGGTTTGGGCGGCACTTGTCGTCGCGGCCCTCTGGCTCTCCCGTCACCTGAAAGAAGAACCTGATCAGTGACGGTTGACCCGCCCCTCGCCGGCAACGCCATCGTTGCCGCCGCACTTTGCTACGTTTTTCTGCTGTTCGCCTTCGCCTGGTACGTCGACCAAAAAGCGGCATCGGGGGGCGCGAAATGGCTGCATTCGCCAATCATCTACACACTGTCGCTCTCCGTATACTGCACCGCCTGGACATTTTATGGCGCGGTTGGCTCTGCGGCCCGGTCCGGGGTCGAGTTCATGACAATCTATCTCGGCCCTACCCTAGTGTTTGTCGGATGGTGGTGGTTCATCCGCAAGCTGGTGCGAATCGGCCGCATCCACAGGATCACGTCCATCGCTGACATGATCTCTTCCCGCTACGGCAAATCGGGCAGCCTTGCGGCAATAGCGACGCTGATCGCGGTCATCGCAACGACGCCCTATATCGCTCTGCAGCTTCAGTCCCTGACCACCAGTTTCGAAGTTATAACCGGAACCGGTGCTGAGAACGACGACCGGATCGCATTTTGGGCCGCCGCGATGCTGGCACTGTTCACCATCCTTTTCGGCACCAGATCTCTTGACGAGAATGAACGCCACCACGGTGTGGTCGCTGCGATTGCCGTGGAGTCGGTCGTCAAACTCACGTCATTGATCGCCGTTGGCATTTTCGCAGTCTATGGCATCGCGGGCGGCATTGAACAGACCTTCGCCGATGTGACCGCTGAAAGCTTACGGTTGGAGGAAGCCTTCGGTGCTCGATGGGTAACCCTGCTTTTCCTTTCCGCTTCCGCGATTATCTGCCTGCCGCGTCAGTTTCAGGTAACGGTGGTGGAAAACTCTGACGAACGCCATCTGGCAACGGCTTCGTGGATGTTCCCGCTCTACCTTCTGCTGATATCATTCTTCGTTTTGCCTATCGCAGCCGTAGGAGCAGGCGTCCTTCCCGAAGGATCCAATCCCGACCTGTTCGTCCTGACGCTGCCTCTATCCCAGGGAAACAGCATGCTTACAATGCTGATATTCTTGGGCGGGCTCAGCGCATCGACCTCGATGGTCATCGTCACGACCATCGCCCTGTCCACGATGGTGTCAAACCATATTGTGTCCCCTCTTTCCCTGCGCTTCTTAACGGCAAAGGGTAGCGACCATTCCGGCGACGTTCAGCGTGTCCTGCTCTCTAACCGGCGCATCGCGATCATCGTCATTCTCTCGCTGGGATACATTTATTTCCGAATGTCCGGACGGTCCGAGGCGCTCGCAGCCACCGGACTGATCGCGTTTTGCGGTGTCGCACAATTCCTGCCGCCCCTCCTCGCGGGCATATTTTGGCGCAACGCAACCCGTGCCGGAGCGATATCCGGTCTTGTGGTTGGCTTCCTGATCTGGACCTACGCGTTATATCTTCCGAGTTTCAGCGGAGAAGCCTCCCCATTCCAAAACGTCGTGGAATATGGGCCATTCGGGTTGGCGTTCCTGCGCCCCAACGCGCTTTTCGGCATGGAAGGCAGCGATCCGCTGATCCACGCGACCTGCTGGAGTGTGGGATTGAACACCGCAATTCTGGTGCTCGTATCCCTTCTCACCAGGCTCACTCCACTGGAACGCGTCCAAAGTACACTGTTTGTCGATGTCTTCCGCTCAGAGCCGCTCCAAACCCTAAGCCTGATCCAGTGGTCAGCAGGCTCAAACGACCTTTTCGTACTGGCCAAGCGCATTTTGGGGACTCAGCATGCGACCTGGCTTTTCAACTCCGCAGCCATTGAGCAGGGCAAAACCGATGGGTTGCCGAACGCAACACCGGTGTTCGTATCGCGCCTTGAACGGGAACTTGCCGGATCAGTCGGCGCGGCATCCGCCCACGCCCTCGTTGGCGGCATCGCGGGCGGCGAACGTGTTTCCATGAATGAACTCATCGAAATCGCGGATGAACACGCCAAACTGCGGCGCGCAACGGATGCCCTGAAGGTAAAGAGTGAGGAGGCTGAACAGACCGCGTCGAAACTGCGCAACGCCAACCGCCGACTAAAAGAAATCGACGCGCAAAAAGACGAATTCCTGAGCCATGTCAGTCACGAGTTGCGCACGCCAATGACCTCCGTCCGCTCCTTTGCTGAAATTCTAAAGGACAACCCCGACCTTGACCACGAACGCCGCGCGCACTTTGCGGGTATTATCCAGGCCGAGAGCATCAGACTGACCAAACTGCTGGATGAGATAAGGGACCTGAACTTTCTGGAGGATCAGGACGAGATCCAGACAAGTGAACCAATCGAGGCTCACGCCGTCCTGATGAAATCAGTCGAGATTGCCGTCGCCCCTTTCAAGCACCTGAATGTCGACCTTCGATGGGGTGACCTTGTGCATCCTGTTCTGACAGCCATAGAGGGAGACCGGCTGAGCCAGGTTCTCATCAACCTGACCGCCAACGCCATCCTGCACAATGACAAGAGTTCGAGACGTATCACGGTGAGCAGTTTCCTCTCTGAAGACGGAAAATACTACCGCGTGTCCATCAAAGACAACGGGCCGGGCATTCCGCCGGAACTGACAAAGCGAATTTTTGAACCGTTCTATCGCGGCACATCACACGGATCGGCAGGCCTCGGCCTTCCTATATCCGACAGAATACTGCGCCGATATGGCGGCTCTCTGTCAGTGAAATCCGACGGTACATCCGGGGCTGAATTTATCGTAACGCTTCCGGTCTACCGAAGCGGGGAAGGATGGCGATCCCTTGAGGACTCGAACCCCAAACCTGCTGATTAGAAGTCAGCTGCTCTATCCTGTTGAGCTAAGGGACCAAACGCATCAGTGCGTCCAGGCGGTACGCCGTGTTGCCGCGAAATTGTCGCCATATCCATTGGTACGCAGAATATGAGACCGTTTCTTTGGCTCGAACACCTGATAGGCAATGCCGTGGGACTTTGCATGGTCCTCGGCCGCCTCACGGCTGTCAAACTGAAGCCGAACCTGACTGTTCATGTCACCGGAACCCGTCCAGCCCATGAGTGGATCGACAAACCGCGCTTCCGCGGGCACAAACTCGAGAACCCATTGTCTCGTCTTGGCCTGACCGGACTGCATGGCATTGCGTGCTGGCTGATAGATTCTGGCGTGCATGGCAGGAATGCTCCA
The DNA here is from genome assembly GCA_030427145.1 of Alphaproteobacteria bacterium. Lineage (GTDB taxonomy): Bacteria > Pseudomonadota > Alphaproteobacteria > Rhodobacterales > Rhodobacteraceae > Amaricoccus > Amaricoccus tamworthensis. The sequence continues at coordinate 30,256 of JAUHWT010000029.1, read as the reverse complement.
ATCGGACTATGAGCAGGTTATGGCCAATCAAACCCGCTTGATCAAGTCATCGATTTTTATGGGAGTAAACAGGAGGTAAGCGGGTCGTCAACCGAAGGTGAGGGAGCGAGGGGTGGGGTGGGTGTTCACCTCCGCCTGACGACCACTTTGCTGCTTGCAGAATTTGTTTACTACGATTCGAACGATACACGCAATGGTTTAGTTACCTAAATTTTTCTACACCTTTTCCGAGAGACATTCTTTCTGTTGTGATATTTTTAACCTTGTTGTTGGCTCCGGCCATAATATGTCAGTACCCTTGGGTGAAGGTACGGGAATGACACAGATACCAGTTTTGGATACGCCGACAAAGAACGGCCGGGAAAAACTCGAAGGCGGCAAAAAATTCCGTCTGCACTCCAGTTTTGAACCTGCGGGAGATCAGCCTGCCGCAATAGCGGAACTTGCCGCCGGTATAACCGAGGGCGAACAAAACCAGGTTCTTCTCGGTGCTACCGGTACGGGCAAGACTTTTACGATCGCGAAAGTGATTGAGGCCACTCAGCGCCCGGCCATCGTCCTCGCCCCCAACAAGACCTTGGCCGCGCAGCTGTTCGGCGAGTTCAAGGCTTTTTTCCCCGAAAACTCTGTGGAGTATTTCGTATCCTATTACGACTACTACCAGCCCGAAGCCTATGTCCCGCGCTCCGACACGTTTATTGAAAAGGAATCGCAGATCAATGAGCAGATTGACCGGATGCGTCACTCCGCCACCCGCGCGCTGCTGGAGCGGGATGATGTGATTATCGTTGCGTCCGTATCCTGCATTTACGGCATTGGATCGGTCGAGACCTACACCGCAATGACCCAGGACCTCAAAGTCGGCGAGATCATCGAACAAAGACGCATCATTCAGGGGCTGGTCGAACAGCAGTACCGACGAAACGACAACGCTTTCCAACGCGGCTGTTTTCGGGTTCGTGGCGATTCCCTCGAAATCTGGCCCGCCCACCTTGAGGATCGGGCGTGGCGGCTGAGCTTCTTTGGCGATGAACTTGAGTCGATCCAAGAGATGGATCCCCTGACCGGTGCGAAAACTGACACTCTCGAAAAGGTCAGGGTATACGCGAACAGCCACTACGTGACACCGCGCCCGACGATGCAGCAGGCCATCAAGGGCATTAAGGCGGAACAGAAAACCCGACTCGACCAGCTGATTTCAGAAGGCAAACTTTTGGAAGCACAGCGCCTCGAACAGCGCACCAACTTTGATCTCGAGATGCTCGAGGCGACGGGCGTTTGTAACGGCATTGAAAACTACTCGCGTTATCTCACCGGTCGGGCCCCCGGCGAACCGCCCCCTACCCTGTTTGAGTACATCCCGGACAACGCCATTGTCTTTGCCGACGAGAGCCACGTGTCCGTGCCCCAGATTGGAGGCATGTACCGGGGCGACTACCGGAGAAAGTTCACGCTGGCCGAACACGGGTTCCGCCTTCCATCCTGCATGGACAACCGCCCCTTGAAGTTCGAGGAATGGGACGCAATGCGGCCCCAGTCCGTATTCGTATCTGCCACGCCAGCCGCCTGGGAACTGGAACAGGCCGGAGGTGTCTTCGCGGAGCAGGTGATCCGACCGACCGGTCTGCTCGATCCACCAATCGAAATTCGCCCGGTCGAAATGCAGGTCGACGATCTGCTCGATGAGGTTCGTAAGGTTGCCGCGGCCGGCAACCGGGTTCTTGCCACTACTCTGACCAAGCGGATGGCCGAGGATCTCACCGAATACCTCCACGAACAGGGCATTCGCGTGCGCTACATGCACAGCGATATCGACACCATTGAGCGCATCGAAATCCTTCGGGACCTGCGGCTCGGCGCGTTCGACGTGCTGGTGGGCATCAACCTCCTCCGTGAGGGCCTTGATATCCCCGAATGTGGTCTGGTCGCGATTCTGGACGCCGACAAGGAAGGCTTCCTGCGCTCGGAAACGTCCCTCATTCAGACTGTGGGTCGCGCCGCCCGAAACGTCGATGGTCGCGTGATCATGTATGCCGACCGGATCACCGGGTCGATGGAAAAAGCCATCGGGGAAACGAACCGTCGCCGTGAAAAACAGATCGCCTACAACGACGAGCACGGCATCACGCCCGCGACCATTCGCAAAAATGTCGATGATGTTCTCGACGGACTGTTCCCGGGTGACACCGACCAGGCCCGCATCACGGCCAGGGTCGAAAAACCGATGGTCGGTGCGAACCTTCAGGCGCATCTCGACGCTCTGCGCAAGGACATGCTTAAGGCGGCCGAAAACCTGGAGTTTGAGGAGGCGGCAAGGCTGCGCGACGAGATCAACCGGCTTGAACTGGTGGAACTCACCGTCTCCGACGATCCACTTGCACGGCAATCCGCAGTAGAAGCTGAAACCTCAGCCGCCCAAAAGGCAACCGGGCGCTCCAAGGCAGGCAAAGGCGGAACCCGGGCCTGGCGGGGAAAAAGTCAGAAGAAATTTGGATGAGCAGTAGAGCAAATGGCTTAAGGGGCAGAGCAGCGCAATACCGCTGCTCTGCCATGGAGTTATTTGATCAATCAGGATCGTCGATACATACTTGACGCTGGTCACCAAGTCTGTCGATGCCGAGTTCAATCACGTCCCCGGATTTGAGGTAGGTTGGAGGGTTCATGCCCATGCCAACTCCCGGAGGCGTTCCGGTGGACACGATATCGCCGGGCTCGAGACTCATGAACTGGCTGAGATAGCTCACGCAGAACGCGGCACCGTACACCATCGTTGCGGTCGTGCCCTTCTGCCGGGTTTCGCCGTTCACGGTCAGCCACATGCCCAAATCCTGGGGATCAGCGATTTCGTCGCGCGTCACCAGCCAGGGGCCGATCGGGCCAAAATTGTCGCAGGATTTGCCTTTGGTCCACTGACCGGATCGCTCAGCCTGAAATGCGCGCTCGGACACGTCATTGGTGAGGCAGTATCCCGCGATGCAGTCCAGAGCTTCCTCCTCGGAGACGTATTTGGTGCGCTTGCCGATGACGACGCCGAGTTCAACCTCCCAGTCGGTCTTTTCCGACCCGCGCGGAATGATGACCGGATCGTTCGGGCCGCAAATGGCGCTGGTGGCCTTCATGAAGATGATGGGCTCGGGCGGAACCTCCATGCCGGATTCAGCGGCGTGGTCAGAATAGTTCAGGCCAATGCAGATGAATTTTCCGGTTCCAGCAACGCAGGGTCCCAGACGCACGGACGGATCCACCTCTGGAAGAACCGACGGATCAAGCGACCGCAGCCGTGCCAGGCCACCGTCGGATAGTGTCGTGCCGGAGATGTCACCAACGAGGCCGGAAAGATCGCGGATGGTGCCAGTATCGTCCAACATGCCTGGTCTCTCAAACCCGGCATTTCCAAATCGCAGTAGTTTCATTCAGTTTCTCCCTGTCAGGTATTGGCCCAGCCGCCGTCGATCACATGAGCGACCCCGGTGGTAAATGCGGATTCGTCAGAAGCGAGGTAAACCGCCAGCGCGGCAATCTCCTCGGCCTGTCCCAGCCGACCCATGGGCTGTCGGCTGACGAATGCGGCTTTGGCTGCTTCATAGTCACCCTGGGCGCGCATCCGATCGTCAAGCGACGGGCTCTGCACGGTGCCAGGGCAGATGGCATTACAGCGGATGCCCTTGGTTACAAAATCCGCGGCAACGGATTTTGTCATGCCAATCACTCCCGCTTTTGTCGCGCCGTAGACAAACCGGTTCGGCGCGGCAATGACGGAGGATGCGACGGACGATATGTTGATGATCGATCCCCTCTCCCGGGCGACCATTCCAGGCAGAAAGGCGCGCATCATCCAAAACATCGCCTTCATGTTCAGATTGCACGAAAAATCCCATTGGTCATCGTCGCAGTCGAGGATCGTGCCACCAGCGACAAATCCTGCGCAGTTGAACAGAACATCCACATCGCCAACACTGTCGCACGTCGCAATGATCGCATCATGGTCGAGGACATCAAGCGTATCGGTCTCAAGTCCGTCCGTCTGCAGCTCGGTCAGTCCGTCCGGACGAAGATCGGTAGCGATAACCCGCGCGCCCTCCCGATGCATGGCCAGCGCCGTGGCGCGACCTATGCCCTGACCGGCAGCCGTGACCAGGCAGGTTTTCCCCTGAAGTCGGTTCATTCTTCCCCCAAGAATATGATTATGGCCCCTTTCAGAAGCGGCCTTTGGATCGGGCGGATCATTTCACAAATGCTTGAGGGAAGTCCATGCCAACAGTACCGCATTTTCGCGCAAACTGTTTCGCAAACCTCACAAAATGGACCAGCGGCCACCAGACCGCTTTTTCCCAAGCGGATCCGCCGCTTTAATAGACCGGCGGGGAAATTACCCAGACGGTCGTTGCGGTTTCACTGTAAGGATTCGCCCAGCGCAGTCGCTCATTTTTGACGCGGAAGCTGTCACCGGCACCGACCGTAAATTGCGCCTCTCCAATCCACACATCCAGCTTTCCCGAAACCATATACACGACCTCCTGAGTTGGTCGAACACGGCCGTCCATCATTTTCGCTCCGGGCGAAAAACTGGAATGGATCACCTCGAAACTGTCCGTCAGATCGGGAGACAGCAGTTCCTCCACAAATCCTTCCGTTCCCTCCCCGATCCTCCGACGCCCCGCAGCCCGAACAATGCGCCCCTCTTCTCCAGATGGGACGACGGCCGATCCGAAAAACAGGGACATTGGCACCTGGTAAAGTTCCGCAAATTCACGCAGGGCCGAAATCTCCGGATTGGAAATGTCGCGCTCAACCTGGCTGATCCACCCCACCGATTTTCCCAGTGCTTTGGCAACGGCCTCCAACGTCATTCCGCGCGATTTTCGAAGCGCCCGCAGATCGCGACCAAGGGTGGAGGTGGGAGAGTCGACGTTCATGGGTGCCTTTGCCTCAAGAGTCAGCCATAATTCTCGTGAGACTCCCGTGAAAAGTCAAACCGATATTTCACGTGGCGATGCAGGCAAAGCATGAAAAACTCAGGAGCCACCGTACATGGATGACGAAAAATACCATGTCTCTCGCGAGGAGATCGCCGCGATGGACGGAGTTAAAAAAACCCACTTTCTTAATCCGAATGCAAAACGAACAAACAAATCCCTCGGTGACCTGACCGGCATCACCGGCTTCGGCTTTCACATCATCGAAGTCGAACCGGGCCATGAAACCACCGAATACCACCGCCATTTCCATGAGGACGAGTGCGTTTTCGTCCTTGAGGGCACGGCCACCGCAATTATCGGAAACGAGCAGATCCCTGTCGAACCGGGGGATTTCATAGGTTATCGCAAGGGCGGTCTGGCCCACACAATCCGCAATACCGGACCACAAACTCTGCGCTGTATCGTCGTAGGAGAGCGCTTGCCGCACGACGTTGGAGAGTATCCGAACAAAGGTAAGCGAATTTACCGCAACAAAGGGCTGCCCTGGTCAGTCGTGGATCTGGACCGAATTGAGGAACCGGGCGGCAATGTCGGCAAAAAGTAGTGGCTCCGTCTCCTTTTCAAATGGGAGACGGAGCCTGCCTTCCTAATGGCCGAGGATCTGACTGAGGAACAGTTGAGTACGTTCGGACCGGGGGTTGTTGAAGAACTCTTCCGGTTCGTTTTGCTCCACGATCTGACCGGCATCCATAAAGATGACGCGGTTGGCCACCTGCCGTGCGAAGCCCATCTCATGGGTTACGCAGAGCATCGTCATGCCCTCCTCCGCCAGTTCGATCATTGTCTCAAGCACTTCCTTGATCATCTCGGGATCGAGGGCTGATGTCGGCTCGTCAAAAAGCATGATCCGCGGCATCATGCAGAGCGACCGGGCAATCGCCACACGCTGCTGCTGTCCGCCCGAAAGCTGACCCGGGTATTTGCTCGCCTGTTCCGGAATTTTCACCTTTTCGAGGAAGTGCATAGCACGCTCCTCGGCTTCCTTGCGGGGTGTTTTGCGCACCCAGATCGGCGCCAGGGTGCAGTTTTCCAGAATGGTCAGATGCGGAAACAGGTTGAAGTGCTGGAACACCATGCCAACCTCGGACCGGATCCGATCAATGTTTTTTAGATCGGAAGTCAGCTCCGTCCCGTCGACCACAATCTTCCCCTGCTGGTGTTCCTCCAGCCGGTTGATGCACCGGATCAGGGTGGATTTACCTGACCCGGACGGGCCACAGATAACGATCCGCTCCCCGCGGTTGACGGTCAGATTGATGTCGCGAAGAACATGGAACTGACCGTACCACTTGTTCATTCCGACAATTTCAATCGCGACCTCGTCAGAGACCTGCATCTGCGACCGGTTAACTTCCCGGTTGGCAACGGATGTGGGTGCTGTTTCGGACATGTTGTGGCTCCTAGCGATGGCCGGTCTGAAGCTTGCGCTCCAGATACATGGAATAACGTGACATGGAGAAGCAGAAGATAAAGAACATCAGCGCGATAAAGCCGTAAAGCTCCCACACGATACCGTTCCAGTCCTGATCCGCCCGAATGGCGTTGCTCAGCCCCAACGGATCGAGAAGGCCGATGATCGACACAAGCGTTGTGTCCTTAAACACGCCGATAAACGTTGAAACGATTCCTGGAATCGAAATTTTGAGGGCCTGCGGCATAATGATGAGCCGCTGGGCCTTCCAGTAGTCGAGACCCAGTGCATCCGCCGCCTCATATTGTCCGGTCGGCAGCGCCGCGAGGCCGCCGCGGATCACCTCAGCCATATAGGCGGAGGCAAACAACGTCACCATGATCATCACGCGCAGAATGATGTCGAAGTTCGTGCCCGGCGGCATGAAGATATTTAATAGCGTCGATGCCACAAACAGGAGCGTAATAAGCGGCACACCACGGATGAACTCGATGAACCCGACGCAGAGCGATTTCACGATGAACAGATCCGACTGACGTCCCAGTGCAAGAACAATCCCAAGAGGCAGCGACGCCCCAATGGCAACGACCCCAATTGTGATTGAGAGCATGAAGCCGCCAAAGTTGCGGCTCTCAACCGCCTCAATGCCGAGAGGAATGATTGAAGTCAGAAGACCTGCGACCGGGCCGGCGAGGAAAATCCACCAGATGACTGGAGCTAATGCTGCGCAGATCACTCCAATTAGCGGCCCGAAGGCGCCGGAAACGAACCGGTACGCGAAAAAGCCGATCGCAAAACCGGCCATTGCCACTAGAGGATTCCAGATCGCACCACCCCAAAGCAGCCAAGCGCCAAGAAATGGGAACACGGCGGTCAGATACAGGAGCTTCCGCGGCGCCCAGGTGAACAGGACCGGGGCAATCGCCGCAAGCAGAAGCAGAAAGGTCAACACCGGACGCCAGCGCAACTCAACCGGATAGAACCCAAAGATAAGCTGGCTGAACCGTTCCCGGATGACTCCCCAGCAGGCACCGCCATGTGCGCCCTCCACTCCGGTCGCCGCGAAAATCTCGCGGCACTGGCTGAGGGATTCTGCCTCCCAGGTTGACTGAAACGCCCAGGAGAAGAAAACGGCCAGCACCTGATAGATCGCCACGAGCGTGATCACCGTCATGACTGAATTGGCAACCGATGAGAAAAGGTTCTCCCGCAGCCAGCCCACCGGCCCTGTCGTAGACAGGGGCGGCGCTTTTTCAGGCAGCATTTCGGAACGGACAAAAGATACGTCGGTCATCTCAGCGCTCCTTCAGCTTGACGGAATTGTTGTAGAAGTTCATCGCAGCCGAAATGGACAGCGAAATCATCAGGTAGACGAGCATTCCCATCAACACCGTCTCAAGCTCACGCCCGGTCTGGTTGAGCGTGATTCCCATCAGTGTACCGGTCAGATCCATGTACCCCACCGCAATTGCGAGCGACGAGTTTTTGGTCAGGTTGAGATACTGGGAAATCAGCGGCGGAATGATAACGCGTAGTGCCTGAGGCAGGATCACGAGGTTCATGGTCCGGTTTGGACGCAGCCCCAGTGCCGCCGCCGCCTCGGATTGGCCCTTGGAAATCGCCATGATCCCGGCCCGCACGATCTCCGCAATGAATGCGGCAGTATAGAGTGACAGAGCCAGCCAAAGCGCGATCAGCGAATTACGCAGGTGCGTGCCCCCCTGGAAGTTAAACCCCTTCAGCGCAGGATAGCCAAGGTGAAAACCAAGCGCGACCAGCACAATCAACAATGGTACGAAAATCAAACCGAGCCGGAGATACCAGGTCGTAGGGCGGTCGCCAGTCGTCTCCTGTATCCGGTCCGCGCGCAGCTTCACTCGGTGCGCCGCATAGATCCCGCCGGCCAGCACGATCAGAATCGCCATCAAATCGAGGCTGATCTCAATAGCGCCGCCAAACATTGGTACGTCGCCCAACCCTCGGCTGAACAACGGCTCCGGAATATACACCCCGCGGTTGGTCACGGCCACTGTATCATATAGCATCAAGGACGCCTCAGGGTTCTCACCCCGAAAGGCTCGCGGCGCGGGCAGCGTCTCGATCAGGATCGCCATGATAAAAACGATCCACAAAAGCACCGGTACGTTACGGAAGAACTCGACGTAAACGGTCATCACCCGTGCAACCAGCCAGTTGTTCGACAGGCGCAGAACACCAATGATCACACCGAGAATGGTTGCCGCGATGCAGCCCAGCACCGCAACCAGCAGGGTATTCAATAGACCAAGTACAGCCGCCCGCCAGTGGCTGTCCTGAGAATCGTATTCCAGAAGGCGCTGGTTGATGTCGTATCCCGCTGGTTCGGACAGGAAAGTAAAATCAATCGGTTTGCCAAGCGCGCTGAGGTTTTGGAGAGTGTTGTTGACCAACCAACCGATCAGCAGCAGGAACCCTATCAGGGCAACCGTCTGGATCGTGAGCGACCGGTAACGGGAATCGTAAATCAGCATACTCAGGCGGAATCGCCCGGATGGTACATCGGCGGAAGTCGTCATCTGGAGTGCCCCTGTCTGGACTTTCAGCTCCGCTGGCGTGCTACCCTCTTGTGGGGTTCTTAATGCCAGGAACCACGTTTTCGCATGACTGCGTAAACGAATTCAGGGGCGCCAACCGGCGCCCCTGAGAAATCCGTCTTAGCGGAAGGGCGGTGCGTAAAGCAGACCACCATCCGTCCACTGGGCGTTCAGACCACGCGCCAGGTTGACGGCTGTACCCTCACCGAGGAACTCGGCGAAGATCTCGCCATAGTTGCCGCCAGCGGCAATGGCGTTTTTGGCCCAATCGGCCTCAAGCCCCATCATCTCACCAAGGTTACCCTCTGTACCGAGCAGACGGTTAATTTCCGGATTGTCCGTACCGGCGGCCATTTCCTCGAGGTTGCCGGTATTCACGCCAAGCTCCTCAGCCGCGACCAGGGCATTAATGCTCCAGCGGACAACGTCGGCCCACTGGTCATCGCCGTGACGCACGAGCGGCCCAAGCGGTTCCTTGGAAATGATTTCCGGAAGGATCGTATGAGCAGCCGGATCCTCAAAGGTGGCACGGGTTGCCGCCAGACCTGACGCGTCGGTGGTATATGCGTCACAGGCACCGGCAAGATACTGCTGCTGTGCTTCGGCGTTGGTTTCGATCGGAACCGGCTCGTAGCTGATGTTGTTGGCGCGGAAGAAGTCGGCCAGGTTCAGCTCGGTCGTGGTTCCGGTCTGAATGCAGATGGTCGCGCCATCGAGTTCGGTAGCTGAACCCACACCCAGATCATTGCTCACGATGAAGCCCTGACCATCGTAGTAGTTCACGCCAACGAAAGTGAACTTGAGGTCCACGTCACGGCTGAAGGTCCAGGTCGTGTTGCGCGAGAGCAGGTCGATTTCGCCGGAGGCCAGCGACGTGAACCGGGTTTTACCGGTCAAGGGCGTGTACTCAACGGCATCCGGATCACCCAGAACAGCAGCTGCGACCGCGCGGCACACGGCTACGTCAAAACCGCTCCAGTTGCCTTCCGCGTCCGGTGCGGCGAAGCCGACCAGACCAGTGTTCACTCCGCAGTTCAGGTTTCCGCGTGCCTTGACGTCATCAAGGGTCGCGGCGGCCGCAACTCCACCAAGCGCCATGGTGGCCACTGCGGTTCCGGCGAACAGTAAATGTTTCATGGATAGCCTTTTTTCCCTGTTAACATTCCAGAATCGGAACATCATCGATTTACGGGCACGTCTTGACGACTGTTGTTCTGCCCTAAGTGGGCAGCAGACTTGTTGGGAAAATCGCAAACGTCAACCCTGACGGGGGGTCGCTGTTAACCAATCAGTAAAAAAACTGGTAAATTTTACGCACATTATCCGCAGCGGCCAACAAAGTCGCACACGGGCTCGGCACCCGTTAAGGTCATGCCTCGTTGTTGCACAGTTTCAGCAATTCAGCCGCCCGCAGGAATGACGAACGTTTCGCCTGGGCCAGCTCATCAGCCTCGGCATCACGCCCCCACTGCTCGGCCTGCCAGGTCTCGTCCACACGGGACAAATCCCACGCCTCGCCCGCAACCAGCGCACCGCGCGACACGGCCAGCCCGAGAACCAGTGAGCCTGACAGGGTGACCAGCTCATAAAGCGCGGCCAGCGGCACAGGCTCATGATCCGCAACCGCAGCCCGCAACGCCGCAAGGCTCTCTGCCGGCTGATCCTGATGCATCACGCCCTCAACCGCATAGAGCGGCGCCGACAGATCGCTTCGCGCCCATGCAAGCCAGGGGTCCCAGGCGTCCCGCTGGCGCAGGCAAAGCCCTTCGGGATCAGAGGTGCGATAACAGATGAGGTCGTTTCCGCCGTATTCAGCAACCATTTCCACCACCGGCTCAGCCTCATCCTGCAACCGGTCCAACGCGACGTTGACATACCGCGTGTATGGCAGCTTTTCAGGGTCAATTTCCTCGTCGAGCGCCCGCCATTCTTCGGCAACAGCCTCGGCGAGAGGTTTCTGGGCCACCATCAGGTCTCGTTTCGCCGGCGTCTTCACTGCCCTGCCGTCAAGTTCAACCCGGTACAGGCCGTTTTCCTCGCGGATCGAAACCTCTTTCCAGAACCGCTTGCGTGCCGCAAAACTCATTGGATCAGCTCCAGAACCCGTTCAGGACCTCTTCGAGATCCGCAAAATCGTCAATAATCACATCCGGAGCCGCCTGCTCCAACCTCGCACGGGGATGATATCCCCAGGAAACACCTACCGTCCGCACCCCGGCGGCGCGCCCCATTTCCATGTCATAGGTCGTGTCCCCAACCATGACCGCCCGCGCAGGGTCGCAGCCCGCATCACTCAGAGCCTGCTGAACCATCGCCGGATGCGGCTTTGAAGGATGCAGGTCAGCCGTTTGCAGCGTGTGGAAATACGGAGCCAGCCCATGTTTCCCAAAGGTATGGTCAAGCCCCCGCCGCGCCTTGCCGGTCGCAACGCCAAGCAGTGTCCACGGATCAGAATGAAGCCTTGTAATCGCATCCATCGCGCCGGGATAAAGCGGCGCACCGCTGTCGTGGCGGCCGCTGGCCCGGTCCGCCAGAAAACTGTTACGATAGTACTCGGCCAACTCCTCGGTTTCTTCCGGTGACAGATCCGGCACCAGCGCCTGCATCGCCTGCGGCAGTGACAGCCCAACGATGGACAAAACATCCTCCCGGCTTGGCTGTGCCCGACCTGCCCTGTCAAACGCCCAGGCCATCGACGCCAGTATTTCGTTCTGGCTGTCGATCAGGGTGCCGTCCATGTCAAAAATCACAAGGCGTGGTTCGCTCATTCCAGGTCCTCAAATGGGTCGGTGCCGGGGTCGATGCTGTCCCAGCCAAACAACTCCCAGGTCCGCGCCATATGCTCCGGCAGTGGTGCTGTCAGAACCAGACGCGCTCCGGTTCGCGGATGCGTCAGCGTCAAGGACCGGGCGTGCAGGTGCATCTTGCGGCTGACACTCCCGCCCAGCTGCGCCCCCCATCCATCGCCCTCATTCTCCTGCGAGTTGGTCCCGTATTTTCCGTCGCCGACCACCGGATGCCCGATCTCAGCCATATGTGCACGAAGCTGATGGGTCCGGCCCGTAATCGGACTGAGCGCAACCCACGCCGCACGCTGCGCCGCGCCATCTATCACCATGTAGTCACTGGTGGCACGCTTGGCGCCGGGCGTGTCATCAATCTCTGACGGGGCGACGCAGATCATCTTTTCACCGGCACCGCCCGGACCATGGCCCGCTGCTTTGACCAGGCCATACCTAATGGTCCCAGCCCGTGGGCTCGGCATCCCGGCAACCGCGGCCCAGTAGATCTTGCGTGTATTTTTCGACTGGAACGCCCGCGTCAGATCGGCTGCGGCCTTTGCCGACCGCGCCATGATAATGACACCGGACGTGTCCCGGTCAAGACGATGCACCAGACGCGGTTTCTCATCCCGGTCAAAGCGCAATCCATTCGACAGCATATCAAGATGACGCGTCTGGCCCGATCCCCCCTGAACGGCCAGTCCAGGCGGTTTGTTAAGCGCAATGATATCGTCGTCACGGAAAATCACGAGCGACCGGACAAACTCCACGTCCTGCTCCGACAGCACTGGGACCGGCGCGGTTCGTTTCTGCGCTGCATCGGGCAAAGGTGGCAGGCGCAGGGTCTGCCCCTCGGCCAAACGGCTGTTGGCCCGGACCCTGCCGCCATCGAGCCTGATATCACCCTTGCGGCAAAGCTTTTCGACCTGGCCCTGGGTGACATGCGGATTGAAACGCTTCAGCCAGCGGTCAAGCCTCTGCCCCTCTGCGTCGCCATCAAGGACGATTTTCTGTACCCTGCTCATCAGATCGACCCGCTTCGCATCAACATCACCGGCATCATGAGTGCCAGAAACCCAAGCACCACCGAGACCACCACATAGGTCAGCGCCAAATCAAACCGTCCACGCTCAACCATAAGAAACGTCTCGAGCGAAAATGCCGAAAACGTCGTGAAACCACCCAGAATGCCCGTCATCATAAACGGCCCCCAGTGCTGCAGCCCATATTCAGGCCGTCGCAGCACAATGACCGCAGCCAGCCCCATCAGAAGGGATCCAACCACATTCACGGCCAAGGTCCCCCAGGGAAAACCGGTGCCCAAATTCCGCACGGACCAGGCTCCGACCAGATAACGGGCCGAGGCCCCTATGGCCCCACCTGCGGCGACCTGAAGGATCAATGACATTCGCGTTTCTTTCATTCGGTATCCCGCGCCGTAAATGCCCCGACGCGGGTTTTGTCAAGGCAACCGGCTCTCAGTCCTGCGACCGCTCCCCGGCCTTTGCGCGGAGTTTCGCGAAATACTGGAGCCGCTTGCGCATCTCCCGTTCCTCTCCGCGCTCGATGGGATCGTAGTAGCTCTCCCGCTCCATGCCGTCCGGAAAATAATTCTGCCCGGAAAACCCGTGCTCCGTGTCATGGTCATAGACGTACCCGGACCCGAACCCTTCCTTCTTCATCCAAGTTGTCGGCGCGTTCAGGATATGATTCGGCGGTGGCTGGGACCCGGTAGATTTCGCCGAGGACATGGCCGCCTTGTATGCGACATAGGCGGCGTTGGACTTCGGCGCCAGTGCCAGGTAGACAAGCGCCTGCGCCAGGGCCAGTTCCCCCTCGGGCGAACCAAGCCGCTCATAGGTCTGCCACCCTTCCAAGCAAACCGTCTGCGCCCTTGGATCGGCCAAACCAATATCCTCGACAGCCATGCGAAGAATACGTCGCGCCAGATACCGCGGGTCCTCACCGCCCTGCAGCATACGTGCAAACCAGTAGAGAGCCGCATCCGGATCGGAACCACGCACCGATTTATGCAAAGCGGAAATCAGATTGTAGTGCCCGTCACCGGATTTGTCGTACTGAGCCGCACGCCGCGATACGCGTTGAACCAACGAGGGGCCGTCCAGAACCTCTCCCTGCACCGTCGCAATCTGCTCCACAAGATTGAGCAGCGCACGCCCATCGCCGTCGGCCATCGAGATCAAATCGTCACGCGCGCCGTCGGTCAGCGGCAAATTCCGGCCCAGTTCTGTCTCCGCCCGTTCAACCAGTTTCTTTAACGCATCATCTTCAAGGCGCCTCAGCGTCAAAACCTGCGACCGCGACAGAAGCGCCCTGTTCAGTTCGAACGACGGGTTTTCAGTCGTCGCACCAACCAGAATGATCGTGCCGTTTTCCATTAACGGCAAAAACGCATCCTGCTGCGCCTTGTTGAATCGGTGTATCTCATCAACGAAGAGCAGCGTACCCGATCCGTTTTCATGCCGGGTCCGCGCCGCATCAAAAATCTTCCGCAACTCGGCAACGCCCGAGAAAATCGCGCTGATCTGAACAAATTTTAGATTGGTCGCATCCGCCAGTAGACGTGCAATCGTGGTTTTGCCGACACCCGGCGGCCCCCAGAATATGACCGAACCCAAACTTCCAGACTCAAGCATGGCGGTAAGGGTGCCATCCGGCCCAAGAATATGCTCCTGCCCAAACACCTCGGACAGACCGCCGGGCCGGATACGGTCCGCCAACGGCCGCGGACCGGCCGGTCGCGCCTCACCCTTTGCGGATCGCGTTGCCACCTCTTTTGGTGGGTCAGTGTCAAAAAGATCGGCCATCAGGAATACATATTCCAGTTCATCAAAAGCAAAAACCCCGGATCACAGGATCCGGGGCCTTCAAAATCCTCGCGGGGATCATCCTGCTATCAGGCGTCCTCGGAAGCTTCCTCAGCCTCAAGGCGGGCTTTGTCGGCGGCACCCTTGGCAGCCGGGTCACGGTCCACCAGTTCGATGATCGCCATCGGAGCCTGGTCGCCATAACGGAAACCGGCTTTCAGAACGCGGGAGTATCCACCCTGACGATCTTTGTAACGCTCACCCAGAACGTCAAACAATTTCGCAACCGCCGCATCCTGTTTGATCTGCGCAGCTGCCAAACGGCGGGCGTGCAGGTCACCACGTTTGCCGAGCGTGATCAGCTTTTCGATGATCCGGCGAAGTTCCTTCGCTTTCGGCAGGGTGGTTTTGATCTGTTCGTGCTCAATAAGGCTCGAGGCCATGTTTGCGAACATCGCCTTGCGGTGCTCGTGGGTACGGTTGAGCTTGCGGTATCCATTTCCGTGACGCATTTCAGTCTCCTAAAGTCTTTATGCTTTGTCCGGCGGTCCCTGCGTAGTGGACCACTCTCCTTGGGGCGGGATTGCCCGGAAATCAGGGGACCCGCAGGCCCCCAATATGGTATCAGAACTGGTCTTCGTAGTTCTTGGCCAGGTCCTCGATGTTCTCGGGAGGCCAGTCGACGATTTCCATACCGAGGTGCAGACCCATGGCGGTCAGGACCTCCTTGATCTCGTTCAGCGACTTGCGACCGAAGTTCGGTGTGCGCAGCATCTCCGCCTCGGTTTTCTGAATCAGATCACCGATGTAGACAATGTTGTCGTTTTTCAGGCAGTTGGCCGAACGGACGGACAGTTCAAGCTCATCGACCTTCTTCAGCAGAAGCGGGTTGAACTCCAGATCATCCTGCTCATCCTGGCGCGTACCGGCTTCCGGCTCGTCGAAGTTGACGAAGACCGACAGCTGGTCCTGCAAAATGCGGGCCGCAAATGCGATCGCGTCATCCGGGTTGATGGAACCGTCGGTTTCCACATTCAGCATCAGTTTGTCGTAGTCGAGAACCTGACCCTCACGTGTAGGCTCAACCTTGTACGACACCTTCTTGATTGGCGAGTACAGGGCATCCACAGAGATGAGTCCGATCGGCGCATCTTCCGGGCGGTTGCGGTCGGCCGGGACATAGCCCTTGCCGGTTTCAACCGTCAGTTCCATGAACAGCGAGGCGCCGTCATCGAGGTGGCAGATCACGTGATCCCGGTTCAGAATCTCGATGCCAGCCGTTTCGGTGATGTCGCCTGCGGTAACCACGCCAGGTCCGGTTGCCCGAACCTCAAGACGCTTCGGTCCCTCGACCTCCATCTTAACGGCAACGCCCTTGAGGTTCAGAACCATGTCGGTCACGTCCTCACGGACACCGGCCACGGAAGAGAACTCGTGCAGTACGCCGTCAATCTGAACGGAAGTGATGGCCGCACCCTGAAGGGAGGACATCAGCACCCGGCGCAGGGCGTTACCCAGCGTCAGACCAAAGCCACGCTCAAGAGGTTCGGCGATTGCGGTGGCCTGGCGGTCCGGATCGGCACCAGGTTTAATTTCAAGAGCTACCGGACGGATGAGCTCCTGCCAGTTCTTATGGATCGTCATTATTGCGGCCTCCATTCCTGTTCACTCACCGGATCCCGTGGCGGGCGAACTCCCGAGGTAAAAGCGAATAGCGGCCCTTCCCGATGGAAGAGCCACTCAATTCAGATCTCGTATTATACGCGGCGGCGCTTTGGCGGACGGCAGCCGTTATGTGCAATCGGGGTTACATCCCGGATTGCGGTAATGGTGAAGCCAATTGCGCCCAGAGCGCGAAGTGCGCTTTCGCGGCCGGAGCCCGGGCCCTGCACCTCAACCTCAAGTGTGCGTACACCGTGCTCCTGCGCCTTGCGACCCGCATCCTCGGCAGCCAGCTGCGCGGCATACGGCGTGGACTTCCGGGAACCCTTGAAGTTCATGGTTCCGGCGGACGACCAGGCAATCGCATTGCCCTGCGCGTCAGCAATCAGGATTTTGGTGTTGTTGAAGCTGGCATTAACATGCGCAACTCCGGTGGAGATGTTTTTGCGTTCCTTGCGCTTAACGCGCGCCTTTTCACGTGCCATCGGTCAGTGCCCCTTATTTCTTCTTGCCTGCAATGGCCTTCGCGGGGCCTTTGCGTGTACGGGCATTGGTGTGGGTCCGCTGACCCCGAACCGGCAGACCGCGGCGGTGACGCAGGCCGCGATAGCAGCCAAGGTCCATAAGACGCTTGATGTTCATCTGCCGTTCGCGACGCAGGTCGCCCTCAACGGTCAGATTCGCATCAATGTATTCACGGATGCGCAGAACGTCCGCATCGCTCAGTTCGTTCACACGGCGCTCGGCAGGAATTTCCAGAGCATCGCAGAGCTCTTTGGAAGCGGTATCGCCGATACCATGGATGTAGGTGAGTGCGACAAGCACCCGTTTGTTCGTCGGAATGTTAACGCCTGCTATGCGCGCCAATTTGCCAGCTCCGTTTCATCACGGGGCCCCTGAAGAACCCCTTTTTCAAATGCAATTACCCGCCGACAGTGTCGCCAGGTTCCCGATACCCACATTCTGGGCAGAACATCCCGCGTCTCCGAGGTGAAATGTAGCGGAGACGACTCTCCTCTCAGAGAGAGCGCGGATCATACAAATCCGCGCTGTGAGGTCAAGGACGTAAATACCTTTTATTTACAGTCCCAGAGCAGACTTCACGTCTTTGGCAATTTCGTCGATTTCACCAAGTCCATCAATACTTTGCAGCTTACCCTTGGCATAGTAATAGCCAATCAGGGGCGACGTACTGCGGTAATATGTCATCAGACGCACGCGCATTGATTCTTCATTGTCGTCCGATCGGCGAACGAACTCAGTGCTGCCACAGTTGTCGCAAACACCTTCCTTGGTCAGCGGCTTGGTCGTGTCGTGATAGACCTCACCACACGATGCGCAGGAAAACCGGCCGGACACGCGGGCGATCAGTGCCTCGTCATCAACACTCATCTCGACCACGCGGTCGAGACTTTTGCCTTTGCTGGAAAGAAGCGCCTCAAGGGCGTCCGCCTGGGCCAAGGTCCGGGGAAATCCGTCGAAGATCACGCCACGGTCACCGGCCTCACCGTCGAGCTGCTCCGCGATAAGACCAATAACAATCTCATCGGTGACCAGTTCACCGCGGGCCATGACGGCCGCAACGCGTTCGCCCATTTCGGTGCCGCTGGTTTTGGCGGCCCGGAGCATGTCGCCCGTGGACAGTTGCACCATGCCATACTCATCAACGAGTTTCCTGGCCTGGGTTCCCTTACCCGCCCCCGGCGGTCCCAGCAAAATAATGTTCATCGACGCGCTTTCCCCCTTGTTCGGCCGCTCCTGCCGCCTTTTCCACGTAGCTTGGATTTCTCGATCAAACCTTCGTACTGATGGGCCAGCAAATGAGACTGGACCTGGGTAATTGTATCCATCGTAACCGATACAACAATCAAAAGCGACGTACCGCCGAAATAGAATGGCACCGAAAGCTGTGAGATCAGGATTTCGGGCAGCATGCACACAGCGGCAAGGTAAGCGGAACCGAGGACAAGCAAACGCGTCACGACATAGTCGAGATACTCGATCGTCTTGGGTCCAGGGCGAATGCCGGGAATGAAGCCACCCTGCTTTTTCAGGTTGTCTGCAACATCATCCGATTTGAAAGCCACGTTGGCGGTGTAAAAATACGTGAAGAACACGATCAAGGCACCAAACGCCAGCAGATACAGCGGCTGACCCCGACCCATATACGCCGCAACATAGCTCATGAAACCGGTTGCACCGGCACCACCGGAGAAGGTCGTGAGCGTCGCGGGCAGAAGCAGCAGCGAGGACGCGAAGATTGCAGGGATAACACCCGCAGGGTTCACCTTAACGGGCAGGTGCGAACTCTCACCACCATACATCTTCATGCCGACCTGGCGTTTCGGGTACTGGATATGAATCTTGCGCAGCGCGCGCTCCATGAACACCACAAACGCAATCACCACGACGGCCATCACCATCACACCGAGGATCACAACGGGGCTCAGCGCGCCGGTACGTCCCTGAGTGAAGAATTGGGCCAGAGCCGCGGGAAGCTCAGCGATAATGCCAACGAAAATGATCAGCGAGATACCGTTACCAATACCACGCGCCGTAATCTGCTCACCGAGCCACATGAGGAACATGGTGCCGCCAACGAGAGTGATCACTGCACCGATGCGAAAAAACCAGCCCGGATCCGTCACAAGGTCCTGCGCTTCCATACCAATGGCAAGTCCATAAGCCTGGAATGTGGCAAGGAACACCGTGCCATAGCGCGTGTACTGGTTGATCTTTTTGCGCCCGGCCTCGCCCTCTTTCTTGAGGGCCATCAGGCTGGGAACCATCGCCGTCATCAGCTGCACGATAATGGAGGCCGAAATGTAGGGCATGATGCCCAAAGCAAACACCGCCATACGGCTGACCGCACCACCGGTGAACATGTTCAGCATGCCGCCGATGCCACCGCTGGCCTGCTCGAAGAACTGGCGGAGACGTTCCGCGTCGATTCCAGGCACCGGAATATAGGTTCCAATGCGGTAGACGATCAGCAATCCGAGAGCAAAGAGAATGCGGTTCTGGAGGTCCTTGGCCTTACCAAACGTTCCCCAGCTGAGGTTTGCGGCCATTTGTTCTGCAGCCGATGCCATGAAGGCCCTCCAAAAAAAACGGCGCCGCACGGATCAGTTTATATGGTCCGGCGGCGCGAAACTGTATCAGATGTAGGTCGCCGGGGTGGCGACCACAAGTCTTATTCCGCCGCGGGCTCGGCCTTGGCGAGAACGGTAACGCTGCCGCCTGCCTTTTCGACCGCCTCAATAGCGGCTTTGGATGCGCCGGTCACGGTGATCGAAACCTTGGAGGTCAGCTCACCTTTGGCGAGCAGGCGAACACCGTCGCGCTTGCGACGAACCAGGCCGCTGGCTACCAGCGTGTCCTCGGTTACGTCTGCGGACGTGTCGATTTTGCCAGCATCGATAAACTTCTGGACGAGGCCCAGATTGATCACGGCGTGGCGCTTGCCATTGATGTTGTTGAAACCGCGCTTCGGAAGGCGCTGGTAGAGCGGCATCTGACCACCCTCGTAGGCGTTGATCGCTACACCTGAACGGGATTTCTGACCCTTGATACCACGGCCGCCCATTTTACCGAGGCCGGAACCGGGTCCACGACCCACACGTTTGCGGGATTTCGTTGCACCGGGATTATCCCGAAGTTCGTTAAGTTTCATGTCGCTTCTCCTTGGCCGGATACGTCCTGTCAGCGACAAAAAGGACGACCACGGCATTACAAATGAATCGGGTCCGCGCGGGACCACCCGGGGCGTATAGACGTGTTGTGGCCCGGGTTCAAGTAGGTGCGAAACCACCACCCGGCATAGACGCCTCCCGCCACCGAGCAGCATCCCTAAACGGGCGTGTCATCAGCCGTAAATCCGTTTCAGATCAGGCTTTTCCGTGCAGTAGTAATGCACCCAGATGTATAGATGCGAAAAACCGGCAAGCACAATCGCAGCCACCGACTGAAAAAGAAAGGCCGGCACCCAAAGGATCAGGAATCCGAATACGTACATCGCATTAGGCGTCCAGGAAAAAATGCCCTCCCGCACCAGCGGTCCCGTTCTCCAGGACGCATCGAAATGATCGATGCCAAAGGCCCGCTCAAACCCGAAGTATTTGCGAACGCAGTACAGCAGGTACAGCGACGGCACCAACAGCACCACACCCGATGCAACACCAACCCCTACACCAATCGGCAGGGTCCCCCTGTTCGACCACGCCAAAGCCAATGCAAGTATCGGCCGCAATACTATGAGAATGGCAAACCCCACCTGATAGATACGGAACGACCGGCCCCCCAAAATGGCGGTCAGTCTCTGGCCGTTCAACTCCAGCCGCCAACAGATCCACACACAAACCTGATGCAGAATGGCATCGGCTGCGGCCAGAACAGCCCATGCGGTCGTCGACAGACCGAGAAAACTGCCCTGGGCAAAGCCGGGTAAATTTGAACACAGAAACAAAGCCGCGAGTAAGATCAGGAGGGAAATCAGGTGGAGCAGCTGACCCTCGAAAAAATTCCCGTCGACCGGACTGACGCGGGCCATGTCACCCCCCCCCTGGCATTACGAGCCGCTCAGAAAACCATCGCGCAGTACTGAACGGCGCCAATACTTCTTGAACATAGCACACCAATCGAAACCAGAAACCACACTTCGGATTGCCGCATGAGCAACTACCCGGACCAAATAAAAAAAGCCCCACCTGGATGACCAGACGGGGCTCTTTTAACCAGTCGTTAAGACAGACGCGGCTCAGCCACGCTCCTCAACGATCTCAACAAGATGAGGAATCTTTTCGACCATACCGCGCGTGGACGGCGTGTCGGGCAGTTCCCGGGTCTTGTGCATTTTGTTCAGGCCGAGGCCAACCAGGGTTGCCCTCTGCTCTTTCGGACGTCGGATCGGCGAACCAATCTGCTTAACAACAATCGTCTTTGCCATTGGTCAGTTCTCCTCAGGCTTCAGCCGGCTGTTCAGCAGACGCATCAGCATCGGTGCGCGGCAGAATGTCAGCAACCTTCTTGTTGCGGCGCTGTGCCACCATACGGGGGCTCAGCTCATTCTGCAGACCGTTAATCGTTGCGCGGATCATGTTGTAAGGGTTCTGGCTGCCGATCGATTTGGCAACAACATCCTGTACACCAAGCATCTCGAACACCGCACGCATCGGACCACCGGCAATGATACCGGTACCGGCGGGCGCCGTACGCAGAACAACCTTGCCCGCACCATGACGGCCGGCAATGTCGTGATGCAGGGTACGGCCCTCACGCAGAGGCACACGGATCAGCTGGCGTTTTGCCTGCTCGGTTGCCTTGCGGATCGCTTCCGGGACCTCACGGGCCTTGCCCTTACCGAAGCCCACGCGACCTTTCTGATCACCCACAACCACAAGAGCCGCAAAGCCGAAGCGTTTACCACCCTTCACGGTTTTGGATACGCGGTTGATCGCGACCAGGCGATCCTGAAATTCCGGGTTCTCGTCGCGATCGCGGCGATTCCGGCGGTTGTCTTCTCTTGCCATTCCGGACTCTCCTAGAACTTCAGGCCGCCCTCACGGGCAGCGTCTGCCAAGGCCTTGACCTTGCCGTGGAACAGGAAACCACCACGGTCGAAGTATACTTCCTCGACACCGGCCGCTTTCGCGCGGGCAGCAATCTCGGAGCCAACCTTCGCTGCGGCTTCCACGTTGTTTTTGCCTTTCAGACCCAGAGCCGCTTCCAGTGTGGAGGCGGAGGCGAGGGTCCGGCCCTGAACATCGTCGATCAGTTGGACCGAAATGTTTTTGGACGAACGATGGACACTCAGACGGGGACGTCCCCCGGCCAGTTTCCGAAGTTTGTTCCGAACGCGCATACGGCGCTTCTGGAACAACTGTCTTTTGCTGTTCGACATCGTATGCGCTCCTACTTCTTCTTACCTTCCTTGCGGAAGATAAACTCGTCCTTGTAACGGATACCTTTGCCTTTGTAGGGCTCGGGTTTCCGCCAGGCGCGAATGTTTGCTGCTACCTGACCGACGACCTGCTGATCGATACCCTCGATCAGAATTTCCGTCGGCTTCGCTGTCTTGATCGTCACGGCATCAGGAATGTCGAAATCCACGTCGTGGCTGTAGCCCAGAGCCAGCTTCAGGGTTTTGCCCTGAACAGCGGCACGGTAACCAACACCCTGGATCTCCAGTTCCTTTTTGAAGCCGTCCGTAACGCCGGTGACGAGGTTCGCCACCTGTGTACGGGACATACCCCACTGCTGACGGGCGCGTTTGGACTTGCCACGCGGCGTCACCGACACGGCATTGTCCTCAACCGCCAGGGTCACGTCGTCCGTCGCAGTGAAGCTCCGGACGCCCTTGGGGCCCTTGATTTCGATCGTCTGCCCGGAGACGGAAGCTGTTACGCCACTCGGCAGCTCGACCGGTTTTTTACCAATACGAGACATCAACCTCTCCTTAGAATACGGTGCACAGAACTTCGCCACCGACATTCGCGGAGCGGGCCTGTGCATCGGACATGACGCCACGGGGCGTGGAAACGATCGCGACACCGAGGCCCTGACGGACCTGCGGCAATTCCTTTACGCCGGTGTAGACACGGCGACCAGGGGTGGACACACGACGGAGTTCGCGGATGACCGGGAGACCGTCGAAATACTTGAGTTCGATTTCGATCTCGGGCAGCCCACGCTCGTTCGTCGTGTCATTATATCCGCGGATATAACCTTCCGACTGAAGCACATCCAGGACCCAGCGACGGACCTTGGAGGCGGGTGTCACGACCGACGATTTACCGCGCATGGAAGCATTGCGGATACGGGTCAGCATATCGCCGATAGGATCATTTACAGACATATCGTGCTCCCCTTACCAGCTGGATTTGACCATGCCGGGAACCTGACCGTTGGAGGCCAGATCCCGCAGCGCGATACGGGACATCTTGAACTTCCGGTAGTAGGCTTTCGGACGACCCGAAACCTGGCACCGGTTGTGAAGACGCGTGGGCGACGAGTTGCGCGGAAGTTTCGCGAGTTTAAGGCGTGCCTTGAAACGCTCTTCCATCGGAAGGTCTTCGTTTTTCGCGATTTCCTTCAGTTCGGCGCGTTTTGCCGCATATTTTTCTACGAGGGCCTGACGTTTCTTTTCGCGCTGGACCATACTGACTTTTGCCATAATTCTCTCCTGCGCCTCAGGCCGCAAACGGCATGTTGAACTGCTTGAGCAGTGCGCGCGCCTCAGCGTCGCTGCGTGCTGTTGTGCAGATGACGATGTCCATTCCCCAGACCTGATCGATCTTGTCGAAGTTAATCTCGGGGAACACGATGTGCTCTTTCAGGCCCATGGCATAGTTGCCGTTGCCGTCGAAGCTTTTGTCGCTCACGCCACGGAAGTCACGGATGCGCGGCATTGCAACGGTGATCAGACGATCGAGGAACTCATACATCTGAGCACCACGAAGGGTGACCTTGACGCCGAGCGGCATGTCTTCGCGAACCTTGAAACCCGCGATGGATTTCTTGGCTTTGGTGATGACCGGTTTCTGACCTGCGATCAGGGCGAGATCGGCTTCGGCAGCGCGGATTTTCTTGGAGTCCGCAACGGCTTCACCAACACCCATGTTCAGCACGATCTTGTCGAGCTTCGGGATCTGCATGTCGTTTTTGTATTCAAATTCGTTCTTCATCGCACCGCGGATGGTGTCCTGATAAACGACCTGAAGACGGGGTTTATAGTCAGCCATTGATCACTTCCCCCGATTTCTTGGCAAAACGAACCTTTTTGTCGCCTTCCATGCGGAAGCCTACACGGGTTGCCTCACCGGTTTTCGGATCGACCAGAGCCAAATTGGACAGGTTAATCGGCATCTCCTTGGAGATACGCCCGCCCTGGGTATTCTGGGTCTGTTTGGTGTGGCGAACGCTCACGTTGATGCCGGAAACAACAGCCTTGTTGTCTGCGGGCATAACGCGGGTAATTTCACCCTTCTTGCCCTTGTCCTTTCCGGACAGGACAATCACATTGTCACCCTTGCGGAGTTTGGCAGCCATTACAGCACCTCCGGAGCGAGCGAGATGATCTTCATGAAGTTCTTTGCGCGCAGTTCACGAACAACCGGGCCAAAGATACGTGTGCCGAGCGGCTCACTGGCGTTGTTCAGAATGACGGCGGCATTGCGGTCAAAACGAATGGCTGTGCCATCCTCACGACGCACTTCCTTGGAGGTGCGAACAACAACGGCCTTGCGCACGTCGCCTTTTTTTACGCGGCCACGCGGAATGGCTTCCTTAACCGACACCACAATGATGTCGCCAACGGAAGCATATTTTCGCTTGGAGCCGCCCAGAACCTTGATGCACTGAACCCGGCGGGCGCCGGAGTTGTCAGCAACATCCAGATTGGTCTGCATCTGGATCATATGTTTTCTCCCGACCTGCGGACACGGGGTCCGCGGTTTCGACTAATCAGGCTGACTTACGCGTCCGCGCCGTCAACCAGAACTTCCCAACGCTTGTTTTTCGAGTATGGCGCGCATTCCCGAATACGTACGGTATCACCAACCTTGAACTGGTTCTCCGCATCGTGCGCACGGTACTTCTTGGACCGGCGCACGGTCTTCTTCATAACCGGGTGTGTGAAACGACGCTCAACCGAAACCGTTACGGTCTGGGCATTCTGGTCGCCGGTCACAACACCGGAAAGAATTCGCTTAGGCATATCAGGCCTCTCCTGCCGCAGCGGCGGCCTTTTCGTTCAGAACAGTTTTCACACGTGCGGCATCGCGGCGCACGGCCTTCATACGAGCGGTATTCTCGAACTGGCCGGCGGCCTGCTGAAAACGCAGGTTAAAAGATTCTTTTTTCAGCTGTGCGAGTTCGTCACGCAACTGGTCGGGAGTCTTGTCCCGAAGATCAGCGGCTTTCATGCCCCATTCCTCTATCAGAAGCTACCGAGGCACGCCCCGGCGCTATTCCAAATCAAAACAGAAAACGGCCCCGAACAACTTCGGGGCAGTTTCCTACCAGTCCTCGCGTGCGACAAAGCGGCACTTAACCGGCAGCTTCATGGCCGCCAGCCGGAGCGCTTCCTTTGCCACATCCTCGTCCACCCCGTCAATCTCAAACATGATGCGACCGGGTTTTACTTTTGCAGCCCAGAATTCGACGGAACCCTTACCTTTACCCATACGAACTTCGGTCGGTTTTTTCGAAACCGGAACGTCCGGGAAAACACGGATCCAGACACGACCCTGACGTTTCATGTGACGGGTCATGGCACGGCGCGCGGCCTCGATCTGACGGGCGGTGATACGCTGCGGCTCGGTTGCCTTAAGCGCGTAGCTACCGAAGTTCAGGTCGGATCCGCCTTTGGCCTGACCGTGGATACGGCCTTTATGCTGCTTGCGGAATTTTGTACGCTTTGGTTGAAGCATCTTTTTTCTCCTGAGAGATCAGACCCTTAGCGCGAACGCTGCGGGCGACCTCCACCTTCCTGCAGTTCGGCCTGGCGCCGGTCGCGGGCCTGTGGATCATGTTCCATGATCTCACCCTTGAAGATCCAGGTCTTGATTCCGATGATACCGTAGGCAGTTTTTGCCTCAACATGCGCATAATCGATATCGGCACGCAGCGTATGA
Source organism: Alphaproteobacteria bacterium (assembly GCA_030427145.1). GTDB lineage: Bacteria > Pseudomonadota > Alphaproteobacteria > Rhodobacterales > Rhodobacteraceae > Amaricoccus > Amaricoccus tamworthensis. The sequence continues at coordinate 4,388 of JAUHWT010000029.1, read as the reverse complement.
AGCGGAACGCGACCCTCACGATACCATTCGGTACGTGCAATCTCGGCACCGCCCAGACGACCGGCAACATTAACACGGATGCCAAGTGCGCCCATGCGCATTGCGTTCTGCACCGCGCGCTTCATGGCGCGACGGAAGCTTACGCGACGCTCGAGCTGCTGGGCGATATTCTCACCAACCAGTGCGGCATCCAGTTCCGGCTTACGAACCTCAACGATGTTCAGGTGCAGTTCCGAATCGGTAAGCTTCGAAAGCTTCTTGCGCAGAACCTCAATGTCAGCGCCCTTTTTACCGATGATAACACCGGGGCGGGCAGCGTGGATCGTCACGCGGCACTTTTTGTGCGGACGTTCGATGATCACGCGGCTGACACCAGCCTGCGAAGCGTGTTTCTTCACATACTCACGGATTGCGAGGTCTTCGTGCAGCAGATCGCCGTATTCGGAACCGTCAGCATACCAGCGGCTGTCCCAGGTACGGTTTACCTGAAGGCGCAACCCGATGGGGTTAATCTTCTGTCCCATTATGCCTGCTCCTCTTCGACCTGGCGCACCTTGATTGTAACCTGGCTGAACGGCTTCAGAATTTTGCCGAACCGGCCACGTGCCCGCGGACGGCCACGTTTCATCACCAGGTTTTTGCCAACCCAGGCTTCAGCCACAACCAGTTCGTCAACGTCGAGACCGTGGTTGTTTTCCGCATTCGCGATGGCGGACTGCAGGGTTTTCTTGACGTCGTCAGCGATCCGCTTCTTGGAGAAGGTCAGATCCGACAGTGCCTTTTCAACCGGCTTGTTGCGGATCATCGCTGCAACAAGATTGAGTTTCTGGGGGCTGGTGCGCAGCATGCGGCTGACGGCCATTGCCTCGTTATCCGCGACGCGGCGCGGGTTCTTGTCCTTACCCATAATTTATTTCCGCTTCGCTTTTTTGTCAGCAGCATGACCGTAATAGGTACGGGTCGGGCTGTACTCACCGAATTTCTGGCCAATCATGTCCTCGGTCACGTTGACCGGGATATGCTTTTTGCCGTTGTAAACACCAAAGGTCAGGCCCACGAACTGGGGCAGAATGGTCGAACGACGCGACCAGATTTTGATGACCTCATTGCGGCCCGAATCCCGTACCTTCTCCGCTTTTTTCAAAACGTAGGAATCTACGAAGGGGCCTTTCCAGACAGAACGTGCCATTAACCGGGCTCCTTACCGCTTGTTCTTCTTCTGATGACGCGAACGAAGAATGTACTTGTCCGTCGTCTTGTTCGTGCGTGTGCGCGCACCCTTGGTCGGTTTGCCCCAGGGGGTAACCGGGTGGCGTCCACCGGAGGTACGACCCTCACCACCACCATGGGGGTGATCGATCGGGTTCATGACGACACCGCGAACTTTCGGACGCAGGCCCTTGTGGCGCATACGGCCGGCCTTACCGAAGTTCTGGTTCGAGTTGTCGGGGTTGGATACCGCACCGACAGTCGCCATGCATTCCTGACGAACGATACGAAGCTCACCGGAGGAGAGACGGATCTGCGCGTAGCCACCGTCACGACCAACGAACTGGGCATAGGTGCCGGCAGCGCGTGCGATCTGACCGCCCTTGCCCGGTTTCATTTCCACATTGTGGACAATGGTACCGATGGGCATTGCGGAAAACGGCATCGCGTTTCCGGGTTTGATGTCAGCCTTGGCGGAGGCGACGACCGTGTCACCAACAGCCAGACGCTGCGGAGCAAGGATGTAGGCCTGCTCGCCGTCGGCATAGCCGATAAGGGCCAAGAACGCGGTCCGGTTCGGATCGTATTCAATCCGGATAACCTTGCCGGATACGTCGAACTTCGTACGTTTGAAGTCCACGATACGGTAGAGTTTCTTAACACCGCCACCACGCCTGCGCATGGTGATCCGTCCCGTGTTGTTCCGGCCACCCTTGCCGGTCAGTCCCTGGGTAAGGGATTTGACCGGACGGCCTTTCCAAAGCTCGGAACGGTCGATCAGAACCAGCCCACGCTGGCCCGGCGTCGTCGGTTTGTATGTCTTTAACGCCATGTCTTACTGTCTTCCGTTAGCATTAACAGTTTCCGCCCCGGCAGAACCAGGGCGGTATTCAATCAAAGGCCGGTCGTAACGTCGATGGTGTTACCCTCGACGAGTGTTACGTAGGCTTTTTTCACGTCGCGACGCTTGCCGAGATTTCCACGGAAACGCTTGACCTTGCCCTTGGTCAGAACCGTGTTCACGGCTTTGACCTTAACGTTGAACAGGGTCTCGACCGCTTCCTTAATCTGCGGTTTCGTCGAGTCAACACTTACCTCAAAAACCACGGCACCGGCCTCGGAGGCCATGGTGGCCTTCTCGGTGATGATCGGCTTGCGGATCATGTCGTAAAGTTCGGGCTTCACGCTCATTTCAGACGCGCCTCCAGCGCTTCGACTGCAGCCCGTGTCAGGACGAGTTTGTCGCGACGCAGGATGTCATAAACGTTGGCACCGGTGCTCGGCAGAACATCGATACCGTCGATGTTACCGGCCGCGCGGGCGAAGTTTGCGTTCACTTCGGCACCATCGATGACCAGAGCTTTTTTCCAGCCGAGATCCTTGAAGGATTTGGCCAGAGCCTTGGTTTTTGCCTCCGCCAGTTCAGCGGACTCGATGACGACCAGTTCACCGGCCGTTGCCTTGGCGGACAGCGCATGACGCAGACCCAAAGCACGGAACTTCTTGGTCAGGTCGTGTGCGTGGCTGCGCGGCGTCGGGCCCTTGTAGGTGCCACCCTTTCGGAAGATCGGTGCGCGGCGGGAACCGTGGCGGGCGCCGCCGGTGCCTTTCTGGCGATAGATCTTCTTGGTCGAGTAGCTGACCTCCGAGCGGCCGAGGGTGCTGTGAGTACCCTGCTGCCGGCGGGCGAGCTGCCAGCGAACCACACGGTGCAAAACGTCGGCACGCGGCTCGAGACCGAACACAGCCTCATCAAGCTCAATCGAGCCTGCTGCGGAGCTGTCCAGATTGATCACATCCATTTTCATGCTTCAGCGCCTCCTTCGGGGGCGTCAGCCGGAGCCTCAACCTGAGCCTCGGTGGCGGTTGCACGGATGGCGGCGGGCGTCGGAAGATCAGCCGGAGCGGCTTTCTTCACGGCATCCTTGATCGTTACCCAGCCACCTTTGGAGCCAGGAACCGAACCCTTGATCATGATCAGGCCACGGTCGGCGTCGGTGCGGACAACCTCAAGGTTCTGCGTGGTGACACGGGCGGAGCCCATGTGACCGGCCATTTTCTTGCCTTTGAAGACCTTGCCGGGATCCTGACACTGACCGGTGGAGCCGTGCGAACGGTGGCTGATGGACACACCGTGAGACGCGCGAAGACCGCCAAAGTTGTGGCGTTTCATCGCACCGGCAAAGCCTTTACCGATTGAGGTGCCCGCAATGTCCACGAACTGGCCGGAAACATAGTGGTCAGCGGTGATTTCGGCACCAACCTCAATGAGGTTTTCCGGGCTCACGCGGAACTCGACCAGTTTACGCTTCGGCTCAACCTTGGCAGCCGCGAAGTGGCCGCGCATGGCGTTGCTCGTACGTTTTGCCTTGGCCGTGCCTGCACCAAGCTGAACGGCGGAATAACCGTCACGCTCACCGGTACGCTGTGCGACGACCTGCAGGTTTTCAAGCTGAAGAACGGTAACAGGAACCTGCCGGCCATCCTCCATGAACAGCCGGGTCATGCCCAGCTTCTTTGCTAAAACTCCGGAACGCATGTGAATGTCCCCTTAGAGCTTGATTTCAACGTCCACACCAGCGGCGAGGTCGAGCTTCATAAGCGCGTCCACCGTCTGGGGTGTCGGATCTACGATGTCCAAAAGCCGCTTGTGGGTGCGGATTTCGAACTGTTCGCGGCTCTTTTTGTTCACGTGCGGACCGCGAAGAACCGTGTACTTTTCAGTTTTGTTGGGCAGCGGAATGGGACCACGTACCCGCGCGCCGGTGCGCTTGGCCGTATTGACGATCTCGGCTGTACTCGCGTCGAGTACCCGGTAATCAAAGGCCTTGAGCCGGATGCGTATATTCTGACCTGGCATTTTTTGGCGCCTTTTGGGCTGGTTAGTTGAGGACACGCGGCCAGGGGCACCCTGGCCGCACTCGGACTGGGCCGAACTTACTTGATGATTTTGGAGACGACGCCTGCACCTACGGTGCGGCCGCCCTCACGGATGGCGAAGCGCAGCTTCTCCTCCATGGCGATCGGTGCGATCAGTGCGACGTTGAACTTCAGGTTGTCGCCCGGCATCACCATCTCGGTGCCCTCGGGAAGGTCTACCGTTCCGGTTACGTCGGTCGTACGGAAGTAGAACTGCGGACGGTAGTTCTTGAAGAACGGCGTGTGACGGCCACCCTCTT
>JAUHWT010000005.1 GCA_030427145.1 Alphaproteobacteria bacterium | reverse complement strand
CCCCGTCACGCAGCACAAAACTGCAACTCTGCAAAAGCGTCGCGGGGTGGAGCAGCCCGGTAGCTCGTCAGGCTCATAACCTGAAGGTCACAGGTTCAAATCCTGTCCCCGCAACCATCGTTCTAAAGCACTTTCGAACTTGCGCATAAGTCGCGGTGCGCCTCACAAGGTACTTTTGTCCTGATACAAGCCCGTCCCGGGAGGCTGGCCGCCTGAACTGGCCCCTATTTCGACCATTATTACGGCATCATTGATTTGGAATTCTGGTTGCGGAAATATGTGGGCGAAGATGTCGTTACCTGGGTGAAGGAGAATATTCATCCCCTCGACATTCCGTTTCGGCTTGCCGAGGAACATGGCATTGTTCTGCTCAATGGTTCCGGCTTTGCGGCACCAAACTGGTTCGCAAGGGTGTCCTTCGCCAATTTTGATGATGAGGCATATTTGCAGATTGGCCGTGCGGTTCGGTCTATCGCGCGTGGTTACGTTCAGGCCTACCAGGCGGCAAAGGGCGTATCAATTACCGCCTGAGGCTTCTTTTCTCTGGCCGACCTGTCAGCGAAGCAGGTCGAATGCCCGCTTCTCGGCTCTCAGATCGGCCAGTGTCTTTCCGCTGCAGCTTCCGGAACGCTGGCCGTCGACGCGTCGGGCGACGCCGTTCACTGTTATGGTGCCGACCTGACTGTCGGGCGTCATGAATATGGCTGTGCCATCAGGATTGAGTTGTGAGAAATAGTAGGCATGACCAATTTTCTCGTATTCGCAGTAAATCAAAAAAGGAAAGTCGGAGAAATCTGAGGCCTGTCCCGTTTGCGCAGGGGCCTGCGCCGTGGGCAGGAGTATTGAATAAGAGATCGTCACAATTGCGATGAGCCTGCGTATTACCGTTCGTGTCATGTCAAATGATCCTTTGGCTAATTCTGAAGCGTGCAAATAATTCAGCAGGCTGCACAGATTGGGACAAGTCAGGCACGCAGTGATTTACTGTGACATTCTGAAACGCGGCATCATGGCATGCGGATTTACTTAGTGTCCGGTCAAAACCAGCGTCTGGATCGGCATTAGGACAGCGTGCAGGCGAAGTATTGCAGCGTGCACCAGTCCGATCGTGTCGATTGCGTGAAGAACGATCCATTGCCCGGTGCTCAACCCCGGCTCGTCCAGACGTTCGTGATTGCTGGTGTAGACATTGGCGATGCACGACGCGCCCTGGGGCAGGCCATCAAGGGCACCGATATAAAGGGGTTCCATGATCACGGTGATGGTACCTGCCTGGGGCATCTGGCCGATATCAACGAGCTGATCGGTTGGTCGGACCTGACCGGCCGCAATGACATCCTGAACCTCGGTCACGACCATCGGTATGATTTCCCACGGACGGGAGGGGCAGGCGACCTCGCCCAGCATACCAGGATGAATGATCTGCGCCTGAATTTGCCCGAAACCAGCCGCGAGGCCGTTCACGTTGCGCTCCGGCACCAGGATACCAGCCGGTCGGAACATGGGATTGACCACGTCTCCGGGCCGCAGAGAGAACTGCTGCACATATCCATCCGTTCCCGCCACGACCAGGGTTTTGTCGAGCGCAACCTGCGCTTCCTCCAGTTCAGCCTCGGCCCGCGCTTTTTGCGATGGCAGCTGGAAGTCCAGTTCGGCCTGGACGGTATCCCGGGCCGCGACGGCGGCATCTACCGCGCCGATCTGTGTTTGAACCTGAACGAGCGCTCTTTCAACTTCCCGCTCCGATATTGCGCTGCTTCCCTGTCGCAACAGCTGATTTCGGGTATCATACTCGTCCCGCGCCTGTTTCAGGTGTCCGCGTGCCTGGATGATGCGGCCTTCGGCTTCCCTCAGCGTTGACCGGGCGACCCGTTGGGCCGCCTCGATTTCGGCAATTTTTCTGCGCGCCGTTTCTAGTGCTGCCCGTTCCTCCAGGTCGTCAAGACGGAACAACGGTTGGCCCGCTTCCACCTTCTGGTTTATTTCGACGAATGTCTCGGCCACGCGACCATTGCTCTCGGGTAGGATGGTCACCGTTCGAAAGGTCGAGTTCACGGCCTTGGTCGAGGGATGAAAATAGAAAACAGCGGTGATCAGGCAAATCGTCAAAATGACGCAGAGCGTGATACCCCAACGCAGTTCGTACCAAACTGAGAAGAGGTTGATTTCATGTCCGAACCTCTTGCCCTGTGCAAAGCGCCGATAAAGGTAGTCGGGCAGGATGGTGATAAGCGAGCAGAGCAGGAATTCGAGCATATGTCAGGTTTCGGTCTGGTGAGGGGCCGCATCCGTAGCGGTTGTGTCAGCGGATTGGCTTCTCGTGCCTGACAGTCCCGCCATGCGCCCGAGTGCGGCGGCCATCCGGTTCAGGGGTGTTGAAAAATCCGGAATTGGCACCAGGGCCAGCAACAGACCCACTATCCAAAAGGCATGATTGTGCGTGAACAGGGCGATGAGGCAAAGTACCGCGACGATTTCGTACTGAACCTTTTGGCCCTTATGAGCCATATGTTCGGGAAGGTGATGCAGCTTGAGATAAAATACACCTATGGCCACCACGATCAGCAGGAGCAGAACCGCCACTGCAACGAGGAGCCAGTCACCTCCGTCAGGACCCGGCACGAATGATGGCAAATAATGTGGCGCCGAAGGGTGCAAATCAGCAGCAGTTTCTGTCCCGTTGGCCACTAACGCTCTCCCCCTTTTTTCGATTCCGGGTTCACGGTGGAATCCGCGTAGTCCCATAAGTCCCAATTTGGGTCACCCGGATGACACTATCTCTATGGGGACCATTGTCCGAACCGGGAGGATGTAAGTCACTGTTAGTGCGGGACTGGTCCAGGGGGCCGCGACCGGTACGTTCGGCGTGTTAACGGTTACGTACCTCACCGTTGCGGCTTTTTGCCTGAGGATTTCTGACGAAATATGCAAGGGTGCCGGTCCCGTTTGCGGGTGCCGGTTGCCCGGTCCAGGAGAGGCAAGGCGGCCTTATGCACGCGTTGGCACATGTTCTCGCCCGGTTTCCCGAAGAGGGATCGCCAGTGCGCAGGTTGTATCTCAAAAATGCCTATTTCAGGTCCGTGTGCGAGGATTTTGCGCTGGCTAATGCATCGCTGCGCCGGTTCGAAGCTCGTCCGGATGCGAATTTACGTCCGGAAATAGGGGAATATCGCGAGATTCTGGATGAACTCGAGAGGGAACTCCGGTGGTTCTTGGAAACTGCCGACGTCGATTAGCGCGCGTCTCGTCGTGTTTGCGGCGTGGGCTTTACAGTTAACTACATACCGCCTGTGGAACCGCTGCCGCACGCCTGGCTACGATCAGTCAGGGATTTCAGGACATAAGGTTTCCGCGAGGGACAAAACCCATGCCAAAAAAGAAAATTATGCCCGTATCGGGGCAGGACAGTCGTATTGATCATTTTTTTTCGCTTCCAGGGACACGGACGGACAACTGGCGCAGCCTTCACGCGACCGCGCGGAAATGGACCCGCGACCCGCAGTTGCAGTCGGATGTCATGTCGGCATTCGAGGCGCTGGGGCCGAACGAACGTTTCTTTGCCTATCCAGGCCACAAGCTCATCGCCACGCTGCGCGACAGGATCGAGAGCGGGCAGGCCGATTCAGCGGTTTCTTTGGTCCAGCGCATTTCCGAATCCATTCTGGACCGAACTTACAAGGAGGATCCGGGTGACTGGATGACGGCAGAGGCTGCCGCAGAGGCACCTCCTGAGATCAACACGACCACCCTTGCGCGGGGTCAGTCGCACCGTCCCTATTTCGAGACTCTGTTCGTTGCGCCTGGTGCAGCCACACGGGCGGATCATATCATCGACCAAATACGTCGGCTTCGTCGACCCGAGGACCCGTTCATTTACGAGGCGGTGGTTGTCGGAAGTTTTGAGGAAGCGATCTGTGCGGTCCTGCTGAACCCCGCAGTTTTGGCGGTAACTCTCTACGAAGGGTTTGATCTGGAAACCAAGGGATCCGTTCCCGCGCTTCGACAGTTCCTCACATCCGCTGGATTGGATGCGGAGCACCTGTCGGAGGATGACCTCCCGTTGTCGCTCGCCGGCGCAATCAAAAAAATCCGGCCGGAGGTGGATATCTATCTGCTGTCCGACCGGCACGTGGAGCGCGTGGCCGGAGACCCGCGCGCATCTGATTTTCGCCGGGTGCTGTACTCGGTGGAGGAACTCCTGGAACTCCACCTCTGCATCCTTGAAGGCGTGTCCGATCGGTTTCGTACGCCATTTTTTGACAACCTCAAGAAATATGCGATGCGTCCAATCAGTACCTTCCACGCGCTGCCAATCGCACGCGGCAAATCCGTGTTCAAATCCGACTGGATTCGCGACATGGGCGAGTTCTATGGGCTGAACATTTTCCTGGCTGAATCCTCGGCTACGACCGGAGGACTCGACAGTCTTCTCGAGCCCACCGGCAACATCAAGGAAGCGCAGGAAATGGCGGCCCGGGCGTTCGGCGCGGACCACGTGTTCTTCGTGACCAACGGAACATCGACGTCCAACAAAATGGTGCATCAGGCGTTGGTGGCGCCGGGTGACATCGTTCTGCTGGATCGAAACTGCCATAAATCCCATCACTACGGTCTGGTCCTGGCAGGTGGACAGCCGCTTTACATCGAAGCATTCCCAATGACGGAATACTCCATGTACGGCGCGGTCCCCCTTTCTTCGATCAAGAATGCGCTTCTCGACCTGAAGGCGGAGGGCCGGCTTGACCGGGTAAAAATGGTGGACCTCACGAATTGTACATTCGATGGGCACATCTACAACACAAGACGGGTCATGGAGGAGTGTCTGGCCATCAAGCCGGATCTTATTTTCCTCTGGGATGAAGCCTGGTTCGGATTTGCCCGCTGGTCGCCATTTCTGCGTCAGCGCACCGCGATGGGTGCGGCGGAAGCAATTGAAACCTGGATGAAAGACCCTGCGTCTGTTGAGGAATACGAAAAGCAGCAGAAGAAGCTCGGGAAAAACCCCAAAGCTGCCAAGCTGCTCGAGACAAGACTGATCCCGGATCCGCGTCAGATCAGGCTGCGGGTGTATCAGACGAACTCAACCCACAAGTCCATGTCGTCTCTCAGGCAGGGATCGATGCTGCTCGTCAGGGATGTGGATTTCGGTGAGGTTGAGGCACAATTCCACGAGGCGGTATTTACGCACGCCTCCACCAGCCCAAACCAGCAGCTCATCGCCAGTCTGGATGTTGCCCGGCGGCAAATGGAACTGGAGGGTTATGGCCTTGTTGCGAATGCAATTGAGATTGCGCTCGACATCCGGAACGAGATTAACAGCCATCCGCTAATTTCGAAGTATTTCCGTGTCCTGGGAGCGGATGAGATGGTACCGGCGGAATACCGGACCAGCGGTTTCACGGATTTCCTGGACGAAGGCATCTCCTGGACGGATCAGGTCCGTTCGATGCACGAGGATGAGTTTTGTCTCGACCCGACCCGGATGACGCTGGTTTGTGGCACCGCCGGATTTGATGGCACCCAGTTCAAAAAACTTCTCGCCGAAGAGTTCGATATTCAGCTGAACAAAACGTCTCGAAATTCGGTTCTCCTGCAGTCGAACATCAACAACACACGGAGCGATGTGGCGCAGCTTGTCAGGGTGCTGCTGCAAATTTGCCAAAACCTCGAGAAAGATCTGGCACGGGGTGGCGAAAACGCGAGGGCAACCTTTGAGGCGCGGGTCAAGTCCCTGATGGAGGATGTACCCAATTTGCCTGACTTCAGCCACTTTCACGATGCGTTTCGGTGGGACGCCGGGAAGAAAACCTGGGAAGGAGACATGCGGTCTGCCTTCTTCAGCGCTTACTATCCTGAAGGTTGCGAATATGTACCTCTCGACAGTCCCGAGGTCGACAAGCGCCTGAAAAATGGTCCGGAGATGATTTCAGCCAATTTTGTGATTCCTTACCCTCCGGGGTTTCCGATCATGGTTCCTGGTCAGGTGATTTCGAAGGAGACCATCGACTTCATGCGCAAACTGGATGTGACCGAGATTCACGGCTTTGAGCTTGCAAAGGGCCTGAAACTCATTCGGCCAGACCACGCCAGCGAACACGTTCGGAAATAAAAACGTAGCGGCTTGCAGGAACCCGCAACGCGCGGGTCCGGTCGCCATATTTTCACAGGAGCAGGGAAAACCCATGTGGAGTTACATTGTTGAAACCCTTCGGGCCAACCCGCACGTCGCGATATTCTTCACGCTTGCGGTGGGTTACTGGATTGGAAACAAGAGGTTCGGGAGTTTCAGCCTTGGCGCCGTAACTGGCACCCTGCTGGCCGGTGTGTTGATCGGTCAGATTGGTATTGAGGTTTCCGGACAGGTTAAATCGATCTTCTTTATCATGTTCCTGTTCGCCGTGGGCTTTGGTGTCGGTCCGCAATTTGTTCGAGGAATTGCGACGGATGGAGCGCCACAGGCGGTGTTCGCCGTTGTCGTTTCAGGCCTTTGCCTCGCCACCGTTTATGTCGCTGCGATTGTCGCTGGCTACGGTCCGGGCCTCGCGGCTGGTCTTCTCGCGGGGGCGCAGACAATTTCCGCGTCGATTGGATTGGGAGAGGACGCAATACGTAACCTCGGTTTAACGCCGGAAGAAGCCCAGACGGAAATGTCAAGGATCCCGGTGGCCTATGCGATTACCTATCTCTACGGCACGATTGGGACGGGTTGGATCCTGGCTTTCGTTGGTCCGAAACTGCTCGGCGTCAATATTGCCGATGCCTGCAAGCAGTATGAGCGGGACGTCCTTAAGGGCGGAACGCAGGATGCCAACTACATCAGCGCCTGGCGGGCGCGGGAACTTCGTGCTTACCGTGTTAAGCCCGGCGGGGCCGTCGAAGGAAAAACCCGCGCTGGCGCGGAAGCATTTGCTGAAGGGGAGCGCATTTTCATTGAACGGTTGCGGCGCGACGGTGAACTCGTTTCACCGGGCGACGATACAACCCTGAAAGCTGGCGATGTGGTTGCGGTTTCGGGTCGCCGGGATGTCCTGGTGCATCTGTTCGGAGCGGCTGAGGAGGTGGACGACCGGGAACTGCTGGACGTGCCCGTCGAGGCGGTTGATGTGCTGGTTACATCAAAAGCAATGGATGGTCAGGAACTGATCGACATTGCGAAAGAGCCGTATACCCGCGGAGTGTATCTCAACTCCATCCGTCGTGGATCGGCTGCAGTGAATATCCCCGTGATGCCAGGTACCAAAATTCATCGTGGCGACATTCTGCGTGTGGCCGGCTCGAAAACTCATGTCGAGAGCTTTGCGAAGACTGTAGGATTCGCAGACCGGCCTCAGACGATCACGAATATGGTTCTCGTTGGTCTTTCCATTTTGATTGGTGGACTGATCGGTGCCTATGTGTTCCCAATCGCCGGAGTTCCGATCACCCTAAGTACCTCCGGTGGTGCGCTGCTTGCGGGTATTTTTGTCGGTTGGCTGCGTACGGTGAAGCCGCAGATCGGTAACATCCCTCAACCAACGCTTTGGTTTATGAACTCGGTCGGCCTCAATGTATTTATCGCCGTGGTTGGCCTGACGTCTGGACCCACATTTATCGCGGGACTTAAGGAGGCCGGATTTGGTCTCTTCGTCTGGGGAGTTGTGGCCACCTCGGTGCCCATGTTGCTGGCACCGCTCATCGGAAAACACATCTTTCGTTTCCATGACGCAATCAACCTCGGCTGTTGTGGCGGATCACGCACCTCGACCGCATCGGTGGCGATGGTCGGTGAGCAGGCGCAGAGTGACGTGCCCATGCTGGGCTATACCGTGCCTTACGCGGTCAGCAACACGCTGCTGACACTTTGGGGTCTTGTTATCGTCCTGCTTGTTACCTGATGTGAACACCCTGTTGTGCGCAATAAGAGGCGCGTGGCAGGGGCTGTTTGCAGTGCGCGAAAAACTATTGCCGGTCGCTACCTTGATGGGCCGCCTGTTTCGTTTGGGAAAGCTTACGCTTTGAGACGTCCGGGTTCGTTCCCGATGGCCCATCTTGGATCAATCGCGGCGACGGTTGAGACCAGATTGTGGATAAGGTCCGGGTGGACGTTGCGCATCATGAGATCCGCTTCCAGCCGTGAGGGCAGGTCGGGGTCAATTTTCTTGGCCTCGCGCAGTTCCTGATGCGCCTCGGCAAACTGTCCAAGTTTGCAGTGAGCGGCCGCCGCGCAAACACGCACATTTCCAACGCTTGGCGCATTGATAAGTACACACTCGCGCAACGCGGTATCGTATCGCCCCTCGGCGTAGTGATAGAGAAACAGACCCATGCGGTAGGTCGTCGCCTGCATCGGGTTCCGAATATACGATTCTTCAATCAGCGGCACCGCCAGCCCCCATTTGGCACGCATTGCATAGCGAAATCCGAGTTCTGCCAGTATTTCGGAGTCGTTCGGATTAAGGGATCGGGCATGTTGGAGCGTTTTCAAACTCTCCTGAGTAAGACCTGAGAACCATTCCGCAATTGCCCGCGCGTGATAGGCCCGGCTGGAATTGGGCGCCAACAGTATCGCCCTGTTCGCAAGCTCGAATGCCCGTTCAAGCGGGTCGGTACACGCATGACTGATATCATAAACGTAACGCACGGCACTGGAGTAAACCATCGAGAGACAGGAGAGGCCGTTGGCGAAATTCGGATCCTCCGAGACGGTTTTCTCAAGATCCCTTCTCAACGACTCATAAAGTTTCGGATCCAGCGAACGCCAATAATCGTGAAACTCAAGCAGCTTTTGATACGCCGCAAATGTGTTCGGTGCCTGCCCCGCACTTTCGCGGGCCTGACAGTCGAGAATTCCATCCCTGTCGGCAATTTTTCGCACGATTTGGCCGGCAATATCGTTGCAGACCTCCACCATCTCTGACGGCGTGCATCCCTCGTCGATTTCACATTTGAAATCATGTGCCCAGACAAAACGCCGATCCGGAGTGCGCCGGAACAGGAGGTCGACATTCAGAGCCTCTTTCGAGACCGTCACCGTCCCGAAAAGTTCATAATCGGATTGGAACTCCTGCGGTTTGTCGCTGTGGCCTACAGCATCCGCGAGATAATCGGTCGTTTCATACCCGAAGACAAAAATCTCAGTGTAGCGCGTTAATGCGGAGATCACCTGCCAGCTCAATTTGCGGCCGATCCCGGGGAAGACCGAGCAGTCCCCGGCTTCCTCAAACCGGTGAACGATCACGCTTGGTCCCAGATTGTGAAGGATTGCGGGCCCCGACGATGCACGTTCTGATCCTGAGGTTTTTTCGGTGTCGACTTTGCGGATTTCAAAAGACGGAACATAGCCGCCCTTCGGAATATTGATGGTTACACCTCCAGGATGACTTTCCTTGAGATAAAATCTTTCCAGTTCACGCCGCAGGCGTCCGGCCTCGATGCGGACGATCGAGTCGAGCAAAGGATCGAAATCGTCGCCTCGTCCAAACACCTGGGTTGCAACGCTGTATGCCTTTATCCGGTTGCCGCGTCCGGCGAGTGTTTCATCCACCACGTAGCTGAGGAAATTACGGTTTCTCGTTGAAGCCGTGAACGTTTTCGATGCAAGAATGCGCTGCAGTTCCTCACGAATTGCCGCTTCCGCTGGCGCGGAATGCCCAACTTCACTCATCGCCGTCCCCCGGATCTTGCTTTCCCGCGCGGATAGTACAATCATGCAGCAGTCTGTCGTCAACCGCTGAATTTTTTGATGCCCTGAGAAGTATCTGTCACAAAAGGTTTTTTTGCCGAGCCGGTTCTTCTGGATGTCGATAGTAGCGCGTAGGTGTGGTACCGGAGCACAGAGTGTTCAACGCGACAATCAGGTTTTTGGGTCTTCGAGAGCCCGCCGGTCGATGAAAATTTGTATTTTTGCAGGTAGTCCATGTTTTCCATTTTGGGTTGCATAAGTTTTTTGGAAATTAATCGAATTGCTAAGGCTGTCCTCGCAGGTTCGGCCTTGGCCCTCTCGCCGGTTAACGCGGCGTCTGTTGGTGCTGAAGAGTTGAGGCTGGGAACTGCCGTGCCAGCGACCACTCCGTGGGGCAGGGCACTGGAGGAGTTTTCTCACAAGGTTTCCGAACTGACGGCCGGCAACATTACCGTCGTGAACTACTTCAACAGTCAGCTTGGTGATGAACAGACGGTGGCGCGGCAACTTGCCCGCGGACGGATCGATATGGCGCTTCTCTCCAACGTGGCGTCGTCGCTATTGGTCCCGGATTACGGGCTGCTTCAGCTGCCCTATGTTTTCGACACCGTTGCGCAAAGAGACTGCGCGGTGGACGGATATCTTCACGAGGTCTTCGATGCCGAATTCGAGGACGCCGGTGTGATCCTGCTGTCCACTTTTGAGGTGGGGCGGATGGTGATCATGTCGAAAACAGCTTTCCGTACGCCGGAAGAAATGCAGGGCCAAAAAATACGCACCTCCCCGACGCCGGCGGACACACTTTTCATACAGGCGACCGGTGCGGCTGCGGTGCCGCTGGGAACACTTGATTCCATGCCAGCGCTGAAAACGGGTGCGGTCGTCGCGGTTACAACGCCTCTCGTTATGGGCGTTGCTGCTGGATATGCTGCCGAAGCGCCGCAGATCATTATGACGGCGCACGGACATCAGTTGGGTGCACTTTTGATTTCCAACAGAACCTGGGAGCGTTTGGAGCCTTCTGCGAAGGAAGCAATCAGCCGCGCCGCACTGGGTATGGCTGATCTGAGAGAAGCAACCCGCGAGGCGGAAGAAAACCTTCTGAAGGAAGCTGAGGCGGATGGCGCGGTGATCCATGAGCTTTCTCCAGCAGAGCTTGAGTCATGGAAACGGTTTGCGCCGGATGTGCGCCAAAGCATTATCACCGATCTCGGCGATCATGCTGCGGAAATCTGGGCCGGGTTGAATGAGGTAAAATCGGTCTGTGGCAGCTAGAGAGGTAACGGATGGCCAGGCTTCTTAAGGCGATTCAGGGCATCGAGGGTGCTCTTGCCGTCATGGCCTATCTGACTGTCGTGGTTTTGCTGGGATGGGAGATTATCGCGCGCGAAGTGATGGGCATGCCGGTCCTTGGTCTACAAACGATGGCTGTCCTGGTCACCGCCGCCGCAGGTTTCTTCGGCATGTCGCTCGCCACTGGCAGTGGCTCTCATTTGCGCCCGACTGTCTGCGATCGGGTTCTGCCGGCTCGATTTGATGCGCTCATAAACCGAATTTCAGATATGGTTGCCGCGCTCCTCCATGCCGCATTCGCAATTGTTTGTGTCTATTTCATTTCCGAGACGCAGGCGGCTGGTGACAGGGTCGCGATTTTCCTGATCCCGGTATGGCCGTTTCAGTTGGTTATGCCGGCTGCATTTCTGAGTAGTGGTCTGCGTCATTTGATTTTCGCGCTGAAGCCGGGGTTGCGCCCGGTCGCAGACAGTCCCTGATTTGACACAAGCGGCGCGGGAGTCTGACACTTGGCCATTACCGGTCTGATCCTGTTGACGTTTTTTCTGCTGCTTCTGCGACAGAACCTTATCGTTATATTGCTGGTGGGTGCAGCGTACGTTCACATGGTCTGGGGCGGCGGTCGGCTGGACTACCTTGCCGAGGATATGTGGATCGGCCTCAACAGTGAGGCACTGCTCGCCGTGCCCATGTTTATCGCCGCCGGAAACGTCTTCAGCCGCGGGGCGATTGCCAAACGTTTGGTGAGAATCATGACGCTCGCAACAGCTCCTCTGCCAGGCGGGCTGGGGGCTGCCGCGATCCTGTCATGCGCCGTTTTCGCGGCGGTCAGCGGCTCATCAGCAGCGACACTGCTTGCAATCGGGCCGGTCATGTATCCAGCCATGATTGAGCAGGGCTACTCCCGGAACTTCGCGCTGGGCGCTCTTACTTCGGCTGGAACGCTGGGGATAATCATTCCGCCATCCATCCCGATGATTGTGTATGGCATTGTCAGTGAAGTTTCGATTGCAGATTTGTTTTTGGCCGGTTTGATACCCGGCCTGTTGCTGGCCGGGGTTCTCGCCGCCTACGCGGTAGTCGCTAACCGCAGACTTCCTGCGCGCCTTTTGAATGGTCCCGAACTGGCTAAAGCGATCGCCGAAGGTGTCTGGTCACTGTTGATGCCGGTGATGCTGCTTGGGGGAATATTCTCAGGGTACTTTTCGCCCACCGAGTCGGCGGTGGTCGCGCTGCTGTACGGGATTTTTGTGGAGGCCGTCGTCCATCGCGAAATTGGATTTGAGGAGATGCGTGCCGCACTGATGGATACGGCACGCATGTTAGGGGTGCTGCTGCCGATTGTGGCTGTCGCGCTCAGCCTCAAGTCGCTCCTGACGGTGTTACAGGTTCCCCAGCAGTTCACTATTTGGATGACGGAAACAGTCTCAAACGGGACGATCTTCATACTTGCCGTGAACCTGATACTTCTATGCGTCGGATGCCTTTTCGATGCTCTGTCAGCCATCGTCATACTGGGGCCGCTGCTGATGCCACAGGCGGTGGCCTATGGCTTTGATCCGGTGCATTTTGGGGTGATCATGGTGATGAACCTCGAAATCGGATTGCTGACGCCTCCGCTTGGCATCAACCTTTTCGTCGCCATGATGGCTTTTCGTGCCGACTTCAGTACAGTTGTTCGGGCGGTCGCACCTTTCGCAGCACTGATATTGGCGGTGCTTCTGGCGGTGACCTTCCTGCCCGCCCTTTCTCTGGCGCTGCTCTAAATTGCTCAGGCCCGATGGCTGCGTATCATTCCAGCCTGCGTGCAACCGCTTTAACGTCTTCAGGCGTAGGCGGTGTCCAGCCGCGTTCGGAACGCTCGTGGAAGGCCCCGCGGCCACGCGCGCGGATCTGTTCAGCCTGTTCGTCAAGAAGTTCCCTGGCCCGTTCTCGGTAAGGGGCATTTTCATGGTTCGGGACAGCCGGATCGTAAAGTCCCGCCAGTTCCCGGATGGTGCGCTGGTTCTCGGATACAAAACCGCGCGCCGCCCGTTCAGCATCAAACGGATGGGTGCCCAGAGCCTCGTAGACGGATCGACCGGCCCTAACTGCGCTGTCGAAAGTATCCCGAATGACATCGCGGCACCCTGCGCCCCAAAGTTCATAGACATGGTTTCTGTCCATTGCGCGCGCGGTGATGTGAACATGTGGGTGGTTGCCGGCCACGTAGCGGACAAGTTCAGTAGACCTGTGCTTGTCGTCAATCGCCACCACCAGCACTTTCGCGTTTTCTATCCCGGCGGCGTGCAAAAGATCCGGACGGGTGGCATCCCCATAGAAGGCTCGAACACCAAAAACACGCAGGCGTTCCAGCATTCCGGCGTTATGGTCCAGCACCGTGGTCTCATGACCGGCACTGAGCAGCATCTGGTTGACCACGCTTCCAAAACGCCCATGCCCCGCAATGATGATGTGGCTCGGCGCGGTGATCTCATCCGCGTCACGCGGCTCGGCCTCCTCGTACCTGGGAAGGACAAATTTGTCGTATGCGATGAACAGCATCGGCGTGAGCATCATCGACAGGGTCACAATTAACGTCAGTGGGGCCGCGATATCATCCGGCAAAACCGAATTCGCTGTCGCAAAGGATATCAGTACGAAGCCGAACTCTCCTGCCTGCGCAAGGGCCATGCTGAACAGCCAGCTCTGTTCGTCCCGCACTTTGAAAATCCTGGCGAGCCCCATGAGCACCGCTGCCTTCAACGCCATGACCCCTAGGGTCAGGCCAATGATGACAAGCGTGTTATCGGCCAAAAGACCAAAATCGATGCTGGCACCCACGGTCATGAAAAACAGGCCGAGCAGCAGTCCGCGGAACGGATCAATGTCGCTTTCAAGCTCGTGCCGGTATTCGCTGTTGGCAAGCACGACGCCGGCAAGAAACGTTCCCAACGCCGGTGACAATCCAACCATCGTCATCAGAAGGGCTATGCCAATCACAAAGGTAAGTGCGGCCGCGATAAAAATTTCACGTAAATTAGCTTGGGCAATGAAGCGAAAGGCCGGTCGGGTCAGATACATGCCCGCGGCGACCACGAGCGCGATTGCGGCGAGAGTAAGCAAAGCGGCTTGCCATTCGGGAAGTCCATCGACCAGCGAAAGGGCCGCTCCATGTCCCTCCTCTGCACCATGAGAATCGTCATGACCCGCCAATCCCGGGATAGCCAGCAGGGGCAAAAAAGCCAGGATGGGTATTACGGCGATATCCTGGAAGAGTAGAACGGAAAAAGACGCCTGACCACCGTCGCTTTTCATCAGTCCCTTTTCGTTCAAAGTCTGGAGAACGATGGCTGTTGATGACAGAGCGAATATCAGACCGATCGCCACCGAGACCTGCCACACCTGCCCGAACGCGAAGGCGGCCGCGGCTACCAGGGAAGCCGTCAGCCCGACCTGTAGGCCACCAAGTCCAAGCAGGCGCGCGCGCATCTCCCAAAGGAGGCGTGGTTCCAGCTCGAGGCCCACGAGGAACAGCATCATGACGACGCCAAACTCGGCGAAATGCTGGATCGAGATCACGTCGACATGGAGCAGAGTAAGTACTGGGCTCAACGCGATACCAGCGATCAGGTAGCCCAGAACGGACCCCAGCCCTAGGCGGGAGGCGATGGGCACGGAGACCACACCGGCGGCCAGAAACAGAAAGGCCAGCAGGAGAAAATCCGTCATGGGCGCGCGCCTTCTTTCAGCGGAAGTGTGTCATGGGTCAAAAGTTCGGCCTCTCCCGCGCGCCTGAAATCAAAGGTATCGTCCCTGAGCGCAGTCAGCAGTGCCGTAAACCCACGTGCGTGATCCGCTCCGTCTGCAGCCAGAGCGTCGAATTGCACATAAGGTGCCGGGAAGCCCATCTGACACAGTCGTGCGGTCTGCTCAAAAGGCGTCAAAAAGGTACGGAGTTCGAAGTGCTGGTAACCCTGCTGGCTGTAGGCTCCGTGCGGACCGCCCGTGGTCAGGGCCAGCATCAGGTGTTTTCCCTTCAGGCAATCTCCGTCCTGTCCGTAGGCAAACCCGTGTTCGAACGTCAGATCGATCCATTCCTTCACCAAGGCAGGGCAGGAGTACCAGAACAGGGGAAACTGCAAAACGATCACGTCGTGGTCCAGAAGCCGTTGTTGCTCGACATCAATGTCGATGTCGTAGCGTGGATAAACCGCATACAAATCGACGCCTGTTATGCCGTCGACGGATTGGGCCGCTTTCCAGAGCGCCAGGTTGACGCGCGACGTGCCCTGTCCGGGGTGTGCGAAAATGTGCAGGACCTTGGCCAAGCCTGTCTCCTTCGATCAGGAGGCGCTCTATAGAACGTCCTGCCACTCCGTGTGTCGTGAGATTTGCGCTTTCGCAAAGGGACAGAGAGGTATGACCTTCAAACCCTCGGCACGGGCGTCATTTACCGCGCGTTCCACGAGTTTTGCGCCGGCTCCGCGTCCACGAAGCGCATCGGGAACCGCCGTGTGATCAATGATGATCTGAGTTTTGCCCACCCGGGTGTAGGTCAGTTCCGCCACATGGCTATCAATTTCGTGCCAGTAGCGGCCTTTGCTTTCGCCTTCCGCGCGATGGATTTCAGTCATGCAACTTCCTTTGCAAGAAGTTCGAGGATGCGTCCATAGTTTTCCTCGCCCTGTGCGCCGGACACAAAATGTTGCCGAGCAAAGATCGTGCCGGGAACTCCGGTTACACCACGTGACGTCCAGAACTGTTCTTTCTCGCGAACGATATCCGCCATTTCGCCGCTTTCAAGCATGGTTCGCGCCGCATCTTGGTCGAGACCGATTTTTGCGGCTTCCTCGGCCAGAACGGAAATATCGTTGAGATTGCGCCGATGGGTAAAGAAAGCTTCCATCAACGCGGCATTGGTCTCATGGCCTTTGCCCGCGTCCTCGGCCCAGTCAATCAACTGGTGTGCGCGGAAAGTGTTAACCATCCGCATGTCATCCGTGTAGTTGAATTCAAACCCAAGGGCCGCGCCAAGTTCGGTCAGTCGGACATGTGCCTCACGGGAGGCTTCGGGAGTGGTCCCGTATTTGGCGGCGATATGTTCTCGCAGGTTCTCACCCTCCGGGGCCATGTCGGGATTGAGTTCAAATGGATGCCAGTGCACCTCAATGGGAATACCGGTTTTTTCCGCCGTTTTCGCCAACTGGCGGTACCCTATGACGCACCAGGGACAGATTACGTCCGATACGATGTCCACACGGATTGGGTTTGGGGTGCTCATGGCCTGTTCCTGACGTCAGTTGGGGTTCCTGCATACTGTGTGCCGGTCGGACACCCACGCCATGTAGGGATGGCCGTGCGATTCAGCCACCCCGGATCATTTCGAAACTTTTCGCCACTGGAAAGCCATCCGTGAGTTTTTCGCCGCGTGTGTACGATCAACAGACGGCCAGAATTAATGATTCAGCCAAGGGCATTTCGTGGCATTTGAAATTGCCGCCGTGACCCACGGCAGTGATAAAGATAGACAAGTAGGAGGCGGGGTGACGTCAGAACGCGGGCCTGCTCGCGCAATTTTGGTTGTCCTGTGCGCAACGGGAATTTCGCGTTTTTCGGACTATCTTGTAACGCGGGACATTTAAGACGGGCGGCTGGTTGAGCTTTTTCCAGGTCAGCTTGAGGCAAAGCCCCTCTAAATCACTGCGCTCTATTTCACGCGAAGCTCCGGTCTACGACGCCTTGCGGTATTCAACGACTGGCTGGGTGATGTGTTGGCCACGCAAGCGTGACCAAACTCTAAGGTTGTTTTCAAGCCTCTACGGACAGGGACGGTATCGGAGGATTTCGTCAGCCCGCGTGGTGGGCCTCCTGCTGTTGATATGCCAACTGTGGCCGTCGCTGGGCCTTTTTTGCTGCAGGAGGTTCCGGGAACACGAAACGCCGTAGTAAATCGAGCTGAAACTCTATTTCCGCCGCGATGCTGGACAGTTGCTTTCCAACACCGCTCTGGCGGCCCACCTGGGTAACTTCCGGACGGGTGCAAAGATCAATGAGCGGGCTGCAGATATCTGAGAGAATGTCGACGGCCATCAACTCGAATTGGCTGGTGTCCGACAATGCGAGCCCCACATTTTTCTTGAAGGCGCCCGCAACGTTTCCAACAAAATCCTTAAACCGGAAAATGACTGTCCGTGCGCCATCTCTGGTTTGCGATATGATGACGCGGGCTCCGGACAGGACCAGTCCGGGCATCTGAATCAGAAAGTCCGGTAACACCAGCATTTGCAGGTCGTCGTTCAGGCGTCTGGTGCAGTACTTGATCGCACTGGCAAGCTCATCGACCAGGACTTCATCGATGGTGCTGTTTTTGTTGAACATTGTCGTGTTGTGAAATCCGCCCGTGAACACATCGTAGGACAGCACCTCAATGTTCTCATCATCCTTCAGGGCGAGGTTCAGAGTGATATAGCGCCCGGACACCCTGTTATGGTTTTCTACGTCCAACGGTTCCGCCCCTTCCGTGCTGTTAAGATGTTGTTCATGCGATGTTAGGAATTATTTTAAATTGGTTTACAAAAGATAAACGCCGCAGCCGCGATTAGCCCAAGTGTCTCAAATTTTTGAGAGAGTTGGGGTTCGCAAATCAAAACCGTACGGTTTTTTCGTACGCCTTGGATACAGGACTGAAGGGGGGAGCCGGCCATTTTGCGGGCACAACAATGTGCGCGGGAGGAATTAGAAAACTGCCGCCACGCCATAATACAAAATGGAAAAAAAGTTTGTCCTAAACCGAATGGATCATTGGTCGGTCAGAATTTCGCCGTCCTCGTGCAGCACCTGATTTTGCGCACTGCGCTGCAAAGGTCGGCTTCGCCGACGCGAATCGCTTGAAGAGCTGATCGCCACCCGTTCCGGCTCGCTACTGTTGAAAACGAACCGTTTGAGAAGTTCGGCCTGGAACTCCACTTCGTTGGCCCGCTCCACCAGATATTTGCACATGCGGCTGTTATCACCAATTTGAGCCAGTTCCGCTGCCTTGCAGAGGTTAAGGAGTGGCAGGCAAAGGTCGGACAATATGTTCATTGCCAGACGTTCCATCTGGCTCGTCGCGGACATCTCGAGACCAACGCTCGCCTTAAAAGCGTGGTTGATGCCCCCAACAAACTCAAGGAACCGGAAGATGACGTTTTTCACACCGTCGACTGCCAGCGACACGAAAACCCTTACGCCGGCCAGAATCAGGCCGGGCATTTCGACCACAAAATCTGGCAGCGAGAGCGCCCGCGAGCCGTCCTTGATTTTATCCAGACAGCTGCTAATCGCGCCAGAAAGTTCGGATACCAAGACATGGTCGAGTTCGCTTTTGCCCTGAAACGACGTTCGATTACGAAACCCGGGCCCCACGACTTCGCAGGATCGTACATTTATGCCGCCGTCATCCCGCAGAAATAAATTGAGGGTGAGGTAACGTGGCTTGTCATTCGAAGTCAGGTCTGAAGTCACAATGTCCGTCCTTCGCAATTCGAACAAAATTTTAGGAGATTTAGTCTTATGGGGATTTTATTGACAAATGGTAAACGAAAGCCTGTGCTGACGCAGGTGCAGCAAAACGCGGTTGTTTGGCTGCCTTGGATTTGATTAAGACCGGGAGGGGCAAAAACCCCTTATTTTAGAGGACAATTGCGGTTGAACCCGTTAGGGTTGAATTCTCTTATGTTGATGGAACCTGAAAAATGCTGGAAACGGCTGTTAAGGAAAAGCTAACAATTATTGCTGTCGGTTCGTCTGCAGGCGGGTTGGAGGCGATACGCGAACTTGTCTCGACCCTCCCGGTGGACCTGCCGGTATCATATGTCGTCGTGCAGCACATGTCGCCGCATCACAAAAGTCTGATGACGGAACTTGTCGGCCGGCAGACCTCGCTTCAGGTGAAGGACGTCACGGACGGTATCGTGCCGGAACCGAATGTCATCTATATTACACCGCCAAATACGGATGTTATCTACGACGGCACCAGTCTGCGTCTGGTGGATCCAAGTTCGGAGGTGGCGTCGCCCAAGCCTTCGGTCGATAGGTTTTTGCTCAGTCTCGCGGACAAGCATGGCGCAAAATCGATGGCGATCATTCTATCGGGAACGGGAACCGACGGCGCGTATGGCGTACAGGCGATTCGCGAAGCAGGCGGCATTACCATCGCTCAGGATGGGGAGACTGCAAAGTACGACGGAATGCCTACATCGGCCATTCAATCCGGATGCGTTGACCTCATTCTGAGCCCGCAGGCCATCGGAACCCATCTGCAGAAAATTCTGACGTCACCCCGCGATTTTGACGAGTTCCGCAAGGATAACCTCGAACAGTCGCCGAATTCCGACCTTCTCCAGATCCTGCTCGCGCGAACACGCGTCGATTTCCGTGATTACAAACAGACCACTATTGGTCGACGAATTGAGCGGCGTATGATTGCGCTCGGGATCGACACGAAGGAGGAATACACGCGTTTTTGTCGGGACAATCCCCATGCGGTTGATGCGCTGTTTAAGGACCTGC
The DNA here is from genome assembly GCA_030427145.1 of Alphaproteobacteria bacterium. GTDB lineage: Bacteria > Pseudomonadota > Alphaproteobacteria > Rhodobacterales > Rhodobacteraceae > Amaricoccus > Amaricoccus tamworthensis. The sequence continues at coordinate 245,348 of JAUHWT010000005.1, read as the reverse complement.
TGATTTCCGTGACGCGGTTCTTCAGGGATAAGCCTGAATTCGAGCATCTCGAACGTCTCATTCCCGAACTGATCGTGAAATGCAGTGGCCGCCAGATGCGGGTCTGGATCGCAGGATGTGCGACAGGCGAGGAGGCGTATTCCATTGCCATGCTGTTGTCAGAGGCTCTGGGCGGTCCGCAGGTGTCGCTGAAGGACCGGGTTCAGATTTTTGCCACGGACATCGACAAGGACGCCATTCAGATTGCGCGCAAAGGCGTTTACGGCCTGGCCGCTCTGAACGATATTCCCAAAAAGCTCGCGGATAAGTACCTGGTGCGTCAGGCGGACAGTGTTCGGGTCGTGGACTCACTTCGGTCAGCAATCCTTTTTTCTGATCACAATGTCTGCCAGGATCCGCCGTTCCAGAAGGTGGATCTTCTCTGTTGTCGCAACCTGCTCATCTATTTCGGCAACAGCCTGCAACAGAAGGTCATGGCCCGGTTCCACTATGCGATGACCAACTCGTCGCTCCTGTTCCTCGGAACTGCCGAGACGGTAGCCGGCTCAGATGAGCTTTTCATCCCCGAGCGGCACTCCTCGCATATCTACCGCAAGCGATCGATCCGTCGACCGGAGATCACGCCCTATTCGCGTGTTCGTGCAAACAATCAGTCGCGGCAACTGCCATCAAGGGACCAGACATCGGACTCCGGGAACTCAACTGACAGGCAGCTTTTCGAAGCTCTAGCGAAGTCGCTTGGTAAGAACTCGCTTCTCGTTACCGACGATTACTCGATCGCCCGTGTTTACGGCGACGTAAGCCCATATATCGAGATGAATCAGACCAGCAGTCTCAAGATGCATCTCGACCTGTTGCGCCGTCCGCTCCGGGAGGAAGCCAGAAGCCTCATCACCATGGCTCTCAAAAATGGCGAGCACAGGGTGGGGGTCCGTCACCTTCTGGCAAACGGCGATGACGCGGAAGTGCGCCTCGAAGCCTATCCGATTGTTGCGAAGAACATTAACGAGCGGGCTGCTCTGCTTGTAATTCGGGAAACGCCCATTGATTTCTCCAAAACCGTCCCTGCTTCCGTGGAAGACGGCACTGGCGACCCGGTATCCAATCACATCAATCTGCTGGAAAATGAGGTCGCAACCACCCGGGAGGCCCTGCAGCAAACGATTGAGGAACTTGAGACTTCAAATGAGGAACTTCAGTCGCTGAACGAGGAACTTCAGTCCACCAACGAGGAGCTTCAGGCGACCAACGAGGAACTGGAAACCTCAAATGAGGAGTTGCAGTCCACCAATGAGGAACTGATCACCGTTAACGAGGAGCTTCAGGTGACGGCCGCTGAACTCAGTGGCCGGACCGGTGAACTTGTATCCGTTCTCGAGACCACACCTCTGTCGATTTTGGTCCTCGATACAGCGCTCCAGGTCTCACAGGCCACGAATGCTGCCGTGAAAATGTATGGTCTAAGCCTGCCCATCGCGTCGCCGCATGTCAGCCAGTGCGTGTTGCCAGAAAATTTCCCGGCGCTCGCGCCGATATGCAGCGAGGCTCTGCATCTGGGTGAGCCGGCTGAGCGGGAATTTTCCTCGGAAGGCGTGCGTTACAAGCTGAGCTGCTCGCCATTTTTCGACATGAAGGGGCAGGTTCTTGGGATAACGATCGTTGTGTCTGACTTTCCGGGAATCGTTCAGGAACTGGACGTGATCCTGAACCAGACCAGCTTTCATATCATGAACCACACGGCGGATGGCACGATCATCCGGATCAGCGAAAAGATGGCCGAGTCGCTGGGCACGACAAGGGCGGATGCTGAGGGCAAGAACTACTACGATTTTGTCGATCCTGAGCACGTTCCCATGTTGAAAGATGTCGACCGGCAGCTGATCGAAGGAGAGCCTGATTCCAAACGCGTTCAGGTTGCCATTGCTACCAAGCATCGGGGTGAAAAACTCCTTTTGACGTTCGGTCGTTTTCTGCACGAGGGCAAGGACGAAAAATCACCAATGATCTTCGTTGTTGGCACGGACATTTCCGACACTGGAAGCATCAGGGATCTGGCAGCGGTAAGCCTCGAGGATTCTTGAGGATCCGCAGGTATTCCTGCGGATCCGGATTCCGTCGGGCGACGTATTATTGGACGCCACGTGCCGGGGAATGGAGACCAGTTTACTGCTCGTGTTCACCGGCCTGAAACGACGCATTGACGTATTTCGAATATTGGTGATTTGCGGTCATTTCAGGCCTTGTGGAGATCAGATGGCTTTGCTAGAAGCCGCCCCACAAGTGAGTGCGGCTGTGGCGGAATTGGTAGACGCGCAGCGTTGAGGTCGCTGTGGGGTAACTCCCGTGGAAGTTCGAGTCTTCTCAGCCGCACCAATTTCCCAGACTTTGATACCGTTTCAGGAAACTTTGGCATAATCCGATAAACGGTCGGAAAACTCTGTGATTTTCTGGATCCTGTTGTAGTGTCGGATCATGCACCGCAATTTGATCGCACTGCGCATATATTTTCTATTCTGTTTTGGTTTCCTGATCCTTTCGGGCTGCGGTTCCATGCGCGTGCCTTCTGTCGATTTGCCCGGAGTAGGATCATCCAATGAAGGTATGGAAGCACTGGTCGAAAACAGGGTTTGGCTGGATGCGTCGCAGCCTGACCGGGCCGCAGAAGTGCTGGCATTCTTTTCGGACGGGACATTGATGAATGGCAGTTGCGGTGGGCCATTTCGCCTGACGGCCTGGCGCTGGGTGGATGAGGCCACCGTGGTTTGGGAAGACGTGGAAGACGGAGGCACAATTCGTGCGTCGGTGGTCAGCGTTGGGCCGTCCCGGCTGGACCTGATTGTGGACCCGGATGGTGCCCCCTTGGCAAGGACGTTTATTGCCGTTCGTCCTCCGGTTAACTGTGGATAATATGCGAACGGGCGCCCGTTTCGACCGGGCAGGGTTTGAGAGGGTTATCCGGCGCTGATGGTGACGCGCAGAATTCATGTGACTGGTGCGTCGGGGGCTGGCGTGACCACCCTCGGGCGGGCGCTCGCGACGAGGTTTGCCATCCCGCATCACGACACGGACGACTATTTCTGGAAGCCGACGAATCCGCCGTATCGGGATCGCCGACCGATACATGACCGTCTGCGTTTGATGAACGAGATTTTCCTTGATCGCCCGGCCTGGGTCCTGAGTGGAGCGCTCGAGAGCTGGGGGAATTCGCTCGTGCCCTATTTCGATCTTGTCGTGTTTGTACGTACTGAAGGAAACGTACGCATGAAGCGCCTCCTGCATCGGGAGGCGAAGCGACTGGGGATACGGAGGGAGCAGTTGCTGGACGAAGCGGGAAGCGATGTGCTGTCGTTTCTGAAATGGGCGGACAACTACGAAACCGGCGGTCTGTCCCGGCGGAGCCTGCACCGTCATGAAATCTGGCTGGGGAGTTTGAACTGCCCGGTGGTGAAGGTGGATGGAGATCAACCCGTCGCGCGCTTGGTTACAACCGTTGAACATGCGCTGGACGGGTGATGGCTTAGTCCCGCCTGCGGCAAGCGTGCGGGACTGTCCTGTCGGCCATCAATCGCCGCGATAGGGGCGAACGTACTGAAGGGCCATGTCCCAGGGGAAGAATATCCAGGTGTCCTGGCTGACCTCCGTTATGAAGGTCTCCACCATCGGGCGGCCGTGGGGCTTGGCGTATACCGTGGCAAAATGGGCTTTGGGGTACATCTGCCGTACCAGTTCGAGGGTTTTGCCAGTGTCGACTAGATCATCGATGATGAGTACGCCCTCTCCCTCATTCCCCATGACCTCCGGGCTTGGATGTTTGAGGACCTGCGCGCGGGACTGCATCTGCCAGTCGTAAGATTTGACCGAAATCGTATCGACGGTGCGCACGTCAAGTTCACGGGCGATTATCATGGCCGGCGCCATACCGCCACGGGTGATTGCGACAATTGCCCGCCATGATCCGTCTTCGCCGGGACCCTTTTTGTCGAGCCGCCAGGCGAGCGCCCGGCTGTCCCTGTGAATCTGGTCCCAGGAAATATGGAAGCCTTTTTCATGGGGCAGTTGTTCGGTCATGTGGTGTTCCCCCGTATCACGTGCCGGCCAAAGCCAACGGACAGGGGGCGTTCGACAGTATTGGCTGTTGGTCCGTCGATTGCACCATGATGTTTGGCCGTATCTTTCAAAATAGGTGGCAAGGGTTTAGGCGAGTGACGGCGTTCTGACAAGGATTTCGAAGTCACTCCGATCATTAGAAATGCCATGAAGCTGAAGTGCGCTCGATCCTTCGCCCGGTTAGGTTGACTTTTGACGAGGTCGGAGCCATATCGTCCCGGTGCCGGTTGGATAACACCTTCTGGTCAGGACGGCGTGAAGCCGGGGGCTGATATGGGTCTCCGTGAGTCCCGGTCGACAAGGCACGATTTTTAACTACGTCCTGATTCGCGCGGGCCGTCTCTTAGGGAGCCCGCAGCAACGCGCCGATGGCGCGGTGCCCAATGTGCTTTTACAGGTTGTAATGAACGATTTTTCGAAAATTCCGCTGGCGAAACCAATTGCCGAAGCATTGGAAGCCACCGGCTACACGAAGCCAACACCAATTCAGGTGCAGGCCATTCCGCAGGTTCTGGAAGGCCGTGACCTGCTCGGTATCGCCCAGACCGGTACGGGGAAGACGGCAGCGTTTGCCCTGCCGATCCTCGACAGGCTGAGCCGCAAGCCCGGACGGCCGCCGCACATGAGTACACGTGTGCTGATCCTTGCCCCGACCCGTGAACTGGCTGGTCAGATTGCCGTAAACTTCAAAAAGTACGGCCAGTTCCTGAAACTGACTGTCGGGACGGTGTTTGGTGGCGTGCCTATCAACCGGCATATCCGTCAGATGCAGAAGGGAACCGATGTGCTGGTGGCAACGCCAGGCCGACTGATTGACCTGATCGACCGAAAGGCCATGAACCTTGATCATGTTGAGGTGCTTGTGTTGGACGAGGCGGACCAGATGTTGGATCTGGGCTTCATTCATGCGCTGCGTCGCATTGTCCCCCTGCTTCCGCGCCGACGTCAGACTCTGTTTTTCTCGGCGACCATGCCGAAATCAATTGCGGACCTCGCGGGCCAGTATCTTAAGGATCCGGCAAAGGTATCCGTTGCGCCCGCTGCCACCACTGCGGAACGCGTGACTCAACAGGCGTTTTACGTGAACCCGGGTGACAAGCATGCACTTTTGGTCAAGACGCTGGGCGATCTGGATTACGACCGTGTGCTGGTTTTCACCCGGACGAAACATGGCGCGGACAAGGTTGTGCGAAAACTCGAACAGGCGGGAATTTCCTCCGCCGCGATTCATGGCAACAAAAGCCAGCCACAACGCGAACGTGCTTTGGCTGCATTTCGGTCGGGATATTGCAAGGTTCTCGTGGCGACCGACATTGCCGCACGGGGTGTGGATGTGCCTGGTGTGAGCCATGTCATCAATTATGAAATTCCGAATGTGCCTGAGCAGTACGTCCACAGGATCGGCAGGACCGCGCGGGCCGGAGCTGATGGACTGGCGATCTCGTTTGTCGCCAACGATGAACGTCCCTACATGCGTGACATCGAAAAACTGACCCGGCAAAAGGTCGAGGTTCTCGATCTGCCTGATGGTTTCAGCATTCCGGAAATTCCACAGTCGTCGTCGCCGGCAAATGCCGCCAAGCCGCGTGGGGCCAAACCAGGGAACCGCCGTCGCAGAAGCCGCTCCGCCGGGCGGCAGGGGGCCAACAAAAATCGGAATGGCCAGTCCGGTAACCGCAAAGCCCGTGGAGCCTCGTAGATCAAATCGTCATCAGTTTCGACGTTTTCGCTGCATTTCGATTTCTCTTCGGGATATGTCACTTTCGACCGTGAACCTTTGATGTGGATGAGTGGCAATGTCTGAAGATCAGGGAAACAATCCGGTTTTTGCCGGTGACAACCCCATGGAAACCGTGCGCAGGTGGCTGAAAGAGGCTGAGTCTTCTGAGCCAAACGATCCAAATGCGATCGCGCTTGCCACGGTCGATGCGACGGGAATGCCGAATGTGCGGATGGTTCTCCTGAAGGATGTTGAGGATGACGGGTTTGTGTTTTTCACAAACTACGAGAGCGTCAAAGCTGGAGAGATTTATGGCGCAGGGAAGGCCGCATTTGTCCTGCACTGGAAATCTTTGCGTCGTCAGATCAGGGTGAGAGGCACGGTTGAAAAAGAGGAAGGCCCGTCCGCGGACGCCTACTTCCGTTCCCGCAGCCTCAAGAGTCGCCTCGGCGCGTGGGCTTCCAAACAGTCGCGGCCTCTGTCGTCGCGTGGTCAGTTGGTGGCTGACGTCGCGCGCGTGACAGCCAGTAAGGGTCTCAATCCGGATCGGCCACCGTTTTGGGGCGGGTATCGGATCGTGCCGCAGGAAATGGAATTCTGGGCCGACGGGGCCCACCGCCTCCACGACAGGTTCCGCTGGACGAGAAACGACGCCGGTGGCTGGTCTGTCACTCGGCTGTATCCCTGAATAACGGCCCGATTTTGCGAGGTTTCGGCTGAGTGACGGCGATCACAGAACTGATTCCGCATTCAGGCTTATCCTGGTTTCAGAAAAGAGATCACCATTCTGAAAAGGGAGAAACGCCATGACCAGAAAGGCATCAAAGAAAGAGACCAGAAAGCCGGCGCAGCGCGGATTTAGCCTCGGTGACCTCGACGGCAAACTGGCTGGCGGTATCTGAAACCGGCAAAGAATTGGTACGGCTGCGCGATCATTCAACTTGTGTCGCCGTGCACAGCCCCTAAAGTCGCTCGGACTCCCATACCTTAGAGATGGTCCGATGCCAGACAGAAAAACCCTATTGCTGACGGGGGCGAGCCGGGGAATTGGCCACGCAACAGTCCAGCACTTCGCCAACCAGGGTTGGCGCGTCCTGACCTGCTCCAGACATCCATTCCCGGAGAACTGCCCCTGGGACGCGGGTGAGGAGGATCACATCCAGGTCGATCTTTCGGATCCCAATGACACCATGCGCGCGGTTGAAACCATTCGCGAGCGGCTTCCGGGCAATCGGCTGGAGGCGCTGGTCAATAACGCCGGTATCTCTCCGAAGGGGCCGGACGGTGAGCGGCTGAACACATTCACCACCGACCTGCGGGACTGGGGGCGTGTGTTCCACGTTAATTTTTTTGCAACCGTTGTGCTGGCCCGCGGGCTTGTCGAGGAACTGTCGGCGGCTCAGGGCGCCATCGTCAACGTCACGTCCATTGCCGGTTCGCGGGTTCATCCCTTTGCGGGTGCAGCCTATTCAACGTCGAAGGCCGCTCTGGCCGCATTGACGAGAGAAATGGCGCATGATTTTGGTCCGCGCGGGGTTCGGGTAAACGCAATCGCGCCGGGTGAAATCGAGACGGCGATCCTCTCGCCGGGCAGCGAATTACTTGCCGAAAAGATACCACTGCGGCGCCTTGGCCTGCCGGAAGAAGTGGCCCGCACGATCTTTTTCCTCTGTTCCGAGGAAAGCTCGTATGTCTCCGGAGTGGAGGTCGAGATTAATGGTGGCCAACATGTATAACCTGGGTCGCCTTTGCCTCAATCCGGATGACGTTTTTCGGGAATTTGCGTGACAATACATGCCATTTCGTTCAAATTTGTGGCGTGGTTCATGAATTAATGTAACCCGTTTTTAACGATCTTTGTTGCGTTGCGCGGCAGAGACGTTACCCTTGGACAGGTGGGCGGCTATATGGAATTTGTATAGCAGTTTTTCTGGTTTGATGTTCGCCGGTCCTCTTCGGGACCCGCCTTGTGTAAATGGCTATTTGGAATGCTGGTCCGTGGCAATGTAAAGTGGTTCGATACGACCAAGGGCTACGGCTTCGTCGTCACGGATGATGGCGAGGGCGATATTTTGCTCCATGGAAACGTTCTTCGGGCCTACGGTTTCACGTCCGTGGCTGAAGGTGCGTCCATTGTTCTAATGGTTCAGTCGACTGAAAGGGGGCGACAGGCCGTCGAAGTCGTGGAGATCGTCCCTGAGGTGTCAGATGTCGAAGCCGACCCGGGCACCTCACCCGCACCTTCCGGAGACCATGCCAGCGAACTTGAGCCCGCCAGGGTCAAATGGTTCGACCGCGTCAAGGGCTTTGGTTTTGTAAACATCTTTGGCAGGTCGGATGACGTTTTCCTGCACATGGAAACACTGCGTCAGTATGGATACGGCGAGGTTGTGGCCGGTGACGTTCTGGCCGTTCGCATCACGGCAGGCCCACGCGGGCCGATGGTCTACGAGGTTAGGAGCTGGGATTACGTGGCGCGCGCGAATGAATACGACAATGCCTAGGATCTTCGGCTCTTCGCTTACTTTAGCGTTGTTCCTTCCCGCATTTGCGCTGGCCGCCGAGTGTCAGGACGATGCGCTAGATATCAGGTTGGGTGAATCCACCTATCGCTTCGACGTTGAGGTTATGGACGACCGAGCGGAGCGCGCGCGTGGCATGATGCACCGCGAGAGCCTTGGCCGTTTTGCGGGAATGTTGTTTGTATATGACTACCCGCAGCCGGTCAGCTTTTGGATGCGGAACACCCTTATTCCTCTCGACATGCTGTTCTTTGACGAAACCGGGGCTCTGGTCTCCTTTCACGAAAACGCGGTTCCCCTTGACGAAACGCCGATACCGGGTGGAAATCGCATTCAGTACGTTCTCGAAATCAACGGAGGCATGACGTCCACGCTTGGTATCGATGAGGGGGCTGAATTGCGGCACCCATCCATCGACCAGGAAAGAGCCGCCTGGCCCTGCGATTGACCGTATCGCATCCCGTTTTTTAGGCTGTTTGCAAATTTCGCTTTCCTTGGACCGGAAGCCGCGCTAGACGGTGCCGCGTCGGGGCGTAGCGCAGCCTGGTAGCGCGGCGGTTTTGGGAACCGTAGGTCGTAGGTTCGAATCCTATCGCCCCGACCATTTTTTCTTCCGGTTTTTTGAAACGGTGGTGCTTTTTCGCGCTGTCTTCCGGCTGGCACATCCCAGGAAAATGATCGATAAACCGCACAAAGGCGCTCGAACCTGGGGTGTTTTACCACGGAAAGACTGAAAGTTGGCAATGCGGAAAATCTTGCACGTCGGAACTCACAAAACCGCAACGACCTCATTTCAGGCCTGTCTTAGAAATAATCGCGCTGATCTGCTTAAGCAGGGGCTAATATTCCCCGACCTGTCGAAGGTCGGACTTCACGATTCGGTGGGCCACCATTCGCTCATCGGCCTCTTGGCGAGCAAGCCGGAAAAAGGACGAAGCGTTGCTTCGCGCGTAATCAAAAGTTTCAGTTCAACAGCGGATGACGATGCGGCTTTGCTGATCAGTTCCGAGCGTTGCTATCGGCATGCTATAGGCCTGAAAAAGGACGAGAAGCCACGGCAGCGCCGCCGGAACTTTGTGAATCTGCTTGCCGAGACATTTGGCGCAGATACTGAAGTTGCCATCGTTCTTCGGCGCCCGGACAGCTATGCTGAATCCAGCTATCAGGAAACCATCAAAAAAACCAATCGCACTGATACCATTCAGTCTTTTTGGGACTCTCCGGGAGTGCGAATGCGATTGGACTACAGGTTCCAGTTGCGCCTGTTCCAGAAGGCTTTCGAACGCGTAAACGTTTTTATCTACGAAGACTTGATTCAGGCCCCCGATGGTCCGGAAATGGCACTATTGCGTGGGTTGGGCCTCAACGTGGCTCTTGCCAGTCCTCCGGAGCGCAGGAACACAAGCCTGCATGCCTACCTGACGGAGTACAAGCGACTGATGAATTATCAGAAACTCCCGCCAGCTCAGTTAAAAAACCTGATCGAAAGGCTGTTGGAAATACAGCGTGCGGGCGAATTCGATTGGATGACACGCAAAATGGCGTTCCTTGGTCTCACGCGGAGGCGGGAAATCATGGGCCAATACGAGGAAGATTTAAAATGGATTGTAAGTGAGTTTTTCGCTGAACGGGAGATGGATTTGTTCCCGGAGCCGGCTGAGGCACATCCCGTCTTTGAGCGACTGCCGATTGACGTGTTCGAAATGATACACCAAAAGGTGTGTGAAACACTGAGTGATCGTGCGTTGTTTTATGGTCCCGGTGAGGGGATGGTGGAGCGCGGGATCCGAAATGTTTCGGGTTTGTTCACAAACTCTTAGTGAACATTTGCCAATCATGGTTACTGAATTGAAACCATGATGTTGAGTCCGTGCCATGAAAACCGTTCCAGCCATCGACGCATTCCGGTTGATGAATGATCCTGCGGGCAATGGCCGGCAGGAACTGATGGGACGGGTCGAGGCCAATGCAAGGGTGCGGTTCACCGTCGCTCAGGCCCTGTCACAGGGGCGTTTGGGTTTCCATTACCAACCCGTCGTTCTTTCAGATAACCCAGGCTTTGCTGCGTTTCACGAGATGCTGGCACGCATTCGCATGCCGAACGGACAGATTTTGCCAGCGGGTGCGTTTTTGCCTACGATCGAAGCGACTGAACTCGGGCGGGCAGTTGACCGGGCAGCGCTGGAACATTCATTGAGTGTTCTCGCAAATAATCCTGGTCTTCGCCTGTCCGTGAATCTTTCGCCGCTTTCCATGGGCGATGAACAGTGGCTATCGATTCTAACCGCCGCACATCGCGGCGGTACCGGTGTATGTGGTCGACTGATACTTGAGATTACCGAGACCGCTGCGATCTCCGAAGCCGATCAGACCATCGAGTTCATGAATTTTGTGCGTTCAATGGGTCCGGCTTTCGCGCTCGACGATTTCGGGGCAGGGGCGACTGGGTTTCGCCATTTCAGCAGGTTCCGCTTTGACATGGTGAAGATTGACGGTTCGTTTGTGCAGGGTGTTCACAGGTCGCCGGATTCCCAGGTTCTTATCGGATGCCTTTTGAAGCTCGCAAAGCACTTCGAGATGCTCTGCATCGCAGAGCGGGTCGAATGCGTGCAGGATGCGGAGTGGCTTACCGCAAATGGAGTGGACTGCATGCAGGGATACCTGTTCGGTCGTCCATCCGCCGCGGCAGAGTCGCCGCACAATCCTGACAACAGGCGCGTGCGGCCGGGTGATCCGAACCTGGGTGGGCAGCAGCGCTACTTGTCCTTGACGATCTTGGCGAGCTGAGACTGCATTTCGGCCAGCTGCTGCTTCAGTTCGTCCAGTTCAACATCCTTTTTTGTTTCACCGTCTTTGGGCGTCTCGCCGGATTCTCCCTGTTGTGCCCCAATATTATTGGCAAAGGGAGCGAACATGCGCATGGCGTTTTCAAACCATTCCATGTTCGAGCGGGCCAGCGCCTCAAAGTTGGCAAGCGCCGGATTTGCCTCAAACGCCTTCTGCACGTGGCTTCGCATCTGATCCTGGTTTCGGGCAAATGTGTCCATGGACGCCTCGAGATATCCCGGAACAAAACCCTGCAGGGTATCACCGTATAGACGGATCAGTTGGCGCAGGAAATTTGCCGGCAGCATCGTGTGCCCTTTGGCTTCCTCGTCGAAAATGATCTGTGCCAATACGGATCGGGTAATATCCTGACCTGACTTTGCATCGTTGACAACAAAGTCCTCGCCGTCGCGCACCATCTGTGCCAGATGGTCGAGCGTTACGTAACTTGATTTGGCCGTGTTATAGAGTCGGCGATTGGCGTACTTTTTGATAATGATCGGTTCGGCCGCTTTATCCTGGTTCTCAGCCACGCACATGTCTCCTGGCTATTTAATTTCCACCCTGCCTGATGTTAGCCGCGTCCACCGGGCGCGAAAAGGCTTATTTTTTGCACATGCGAATGGTAGAAGGGGCACATGGGGATGAACCGCTGCGCGAGCGATACCGAAACACTTCAACCGGAAACCAATACCGAAGCTGAGACGGTTCCGGATCGGGTTCGCGCTAAAATTTATCTCGACCTCTGGGAAATCCAGTTACGTGAAGCGGCGGTCAAGGACGATCTGACCGGCCGGGAGTTCCGGCGGATCTGGAACGGATGAGTGAAATTCCCACACTAAGACAGGGAGAGCCCAGCCCTGTCGTCTTCCATCTTGGAGCCGCGCTGGTGTCCTACAGCCAGGCGCTGCTCGCCTCTCCGCGCGCCAGTAGCGCCAACTTTCCGTGGCGCCCTGAATTGCGTGGTGCCGCTGCTGGCCTGTCTCCCGCGATAGACCGCATTGAGGTTGGCCTGGAGGTGGCCCGACGTCTGCATACCATGGTCGAAGGCATGGAAATGTGGCAGAGGCACCCCTACCGACGCCAGTTGCAGGATCCGGAGTGTATCTGGCGGGCGGGGTCCGCGCGGCTTTTGGACTATGGCGAAATACCGGAGTCGACCGATCCAAATGGCCTTCCTGTGCTGGTCGTTCCCAGTCTCATCAACAAACACTACATTCTGGATTTGGTCCCAGAGCGGTCCATGCTGCGCTGGCTGGCGGGGCAGGGAGTGCGGCCCCTTCTGCTGGACTGGGCCGGACCGACGCAGGACGAAGCCGATTTCTCCATGGAGGATTACGGAAGAAAGCGACTGATTCCCGCGCTGCAGCATGTTTGCAGCATGACCGGTCGTGATGTGTCGGTGCTTGGCTATTGTATGGGCGGCACCCTGGCTGCCGGCCTGGCCGCGAACCGGCCGGAAGGTGTGGCCAATCTTGTCACAATCGGAGCCCCGTGGAATTTCAACTCGACGGTCGGCATCGCGGGAGCGTTGCGCGCAATGATCCGCGCCAACGGGCCGGAACATGTGGTGCGGCTTCTCCGTGGTATGGGAGAAGCTTTCGGCTTTATTCCAGTAATCCTGTTTCAGACGCTTTTCTCCATGGTCAATCCAATGCAGGCCTCAATCAAGTTTCGCCGGTTCGCCTCACTGGATCCGAATGGGATGGAAGCGAAGCTGTTTGTGGGACTTGAGGACTGGCTGTCTGATGGTGTTTGCATGGCGGCTCCAGCGGCAGAGGATCTCTTGGTTGACTGGCAAATTCGCAATGCGCCTGCACTGGGCAAATGGGAGTTTTTGGGCTCGCGGGTTGATGCCCGCAACATTCGTATTCCCACGATTTCGTTTTGTGGAAGGCGTGACACGATCGCACCTCCGCCTCTGGCCGAAGCGTTGCCGCAGGCCATTCCGGGCGGTGCGGTCATGCTTCCCGATACGGGACATGTCGGAATGGTTGTCGGAGGGGACGCACGTAATGCGGTTTGGAAACCACTCGCGGAATTCCTGCTAACCCATAACAGTTGAGGGTATTCCCCAGTTATGCGACGAAAGTAGGCGCGTTGCGTTTGCGTGATTCGTTCCAAACGTGACGCTCTTACCGGGGCCGGCTCGTGGGGGAGCCGATTTGGAGGACTGTAATGACGAACATCGTGATCGCATCGGCCGCACGTACAGCGGTTGGAAGCTTTCTGGGGAGCTTTGCCAACACCCCTGCCCATGATCTTGGGACCACAGCCATCAAGGCGGTGCTCGATCGCGCGGGCGTGGATGCTGGAGAGGTATCCGAGACGATCCTCGGGCAGGTTCTGACCGCCGGTCAGGGGCAGAACCCGGCACGGCAGGCGCATGTGAACGCTGGTCTGCCACAGGAAAGCGCCGCGTGGGGCATCAACCAGGTTTGCGGGTCCGGTCTTCGCGCTGTTGCGCTGGGCGCCCAGCACATCATGCTTGGGGATGCGGACATTGTGGTCGCCGGTGGTCAGGAAAGCATGTCTTTGAGCCCCCATGCGCAGAACCTGCGTGGTGGACAGAAAATGGGCGACATGAAGCTGACCGACACCATGATTAAGGATGGTCTCTGGGACGCTTTTAACAACTACCACATGGGCCAGACCGCGGAAAACGTGGCCGAAAAATGGCAGATTTCCCGCGACCAGCAGGACGAGTTTGCCGTCGCATCGCAGAACAAGGCTGAAGCGGCGCAAAAGGCCGGAAAGTTCGATGACGAGATCGCTCCGTTTACGGTCAAAACCCGTAAAGGCGATATTGTGGTCGAGAAGGACGAATACATCCGTCACGGCGCAACCATGGAAGCCATGCAGAAGCTGCGCCCGGCTTTCACCAAGGATGGTTCCGTGACCGCTGCCAACGCCTCCGGCCTGAACGATGGTGCGGCCGTCACGCTTCTCATGACGGCCGAAAACGCTGAAAAACGCGGTATCGAACCGATGGCACGTATTGCATCCTACGCTACCGCGGGCCTTGATCCATCCATTATGGGTGTTGGCCCGATCTACGCGAGCCGCAAAGCTTTGGAAAAAGCCGGTTGGTCTGTTGGTGACCTTGATCTGGTTGAGGCCAACGAGGCGTTTGCCGCACAGGCCTGTGCTGTGAACAAGGACATGGGCTGGGATCCGTCGATCGTGAACGTGAATGGTGGTGCGATCGCGATCGGTCATCCGATCGGTGCGTCGGGCTGTCGCGTGCTGAACACGCTGCTCTTCGAGATGAAGCGTCGCGATGCGAAGAAGGGCCTCGCAACGCTCTGCATCGGCGGTGGAATGGGCGTTGCCCTTTGCGTTGAACGCAACTGATACGGCATGGCGGGAAACGGTATGACTGTTGGCCCGCCATCGCTACAGAAATTTAATCGATATCAAAAGTCTAACCTTGTAGGGGGATGGAAACATGGGAAGAGTCGCACTGGTCACAGGCGGTACACGCGGAATTGGCGCCGCTATTTCGATTGCTCTGAAAGATGCCGGTTACACCGTGGCAGCCAACTATGCCGGTAATGATGAGGCCGCTGCCAAATTCACGGAAGACACCGGGATCAAGACCTGGAAATGGTCCGTCGCTGACTATGACGCCTGTAAGGATGGTATCGCCAAGGTCGAAGCTGAACTTGGTCCGGTCGAGGTTCTGGTAAACAATGCGGGCATTACGCGCGACGCAATGTTCCACCGCATGACGCCGGAGCAGTGGTCCGAGGTAATCAATACCAACCTCAGCGGTGTATTCAACATGACCCACCCGATCTGGCCGGGTATGCGCGAGCGCAAGTTCGGCCGCGTGATCAACATTTCTTCCGTGAACGGTCAGAAGGGTCAGGCTGGTCAGGCAAACTACTCCGCCGCCAAAGCCGGTGATATCGGGATCACCCGCGCTCTGGCTCAGGAAGGCGCGCGCGCCGGTATTACCGTGAATGCTATTTGTCCGGGATACATCGGCACCGAAATGGTCCGTGCGATTGACGAGAAGGTTCTCAACGAGCGTATCATTCCGCAGATCCCGGTTGGCCGTCTCGGTGAACCTGAGGAAATCGCGCGCGCGGTTGTGTTCCTCGCGTCGGACGACGCCGGATTCTTCTCCGGTTCGACCCTTTCGCCGAACGGCGCTCAGTTCTTCTCCTGAACGAAAATTCAGGAGGAAATTGCAAAAGGGCGGGTCAATCGACCCGCCCTTTTGCATTCCTTATGCGCTGCGCATTCTCAGCTGGCGTCTGGTGCGCGGTAGGCCAAGACTAAAAAGTGCGGCCCACTTCGAAAAAATTCACGTATGGCCCGGCTGCGTTCGGTGTGGGCACGCTGGACGGCCTGATCGATTTGCCGCTGTGTAGGCATAATGAAGTCCATTTCCACATTCCTTGACTGTCTGCCGGTCAATTTGACCGATCTCCGACCTTGAATGTCCGAATTTATCGGGTCATCTACAAACGAGACTTTTTTGAGGTCACTTAAAAAAAACTGAACTGCAACATGCCGGACAGACTTCCATCGCTTGTGGCGCTACGCGCGTTTGAGGCCGCAGCCAGGCATATAAGTTTCGCGCAGGCCGCCAATGAACTGTCGGTCACGCCTGCTGCGCTGAGCTACCAAATCAAAAGTCTTGAGGCTGATATGGGAGCGCCGCTGTTTCACAGGTTGAACAGGGCGGTTGAGCTGACGGAGGCCGGGCGCATTTTGCTGCCTGGTCTGTCGACCGCATTTCAGGATATGCGGGGGGCATGGAATGCGGCTAAACGGTTCGTGGATCCGTCCCGCCTTACCATTACTGCCGGGCCGTCTTTTACCGCCAAATGGCTTGCCCCGCGCATGTTCCATTTCGCGGAGAAGCATCCCGATCTTGAGTTGCGTTTCATCGCGACGCTCAAGCTGGTGGATTTTGCCAGGGATGATGTGGATATCGCCATCCGGTTTGGACAGGGAGAGGATCCCGGGCTGTTCTCGGAAATGCTCTACGAGGGTTTCATCACTCCGATGATGCACCCCGACGTGGCGACCCGTCTCACGAAGCCGTCCGATCTCCTGAGTGAAACGCTGATTCACGACGACAGCCTGTCGTTTCTGCCGAACCCGCCCAACTGGGATCGTTGGTTCGAGGCCGTGGGGGTTGAGCACGCGCCTCTGAAGGGACCACGTTTCAGCCAGGCGGATCATGCAGTTGATCTCGCGCTTGAAGGTAACGGGGTGGTCATGGGCCGCGCATCAATTACCGCTAGACATCTGCGCGCCGGCCAGTTGGTGGCGCCGTTTCGGATTGCATTGACCGCGCCTGTTCAGTACCGGATTGTCTGTCCCGCCGGCACCGAGAACCGCCCTGCCGTGGCATTGTTCAGGAACTGGGCCAGAGAGGAGATCGACAAGGACCGCTCTCTTGGCGACGGGTTCGAAAAGATTGAGATAGGTCAGGACCGGTAGGCCTGTGAGAGGAAAGACGATGAAACTGGGTATTCTTGAAGCTGGTGATGTGGTTCCGGATCTTGCCGCCCGTCATGGGGATTACCCCGCCATGTTTCGCGCTCTGCTTTCAGATGCCGACCCGGCGATTGAGTTTGAAACGGTACATGTGGTGGCTGGTGAAATGCCGGAATCGCCTGATCAGGCGGACGCATGGCTCGTTACCGGCTCGCGTCACGGGGTTTATGATGATTTGCCGTGGATTGAGCCTCTCAAGGCGTTTTTGCGCGATTGCATGGAGCAAAAAGTTCCGGTCGTCGGAATCTGTTTCGGTCACCAAATTCTCGCTGAGGCCATGGGAGGAAAAGCGGAAAAGTCGGACAGGGGATGGCGTCTTGGACGTCAGAATTATGCAGTCGTTCAACGGCCTGAGTGGATGACGCAGGTCCCGGATCATTATTTCGTTCTGGCGCTTCATCAGGATCAGGTGACCAAACTGGCGCCGAATTCGTCCGTTCTTGCCGTGAATTCCCATTGCGAATACGCGGCGCTGGCATATGGCGATATTGAGGACCCCGATGCGATCACGGTCCAGCCCCATCCCGAATTCGGACCTAAGTTCATGGATGAGCTTTTGAGGCTCCGCAGGGATAAGCCTATTCCGTCGTCTTTCGTGGACGAAGCCCTCGAAAACCTCGATGGCCCGCTGCACGCGGACAACTGGGCTAAAACGATAGTCGATTTTCTGCGCAGGAAAGCGGCGTCACGAGCGGCCGCCTGACCTTGGCTTAGAAGGGCATCCGGTCGCCCATCCACGTCTCGAATATACCTGTATTATCGGGATGCAGCCCATCGATACGTTCAAGAAGGCCCGCCACACTGTT
Organism: Alphaproteobacteria bacterium; assembly: GCA_030427145.1. GTDB lineage: Bacteria > Pseudomonadota > Alphaproteobacteria > Rhodobacterales > Rhodobacteraceae > Amaricoccus > Amaricoccus tamworthensis. The sequence goes on along the minus strand of JAUHWT010000005.1, from coordinate 227,850 downwards.
GGATACGTTCAATGGTGCGGCGTCGGTTCCCATATCGGTTTTGACCCAGCCGGGATCGAAAGCTCCCACCGCTATCCGTTGCGGCGCAAGTTCTACCGCGAGATTGCAGGCCAGATTGGTGACCGCCGCCTTTGACGCCCGGTAGATATAGGATCCACCCGCGGCATTTGTGGATGACCCCATGGAGGACGAGATCATTGCGACTTTCGGTGATCTGGATGCGGTTAGATTAGGCAAGAGCGCCCTGACCACGTAGAACGGCCCGGCCACGTTTGTCATCATACCCTGCACCCAGTCCTCCACGGAATAGTCCGCTTCCCGAATGCCGCCGCGGGACGGGAAGATGCCCGCGTTGCACACGAGGGTATCAATCGCGATCCCGTCAAGCGAAGCTGCGAGGGCCGCACTTTCCTCAGGTCGCTTTACGTCGAGTTGCTCGACCCGGATGGAGGCGGGCAGCCGGTGGTCCGCGTCCGTGTTACGCACGGTGACGATAACGGTATCACCCCGCGCCTCTGCCTGAAGCGCCAGTTCCCGGCCTATGCCGCGGCTTCCACCGGTGATGAGGATGGTGTTGTTCAAGTCAGCCTCCATGGCGGCTCTCGAGTTTGGGTGGTCTCAAAGCATCAGTCCGACGACAACAAGCCCAAGTCCAAGTGCCGCCAGTGCAACCGATCCCAGGTTGATCCCGACCAGTTTCTGGAGTCTCGCGTTGATTTCCTCAGGCGCGAGCTGGGCGCCACGGATCCTGATTCCTTCACGGATGCAGTAACCAAGCCCGAACAGCCCGGCCAGGACAAAAACGCCGCCGACAATGGATATAAAAATCAATGGCTTCTCCAGAATTATCTGATCCGGCATACTCCGGTGCGCCAGGGGTTGCAAGTCAGCGCCGGTCACGGGTAGGACACCGGGCACCACATTAGAACAGGAACGTTTCATGGAAGACGTAGTCGAGGACGAACAGCAGACGCAATACCGTGTTACAGCAGGGGAACTGCGCCAGTTTGTAGAGCGTTATGAGCGTCTGGATCAGGAGAAGGCGGACATCGCCAGCGCCCAGAAAGAGGTGATGGCCGAAGCAAAAGGCCGGGGATACGACGTCAAGGTGCTGCGCAAACTGATCGCATTGCGCAAACGGGATTCGCAGGAAATCAGCGAAGAGGAAGCCGTCCTCGAGTTGTACAAGGAAGCGCTGGGCATGTAGTGGACAACCGCTGCGCCGTCAGAGAACCGCCTCAATAATTTGCCGCCCGTGGGACAGATTAATCAAATGGCCTGCTCCCGGGATTTCGTTTAACCGTGCGTTCGGCAGCCAGTTGGCGAGACGTTTCGAGTGATGCCTCGGCACGGAAACGTCCCGTGTGCCGTGCCACAGAGTCGCGGCCTGTGTAATGCGCGTCGCGTCAATGCTCCATTGGGACGCGGGTAGAATATGATCCCGCGCCATCGCCCGCGCGCAATCCGGTGCAAGATGCTCGACCGCTCCCTGGTAGGCGTGCCTGTGGGGCCGGTGGAGTAATAGAACCCGATCCGGCTCTATGCTGCTGGCTGCGAATCTCCTGATCGTGGCCGAAGGGTTGAAGCGGGCCAATCGCATGACCGGTTCGAGGACCGGCGTCAGCAGTTGCGGTGCAACCCTCGCCAATCCTAAGAGTAGTTTGTTCCCGGCCAACATGCCGGACAACGCTTCACGGGAATCGCATTGTCCCATGGCTCCAACCACACCCAAACCGCTGATACGGTCGGGAAGGCCAGCTGCCGCTGCGATTGCCCACTGGGCTCCGCAGGACACGCCGATAACCGGGGCATGCTCGATCTTCAGCACGTCCATCACATCTGCCAGCCATGCGGCAAAACCGGCGTGGTCCAGGCCGAGTATGTCGGATGATCCCCACCCTGGCCGGTCAGGTGCCATGATTTCGACACCGAGATCCCGCGCGACTGCCTCCCAGGAGGCGAACATGTGGCCGTTGCCGGGTGATCCGTGCAGGGCAAGGACCGGCCTGCCGCTACCGTAGTGGAAGGATCGAACAACCCCTCCGCCTGGAAGTTTATGTAACTGAAATGCCAATTTATTCGACGTTCGCAGAAGTGTTGCGACTGAACTTTATTGCCGGGACAGCCGACGGTTCTTCAAAAACATGTAGATGAGAAAAAGCGTCATTACTGTGGTCCCGTCAACTGATGTCGATTTGTCGGGATTTTTTAGCGCAATAAACGTCAAATTTTCCACAGCTGCGTGTGTGTCTGGTTAATTGGCTAATCGTTTGGCGAGAGAAAGGAGGTTCACACTCCACCGTGTTCCGTCTGCGCTTTCCGCCTTTTTGGCTTTGACAGACGCCGCAAAATTTCGAGCGTAATCAGCGGTGCCGCCAGTGAAACATAGGGCTGCATCGCGAGAGGGAACAGATCGCCGGCAAAGTTCCAGGGAAGACCGAGCGGGATCAGAAATACACCGGCCAGCGGATCGTGGGAAAATCCAAAAAGACCGAACCAGCCCACAACAAAAACCGCCATCGCAAGGGCGTAAAGGACCAGGAACACCCAGAACACTACCCGAAATATCCGCACCCTTCGCCTCCACCGTCAGCTCAACTCCCACGGTAGCCGGTGTTTGGGGTGCAAAACAAGCGGTGCCTGCGCCGGGAAGGTGTGTTCCGCGCGATTCCTTTCAACGTGGTAAATTCCGTTTTTAGCGAACCGCAACCTTTGTTCTCTATGTGTTCCTACATGGGCAGCGAATCGTGATTCTGCTGCCACCGCCAGAAGGCACTTTTCACACACAGTTGAAATGCAACCTGCGATAAGGGGGACCTCTGGTATGTCCATGCCGGTACGATTGATTTCTTTGCTTACGGGTGCGGCCCTCGTTTCAGGCTGCATGATGGAAGATATGGACGTGACACGGGCGGCGTCCGATCCGCAGCCCGTAGATCCGTCGCATTACTCGGCAAGAACCGACCACGGTCGGGTCGTCGCGGCCATCGACACGGAGGCATTTCATCCCGCGCTTCTGCAGAACCGAGTGGATTACGAGACGGAGGAGGTGCCGGGAACCATTGTTGTCGATACAAAGGGACCTTTCCTGTACCTGGTGGAGGAGAACGGCAAGGCACTGCGCTACGGGGTGGCAATAGGACGTGAGGGATTTGGCTGGACGGGGACCGGCTACATCTCACGTCAGGCACGGTGGCCGCGCTGGACTCCTCCGCCGGCAATGATCAAACGTTCGCCGGAACTGGCCAAATGGGCCAAGGGAATGCCTGGAGGGGTGAACAATCCGTTGGGTGCACGGGCGCTCTACATCAACTTTGGCAACCACGACTCCGGATACCGGATCCACGGTACCGATGCGCCCAACAGTATTGGGTACGCCGCGTCGTCGGGATGTTTCCGGATGCTCAATCAGGATGTGATCGACCTGTATGAGCGCGTGGAGATGGGTGCAAAAGTCGTCGTGATGTAGACGCTCTGCCCCAACGGCAGTTCCACACAAACTGAATTTATCGAGGTACGACTGGAGCCCCTGGTCCGGAGACGCTTGCGCGCCCGGGCCAGGGTGTCGTTTTTTCGGGGGACTTCTGGATATACCACCGCGGCTCGCGTTTCCGTGTCCATTGTCATGTTGACATGCACCGCCAGTCCTGTCGCACTGTCACATGGCGCAGTAGATACCCGCATTTTTTCGGGCGCTGCGTGATCGCAACGGAACATAATGCGGGAGGGACTGAGACATGGGGACAAGCAGCGGAAACGGTGGAGAAATTCGCCGGACTGAAGGTCGCGGAAAACTTTACGACAGCATTCTCGACACCATGGGCAACACGCCATGCATCCGGATCAACCGCCTCGCACCGGACAACGTTACTATTTACGTCAAGGCCGAGTTCTTCAATCCGGCGTCGTCGGTGAAGGATCGTCTGGCCATTAATATTCTGGAAGCGGCTGAACGTGATGGCACCCTCAAACCAGGGCAGACGGTCGTTGAGGCCACAAGCGGCAACACCGGTGTGGGCCTTGCAATGGCCTGCGCCGCCAAGGGCTATCCGCTGGTGGTTACGATGGCCGACAGCTTCTCCGTGGAGCGCCGACAGGTCATGCGCTATCTGGGTGCCAAAGTTGTTCTGACGCCCCGTGCTGAAAAGGGCTTTGGCATGTACCAGAAAGCAAAGGAACTTGCCGAACAAAATGGCTGGTTTCTGGCGCGCCAGTTTGAGACGGACGCGAACGCCGACATTCATGAGAACACCACGGCCCGGGAGGTCGTTGCGGACTTTGAGGGCAGCAGGCTTGATATGATCGTGACCGGTTATGGCACCGGAGGAACGGTCTCGGGCCTCGGTCGTGTCCTTCGCTCGGCAAGACCTGATACGAAAATCATTCTGTCTGAGCCCGCGAATGCCCAGCTTGTTGGGTCGGGAACACCGCAGGAGCGGGGGGCAGACAACGGCCCGTCCGCCAGTCACCCGGCCTTTGAGCCACACCCCATTCAGGGCTGGACTCCGGATTTTATTCCGTCGGTTCTTCAGGAGGCCATCGACGGCGACTATTACGATGAGCTGATCCCCGTAGCCGGAGCCGAAGGCATCAAATGGGCGCAGCAGCTCGCGGCGAAGGAAGGCATCTTCACCGGCATCTCGGGAGGGTCGACATTCGCGATTGCGATGCAGCTTGCGGAACAGGCTGAACCCGGTTCCGTGATTTTGGCAATGCTGCCGGATACGGGCGAACGTTACCTCTCAACTCCACTCTTTGAGCCTTTTGGCGCGGAGATGAATGAGGAGGAAACGGCCATTTCCAAATCCACTCCCGGTTTTCAAATGGGTTAGGGGTCGGCAACTCCAATGGATCGACTGACTGCTTTGTTCCTGCTGGCCGCGATCTCATCGGGCCTGGCGACACATGCTTCCGCCTGCGGTGTCGAAACCGATTGCGTGGTTGGCGACCGAACCTACCGGATGGCGCTGCCCGAAGGTCATGATACGGAAAGCCCTACGGGCGCCCTCATTTTTGCTCATGGCTACCGCGGAACGGCTGCAGATGTCATGCGCAATCAAAATCTGATTGATCTCGGGAAGCGTCTCGGCGTCGCTGTTGTGGCGCTTCAGTCGGCGGCTGATGATTGGGCTCTGCCCGGCTCACCGGGGGCTGAAAACAAGGCGGATACTGATGAACCGGCCTACGTAGATGACGTGATTTCCGACCTCTCTACGCGTTTCCAGCTCAATGAGGACGAACTCGTCATGGCCGGTTTTTCCGCTGGTGGAATGCTGACATGGAACCTCGCCTGTGAGACGGACAGTGCATTCTCCGGCTTTATCCCGCTTTCCGGAACCTTTTGGGATCCGATCCCCGGGCAATGCGCCGGTGCCCCGGTGAGCCTCGTCCACTACCATGGCACCTCCGACACGGTGGTGCCCATCATCGGTCGCAAAATTGCGGATACATATCAGGGCGATGTGAACGAGGCCGTGTCCATGATGGCCGACAGCGGTGGCTACGGTCCCGGTTTGTACTTTTCGGATGACGAGCTGGATTGTGAGCGTCGAACGTCACCAGACGGACATTTCCTCGAACTCTGCCTGTTTGAGGGCACTCATCAATTCAGGATCGCGGATATCGATAGGGCGTGGCATCTGATAACTGGAAAATAGCAGGCACCTATCTCCAGCTTAAAACCACCTTGCCACTCTGACCGCTCCGCATGGTCTCAAAACCCTGCTCAAAATCATCCACGTCAAAGCGGTGGGTGATTACATTGCAAACGTCGAGGCCGTTTTCCAGCATGGCAATCATCTTGTACCAGGTCTCGAAAATCTCCCGACCGTAAACACCCTTGATGGTGATGGCCTTGAACACGATCCGCGACCAGTCCACAGGAGATTTTCCGGGTGGTATTCCAAGCAGGGCGATACGCCCTCCCATCACCAGCGCCTCGACCATCTGATCGAGCGCCCTCTGGTTGCCCGACATCTCAAGCCCGACGTCGAACCCTTCCTTCAGGCCCAGTTCTCCATTGACCTCGTCAAGGTCCCGCTCCGCCACATTGACGGGGACCACATCCGCCACCCGACCGGCGAGAGCCAGCCTGTCCGGGTTCACGTCCGTTATGACGACGTGTCGGGCACCCACGTGGCGCGCAACGGCCGCCGCCATAATCCCGATTGGCCCTGCTCCGGTGACAAGCACATCTTCGCCGATCAGATCAAAACTGAGCGCGGTGTGAACGGCATTCCCCAAGGGATCAAGAATGGCGCCAATCTCGTCGTCAATCGAATCCGGCAGCAGTACGACATTGAATGCCGGAAGCCGCAGGAATTCCGCGAATGCGCCGGGTTCATTCACGCCAATGCCGCGAGTATCCGGGTCCAGATGAAACCGGCCAGCCCGCGACTGCCGCGAGGTCTTTCCGATCAAATGACCCTCTCCGGAGCAGCGCTGACCGATTTCCAGATCCGCAACGTTACGTCCGACCTCCACGATTTCACCGGCGAACTCGTGCCCGGTCACTAGCGGAACGGGCACGGTCTTTTGCGCCCATTCATCCCAGTTCCAGATGTGAATATCGGTGCCGCAGATCCCGGTTTTGTTTATGCGGATCAGAACGTCATCCGGGCCAGGTTCCGGCACATCGCGATGCTCCATCCAAAGGCCGGGTTCCGCTTTGGCCTTAACGAGCGCCTTCATGCCGTTGGTCATTTGAGCACTCCCGTTGTCCGTCCGGCCCGCCCAAAAGCATCAAGTGCAAAATCGAGGTCCTCACGCGTCAGGGCGGAATTCATCTGCGTCCTAATGCGCGCTTTGCCCTTGGGGACCACAGGGAAAAAGAACCCCGCTACAAACACGTCGAGCTTAAAAAGCTCTGCTGCCATATCCTGTGACAGCCGGGCATCGCCCAACATGATCGGAACAATCGGATGTTCCCCCGGCAGCAGTTCAAAACCAAGCTCTGTCAAGCCGTGGCGCCAGTACTCCGTGTTCGAAAACAGCTGTTCTCGAAGGTCGTCGCCGTTTTCAACAATATCCAGCGCGGCCAGAGAAGCGGTAGCTATTGAAGGTGGAATTGAATTTGAAAAAAGATAGGGCCGTGCCCGCTGCCGCAGCAGGTCAATCACCGCCTGTGGACCCGCCGTATATCCCCCGATGCCGCCGCCGAGGGCTTTGCCAAGGGTGCCGGTCAAAATATCCACACCGTCCGCAACCCCGTGATGGGCGTGGGTGCCCCGTCCCTGCGGACCCATAAAGCCCGTGGCGTGGCAGTCATCGACCATCACCATCGCGTCATATTTATCCGCCAGTTCCACAATGCCCGGCAGGTTCGCCAGATACCCGTCCATCGAGAACACGCCATCCGTTGCGATCATGATAAACCGCGCGTCATCCTCCCTGGCCTGGATCAGGCGGGCCTCAAGGTCGGCCATGTCGTTGTTCGCGTACCGATAGCGCCGGGCTTTGCAGAGCCTGATTCCGTCGATGATTGATGCGTGGTTGAGCGCATCGGAGACAATCGCGTCCTCCGGTCCCAGCAAGGGCTCAAACAATCCCCCATTTGCATCAAAACATGCCGCAAACAAAATGGCGTCATCCTTGCCCAGGAACCGCGCCAATCGTTGTTCCAGTCCCCGGTGAAGGTCCTGTGTCCCGCAAATGAAGCGAACCGACGCCATGCCATATCCGTTGCTGTCGAGCCCGGCTTTCGCGGCTTCGGCCAGTCGGGGATCATTGGCAAGACCGAGGTAGTTGTTCGCACAGAGGTTGACCACCCGATCATGTGTCTGATCATCGGTCGTGACGGAAATCCGTCCGGCCTGCGGCGAGGTGATCATACGTTCGTGCTTGTAGAGACCGTCATCTTCCAGCCCGTCCAGTATGTCGTTGACGTGACCGAGGAACTTTTCGTTCATGAAACAACTCCTTCGCAGTTGCCGATTGCCGCGAACTGCCGCACATCCGCGATATCGGAAACCGGCACCTTCTGTCACGAGAATACAGGGTAACATCAAGGTGGAAAGGGCGATGCCGATATTTAGGGTTGATCTGACGCCCGCCACCCGCGCAATCTCCCGATATTTGGCTGAAAGGGAGCGGTTTTTTTGAACATCCTGTTTGTACATCAGAATTTTCCTGCACAATTCAGGCACGTGGCCAAAACGCTGGCGGCTGACCCCAAAAATCAGGTTGTTTTTATCACCCAACCGGACCGTCCCACTATGAAGGGGGTGCGAAAGGTCGAATACAAACCCCACCGGGGCGCGACGGAGGGCATACATCACTACCTGCGCAGTACGGAAACGGCCGTGATTAACGGGCAAGGGGCTGCCGGCAAGGCACTTGATTTAAAAAACTCGGGCTTTCGCCCCGATGTTATGGTCTCCCATCCGGGTTGGGGCGAAGGCCTCTATCTCAAGGATGTGTTCCCTGATGTCCCGCTTCTGTCGTTCTGCGAGTTCTACTATCATGGGCAGGGGGCTGACGTCGGGTTTGATCCGGAATACCCGTCAGATCTGAACTCTGAATGTCAGACCCGCACCCGAAACGCCTATCACCTCCTGTCGCTTGAGGCCGCGGATCACGGCTATTCCCCGACTGAATGGCAGAAGAAACAGTTCCCGACCGAATACCATTCGAAGATTTCAGTGATCCATGACGGGATTGACTGCGACCTGGCGAAACCCAACCCGGACGCGGAGATCAAACTCCAGAGTGGCGTCACACTTCGCCCCGGCGACCCCGTGGTGACATATGTCGCCCGTAATCTCGAACCCTACCGCGGGTTCCATACCTTCGTTCGCTGTCTGCCGCACCTGTTCGAGCGTCGGCCGGATGCGCGTGTCGTAGTGGTTGGCGGTAATGACGTCAGCTACGGACGCACGCCGCCTGACGGCAAGACTTATCGCGAAATACTGATTGAGGAGGTTAAGCCTCCTCTCGAACGGGTTCACTTCCTGGGACGGGTCGCATACTCGGACTACCTGCGCGTCCTCCAGGTTTCAGCCGCCCACACGTACCTGACTTATCCCTTCGTCCTGTCCTGGTCGATGCTGGAGGCAATGGCGTCCGGTGTGGCTCTCGTCGGTTCGGCAACCGCGCCAGTTCAGGAGGTTGTGAAAGACGGCGTCAACGGGGTGCTCGTAGACTTCTTTGATCCGGTCAATCTCGCCAATACGCTCGCGGATGTGCTGGACCGGGGAAAAGGGACGGCGGATATGCGCGCCAACGCCCGTCAGACCGTACTCGACCGCTACGCCCTGACCGACTGCCGCAAAAAGCTCATTGGGCTGATCTCTGATATGGCTGGCGGACCCCAGGTCTGAAACTGGGATCCGCCTGGAAACTCAGCTTTCCATCGCTTCCAGTTCGTCGATCATCGAACTGATCAGTGAAAGTCCCTTGTCCCAGAACTTTGGATCGCTGGCATCAAGACCGAACGGTGCCAGCAGTTCCCTGTGATGTTTCGAGCCGCCAGCGCGCAGCATCTCAAAATACTTGTCCGTAAAGTCCGCGTCGCCCTCTCGGTAGACCGCATAAAGCGCATTCACGAGACCATCACCGAAGGCATAGGCATACACGTAGAACGGCGAATGGATGAAATGAGGGATGTAGGACCAGAAGGTCTCATAGCCGTCCATGAAGTTGAACACCGGCCCAAGGCTCTCGGCCTGCACCGACATCCACAGCGCGTTTATGTCATCAGGCGTCAACTCACCATTCGCACGGGCCGCGTGCAGCTTGCATTCAAAGTCATAGAAAGCGATCTGCCGTACGACCGTGTTGATCATGTCCTCGACCTTGCCGGCCAGAAGGATTTTCCGCGCAGCCTGATCCGGCGCGGCATCAAGCAGTTTCTGAAACGTCAGCATCTCGCCAAACACTGACGCGGTTTCGGCCAGCGTCAGAGGCGTTGACGACAGCAACTCGCCCTGATCCGCCGCGAGAACCTGATGCACGCCGTGTCCAAGCTCATGGGCGAGGGTCATTACGTCCCTCTGCTTGCCGAGGTAGTTCAGGAGAACATAGGGGTGTACATCCGTAACCGTCGGGTGCGCAAACGCGCCAGGTGCCTTGCCCGGCTTAACCGGCGCGTCAATCCAGCCCTTCTCAAAGAACTGCTGTGCGATTTCCGCCATTTTCGGATCAAACCCGGCATACGCATCAATTACAGTCTTCCGCGCCTCGTCCCAGCCGATTTTCTTGTCGTCCTTCTGGGGGAGCGGCGCGTTGCGGTCCCAGACCTCCATTTTCTCGAGGCCAAGCCATTTTGCCTTCAACGCGTAGTACCGGTGAGACAGGCGGGGATAGGCCTTCACCACGGCATTGCGCAGGGCTTCAACCACTTCCGGCTCAACATGGTTCGCAAGGTGGCGCGACGCCTGTGGTGTTGGCAGCTTGCGCCACCGGTCCTCAATGGCCTTCTCCTGAGCCAGAGTGTTTGTGATCCGCGTGAACAGTGGCAGGTTTTTGCGGAAGACCGCCACCAGGGCTTCCGCGCCCGCCTGACGTTTCGATCTGTCCTGCTCCGACAGCAGGTTCAGAGTCGCTTCAAGCGGCAGCATTTCGCCGTCGACCTCGAATTCGAGCCCGGCCATTGTTTCATCAAACAGGCGGTTCCACGCAGCGGCACCGACCACCGACTGGTCATGCAGGAACTTCTCAAGTTCATCCGACAGCTGATACGGCTTCATGGCCCGCAGACGCTCAAGCACCGGACGATACCGCGCCAGTTCCTCGTTTTCGTTGAGCAGGGCATCCAGTCGGGCGTCATCCACCCGGTTCATCTCGAGGCTGAAAAAAACCAGCGGTGTGGAAAACTCCGTCAGCTGCGCCTGACGGTCTCCCAGAAACTTGCCGAGCTCCGCATCCGTGGTGTTTTGATAGTATCTCAGCCCGGCATAGGACATGATCCGGCCCGAAACCGACTGAATGCGCTCATACCGTTGAATGCATTTCAGCAGGCCAGCCGCGTCCAGGTCGGCCAGCTTTCCCTCATATTCACCCGCGAAGGCCGCACATTCCGATTTCAGCCAGTCCAGGTCCCGCGTCAGTTCCGGCGCGTCCGGCCCGGCGTAGAGATCTGTCAAATCCCATTCCGGGAGGTTTCCGAATTCGTTTCCCGAAGCCGGGTCGCGCGCGTCATGAAGTGGGTGGGACATGGGAATCCTTCTGAATGTTTGTCCGGTTCACATGAAAGCCTGTCACGCGGTCCGGAAACTCGTTTGTCCTGATCAGGTAAAGCAATCCTGCGTCAACTCAAGAGGGCGAATGCTGATTAGAACATCCGCCCGCCAAGGGGAACGTCCTGATCCGGTGCCAGTAGAACAACTTCACCATCCTCATCCGGGACGCCCAGCACGAGGATTTCCGAGCGGATGGGGCCGATTTGGCGCGGCGGGAAATTGACCACTGCCAGGACCCTGCGGCCTTCAAGTTCCTCGGGCGTGTAGTGCTTGGTAATCTGGGCTGACGATTTTTTCTCACCGATCTCCGGGCCAAGATCGACCCAAAGTTTGAATGCCGGCTTGCGTGCCTCGGGGAACTCTTCAGCGCGGACAATTTTGCCAACGCGGATGTCGACCTTCATGAAGTCGTCAAAAGTAATTTCAGTCATGTCTGGCCCTTTGTTATCTTCGGACACAAAAAAAACCGCCTGCCCCAATGGGGGCAAGCGGTTTCGTAATTATGCCTGTCCGAAAAAGGCCGGTATCAGGCTTTCGTGGTGGCTTTCGCTGCCAGATCGCCGAGTTCCTTCATGCCTTCCTGAACGCGTGCGGACACGATCTCGTAGGCGGAGGAGTTGGCTTTCTGAGCGGTCTCAGCCAGTTCTTGCATGTTGGCGAGTGCTTTCTCAAAAGCTGCCTTTGCAAGCTCGCCCTGTGCCTTGGCGGTTTCCGGGTCGAGTTTGGCGTTGTCGAGGCCGGACATGTGCTTGCGTGCCTCGGACATGGTTTCCTCAAAAATTGCGATCTGCTTTTTGAAGAGGTCCTGGTAACCGGCAGCAGCAGCTTTGTTGGCTTCAACCAGCGCATCCATATTCTTCTGCTGGGCGGCCATGATGGATTCAGGGTCTACGCCAGGCATTTTGAATTCGGACAGCTGTTTGGTGAAGTCGTTCTGCTTGAAGAATTCCACCATCTTCTCCGCGTCGAAGGAGAAGGCTTTCGGGTCAAACATGCTTTTCGGGTCGAACATTGTACGTCTCCTTGGTTGTGGGTTTGTTTTGCTTCCCGCTCTCTATATGTTGCAGTGCAACAAAAAGTCAAGAGTTCAATGCTGCACTGCACAAATTTCTTTTTCTATTTGGCCAGTTCCCGCCCCCTGTCCGCGGCAGCCGCCACGGCTTCCTCCATTAGTTCGGTGAGCCCGTTGCCCTCACGCATAAGCACTTTGAGGGCGGCCTCTGTCGTTCCTTTCGGACTGGTGACATTAATGCGAAGTTGTTCCGGTTTTATGTCACCCGAGTTTGCCAACGCACCGGCACCGGCGACCGTAGTACGTGCCAGCTCAAGAGCAAGATCTTCCGGCAGACCCTGCGCAACGCCGGCGCTCGTCATCGCTTCCATCATCAGAAACACGTAAGCAGGCCCGGACCCGGACACGCCGGTTACCGCGTCCATCTGGTTCTCATTTTCGAGCCGGACCGTTTTGCCCACGGCCTGCATCAGTTTGTCGGCAAGAACGAGGTCGCCAGGATCAACCTGGGCGTTTCCGACTAGAGCCGTAATTCCCTCGCCAATAGCCGACGGCGTGTTGGGCATGGCCCGAATAATCCGCGAGTTTCCGCCAAGGCTTTCCTCGAACCGCGAAATGGGCGTTCCGGCCGCGATTGACAGGAACACGGTCTGTCCTCCGCCGAGTGCGGAGAGCTGTGGAAGAACCTCGCCCATCATTTGCGGTTTCACCGCCAGAACCGCGATCACGGGATTCGGCGGCATCTCGGCGTTCAGCTGGAGACCATCCTTGGCCAGATTTTTAAGACGATCGGACGGCTTGGGGTCAATAACGGTAAAGCAATTTGGCTCCAGACCCTGTCTCAGCCATCCATCGAGCAGGGCCGTACCCATCTTACCGCAGCCCACAAGCACGAGTCCGCGATCGGAAATTTCAGAAAAGTCCATTCGAATAACCCCCTTTCCGACCCCATAAGGACCCGGAAAGGGGGGGCCGGTATCAGGCGCGACCGTAGGCTTCGGAGATCACAATTCCAAGCGCGTTTTCCGCGCTGTCACTGTTTCCGGCCACAAGCTGGAACGCTGGATAAAAGCATTCGCTCGTAGCTACCGCCGCGCGGACCATATCGTTGATCTGCGCGGAGGACGCCAGGGCACCTCCAGCGAGATTGAGACTGTACCGATACGCCATCAAACGCTGTTCCGGCCAATAGGTGAACGCGCCGGACCAACATTTATCATTTGCCATTCCCATGGATTTGTAAAGCTCACCAAGGCATTTGTCGTCGGGATCCATTTCAAAGGCACAGATCAGGCGCAGTGATTCATCTTCCTGTGAAAGTGCCAGAGTTACGGAGTAGGTGCTCCAGCCACCCTCAATTGCCATCGCAATCTGATCGTCCGCAATGCGGTCGAAATCCCACTCCCGCTCCTCAGCGAGTGTCTCAACGATGTCGATGGGGTGGATATCCTCGCAATCGAAGTCACGTTCTACAATGCTCATACCCGGCGCCTCTCTTTAAGGCCCCCAGGGCGGGGATCCCCCGCTTGGGGGCGTGAGAACAACAACTGGTCAGTGAACTCTCCAACTGACCTACCACATATGGTGGTGGATGATCCGGAACCTGTAAAGAAAAATATTTTTGCCAGGTTAATTAAATCATCCACCGGATTATCGAAAAATTAGCATCGATTGTGGGTGACGCTTTTTAGGGCGTTTTTGATTCCAGAGCCTCCAGCCGGGCTTTCAGTGCCTCGTTCTCTTCGCGCGCTTTCTGAGCCATGGCGCGCACCGCCTCAAACTCGTCGCGTGTTACCAGGTCGCGGTCCGCCAGCCAGCGGTCCAGCATGCCCTTCATTGCCGTTTCGGCCTCGGTTTTTGCGCCCTGTGCCACGCCCATCGCGTTTGACATCAGCTGTGCAACGTCATCCAGAACCTTGTTTCGCGTCTGCATCGGGTATCTCCGTTTTGCCGTTCATACCTATATGGCGATGCTTACGGCGTTTGCCAACCGGCTGAAAACTGCGCCTTGACTTCGATCCGCGCCCCTGGAATGCAGTGCCGACGAAACAGCCACGGGTGGACCTTTCCGGATGATCACTTTCCCAGATATCGACCCGGTCATTTTCGCGGTCGACCTGTTCGGGGTTCAGATTGCTTTGCGCTGGTATGCGCTGGCCTACATTGTTGGGCTGCTGCTGGGCTGGCGGTATGTGATTTCGCTGTGCCGAAACCCTGACCTCTGGGGCGGCCGGTCTCCCATGGCCCGCGAGCAGGTCGATGATCTGCTGACGTGGATGATCCTCGGTGTTATTCTCGGTGGGCGTCTGGGTTACGTGCTGTTCTATCAGCCTGGCTACTACCTTGCGAATCCCGGAGAGATCCTTGCGGTGTGGAACGGGGGCATGTCGTTCCATGGCGGTTTCCTGGGTGTGGTAGCAGGTATCCTGCTGTTCGCCTTAGCGCGAGGGCTCAATCCCATTCGCATTGGCGACGCCGTGGCCGCCGCGGCTCCGATTGGACTTTTTTTTGGACGTATCGCCAACTTCATCAACGCGGAACTTTGGGGGCGTCCAACGACCGTTCCCTGGGGAGTTGTTTTCCCTGGCGAGGCCGCGGGCTCATGCCCGGATACGTGGATTGGCCCCTGCGCCCGTCACCCGTCCCAGCTTTATGAGGCGGGGCTGGAGGGCGCAGTCCTTTTCCTCGTCATCCTTTGGGCGATTCGACGTGGTGCACTCACGAAACCAGGTCGCGTTATCGGCATATTCCTTGCGGGCTATGGTCTTTCCCGCGTCATCGTTGAAGCCTATCGGCGGGCCGACGCCCAGTACATTTCGGCCGAGAACCCGTTTGGTCATGTCATTCGTTTTGGCGCGGATTGGGGGCTGACAATGGGGCAGGTTCTGTCCTTACCGATGCTGTTTGCCGGGATAATTGTTCTGATCTGGACGGGACGCCGGGCATGACCGTTCTGGCCGAACTGATCAGATCAAAAATAGCAACCAGCGGGCCGATCAGTATGGCCGAGTACATGAGCCATTGTCTTGGACATCCCGAGCATGGCTACTACATGACCCGCGACCCGCTGGGGGTGCGTGGCGATTTCACCACCTCTCCGGAAATCAGCCAGATGTTTGGCGAGATGCTGGGCGCCTGGCTGATGCAGACCTGGGTGGATCACGGGCGACCAACTCCATTCGTTCTCGCCGAAGCCGGCCCAGGCCGGGGTACGCTCATGCGCGACATCCTACGCGTTGCCGCGATTCTGCCCAGGTTCCTCGAGGGCGCGCACATCCATCTGATCGAGATCAGTCCAACCCTTCGTGACATTCAGGCTGAGACGCTGAAGGGCCACGACATCACTTGGTGCGGATCACTGGACGATCTGCCAAGCGGCCCAGCATTCCTCGTGGCCAACGAGTTCTTTGACGCGCTGCCGGTTCATCAGTTCCAGCGCACGGATGCGCTCTGGCGTGAACGTCTCGTTTTCCTAAGAGATGGCGGCCTCCAACTCACGTGGTCTGAGCCAAAAACGGAATCTCGCCTCAACGCGCGTTTCCCCCACGCAGCCGATGGGACCATTGTTGAAGTCTGTCCCGCAGGAGAACGGATCATGTTCAAACTCTCGGAACGGATCGCGAATTCCGGTGGCGGCGCACTGATCGTTGATTACGGTACGTGGGACGGCACGGGCGACACCTTACAGGCCCTTGCAGGTCATGCCCCGACGGACCCGCTCTTTGCCCCTGGGCAGGCCGACATCACCGCTCATGTCCGCTTCAAGGGATTGGCGGATATGGCTACCGGCGCAAAAATTCACGGCCCCGTCCCCCAGGGAGTGTTTCTTGAGCGTCTCGGCATTACGGCCCGAGCCCAGGCTCTCGCAGCCAAACAATGCGGCGAGGCACACAATTCCATTGTCACCGCGCATCGCCGCTTGACCCACCCGGATGAAATGGGGAACCATTTTCAGGTAATGGGACTCACGCCAAACGCGGCACCGGCGCCGCCTGGATTTTAGCACATGACACTGGAAATTTTGACCGGCGAAAGCCTGGGCAACATCCGGCACGGCTTCTTCACCCGGCGCGGAGGGGCGTCCTCCGGTATATATTCCGGGCTGAACTGCGGATATGGGTCGGGTGACCAAAGCGGTGTCGTCTCCCTGAATCGGTCCATGGTGGCGGAGGCCATGCGGGTCCACTCCACAAATCTTCTGTCCCTGCATCAGATTCACTCTTCAACAGTCGTGACCGTCGACCCGGACAATTTTCCCGTCCGCCCCAGGGCCGACGCCATCGTAACAGACGAACCCGGTATTGCCCTCTCAGTCCTGACCGCAGACTGCGCGCCGGTTTTGCTGGCTGATCCCGATAACGGCGTAATTGGGGCTGCACACGCCGGATGGCGCGGTGCTCTTGATGGCGTCACGGACAACACCATCGATGCGATGGTCGCGCTGGGCGCCAACCGGGACGGCATACAGGCCGCGGTCGGTCCCACCATCAGCCAGCGCAACTACGAAGTCAGCCAGGAGTTTATGGAGACCTTCCTCGAAGAAAATCCGGCCTATTCCATGTTTTTCGTCAATGGACGTGACGGCCACTATCAGTTCGACCTGCCATCTTTCGTGGTTGCGAAACTGCGAACGGCTGGAGTTGATGACGCCATTTGGATCGGAGCCTGCACCTATGCCGAGCCGGACCGATTTTATTCTTACCGCCGCTCGACGCATCTCAAGCAGCCCGATTACGGCCGCCTGATATCCGCCATCGTTCTCTAGGGACTATTCCTGCGCGTCGGAAACGCGCGCGTCATACACCTCAAAGGGAATGCCAGGGGTGTCCTTTGCACAGCGTATCACAAGGCTGGTCTTCACACTTGCGACGTTTGGCGCGGAGGTCAGGTCGTGTGTCAGGAAATTCTGAAATGTTGACAGGTCGGGTGCCACGCATTTCAGTATGAAATCAATCTCACCATTGAGCATGTGGCATTCCCGCACGAGCGGCCAGGAATTGGCGCGTTTCTCAAATGCCGACAGGTCGCACTCCGCCTGGCTTGAAAGGCCAACCATGGCAAAAACCTGTACCTCAAACCCAAGCTCCCGGGCATCCACATCCGCATGGTATCCGCGAATGAATCCCTGCTCCTCCAGTGTCCGGACACGTCGCAGACAGGGCGGGGCTGATATCCCAACCCTGCGCGACAGTTCAACATTGGTCATCCGTCCATCCCCCTGCAGTTCCGCGAGGATTTTCCGGTCAATGGGATCAAGCTTGAAGGTGGGCATACTCAGTGATATCCATACGTCATCTCCCTGTTGGTTATAATCGTGCGTGCGGAAACGCAATAATATTTCGCGCAGATCACTTAATATGAAACGGCTGCAAATTGCAGCAAGCCTGCTTCACACCCGGACAACAGACGCCTATATAGACCGTTCACTTCACCAAAAGGCTTCAGGTCCATGTCGGAAACTCGTCACACCAGACTTCTCATCATCGGGTCCGGTCCGGCCGGATATACCGCCGCCGTCTATGGGACGCGTGCAATGCTGGAACCGATTCTGGTTCAGGGCATTCAGCCGGGCGGCCAGCTGACCATCACTACAGAGGTCGAAAACTGGCCCGGCGATACCGAGGTTCAGGGGCCCGAACTCATGGTCCGCATGGAAGAGCACGCCCGTGCCGCCGGGACCGAAATCATTGGCGATCACATTGGCTCACTGAACCTGTCATCCCGACCTTTCACAGCGAAGGGCGAAAGCGGCACGACCTACACCGCCGACGCGGTCATTCTCGCGACCGGCGCACAGGCCAAGTGGCTTGGTCTGCCGTCCGAGGAAACTTTCAAGGGATTCGGTGTGTCGGCCTGTGCAACCTGTGACGGGTTTTTCTTCCGTGGTCAGGAAATCGTCGTCATCGGTGGCGGCAACACCGCTGTTGAGGAAGCGCTTTTCCTGACAAACTTCGCCAGCAAGGTGACGCTGATTCATCGCCGTGACGAACTGCGTGCCGAGAAAATCCTTCAGAACCGCCTTCTCAAGCACCCCAGGATCGAAACCCTCTGGCACCACACGCTGGAAGAGGTCGTAGGCAGCGACAATCCTCGCGGCGTGACGGGTGTGAAGGTGCGTGATGTTCGCGACGGCACGGTCTCGGAATTGCCCTGTACGGGTGTTTTCGTGGCCATTGGTCACGCTCCGGCTTCCGAACTCGTGGTTGATCAGCTGGAAACGCACAATGGCGGTTACGTCTACACGAAGCCCGATTCCACCGCGACCAGCATCGACGGCGTGTTTGCGGCCGGAGACATTACCGACCACATCTTCCGTCAGGCGGTCACATCCGCCGGTATGGGCTGCATGGCCGCTCTGGAGGCGGAAAGATACCTTGCATCGCTGGAAGAGCCGGTCGAGGAAGTCGCAGCCGAGTAGTCCGGCACAAAAAAAAGGCAGGAGTTTTTCCTGCCCTTTTTTTGTATCAGTGAACGCTTACCGGTGAAAATTCGTTGCGTCGTGCCATGACGAACGCCTGATCTCTGTCACCGACCAGTGCCAAAACCTCTCCGGATTCGGCATGAACGGCGTACACTTTGGCCAGGCCGCCTATTTGGTTGCGGATTTCCTGCGGCAGATCGGTTGCCTTGACGTCGCGAACGTAAACGATCGATTTGTCTCCCTGATCGGGAAAGCTAGGGTAATCAGTCATTTTGACCTCCTGACTGTCAACTGCTCTTGCCGTTGATCTTGATTGTCTGGACGATGCTCTCAGGCTCTACCCTTTTGAGTTCGACGTGCAGGAGGCCGTTTTCAAGATGCGCTCCCGTCACGTCCACGCCATCGGCGAGGACGAAACTGCGCTGAAACTGTCTGCCTGCGATTCCCCGGTGCAGAAATATCCGTTCACCCTCGTCGTCCTTCTGGCGACCACGGATCACCAGCTGGTTCGATTCGACGGTAATGGTCAGATCTTCTTCGGCAAATCCGGCCACGGCGAGCGTGACGCAATACGTCGCCTCATCCCTCTGTTCGATATTGTACGGAGGGTAGCCCTCATTGCCGGTTTTGACCGTCCGTTCGACCAGCCGGTCGAGATTCTCAAACCCCAGCAAATAGGGATGGGAGGCGAAAGTTACCTTGGTCATTCATCCAAGTCCTTGCAAAAGCGACTCTGTTTTGATGGCCCCTTACGGCGACCAACTGCATCAAAGATGGTATTGATTTCCCCAAAAAACAAGGTCTTCACCCGGGCTGCCACCGTTGCCGCGCATTAAATGATCGTTATACTTCACGCGGTATTGCCAGGATCATGCACATGAACAATCCTCCCACGATGCAGCGCGCGGACGTATTGCGCATTCGGCTGGACATGCTTCAGCGCGAACACCGTGACCTGGACGAGGCGATCGCCGCACTGGACACGGAAGGGCGGGCCGACCCGCTTGCCGTGCGTCGGCTGAAAAAGCGCAAACTGGCGTTGAAGGACGAGATTCAGCGTATCCAGGACGAGATTTTCCCCGACATCATTGCCTGAACCCGGATTGCACCCATACGCTCCTGATTGTATAGCGCCTTTTTGGCGGTGAGGAGCGTCCACGGAATGAACAAACCTTTGGTAGGCGTCGTAATGGGCAGCCAGTCCGACTGGGAAACCATGGCCGTTGCCGTGGACATCCTTGAGGCGCTGGAAGTCCCCTATGAGACCAAAATCATCTCCGCCCATCGTACACCGGACCGCATGTTTTCCTACGCTGAAACGGCGGCGCAGCGAGGCGTGAACGTTATTATCGCAGGGGCAGGCGGAGCCGCCCATCTGCCCGGTATGCTGGCCTCAAAAACCCGCATACCTGTATTCGGTGTGCCGGTGCGTTCCAAGGCTCTCTCCGGACTGGATTCCCTGCTCTCGATTGTTCAGATGCCCAAGGGTATTCCGGTCGCCACCTTCGCCATCGGGCCGGCTGGCGCCGGAAATGCGGCGCTGTCCGCGGCAGCCGTGATTGCGGTAAACGATCCGACACTGGCCGAACGTCTCGACGCATGGCGTGCCGCGCAGACCGAAAGCATTGCGGAGGAGCCGACCCGTGACTGACGCACTTCCCACCGGCAGCCGCGTAGGCATCCTAGGCGGCGGACAACTGGGCCGTATGCTTTCGGTCGCGGCATCCCGCCTTGGAATGACAACCCACATTTTTGAGCCTGGAGTAAACCCGCCCGCCGCTCATGTGGCGGACAGAGTGACGCAGGCGGGCTATGAAGATGTGGCCGCACTGGAAGCGTTCGCCCGCTCCGTCGATGTCGTGACATACGAATTCGAAAACGTCGAACTCTCAGCTGTGGACGTGCTGGAACCGATCGTGCCCGTGAGACCTGGTCGCCGCGCCCTCGAGGTCGCTCAGGACCGTATTGCCGAGAAGGAGTTCCTTGCGGGTATAGGCCTGAGTCCCGCGCCGTTCCGGCACGTCTCCAGCCTCGATGACCTCCGGGAGGCCATCACTGAGATCGGTACACCCGCGATCCTCAAGACCCGTCGCTTCGGTTACGACGGCAAAGGTCAGGCCCGCATCAAATCGCCCGAGGACGCCGCTGGCGCGTGGGAGGAGGTGAAGGGCGCCCCTTCGGTGCTGGAGGGTTTTGTCGATTTTGACCGCGAGATTTCTGTCATTGCCGCCCGGTCGCTTGCAGGGGAGGTCAGTTCCTACGATCCCGGTGAAAATGTCCACCGCGACGGCATTCTCCACACCACCACGGTGCCTGCGAATATCAGCGCAAGCCTCGCCCAGGACGCGGTGCTCACTGCTGGTCGCGTCCTCAATGCGCTTGATTATGTTGGTGTGATCGGTGTGGAAATGTTCGCCACAAATCAGGGTCTGATCGTCAACGAGTTCGCGCCGCGTGTCCACAATTCCGGTCACTGGACCCAGGACGCCTGTCTGACAGACCAGTTTGAAAATCACATCCGTGCCGTCTGCGGCTGGCCGCTCGGCGACGGACAGCGGCATTCAAATGCGGAGATGCTGAACCTGCTGGGGGATGACGTGTTCACCGCGCCGACACTCACCGGCGCGGCGCTCCATCTCTATGGCAAGGCCGAGGCACGGCCCGGGCGCAAAATGGGGCACGTCAACCGCATCACGCCACGGACCTGACCGGTTCAGCCGTAGACGTTTTCCTTGCCGAAGTGTTTGGTGAGGAGATAGTAGATCACCGCCCGGTACTTGTTCCGGTTGGATTTGCCGTAGGTCTCAATCGCCGCATCAATTCCCGCATCGAGTTCCGGTCCCTCTGACAGGCCGAGTTTCTTGATGAGGAAATTGTTGCGGATGGTGTCGAGTTCCGATTTCTGGGACGCTGCGACCGTGGCTGCGTCAGCGTTATAGATTGACGGCCCAAGTCCGATCACGACCTTCTTGAGCAGATCCATATCGGCGCTCACGCCGCATTTGTCCTTTAGTTCGGACGCATACATTTCAATCAGATCGTCCCGTTTGCCCATTGGTCTCTCCCGGTTTTTCTCGGCAACTAATTTGTTACGCCGAAACTGACCCGTCGTCGATGTTACGTCAAGAAATTCCGTGCCGGCTGGGATGGTTCAATCGACATCCTCAACAATGACCGAACCGCGTAGGGCTCCCCGATTTGCGAGTAGGAAGGGTCAAGTGCATAGAATTCGAAACAGATTCTACGGTTGGGATAAAGCGCAAAAAAAACGGGAGCCCGAAGGCCCCCGTTCCTTATAATTGACCGTATGGGTCGGCTTACATCATGCCGCCCATGCCGCCCATTCCACCCATGTCCGGCATTCCGCCGCCACCGGCAGCGCCTTTGGGCTCCGGTTTGTCGGCGATCATTGCTTCGGTGGTGATGAGCAGACCGGCAACCGATGCAGCATCCTGCAGAGCGGTGCGGACAACCTTGGCCGGGTCGATTACGCCGAAGGAGAACATGTCGCCATATTCTTCGGTCTGAGCGTTGAAGCCGAATGCGTCATCAGTGGATTCGATGATCTTGCCGGCAACTACGGCACCGTCAACACCGGCGTTCTCGGCGATCTGACGCAGCGGAGCCTGCAGAGCGCGGCGAACGATGCTGATGCCTGCAGTCTGGTCGGAGTTTGCGCCGGTCAGGTCGGCCAGTTTCTTGGAGGCCTGTACAAGGGCAACGCCACCACCCACAACAACGCCTTCCTGTACGGCGGCACGGGTTGCGTTCAGAGCGTCGTCAACTCGGTCCTTGCGCTCTTTTACTTCCACTTCGGATGCACCGCCAACGCGGATCACGGCAACGCCACCGGCCAGTTTTGCGAGACGCTCCTGGAGTTTCTCACGGTCGTAGTCGGAAGAGGTTTCCTCGATCTGCTGACGGATCTGGGCAACGCGTGCCTCAATCTCGGCTTTCTCGCCAACACCGTCAACGATCGTGGTTTCGTCTTTGGTGATTGTAATCTTGCGTGCGGTGCCGAGCATGTCGAGACCGACATTTTCAAGCTTCATGCCGAGATCTTCGGAGATAACCTGACCACCGGTCAGAACAGCGATGTCCTGCAACATGGCTTTGCGGCGGTCGCCGAAGCCAGGTGCTTTAACCGCTGCGATTTTCAGACCGCCGCGCAGTTTGTTCACGACGAGGGTTGCGAGGGCTTCGCCGTCAACATCCTCAGCAATGATCAGCAGCGGTTTGCCGGACTGGATAACGGTTTCCAGAAGCGGAACCATCGGCTGCAGTGATGAGAGTTTCTTCTCGTGCAGCAGGATATAGCAGTCTTCCAGATCTGCGATCATTTTGTCGGCGTTGGTGATGAAGTAAGGCGACAGATAACCGCGGTCGAACTGCATGCCTTCAACAACTTCGGTTTCGGTTTCGAAACCTTTGTTTTCTTCGACGGTGATAACACCCTCGTTGCCAACTTTCTGCATCGCGTCCGCGATCTGGTCGCCGATTTCCTTCTCGCCGTTGGCGGAGATGGTGCCGACCTGTGCGACTTCGTCGGTACCGGAAACCGAACGTGCCTTGGACTTGATTTCCTCAACAACGATGTTCACGGCCTGCTCGATGCCGCGCTTGAGGTCCATCGGGTTCATGCCGGCCGCAACGGACTTCATGCCTTCGCGAACGATGGCCTGAGCCAGAACGGTCGCGGTAGTGGTGCCGTCGCCAGCTTCGTCATTGGTGCGGGACGCGACTTCGCGAACCATCTGTGCACCCATGTTTTCGAACTTGTCTTCCAGTTCGATTTCCTTGGCTACGGTTACGCCGTCCTTGGTGATGCGCGGTGCGCCGAAGGACTTGTCGATAACGACGTTGCGGCCTTTCGGGCCCAGGGTCACCTTCACGGCGTCTGCCAGAAGGTCAACACCCTTCAGCATACGGTTGCGGGCGTCGGTATCAAATTTGAGCTGTTTAGCACTCATGTGGGAAACTCCCTAAAAACTTGTCTGGTGTGTTGGTCGATCAGGCGGCAGCGGCAGCGGCGGACGCGGACAGAATGCCCAGGATGTCGCTTTCCTTCATGATCAGCAGGTCTTCACCGTCGATCTTGACTTCGGTGCCGGACCATTTGCCGAACAGGATGCGGTCGCCAGCCTTGACGGACATTGCGATGAGCTCGCCGGAGTCCTTGCGTGCGCCTTCGCCAACGGCAACGATTTCACCCTCGGAAGGCTTTTCCTTCGCGCTGTCGGGGATGATAAGGCCACCTTTGGTGGTCTCCTCGCTTTCAATGCGACGTACCAGTACACGGTCATGCAGAGGCGTAAATTGCATTTCGGAGTTGCTCCTTGTTGCTTTCCGTTCCCTCACGGAACGGTTTGCGTTTTCCCTTTAGCACTCCACTTGGTGGAGTGCTAACAAGGCTTATTTATGAAGGGGGTCTCGACGAGTCAAGGGAAAGCTTCGGGGAAATTTTAGCGACCGGACTTTATGTTCGGCGTGTTTTCCGCTAGAGGCGGGCGCGTTGTAACCAACTTTTGCCGGAGCCGCAATGACCCAGATAATTCAATCCCTTGATGAGGTCGATCCGGGGTACAACGTACTCTTCTGCGACCTGTGGGGCTGCCTGCATAATGGCAAAGCCGCATTTCCCGATGCTGTTGCGGCGCTTGAAAAATTTCGCTCGGGCGGAGGCAGGGTGGTCCTTCTCACCAATGCCCCGCGTCCCTGGCGCTCGGTCCGAACGCAGATCGACCGCCTCGGCGCCTCACGCGAATGCTGGGACCTGATCGTCACGTCCGGGGATGCCGCGCAGACCGCCATGGCCGATGGTTTTGTGGGTCGCAAGGTCTATCATGTTGGTCCTGAAAAGGATCTCGTCTTTTTCAAGGACGAGAACGGCAAACCATTTGATGTGGAACTCGTTCCGCTGGAGGAGGCCGAAGGTATCGTTTGCACCGGGCTTTTCGATGACCGGTCCGAAACCCCGGAGGATTACCGCGCCACCATCCTCTATGGCGTAAACAAAGGTCTGAAACTTCTCTGCGCCAATCCGGATGTTATCGTCGATGTGGGTGAGACCCGGATCTATTGCGCGGGAGCCATTGCGGCGGCCTATACCGAGGCGGGCGGACAGAGTTACTACTTCGGCAAACCTCACGCCCCCATTTATGATCTGGCCCGGCGGCGTTTGGAAAACGAAAAGGGAATGGACCGGGATGGGATGGACATTGTCTGCATCGGGGACGGTATATTCACGGACATAACGGGTGCGATGGGTGAGTCCCTCGATGCGATATTTGTCACCGGTGGCCTGGCCGCGGAGGAAACGGAAACTACTCCCTCTTCGGGCCCCGACCCGAAACTGCTGGACCGGTTTTTGGCGGAGGCCAAACTGTCACCCAAATATGCCATGGGCTTCTTGCGGTAACAGCCCGCACAAAATGAAAGCGCCGGGCAGGACGCCCGGCGTTTTTACATCAGGAATGCGTATCCGCGAACTTTGCTTTCGCCTCGTCGGAGGCTTCCGTTTGATATTTGTCGCGCCATTCGTCAAAGGGCATGCCGTAGACGATCTCGCGCGCCTGCGCCTTGTCCATATGGATGTCCCTGGCGTTTGCGGCTTCCTGATACCAGCGGCTCAGACAGTTCCGGCAAAAGCCCGCGAGGTTCATCATATCGATATTCTGAACGTCGGTCCGCTCACGCAGGTGGTCCCGCAGCGCGCGGAATGCGGCGGCCTCAAGTTCGGTTTCGGTCTGTTTATCCATTTTCGCTCTCCCTTGCCCGCGTCTCATCAATGATCGTTCCCAAAATCGGTGCCAGTCTTGCGGCCCAGGCCTTCTGGGTTGAAGCCGTGTCGATGAGATCGTGGCGCAGCTCAATCAAAACATGGGGAAAACCGCGATCGGTTCCGTGGCGGCTCATGGTGTCGCCCTTCAGCTGACCCGAATATGGCTGATTGTCCCCAATACAAAGATCGTCCTCCTGACGAAGTCTTTCAATGAGCGGTTCGGCAATTCGTCCATCCGCGTCCCAAAGCACGCCCACATGCCATGGGCGCAGGCCACGTCCCTTCAGCTGGGGCGTATAGGAGTGAACGGATATCAGTGCGGGCTGCGGGTGAAACTCCTCGGCCCGGTCGATCAGACGCGTGACCTCGTCATGGTAGGGGCGGTGGAACCGGTTCAGCCGATATTCCACATCCTCGGGATTAACTTGACGGTTGCCGGGGATGATCGTGCCATCATAAAGCCGCATCACCAGCGTCGGATCGTCCTCGCCCCGGTTGGGATCGATCACCAGCCGCGAAAACCGCGACAGGATTGCAGGGGCGTTCATCAGCCGGGCCAACTCAACCGACACACCGGCCGCTCCGATATCCCAGGCAATATGCCTGTTCATATCCGCGTCCGGCAGGCCAAGCGTACCACCATTCACGTCCTGTGGCACGATGTTCGAGGCGTGGTCACACAGGATAAGCGTTCCGGAGCGTACATCTCCATTAACGACTTCATACGGCTCCTCGCGGAGATTCGGTCTCAAATCATCTGGCATGGCGCGGATATATGGCCTTTTGCCGTGCTGCACCAGATGCAAGCTGCTACGGCGCTTCAGTCGAACAGCCGGTTAAGCTGTCGGTTTCATCTGCCTGGGTGGTCTTAGAAGGAAGTAATGCTGCCTTTTGGTGTGTATTCCCATGCGTCTGACAACTGGTTTGTCGGTTCGATGTGCGGTTGCGAAAATGTTCGTTTTCGTTTTCGAATTTGATCATACTGAACATATTGGGTTTGCGCACAGGGCCGAATCCCGTTAACTGCACTTAGCGAATTTTGCAGGGGCAGGACATGGCACCACTACGCAGGCAGCGAAATCTGAAGATCGTAGCAACCCTCGGACCGGCATCGGAGTCCCGGGAGATGGTGAAGGCACTCTTCCTCGCGGGCGCGGACGTCTTCCGCCTCAACATGAGCCACGGTTCACAGGAAGAGATCGCCAAACGCCACGCGACCATCCGCGAGGTTGAGGAGGAGGTCGGGCGGCCGATCTGTATTCTGGCGGACCTTCAGGGGCCAAAACTGCGTTGCGGCGTTTTCAAAAACGGCAGCGAGATGCTGGAGGAGGGCGCCTCCTTCCGGTTCGACCTGGACGATGTCGAAGGTGACGAAACCCGCGTATGCCTCCCGCATCCGGAAATCTTCCAGGCCCTGAAGCCGGGATCGACCCTCCTTGTAAATGACGGCAAAATTCGCCTGAAGGTGACGGACTGTTCTGAGAACCACGCGACAACCGAGGTGCTGGTCGGGGGCGAGATTTCCAACCGCAAGGGCGTCAATGTCCCTGACGTGGTTTTGCCACTGGCGGCCCTTTCGCCGAAGGACATCAGCGATCTGGAGTTTGTCTGTGAACTTGGCGTCGACTGGCTGGCGCTGAGCTTCGTGCAGCGCGCCGCGGATGTTCAGCAGGCCCGGGAGCTTGCCAAAGGCCGCGCCGCAATCCTGTCGAAGATCGAAAAGCCCGCGGCGGTTGACGCTTACGGCGAAATCCTGCGGGCTTCTGACGGCATCATGGTTGCCCGTGGTGACCTAGGCGTGGAACTTCCCGTTACCAGCCTGCCGCCGATTCAAAAGCGTCTGATCCGCAGCGCCCGGTCCATGGGTAAGCCCGTGATCGTCGCGACCCAGATGATGGAGAGCATGATCGAGAGCCCGGTTCCAACACGGGCCGAAGTTGCCGACGTTGCGGCGGCAATTTACGAGGGCGCCGACGCCGTTATGCTGTCGGCCGAAAGTGCTGCGGGCAGTTATCCGGTTGAGGCCGTTACCACCATGGACAATGTCGCCCTGTCCGTCGAGAGCGATGACATCTACCGACAGGTGATTGAGGCGTCCCGTACGCCGCACCGCGAGAGTGTTGCCGATGCGATCACCTCCGCCGCCCGTGAAGTTGCGGAAGCCACCAACATCAAGGCGATCTGCTGTTTTACCGAAACCGGCACCACGGCACTGCTTGCGGCCCGCGAGCGTCCGCGCGTGCCGATCATTGCCCTGACACCGCTGGCTGGAACCGCACGGCGGCTCAGCCTCTCCTGGGGGCTGCACTGCGTCGTAACGGATGTTGTTGGCCGCTTTAAGGAAGCGGTTGTGAACGCAGCCCGGTCCGCCCGGCGCGACGGATTCGCGACCGAGAGCGAACGCATCGTGATCATGGCCGGTGTGCCGTTCAGCACGCCTGGTTCGACCAACATTCTTCGTGTTGCAGTGTGCAATGAAAAGGCGATCTACGAGGGCTGGGAAGAGGATTAATTCCCTCCGGCCCGGGTTTCCGTTCGGTTTAAGCGGTAATCCTCGAAAATTTCGGCTAAGAATGTTTCGCGCCCCTCTGTGAGGGGCGTTTTCTTTTCGTTTATAATACCAATGGGTTACGTTGTTTCCGTTTGTATGGGGCAAGTGTTGGCGTCCCGCTGCTTCCAATTCTCGAAACCAAAAAGCAATAAAGTTATCCAAACTGAGTCATTTTGTGATATAAGTTGCGCAAGGGTATTGATTTTGAAATTCCACTGCCCTAAAGAATGTTGCAGTGCAATGCGTAACGGATGATTGGATACGGCGATGTTGGACGGTGAATGTCGTGATCTGCCAGTTGGCACGATACATATTGAGGATTTGACGGTTGGCATGAGCCGCCGGCTCGTGAAAACCATAACCGATCGGGAGATTGGCATGTTCGCGGATCTGTCCTCCGACCATAACCCGGTGCACATGTGCGACGACTACGCGAGCGGCACGATCTTCGGTGGCCGCATCGCCCACGGAATGCTTACTGCCGGGCTGATTTCCGCCATCATTGGTCAGCAGTTGCCGGGCCACGGTACGATCTATCTCAAGCAGAACCTGACCTTCTTCGCCCCTGTCCGGCCGAATGACCGGGTTGAGGCCACGGTTACCGTTGCGGAAATTGACCACCGGCGCAGCAGGGTTACCCTTGAATGCAAATGCCGCGTGGGCGATACGGTGGTTTTAAAGGGCGATGCCCTGGTTCTCGCACCGGCCAAGGCCGCAGACTGAAGGGTCGTTCCGGCCCGATAAGGGCAATGAAACGACAGCTTGACTACAGAAACCTGTCTTGGGACGACCGCGGAGCTGCGGTTGCCATCGGTAATTTTGACGGTGTTCACCTCGGCCATCAGTCGGTACTGGCTCTCGCCCGCGCCGCGGCCGTCAGTCATGACGCCCCGTTTGGGGTCGTGACGTTTGAGCCGCATCCGCGCAGCTTTTTCCAAAAGGACGCACCGCCGTTCCGCCTCATGACGGCCGATGTTCGTGCAAGGCGTCTTGAGAAGCTTGGTGTCGAACAGCTATATGAAATTCCCTTCAATGCCGATCTTGCCAGTCTAACGGCGGACCAGTTCGTAGAGGATATTCTCGTTGGTGCGCTGGGCATTGTGCATCTGGTTGCCGGTGCGGATTTCCGGTTCGGCAAGGGGCGCACGGGAGATGTTGATTTCCTGAAGACTGCAGGGGCGAAATTCGGCTTTGACGTCACGGTCGCTCCACTTGTCTCAGACGGGGAGGGGGATTATTCCTCGACAGCCATCCGCAACGCGCTGGCTGATGGCGACCCGGCGACCGCCCGCCGTATCCTTGGCCACTGGCACCGGATGGAGGGTCAGGTCCAGCACGGTGACAAACGTGGCCGCAACCTCGGGTTTCCCACCATCAATCTCGATCCGGACGGTCTGCACATACCGAAATATGGCGTCTACAGCGTGCTCGTCGATGTTCTGACCGGATCACATGTCGGCACCTATGCTGGTGCGGCCTCCTTTGGCGAACGGCCCACCTTTGGGAAAAACGCACCAAACATTGAAGTGTATCTGCTGGATTTCAGTGGTGATCTCTACGGAGAACTCGTTTCCGTAGCACTGGTGGACTACCAGCGGTCGGAATGGAAGTTTGATGATGTCGAGGCACTGAAATCCCAGATGGCACTCGACGTGCAAAAGGCGCGCGCCACCACAACGCCCTTTTTGCCATGACGCGTAAGGATGACAGCGATCCAATAGACCGCACTGGTTTGCGGCCCGAATTCTGGCGGCGGTACCCACTTGATGAGCTTCCGCGTCGGGAGTGGGAGGCGCTGTGCGACGGATGCGCAAAATGCTGTCTTGTGAAACTGGAGGACGAGGACAGCGGTGAAGTGCATTACACCAATATCTCCTGCCGGCTCCTCGATACTGGTGCGTGCCGGTGTGGAAACTACCCGCTGCGTCGTCAGCTTGTGGCAGGCTGCGTTGTGCTGACCCGTGACAATATGGAGGAGGTGCTGCAGTGGATGCCGCACACCTGCGCCTATCGTCTGGTGTTTGATGGCCACGACCTGGAACCGTGGCATCCGTTAATCTCAGGGGACCGCAATTCGGTGGCACGGGCGGGCAAATCTCTGCCCGCAAAAACCGTGCCGGAGTATGAGGTCGACGAGGATGACTGGGAGGACCACGTCATCGAGGATTTCGGGTGAGCTTTTAACCGGCCTTCAATTCCGCCAGATGGGCATCGAGGAACGCCAGGCGGTCGTTCCCCCAAAACAGTTCATCCCCGACGATATACGTGGGCGCACCGAACACGTGGTTTTTCAGGGCTTCATCCGTATTTGCCTCAATGGTCTTTGAAGCGGCCTCAAGTGCGGCCGGATCCTGATTGGCGTCAAATCCCGCAGCCTCAAGG
Organism: Alphaproteobacteria bacterium; assembly: GCA_030427145.1. Taxonomy (GTDB): domain Bacteria; phylum Pseudomonadota; class Alphaproteobacteria; order Rhodobacterales; family Rhodobacteraceae; genus Amaricoccus; species Amaricoccus tamworthensis. Next base: position 197,526 of record JAUHWT010000005.1, on the reverse strand, counting down.
CATGAGGCGACCACTTCCTCATCCGCGATGTTCTTTTCCTCCGCCCAAACGGCCCGGCAAAAACCGTGGCACAGTTTCCCCGTATCGCCTCCGCCTACACTGTCCGCAACGATAATGGCGCTGCTGGCCGGTACCGGATTGGTCGGCCAGTGCGCGGGCTGAACGTTCACCGGCAGACCGGCCATTTTCGCGGAGCGTGCAATGTCTTTCAGGCGGTATTTCTGCCGCGCAATGGGCCTGTCTTTTGGCATCGCCGTCCCGGTTTCTTGAAACAGGCGGATCAGATTGAACGGGCGGTAATTGATCTTTGCACCATGCCGCGCCGCAATTTCCTCAAGGCCGAGGCCCGCAGCGTAGCAGTAGGGTGACAGTGGAAAGTAATAATAGTCGATCTCGGTCATGGAGGGCTCCTGAATGAAGTTGCAGGCAATGTTCTGGGTATTCAGGGGCTTTGCAAGGCCCGATTCCCCTGATACCCCACCTGGCAACTCCAGAGCGCAACTGCCAAAGGTCCGCCATCCATGCACCAGCTCTTCCGGCCCAAGCTCATCGCGGGAAATTCCAACCAGCCGCTGGCCAAGGGAATAGCCCGGCGCATTTCGATCCACCGGGGCGAACCCGTCTCTTTGGTCGATACGCGGGTGGAAAGGTTCAACGACGCCGAGATCTTCGTTGAGGTCTATGAAAATGTCCGTGGTGAGGACATGTTCATTATTCAGTCGACCTCGAACCCGGCGAATGACAACCTGATGGAACTGCTGATCATGTGCGACGCCCTGCGCCGCTCGTCAGCCTATCGCATCACCGCAGTTATCCCGTATTTCGGCTATGCCCGCCAGGATCGCCGTACAAAGGCCCGTACACCGATCAGCGCGAAACTGGTGGCAAACCTGCTGACCCAGGCCGGCATTGAACGCATTCTGACCATGGATCTGCACGCCGCGCAGATTCAGGGCTTCTTCGATGTTCCGGTGGACAACCTCTACGCCTCTCCGGTTTTCGCGTTGGATATCCGTCACCACTTCAAGGATCTCAAGCGGATAACCGTTGTCTCGCCCGACGTTGGCGGCGTGGCCCGTGCCCGTGAACTTGCCGAGCGTATTGATGCGGACCTTGCCATCGTGGACAAACGCCGCTCCGCACCGGGCGTGGTAGATTCCATGACTGTCATTGGTGAGGTGAAGGACCGCATCTGTATCATCGTTGACGACATTTGCGATACGGCCGGCACTCTGGTGAAGGCCGCCGACCTGCTGAAATCCCAGGGTGCGGCGGAGGTTCATGCCTACATCACCCACGGAGTTCTGTCCGGTCCAGCGGTTGAGCGCGTGACCAAGTCCAGCATGAAGAGCTTGGTGATCACCGATTCGATCCAGCCGACCGAGGCGGTCAAAAAGGCCAAGAACATCCGCATCGTTCCCATGGCGCCTTTCTTCGGGCAGGCCATTCTGAATATCGCCAACGGCACCAGCGTCTCGTCACTCTTCAAGTCCGAAACGCTCGAGCCGATTTATGAGGCCCTGTATCCGACCGCCGAGTAGCGTGTGAAGTTTCCGGGGTCGCAGCCTTGGCCCCGGACCGCGGAATGCATAGGTGCCTCTCAACGGAGGCATTCAATGCAGCATTTTTCATTACTTGACCTGTCCCCCATCCCGGAGGGCGGCACCGCGTCCGACGCATTGTCAAACACGGTCGATCTTGCCCGTGCGGCTGAAGTGGCGGGCTATCACCGCTACTGGCTGGCGGAACATCACAATATGCCTGGCATCGCCAGTGCCGCGACATCCGTTGTGATCGGTCACGTGGCCGGTGCCACGAGGACCATGCGGGTCGGCGCCGGTGGCATCATGCTGCCAAACCATGCGCCCTTGATGATCGCGGAACAGTTCGGGACGCTGGCCACGCTTTACCCCGGACGCATTGATCTTGGTCTGGGCAGGGCTCCGGGAACTGATATGCCGACCGCCCGTGCGCTGCGTCGCAACCTGTCCCAGGAAGACACGTTCCCGCAGGATGTCCAGGAATTGATGGAGTACTTCGGGGATGACCCCGGTCCGGTGCGTGCTGTTCCCGGCACCGGGACGCATGTGCCGGTGTGGATCCTGGGATCGAGCCTCTACGGAGCGCAGTTGGCGGCCTATCTCGGTTTGCCCTACGCGTTTGCGTCGCATTTTGCACCGGCGATGCTGGAGCAGGCCATAACCATGTATCGCACGACATTTCGCCCGTCCAAGACACTGTCGCGGCCGTATCTGATGGTCGCGGCTGGCGTTTGCGCGGCGGAGACAGACGCGGAGGCAAACCGGTTGCGCTCTTCCCAGATCCTCGCGTTTTCGCGCCTGCGCACGGGCAATCCCGGACCGCTACCGAAGCCGGTTGACGACGTGACCGAAGAGGTGCCGCCGATGGTGCTGGAACAGGTCAACCACGCTCTGTCCTGTTCGGCCACCGGGTCAAAGGCGACGGTCAGGGATCAGCTTCGATGGATTGTCGAGCGGTATCAGCCGGATGAACTGATGGTTACGGGCATGATCCACGATCATGAGGCACGGGTGCGGTCGTTCAATATGGCCGCCGAAGTGCTGTCGGATCTGAAAGAACTGGCTGCGGCGGTCTGATTTTTCAGTTTCGACTTTCAGGATCGCGCAATTTCAGATCGGGCAGAATATCGGCGAACGAGGGTCTGCCGCCTGGCAATTTCGCGGGCGAAAACCCGCGACCCCGGCCGAGCATCACCAGCCCGTGGACAAGGGACCAGATCATGATCTCGGTGCTGTAAGGTGTGTCGGATACCGGTTCAAACGGGGCACAGGGTTCCACCAGAACGTCAAAGGCGGGAGGTTGCAGACGTGGCGTGTCGGGAAATGTGACCTCGCCGCTGAACATGAGCTGAAGCAGGTCGGGGTTTTCCTCCGCAAACGCTTCGTATCCGTGCGCGATTGCAATCAGGCGGTCGCGGGGATTGCCGCTGGCCTTTTCCCGCGCTTCAATCATGCTTTTCGAAAAATCCTCGAAGCCCTGAAGCGCGATGGCGCCGAGCAGGCCTGACAGGTTGCCGAAATGGTGTTTTGGCGCCGCGTGGGACACGCCAACCCGCGCCGCGCAGGCCCGAAGGCTCAGGCCGGCGCGGCCCTTTTCCCGGATCAGTTCCATGCCGGCTTTCACAAGGGCGCGTCGGAGGTCTCCATGATGATGCGGTTTTTTGTCGGTTGATGCGGTCATAAGGCCCGTTTCCCCAAATAACTTGACAGTGTCAAGTAAATCCAATATTGACACTGTCAAGTTGATGGAGGTTCGACCATGAAACCCGCGCTTTTCCCCATGCGACTTATGGCTGCGCTCAGTTTTCTGGTGGCGCTGGTTTCCTACAGGTTTGTGGCACTTGGACTGTCGGGCGCGTTCCCGGACATGATCGGGCATATTGATCTGCGCGGGACGGCGTTTGCCGCTCATGTGGTTGCCGCACCAGTGGCGCTGGCGACCGGGGCGATGCAGTTTTTCCCGGAACTTCGGACAGGCCGCCCCTGGTTGCACCGCTGGAACGGGCGCATTTACGGATTTGTGGTTCTGGCCGGAGGTGTGGGTGGCCTGGTGCTGTCAGTGGGGGGCGCCGCGAACCGGCCTGTTGCCGCGCTCGGTTTCGGGACGCTTGCTCTGGCCTGGTTGGCAACGACGGCGTTTGGGATATTTCAGGCACGGACGCGCAACTTCAGCGAACACCGCAAATGGATGATGCGTTCCTTCGCGCTCACATTTGCGGCGGTGACCCTCCGGTTGATGCTGCCGGTTTTCTTTTTCGGGTTCGGAATGACATATGCCGAGGCGTCGAACTGGGTTGCCTGGTTGTGCTGGCTGCCGAACCTTGTCCTTGCGCAATGGCTTATCCGGCGCCGACCGGTGCCGATCGCGCGCAGTCTGGAGTGACGGGTGCGTACGGCGCGATGTCCCGCCGACCGCCTCCAAGTGTCCGTTCAGATCAGGTTGCCATCCGCGTTAATGCCCGTCTTGCCGCCGAGATAGCGGTGCAACGCCGCAGGCAGCGTGATCGAACCATCCGCCTGCTGGCCATTTTCCAGAACCGCAATCAGACAGCGACCGACCGCAACGCCGGAGCCGTTGAGCGTGTGGACGAATTCCGGTTTTGCTCCTTCCTCGCGGCGGAAACGGGCGTTCATGCGACGGGCCTGAAAATCGCCGCAGACGGAGCAGGAACTGATCTCGCGATAGGTGTTCTGTCCGGGCAGCCAGACCTCAATGTCGTGGGTGCGCCTTGATCCGAAACCCATATCCCCCGTGGCAAGAACCACCGTTCGGTAGGGCAGTTCCAGCGCCTCCAGAATGGCCTGGGCGCATTCCGTCATCCGGTCGAGTTCCGCGCGGCTGTTTTCCGGGCGCGTGATCGAAACCATTTCGACCTTCTCGAACTGATGCTGACGCAGCATTCCGGCTGTATCGCGTCCGGCGCTGCCCGCTTCCGAGCGGAAGCATTGGCTGTGCGTGGTCATTCGCATTGGCAGCTGCGCATCCTCAAGGATCTGGCCCGCCACAAGGTTTGTCAGCGTGACCTCGGACGTCGGAATCAGCCACCAGCCATTGGTGGTCTGATAGCTGTCCTCGCCAAACTTCGGCAACTGTCCAGTGCCGTACATCGCTTCCTCGCGCACGAGCACGGGTGTCCAGACCTCAGTCAGGCCATGAGTGTCGACATGGGTGTCGAGCATGAACTGCGCGAGCGCACGGTGCAGACGGATCATAGCGCCTTTCAAAACCACGAACCGGCTCCCCGAAAGGCGGCCCGCGGCGTCGAAATCGAAACCGGGCTTTGCGCCTGGGATTTCAAAATGCTCCACCGGATCGAAATCGAAATTGCGCGGGTTGCCCCAGCGGTGGATTTCCACGTTGTCGTTTTCGTCCTCACCGTCCGGAACATCATCCATCGGCAGGTTGGGCAGGCCCATGAGCAGCTCGTTCAGCCGTGTGTCCTCGGTCTTTGCCTCTTCCTCCAGGCGGGCGATTTCCGTCTTGCTGTCCTGAACGATGGCACGCAGCCGCTGGAACTCATCCTCGTCCCCACGGGCTTTGGCGGCACCCACCTGCTTTGACGCGGCGTTGCGGTCGGCAAGTGCCTGTTCCGCCGCCCGGATTTTGGACCGGCGCGATTCGTCCAGAGACAGAATTGTTTCGGACATGGGCTGTGCGCCCAGTCGTCTCAAAGCCGCATCGAATGCGTCCGGTGTCTCGCGAATTGCGCGTATATCGTGCATTTTCTGGTCCTCAATTCAGGGTGCCGTGCTTATGCCGTAAAGCATCATGTTTTCAAAGGTTGTTTTTCGGCCAGATCTCTCAGGATTTCTACAGCGCGGCTTGGCACTTTTCAGCGATGGCCGTGCCCGCCGCCCAGCCGGAGGACCAGGCCCACTGGAAGTTGTAACCACCGAGCCAGCCGGTCACATCCACAACCTCTCCGATGAAATAGAGATTGGGGACAGAGGTCGCTTCCATTGTGTTTGAATTGAGCCCCCTCGTGTCGACGCCGCCCAGGGTAACCTCGGCGGTGCGGTAGCCTTCCGAACCCGTGGGCCGGATAACCCAGCGGTTCAGATCGTCCGCAATCACGCGCAAACGGTCGTTGCCGAGGTCGCCGATACGGCCGTGGCCTTCCCCAAGATGTGCGGCCAGGCGGTTGGGCAGATGCCGGGCAAGGACATTCGAAAGCGTCTTGCCTCCTTGGGCCTGCCGGTCGCGACGCAAGAGTTCGAAGGCGTCATGGCCGGGCAGGAGATCGATCTGAAACGGATCGCCTTCGTGCCAATATGAGGAGATCTGCAGAATCGCCGGGCCGGAAAGCCCGCGGTGGGTGAATAAGACCGCTTCTTCAAACGCGGTCCGGCCACTACTGGCACGCGCGTCGAGCGCCACACCGGCTAGTGGTTTGAAACTGTCGAGAAAATCAGGCCCGAATGTGAGAGGCACGAGCCCCGCTGCCGTGGGCACGATATCCAGCCCGAACTTCGTCGCAATCCGGTAACCGAAATCCGTTGCGCCCATTTTGGGAATGGATTTGCCTCCCGTCGCGATCACCAGATGCCGGCAGGTGATTTGCCCCTGTCCCGTGGATACTGCCCAGCCGTCGCCACTGCGCTGCACGTCCTGCACGGGACAGTTCAGGATGAGTTGCGCGCCGGTTTTTTCCATCTCCTGGCGCAGCATGGAGATGATGTCCCTCGCGGAACTGTCGCAAAAAAGCTGGCCGAGTTTCTTCTCGTGGAAGGCAATGCCGTAGTCGCGAACAAGAGCCACAAAATCGTGTTGGGTATACCGGCGCAGCGCCGATTTGGCGAAGTGGCGGTTGCGGGAGATAAAATTGCCTGGCCCACAGTTCAGGTTGGTGAAATTACACCGCCCCCCGCCGGAGATACGGATCTTCTCTCCAGGCGATTTGGCATGATCGATCAGGGCCACGTGGGCGCCGCGTGCCGCCGCATGGGCCGCGCACATCATTCCAGCCGCCCCGGCGCCGATGATCAGGGTGTCACAGGTTTTGGGAGGTTTCATGAAACCCCTGTTGCCCTAACGCGATTTATCGAGCGCCCGCGGATAGATGAAGTCGACAAGAACGCCACTTTCCCAATCGATTTTCGACCAGTTCTTCACATCGAAATCGATGATGGACGTTGCTCCGGTTGGATAACGATGGAACTCCCCGTCTTTGGGATGCTCGGGCAGGGCGCGCTGGGCGAAATCCCCTATCCCAGGCTGATGGGCCAGAAGCAGAACCGTGTCAGCTGTTTGCCCGCGCAGGTGCTCAAGAATTTTTTCCGCGGTGCAGTGGTAGAGTTCCGGTGAATATTCCGCCGGAACCTCGCCGATCTCAGCCGTAATGCCATCCCACGTCTGGCGTGTCCTCTGCGCTGACGAAACCACCGCATTCTGGGGCAGGTGGCCTTTTTTCTTCAGCCAGCGGCCGATCAGGCCGGCACTGCGGACACCACGTTTGTTCAGCGGGCGGTCGATGTCGCGCTGGTCGGGATTGACCCAGCTCGACTTGGCATGTCGTACGAGAATAAGACGTTTCATGTGCCTTCCGTGCCATGAAATGCGGCCATGTGGAAGGCTGATTGTGCGTCCTGCCGTCGATATTGTCCGACCGGACAGGCGCGGCGCACGGCGCAGCCCCTCGACATGCAATCGTGTCCCTCCGGCTGATCGAGCCAGGCGTGGCAGGCCTCAGTGTCATAACCGTCCTCCGTTAATGCCGAAACGGGACAGGCGGTCAGACAGGGCTTCCCGCAGGTGTCGCACGGTCGGACGGGCTCAGCCGGAATGTCGATTTCGTAAGGTAACGCGAGGGCCCCGCGATAGGAGACGAAGAGCCCGTAGCGGTGATGGACAAGGAGCCCGACCGGCGATGACCAGGCTCCGGCCCGTTGTGCCCAGGAAATGAACGGAAGCCAGGGCGGGCCCCCAAAGGGAAAAAGAGCGCTGCCCCCGAGGTTGTCCGCCAGCCCTCCGATGACGCGCAGGGACCATCTGTCCACCGGGTCCGCCTGACCGTCCAGGTATTCCGCCGAGGCGCTAAAGACATCCCAGAATTCACGTCCGTTTGGCCCGAGCATGACCATACTCTTTGAACCCTCTGGAACGGGGTCATCATCCCGCACATGAAAAACGCCGAGCACATCGAGCCCGCTATTGTTCGCGGCTTCCGTAATTTCCGTCAGATTCATTTTGACCGGAACGGCAGCATGAGGGACCAGCCCAAACGGCCCGGCCGGTCATCCTGCCAACGCAGGCCGGTCTTCATCCCTTCATGCCCCTCGCGCGGCTGCGGTATGTAGGTGCGGAACATGCGGTCCCAGATCGAGAGCGAAAATCCGTAATTGCTGTCGTGCTCGTCGCGATGAACCGAGTGGTGAACGCGGTGCATGTCCGGCGTCACCACCACCTGGCGCAGCACCCGGTCCACGCGGTCGGGCAGTTTAATGTTCGAATGATTGAACATGGCCATACCATTGAGCATGATCTCAAAAAGAATGACGGCCAGCGCCGACGCGCCCAAAAGGTAGACAAGCCCGATTTTCAGCAGCATCGACAAAGCGATTTCAATGGGGTGAAACCGGATCGCGCTGGTCACGTCGATATCCACATCCGCATGATGCACCTGATGCAGACGCCAGAGCAGCGGTATCTTGTGCGTTGCCAGATGCTGTGCCCAGATGGCGAGATCCAGGGCGAGCACACAGATCAGAACCTCAACCGCCTGCGGCCAGTCGAGCGCGTTGAACAGCCCCCAGCCGCGCGCCGATGCGTCAAGCGCTGCCCCTACCGCCAGGAGTGGCAGGGCAAAAGCCATCAGGCGGAGCGTCAGGCTGTCCAAAATGACGATGCCCCAGTTTGTGAACCAGCGCCGCGCCCTGGTCTGTTTGCGGGGCCGCCGGGGAGCAAAGGTCTCCACCGATGCCAGAATGACAAACAGTCCCAGAAACACACCCAGACGAATGACAGCTTCGTTTTCCATCCTGTCAAAGTCCCCAAGAACGGGGCCAGGTCAATACACGCGGGTTCAACTTCCCCTGATCAGGGTCCCGGCGCCATGTTCCGTAAACAGCTCCAGCAGCGTGGCATGGGGCGTGCGCCCGTCCAAAATCACCACCGCCCGAACACCACCCTCAATGGCGGCGAGTGCGGTTTGGGTCTTGGGAATCATGCCGCCGGAAATCACACCGGTTGAGGTGAGGGTCCGCACGTCATCCGCCGTGAGGTGTGTCAGGACATTCCCATCGGAATCCTTCACACCCGCCACATCCGTCAGCAGCAGGAACCGCGCGGCCTTGAGCCCGGCGGCAATTGCACCGGCGGCGGTGTCGCCATTGACGTTATAGGTCTCACCCTCGCGCCCCATCCCTATCGGCGCGACCACGGGGATGAAGTCGGAATGCAGAAATTCCTCAAGGATACCCGGGTTGATCTCTACCGGTTTGCCAACAAAACCGAGGTCGATGCCAACCTCCTTGCCGTCGCGGATATCGGTGCGGATGTCCTTTTCGCAGATCATCAGGTTCGCATCCTTTCCGGACAGGCCGACACCCTGGCCGCCCTCGTCATTGATGGCCTGAACTATGCGTTTATTGACCCGGCCGGACAGAACCATCTCGGCAATCTCCACAACCCGCTCATCGGAGACGCGTTTGCCGTCGATGAATTCCGACTTGATGTTCAGCCGTTCCAGCATGTCATTGATCATCGGCCCGCCGCCGTGAACGACAATCGGATGGATATTGCACTGTTTCATCAGGACAATGTCCCGGGCGAAGTTGCTGAGCGTATCGTCGTCCTTCATGGCGTTGCCGCCGAATTTCACGACAATCGTTTCGCCGTCATAGCGCTGCAGGTAGGGCAGGGCTTCCGCCAGTGTTTTGGCCGTCGCCACATTTGTTTCCCAGTCCGACCCGGATTTTTCCATACCGTTCCCCAAATTCATGTTCTGTGCCGATGCCGTTATTGCGAGTTGCCCTTGCAGCGATGAGGCGGAATACTACTCCCGTGACATCAGGACAAGGAGGCCTGAGCCATGAAGAGCAGCGTAATACCGTCCGTTATGGTCTGTATTGGACTTGGAGCCTGCACCGTGACACCCGGCGGAGAGGGCGGGCCACCGCCTCCGGCGGGTACGGGCGGCTGCGAGTTTCTGTTCCGGAACTACGATCTGGTCGAGGACACCATGTCCACGCCATCGGGTTTTCGCGATCGCATGACCGTGCAGCCGGAACTGGCCTTTGAGGCGAACCGTCTGCGCCAGGCCGGTTGCCTGACGAATGCGGATGATCTGGCCGGTGCGGCTTCGCTTCCCGACCCGGCGCCTGTTAGCGGCGCCACCCCCATCAGTCCAATCAGCGTGCATGCCGGTGTCGTGACCGACATGGCGGTGGATGATCAGGCCAAACAGTTTTTCATCGATCGCGGCATCCGCGCCCGCTCCGTCGGCGCTGCCGGGCTTGGCCGCCGAATTTACCTCGGACCTTTCGACACGCGTGAGGAACTGGACCAGGCCATGGATCTCGCCCGGCAGGCCGGCTTTGTCGCCCCCTATCCGGCAAGGTTCTGACCATGAAACGGAATGCCTGTTTTCTTGCTGCCTTGGCCGCCATTCTTATCGGATGCAGCTACTCCCGTCCGTTCCGTGATCCGGAAGTGTGCCTGGCCAATTTCGAGCGGCTGGAACGGATCGGACGTTCTACCGCCCAGCTTCGGTTCGATTACGCATCCGAATCGTGGGAGCACCCACCACAACTTTCGCGTCAGATCCAAAAAACCGTCACTGAGGGGTGTATCACGCGGTTTGAGGACCTTGTGCTGCCCGATCAGCTGGAGGAAATTCAGGACGGTTTCGCCATCCGGAATGATGAGCGCAGTATACCGCCGACCGCCATTCAGGCCGGTGTGGTCAATGGCCTTGAAACATCGGCAAAAGCCAAGACCATATTCCTGACACTTGGCTACGGCGTTCGGACGGAAGGTGTCATGCAACTGGGACGGCGGGTTTTCATCGGTCCGTTTACGTCGCAGGGCGCTTTGGACCAAGCGCTGGGTGTTGCCCGCGAGGTCGGTTTCATCAGTCCCTATGTCACACGGACCCGGTTTTAGCCGTGTCAGCTCTGCTTGAGATAGGCGACTAGGATGTCCCTTGCGGCCTCCAGATCGGATTTGTGGATCATCTCGGTAACCGTATGAATGTAACGGGTGCCGACCACAATCCCGATGGCCCGGGCTCCCGCGGCCGACTGCTGGGCCGCGGCGCCGTCCTGTCCGCCCGCGCGAAGCATGGTGCGCTGGAAAGGGATGTTCTTTTTGAGCGCGAGTGCCTCAAATTCCTTAACCAGTTCGCGGTCCGCGATGAAGGAACTGTCGCGCACGTGCAGGCCAAAACCCTCGCCCTGTTTCGTCGTCCGGTCCTGTTCCGGTACGCCGGGCGTGTCGCAGGCGAGCGTCGTGTCCACCCCGATGCCGATATCCGGGCGAATGGCAAAGGATGAGGTGCGCGCGCCGCGCAGCCCAACCTCTTCCTGACATGTAAAGGCCACGTGGATTTCGCTTGTGTGCTTGGTTTTGCCAAGGCCGCGTATGGCCTCGATGCCCAGCCAGCAGGCGATACGGTTGTCGAGCGCTTTGCTGACGATTTTGTCGCCAATTTCGATGAAGGGCTCGTCCATGACCACCATGTCACCGACCTTCACCACGTCACGGGTTTTATCCCCGAGGCCCACATCCACGAAGAACTGTGTAACCTCCGGAACCTTCTTGCGGTCTTCGGGGGAGGCGATGTGAACGGGTGGTCCACCGGGGTTCATCACGCCTTTTATGTCACCGGTATCGGTGCAGACCATGACCCTTCTCGAAAACAGGTTGCGCGGATCAAAGCCGCCAACGGGGTTGAGATAGATGAACCCCTGTTCCGATACATGGCTGACGAGAAAACCGATCTCATCCATATGGCACAGAAGCATGATTTTGGTCGGATCGTCACCTTTTCTGGCGTTTCGTTTGCATAGAAGGGACCCCATCGGGTCGGTCCGGACCTCGTCGAACAGCCCATCCACCTCTCGCGTGATAATGTCCCGTATCCGGTCCTCATTTCCCGGTACGCCAGGGGTTTCGCAAAGTTCTTTCAGCAGGTCCAAATTCATGATCGACTCCCGATTAATGAATTGAGGATGAACCCTCGGAATTGCGCGGGCAAGAGTATATGTCCCCATATCCGGAGGTGGAGTCGGTTTTTGGCGGTTTTCGGCTGCAGCTTGCGGCTTTTGCGATTATTGCGCCGCGTCGTTGCGGATAAAAGCCGGAACGGAACTGGACTTTTTGATCTCCACGACCAAATAACTCCAACGCTATCAAATTCGGCAGACATTCAACCCGAGAGGACACACATGGCCAATCCGCTTCTGGAAGACTGGGACACACCGTTTGGTCTCCCACCATTTGATCGGATCTCGAACGCGGATTTTCGTCCAGCCTTCGATGTGGCCATCGCCGAAGCGGAAAAGAACATCGATGCCATCGCTGATAATCCCGATGCGCCAAGCTTCGGGAACACGATTGAGGCGCTTGAGCGTTCTGAAAAGCTCCTCGACCGGGTTGCGTCGGTATTTTTCAATCTATCAGGCTCGAATTCCAATGACGAGATCGAAGCTCTGCAGCGTGAACTGAGCCCCGAACTTGCGTCATTTGGCTCCAAAATCATGATGAACCGGGCACTGTTTGCCCGCGTCGATGACCTCTTCCAAAAGCGCACGGAGCTTGGCCTGTCGGATGAACAGGTGCGGGTCCTTGAACTCTACCACAGGATGTTTGTCCGTTCCGGAGCGAAGCTCGAGGGGCAGAACCGCAAGAGGCTTGCGGCTGTGCTGGAACGACTGGCTTCCCTTGGCACATCGTTCTCGCAGAACGTTTTGGCCGACGAGAAATCGTGGCACATGGAACTGTCCGAAGACGACCTCGCAGGGCTCCCGGCTTCGCTTGTGGCAAGTGCCGCACAGGCCGCATCCGACCGTGGCATTGATGGCCATGTGATAACGCTGTCGCGCAGCCTCATCGTGCCGTTCCTGCAAAACTGCCCCAACCGCGAGTTGCGCCGTAAAGCCTTCGAGGCCTGGGTGGCCCGTGGAGCGAATGGTGCTGAAACCGACAACCTCGCCATCGTGACCGAGACACTGAAACTGCGGCAGGAGCGTGCAGAACTGCTGGGTTACGGCAATTTTTCCGAGTTCAAACTCGAAAACCAGATGGCGAAAACCCCGGACGGGGTGCGCGATCTTTTGATGGCGGTTTGGCCGAAAGCACGGGCCGAGGCGTTGGCCGACGCGGAAAAACTTGAGGAGCGGCTGCACGCGGATGGTATCAATGATGCGCTGGCGGCTTGGGACTGGCGTTACTACTCTGCGAAACGCCAGAAGGAGGAGCACGACCTCGACGAGGATGAGGTCAAGCCATACCTCCAACTCGACAACATGATCGCCGCCGTGTTTGACGTGGCCAACAGATTGTTTGGCCTGTCGTTCGAACCGCTGGACGTGCCCCTCTATCACCCGGATGCCCGCGCCTGGGAGGTCCGCAAAGGCTCCACTCACATGGGCGTGTTCATTGGCGACTACTTCGCCCGGTCGTCCAAACGCTCCGGGGCCTGGTGTTCGTCCTTCCGCAGCCAAAGCCGCCTGGATGAGGACTTGCGCCCCGTAGCGGTCAATGTCTGCAACTTCGCCAAGGCGCCGTCTGGTTCGCCTAACCTGCTGACGTTTGACGACGCACGGACCCTGTTCCATGAGTTTGGTCATGCCCTGCATGTGCTGCTCTCCGACGTGACCTATCCGTTTATTTCCGGCACAAGCGTAGCGCGCGATTTCGTGGAATTGCCGAGCCAGCTCTACGAGCACTGGTTGGAAGCGCCGGAGGTGCTCAACACCCACGCGCGACATGCCGCGACGGGAGAGCCGATGCCAAAGGACCTGCTCGACCGCCTGCTTGCAGCCGGCAACTACGACCAGGGTTTCGCGACGGTGGAGTATGTGTCCTCCGCGCTTGTGGATCTCGACTTCCACTCACGTCCGTTTGACGGGGACCCGATGGCGATGCAGGAGAAGATCCTGGCCGATCTGGGAATGCCGGAGGCCATTGTCATGCGCCATGCCACGCCGCATTTTCAGCATGTATTCTCCGGTGACGGGTATTCGTCGGGATATTACTCCTACATGTGGTCGGAGGTTATGGACGCGGACGCGTTTGCAGCCTTTCGGGAAACCGGCGATGTCTTTGACGCGGACACGGCCGAAAAACTTGAACGCAACATCTATAGTGCTGGCGGCTCGCGCGAGGCCGGTGACCTCTATATGGATTTCCGTGGCAAGATGCCCGGCGTGGAGGCCCTCCTGGAGCAGCGTGGCCTGACCGGTGCCTGATCAGCGTTTCACGGGATCCTTGTGAATAATCACATCAGCCTGGGGCATGGCGTCGAGGATGCCATGCTTTACCGAGGCGCTGATGGCATGGGCCTCGTTCAGGCTGAGAGCCCCGTCGAGCTCCAGGTGGAGCTGCACAAAGACCCGCGATCCGGATGTGCGTGTCTTCAGATCGTGAAACCCGAGCACATTGGGATGAGCCTCGATTACGTTCTGGATCGTCTCGATGTCGTCAATGTCGGCCCGCCGGTCCATCAGGGAATGCCATGCGGCGATCCCGATGCGGCGGGCATTTAACAGCAGAAAAATAGCTGCCGCCAGGGCAATGACGGGATCGAGCCAATCAATCCCGAACAGGCTCGATGCGGCTAGAGCGATCATTGCGCCAATGGCGGGCACGAGATCGGACAGGTAGTGCAGTCGGTCAGCCGCCACAATCTTCGACCCGGTCTCTCCCGCAACCTTTCCCTGCCAGGTTATCAAAAGGGCCGTCGCCAGGATGGAAATGGCCATTACGACGATCCCGGTGCTCTCCGCGACAAGCGGGCTGGGAGAGAAAAAGCCGAGCCATCCCTGCCATGCAATATACCCTGCCACGGCAATCACGAGTATCGACTGCGCCAGAGCGATCAGGTCCTCAATCGACGTGTGACCAAACCGGTGATCATCGTCGGGGAGGTTTGGCGGCATACAGAATCCCGACCAGCCCGTTGAACGAGATCATCAGGTCCATGAGGGAATCGGCCAAGGACGCACCAATCGACAGCGATCCGGTGGTTTTTACCGCCCAGTACTTCACCAGTACCAGAAAGAGCGCCGTGCCTATGGAGGCCAGCCCGGCCGTCATGTTGAGTCGGTGTTGCGGTGACATGCGTAATTTGTGACCGTTCCGCGTTACTTGTGGGTCGTTCTGCCGTTTGCCTGGTGATTTGTTAACCATTTAAGCTTTGCAATCCTGCTTTGACAGCAATTCTGGAAAACTACCAGCAAATATCCGCCTATATTATTCGGGGACTTTATCGCGGGTGGAAATCGCGCTTATTGTAACCATGGGTTGTGGATTTAAAGGTTTAAAGGGAGTGTGCGTGATTTATGCCCTCCTTTCGCCTGTGTAACGGTAACCGCGTTGTGACTGTATAAGATAAAATGCGTCTTAATAAGTTGCGTATTGTACTTGCCATTCCCGCAGCGGGAAAATAAATAACAGGTATGGCTCCAGTTGATCGCACGAGTTTATTGACTGGTTGTAATGCCGTTTCCAAAACCAGATGACCGAATGGGCCGGGGACCGGCCGGGTCAACAAGAGGCGTGATGAGCGAAGAAAATAACATAGAACGTGGCGAAGTACTGGCGCTGACCGCGGAGATTGTTTCTGCCCATGTGGGCAACAACGCGGTGGTGCAGGGCGACGTCCCCGATCTTATCGAGGCCGTGTTCGGCAAACTGTCCGAACTGGCTTGCGGTGAAGAGGAAAAGGCAGTGGAGCTGACCCCGTCGGTTCCGGTGCGCAAATCGGTCACTGACGATTACATTATTTGTCTTGAGGATGGCAAAAAGCTGAAAATGCTGAAGCGCCACCTGATGACGGCCTATGGCATGACGCCGGAGGATTACCGGAGCAAGTGGGGTCTGAAACCCGACTATCCGATGGTTGCTCCAAACTACGCTGCCAAGCGTCAGGAACTGGCCAAAAAGATTGGACTGGGCCGCAAGCCGCGCGCCAAGTCCTGACCACTGCTTGCGCGGCACTGCCCGCAGCGTTAATTGAGGTGCGCGGCCGCTGGGTCCGCGCACTTTTTGCTTGTGAAAGTTTCTGATGTCCGAGTCCGCGAAAAAGCTGTTTGTTAAAACCTATGGTTGTCAGATGAATGTCTATGACAGCGAACGGATGGCTGCGGCTCTGGCTCCGAAGGGCTATTCCCGCACGGAAACGCCCGAGGACGCGGACCTGATTCTGTTAAATACCTGCCATATCCGCGAAAAAGCCGCCGAAAAGGTCTACTCGGAACTGGGTCGCCTCAATCCGCTGAAACAGTCCAATCCGGACCTGCGCATCGGTGTCGCCGGCTGTGTGGCGCAGGCCGAGGGTGAGGAAATTCTCTCCCGCGCACCGGGCGTGGACCTTGTGGTCGGCCCGCAGGTCTACCATCGCCTGCCAAAAATGCTGGACCAGGTGCAGGCCGGTGAACGGCCCCTCGAAACCGATTTTCCGGAGGAGGACAAGTTCGACCATCTCCCCGACTGGGCCGCGACGCGCAAATCACCGACGGCATTCCTGACCATCCAGGAAGGCTGCGATAAATTTTGCGCGTTCTGCGTGGTGCCATACACCCGCGGGGCCGAGGTTTCGCGACCCGCGGACCGCGTGGAGCAGGAAGCACGACAGTTGGCCGAACGTGGCGTGGTCGAAATCACTCTGCTCGGTCAGAACGTGAATGCCTATTGCGATGCTGATGGCGTAACTTTGGCCGGTCTCGTGGATCGGCTCTCAAAGATCGAGGGTCTGCAGCGCATCCGCTATACAACCTCGCATCCGAACGACATGGCCGACGACCTGATCGCCGCTCATGCCCGAGAGGAAAAACTCATGCCCTACCTGCACCTGCCGGTGCAGTCGGGCAGCGATCGCATTCTCAAGGCCATGAACCGCAAACACACGGCTGCGGAATATCTCGCGCTGATCGAGCGGATTCGCGCGGCCCGTCCGGATATGGCGTTCTCAGGCGACTTCATTGTCGGATTTCCTGGCGAGACGGACGAGGATTTCGAGGCGACATTGCGAATTGTTGAACAGGTCCGATACGCCCACGCCTATTCCTTCATCTACTCGCCGCGGCCAGGTACACCCGCCGCCGGGCGCGAGGATGTACCACAGGACGTGAAATCCGAGCGTTTGCAGAGGCTTCAGGCACTCATCAAACAGTATCAGGTGGAGTTCCAGGAAAATCTCGTTGGGCGCACCCTGCCGGTGCTGCTGGAAAAACCTGGACGCAATCCGGGGCAGATGACGGGCAAATCGCCGTATTTGACGGCAGTGCATCTTGACGCCCCAAAATCTCTGGCCGGGTCGATTGTCGATGTACGGATTACGGCCTCGGCACCAAATTCCCTGTCGGGTGAACTCGTTGGCTGAAATTGGCGGCCAACAACCTTGCACGAAGCCCATGTCTGGGGCAGTCTGAAAACCTCACTGAGTCCATTCTTCGCCGGAGGGCCTTTGCCTATCGACAATCTGGATCCGACGGGCGGTGGTGCCGCCCAGTCCGACAGTATTCTTGAGTTCCCCGATAATCGTCTGTTGATCGATCTGTGTGGCGAACTGGACCGAAACATCGTGCAGATCGAGGAACGGCTGGGCATCGCGATCCACCGGCGCGGCAACCATTTGGCCATCCACGGCGACGAGCCCGAGCGGCAGGATGCGGAGCGCGTGCTGCGTAATCTCTATGCGCGTCTCGAGGCCGGTCGCACCGTGTCGTCCGGAGAGATTGACGCCGCGATTCGCATGGGAAGCGATTCCCCCGCACCCGGAGAGGTCGACCGAAAACAGCTCGCCGATCCGCAGATGGAAATGTTCGGCGGCGAGAAGATGGAAATCCGGACCCGTCGCAAAATCGTCGAGCCGAGAACATCCGCCCAGAAGCAGTATGTTCGGAACCTGTTTCGGAACGAGCTTGTCTTCGGGCTTGGGCCCGCGGGTACAGGCAAAACCTACCTTGCCGTTGCCGCGGCCGCCTCGATGTTCATTGAGGGTCGGGTGGATCGAATCATTCTGTCCCGCCCCGCGGTTGAGGCGGGCGAGCGTCTGGGGTTTCTGCCCGGCGACATGAAGGACAAGGTCGATCCCTACATGCAGCCGCTCTACGATGCGCTGAACGATTTCTTCCCGCCCAAGCAGGTGCAGAAGATGATCGAGGACCGCGAGATTGAGATCGCGCCCCTCGCGTTCATGCGCGGGCGTACCCTGTCCAATGCGGCTGTCGTGCTTGACGAGGCGCAGAATGCCACGACCATGCAGATGAAAATGTTCCTGACCCGTTTGGGGGAGGGCGGCCGCATGGTGATTACCGGCGACACGACCCAGATTGACCTCCCGCGTGGCGTCATGTCGGGCCTCGTCGAGGCCGAGCGTGTCCTGCGTGACGTGAAGGGCATCGGCTTCACCCGTTTCTCGGCCGAGGACGTGGTGCGCCATCCGATGGTCGCGAAGATCATTCGCGCCTACGAGACGGCCAGGCCCTACGACAGCTGAATGCCATGAGCCCTGCTGACACCGGCCCCGTAGATCTGGTTGTCGAGGACAGCCGCTGGGAGGCGGTGGGCCTTGAGGATCTGGCCGACCGTGCGGCGGTTGCGACCCTGACGGAAATGGGGCGCGATCCCATGGGGCATGAGATCAGTCTTCTGGCCTGCGACGACGCGCGCATCCGAACGCTCAACGGCGAGTTTCGCGGAAAGGATGCCGAAACCAATGTCCTGTCATGGCCCGCGTTTGAAGGCGACATTCCGCGCAGTGATCCTACGGGTCTGGTTTTTCTGGGAGACATTGCCATTTCCTTCGATACGTGTGAACGGGAGGCACGGGACGGCGGTAAGAGGTTCGAGGGCCATGTCAGCCATCTTATTGTGCACGGAATCATGCATTTACTCGGTTTCGACCATGTTGAGGACGCTGAAGCTTACGAAATGGAAAGAATTGAGGCGAATATTCTTGCAACCTTGGATATCGCGAACCCATATTGAGACTACGCGGTTAGCGACCGTGATCTTTTTGGACAGGAGAAATGGAAGAACAATCTAGCGGGGGCAACACCGATAACGTTGCTGGCGCCGACGAACCGGACCCTGAAAGTCTTGGCAAAACGTCCATGATTTCGCGCCTCTTCGGGTTTTCGAATGCCGGTGATGAGGAACGCGAACCTAATGCGGTTCAGGTGTCCAACGCCACGGAGTCCCTGCGGGCCCAGGACATGCTGGTGAACCTGCAAAACATGCGGTCGCTCAAGGTCAACGACGTGAGTGTTCCCCGCGCCGACATTGTCGCCGTACCGGTTGAATCGGGAATAGATGAGCTTCTGGAGGTGTTCCAGACGAACACCTGGAGCCGGTTGCCGATTTATTCCGAGAATCTCGACCAGCCCATTGGCCTTGTGCATCTGAAGGATTTCGCGCTCCGCTACGGTTTTGGGAAGCCGACGGATGATTTCGACCTTCGCACGCTCGCCCGCCCGCTGCTGTATGTTCCGCCCTCCATGCCAATCGGTGTTCTGCTGCACAAAATGCAGATCGCCCGAATTCACATGGCGCTGGTGATTGACGAATACGGTGGCGTTGACGGTCTTGTCACCATTGAGGATCTGCTGGAACAGATTGTTGGTGAGATTGCCGACGAGCATGACGAGGACGAGAGCAGCCTCCTGATTCAGGAAAGCCCCAACACCTACGTTGCCGCGTCGCGGATGGAGCTTGATGATTTCGAGGCCGAAACCGGACTGGCGCTCGCCATGCCCGACAAGGATGAGGAGGTCGACACCCTCGGTGGTCTCGTGTTCCGCATCGCCGGTCGCGTGCCGGAGAGGGGCGAGATCGTGATCCACGAGGACGGCCACGAGTTCGAAATTCTCGACGCGGATGCGCGACGGATCAAACGTTTGCGGGTCAGCATCAAGACGGATCATTCCACCGGCACGATCGCCAAAGCCGCCGAATAGATGCGCCCCGGATGACAGGGATTCGGGCGCGGATCCGCGACCTGACGGGCTGGCGGGGGGTGTTGTGCTCCCTGCTGGCCGGTATGGTTCTGGCGCTCGGGCATGCGCCCGTGTCACAATTCTGGCTCCCGGTCCTGGCCCTTCCGGTCATTCTATGGCGCCTTGAGGGCGCGACCGGGCCGCGTGGTGCCGCGCGGGTCGGATGGCTGGTGGGCCTCGGATATTTCTGCGTTCTGCTGAACTGGCTGGTTGAACCTTTCATGGTTCAGCCCGAAATCCACGGCTGGATGGCACCTTTTGCCCTGATCGGCATGACCGGCGGTCTCGCTCTGTTCTGGGCGATTGCTTTTGGGTTTGCCCGGCACCTTTCCGTTTCGGGCAGGTCGCCCACGCTCCTGCTGGTCTGTTGCTGGGCCGCCACCGAATTCGCGCGCGCCCATATCCTGACCGGATTTCCCTGGGGCCTTCTGGCATACATGTGGGTCGACACGCCCGCCATTCAGGTCGCCTCGGTTATTGGTTCACACGGCCTAGGTTTTCTCACGCTGCTGGCCGGTCTTATGCTCGGGCATTTAAGCCTTCGGACCGGCACGGTTGCAGTTGCATTGATCGCGGCATGTTTTGGTTTCGGTATCTGGCAGCACAATCGGCCAATTCCGGAACGCACGGAGCCCCTCCGCGTGCGCATAGTACAACCCAATGCCGCGCAGCATCTGAAATGGCTTCCGGAGTACCAGCCGGTCTTTTTCGAACGCCTGCTCAGTGAAACCCGCAAACCGGCGGAACGTGCACCTGACGTGGTAATCTGGCCGGAGACGGCGGTCCCGTTCCTGCTCGGCGAGCAGCCCCATTATCAAAAGCTGATCACCGACGCGGCCGGAGACGGTGCCGAAGTCATACTCGGCATACGGCGATTGGAGCGGACTGAAGCCGGAAACAGATGGTTTAATTCGCTGGCCGTTCTTGGGCCGGATGGCGAAGTAATTGCGGATTACGACAAACATCATCTTGTACCGTTCGGTGAATACATGCCGCTGGGTCATCTTGTCGGGCGTCTCGGCATTACCGGATTAACCGGAACGGGCTTCTCCGCAGGGCCCGGTCCGGTGGCTCTTGCGACAGAAAATTTGCCAAGTTTTCTGCCCCTTATCTGCTACGAGGCGGTCTTTCCGCATGAAATGCAGGCACCGGGGATTCGCCCGGAGTGGCTAATTCAGGTCACCAACGACGGCTGGTTTGGTAAATATTCGGGACCGCAACAGCATTTCGATCAGGCCCGTGTTCGCGCGATTGAACAGGGTCTGCCCATGGCGCGGGCGGCCAACACGGGGATCTCCGCGATTATCGACGCCCGGGGGCGTGTCATAAGTTCTTTAAATTTAGGGGAATTTGGCTCCATCGACGCCGATCTGCCAAATTCTCTCCCGCCAACCCCCTATTCCCGCTTCGGTGATTTTCCGGCGATTGTCGTAGTTGTCTCAATTTTTATGTTAACTCTACTAAAAGTTATTGGTTGCGTTTCCATCCGCGAAAGACAATAACTCGTTTCAGGAGTAACTGAGGATCCTGATTTCCAGTATCGGGATTGAACCGGGCAGTAAGACCGGGGGGATTTTCAGATTGTATAGAGTACTAGGTGGGTTGAAGAGTGTCTGTTACCTCATTTGCGAATATAGTGGATAAGCATGTCGGGCAAAGAATGCGTGCCCGTCGTGAGTCCCTCAAAATCAGTCAGGGCCGTCTTGGCCGTCATCTTGGAGTTACTTTCTCCCAGATCCAGAAATACGAGAAGGGCTCGAACCGGATTGGCGCGGGCCGTCTGTACCAGATCGCGCTGTTTCTCGGTGTAGGTCCGGAATACTTCTTCGAGGGTATTGCGTCCGAAGGCACCCAGGATGCGGGCACGCCGGTTCAGGCCGTCGCGGCGAATTCGGACGAGATCCGGGTTCTGACCGATGCGTTTTCCGTGATCACCGACAGTGACACGCGTGCATCGGTTCTGGCTCTGGTTCGCTCCCTGTCTGCTGAACAGCGTAAGGGCCGTCCCTTCGGCCGTTGACCATTTACGTTGCACTGTCGTAGGGAAGCACCTGAACAAATAACTCTTTTGACGACAGGTGCTGATCATGAGCAGTCGGGGAAATTACCTCTTTACGTCTGAATCGGTGTCCGAGGGCCACCCGGATAAAGTCTGTGACCGCATTTCAGATGCTGTTCTTGACGCCTTTCTCACTGAGGATCCGGAGGCCCGCGTGGCCTGCGAGACCTTCGCGACCACTGACCGGGTCGTCGTTGGCGGTGAGGTCCGGGGTGCACCAGGGATTCTAAGTAAGGTTGAGCAGATCGTCCGCGACTGTGTCCGTGACATCGGCTACGCGCAGAAAGGTTTCCACTGGGAAACCCTTTCCGTCCTGAACCTGCTGCATGGTCAGTCCGAACAGATTGCGCAGGGCGTCGACGCCTCCGAGAACAAGGAGGAGGGCGCCGGCGACCAGGGCATCATGTTCGGTTTCGCGACCGATGAAACCCCGGCGCTCATGCCCGCACCGATCCATTACTCCCATGCCATTTTGCGCAGCCTCGCGGAGGCGCGCAAGAGCCGCATGGAGCGCCGTCTTGGCCCCGATGCCAAGACGCAGCTTTCCCTGCAGTATGTGGATGGCCGCCCGGTCTCCGTGTCCTCGCTCGTTCTCTCAACCCAGCACCTCGACGGCAACATGACGTCCGCCGACGTGCGCGAGATGGTTGAACCTTATGTCCGTTCCGTTCTGCCTGAGGGGTGGCTGACTGACGACACGATCTGGCACGTGAACCCCACGGGCAAGTTCGTAATCGGTGGTCCGGATGGCGATGCCGGTCTGACCGGCCGCAAGATCATCGTGGACACTTACGGCGGCGCGGCCCCGCATGGCGGCGGTGCATTCTCCGGCAAGGACCCCACCAAGGTGGACCGCTCCGCAGCCTATGCCGCCCGTTATCTCGCGAAAAACATCGTCGCCGCCGGCCTGGCGAAGAAATGCGTTCTGCAGGTCTCCTACGCCATCGGCGTGGCCCGGCCGCTGTCGATCTATGCGGACACGTTCGGCACCGGCACCGTGCCGGAAGAGGTGATCGAAAAAGCCGTGTCCAGCGTGATGGATCTCAGCCCGCATGGTATCCGGACCCATCTCGGCCTGAACCGCCCGATTTACCAGCGCACCGCAGCTTACGGCCATTTTGGACGTGAGCCCGATGCGGATGGCGGCTTCTCCTGGGAGCGGACCGATTTGACAGATGCGCTGAAGGCGGCTGTATAGGCGCCTGACCAGGATCTGACCGGACCAGAACATGACTGATGAGACCCCCGCCGGGGAGCAGCCGTGGATACGGCGCAAACTGTATGGCCGCCGCAAGGGCAAAGCGCTGAAACCGTCGCAGGAACGGCTGATCGGGGAACTGCTCCCCCGGGTGAACATCCCCGGGGTGGCCGGCCCCGAGGACCCTGACCGTCATCCGGTGGATTTGCCCGCCCTGTTCGGTGACACGCGTCCGGTCTGGCTTGAGATCGGTTTTGGCGGCGGCGAGCATCTGGCGCACCAGGCGTCGCAGAACCCTGATGTCGGCATGATCGGGTGCGAGCCCTACGTGAACGGTGTGGCAAAACTGCTTGCCAAGATCGACGCCCAGGGGCTTTCAAATGTTCGGGTCCATCCCAGCGATGCGCGGGACATGATCGAACTGCTGCCCGAAAACAGTCTCGACCGCGTGTTTGTGCTCTACCCCGACCCCTGGCCCAAATCCCGGCATGCGGGCCGCCGCTTCATCAACCCCGGTAATCTCGATGGGCTTCAACGCGTGATGAAACCGGGGACGCATCTGCGCCTCGCTACGGACATCCCGCAATATGTCGAGCACGCGCTGGAGGTGGTCGAGGCCCATCAGACGTTTGACATCGCTACGCCTGAGAAGCCCGACTGGAGCGTCGCCTGGTCCGACTGGCCCGGCACGCGCTATGAGGCGAAGGCGCTCGCGGCCGGTCGCAGTCCGCATTATCTGACATTCATTCGGAAATAGCGCGAACGGTTATCAGCCTTGGTGGACCAGCGAACCAGGATACTCTAAAGACTTCGCCGAATTTACCGAAAGGAATGACCGTGTCGTCACATGGAGAGCCCAAACCCGTTTTCGCCCGCGCCACCCGTGGTCTTTCCGGCATCGCAACCGTTCCCGGCGACAAGTCGATTTCCCACCGGTCGCTGATCCTCGGCGCGCTTTCAATAGGTGAGACCAAAATCACCGGTCTGCTGGAGGGCGATGACGTTCTGGACACCGGCCGCGCCATGCAGGCGTTCGGGGCCCAGGTCGAGCGCAAGGGCGAGGGTGAGTGGTCCGTCCATGGCGTCGGGGTCGGCGGGTTCCGCGAACCGGATCATGTCATCGACTGCGGCAATTCGGGTACGGGCGTGCGGCTTATCATGGGTGCAATGGCCACCTGCGACATTTCCGCAACCTTCACAGGTGACGCAAGCCTGCGCAGCCGCCCAATGGGTCGCATCACCGATCCGCTGGAACTCTTCGGTACCCGTTCCTGGGGGCGTCGCGGTGGCAAACTGCCCCTGACCATTGTGGGGGCTGCCAATCCGACACCCGCCAAATACACGACACCAATGCCTTCGGCTCAGGTCAAATCGGCCGTTTTGCTGGCCGCCCTGAATGCGCCAGGCACAACTGTCGTGACCGAGCGGGAGGCGACACGCGATCACACCGAGCGGATGCTCGCGGGTTTTGGGGCGACCATTTCGACCGAGCGGACAGATGAGGGCAACGTCATCACCCTGACCGGCCAGCCCGAACTGACCGCGCAGACCGTCTCCGTGCCGCGTGACCCCAGCTCAGCCGCGTTCCCGGTAGCGGCCGCGCTGCTGGTTGAGGGCTCGGAAATCACCGTGCCAGGCGTCAGCCTCAATCCGACCCGTTCCGGCTTCTATGAAACCGTGCGCGAAATGGGCGCCGACATCGAGTTTTCCAACTGCCGCGAGGAAGGCGGCGAACCCGTCGCGGACCTGATCGTGCGGTTCTCAGCACTGAAAGGCGTCGAGGTTCCGCCGGAGCGCGCCGCCTCCATGATCGACGAATATCCGATCCTGACGGTTCTGGCCGCCAATGCCGAAGGAAAAACCGTCATGCGTGGCGTGAAGGAGCTGCGCGTCAAGGAATCGGACCGCATCGACGCCATGGCCAGCGGCCTCGAGGCCTGCGGCGTGACCGTCGAGGAGGGACCCGACTTTATGATCGTCCACGGGCAGGGGTCGGGCGGTGTTGCGGGCGGCGCCACGGTGGAAAGCCGTCTCGATCACCGCATCGCCATGTCGTTCCTCTGCCTGAGCCTGAGTACCCGCGACCGGGTGACCGTCGACGATGGCAACCCGATCACCACCAGCTTCCCGGATTTTGTGAACCTGATGCGCGGTCTTGGCGCCGAGATCGTCCACGCCGTCCCGGCGCAGGTCTGAACCTCACGTTTTCGCGAGTGCCTTTTGCCTGGGCAGCCGGTTTAAATTTTGGAAGGTTCGCCCGCATCGGCCCGCTCAAGGGGAAATCCGTTTGCATGCAACCACCTGGGACCGTATTTCTCGATACCAAAGTAGGGAGGATGGCATGAAATTTACCGTTGCGGTGGACGGACCGGCGGCTGCGGGTAAGGGTACGATTTCACGTCGTCTGTCAAACGATTTTGGCTTTCGCTATCTCGACACCGGGCTTCTCTACCGTGCTGTTGGTGTCATCGCCCTCCATGACGGACAGGGAGTGCTCGACCCCCACTGGGCGGTGGAAATTGCCCGGCGTCTGACCGAGGACGACATGGACCGCGACGATCTCCGCACCTCCCGTGCCGGTCAGGCCGCCTCCAAGGTTGCCGCATTGCCGGAAGTTCGTGACGCCCTGCTCGAATTTCAGCGCGCCTTCGCCCGCCGCGAGGGTGGTGCGGTTTTGGACGGCCGAGACATCGGCACGGTGATTTGCCCGGATGCGGATGTGAAGCTTTTCGTCACCGCGTCTGACGAGGTCCGGGCCGCCCGCCGCCATGCGGAGCTCAACAACGGACAGAGTTTTGAGCAGGTTCTGGCCGACCTCCAGGCCCGCGACGCAAGGGATGCCGGACGGGATACCGCCCCCATGGTTGCGGCCGGCGACGCCCACTTGCTGGATACGACAAAATTGTCTATAGACGCGGCCGTCGAGCAGGCGACAGCCTGGATTAACGAGCGCCTTTGATGGTTTGAGACAGCGTCTCAGCCGAAAGGCGCTGTTTTTGCAGGTTCATTTCCGTGAAAGACCGGTGGAATCAACCGCCCGGCCAGAAACATGAACTTTGGAGAACTATATGCCAGGTACGGCAACAATGGAAGATTTTGAAGCTCTTCTGAATGAGAGCTTCGAGCTTGTTACCCCCGACGAGGGTTCCGTCGTCAAAGGCACCGTCCTAGCCATCGAGGCTGGACAGGCCATCATCGACGTAGGCTACAAAATGGAAGGCCGCGTCGATCTTAAGGAATTCAGCGCCCCCGGCAAAGCCCCCGAGATTGAGGTGGGTGACACCGTCGAGGTTTACCTCGACCGTGTTGAGAATGCCCGAGGCGAAGCCGTTCTGAGCCGTGACAAGGCCCGCCGTGAGGCCGCCTGGGACCGTCTCGAGAAGGCATTCGAGAAGGAAGAGCGCGTCGAGGGTGCAATCTTCGGTCGCGTCAAGGGTGGTTTCACCGTCGATCTGGGTGGCGCGGTTGCGTTCCTTCCCGGCTCCCAGGTGGATGTGCGCCCCGTGCGCGACGCAGGCCCGCTGATGCACATGCCGCAGCCGTTCCAGGTTCTGAAAATGGACCGCCGTCGTGGCAACATCGTTGTGTCCCGCCGTGCCGTTCTTGAGGAAAGCCGTGCCGAACAGCGCGCCGAGGTTATCGGCAAGCTCCAGGAAGGCAACACCATCGACGGTGTGGTCAAGAACATCACCGAATACGGTGCGTTCGTTGACTTGGGCGGTGTTGACGGTCTTCTGCACGTTACCGACATGGCATGGCGCCGGGTCAACCACCCGTCCGAGATCCTGAACATTGGCGAAACCGTCAAGGTACAGGTCATCAAGATCAACAAGGACACCCAGCGCATTTCGCTCGGCATGAAACAGCTTCAGGACGATCCCTGGAACGCTGTTGAATCCAAGTTCCCGCTGGGCAGCCGTCACACCGGTCGCGTCACCAACATCACCGACTACGGTGCGTTTGTTGAGCTGGAGCCGGGCGTTGAGGGTCTGGTCCACGTCTCCGAGATGTCCTGGACCAAGAAAAACGTCCACCCGGGCAAAATCGTTTCCACCAGCCAGGAAGTTGAGGTCATCGTCCTGGAAATCGACACCGCGAAACGCCGTGTCAGCCTTGGTCTGAAGCAGACCCAGGGTAATCCGTGGGAAACCTTTGCCGCAACCCACCCGAACGGCACGCCGGTTGAGGGAGAGGTCAAGAACATCACCGAATTCGGTCTGTTCATCGGTCTTGAGGGCGACATCGACGGCATGGTTCACCTCAGCGACATCGACTGGGACCGTCCGGGCGAGGAAGCCATCCAGGACTTCCGCAAGGGCGACATGGTCAATGCCGTTGTCACCGACGTTGACATCGAGAAGGAGCGCATCTCGCTCTCCATCAAGGCTGTTGACGGCGATCCGTTTGCCGATGCCGTTGAAGGCGTGAAGCGCGGCGACGTTGTAACAGTCACCGTGACCGCAATCGAGGACGGTGGCATCGAGGTCGAGTACGACGGCATGAAGAGCTTTATCCGCCGCTCCGACCTCAGCCGCGACCGCTCTGAGCAGCGCCCCGAGCGCTTCACGGTTGGTAACAAGGTCGATGCACGGGTTACCAATATCGATCCGAAATCCCGCCGTCTCGGCCTGTCCATCAAGGCCCGTGAGATTGCAGAGGAAAAAGAGGCCGTTGAACAGTACGGTTCCTCCGATTCCGGTGCGTCCCTCGGTGACATCCTTGGTGCGGCCCTGAAGCAGCAGGACGACTGATCCAACCATGAACGCCATTGAGCGTGATTTCTACGAGGAGCGGCGCCGGAAGTGGCGCCGCTCCGCATTTTGGAAGGGCTTCTTCGTTGCGGTCCTTCTGGCAATTGTAATTTCCTTTTTTGCCTTTTCCGACAGTTTCCGCGGCAGCCGTGAGCATGTGGCCCGCTACCAGATCAACGGTATCATCTCCGACAGCATCGAGCGCGATGACCTGTTGGGCGACCTGGCGCGTGACCAGGACGCCAAAGCCGTGATCCTCCGCATCAATTCCCCAGGCGGCACAACCGCCGGGTCCGAGGCGCTGTTCGCCTCCATTCGCAAAATCGCCGAGGACCGGCCCGTGGTCGCCGTCATGAGCGAGGTCGCGGCATCCGGCGGCTACGTTGCCGCCATCGCGGCCGACCACATCGTTGCCCGCGGCAATACCGTCACCGGATCCATCGGCGTCATCATGGAATACCCGGACCTGACCAATGTTCTCGACCGCCTCGGCATCGAGGTGGAAACGGTCAGATCATCTGAACTCAAGGCCGAGCCCTCGCCCTGGCGTCCAACAAATCCCGCGGCCCGGGCCCGTGATGAGGCGCTGGTCGCCGAGAGTTTCGTCTGGTTCCGCGACCTGGTTGGCGAACGTCGTGGCCTGTCCGGGACGGAGCTTTCGGAAGTCGCCAATGGTGGAATTTTTACCGGACGTCTTGCGGTGGCAAATGGCCTCGTGGATGAACTCGGAGGCGAGGCCGAGGCCCTGGCCTGGCTCGATTCGCAGCGGCCGGGCGTCGGGTCCCTTCCGGTCTACGATTGGAAAATTGAGCAAGATGAACCGCTTCTGGGTCGATTATTGGGCAGAATCGGCATCAGCAAGACATTTCTTTCGGAAATTTCCGGCCAAGGCGACTTAATGCTCTATTCCATCGGTCAGTGAATCCTGCCAATATGCCTGCATAAGGAAATCTGAATTCCTGGTGTTAGCGGAAAAAACACTGACAACGATTCAATAGGGACGGCGATGATCAAATCCGAACTGATTCAGAAGATTGCCGAAGAAAACCCGCACCTGTATCAACGTGACGTTGAGCGTATCGTGGGTACCATCTTTGATGAAATTATTGAGGCCATGGCGGATGGTCACCGTGTTGAGCTGCGCGGCTTTGGCGCGTTCTCCGTCAAACGGCGCGACGCCCGGCAGGGACGCAACCCCCGCACCGGGGATGCCGTCGAGGTTGAGGAAAAATTTGTTCCTTTTTTCAAGACTGGTAAACTGCTTCGCGAACGCCTGAACGAGGAATAGTTTCGCGGCACTGAACTCTGGGGGCGCGTATGCGGACTGTAAAAATCATTATCCTCGCGGTTATCCTTCTGGCGATCGTTGTGCTGTCGGTTGCCAACCGTGAGCTTGTAACGCTCAACATGCTGCCTTCGGCGCTCGACCACCTGATGCCGGGAATGCGTTTCGAGGTCCCGCTTTTCGTGGTCATCCTCTGTTCGATCGTGATCGGCCTCGTGATCGGCTACCTCTTTGAGTACCTGCGCGAATACAAACACCGCCGCCTGGCGTCACAGAAAATCCGCGAGGCCGACAACCTCAAGCGTGAGATGGAAGGCCTGCGTCGGGAGGTCAACAAGCCCAAGGACGACGTGCTTGCCATCCTTGGGAACTGACGCACACTCATGAAAGTCAAGATCTGCGGTCTTAGAACCCGCGCCGATGTCCGGGTCGCGGCGGAGGCGGGTGCCACCTATGTGGGCTTCGTCTTCTTCCCGAAATCCCCCCGCAACATCACGCTCGGCGATGCCGCCTGGATCGCCCCGGCCCTGACCGGTGACGTTCTGGGCGTGGGGCTGACCGTGGACGCGAGCGACGAGGACCTGGCCGCGATCCTCGAGGCCATTCCGCTGAACATGATCCAGCTGCACGGCCACGAGAGCCCCGACCGCGTGCGTGAGGTGCGGGAGCGCTTCGAGTTGCCCGTGATGAAGGCCGTGGGCGTTGCGACCCATGAGGACCTCGAGGCGTTGGACGCCTATAGCGAGGTTTCCGACATGGTTCTGGTCGATGCGCGCCCCGACCCCAACGCGGACCGTCCCGGCGGCAATGGTCAGGCCTTCGACTGGAGCCTCATCCAGCAGCGGAAATGGACGGTGCCCTGGCTGCTCGCCGGTGGTCTCAATCCCGAAAACGTGGGCGAGGCCATCCGGTTCACCGGCGCGACCCAGGTCGATGTGTCCTCCGGCGTTGAGAGCCGTGCAGGGTACAAGGACCACGATCTCATCCGGTCATTTGTGAAGCAGGCCAACGCCGCCTCCTGACCGGTTCCCTCTCGACGTGCCGTTGCGGCCTGTTTACAACGGCCAAACCAGGCATGAGCCATTCCAAAAGGCGAAACGATCCATGAACGTCAACACTCCCAACTCCCTTCGTGCCGGTCCTGACGAGCGGGGCCGTTTCGGTGATTTCGGCGGACGCTTCGTCTCAGAGACGCTCATGCCGCTGATCCTCGACCTTGAGGCCGAATACGAAAAGGCCAAGACCGACCCGACTTTCTGGGCTGAAATGGACGATCTTTGGAAGCATTACGTGGGTCGGCCCAGCCCGCTTTATCACGCCGAGCGCCTGACGGAGCACCTCGGTGGGGCAAAAATCTATCTCAAGCGCGACGAGTTGAACCACACCGGCGCCCACAAAATCAACAACGTGCTGGGCCAGATCCTGCTTGCCCGTCGCATGGGCAAAACCCGGATCATCGCGGAAACCGGCGCCGGTCAGCACGGTGTGGCCACGGCAACCGTCTGCGCCCGGTTTGGACTGAAATGCGTGGTTTTCATGGGGGCCACGGATGTGGAGCGTCAGAAGCCCAACGTATTCCGCATGAAGCTCCTCGGGGCCGAGGTCGTGGCTGTGAAGGCCGGTGCCGCGACACTGAAGGACGCCATGAACGAGGCCATGCGCGACTGGGTCACCAATGTGGACGAGACCTTCTACTGCATCGGCACCGTTGCCGGCCCGCACCCCTATCCCGCGCTGGTGCGTGACTTCCAGTCCATCATCGGCAAAGAAGTCCGCGATCAGATGCAGGAGCGGGAAGGCCGTCTGCCGGACTCGCTCGTGGCCTGCATCGGTGGTGGCTCAAACGCCATGGGCCTGTTCCACCCATTCCTCGATGACACCGACGTGCGCATCATCGGCGTTGAGGCCGGCGGACATGGCGTTGACGACCGCATGGAGCACGCCGCGTCGCTCACCGGTGGTCGCCCGGGCGTTTTGCACGGCAACCGCACCTATCTGTTGCAGGACGCGGACGGCCAGATCATTGAGGGCCATTCCATCTCGGCAGGCCTCGACTATCCCGGCATTGGGCCGGAGCATTCATGGCTGCACGACATTGGCCGTGTTGAATATGTCAGCGTGACCGACAAGGAGGCGCTTGAGGCGTTCAAGCTGTGCTGCGTGACTGAGGGCATCATCCCGGCGCTGGAGCCGTCCCACGCACTTGCCCATGTGACCAAAATCGCGCCGGACCTGCCGAAGGACCACATCATGGTCATGAACATGTGCGGCCGCGGCGACAAGGACATTTTTACCGTCGCTGAAGCCCTGGGCGTTGATATCTAAAAACATTCCGCCTCATCGGGCCGGAATACCGCCTCAGCCCACCATGAACAGGTGCAGCGCAACCGGCCCGTGGGCGCCGAGTTGCAGCACCTGACCAATATCCGCAGACCGTGACGGTCCGCTGACCATGTTGACTGTCCGCGGGTCCAGTCCCCGTTTGCGGAAGTCGCCCCACATGTCCTCGAAGCCGGATCGCAGATCCTCGGTGCGCAGAACCACAAAATGCGTTTCGCCGAGGAAAGTCAGCGTCACCGGGTTGTCGGGTCCGGAGGTCAGGACCAGCGTGCCGGTCTCCGCGATGGCAAACTGCGCCCGGCTGAGCGTAACGGGTTCCTCCAGCCGTCCCGGACCGCGTGAGACATCCAGTGACCCCCAGTCCTGGGCGTGGAACATCGGGTCCTCGCCCATCCGGATCGCGGCGGGCAGGTTGCGCTTGCGCAGTTCCCGCGCCACGGCATGGGCAATCTCGTCCTCGCTTGAGACCCGCGTGACGGTAGTGTCATTCGCTTCGAGTTTCTCAAGAAACTGGCGCAGTTTCTGCGGCCCCGTGGCCTGACCCTGGTGGGGTATGATGCCTTTGGGACCGACGGTCATGCGCTCAGCCACCTGGGCCTCGCGGTTGGTTGCGGCTTCCGGGCGGGCCAGCGCGGCGTCACGGACGCGGGCCAGGATGGTGTCTCGGGCGCTCATCGTTTGCCTGCCTTCCACTGGTCCATGAAGGTGCCGCCCTGCGGAGCGGGGAAGTCACGGAACTTCGTCCAGCCGCCCGCGAGCGGCAGTTTTGAGAATTTTGATTTGCCCGTGATCCCCAGCGAACGGTTGGCAATACGCGCTGCAAGCCGGTAGGCCCAGGGGCGCTGTGCGGCCCAGGCCCAGACGCCGAGCCCGTAGCGGGTGGCCGACGGGGTGAGGTTCTTCTCAAATTCCCGTTCACGCCAGCTTCGCATCATCTTTGGCAGAGGGATCCGCATGGGGCACACGGCCTCGCAACGGCCGCAGAAGGTAGATGCGTTGGGCAGCTGGCCGCCTTCCTCCACGCCGATCAGGGAGGGCGTCAGAACGGCGCCCATCGGCCCTGGATAGACCCAGCCATAGGCGTGGCCACCAACGCTCTGGTAGACCGGGCAGTGGTTCATGCAGGCGCCGCAGCGGATGCAGCGGAGCATTTCCTCGAACTCCGTGCCGATCATGTTCGACCGGCCGTTGTCGAGCAGAACGACGTGGTATTCCTCCGGCCCGTCCGGGTCCTCGCTGCGTTTGGGTCCGCTGGAAAATGTCGTGTAGACAGACATTTCCTGACCCGTGGCCGATCGCGCCAAAAGACGCAGGAGTGTGGCGCTGTCCTCAAGGGTTGGGACGATTTTTTCCAGCGATGCCATGACGATATGGACTTTGGGCAGTGACTGGGACAGGTCGCCGTTGCCCTCGTTCGTCACGATCACCGACTGTCCGGTCTCCGCGATGAGCATGTTTGCACCGGTGATGCCAACCTCGGCCTCGAAATACTTGGCGCGAAGCTCCGAACGGGCCTCGGCCTGAAGGCTGGCCAGTTCCGACAGGTCACGGTCCGGGGGCAGGTGTGCGTGATGCTTGCGGAAGGCCTCCTCAATCTCCGGCACGGTGACATGGACGGCGGGAGCGATGATATGGCTGGGGATCTCGCCGCGCAGCTGGATGATGTATTCGCCGAGGTCGGTCTCGACGGGCTTGATTCCGTTCTCGGCAAGATGGTCGTTGATCCCGCATTCCTCGGAGATCATCGTCTTGCCCTTGTTCACGGTTTTCGCGTTTGATTTCCGACAGATATCAAGAACGATCCGCCGCGCGTCCTCGGCGGTTTCGGCCCAGTGAACATGCCCGCCCGCTTCCGTGACCTTTTTCTCGTAGGCTTCCAGATAGAGGTCGAGATTGGCAAGAACATGGTTCTTCATGTCCCGCGCCTGATCCCGGATGTCGTCAAACTCGGGGACATTCGCCCGCGCCGCGGCACGCTTGGCGATGAAATTGCCGCGGGACCCGCGCAGGGCGGCCTGAAGGTTGCGATTGACCAGCGCCTCCTGGGAGTTGCTTTTAAAGGCCGAGGAGGTCGGGACGTGTCCGCTCATTTGTCCTCTCCGATGGCAGGGGTTTTGGTATCTCCGGCAAGGATTTCAACGACATGCCGGGCCTTGAAGTTGCGACCCTCGCGGCTGGCCTTGCCGGCCATGTTCATCAGACAGCCGAGATCACCGGCCAGTACCATGTCCGCACCGGTATCCGCGATGTTGCGGGTTTTGTCGGAAACCATTGAGTTTGAGACGTCGGGAAACTTGACGCAGAACGTGCCGCCGAAACCGCAGCAGACATCGTTCTCAACCATTTCCCGCAGTTCCAGCCCCTCAACCGAGCCCAGAAGCTTGCGGGGCTGTTCGGAGACGCCAAGGCTGCGCAGGCCGGAGCAGCTGTCGTGATATGTCACGGAGGTCGTCAGGGCCTGTTTCACGTCGTTGATACCGAGCACATCGGTCAAAAAGGACGTGATTTCATGGGTTTTCGCTGCAAGAGCCTTCGCGCGGGTGACCATGGCCTCATCGCCCTTAAACATTTCCGTATAGTCCTTAACCACCGTCGCGGCGCAGGAGCCGGAGGGGGCAACAACGTAGTCAAATCCTTCAAATTCCTCGATAACCTGGGCGGCCAGGGCCTTTGCGTGCTCCCGGTCGCCCGAATTCCAGGCGGGTTGGCCACAGCAGGTCTGGCGCTGGGGAACCTCGACGGTGCAGCCAGCGTCCTCCAGCAGTTTTACCGTTGCGAAACCAACGGAGGGGCGAAACATGTCAACAAGACATGTCACTAGCAGGGCAACGCGGGGTGCGGACATGGAAGGACTTTCGCTTCAGGCTACTGTTTTTTCGGCACTATAGTCACACCCCACCGGACCACAAGCGGGTCGGGAGCGCAATTAAGGCTTCACATTCCGGGCGGGGTCATATAGACGCGCGCATTCGTGGCCCTACACCCTTGGAGGAAGGCCACCTGACACTGAAAAAAGGAAAAAGCCAATGGCAAAAGAGACACCGGTTCTCGACGCTACGGCGCGCACCGAAAGCGGCAAGGGGGCCGCTCGACGGGCACGCAAAGCAGGTCTGGTCCCAGGCGTGATTTATGGTGGCAACAAAGAGCCCATCAAAATCAACGTGAAATTCAATGAGTTGCTGAAGCGTCTGCACGCTGGCAAGTTCCTCTCGACCCTGATCGACGTGAATGTTGATGGCGAGAAAAACCACGTGATCTGCCGTGGTGTGCAGCGTGACGTTGTAAAAGACCTGCCGACGCATGTGGATTTTCTGCGTCTGGGTGACAAGTCCCGCGTGAGCCTGATGATTCCCGTTGAGTTCATCAACGAGGAAACCTGCCCGGGCATCAAACGTGGCGGCGTTCTGACCGTTGTTCGGAACGAGGTTGAGCTTCGCGTGACCGCAGGCAACATCCCAGACCACCTTACCGTGGACCTGGCCGGCAAGGAAGTGGGTGATACCATTCACATTTCCGAGGTCGACCTGCCGAAAGGCACCCGTCCGACCATCGACCGTGACTTCGTTATCGGCAACATCCAGGCACCTTCGAGCCTGCGCTCCGAGGACGATGAGGAAGCCGGTGATGAGGCTGAGGCAGCGGAAGAAACCGCAGAGGCTTCCGAGGAATAATTTCCGCCTCGAACGTGATGAAATACGGAACGCGCTACGGGAAATCGTGGCGCGTTTTGCTTTTGAGGTGGCGCATCCGGTGACTCATTTGGCACAGATGAGCATGAATTTGGCACAGATTGAGAGTCAGATGGCACAGATTGTGAGTCAAATGGCGCAGATTGCACGGAAAGGAGACGTTTCGTGAAGCTTCTCGTTGGTCTTGGGAACCCTGGTGCGAAATATTCGGCCAACCGTCACAATGTTGGTTTCATGGCCGTCGATGCCATCGCGTCCGGGCATGGATTCGGTCCGTGGCGGAGCAAATTTAACGGCGTCATTTCCGAGGGCCGCCTGGGCGGGGAGAAGGTGCTGCTGCAAAAGCCGGAGACATACATGAACCTGTCCGGGGATGCGGTGCAGGCGGCGATGAAGTTTTACAAGCTGGGGCTTGAGGACGTCATCGTGTTTCACGATGAGCTTGACCTGGCACCTGGCAAACTCCGTATCAAGACCGGCGGCGGTCATGCGGGGCATAACGGGCTGCGATCGATTGACGCGCATCTGGGGCCGGGGTTTTCGCGGGTGCGGATCGGGATCGGGCATCCAGGCGACAAGCGGCTGGTGTCGAATTACGTGCTCGGCGATTTTTCAAAATACGACAATGACTGGCTGGAGCCGATGCTGGACGGCATCTCGGAAGGTGCGGACGATCTGGTGAGGGGGGATAACTCCGGGTTCATGAATGCGGTGGCAAGGCGGCTTGCACCGAACAAACCGCAGAAGCAGGCAAAAGCGCCGGAAGCCAAACCGGCCAAAAAACCCGCGCCGGTGGCCGAGCCGGAACCGGAGCCGTTGGACGAGCGCACGATGCTTCAGAAACTGGCGGACCGTTTCAGGTAGGACCGGACCGCCCGTCCAAGCCTCGAAGAATGTCCGCGGGGAACGGTTCCCGCGGGATGCTCATCCCGCCTTTTTCGAACCGCCTGCCGGGAACAGGAACCAATCGCCTCTTTGCATGTTGGTTTTTCAGCTTCGAGGAACCGCAATGACAAAGACAGCGAAGACCGATCCCGGCATGTATGTTGAGACGACCGAGCAGCAGGGGCTTTTGCGGTTCTTCAGTTTCCTTGCGCTTTTTGGGTGTGCCGCTCTCGCGGTGTCCATCCTGATCGCGGATATTGTAGTGCCGGATCACGACTGGATTGCCGATACGATCAGCGATCTCGGGGCGGGGCGCTATGAGTTCATTGTTGATATTGGCCTCTACGCCTTTTCAGCGGCGCTGATCGGGTTGGCGGTCTCGGCCGCGCATGTGCATTTGGGGAACCGGGGCTGGAGCGTTGGGATCGTCGCGCTCGTTCTCTTCGGTCTGTTGGTTTTTCTGATCGGCGCACGTAACGAATACGGCGATGCGGACAGCGACGGCTGGGTCATCCACGTGTATCTGGTCTATGCCCTGGGCGTTGCCCTCGCCGTTATCTGCTTTGCCATGGCGCGGGGGGCGGGACGCGCCAGCCCGCGCTATCGTACGGTCCTGATCGCCAGCGGCATCGTCTGGGTAGTGTCGGCGCCGGTGTTTTTCTTTCTGCCCACCGATGTGGACGGTCTGTACGAACGCTATCTCGGCGCGGTGTCGTTCGTGCCTGTCCTGACGTTTGCACATCTGTTTTACCGGCGCTCAAAGCTTCAGGGATGAGTTGAGGTTCACCGACGCCGCGTTTTTGCTAACATGCTTTTGCTGCTCTCTGGCAGCCATGTCCGGTTTGGCCATCGTTTGCCGAAAAAAATCGACGGAAACCTGGCCGGCTTCCGTTGAAGGCGTAGTGAGATTTTACGGAGGATTGGGCTTTGTCCAGAAGTTGGATTGCAGCGGGCTGTTTGGGGATTTGTGCGCTGACGGCGGTGCCGGGAACGGCGCGGGCGGAGACGGTGGAGATTTATTTGCTCGACATGCTCGACAACACTCAGGCCGGGTACTGCATCGATATCGCGGGCGGCCGGGAGAAGCAGGCGCGGGCCGAGGACGGGCTTCAGGGACATACCTGTTACAGCCCCGGCGGGGCGCTGGGCTGGGACCAGACATTTGAGACGGACCGGTTTGCCGGGGGCGAGCTCTATATGGTCAATTACGATGTCTGCATGCAGGCCGCGTCGCTTGAGGCGGGCAGTGCGCTGGAACTGGCCGCGTGTGATGGCAGCGACGCGCAGGGTTTCGAGTTTTCCGGTGAGGGCACGATCGTTTCCACAGCAGCGCCGGAGCTGTGCGTGACGGTTGGCGAGGCGACCCGGTCGGGGCGCAGTGACGTGAACCAGATTAAGGAGTTGACCCTGGAGGCGTGCAGCGGGGATATGGCCGCATATCAGACCTGGGGTGTGCGCAGTTCGCTGGAGTGAGCGGTTTGGGGGCAAATCCCCTCAACCCTCCCGCCCGGCGGTGACGCCGGGCAGCGCTGACCTCCCCCATGGGGAGCGCTAAAGCGCCACCCGAGGTCCGCGATGCCCTGACCGAGAGGGCGCGACGTCAAGTCAGAAAAAAGGCCGGTCGCTTGACCGGCCATGTTTTCCCTAGCGCGCCTGCTTGAACGATAATCGTTCGATAGCGTCGGGACCGCAAAGATTAATCTCTGCGGTAAATTCGAATACTCTCAATCAATCCCCCTGGCTCCGGGTCACACACTATTACTGTCCTAAGGCCGTTTGGCCTATCAACAACTTCGCAGCTAGAATTGGTCAGACGCACTTTCGAATCGACGAAATGCTCGTTGGTCTGGAATCGATCGTCATTTCCGGTGGAATGCCATAGGCAGTGGAGTTCATCTGAGTCGATAAACTGTGAACTTCTAATTCTCCCGAGCAGTGGTTCATAGAAAGCTTCTGGGTGCGTGTCTAAACCCATGCGTTCGAGCCAGATCAAGACAGCCGCAAATCCAGCAGGTCGTAGCCCTCTATCGCCGATGCTGACCTCATCACTATTTTTTGGACGTTTCATTCTTGATACTGCTCTGACGTTGGAGAACATCAGCAAACTGTCTATTCCAAAGTTGTACGCCAATGTACCAAGGTTTGGATCGATTGTGTCCAGCCAACTTTCTAGTTCAGTTACTGAAATTATCTCTTCATTATGAAGCGATTTTGTTTTTGTCTGAGTTTTTCTAGTAACTACAGTCGCAGCACGATTTTTTAGCGCGGTTGATAGTGCTTTCAGCTGCTTCTGGTCCAAGTGGTTTCCTCGACGATGTTCGGATGCGCTTCTCTCAACCAATTTTTCTCCGC
The DNA here is from genome assembly GCA_030427145.1 of Alphaproteobacteria bacterium. GTDB lineage: Bacteria > Pseudomonadota > Alphaproteobacteria > Rhodobacterales > Rhodobacteraceae > Amaricoccus > Amaricoccus tamworthensis. The sequence goes on along the minus strand of JAUHWT010000005.1, from coordinate 159,264 downwards.
TCTTGGTTTTAGAGATGTCGATGTCAGCAGAGGTTTCATCCGTCAAAGAAGCATATCGTGAACGCAGTCGTCCCCAGCTCTCTTCTCCATGAATGCGCGCGACCAATTCTAACGATTGGCCATGTGCAACTGGGTAGTCTGGAGCAAGAGCAGATTTGAGACGTTTTGCTTGGGCCTTGGCCGCAGCGATGCTGGATGGTAATTCCACAAAGTGGTCAGTCATGACGTATCCTTCGTCTACGGGTCATCGAAGTCGAGGGCTCGGTCCATTGCCGCCACGAAGACCCAGATAAAGGATGCTTGGTCGCAACTGTCAGCGCACATTTTCTTCGTAGGCAATAACCCGGACCGGAACGGCAATGTGCAGCACGGCCCCAATATAGCCGCGACAGTAAGTGTGCGCAATACAAGCAGATTCCGTTGGCGCAAGTTTCAAGCACTGCGCCACAAAAAAAGGCCGGCCGCTTGACCGGCCCTTCGGGCGATTATCCCTCCTTGCGGAAGAATTTCTTTTCGCGGGGTTTGCCGTCCCAGCCGGGTTTGCCGCGGTGGGGACGGTCGTCGCCGCCGCGATGGGGCTTGCCGCCGTCGCGGTCGCCGCGACCCGGTTTGCCGCCGCGGTCGTCGTCGCGCTGTTCCCATTTGCGCAGGAGGATGGCGTTGAAGCTGTCGCGGCCGATCTGGCCCTCGTGGCACCAGACGCAGGAAATCATGTCGCCTTCGACGCCCTCAACGGCCATGCGCATGGAGCCGGCCTGCAGGACGACGAGGTCCCCCATTTTAAGATCACTCATAACGTAACGTACTTTCATGTTGCGCGGGGCACTTCCCCGCTTCTCCGGACCAGTGTCCAGCGGCGCAGATAGGCTTTTCCCGGGTGTCCCGCAAGTGGCCCCGTGTCACTGTTTCGGGAAAAAGCCGGTAATGGTTTCCGCAATCCGCGCATGTTCCGCGATACGCTCGTCATGGCCGCGGTCGCAGACATATTCCTCGCCCGGGTCCTCCTCCTTCAGGATCTCAACGGCGTTCGGGGTGCAGACGCCGAGAAAGTCGAAATGGGCAAGGCCGTCCGGTTCCAGATAGGTCGAGGTGTCCGCGGTCAGGGCGGCGGCGAGGGCGCGGGCCTCCACGTCCAGGTTCAGGCCCATGATGTCGTCGGGCGCGCCGTAGACCAGCACGGGCCGGTCGATGGCATTGAGGCTGGCGGTGGAGAAGGTCTGGACGCCGCCGGGGTCGAGCACGGCGAAGGCCCGGATGCGAGGGTCGGAAAGGTCGGCTTCCATCTCGGCCTGGTCCTCCGGTGTTTGGGCGATGTGCCAGCGGTCCATGATGCCGCAGACAAGGTCGTCGGGCTGGTCCGTGCAGAAGGCGTCGAAGCCGTCGCTGTCCCAGCGGCCGCCCGCGAGGGCTATGGCGGTGAAGCCGCCGAGGGAGTGCCCGGCCATGTAGATGTGGTTGGGGTCGATGGCGAGCGTGGCGTCCGGGCCGGTGAGGTGGTCAATCACGCGGGAGATGTCGCGGGGGCGTTCCCAAAGCTGGCGGCTGAGGTCCGGGTCGCGGGACCAGGTGGAGCTGCCCGGATGGTCGATGGCGGCGACGGCGTAGCCCTGGCGGGAAAGCTCCGCCGCGAGCCAGGCCTGGTTGCGGGCGTTGCCATACATGCCGTGGGAGAGGACGACGAGGGGCAGGGAACCGTTCACGGGGGTGGCATCCGCGATGGCGGTGATGCCCTGCCAGACCGGATTGCCGAGATGGGTGTCGGCGCCCGCCGTGTCATCGGTGGGGTACCAGACGAAGCCTTCGAGCGGGCGGGTGTCATGGGCGATGGTCAGGGGCGCGAGGCCGGTTTGCCAGGGATCGGCCTGGGCCGTGGTGGCGAGGGTGGCAAGCAGGGTGGCGTGCAGAAGGTGTCGCATCGGTGTCTCCGGGTTCGGGGCTGTTCGTTGCGGTTCAGGTTGCGTATGAGCGGGGCTGAAACAACGGGGGGAGACGGTTTGTCCTGTCCTCAATCCCGATACAGGACAGGAAAGGCGCGATATGGGACAGGTGGACAGTGGAAATCTGGTGTCTTTGCCCCTGCCGTTCCTGACGTTTCTGCTCTGTGCGGCGCTGGCCGTGGTGGTCTGGCGGCTCGATACGGGCGTGCGGGCGTCGCGGGTGTTTTTCACGCTGCTCTTTGGGCTGTTCGCGCTTGAGGCGTTTCTGGTCGGGCTGCGCTTTGGCTACGGGATCGACCTGTTCGTGGGCGTGCAGCGGGTTTTGCCGCTGCTGGTGGGGCCGGTGATGTATCTGGGGTTTTTGGCGCTGGCCGAGGGCCCGGAGCGGTTCCGGCGGCTGGCGCTCTGGCATCTGGGGGTGGCGGCGGGTCTGGTTCTGCTGACGCTGTGGCGGCCTGTCGCGGTGGACTGGGTGATCGGGGCGCTGTTTGCGTTTTATATCGGGGCGCTGGTTCTGCTGTGGCGGAAGGGGAGCGATCATCTGGTGCATGCGCGGCTGGGCCTGTCGCGGGGGCTGTCGAACTGGATGCTGCGCGGGGCCGGGCTGATGGCGTTCGTTCTGGTGATGGATGTGGCGATTGCGGCGGATTTTGCGCTGTCGGGCGGGCGGCATGTGCGGACGCTGATTTCCTGGGGGTCGGTGCCGCTGATCCTGCTTTTTGGAGCGGTGCTGTTTGCGCTGCCCCGGCTGGTGGTGGAGCGGCCGCAGGTGGAGGCGATGCCGGCGGAGGCGCCGGATGACGGGGTTTTGCGGGCGGCGCGGGAATTGCTGGAGGAAAGCGAGCTGTATCTCGATCCCGACCTGACGGTGCAGCGGCTGGCGCGGCGGCTGCATGTCCCGGAGAAGACCCTGTCGGCGGCGATCAACCAGGGTGAGGGGATGAACGTGTCGCAGTATGTAAACGGGTTTCGGGTGCGCCATGCCGCGACGCTTCTGCGGGAAACGGATGCGAGCGTGGCGGAGATCGTGACGCGGTCGGGGTTTTTGACCCGGTCGAATTTCTACCGGGAGTTTCAGCGCGTTTACGGCCAGACCCCGGCGGCCTGGCGCAAGGGCGGTTGAGGGGCGGTTTATGTCCCGGCGGCAGCGTGTTCGGCGCGGTCCTTGCCGGAGCCGTCGACCACGGAGAAGGAGCCGTCGGATTCGAGGATGACGGCGGAGATGTCCTCAAACCCCCGGCGGCCCTCGGTGCGGATGACGGTTTCCAGTTCCTCCTGCGTCACCCGTGATTTGCGCATGGCCTGATGCAGGGGCTCGCCGTCGCGCAGGAGCAGGGTGGGCTCCGAGCGTACGGCGCGGGCGAAGGTTTTGGACCGCACGGACAGGGCCGTGACGCCGTATTGCAGCAGGATGAGCAGAATGAGGGCGGCCGCGCCCTCGGCCAGGGCGATGTCCTTGCTGAGCAGGATCGAGGCGAGGGTGGAGCCGAAGGCCACGGTTATCACGAGGTCGAAGGCATTGAGTTTCGCCAGGGTGCGCTTGCCCGAGACCCTCAGTGAGACGACGAGAAACATGTAGGCCAGGGTGCCGACGATGACCGCGCGGACGATCCCGTTCCAGCCCTGAAAAAACATTTCCATCCAATCCATGCTCAAATCCCTCCTCATGCCTCAAATACGCCGGGGCCAGATGGCGACCGGTGACTGCGGGAAAACGCGGCGGGGTGGGGGGATGTTCCGTTTTGATCCCGGAGCGGCGGATCAGAGGTAGCGCAGGCGGTGTTTGCCCAGAAGCTCGACCAGGATGGCCTTGGCGTGCTGGCGGTGCTTGCGGTGGATGGTTCGGGCGGTGTCCGGGTTGCCGTCGCGGATGGCCTGGTAGACGGCGCGGTGGTCCTCGTTCGACTTGGTGGGCAGGGGCCGCATGAAGAGCGTGGTGGTGCGGGCGCGGCGGACCTGGTCGCTCATCATGGCGACGATGGCCTCGATGCGGCTGTTGCGGCCGAGCCGGACCAGTTCGCTGTGGAAACGGTCATCGGCCTCGGCCCAGGCGTCGAGATCGGATTTCGCGATGGCCGCGTCCATTTCGTCGATGGCCTGGGCGAGTTCCGCAAGGTCGGCCTCGCTGTAGTTGGCGGAAGCCGCGCGTTCGGCGGCGTGGCTCTCAAGTTCGGTCAGGACGTCGTAGACCTCGGCCATGTCCTCGGGCGAAAGTGGCAGGATGCGGACGCCCTTGCGTGGGCGCAGTTCGAGCAGCCCCTGGCTGCCGAGTGTCAGAACCGCCTCGCGGACCGGGGTGCGGGACATTTCCAGCAGATCGGCAAGCTCGGACTCGAGGTGGTCGGAGCCGGCGGCGAGCTCTCCGGAGAATATCCGCGACCGCAGCTCCTGTACGGCCCGCTGGGAACTGGAAAGGGATTTGTCCGGCATGGGCGATCCTACGTCTGAAGGGCCAGTTTGCAGCCCCTGCTGGCGGAATCGTAAATTGCCGTCTCGATCCGTTCAACTGTCAGATAGTCGCGGGCCAGGTTTTCCAGCGGGGCGCCGTCCAGAATGCCCGCGACCACATGGGTTTGCAGGGCGTGGACGCAGTCGCCGCCGAACCCGTCCCAGTCATCGGGGGGCAGGAGGGTCTTTGCGGTGTCGCTGCCGAAAAGGCGCAGTTCGACGGCGCCGCTGCCGTGGAGGGCGATGGTGCCTTCGGTGCCCTCGAACAGGGCCTCGCCCATGGTGCGGCGGAGATTGTCGGCATTGTGGTCGAGATGCCGGTTGCCGTCGTAAAGCGCGCGCACGCCGTTGGGATGGTCAAAGAGGATGTAACCGGCGTCCTCGCCCGCGATGTGTGGATTTATGCGGCGCAGATCGGCATAGACGCTCACCGGATCGCCCAGCAGATAACGGAAGGTGTCGACCCAGTGGACGGCGGTTTCGTGAACCAGAAAGCGTTCCATCTTCTGGAAATAGGGCTGGCGGGCCAGATAGGCCTCCGGTCCCTGGCCGTCGCCGGGGCGCATTCGGAAGGTGACCTGGAGCGTCTGGCCAATGTCGCTGCGGTCGAGTGCCTCCCGGATGGTGCGGTACCAGGGCTGAAAACGGAAGTTTTCGTGCACGATGATGGTGGCCCCGGCGGCTTCGGCCTCTGCGGTGATGGCGCGGGCCTCATCGAGATCGATGCAGAAGGGTTTCTGGCAGATGATCCATTTGATGCCGTGAGCCAGGGCGGTTCGGATGGTGTCCGCATGCGCCGCCGGGGGCAGGATGATGTCGAGCAGGTCGGGGGACTGCTCCGCGATCATTCGGGCGGGGTCGGTATAGGCTGGGAGGCCGGTGGCCCCGGCTTTCGCTGCGTCGTGGTCGCACGCGCCAACCGGGGTGGCCCGGTCCATTCTGGCCCAGCTTCCGTAGTGGAACTGACTGAAATAGCCCGCGCCGACGCAGGCGACCCTGATGCCGGTACCGGCGCTCATGAGACGAAGAGGGTTTCGAGTACGGCGTTTGCGGCCTCTTTGGTGCCGGCGGTGCCGCCAATGTCGCGGGTCAGAACCTCTCCAAGGGCGACCACGTCCTCCACGGCCTCGCGCAGGCGGGCGCCGTCCTGGACCATGGCGTCGTTGTCATGGCGCAGACCCAGCCAGTCGAGCATCATGGCGGCGGACAGGATCATGGCCAGAGGGTTGGCGAGCCCCTGGCCCGCGATGTCGGGCGCGGATCCGTGGCAGGGCTGGAAGACGGCATGTTCGAGACCGATATCGGCGGAGGGGGCAAGCCCAAGGCCGCCCATCAGGCCCGCGCCGAGATCGGAAAGGATGTCGCCGAACATGTTCTCGGTCACCAGAACGTCGAAATCCCAGGGTTTCTGAACCATCCACAGCGCGGTGGCGTCCACATAGGCGTGGTCGGCGATAAGGTCGGGGTGTCTGGCGGCCTCGGCATCGAAAATTTCGCGGAAGAAGGCAAAAGCGCGGAAGACATTGGCCTTGTCGACACAGGTGACACGGCCGGGTCCGCGCCCGGTCTTTTTGCGCGTGGCGGCCAGATCAAAGGTGAAGCGGAAAAGCTTTTCCGAGATCTCGCGGGTGATGAGCAGAGTCTCGCGGGCCTCGTCATTTGTGACCTCGCCGCAGCCCTGGGTGTGGAAGAGACCTTCGGTGCTTTCACGGACCAGGACGAAATCGATGCCGCGGTCGGCGGGCAGGTTCAGCGGCGTTTTCTGGCCGGGTTTGACCGTGACGGGGCGGATGCCGGCAAAGAGCGTCAGCGCCTTGCGCAGCTCGATCTGGGGCGAGATTTCCGTGCCGTCGGGATAACGCACGTCCGGCAGACCCATGGCCGAGAGCATGATGGCATCGGATGCGCGGGCGATGTCCATGGAGGCTTCGGGCAGTGATTCGCCCGTTTTGGCGTAGTGCGAGGCACCGGCGGGCGCGTCGGTAAACCGCAGGTCGTAGCCATCCGATGCCGCGGCCATGCGCTCAAGGATATCGAGCGTGGGGGCCGTGATTTCAGGGCCGATGCCGTCGCCGCTAAACACCGCAATGCTGAAGGTCTTGTTCATTCCCGGGCCTCTTTTCCTCGAGTTGGTGTGGACGATTTTTCCGACTTGTCCAATCGAAAAGTTGACAAAGCATTTTTTAATGCATACGCAAATAAATGCAACAAGGGAATGCGAGATCCATGGGAGGACCGAAAAAATGACTTCAGGAGCTGTAAAGCTGATCACCGCAGCCGTGCTGGCCGCCGGGGTGGGCGGGGCTGCCGCCGCGCAGGAATATCCCTTCCGCGACATCACGACCGCCGTGGTCTGGGGCGCCGGTGGCGGAACGGACAGTATCAACCGCATGATTATGGCCGAGATGGAAAAGCACCTGCCGGTGTCCATCAATGTCATCAACCAGACGGGTGGTGTCGCCGGGTCGAACGGCCTCGTCTATGTGATGAACCAGCCCGATGACGGCTACACTCTGGTCGGTCTGTCCGAATCCAACGTCACCGCCGCCGTGCAGGGTGGCTGGGACAAAAAGTTTGACTACTGGTATCCGTTTATTGTTGGCGGCTCGCCGGATCTGATCTCGGTGCCGGCTGACAGCCCGTACAATACGCTTGAGGAACTTGTGGACGCCGCGAAGGCCGAGCCGGGGACCATTCCGGCGGCCGCTTCCGGCGCGGGGTCGATCCATCACCTGAACCTGCTGGCCATTCAGAACGGTGCCGGTGCCGAATTTCTGTTTGTGCCCTATCAGGGCTCCGCACCTGGTCAGGAGGCCGCGATTGCCGGTGAGGTTCAGCTTGTCGTGACGTCCCTGGCCGAGCAGGCCGCTCTGATTGAGGGCGGCCAGCTCAAACCGCTCGCGATGCTAACCCCGGACAGTGCCGAGATCGCCGGAACGACCGTGCCGTCGGCGTTCGACATCTATGACGGGCTGGACCAGTACCTGCCGCTGATGCAGGCGATTGGGTTTGCCGTGCATGACAGTGCCTCGGACGAGGTGAAGGGCGTGCTTGGCGAGGCGTTTGAGCAGGCGATTGCCTCGGATGTGGTTGCCGAATGGGCCGAGACCAACAACTACACGGTAAGTGGCGCCTATGGCGGGGAGGCGCAGGAGATCTTCTCGACGCTGGAAAGCAACTTTGCCTACACCCTTCAGGAGCTTGGCGCGACCGAGGTTGATCCGGCCAGCCTCGGTATCGAGCGGCCCTGATCCGCGACACCTGACCGGTCGGGTGCGGGTTTCTTGCCCGCGCCCGACCAACCGACGACTGCATGGGGCTGGGCGATGGACGACGAGACGCAAACCCTGCGTACCCGCGATTTCTGGGGCGCTTTGGCACTGATGGCGCTGTCAGTGTTTTTTCTTTGGCGGACGATGGACATACCGCTCTGGGGCGGGAACCGGGCGGGGGTGAGTTCCGCCGCGTGGTACAATTCCGCAGCCATCGTGCCCCTGGGAATTTTTCTGGCGCTGTTTGTTCTGTCCATTGCGCTGCTGGTCATTTCCGTTCGCGCGGGTGGCGCCCAACAGGCGCTGTCGGCCGTGGGGATCGGCTGGGACGCGGATGAGGCGCTGCGGTTCACGACCATTGGCATCATTCTGTTTTTCTATGTCGCGGGCCTGGTGCCACGGGTGGATTTCGTTCTGTGCAGCGGGCTGTTGATTACGGCCCTGACATTTGGATTTCATGGCGGGCACCGGGGGCGGATGGTTCTGTCGGCCTGTGCGCTGGCGCTCTGTGGCGGGTATGCGTTCGCGCGGCATTTGCCGCAGGCCGAATGGGCCGCGCATGACGATGACTGGCTTACCCTGGTGGTCTGGGTGATCCTGACCGGGTACATGCTGTTCATCGGGCGGGGCGACCGGGTGTTGCGGGCCGTACCGGTGATTGCGGTGGTCGCGCCGGTTCTGCTGGTCTGTGCCATGGCGTTTGGCTTTCGGCAGAACGTGCCAAACCGGGGTGGGCTGGTCTTCAAGCAGATCGAGTACCACTACTACGTGACCCTTCGCCCGCTGTGGAGGTCCTGAGATGGAGTTCCTTCTGACACAGCTCTCGGGTTTTGGCGGGGCGTTTCTGGCGCTGGTCGTTGATCCGCTGACCTATATTTATCTGGTGGTGTCGGTGTTTCTGGGCATCACCTTCGGGGCGCTGCCTGGGCTGACGGCGACGCTGGCGGTGACGATCCTTACGGGGTTTTTCGGGAACAAGATCCCGCTCGACTATTCGCTCATTGCGCTGCTCGGGGCTTATGTCGGCGCGATTTATGGCGGGTCGTACCCGTCGATCCTGCTTAACATTCCAGGAACGGCGGCGAGTGCGGCGACGGCGATGGACGGCTATCCCCTCGCCAAGGCGGGACGCGGCGGTGAGGCGTTGGGCCTGACGACCACTGCGAGTTTTATTGGCACGCTGATCGGGACCCTTGCGCTGCTGGTTTTTGTCTGGCTGCTGCTTTTGCTCTCGAAAAACATCGCGAGTCCGGAGAAAGCCCTGCTGGCGCTGTTTGGCATTCTTCTGTCGGGAACGCTGATGTCCGAGGACCTGGTCATCAAGGGCTGGATTTCGGGGCTGATTGGCCTTGCCATGGCCATGGTGGGGCTTGATCCGCTGCTCAGCGAGCCGCGCTACACGTTTGGGTGGTCCTACATGCTCAGCGGGTTTCAGGTGGTGCCGGTGCTGATGGGTGCGTTTGCGGTGCCGCAGATCATCGAGGGGATGCGCCACATGGAACTGGGACAGATGGTCCAGTTGAAGGGCCGCATTCTGCCCAACATGGCCGCGATCCGGCGGTATCTGCCCACCATTGCCCGCTCGGGCGTGATTGGCACGGGTGTCGGTGCGCTGCCCGGTGTCGGCGAGGACGTGGCCGGCTGGGTCAGCTATGGCGTCGGCAAGACCGTGAGCCGGGAGGGCGACAAATTCGGCAAGGGATCTCTGGAAGGGCTGCTGTCATCGGAGACGGCGAACAACGCCTGTATTGGCGGGGCGCTGATCCCGCTTCTGGTGCTGGGTATTCCGGGCTCTCCGCCAGCGGCGGCGCTGATGGGCGCGTTCAAGATCAACAACATCATTCCTGGCCCGACGATTGATCCCGCGATCATCCTGCGGGTGGTGGCGATCATGGTGCTGGCCTCGGTCACGATGTTTATCATGGGGCTGTTTACGGCGCGGATTTTCATGAAAATCCTGCGCATCCCCCAGGTGGTTTTTCTGCCCATTGTCATGGTTCTGACGACCATTGGATCGTTCAGTGTGGGCGGCGGGATCAATGACCTTTACCTGATGCTGGGCGTGGGATTTGTCGCCTATTTCATGAACCTGATGAAATATCCCATCGCGCCTCTGGTGATTGGCGTCATACTTGGTGGGCTTTTTGACGAGACGTTCCGCCGGTCGCTGCTGATTTCGGGTGGGGATCTCTCGGTCTTCGGGTCCCGTCCGGTTGCGGCCGTTTTGCTGGCGCTGAATCTGGCGCTGATTTTGAGCCAGGTGCCGACCGTGAAGAGGGCGTTTGGGAAACTGCGTGGGAGATTTGCGTGATGTTTGCGGTTGTTGTGCTGTTTCGGATCAGGGAGGGTGAGATGGCCTCGTTCCTGCCGGCGATGCGGGAAAACGCGCGTGTCTCGCTGGCGGAGGAGGAGGGCTGTCACCGGTTTGACGTCTGCACGGATGCGGGGCGGCCCGATGAGGTGTTTCTCTATGAGCTTTACATCGACCGGGCGGCCTTTGACGCACATCTGGCCAGTCCGCATTTCAGGGCATTTGACGGTCAGGTGGCGCGGATGGTGGCCGACAAGGAGGTGCGTACATATGGGGAGGTCGTGTCGTGAGTGAGTGGGAGGTTTTCGCGATAAAATACGCGGACCGGAACGCGCGGACCCGTGCCGACAGTTTTATCTTTGATGACAACCACGACGCGCCCCATGCGATGGACTATTTCATGTGGCTGCTGCGGCGAGGGAGCGAGGTGATCCTGGTCGATACGGGCTATGACGACGCCGAGGCCACGGCGCGCGGGCGGCCCATCCGTCTCGATCCGGTCGCGGCCCTGGCGCCGTTCGGGATCCGGCCGGAGGACGTGTCCCAGGTGATTGTCACCCATCTGCACTACGATCATGCCGGTGGGCTGCACCTGTTTGCCAATGCGACGCTGCACCTTCAGACCGCGGAGATGGCCTATGCGACCGGGCCGTGCATGTGCCACGACACGTTGCGCATGCCGTTTACCGCCGGGCATGTCTGTGAGGCGATCAAACGGCTCTATTCCGGCAAGGTGATTTTCCACGAGGGCGATGCAGAGGTTGCGGAGGGCGTGACGGTGCACTGCATCGGGGGCCACAGCCGCGGGTTGCAGTGCGTGCGGGTGCGGACGCGGGCCGGGTGGCTGGTGCTCGCCTCGGATGCGGCGCATTTCTATGAGAATTTTCAGGCGCGCAAAGCCTTTCCGATCGTGGTGGACCTTCAGAACATGCTCGACGGGTTCGCCACGCTGGAGCGTCTCGCCTCGTCGCCCAGGCTGATCGTGCCGGGGCATGATCCGCTGGTGCAGGAGTATTTCCCCAGTGAACTGGCCGGGCACATCCACCGGCTGGATGCGGGTCCGGTGAAGGGTGCGCGGTCGTGAGGATTGGAGTGATTGCAGACGATTTTACCGGCGCGTCCGATATCGCACTGACCCTCGCGGAGGCGGGGATGCCCGTGGCGCAGTTTATTGGTATTCCGTCCGGGTCCGCTGATCCGGACCTGGGGGCCGGGGTGGTGGCGCTGAAATCACGCACGGCCCCGGTGGATGAGGCGATTGAGGCGTCGATGGCGGCCTGTGACTGGCTTCTCGCGCAGGGTGCGGAGCAGATCATCCTCAAGGTCTGCTCGACCTTCGATAGCACCGAGCGGGGCAATATTGGCCCGGTTCTGGATGCCCTGGCCGCCCGCGTCGGGGCCGGTCCGGTGATCGTCTGCCCGGCGTTTCCGGAGAACGGGCGCAGCGTCTATATGGGGCATCTCTTTGTCGGTGACCGTTTGCTCAATGAGAGCGGGATGGAGGACCATCCGCTGACGCCCATGCGTGACGCGGATATTCGCCGGGTTTTGGGTGCGCAGTCCAAACGGGTCATTGCGCATGTACCGGCCGCAACCGTGCGGCAGGGGGACGCGGCGATTGTTGAGGCTTTGGCTGGTGACGCCCATGTGGTGGTTGATGCGATTGCCGATGAGGACCTCATAAGAATCGGCGGGGCGGCGGCCGGTTTGCCTCTGCTCTGTGGTGGATCGGGTATCGCGCTGGGCCTGCCGGGGAATTACGGGTTTGAGGCGAGCACGCCGACCTGGGAGCCGGTGGACGGGCCGGGGGCGGTCATTTCAGGGTCGTGCAGCCGGGCGACACGGGCGCAGGTGGCGGAGTATCTGCAAAAGGCGCCGGCGCGGCAGATCGAGGCGCGGCAGGCGGTTGAGGGCGCGTATGATCCCGATGCGATTGCCGACTGGGTTCTGGCGCAGGATGTGGCGCCGCTGGTGTATTCATCGGCCGATCCGGATGTGGTGAGGGCGGCGCAGGAAACCTTTGGCACGGAGAAGGTCGCCGGAGCCATCGAGGGGTTGTTTGCCGCACTTGCCAGGCGGCTGGCGGCCCGGGGGCTGCGGCGGCTTGTGGTCGCGGGGGGCGAAACCTCCGGCGCGGTTGTGCGTGGGCTTGGCGCGCGGGAGTTGCAGATCGGGCCGCGGGCGGCGGCGGGCGTACCGCTGATGCGCAGCGGCGATCTGGCCCTGGCGCTGAAATCGGGCAATTTTGGCGGTCCTGCGTTCTTTGGGGAGACTCTGGTGCTGATGGAGACGGGGCGTTGAGCGAGGAAGCGAAACTGCGCGAGGATATCTGTACCCTCGCGAAATCCATGTTCGACCGGGGTCTGACCTGTGGCGCGTCGGGGAACATCTCGGCGCGGCTGTCGGACGGGAGCGTGCTCGTGACGCCGACCGGCCAGGCGATGGGGTTTCTCGATCCGGCGCGGCTGAGCCTTTTGGACCAGGATTTTCGCCACGTCTCGGGCGATGCGCCGACGAAGGAAACGCCGCTGCATTCCGCGTTCTACGAGACGCGGGAAGGGACGGGGGCGGTGGTGCATCTGCATTCGACCCATTCCGTGGCTCTGTCCATGCTGCCGGAAACCGACCCGGACAGCGTGCTGCCACCGCTTACGCCCTACACGATCATGCGGGTAGGGAAGGTGAAGCTGCTGCCGTTTTTCCTGCCGGGTGATCCGGCCATGGGCGATGCGGTGAGGGGTCTTGCGGGTGAACGCTCTGCCGTGCTGCTGGCCAATCACGGGCCGGTGGTGGCGGGGAAGGACCTCATGGCCGCGGTGTTTGCCATGGAGGAGCTGGAGGAAACGGCCAAACTCGCGCTTCTGACCCGCGGGATGCAGCCCAGGGGCCTGTCGGACGATGATATCCAGGCCGTGGTGCGAAAATTCAACGTCGACTGGTAGCGGCCGTTACCTGAGTGCCTCCACAAGCGGCTCTCCCAGCGCGCCCGAGGGCGGTTTCGTTCCCAGAATGGCCGCAATCGTTGGGGCAAGATCGACGGTTTCCACGCGACGGGCAACACGGGCGCGTTCGATGCCCGGGCCTGCGATGATGATCGGAACGTGGGTGTCGTAGGTCCAGGGCGAGCCATGGGCCGAAGCGACCCGCAATCCGTCGAAATCCGCAATAAACCAGTGCGGCTCAAAAACAACGTAGATGTCGCCCGAGCGGTCGGGGTGGAAGTTCGCGAGGACGGCCTCCGGTATCCGGCCCGGCGGTATCGCACCGTCGCGCAGGGCGGTTGCCGGGATGGCGTGGGCAATTCCCGGCAGGCGCTCAAGTTCCGCGGATACCGCGCGTTCCACTGTGGCCTGATCGAGACCACGCGCCAAAATCTCTTCGGTGTCGAGATAAAGATACGGGTTGGAGAAATTTCGGATCAGGTCGCGGCTTTCCCCAAATTCGGCTGTCAGGCGGACAAAGCCTGGCTCCGTGTCGACCCGGTCGAAGTCGAACGTGCCCGCTTCAATGCCGAGCGTGGCAAGGTAGCCTGGATGCTCCGGGGCGCCATGATCCGATGACAGGACAACAAGGGTATTGTCGAGGCCGATACGCATGTCCACATGCGCAAGCAGATCGGCAAGGGTTTCGTCCAGTCTCATAAGGTTGTCCTCGGCCTCAAGGCTGGAGGGCGTGAACAGATGGCCCACATAGTCGGTGGAGGAGAAGCTGACCGAGAGATAGTCCGGTATGCTGTCCTTACCCAGACCCTCCGCATCAATCAGCGCCTTGGCGAAATCGGCTGTGATTTCGTCTCCGGCGGGGCTCAGTGTCAGACGGGTGGTGAAATACCTGTCGTCAATGTCGCCCCAGGCGTGGGGGAAGGTGCTGCCGAAACCGGGGAAATCCGTCATCCAGGGCGGGGCGACGGTTTCCCACGGCTGGTCGTCGCGGCCGCCGAAAAGGTACGCATCGGCTGGCGCGGACAGGTCCCAAAGCTGCCCGGCATAGCTGGCGACCTTTCCCGCAGCAATCCAGTCGGCCACCCATCCGGGATAGTCGTCGCGGTAGAAGGTGCTGGTGACGAACCGGCCTTCCGATTTGGAGAACCAGTAGGCGGTGCCGGCATGCCCGGCCATGGATATGGCGCCGCGGTCCTTGATGGAGACACCGAAAATTTTGGCATCCGGCCCGTAATGAAGTGCGATTTCATCGGAGATGGTGGAGGTGATGATATTGCGTGGTGAACGCCCGTCGGTGGAGGCTGCGCGTTGGGTTGGGTCGATTTCGTTTTTCGCATCAACCCCCTGCGCGCCCACCAGGGGAAAGTCCGCATCCTGCACGTTATAGACCTGTTCGCCTGCGATCCGGTCGAACCAGAGGTTGGCGACCATGCCGTGGATGGCGGGGTCGGTCCCGGTAGCGAGCGTGGTGTGGCCTACGATGGTCTCGGTATTGGCATGGCGGTGATGGGCGTTGGTGAAATGAACGCCCGTATTGAGAAGACGCCGGAACCCGTCTTCCCCGAGGTTCCTTGCGTAGCGGTCGAGCAGATCGCCTCGCAGCTGGTCAACCGTGATCTGAAGGATGAGCCGGGGCGGTGTATGGGCACCGTCCTGCTGTGCCAGACCCGGCGCGGCGAATGTTAGACCGATCGCCAGGGCGCAAGACATCCGGCGGGTGAATGAGAGGAATGGCACTTTGACGGGTTCCTTTCGGCGACCTGCATGTCGTGGCAGGGTACGGGGCGGATGGCCGCCCCATACCGGTTCGTGCGGTGGGCCGTGGGCTACTGCTGCCCCAGGCCCTCAAGCCGAAGCAACTGTTCCAAAACCCTTTGCTCCTGGAATGTGCGGTAGCTGATGTCGGCAAGGTTGAAGGTCTGGCCGATCTGGAACGGGTAGTCCGGGATCGACAGCAGGAACTCCTCCGCCTTCGCCGCGACCGGCACGAAGAGCCACATGTTGTCGATCATCCAGCGCATGTACATCTCGGATTCCTCCGGTGCGCTCTCGAAAGGATCAGCGCGCAGGTTCACGATCTCGGGCCATGCCGGAACGTCGCGGACCGCCGTGGCCATGTTGCCTTCCAGCAGGGCGAAACTCAGCTTCCAGTCCTGCCAGCGGATGGCGTTCAGCTCCCCGCCCTGGCCGAAATACATGATCTCCTCACGCGGGCCCTCATCGACCTCGCCCCGGAAATAGGGCAGGAAGTTGTAGCCGTCGGGATGGACGCGGAATTCCTTTCCGTTGGCCGTGTGGCCCTCTTTCAGTTTTTCCACGATGTCGGGCTCACCCGCTCCGGCGAGCAGCGTTGGCATCCAGTCCTCATGCGACATGATGTCGTTGTAGATGGTGCCGGGCTCAATCACGCCGGGCCAGCGGACCACCGCGGGTACGCGCATGCCGCCTTCCCAGGTGGTGCCTTTACCCTCCTTGAAGCGGGTGGTGCCGCCATCGGGCCAGGTAAAGGTCTCCGCCCCGTTGTCGCTGGAATAGAAGACGATGGTATTGTCCGCGATGCCAAGTTCGTCGAGTTTGTCGAGCGCCATGCCCACATGGTCATCATGTTCCAGCATGCCGTCGGCGTAGATGCTCACACCGCTTTGGCCCACAAGACCAGGTGCCAGGCGGGTGTGGACATGCATTCGCGTGGTGTTGAGCCACACGAAGAACGGCCGGTCCTCGGCAACGGCCCGGTCCATGAAGTCAAACGCGGAGGCGATAAACTCCTGGTCGGCGGTTTCCATGCGTTTGCGGGTCATCGGTCCGGTATCCTCGACGCTGCCGTCGGCACTTGCCCGGATCACGCCGCGTGGACCGAAATTCTCACGGAATTCGGGGTCATCGGGATAGTAATAGGTTTCCGGCTCCTCCTCGGCATTGAGGTGATAGAGGTTGCCAAAGAACTCGTCGAAACCGTGATTGGTCGGGAGATGTTGGTCCTGGTCGCCGAGGTGGTTTTTGCCGAACTGTCCCGTGGCGTAGTCATGGTTTTTCAGCAGCGAGGCGATGGTTGGCGTCCATTCCGGAATGCCGTGGTCGGAGCCGGGCATGCCGATGGTCAGAAGGCCGGTCCGGAAGGGATGCTGGCCCAGAATGAAGGCGGCGCGTCCAGCCGTGCAGCTTTGCTGGGCGTAGTAGTCGGTGAACAGCGCGCCTTCCTCGGCGATGCGGTCGATATTGGGGGTTTTGTAACCCATCATGCCGAGATTGTAGGCGCTGATATTGTCGTAGCCTACGTCATCGCCCCAGATGACAAGGATGTTGGGTTTGGTCTCTTGCGCTGATACCGGTTCGGCGGGCGCCGAGGCGATCAGTGCAACGAGCCCAATGACCGAAGCAAACCGTGATTTCATGCGTCTCTCCCCTCTGTCGGCGAAACGGCGTGACATTGCGGCTAACCTTCGGCGGTACCGTGTTCGCGCGTTTCGAACGCTTTCGACCTTACAAACTATTCACCGCCGTTGGGTTTTTTTTGGGGGCGGTTGGGACAATTGTGATCGGCGCCCAAGCGGACAGGGAGGCCGGGGTCAGGGTGTGTCGTCCAGGACTTCGGTTTCGACATGGCCGTGGCGGGCAAGGTTTCGGGCGACGAGCAGGCAGATCATGGCCCAGGCGCCGCCCGCGAGCCAGCCGGCGGCCACATCCGTGGGCCAGTGGACGCCCATATAGACCCGGCTTACGCCGACGCAAACCGCGAGCAGAACGGCGACCGCGAGGGTGTAGATCTTCAGCATGCGTCTGGGCTGGACCCGCGCGATCAGCACGCCCAGCGACAAATAGGTCACGGCGGCCATCATGGAATGGCCCGAGGGAAAGCTGGCCGTGTGAACGATGGAGCCGTGCGGCACGAGGTCGGGCCGGGGGCGGTCGAAGAACTCCTTGGCGAAGCCGCTGATCAGGATGCCGCCGCCGACGGCCACAAGAATGTAGAGCATGGATGTCCAGCGGTGGCGCAGCAGGAAGAATACGGCCACGACGACCGTGGTGAGGGTCAGAACCGCGACGCCGCCCAGGGCGGTGAAGTCGCGGCCCACTTCCTCCAGCCATGGCGGACCGATGGGGTTTGACAGGTCGCCCGGGGTGCGCAGGAGCAGCAGAATGTCGCGGTCGAGGTTGCGGGTTGATCCCTCCACAACCTCGTCCACCAGTTCGGCCAGGGCCCAGCCCGCGGCCACGATGATGCCCATCAAAACGAGGGAGGTCATCTCGACATGGCGGCGGCTCCAGCTGATCAGGCCGGACTGGCGATGGTGATTCATGTGTCTGCGCCCCCTGTTGGCGTTGGTTTTGCGGCGGTTACCGTCTGTCACGTTTAACGATCGGGACCGGGGGAAGTTCCGCCACGGCGCGCGGAGGGTGGTCAGCCCACCCGGCGTTCGGGGCCGACGCGCTGCAGGGTGCTGAGCACGCCGTCGATCGAGGCGATTTCATCCTTGAGGCGCAGTTTCGAGCGCTTCAGGCGTCCGAGTTCGATGTTGCAGGGAAGCGGCCGTCCCATCTCGGTGGCAATATCGCGTTCGAGACGCTTTTTGCGCATGTTCAGCAGCGAGACGCGTGCGGCGAGAGACAGGTTTTGGGGGGTCGGTATGGCATTCATTGCAGTTTCTCCTTGTTTTGATCCGGCCCTGGGCGGGTCCCTGAGGTTGCGGGGGCCTGGGGCGGCCCGGAAGATCCAGGCCGTCACGGCTCCCGTTCCCTGAATTTGGGGATTCCGGCGGTTTGAAAAAGACAATGAAATTTCTTATTTCGATAGAAATTTCCTATTGAAGTTTCGGAAGGGACGCGGCGGCGGATGAAGGCGTTACCGAGCCTTAAACAGCTCAGATACTTCGTGGCTCTGGCCGATACCGGGCATTTTGGGCGCGCGGCGCGGCAGCTTGGTATCGCGCAGCCGTCGCTCAGCGTTCAGATTTCCAATCTGGAGGAGCTTCTCAACCTGCGTCTGTATGAACGGGGGCGGGGGCCGTTTCGGCTGACCCCGGCCGGTCGTGAGGTGCGGGAGCGGGCCGGGGAGATTGTGGCCCAGGTTCAGGACCTGGTGGATGTGTCGGTCTCCCTGCAGGCGGGGGCGACGGGCACCATCCGGCTGGGGACGACGCCTACCATTGGCCCCTATCTTCTGCCGCGGGTTGTCGGCGCGCTGCACCAGGCCCATCCGGAGCTGAAACTCTATGTGCGTGAGACGACGCCGCGCGACCTTCTGGCGGAACTGGAACTGGGCGAGCATGACGTCATTCTGACGCAGCTGCCCGTGTCGGGGCATGACCTGGTGGTGGACCGGCTCTATCGCGAACCGCTGGCCCTGGCGGTTCCGGTCGATCATCCGCTGGCCGGGAAGCAGGGCATTGTGGACGCGGATATCGAGGGGCTGGTGATGCTCAGTCTCGGGCCCGCTTATGTGCTGCACGACCAGATCAGTGCGCTCTGCGGCGAGGTCGGGGCGGGGCTTCAGCGCGACTACGAGGGGACCAGTCTCGACGCGCTGCGCCAGATGGTGGGCATGGCGATGGGGGCGACGTTTCTGCCGCTGCTCTATGTCGCGTCGGAGGTGGAGGGCCGGGACACGACCATCGCCGTACGGCCGTTCCGCCAGGGGCGGTTCACCCGGTCCGTGGGCCTCGTGCGGCGCCGCTCCTCGGGCAAGAACGCGGGCATCAACCACCTCCGCACCATTCTGCGCTCGGTGGTGCGGACGGAGTTTGCGGGCAAGGTGACGCCGGAGGGCGGGTGAGCGGCGCTCACTCCCCTTTGCGCAACTCCCGTATGGCTGCCAACCTCTGCCGCACCAGGTCGATATGCATGCGCATGGTATAGGCGTATTCCTGGTAGCGAACGGGGAGTTTGAGGTTCACGACCTCGCGTTCGATGTCGAGGAGGCGGGTCTCCAGGCTGTCGAGGTCGGCGCCCTTCATGTTGCGCAGGGCGTCGTGTTCGATGTCGAGCAGTTCGGGGTAGCGGCGGTAGACGCGGGAATGCATCCGCCAGCGGTAGATGCCAGGCAGGATGCGCATGAGCGGCACCAGGATCACGAAGAGCGGCAGGAGCAGGAGCGCGAAGCTGTTGATCTGGGCCACGACCCACCAGGGCAGGTAGTTGTAGAGCCCGCTGGGTGGACCGGAGAGCAGGTTGGCGGCCTGGGCGTTGACGGCCATGTTCAGGCCGGTGGTGTTGGGGAACTGGTTTTTGTCGGTGATCAGGTCCCGGTCGGCATGGATGGTGCGCGCGGCGTTCACCAGCCGGTCGACGAGGGCCGGGTGCAGGTCGGCCTGGGCCACCAGCCGACCGATCATGGCGATGAGTTCGATGTCCTGAGCGGGATGGACGGCGGCATAGTCAAGGCCGGAGCGGGGGATCTTGGCCAGTTGCACGAAAGGCAGCTGCCTAACCAGGGCCTCGCCGTCGCGCACCGCGATGGGCGGGGTGTCGTGGCGGCTGAACAGATCCTGAAGGTAGGGGGCGCTGACCGGGGCGACGAAAAGCGCCACATCCGCCTCGCCGGTACCCAGGGCATCCACAGCCGCGCTGCCGCCGATGGGCAGGGCGTTTTCGGTGATCAGGCGCGTGTCCATGGCCGAGACCAGCGCGTCGACCACATAGCGCGTGCCGCTGCCGTCCTCGCCCACGGCGACGTTGAGCGTGTCCCAGTTGATGGGGTCGGACGGGTTGATCAGCATGCCCCGGTGGAAAATCCACAGGGGTTCCAGGAAGGTTGCGGCAATGGCCTCGAGGTTTTCGCTGTTGCCGGTGAGCGGGATGCCACCCTGGAGGAAGGCCACGTCGGCCTCGCCGCGGCCGAGCAGGTCCGCGTTCTCAACCGATCCGGCGGTGTCGATGATGGTGACCTCGACCCCGTCCGTGGCGAGAATGTCCTGATAGCGCTGTGCCAGCTGGTAATAGGCGCTGTCCCCGCGTCCGGCGGCAAAGGTCAGGCTGTCAGGCGGCAGCAGGTCCTGGAGGCGTTTGAGGATGACCAGCCCGGCCAGGACCACCAGAATGGTGAGGAGCAGGATTTTTACGCCGCTGAGGCCCGTCCGGTTTGAAAACACGGTGTTTCCTCCGCTGGTCTGGCGGGCCCGCGGCGCGGGAGCGGCGTGTCGTCAGACCGAGTGAACCGCGCTGCTGAGGCCCTCAACAAATTCAAGGACGGATCCGGCATCCGCACCTTCCGCCAGTTTTTGCACGATGGCGGAGCCCACCACAACACCGTCGGCCACCTCGGCCATGGCGCGGGCGCCGTCGGGCGTTTTGATGCCGAAGCCCACGCAGATGGGCAGGTCGGTGGCGGTCTTGATGCGGGACACCTCGGGCTGAACCTTTGCGGCATTTGCCTCCGCCGCGCCTGTAATGCCGGTGATGGAGACGTAGTAGACGAAGCCGGTGGTGTTGGTGAGCACCTTGGGCAGGCGTTTGTCATCCGTGGTCGGTGTGGCGAGCCGAATGAAATTGATGCCCTCGCGGGTGGCGGGGATGCAGAGCTCGTCATCCTCCTCCGGCGGCAGGTCCACGATAATCAGGCCGTCGACGCCGGCGGCGGTTGCATCGGCAAGGAATTTGTCGACGCCCCTGGCATAGACCGGGTTGTAATAGCCCATGAGCACGATGGGTGTGGTGTCGTCGGTTTCGCGGAAGGCGCGGACCATTTCCAGGGTGCGGTCCATGTTCATGCCGGCTTTCAGCGCCCGCTGGCCCGCAAGCTGGATGGCGGGGCCGTCGGCCATGGGGTCGGTGAAGGGCATTCCAAGTTCGATCACGTCGACGCCCGCGCCGGGCAGGCCTTTGATGACCTCAAGCGAGCGGTCGTAGTCCGGGTCGCCGGCCATGACGAATGCCACGAAGGCCTTTTTGCCGTCATGGGCCAGTTGCGCGAATTTGCGGTCGATACGTGTCATGTGTCCTCACCCGATGTCCGGGCATGTGTTTGACCCAGGAAGGGGGGAGAATCAAGCGGGGAGGTAGGGGGTTCTGGGGTTAACGAGTTGCCGTAACAGCCGTCCCGCCCGGTGGTACACCGGGCAGCGCCAACCGCCCCCATGGGCGGCGCTTCGCTTCGCCCGCGGCTGGCGCTGCCCTCACCGCGTGGGAAGTACGGATAAACCAGTACACTTGACCCCCATGCCCTGCCTGCCCTAGATGCGCGAAACGCGAAATTGGAGGTCCGGATGGGCTTTAAGACCGGTATTGTTGGGCTGCCGAATGTGGGAAAATCGACGCTGTTTAACGCGCTGACGCGGACGGCGGCGGCGCAGGCGGCGAATTTTCCGTTCTGCACGATTGAGCCGAATGTGGGCGACGTGAACGTGCCGGATGCGCGGCTCGACAAACTGGCCGCGATTGCCAGCTCAAAACAGATCATTCCCACCCGCATGACCTTCGTGGACATTGCGGGGCTGGTGAAGGGAGCCTCGAAAGGTGAGGGGCTTGGCAACCAGTTCCTGGCCAATATCCGCGAATGCGACGCGATTGCCCATGTTCTGCGCTGTTTCGAGGATGACGACGTCACCCATGTGGACGGGCGCGTTGACCCGGTTGCGGATGCGGAGACTATTGAGACCGAGCTGATGCTCGCGGATCTGGAAAGCGTCGAGAAGCGGATTGCCGGTTTGGTGCGCAAGCTCAAGGGCAATGACCGCGACGCGCAGGACCAGAACCGGCTTCTGCTGATGGCCAAGGAAGCGCTGGAAAACGGCAAGCCGGCCCGGTCGGTTGAGGTGGCCGCGGAGGACGCGCGGAACTGGCGGTTGTTGCAGCTTCTGACGTCAAAGCCCGTGCTTTATGTTTGCAACGTGGACGAGGACGCGGCGGCGGAGGGCAATGAGTACTCGGCCGCGGTTGCCAAAATGGCGGAGGCCACGGGGGCTGCGAGTGTCGTGATCTCGGCGGCCATCGAGGAGGAGATCGCCCAGCTCGACGACGCGGAGCGGGACGAGTTTCTGGAATCGCTGGGGCTGGAGGAATCCGGGCTCGACCGCATCATTACGGCGGGCCATGCCCTGCTCGGCCTTCAGACCTATTTCACCGTTGGGCCGAAAGAGGCGCGGGCCTGGACCATTCCGGTGGGCGCGACGGCGCCACAGGCGGCGGGCGTGATCCATGGCGATTTTGAGCGCGGTTTCATCCGGGCCGAGACAGTGGCCTATGACGATTTCGTGGCGCTGGGCGGGGAACAGGCGGCGCGCGAGGCCGGCAAGCTGCGCGCCGAGGGCAAAAACTATCAGGTTAAGGACGGCGACGTCCTGCACTTCCTCTTCAATACCTGATCCCCGCGGGGGGCCGCTCAGCGTTCGGTCACCAGCAGACGGGCCGCCAGACCGGCAAAGACCACAGCCGCAATGCGGTTGAGGACCACCTGCGCCCGCGGCGAGTGTTTCAGATGCTCGCCGAGAAAACCCGCGCAAAGGGCGATGCCGCCAAACACCACCAGCGTTGCCAGGATAAAAAAACCGCCAAGCACCATGAGCTGCAGCGCAAGCGGCCCGGAGGCGGCGTCGGCGAACTGGGGCAGGAAGGCGAGGAAGAATATCGCGACCTTGGGGTTGGTGATGTTCATCACGATGCCACGGCGATAGAGCCGGGACAGCGCGGGCTGCGTGCCGCCCTGGTCCGCGAGCCGCGTGCTGCCTGCTCTCACCGCCTGCCAGGCGAGGTACAGAAGATACGCGGCTCCAATCAGCTTGATGGCGGTAAACGCCATGGCCGAGGTCGCGACGATGGCCGCGACACCCAGGGCGACAGCGGTGGTGTGGACCAAAAGTCCCGTGCAGAGGCCAAGTGTCACCGCGAACCCGGCGGGGCGGCCGTAGAGGGCCGACTGGGTCAGCACGAAAATGTTGTCCGGGCCAGGCGCGAGCCCCAGAGCCACGGCCGCGAGCAGGAATACGGAAAGAACATCCGGTTCGGGCAATGGTTGTACTCCCTTACATCTGCCTTGAGGCCCGTGCGCTTAGCGCGGGCGTGGGGCACTGTCCATGCAGGCCGGCGACCATAATCGGATCGCGACTACTTTTTGCGCCGGTTTTGTGGTATGGTCCCGACGCGGTCGCGCGGATTTGTAGCCGGCCGGATTTCAGATAATTTATTTCGGGAGTGAGTTCATCATGCAAAATACACATATCGTCCTGCGTATGCCGAACCCGGCGGATGAGGAGTTTCCGGGCGTCGGCTCCTTTGGGGTGACGCGCCATTTCAGGTCGGAAACCGAGGCTGAGGCGACAATCGAGTTCGAGACACTTGACGCCAATGGCCGTCAGGAGATCGCGCGGGATCCGACCGTGCGGGCCATTGCACCGGACATGCCCACGCGGCTGATTGCGCCCCTGGCCGATATGGGGCTCGCGGACGCCACCACCGCCTGGGGCATTGATGCTGTCGGGGCCTCAAACAGCGCGCTGACCGGCGCGGGAACGCGGGTTGCGGTGCTCGATACCGGCGTGGATGCGGGGCATGAGGCGTTTGCGGGTGTCACTTTCACCCAGCGGGACTTTTCCGGCGACGGCGATGGCGATCTGAACGGGCATGGCACGCATTGTGCGGGCACGATATTTGGCCGCGACGTGGAGGGCACCCGGATCGGTGTGGCGCCGGGCGTGACGGATGTTCTGATCGGCAAGGTGCTGGGCAATGATGGCGGTGGCAGCTCCAAAATGATCTTCGACGCCATTGAATGGGCCGCCCGAGAGGAGGCGGACGTGATCTCCATGTCGCTCGGCTTCGATTTTCCTGGCTTCGTGGCCTGGCTTGTCAACAATGGCTGGCCGCTGGATGTGGCGACCTCGGCGGCTCTGGTGGGCTATCGCGAGAACCTGCGCATGTTTGATGCGCTTATGGAAGTGGTGCAGGCGCGGGCGATGCTGGGCAACAGTTCCGTGGTGGTGGCCGCGGCGGGCAATGAGAGCCGCCGCAATGACAATCCCAATTTCGAGGTGTCGGCCAGTCTCCCGGCCGCGGCCGAGGACGTGATTTCGGTGGCCGCCGCCGGGCAGGGGCGGGACGGATACCGGATCGCCTATTTCTCCAACACTGACGCGACGATTACCGGGCCGGGCGTCAATATTCTCTCGGCGGCGTCGGGTGGCGGGCTGAAAACGCTGAACGGCACCTCCATGGCCTGTCCGCATGTGGCCGGTGTCGCGGCGTTGCTCTGGCAGGAGGTGCGCGACGATGCCGCCGTACCATCCGACGCAGAGACCGTGCGGGCGCGTCTGAGGGTCCGGGCCAGGGTGGACGGGTTTGCGCCCGATACCGATCTGGCCGACCGCGGTGCGGGCATGGCTTTCGTGGGTGGCTCAACCGGACCGGCGGTTGCCGATGCCGAAACCGACGCGTTTGAGGGCCAGCCGGTTTGAGGATGTCCGGGGCGGCACCTGTCGCCCCGTGCCATTCCGGCCGGATCAGCCGCTGAAATAGTCCTTCAGCACGCGGGCATACACGTCGCGCAGGGCGGTTATCTCATCAACCGGGACGCGCTCGTTGATCTGGTGCATGGTATTGCCGACAAGGCCGAATTCCACGACCGGGCAGTGGTTTTTGATGTAGCGCGCGTCCGACGTGCCACCGGTGGTGGAGAGTTCGGGCGTGACACCCGTGACGGCCTCGACCGCGTTGGCGACAAGCTCCACGAAGGGACCAGGCTCGGTGATGAAGCTCTCGCCGGTGACACGGAATTCGACGCCAATTTTCACGCCAAACTGCCCCGCCACCCTGGCGGCCTCTGCGCGGATCATTTCCGAGAGGCTGTCGGAACTGTGCCGGTCATTGAAGCGGATGTTCATCATCGCACGGATTTCGGCCGGGATCACGTTGTTGGCCCTGTTGCCCACATCGACGCTGGTGATGGCGAGCGTTGACGGGTCGAAATGGTCGGTGCCCTGGTCAAGCTCCTTGCTGGCAAACCGGTCGAGCAGGTGGACCATGGCCGGGATCGGGTTGTTCGCCCTGTGTGGGTAGGCGGAATGGCCCTGGGTGCCGGTGGCGGTGAGGTAGGCGGTAATCGACCCGCGACGGCCGATTTTGATCATTTCACCCATGTTCGCGGGGCAGGTCGGCTCGCCCACGATGCAGTGGTCGATCTTCTCGCCCGCCTCTTCCATCCAGTCGAGGATTGCCTTTGTTCCGTCCACGCCGTCGCCTTCCTCATCACCGGTGATGGCGATGGCGATGCGGCCCTCGGGAGGGGTGTTTTTGACGAAGTCGATGGCGGCGGCCACGAACGCCGCGTCGGCGGATTTCATGTCCTGGGCGCCCCGGCCGAACATGATGCCGTCGTGGATTTCGGCCGCAAAAGGCGGGTGGTCCCAGGCGTTTTCGTCACCGGTCGGCACGACATCGGTATGCCCGTTGAAGCCGAGCGTCGGTCCGCTTTCGCCCCAGACTGCATAGAGGTTGGCGATGCCGTTGCGGTCGGGTCGGTGGGTGCGGAAACCGGCCTCGGACAGGAGCTTTTCCAGCAGTTGGATGGCACCGCCCTCTTCCGGCGTGACGGAGGGGCAGCGGATCAGGTCGGCGGTCAGCTGGACCGGGTCGGTCATTTGGGTCTCCTTGCGGATAAAGTGTGGGCCGGTGTCATGTCAGCTGTTCCGCCCGGTGTTTACGCCGGGCAGGGCCGCCCCTGGTTTGGCGCGGATGCGTCGCAGTGGCAAATCCACTATCGCCCGGTCCTGCGCTTTGGTCGGGCGGCGAGGATCACCTTGAAGTTTCGGTCGGCGGAGAGCTGCTTCCAGTGGCCGAAGTTCGCGTCGAGCGCGGCCTCGTAGGGCAACTGACGGTTGGCGACCATGAAAAGCGTCGCGGCGGGTTTCATGATGCGCGCGGCGGTCGCGATGAAGGCGGCCCCCAGATCGGGCTCCGCGGCCCGGCCCTGATGAAAGGGCGGGTTGCAGATCACGGTGTCATAAGGCTCCGTCATGCGCGGCAGCGAAGGCACATCGGCCCAGTGAAACCCCGCGCGCGGATCGGCCACATTGCGCTCGGCACAGTCCAGCGCGCGGCTTTCAGCCTCATAAAGGTCAATACCGGTGATCTTGTCGCAGGTATGCAGGGCAAGTGCCGAGAGCCAGCCCCAGCCCGCGCCGAGATCGGCGACACGGCCACGCACCCGCTTGTCGAACGCCTCCACCAGACGGTGGCTGCCCGGATCCGACCCGTCCGGGGAAAACACCCCGGCCATGGTCCAGAAGCCTTCCTCATTTTTTGAGGGCGCGGCCCCGGCGGTCCAGTCCGCGGCCTCCGCAGGCAGGGCGTCGGGACGTTCGAAGAAAGAGACACGGCCATGAGCCTTGACCCAGGTGCTGGCGGCGGGGAGGGCCTTGCCCACCTGGCGCACCAGGCTGTCGATGCCATCGGTCTTGTTGCCGTTGACCGCGAGCGTGCCGCCGGGGCGGAGCATGGCGAGACCACGGGCCACGTTGCCGAGGTTTTCGGCGCGGCTGCGGGTGGCGTTGACGATCACAAGACCCGCGTCCTCGGTCTCGACCCGCGGGCTGACGTTCAGCCCCTCATCGGCGAGGCGGTCATGGTTGGGGCGGAAGGACTGCTCGCACAGAACGGGCAGGTCGCGCGTCAGAAACCCGGCGGGTTCGGCGCGCAGAAAGACGGTGGAGCCGGTGTCGGGCAGGCGAAGTTCGCCGGCGTCAACGGCAAGGGACAGGCGGTCGGTTTTGGACATCGGGTTTCAGGCGTTCCGCCTATTCCCTTTCCATGGTGCACTGAAGCGGGTGCTGGTTCCGGCGGGAGAAGTCCATGACCTGGGTGACCTTGGTCTCGGCAATCTCATAGGAAAAGACACCGACAACGGCCAGGCCTTTGCGGTGTACGGTCAGCATAATGTCAACAGCCTGCTGATGGCTGATGCCGAAAAAGCGCTCCAGCACGACGATGACAAATTCCATCGGCGTGTAGTCGTCATTGAGCAGCATCACCTTGTAAAGCGGTGGCCGTTCGGTTTTCGGGCGCGTTTTGGTAATTACGCCGGTGTCCCCATCGGGATTTGTTTTGTCTGCAGCCATGAGTTCCGTCCTGAGCGATCAGGTGTCGTTCACGGGGTTATACATGAAAATCCCGCCGCGCGAAAAGGGTCCCCGGCGGGGCGGTTCACGGATAATCCCGCTTGAACGGCACAAATTTCCGTCAGGGTTAACTGTGAACCCCGGTGCCGCGGTTCAACCCCGCAGGCCAGGGCCGGTGCGGCAGGGGTGATTCACCCCATACAAAAACGCCCTGGAACCGGCGGGTTCCAGGGCTCGCGGCGTGATCGCCGAGGTACAAAGGGAGGAGAGTACCTGAGGCGGTCGGGCCGTATATCAGGCCGTGTAGGACTTCATGGTCTCGGTGGCGGCGGTAACGCGTGCGCCGAGCGGAGCCGTGATGTCTTTCGCAGCTGCAACGTAGATTTCGTTCATCTTGGTTGCCTGGCTTACGAAGCCTTCAAAAGCAGCCTGGGCAAAAGCGGACTGCTTTTCAAACAGTTCGGAAACGGTCTTCGCGCTTGCCAGATCCTGAGCGGCGGCAACGCCGTCGTCATATGCTTTTTTCGAGTAGGCGCTCATCTCGGACGTGATGCCTTCGGCAGCCTTGGCGGCGATTTCGGAAGACTTGACCATTGCTTCAACGTTTTCCTGGCTGAATGCAGTCAGGTCTTCAAAGCCCTTGGACACTTTTTCAAACTGCTCGGAAGCGGTTTTCTGGGTCTCGGCTACGAAGTTTTCAACTTTTGCGGTAGCATCTTCCACGGTGGAAGCAGCTTCTTTTTTTGCGGCGGCGGCAGTCTTGGTCGTGCGAGCAGTCATTGCAGTTCCTCCATAGGGACGTTGTTTCGATGAAAGACAACTAGGGTCTTTGCTGCGTTGCGTCAAGGATGTTTTGTGCAGTGCAACAAAAATTTTTTGAAGGAAATGTCACGCCGTTTGGCTTTCCGCCGGAATCTGTTTGCCAGTCGCGATGAGCGTGTTACATTAAATCAAAATAAAGCATTCGCCGTGTAGTGTTTGCGATAAATTTGAGGCATGGGCGCGAAATGCGCCGGAGGCAGTGATGTACCAAACCGTTTCCCGCGGGTTGTTCCTCTTGATATGTTTGGCGTTTTTTGCCGCTACGGCCCAGGCGGCCCAGTACGCGGCGCTTGTCATGGATGCCAGAACCGGCAAGGTTCTTCATTCCAGGCATGCGGATACACGGGTTCACCCGGCGTCGCTCACCAAGATGATGACCCTTTATATCGTGTTCGATGAGGTCCAGAAGGGCCGGCTTTCCCTGAACCAGAAAGTTCGTATTTCGAGCAATGCAAGCGCCGAGCCGCCGTCTAAACTGGGGCTGCGTACCGGTCAGACGATCGAACTGCGCTACCTGATTCGCGCGGCTGCCGTGAAATCGGCCAATGACGCCGCGACCGCCCTGGGCGAGGCCGTGGCCGGATCGGAGGCCGAGTTTATCAAGCGCATGAACGCCTATGCCAAGGCGATGGGCATGACGAACACCTCGTTCCGCAACGCACATGGTCTCACCGCCACCGGGCACATGTCCACCGCGCGGGACATGGCGAACCTGGGCCGTCGGCTTTTTTATGATTTCCCGCAGTATTACAACCTGTTCAGCCGTCAGTCGACTTCGGCCGGGATCAAGACCGTGCGCAACACCAACCGCCGGCTTCTGTCCGACTATCCTGGCGCTGACGGCATCAAGACCGGATATACCCGTGCCGCCGGATTCAACCTGGTGTCCTCCGCAAAGCGCGGCGACAAGCGGGTGATCGTGGCCGTGATGGGCGGACGCTCCAGCGCGACGCGCAATGCTGAGGTCGCCCGTCTAATGGATCTGGGCTTTGACCGGATGCCGCGGACTGCCCGGGTAATTCCGCCCGCGCCGCTAAGATCGCCGACAACCGTTGTGGCCGCCGCGTCGCAGACACCAATTGCCGTTGCGGCCCTGACCATGCGGCCCATGCCGCGGTCGATGGGTGTGGCCAACACGGTGGCCCGCAACAATGCCGGTATCGCCGCCGCAATCGCCGAGGTGAATGCCGAGCTGGCCGCCTCCAAGGAGCAGGCCGGTCTTTTGAACTTTGCCCGCCTGATGGGTCGCCCCGCGCCGCGTCCCGCGGCCATGGGGGGAACCCCGCCCGCGCCTGATGCCGGATCCGCCTCGACCTTTGCCTCCGGTGCGGCCTCCACCGCCATTATTGATGACACGCCGCCCCAGCGGCCGGAGCAGATCAAACGCACGGTGCAGCTGGCCATGGGCACCACGTCCAACACATCCACCGGTGGCAATGACTGGGGCGTGCAGCTGGGCGCGTTCCGGGCCAAGGGCGATGCGGAACGTCAGCTTCTGACCACCGCGCTAAAGGACGTGCCGCATCTGAGCGGCGGCCTGCGCCGGATCGAGACCGCGAACCTCGACGGCGTGCGGGTGTTCCGCGCCCAGTTCGTGGGCCTGTCCCAGGCGGCGGCCGTGTCGGCCTGTGAGGAGCTCGCACGGCTGAGTTCCGACTGCGTGCCCATCGCACCGGGCACCTGAGGCAAACGCCCTCAACCAGACAAAAGAAAACCGGGTCGGCACAGCGCCGGCCCGGTTTTTCTTTGGTACGGAGAGTTTGAAGCCGCGCCGCTACCAGATGTGGCGCAGGTTGGGAAGTTCGGTGAAAACCGCCCGTCGGGTGACAAGCAGCATGTCGTGAAACACGGCGGTTGCCGCGATCAGACGGTCGAACGGGTCGATATGCGCCCATTCGGGCTGGCTGGCGAGACGGAAAATTCCGGGCGAAAACCGTGCCGTATGCGCGCCCTGTTCGTCGGGAATGTCCGCGATGCGATGAACCACCGGGTTCATTTCGGGCCAGTTGCCAAGCCGGATTTTCTGGCCGAGGTCCATGACGCTGATCTGGCTGACGTAAACCGTTTCGGCGTTGGAGATGACCCTGACCGCAACCTCCGAGAGGCTGCCCAGATGCGCGAAGGAGGATACCCAGACGGGCGTGTCAAGCAGGACCCGCCTCATCGGCATGCGTCGGAGCCTCCGTAATCGCCGAAGGCCAGTTTGAAGAGTTTTTCCGGGTTGCCGAGTTCCCCCTCCAGAAGCCCGAGGCGGAAACCCGAGCGTGTCCCCTGTGCCGGGAGCATGCGCGTGTCGCCGGTGGTCTGCGGGGTGGTGCCAGTGGTCTCCTGGCGGTTTGATTGGATGGTGTTGCAGTCCATCGTGTCGTTCCTGTTGGTGTAACCTGATGTCGAAAACGGGCGTGCGCACAGCGCCCATGTGCCAGGATGTTCGTTAAGGTTCGTTCATGTTCCCCTTCCTGTCAGTCTCGAGTCGGTCGCATTCGTTTAAACCTTTAAAATAACATTCTAGAAATTTTGCACTACCATACAAGCGGTATGCGCATCTTCAATACTACTTAGAGTTGCATGTGGTGCAAGCAGGCAACTTACTGAGCGGTTGCTCAACAATTCAGCGAAAAAATTTGGGCGTAAAGCCGCGTCAGGCGTTGGCAGCCTGTTTCTCACCCGAATCGGCCGGCTCGGCGAGGCCAAGGGAGCGCATGAGTTCGCGAACCTCCTGACGGGCGGCAATGTTCGACATGGACATGGCCTGGGGATCATCCGGGCGCAGGTCCAGCAGGGTCAGGCCCGAGAGAAACATTTCGCGGAAGATCACCCGCTCGGAGAACCCCGCAACCAGGCGGAAGCCGATACGGGCGGCAAGATCCTTGAGCGCGGCACCAACGCGGCGTTTGTTCTTGGCGTCAATGGTCGACATCCGGTTGCGCAGAACCACCCAGTCCATGGGCTTCCGGCCGGAGGCGGCGCGTTTCTGCCGCGCGTTCCAGACCATCTCCGAATAGAGCGATGGCCCAAGGATTTTGCCATCCGCCGGATCGAGCCGGGCGAGCATGTCGAAATCCACCAGGCTGTCATTCATCGGGGTGATCAGCGTGTCGGCGCGCGCATGGGCAAAGCGGGAGTAGGGCGTGAACGAACCGGGGCAGTCTATGACGATATAGGCGCATTCGGCGCTCAGCTCGGCCATGGCCTGGTCGAACAGCGCCTCATCCTCGGCTTCGGCCCGTTCGCGGCTGTCATTCGTGCTGGCGGCGAGTTCGATCTGGACCGGCATGGGCAGTTCGATGCCATGACGCTCCATATAATTGGTGCGGTTGTCGAGATAGCGGAACAGGCTCTTCTGCCGCAGATCAAAGTCCAGCGCGCCCACGCGGTATCCATCGCGGACGAGGGCGGTGATCAGGTGCATGGCCGTGGTGGACTTGCCGGAGCCGCCTTTCTCGTTACCCATGACGATGACATGTGCCATACCGCGAAACCTGTGCTAAGAATCAAAATGGCGCATCCCCGTTGGGAACACGCCACCATATCTAGTTGAATCAGATGATTCGGGGAAGGCTCAGAAGCCAAGACCCTCGTATTTCTTCTTGAATTTGGAGACCCGGCCACCGGTGTCCATCAGACGGGCGGAGCCGCCGGTCCATGCGGGGTGAACACTGGGATCGATTTCCAGGTTCAGCACGTCACCCTCGGAACCCCACGTGGATTTCGTGGTGTAGGTTTCGCCGTTGAGGAGCTTGACCTCGATGGTGTGATAGTCGGGATGGATGTCTTTTTTCATCGGAGCTCTCCTCAGGCCTTCTCTTTTTTCGGCCGGTAGTTGGTTTTCTCAGCGATACGGGCCGATTTACCGCGACGCTCACGCAGGTAGTAGAGCTTGGCGCGACGGACCTGGCCGCGACGGACCACGGTGATGCTTTCGATGTTTGGCGAGTGGAGCGGAAATACGCGCTCGACGCCCTCACCAAAAGAGATTTTGCGAACGGTGAATGCCGCGCCGATACCGTCGCCGCCGTTGCGGCTGATGCAGACGCCCTCATAGGCCTGCACACGGGTACGGGTGCCCTCGGTCACCTTGTAGCCTACGCGGATGGTGTCGCCGGATGCGAAATCCGGAATGTCCTTGCCGAGCTCCGCAATCTGTTCGGCCTCGAGCGTTTCGATGATGTTCATCGGTCTCGTCCTTCTACTGCCCGCCTTTACCGGCGGTGGTCTGCGCGTCCGATTGCTCTGCCTCTCCTGCCGGGTTCCGCATATGCGGGTCGCTTTCGCCCACATAGGCCCGCCAGAGATCTGGACGACGTTCCTTGGTCAGCCTTTCCGCCTGGGTTTGCCGCCATTCGGCAATCCGGCCATGATGTCCCGAGAGGAGTACCTCGGGTATCGTGTGACCTTCCCAGGTGGTCGGGCGGGTATATTGAGGGTGCTCCAAAAGGCCGGAGGAGAATGATTCCTCGACCGACGACTCAGGATTGCCCAGGACGCGCGGTATAAGGCGAACGCAGGCATCAATCAAGGCCATTGCCGCAATTTCCCCGCCCGTCATCACAAAGTCGCCGAGCGAGACCTCGCGAAGTCCGCGCGACATGATGACCCGCTCGTCAAGTCCCTCAAATCGCCCGCAAAAAAGCGTAACCCCCTTACCGCGCGACAGGGCCACCGCATCGGCCTGTTCGAAAGGCCTGCCCCGCGGCGAGAGGTATATCACCGGCCAGTCCTCGCGGTTGTGTCCGCTTTCCGCCGCATCAATCGCCGCCGCCGCCACATCCGGGCGCAGAACCATGCCCGCGCCACCGCCCGATGGCGTGTCGTCAACGCTGCGGTGTTTGTCCGTGGCAAAGTCGCGGATACAGGAGGTTTCCAGATTCCAGTGCCCGTCCTCCAGCGCCCGTCCCGTCAGTGATGTGCCGAGCGGGCCGGGGAACATGTCGGGGAAGAGCGTGAGAACCTTGACGGTCCAGGTGGCATCAGTCATCCCGGTCGCCCAAAATCTCCGCCGGCGGGTCGATCACGATGCGCCCGCCTGCAATGTCCACTGTAGGCACGGTCGCGAGAGTGAAGGGGATCAGCAGCGCGTTCTGGCCTGGAATGCGAATCTCCAGGATATCGCCCGCGCCGTGATCCATCACCGCGCCCACACGCCCGATTTCCGTGCCGCCCGTGTCAATGGCCGTCAGCCCGATGAGATCGGCGTGATAGAACTCGTCCTCTTCCGGCTCCGGCAGGCGCGCGCGGGGGGCATAGAGGCGTGTCCCTTTCAGCTCCTCGGCCTCCTCGCGGGTGGTCACACCCGAAAGCCGGGCCGCGAACGCGCCCTTGATGGCCTTGACGATGCGGATGTCGAAACTGCGGCCGTCCTCGCTGGTCAGCGGGGCATATTCCGCGATGGAGGCGGGATCGCCGCAGAAGCTTTTGAGCCGCACGTCGCCGCGCACACCCCAGGCACCGGCAATGGCACCAAGACAGACGAGTGGGGAGTTGGAAGTCACCTGAAAACTCCGCCGTGTCGAGTTTGACTCTGCTCTGTCCAGCGCATCCGCCGAACAGGAGAGGGCAGCGCCGACCCTGGTGGCGCGAATGCGCCTCCCTGGGGGAGGGTCGGCGCAGCCCGGCGTTGCCGCCGGGCGGGACATTGATAAACGATCGCCTTCATTTCATGCGCATGACAGGATCGGTCCCATATGGGAAGGAAACCCTTCCAACAGCGGGTTATTCCGCTGCGGCTTCCTCGGTTGCTTCCTCAGCGGGAGCCTCGGAGGCGGCAGCCAGTTTGTCAGCTTTTTCCTTGGCGCGCTCCTGGGCAGCTTTGCCCGGGGTGCCGGCTTTGGGGTTGTTGCGGGCTTTCTTCGCGACAACGCCTGCGGACTCGAGGAAACGGCTGACGCGGTCGGTCGGCTGTGCGCCCTGGTCGAGCCAGTACTGAACGCGCTCGGCGTTCATGACGATGCGGCTTTCGTTGTCCTTGGCGAGAAGCGGGTTGTAGGTGCCCAGTTTCTCGATGAAACGGCCGTCGCGCGGCATGCGGCTGTCGGCAGCTACGATCGAATAGAACGGGCGTTTCTTGGAACCGCCGCGGGCGAGTCTGATTTTCATGGCCATGGGTGTTGTCTCCTGTTCATGTCCGGTTTTTGGGCGTCTGCCCGTTTTCACTGATGTGTTCGTGGTGCCTGATGACTTCCGAGATGATGAAGTTCAGGAATTTTTTGGCGAAATCCGGGTCGAGATCCGCCTCCGCCGCCAGCCGTTCGAGCCGTTCGATCTGATCCGCCTCCCGCGAGGGATCGGAGGGCGGCAGTTCGTGTTCGGCTTTGAGTACACCCACGGCCTGGGTGTGTTTGAACCGCTCGGCCAGGGTGAACACGAGGATCGCGTCCAGCCGGTCGATGCTGTTGCGGTGGCCTGCGAGGATTTCGGCGGCTTTCTCTATGACGTCGCTCATGCGCGCCACCAACGGGTTACGGGTGCGACCATGATCATTTCTTCTTACCCGTGCCGCCAAGACCGGGCGGCAGGCTCATACCGGGGGGCAGGGCGCCTGGACCAGGCATGCCACCGGGCATCCCGCCTGGCATTCCACCGGGAGGCATGCCGCCGCCCTTGCCCATCAGCCCGCCAAGACCGCCGCGCATCAGGCCCTTGAGACCCTTCTTGCCGCCCATCTTCTTCATCACATCCGCCATCTGGCGGTGCATTTTCAGCAGTTTGTTGAGCTCCGACACCTCCATGCCCGCACCGGCGGCGATGCGCTTCTTGCGACTGGCCTGGAGGATCTGGGGATTGCGGCGCTCGCGTTTGGTCATGGAGTTGATGAGCGCGATCTGACGGCGCAACATTGTGTCGTCGAGACCCGCGCCCTCCATCTGCTTCTGCATCTTGCCCATGCCCGGCAGCATGCCCATCACGCCCTGCATGCCGCCCATTTTCATCATCTGCTCAAGCTGGCTCTTCAGGTCGTTCATGTTGAACTGACCCTTCTGGAACCGCTTCATCATGCGCTCGGCGGCTTCCTGTTCCACCGTTTCCTGGGCTTTTTCCACCAGCGAAACAATGTCGCCCATGCCGAGAATACGGCCGGCGACACGCTCGGGGTGGAATTCCTCCAGCGCATCCATTTTCTCGCCAAGACCGACGAACTTGATCGGCTTGCCGGTGACCGCACGCATGGACAGGGCCGCACCGCCGCGTCCGTCGCCGTCCATTCGGGTCAGAACCACGCCGGAAATGCCCACACGCCCGTCGAACTGCTCGGCCACGTTGACCGCGTCCTGACCGGTGAGGCCATCGACGACAAGAATGCTCTCATGGGGTTTGGCGGCGTCCCGCACCGCCTCGACCTCGGCCATCAGCTCGTCATCCACGTGCAAGCGGCCGGCCGTGTCGAGCATCACCACGTCATAGCCGCCGAGCGTGGCCTGCTGCTTGGCGCGTTTGGCGATGGCAACGGCGTCCTGGCCGGGCACGATGGGCAGGGTGTCGACGCCGATCTGCATGCCCAGAACCGCAAGCTGCTCCATCGCGGCGGGGCGACGGGTGTCGAGGGACGCCATAAGCACGCGTTTGCCGTCCCGTTCGTGCAGGCGTTTCGCAAGTTTGGCGGTGGTGGTCGTCTTACCCGAGCCCTGCAGACCGACCATCAGGATCGGAGCGGGCGGGCTGTCGATTTTGAGCGCACCGGCATTGGCATCGTCACCGGCCAGCATCGCGATCAGCGCGTCATGGACGATCTTGACGACCTGCTGACCCGGGGTGACCGATTTGGTGACGGCCTGGCCCTTGGCGGCCTCACCAACGGTTTTAATGAAGTCCCGGGCCACCGGCAGCGACACATCCGCCTCCAGCAGAGCCACACGCACCTCGCGCAGCGCCAGCGAAATGTCCTCGTCGCTCAGCGCACCCTGCTTGGTGAGGTTTCCGAAGACGCCGGAAAGCCTGTCGGACAGATTTTCAAACATGCGCGTCTCCATTTGCCGCGACGCATGGGGGCACCCATGCGCAAAACCAGAAAAACGCCGGTGGGCGCAACGCGCTGACCGACGGCGATCCCGCAAACCACGGGACCGGAGTGTTCACAGACTCCGGGTATCGCCGCGGGGCATAGTGGGTTTTGCGGGAGGGGTCAAGGGGTGGGGATGGTTCCGCCCGAAAGGCCCAAATAATTGACCTTCTGGCGATTTTCATGTATAGTTTAGAAACTATCCAAAACTTTCGACAGAAAAAGAGAGTTTTCGATGAAGCATTGTTCCATACTTTTACTTACTTTCGTTGCAGCGGCTGGTTGCGAGACAACCATACCTGATCCCGGTAGTGACATGGAGCGGCCCGAGGTT
This sequence comes from Alphaproteobacteria bacterium, assembly GCA_030427145.1. Lineage (GTDB taxonomy): Bacteria > Pseudomonadota > Alphaproteobacteria > Rhodobacterales > Rhodobacteraceae > Amaricoccus > Amaricoccus tamworthensis. Next base: position 123,160 of record JAUHWT010000005.1, on the reverse strand, counting down.
ACGTTGCAGATCAACGACGGTCGCATGTTTGTTCTGCTAACGAACGATCCGGATCGGGAAATCGATACCAGACAGTGCGACGACGGGGAAAGGCCGATCATCTTCGGGCGGGGAGATTTCAACTGGCCCATCAACTACCATCTCACCAGGCGATACCCACTGAGCCTGCTGATCAGCGCGTACGACAGCGGAGGTGTCGCGGAAATCAGGATTGAAATGGCCGGTGACGAAGGATTGAGCGTAACCGATGCGCCCGAAACTGCCACAATCGTTTACCGTGATGGAGACCGTTTCATACGCGGGGGTAACACCGCAATCGGAGACTACACCGCCACGGTCACGCAGGCCTTCCCGTTTTCTGACCCGAGATCGGGCCGGGCATTGGCCTTGCGCTTCGATCCCGCGATGCTGTCGGCTTATCTGTCATTCCAAGTCTATGACTATTCCGGGAACCGAATCGATGGGCAGGCCCTAATCCTAAACGAAAGCCACAGGGATATCAGGTGTGGGTGATCTCCCAATGATCTGCTGACATCGTTGCTCCGAACGGAAAAGGTGATCCAGTTCGGAGGGTTGAGCGTATTCTCCCAACAACGGGAGGTTACCGATGAAAAAGACCATGTGCGTTTTGGCAGCCTTGATGGCGCTCCAGGCGGGGCCGGGGATGGCGCAGCTGGTGCGGATCGAGACGGAGGCGAAGTTTCGCGAGGTTGTGGAGGGCGCGCTTCTGACGCGGCCTTTGGTCAAGCTGACCGTCACCGGCGACGGGCGGATCAGTGGCACGGGTGCCTTTGACGATATTCAGGGCCGGTGGCAGTGGGATGGTGACTATTTCTGTCGCGAGATGACCTGGGGCTCCCGCGAAATCGCCTGGGACTGCCAGACCGTGTCGGCGGCGGGCGACACAATCCGGTTCACGGCGGAACGTGGCGCCGGGGACAGTGCGGAGTTTTCGCTCAAACGTTGACCCGGGCCGGGGTCGTTTCCCCCGCCAGTTCAATCAGCCGCTCCGCAATGCGGTCGATGCTCAGGATGGCGTCGGGGTGGTCGTCGCGGATCACGTTTTCCGGCATGGCACTGAACAGAGCCTCATCCGGCGACTGGACCAGCATTTTGGCGTCCACCGTGTCGAGGATCTGCGCCCCCAGCGTGCCGTCATGCATGGTGCCCGACAGAACCACGCCGATCCCGTGCTCCCCATACACATCCGCCAGCGAGGCAAACAGCACGTCAATGGACGGGCGAAAACCCCTGCGGTCGCCATATTCCTCCAGCATGATGCGGTTGCCGTGGAAAAACGGCTGCGACTCGGCGGTGAACGCATAAATGTGTCCCGGCCGCATCGACAGGCTTTCGGTGACCGTCACAACCGGCGCCCTGGCCTCCCGCTGCAGGATCTGCCCCAGGCGGCTCGGCGGGCGGGTGTGCAGCGCAATCACCACCGGTGCCGCCAGCGTCGGCGGGATCAGCGGCACCAGGTCGCACAGCGTCTCAACACCCCCGGCGGAGGCGCCAATCACCACGACATGGCGAAAACCGGTATCGCCGTCACCCCTGGTGCTGATGGTTTCCTGTTTCATCTGGCCTCTCCCGGTGCGTCCGGTTTCGATCATTGCACGGCTCGACGCACATGAGAACCGCGAATTCAGGGGTGCTTGGCAGAGCGCCCGAGTGTTGGTAATGGGCGTGCCATGTCAGACATCGTTGTTGCCGCACTCTATAAATTCACGCCGTTTGAGGACCTGGAGGCCATCCGGGGGCCGCTGCGCGCGCTTTGCGACGCCGAGGGCGTGCGCGGAACCCTCCTGCTGGCCCACGAGGGTGTGAACGGCACCATCGCCGGGAGCCGCGAGGGGATCGACGCGGTTCTGGCGCATCTGCGCGGTTTGCCGGGCTGCGCGGACCTGGAGTGGAAGGAAAGCTCCGCCGACCTGATGCCCTTCGCCCGCATGAAGGTGCGGCTGAAGAAGGAGATCGTCACCCTCGGCCAGCCCAGCGTCGACCCGACCGCGCATGTGGGCACCTATGTGGAGCCAAAAGACTGGAACGCGCTGATCCGCGGCAACGACGTGGTGGTGATCGACACCCGCAACGATTACGAGGTCGGCATCGGAACCTTCAAGGGCGCGGTCGATCCCAACACCAAATCCTTCGGAGAGTTTCCCGACTGGTGGCAGGCCAACAGGGAACGGTTCGCGGGCCGCAAGGTCGCGATGTTCTGCACCGGCGGCATCCGCTGTGAGAAATCGACCAACTACCTGATGAATGAGGGCGTCGAGGACGTCTATCACCTCAAGGGCGGTATCCTGAAATACCTCGAGGAGGTGCCGGAGGAGGAAAGCCTCTGGGACGGGCAGTGCTACGTCTTTGACGGGCGCGTCTCCGTCGGGCACGGGCTGGTCCAGGGTGACTACCGCCTCTGCCACGCCTGCGGCCGGCCGATCTCGGCCGGGGATGAGGCCTCGGAGGTGTTTGAGGAGGGCGTGTCCTGCCCGGCCTGCGTCGATGAGTATGACGGGGTTGCGAAGGAACGGTTCCGCGAGCGTCAGCGCCAGATCCGCCTCGCCCGCGAACGCGGTGAGGCGCACATGGCCGGCGGTGGCCGCTCCACGGACTGAACACCACCGACTAAGCCCGGTCAGGCGTCGGCCAGCACCACCATCCGGTCCCGGATTTCCGCAAACGCCGCCCGCCACGCGTCGCGCAGTTCCGGCGTAAAATCCGGACCCAGGGTTTCCCCCATCGTGATCATCAGGGCCGAGCCCATCGGCTCGAAATGCTCCCGCCGCACCCCGAGCGCGCTGTGGGAGGCCGCAAGCCCGTTCAACTCGTTGTCCAGCGATTCCGGATCGTCGAGCAGAAACGCAATGGTGTTCAGGGTCGAGAAGAACTTCATCCCCTGGCCCGCAAGATCCTCGCGGAACATTGGACGAAGCCCAGGGTCAATGGAAAACAGGGTCTCGTAAAAATCGGTGGATGCGGGTTTGAGATGCTCGCGGACCTTCGGAATGCTGTCCTTGATGAGCCGGATCTGTTCGTCTGTCAGGGTCATGTCTACCTCCTGCCTTGCTGGACCTGCATGACACGATTCCCGCCCCGCCGCCTTGATATGGCACAAGCCGCACACGCTCGATGGTCGTGTCCGTTCCCGCGCGACCGCGCGCGGCCGGTTCAATCAGGGCGGGTTTTTAACGTGCAAAATTTTTATGCACCTCGGGAACCTTTTTCGCCGCTCACGTGTTTGTAGGACATGACGGGGCCGGGACAACGGATCCCGGCAAAACAGAGAGAGAAAGGGCAGAAAATGAGAAATCTGATGATTACGACGACAGCCGCAAGCGCACTTCTTCTTGGCGGTTTCGCGTACGCCCAGACCGACACAACCGACTCCGCCGGCGAGCCGCTGATCGAGCAGGACTCCGCAATGGAGCCGGAGATGGATGCGGCCACCGATGGCGAAATGGTTGATCCAGCCGCTCCGACGATGGCTGAGGGTGACCGCGAAATGATGACGGCACCGGAAATTTCGATGGATGGTTACGAGGCCGCTAAAGCCGAGGAACTGACCGCTGACGACCTCACCGGCGCAGCCGTATACGGTGTCAACGATGAGGAAGTAGGCGAGATTGGCGAGCTTCTGCTGACCGATGACGGCCAGATCGACCGTGCCGTAATTGAAGTCGGTGGCTTCCTGGGCCTTGGTGAAAAAGCCGTCGCCCTGACGATGGACGAACTGACAATCATGCGTCCCGATGACGGCAGCGACTTCCGCGTCTATGTCGACAGCACCGAGGAAGCACTGGAAAACCAGCCGGAATACGACGGGTAATTACTGACCTCCCTTGACTTGGCCGGGCCTTAGGGCCCGGCTTTTTTTGTATGGGGCCACCGGTTTTCGTGGCACACCTGAAATCAGGCAACAATAATCACACCGCGGGGGCGCACCGATTATGGATGAGTTGAGAACCACAAACCGCCTTTTGTGCGGCATGCTCGTCCTTATGGCGCTCGCAACCGCTTATTTTGCCAAGGATATTATCCTTCCCGTCGTCTTGGGCCTGATGTTGGCCCTCACCCTCGGCCCAACCGTGCGGGCCTGTTCGCGGGTGGGGTGTCCGCCCCCGGTGGCGGCGGTGCTGATCATTTTCTCGCTGTTCGGCATCATCGCCGCGGCGGTTTATTTCTTCAGCGGGGCGGTCACCATCTGGTTTGACGAAATCCCCGTGATCATGGCGGAACTGCGCGGCAAACTGCGGGCCATAATTGAGTCTTTCGAGCATGTGCGCCAGGCCTCGGAACAGGTCGAGGAGATGGTCGTCTCAGCCGAGGAGGGCGGGGAACCCCGCGCCGTGGTTGTGGATCAGCCCGGCCTTCTGACCACTGCCGTCAGCACCTTCGCCAGTTTCACCACATCGCTCGCCGTGGGCATGGTGCTCGCGGTGTTCCTGCTCGGATCGGGCGGTCTGCCCCAGGCCGGAACCGCCGCCGTTGGCCGCCGGTCGCGCAGCCAGCCCACCGACGCCTCGGCCATCATCATGGTGATTGAGCGCAGCATGTCGCACTACCTCTTTACCATCACGCTGATCAATGCCGGCCTGGGTCTGTCCATCGGCATCGCGATGTACCTCGTCGGCATGCCATATCCCCCCGCGTGGGCGGTCGCCGGGTTCTTTCTGAACTTCCTTCCCTATCTCGGGGGGCTGATCGGAACCTTCGGCGTGGCGGCCTTTTCGATCGTGACGTTTGAGAGCCTGTCCTACGCCTTTCTGGCGCCCGCCCTCTACCAGCTTCTGACCACTTTGGAGGCACAGTTCGTCACCCCGGTTTTGCTCGGAATGCGATTGAGGCTGAACGCGGTCTCCGTGTTCCTCGCGGTGATTTTCTGGTCCTGGCTCTGGGGCATCCCCGGCGCGCTGCTGGCCGTGCCGATTCTGGTGATGATCAAGGTGATCTCCGACGAGGTCGAGGGCCTCGCCTGGCTCTCCAGACTTCTCTCCGGCCCCCCGGTGGAGGAGACGGAGAAGAAGGCCGACGCCTGACCCCTACGCCGCCGCCATGCGCAGCGGCGTGTTCCGCACCGGCAGGTGGATGAGCGCCGAAAACGCCCCGACCCCGATGCCAACCCACCAGACGAGGTTGTAGGTGCCTGAGACGTCATAAAGCTCCCCGCCAAGCCAGACACCCATGAAGCTGCCAACCTGGTGGCTGAAAAACACGATACCATAGAGCGTGCCCATGTATTTCACGCCATAAATCTGCGCGATCAGACCACTGGTCAGTGGCACGGTCGCAAGCCAAAGCGATCCCATCACCAGAGAAAACACGATCACCGTCGTGGGTGTCATCGGCGTCATGATAAACAGCGTCGCAGCAATGGTCCGACCCAGATACACCAGCGACAGCACGTATTTCCGGTTTATGTATTTGCCAACATACCCCGCCATCAGCGTACCACCGATATTGGCAATTCCAATAAGCCCGATGGACAGCGCCCCAACGGCCGAGGTCGTGCTGATGCCCAGCCCGTCCAAAATACCCCCCGGCGCCACCGGCCCGCAGACCTCCGTGATGAAGGCCGGAAAATGCGCCGTCACAAAGCCAAGCTGATACCCGCAGGAGAAAAACCCGAGGAAAATGAAGGTAAAACTCGGATCCTTCAGCGCCTCCTTCAGTGCGCTCATCATCGAAACCCCATCATCCCCCGACGACGGCTTTTCAATCCCACGCAGAATGGGCGTCAGCAGAATGGTCGCCAGCACCACAACGGCAAACACGAGGAAAACCCCGGACCAGTCCATGAACCGCAGCAGAACATCCGCGATCAGCGGCCCGGCAAACTGCCCCGCCGAACCGATGGCCGTGGCGATGCCAAGTGCCATGGAGCGGTTCTCGTCCGACGCCGCACGCCCTACAACCGCCAGGATCACACCAAAGCCCGTGCCCGCGATGCCAAAACCAATCACGATATTCAAAAGCTGATGCCCCAGCGGCGTCGTGGCCCAGGCCGAAAGGGCCAGGCCTGCGGCATAGGCAATCGCACCCAGAATAATCGCGCGCCGGTCCCCGAATTTCTCACCAATCGCGGCAAAAATCGGCTGGCCGAAACCCCAGGCGAGGTTCTGGATCGCAATGGCCATGGAAAATTCCGCCCGCGGCCAGTTGAACTGCTCGGCAATCGGGATCTGAAACAGTCCAAAACTCGCACGGATACCAAACGCCACCAGCAGGATAAGGCTGGCGGCAACAAGCACGGGAGTGAACAGGGGCGCGGAAGTTTTCTGCATGGCAATGTCCTGAAATTCAGGCGCGGACATTCGCCGATTGCCGGGCTTTGGTCAATTTCCTTTTGACGCTTGCGTCCGGGTTGCAGGCTGGTAGGGATCAGGAGGATTTGAGAGGAGAACCAGACCGTGGTCGACTGCCTGTACCGTGATGACGCCTATGCAACCGAGTGCGATGCGGTGGTGACGGCGGTGGTGGACGGCCAGGGGTTTGAGCTGGACCGGACCGTGTTCTACGCCACCTCCGGCGGCCAGGCCGGGGATACCGGCACCTGCCAGCGCGCCGACGGTACGGAGGTTGCCATTACCGGCACCATCCATCCCGAACGCGACCGCGCCCGCACGCTGCACCAGGTCGCGGAAGGCACGGCCCTGCCGGAGGTCGGTGAACGGGTGCGCGTGGTGCTGGATTTCGACCGGCGTCTGCGCCTGATGCGGATGCATACCGCGCTGCACCTGCTCTCGGTCGTGTTCCCGTTCGGTGTCACCGGCGGCACCATCACACCCGACAAGGGCCGGCTCGATTTCGACATGCCCGACGCGCCCGAAGACCTCGAGGGCGCCGCCGCGCGTCTCAATGACATGATCACGGCGGATCACCCGGTCACGGATGAATGGATCTCCGACGGGGAAATGGCCGCGCGCCCGGAAATGGTCAAAACCATGTCCGTAAAACCACCCACCGGCCAGGGCCGCGTGCGGCTGGTGCGCATCGGCGCCGGGGATCAGCCGGTCGACCTTCAGCCCTGTGGCGGCACGCATGTCCGGTCCACGGCGGAAATCGGACCGGTGCGGATTGGCAAGGTTGAGAAAAAGGGGCGCAACAATCGCCGCATCAACCTGCATTTTGTGGAATAGCACCGGGGTGGTTTTCCCCGCGCACATGACAAACCGACGCTCACGCAGGAGGGCAAGCGCATGAGCCAGGGGCCTTTGGTCAAATACCGTGCGATGGTCGCGAGCGGCGAGCTGAACGCCGATCCGGCACAAAGACTTGCCGTGGAGAAGCTTCAACTCCTGTGGTCCCGCCTGCGCGACTACAACCCGTCCCAGCCAAAACGGGTCGGCCGCGGTCTCTTCGGCTGGGGCCGCGAAACCATCGTTCAGGAACCGGTGCCGGGGCTATATCTCTATGGTGGGGTAGGGCGCGGCAAATCAATGCTGATGGACCTCTTCCACGAGAGCGCCACCATCGAACCGCGCCGCCGGGTCCATTTCCACTCCTTCATGCAGGAGATGCACGAACAGATCAACGCGGCCCGAAAAAGTGGCAAAGGCGACGATCCCGTAAAGGTTGTGGCGGAGAACGTGGCCAAAAGCGCCACGCTCCTGTGCTTCGACGAGATGCAGATCACCGACATTACCGACGCCATGCTGGTCGGCCGGCTGTTCGAACAGCTGTTCGAACGCGGTGTGGTGGTCGTGACCACCTCCAACCGGCATCCCGACGACCTCTACAAGGACGGGCTCAACCGGCATCTGTTTCTGCCCTTCATCGAGATCATCAAAAAACGTCTCGACATCCACAAACTGGAAAGCCCCGTGGATCACCGCCTGGCCCGCGCCCGCGGCGAGCAGGTCTACTTCACACCGCTGGACGCGGAGGCGGAAAAGGCGATTGACGCGGCCTGGGAAAAACACGCCTCCGGCCCCGGTGAGCCGCTGGAGATCGAGGTTCACGGACGGGCCTTCACCGTGCCCCGTTTCGTGCGGGGCGTGGCGCGCATGTCCTTCGACGAGCTTTGCGGTCAGCCCCTGGGTGCGGCGGATTACCTGGCGCTCGCGCGAAAGGCGCGGGTTCTGATTTTGGAAGGAATTCCAGCGCTTTCGCGGGCCAACAACAATGAGGCCAAGCGGTTTGTGACGCTGGTGGATGCGCTTTATGAGGCGGGCATCCTGTTTATCTGTTCAGCCGCCGCCGAGCCGGACCGGCTCTATACCGATGGGGCCGGTGCGTTTGAATTCCAGCGCACGGTGTCACGGCTGGAAGAAATGCGAAGCTCGGACTGGGGCGGCTGAACGCCCGGGCGGGAGGCCGCCCAGGCAGGTCTGGTCCGGGTGTGTCACGAACCAGGTCTTTCAGTCGTCCTGCCAGCGCTCGGCAACAACCTCATCCAGGGTCATGTTGGAAGCTTCCGCTTCCGTCAGATCCGTTCCGGCGATCAGCTGGGTGAAAGCACCTTCAGACATCTGACCACTGGCGCGAAGATCGCCCAGCGTGGTTGCGGATACGGCACCTGCGGCGGTGACGGTGAGAAGTCCGGCGACGGCAAGGGATTTGGCAAAATTGGTCATTGCTGTTCTCCAACTCATGTTTTGAAACGAAACCGTTTCGTTTCTAGGTTCGATATAGGATCGGACCACTTGTCGCGCAAGACTAAACGAAACAGTTCAGTTCACATTTTATTGAGGCGCTGCGTCGCAGGGTTGTGGACAAGCGTTATTGCCCCACGTAGCGTGAGTTCAAAAAAGGATCAGTCAGGGACAATGCAGTCATCGGATGACAAACCGATCTGCCCTGTGGCCGTCGCCGACGGTGAGATGGGTGAGCGTGCGCGCAAAAAGCTGGAACAGCTTATCGAGGGCGCGCGCCAGGTCTTTCTGGAAAAGGGGTTTGGCGGAGCCAGTGTCGATGACATCGCCCGCGAGGCCGGAATTTCCAAGGCCACCATGTACCGCTACTTCCCGGACAAATCGGCCATTTTCAATGAGATCGTGCGCCGGGACTTCAAACGCCACGCGGATATGATGGAGCAGGGGAGCGTCGACCTCCCCCTTGAGGAACTGCTGCGCGCCCATGCCAGGAAACATGTGCGCCTGCTGACCTCACCCTTCATGCAGGGCATGTTCCGCGCCGCCGTGGCGGAATCCGCCCGCGTACCTGAATACGGCATCAACTTCTTTGAATCCGGCCCCGACAAGGGCCGCCGCTGGCTTGCCCCGGTTTTGCGGGCTGCCGCCGAACGTGGCGAAATCTCGGTGCCGGATGCGAATGCCGCAGCCTATCAGTTTTTCGCATTGTGCTCGGCGGAAGTGTTCTACAAATCGCTCTTTGGCGTCGTTAAACACTATTCCGAGGAGGAACTGGACGAAAAAGCCGATACGGCCGTCCGGGCCTTTTTGAAAGCCTATGCCGTGGAGTGAGGACGCTATTCGGCGTCCTTTGTCGTCTTCGCCTTGGCGGTTGTTCTGGTCCGCTTTCGGGCCGGTTTTGCCGCGGGCTTCGGCTGCTGTGGCCGCATCCGCACGTAGCCATCGCCCCGGCTGACCTCGTATTTCTTCGTCGCGGTGATCAGGTCGATCAGCTTGGTATGCCCAAAGGTCCGCGTGTCAAACTCCGGCGAAAGGTTGTTGAGCCGCTGTCCCACCGTGCCGAGGTTGAACCAGCCATCCGCATCCTCGTCCAATTGATCCAGCGCCTTGCCAATGAGGTCCGTGGCCTTCGACAGTGGCTGTTTCGCGGATTTGCCCGACCCTTCGGTCTCCTTGTCTACGCTGGCGAAGTTCTCGGAGAAGATAAAACGCGTACAGGCCTGGCGAAAACTCTCGGGCGTTTTGGCCTCGCCTATGCCATACACATCCAGCCCCTGTTCCCGGATGCGGGCCGCCAGCCGTGTAAAATCGCTGTCTGAGGACACGAGGCAAAACCCGTCAAACCGCCCCGAATGCAGCAGGTCCATCGCATCAATCACCAGCGCAATATCCGAGGAATTTTTGCCCGTCGTGTAGGCCGGCTGATGCTGCGGCAACAGCGCGTGGCGGGACAGGATGCTGCTCCACCCGCGCGAATTGCCGGAGGAAAAGTCGCCATAGATCCGGCGCAGGCTCGCCTCTCCGATCTTGGCAACTTCCTCAAACAGCCCGTCGGCTACCCTGGGCGAGGCATTGTCGGCGTCGATCAAAACGGCCAGCTTTGGGGCCCGGTCCGCCATCCTAGCGCAGCGCCTGCAACACGCGGGAGGACGGGTATCCGTCCGGCGTCATGCCATTGTCAGCCTGAAACCGCCGGATCGCCGCTGCAGTATCCGGCCCGATAATTCCGTCCGTGCCGCCGGTGTCATATCCGGCCGCGGTAAGTTTTTCCTGCAAATCCATTTTCTCCGTCCGGCTCAGGTTGCGGTCACCCCGCGGCCAGGATTGCACAAAGGGACCGCCTCCCGCAATCCTGTCCCCCAGATGCCCCACACCAACCGCATAGGAGGTGGAGTTGTTGTAGCGTTTGATGACGTAGAAATTCTGGTACACGATAAACGCCGGACCATTCACACCCGCCGGCGCAATGATCGCCCCAATCCCGTAATCGGGCAGGGGTGCTCCGGACAGAAGCGTCACGCCACGGCTGGTCCAGTCGGTCACCGGACGCCGGTTCGACTGGTCGACGCTGCCCCAGTTGAATCCCTGCGGTAGACGCACCTCCAGCCCCCAGGGTTGGCCATACTGCCAGCCCGCATCGGCCAGGTAGTTCGCGGCGGAGGCCAGCGCATCGGTCGGATCCTCGGACCAGACATCACGGCGGCCATCTCCGGTGAAATCCACGGCGGTGGACAGGTAGCTCGTCGGGATAAACTGCGTGTGCCCCATCGCCCCTGCCCAGGACCCGCGCATTCGGTCAGGCGTGATGTCACCCGCCTGAATGATGCGCAGCGCGGCAATAAGCTGTTCTTCGGCAAAGGACCTGCGCCGTCCCTCATATGCGAGCGTGGCGAGTGACTCGATCACCGGAATATCGCCCCGGAACGTGCCGTAATTCGTCTCCATGCCCCAGATCGCCAGCACAGTCTGCGAATCCACCCCATAGCGGTTTTCAATCGCCGCCATGATGGAATTCAGATCCCGCTGTTTCGCGCGCCCGTTCGCGACGCGATCATCGGAAACGGCCGTGTCGAGGTATTCCCAGATCGGCTTGGTAAACTCCGCCTGTCGGCTGTCGAGCTCCACGACCTGCTGGTTCACACCCACACCGCGAAACGCCGCGTCAAAGGTCGCGGGCGCAATCCCCTGGGCGATGGCACGGCTGCGGAAACCGTCGCGCCAGGCGATAAAATCACCCGGCTGGGGGCTCACCGACCGGTGCATGGGCGAGGGCCCGCTGTCGGGCGTGGAATTTGCCTGAACACCACAGCCTCCAATGATCAGGGACAGGATGGCGGCGCTGAAAGATAGGGGCCTCAAAGGTGGTCTCCGCTTCGGTGTGCTGCCGCCTGATTCTACCCATGGGGGAATCGGATTGAAAGAGGAATGATCCCCTCAGCGGCGTTTTCGCCGGTCACGTTTTGCGTCCACCGCCCTTTTTTTTTTTCTGGCCCGCACGACCCTGCGCCTTGGCGTGCCGCGCCCCCGCCCCGAAGGAGGTGTCGGCATTTTATGCCCCTCAACCTCAAGTAGTTCAAACAGCAGCCCGCCCGTGATCGGCATGGCCTCCTGCAGACGCACGACAACCTGCTGCCCCAGCCCCAGAACCCGGCGGGATTTCTCCCCCGTCAGCGTGTTCTGCTCCGCGTCCCAGGTAAAATATTCCGTCCCGATCGCCGAGATCGGAATGAGCCCATCCGCCCCGGTCTCATCGAGCCGGATAAACAGCCCAAACCGCGCCACGCCCGAGATCGTGCCCTCGAACTCCGAGCCCACACGATCCGCCAGATACGCGGCCAGATACCGGTCATTGGTATCCCGCTCCGCCAGCATCGAGCGGCGTTCGGTGTTGGAGATGTGCTCGCCCGTTTCGACGAGGTTCTCCTCCTCCTCCGGCGTCAGCCCGTCGCGGCCCCAGCCATGGGCGCGGATCAGCGCCCGGTGCACCACCAGGTCCGCGTACCGCCGGATTGGCGAGGTGAAATGACCATATTTCGGCAGGTTCAGACCAAAATGCCCGAAATTCTCCGGCGCGTAATACGCCTGGGTCATCGACCGCAGCACGCTGAGATTGATCATCTCCGCAAACTCCGTCCCGGCCACCCCGTTCAGCAGCCGGTTGAGATGCGCGGTCTTCAGAACCTGTCCCTTCGCCAGCGTCTGACCGACCGTCGCCGCGGTCTCCCGCAGCGCGTCGAGCTTTTCCGCGTTCGGCTCCTCATGCACACGGTAAAGCAGCCCGATGCGTTTGCCCTCCAGCGCCTCGGCCGCCGCCACATTGGCGAGGATCATGAACTCCTCAATCACCCGATGCGCGTCAATGCGGTCGCGAAACGCCACGGAGGTCACCTTGCCCTCATCCGACAGCACGATTTTGCGTTCCGGCAGATCAAGGTCCAGCGGCTCCCGGCGCCCGCGGGCCGAGTGTGCAGCCTCCCACGCCGCCCAGAGCGGCCGGATCACCGTATCGGTCAGCAGCTCAGCCGCCGCATCCGGCTTGCCATCCGCCGCGTTCTGCGCCTGGGTATAGGTGAGGCTGGCATGGGACCGCATCATGCCCCGCGTAAACCGGTGGCTGATCTTGGTTCCGTCCCGGTCCAGCACCATGCGCACCGCAATACACGCCCGGTCCACATTCTCATGCAGCGAACACAGATCCCCCGACAGCCGGTCGGGCAGCATCGGCACAACCCGGTCGGGGAAATAGGTCGAATTCCCCCGCTTCAGCGCCTCCGCATCAAGCTTCGATCCCGGCCGCACGTAATGGGCCACATCGGCAATCGCCACCCAAACCACATGACCGCCAGGATTGGCCGGGTCGTCATCCGCGTGGGCATAGACCGCATCGTCGTGATCCCGCGCGTCCTCCGGGTCAATGGTAATGAGCGGCAGTTCCCGCAAATCCTCACGCTCGCCCAGGTCCGCAGGCTCCGCCGCCTCCGCTTCCTCCAGCGCCGCCTCGGAAAACTCTACCGGAATGCCATGCTGATGGATCGCCACGAGCGAGAAAGACCGCGGCGCCATCGGATCGCCCAGCCGTTCGATAACCTGTGCCCGTGGCAGCCCGTGACCGCGCGCCGGTCCCGCCTGTTCGGCCTCCACCAGTTCGCCATCCCTGGCTCCCCCGGTCGCCCCAGGCGCCACGGCCCAGTCCCGGTCGGATTTCTTGTCGATATTCTCGATGCGGCCACCGTCGCCGGTCTCCCGGAAAATCCCCAGGATCCGCCGCGGACCGCTGCCAATCCGCCGGATGATCTTCGCGGTTTTCGGCCCGTCGCCCTCACTCTCCGTCAGACGCCCCAGCACCCGGTCACCGGGGCCAGGCGCCGTGTGTTTGGCGCTCGCGAGCAGCAGAATGCGCGGAGGCGGGGTCTCATCCTCCCACTGCGCCGGCTCCGCCCACAGATCGCCATCCGTGTCGGCACCCACAACCTTGAGCACCAGTACCGGTGGCAGTTCCCCCGCCGGACGCACCCTGCGCCGGTGCTTCTCAATCAGCCCATCCCGCGCCATTTGCGCAAGCGTCTGTTTCAGCTCAATTTTCGCAGCCCCCTTCAGGCCGAACGCACGGGAGATCTCCCGCTTGCCGCTTCGGGTGGGGTTTTCACTGAGAAAATCGAGGATTTCCTGCTGAGATGGTGCTCTGTTCATTTCGCCCGCCTAGCACGGCAGAGGGGGCCGTGGCACGGGGAAAATGCCCACCCCGCGCCCGACGGCGGAAAAGCGGCCCGGCCGGGCGCTATTCGTCGTCGTCGACAGCCCCATCTCCCGCCTGCGCCCGCACCGCCTCCGGTGACAGGCCGGTCCAGCCGGTGAAGGCGCGCACGAAACCCGCACTGCCGGAAAAGTTCAGCAGGTTGGCAATCTCATCCATCCGCAACTCCGTTTTCTCCAGGTAATGCCGCGCAAATCCCTGCCGCACCGCCAGCAGTTCCTCGCGAAACTGGCTGCCCTCGGAGCGCAGCCTGCGGTGCACCGACCGGACGGGCAGGGACAGAACCTCCGCCACCTCCTCAACCGTATCGCGTCCGGCGGCCAGCCCGGCGGCAATGACCGACCGCACCTTCGGCCCCATCTCCGTCCCGCTGCGCAATTCCGACAGACGCGGCCGCAGCTCCGGGTCGAACTTCCTCCACATCGGATGCCCCGCCGTCAGGAAAGGCCGCGCCGCATCCTCTCCATAAAACTCGATGCCGCTGACCTCGCCCTCCTCAACCGGCACGCCGAAATATATCTCGAACATGGTCGGATCGGGTACCGCCACGTGCGACACCACGCGCCGCGGCGCAAAGGTAAACCGCGTCGCCATCCGCGCCAGATGCGTCACCGTCACCAGCTCAGTGGCAATAAGCGAGCCCGGCGGATTGTCCTTAAGCCCCGCGATCTCCGCCCGAACCCCGTCCTCAAGCCCGGTCACCACCAGCCGCATCGGCCCGCGCACCGGATAAAACCGCGCAATCCGGTGCAGCCCCTCCTCAATATTGCGGCAGCTGATCCAGGCAAAAACCACCGGATCAAACGGCACGTATTCCACCTGCCGCCCCAGCAGCACGGGAAAGGCCGGTTCATCCACAAACCCCTCAAAACTCCGCCACAGCCGGAAATAGGCGTCCTGGGTCAGCCGCACATCCCCTTCCGAAAACAGCCCAGGGCTCAACCCCGCATGGGCCAGAAGATCGGTCCCCTCCACCCCGTAATCCCGCAGGGTCCGGGGCCAGTGCCGTTCAAGCACAAATTTGTTCCTGGCTGGTGTCATAATAAACGCCCGATATGTCTGAAATCCGCATCCCGCTCCGCCCGCAAATCCCCGGACGGAGCCCCAAAGGGGTCCAGTCATACATCCCGCGCCTGTCAAAATTCATAACACACCGCCCGCGCCGGTTCAGCGTTCGCGGGTTTGGGCGGGGGCGCAACGGGGGAGGGATTTCAAATCGACCCCAACGCAAAAACCACCCAGGCACGGAACAAAGGGGCTTCAGCCCCGCCGTGCCTGCGCCGGTCCGGACCCAAAGGGCCGGCGCCCGTCAACGTTGCCCCCACGATCAACCGAAAGAAGCAAACTCCACCATAAAACCGCGCCACCGGGCCGCCCCGCGCGCCACCCCCCGGCCCGGCGCAGGCACGGCTCCCCGCTAACGGTTAACGGTTTGGAACATGGCCGGTTGCTCTCCAACCGCGAAAGGGGTTCGGAGCGCAATGACCGGTGCGAGCCCAAAGTCCCAAATGCTGCATGATGGATGAATGGCCGGTTTCGCGGCGCGAGCCACAAGTATATCGACATCTAACTGGTTATATGTCATATTCCATATAACCAGTTAGATGTAGGTAGATCGATGGATCCTGTTAGAAACCCATTCGCGCCCGGCGCGGGCTCACAACCACCGGAACTTGCCGGTCGAGATGAGATTATCTCAAATGCAAACATTGCGATGAAGAGGATGTTGGTTGGCAAGCATGCGCAGTCTCAAATGCTGCTTGGACTACGCGGGACCGGCAAAACCGTTTTGCTCAACACTATCGAAAACGCTGCCGATGAACATGACTATCTAACATCTGTTATCGAAGCACCCGAGGACAAACCTTTTGCTGAGCTTTTATACCCAAGGATGCAGCAAGTACTCCGAAAGCTGTCGTTGGTGGAGAACGCTAAAGCAAAAACGCACGCCGCAATGAAAGCTCTGAGGAGCTTTGCCAAAGCATTCAAAGTACAGATCGGGGATTTATCAGTTTCCGTCGACCCAGAACCAGGCGTAGCGGATAGCGGAAATCTCGAGTACGATCTCCCTGATATGTTCGTCGCGATTGGGGACGCTGCAAAAGCAGCCGGCAAGGGTTGGTGCCTTCTCATTGATGAGGTTCAATACCTCAAATCAAATGAGCTGGCAGCGCTAATTGTTGCTATCCACAAGGTTGGCCAAAAACAGCTTCCAGTAATCTTTTTTGGCGCGGGGCTTCCGCAGCTGGCTGGTCTTTCTGGCGATGCCAAATCATATGCTGAACGGCTCTTTTCTTACCCAAAAGTTGGGCCCCTCGATGAAGAAGCTGCCTTGAAAGCGGTACGAGGACCTATAGAGGAAGAAGGCGAAGTGATAACCGACGCTGCTCTGGGTGAAATCAACAAAATCACTGAAGGTTATCCATACTTTTTGCAAGAGTGGGGGTTCCAATCTTGGAATACTGCTGACGGGTCACCGATTGATGTTGGGGACGTCACGAAGGCCACCGACAATGCTCTGAAGAGACTGGACGACGGATTCTTCCAAGTCCGGTTTGACAGACTAACACCAAAGGAGCGCGAGTACGTGGTCGCGATGGCAGAGCTGGGCAAAGGCCCTTATCGCTCCTCAGAGGTCGCCGAACATCTGGGTGAGCCTCCTTCCAAACTTGGACCTCGTCGAGCGCAAATCATCGACAAGGGAATGATTTACAGTCCTCAGTATGGCGACATAGATTTCACTGTCCCAATGTTCGACGATTATCTCCGGCGAAATTGGAAACTAGGAGGCTGAAAAATCTCAGTCGAGACCACAAGCAGGTTTCGATTGCAGATAAGATTTGGAAAGCGGCCATTGGCACGGTTGTAGAAAAAGTTAACAAAGTCCGCAGAGCCGTCACCGATTCAGATCGCTCCCGAAGGACTCTCCAGAAGCGGCAGTTCGTCCTGGTCTAGCTCCTAAAGATCCATGGCCCCCGGGCTGCACCATTCACCGCAAAACCCCACCCAAAAACCCCCCGTTTTGGGAAAACCCCGTGCAATCTGTGCCATTTGATTCACAATCTGTGCCAAATCCCTGCACATCTGCGCCACCTGCCAGGCCGGTTGGGACACTTGAATGACCGGTTTGGGACGGGTCGCACAGGGTACTTGACCGGGCGGGGTGGCCCCCCTATAAGCCACGCTTCACTGGCGCGCCGGCTCAAAAGGGCTGCCGAGTCGTGCCTCAACACCAATCCTGACAAGGAGCTGGAAATGCCCAAGATGAAGACAAAGTCGAGCGCGAAAAAGCGTTTCAAGGTAACGGCTTCCGGCCGCGTACTGGCCGCCCAGGCCGGCAAACGGCACGGCATGATCAAACGGTCCACCAAGTTCATCCGTCAGGCACGGGGCACCACGACCCTGTCCGATGCGGATGCGAAGATCGTTAAATCCTACATGCCCTACAGCCGCTAAGGAGGCCTGAAACATGTCACGCGTAAAAGGTGGTGTAAAAACCCACGCCCGTCACCGTAAAGTCATCAAACAGGCCTCCGGTTACTACGGCGCCCGTTCGACGAACTTCCGCACCGCAAAACAGGCCGTCGACAAGGCGCAGCAGTATGCGACCCGCGACCGCAAGGTCCGCAAGCGCAACTTCCGTGCGCTCTGGATCCAGCGCATCAACGCCGCTGTCCGCGCCCATGATGCCGAGCTGACTTATTCCAAATTTATCAATGGTCTGAGCACTGCCGGTATCGAGGTTGACCGCAAGGTTCTGGCCGATCTGGCCGTGCATGAACCCGATGCGTTCAACTCCATCGTGGACCAGGCCAAGGCCGCTCTGGCGTAAGCCTCAACCGGTTTTCGGATACGAACAAGCGCCCCGGATGTCCGGGGCGTTTTGCGTTGCGGCATGGTGATTTGGTCACATGTCCTGACGCGGGTTCCAGGTCTTTGTTTCGCGCCATTTTTCCATGACTTTGGTGAGATCCTCATCCACCTCGTCAGGTAAAACGATTTTAAGCGAAACCAGCTGGTCGCCTTTTTTGTCACCCTTCGCCACACCCCGTCCACGGAGCCGCAGAACCTGACCGCTGCTGGCCCGGGGCGGGATGTTCAGGGCGACCTTGCCCGTCACTGTCGGCACCTCCACCTTCGCGCCGAGCACCGCCTCATCGAGCCGAATGGGCAGCTCCACATGGATGTCCTCGCCCTCCCGGCGGAACACCGGATGCTTCGACACCGCCACTGTGATCAGAGCATCCCCCGGCGGCCCGCCGGCCACGCCCGGCGCCCCCTTGCCCCGCAGCCGGATGGTCTGACCGTCGGTCAGACCCTGCGGAATTTTCACGTCCAGCGTCCCACCCCCCGGAAGTGTCAGCCGCCGCGTTCCGCCGAGAACCGCGTCGAGAAAACCGACCGTCATGTTCAGCTTGCGGTCCTGACCTTTCGCCTGGGCCTGACGCCCGCCACCCCACTGGCGTGTCTGGCCGAACATCTCGCGAAACAGGTCGGAGAAGTCCCCCACATCCTCCGGCCCCGCACCGCGTGAAAAGGCCGAGCCTTCGCGGCCCGTGTGCTGGCGATAGAACCGCTGCTGCCCCTTTTCCTGGCCGGTCTCGTCGATCTCGCCCCGGTCAAATCTGGCCCGCGTGTCCTTGTCGCCCAAAATCTCGTAAGCGACTGTTGCGGCTTTGAATCTCGCCTCGGCCTTCGGGTCGTCGGGCTTCAGGTCCGGGTGGGATTCCTTGGCGATCTTCCGGTAGGCTTTCTTGATCTCTTCCTGGCTGGCATCCCTTGACACGCCAAGGGCCGCGTAGGGGTTTGGTTGCATGAGGGTGTCCGTATGAATTTGGGTTAAACCGTGATTTTGGTGCGGGATATCATAATGTCAACGTCCCAAAGGGCGATCCGCTTGCAATTGACGGGGCTTGTGATAGGCGTCTGCCCGGAAATTTGACTTAAACGGGATGCGGACATGGACGGGATAGCCGACCTTCGCGACAGGTATCTGAATGAAATCGGCGGCGCGGCGGACGAGGCAACGCTCGAGAACGTGCGTCTCGCGGCTCTCGGCAAAAAGGGAGAGGTCTCCCTGCTGATGCGCTCGCTGGGCAAGATGTCGCCGGAGGAACGCAAGACGGCCGGACCGGAGCTCAACGCGCTCAAAAACACCCTGAATGACGCGATCACGGAAGCAAAGGACCGGCTGGCCGCCGCCGCGCTCGACGCCCGGCTCGCGACCGAATGGGCGGATGTGACGCTTGGCGCGCGCCCCTCCCGCCAGGGCAGCGTGCATCCCATTTCCCAGGTGACCGAGGAGGTCACGACGATCTTTGCCGATCTTGGTTTCTCCGTGGCCGAAGGCCCACAGATCGAGACCGATTTCTACAATTTCGACGCGCTGAACATCTCCCCCGAGCATCCCGCCCGTCAGGAGATGGATACGTTCTACATGGCCCGGGCCGAGGGCTCCAACGCCGCACCGAACGTGTTGCGCACCCATACTTCGCCGGTTCAGATCCGCCACCTGGAAGCGCATGGCACGCCCTGCCGCGTGATTGCGCCGGGCCGGGTGTACCGCTCGGATTACGACCAGACCCACACGCCGATGTTCCACCAGATCGAGGGCCTTGCCATCGACCGGGACATCAATATGGCCAACCTGAAATGGGTTCTGGAGGAGTTTTTCTCCGCCTTCTTCGGCACTTCCGTCAAAACCCGGTTCCGCTCGTCCTACTTCCCGTTCACGGAACCCTCGGCGGAGGTCGACATCCAGTGCGAATGGGTCGACGGTCAGGTCCGGGTGGGGCAGGGCGATGACTGGCTCGAGGTTCTCGGCTCCGGCATGGTTCACCCCAAGGTTTTAAAAGCCGCGGGCGTCGATCCCAATGAATGGCAGGGCTTTGCCTTCGGTATGGGCATCGACCGGATCGCGATGCTGAAATACGGCATTCCCGACCTGCGCGCCTTCTTCGACAGCGACCTGCGCTGGCTGCGCCATTACGGTTTTGGCGCGCTTGACGTGCCCACGCTGCGCGGCGGTGTTTGACACCGCTCCGGCCGCCTTTCTTCCCAGGCACGCAGGCCTGGTCTCAACACTGCACCGACGTCACACCGGGACTCCGACATGAAATTCACGCTTGGCTGGCTCAAAGAGCATCTGGACACCACCGCTGATCTTGAGACGATCACGGATGCGCTGACCGATCTTGGCATGGAGGTGGAGGGCGTCACCGACCCCTCCGAGGCTCTGGCACCGTTTACCGTGGGTCACGTGCTTGAGGCCGAACAGCACCCGGATGCGGACCGGCTGCGGGTTTGCCGGGTTGCGACAGCGGATGGCGAGAAGCAGATCATCTGTGGCGCGCCCAACGCGCGGGCCGGCATCAAGGTCGTGATCGCCTCGCCCGGCGACTACATCCCCGGCATCGACACCACCATCAAGGTCGGCAAGATCCGCGGCATCGAGAGCTTCGGCATGATGCTCTCGGAGCGGGAGATGGAACTGTCCGACGAGCACGATGGCATCATCGAACTCGACCCTTCGGCGGAAGTTGGTCAGAAGTATCTGGACCTGTTTCCCTCCGATCCGGTGATCGAGATTGCGATTACGCCGAACCGCCCTGATGCGCTGGGCGTGGCCGGTATTGCCCGCGACCTCGCGGCCCGTGGTCTGGGCAAGGTCATCACGCCGGAGATTGAGCCGGTCAAGGGCAACGAGCCCTGTCCGAAACCCGTCTATCTCGCCCCTGATGTGGCGACCGAGGCCTGTCCGCTTTTCACGGGGCGTCTCATTCGCAACGTCAAAAACGGGCCCTCGCCGCAGTGGCTTCAGGACCGGCTGAAGGCCATCGGGCTGCGCCCGATTTCGGCGCTTGTCGACATCACCAACTACCTGACCTATGACCGCGCGCGACCGCTGCACGTGTTTGACGCCGACAAGGTTCACGGCTCCATCACGGTGCGTTTGGCCCGTCCTGGCGAGAAACTAACCGCGCTGGATGAGAAGGACTACACCTTCGACGGCTCCGAGACGCTGGTGTGCGATGATAACGGACCTGAGGGGATCGGCGGCATCATGGGTGGTCTGGCGTCGAGCTGCACCGATGAGACGACCAACGTCTTCGTCGAGGCCGCCTGGTTCGATCCGACCCGCACCGCCCGCACCGGTCGCCGTCTGCGCATCAATTCCGACGCCCGCTACCGGTTTGAGCGCGGGATCGACCCGGCCTTCACGCAGCAGGGCATGGAACTCGCGACTAAAATGATCCTCGATCTCTGCGGTGGCGAGCCCAGCGACATATTTGTGGCCGGTGACGTGCCCGACCACTCGCGCAGCTATTCCCTGCGTCCGGCCCGCGTGTCGGAACTGGTGGGTATGGATGTGGCCCGGGACGAGCAGACCCGCATCCTGACCGCGCTTGGATTTGGCGTGACCGGAGCCGGTGACACGCTCGACGTGACCGTTCCAGGATGGCGTCCGGACGTGCAGGGCGAGGCCGATCTCGTGGAGGAGGTCTCCCGCGTCGTGTCGCTCAGCCAGCTGGAAAGCCAGCCGATGAAACGCCCGGCGGGCGTGGCGGGCCAGGTCCAGACCCCGATGCAGAAACGCGAATTCGCAGCCCGTCGCCAGATCGCGGCGCTGGGCTACAACGAGTGCGTGACCTACAGCTTCATCGACCAGGCCTCCGCGGCGCTCTTCGGGGGCGGTAAGGACAACATGCGGCTGGAAAACCCGATCTCCAGCGAGATGAGCCACATGCGCCCCGCGCTTCTGCCCGGTCTTTTGCAGGCCGCGGCCCGCAACCAGGCCCGTGGCTATTCCGACCTGGCGTTGTTTGAGGTCGGCTATGCGTTCCACGGCGGCGAGCCGGGAGAGCAGCATCTGCTGGCGTCCGGCCTTCTGACCGGTCACACCGGACCGCGCGACCCGCATGGCGCGCGCCGTCCGGTTGATCTCTATGACGCCAAGGCGGATGTGGAGGCGGTTCTGTCCCGTCTGGGCGCGCCGGCGAAACTCATGACCCGTCGCGATGCCCGCGAGTGGTGGCACCCGGGCCGGCACGCGATGCTGTGCCTTGGTCCCAAAAACGTGCTGGCGATTTTCGGTGAGATCCATCCGCGCGTGCTGAACGCCATGGATGTGAAGGGTCCGGCGGTTGGTTTCACCGTGTTCCTCGACTCCATCCCGTTCCCGCGTCAGAGCGGTGCGACCCGCCAGGCATTGAACCTTCATGACCTGCAACCGGTCGAGCGTGATTTTGCGTTCGTTCTGGATGCCCAGGTCGAGGCGGAGGACGTGCTGAAAGCCGTGCGCGGCGCGGACAAGAAGCTGATTGCCGATGCGTCCGTGTTTGACGTCTTTTCCGGTGAGCGGGCCGAGGCCCAGATGGGAACGGGCAAAAAATCGCTGGCCGTCTCCATCCGGCTGCAACCGGTCTCCGCAACGTTGACCGATGCGGAAATTGGTGACATTTCCAAAAAGGTGGTGTCCGCGGTCGAAAAATCTACCGGCGGAGTATTGCGACAGTAAAAAGGGGAGCGTCGTGACATTGAAAGTTTATCTTTCCGGCGAAATTCATACCGACTGGCGTGACGAGATTGAGGCCGGTGTGAAAGCCGCCGGTCTCGACGTCAGTTTTTCAGCACCCGTTACGGATCACGACGCATCCGATGACTGCGGTGTGGCCATCCTCGGGGGCGAGTCGAACAAGTTCTGGCACGACCACAAGGGTGCCAAGCTCAACGCCATCCGCACCCGCAAGGGCATCGGCGACGCCGATGTGGTCGTGGTGCGCTTTGGCGACAAATACAAACAGTGGAATGCGGCCTTTGACGCCGGAATGGCGGCGGCTCTGGGCAAGTCGCTGATCGTACTGCACGGGCCCGACCACCAGCATGCGCTCAAGGAAGTCGATGCCGCGGCACTCGCCGTTGCCGAAACACCGGAGCAGGTTGTTCAGATGCTGGTTTATGTTGAGACCGGTCAGCTTCCCGGCTGACCGGAAAAGAGCATTTCTGCAGGAGGGTTTGAAAGCATGCTCAAGGAATTCAAGGATTTCATCGCGCGGGGCAATGTCATGGACATGGCCGTGGGTATCATCATGGGGGCCGCATTTACGGCAATCGTGACGTCGCTGGTCGACGATCTGGTGAACCCGCTGATTGGTCTGTTCACCGGGGGAGTTGATTTTTCCAGCCACATGATCCGTTTCGGTGATGGGGAGAACGCCGCCTCGTTCATGTACGGCAACTTCATCAACGCGGTCATCAAGTTCATAATCATCGCCTGGGTCGTTTTCCTGCTGGTCAAGGGCGTGAACCGGATGAAGGAAATGGCCATGGAAGAGGTCAAGGAGCCGGAGCCCGAGGAACCCGCCGCCCCGAGTTCCGAGCAGCTTCTGGCCGAAATCCGGGACCTGATGAAAAACCAGCAGGCCCCGTCCTGACGCCGTAAGGCTCTATCCCACCATATCGGCGGGCGCGCTGACCTCAATGTCGAGCGCCCGACCGACCGCCTCATAGGTCAGATGCCCCGCATGGGTGTTCAGACCTGCCAGCAGATGCGGATCATCCGCGCAGGCCTGCTTCCAGCCCTTGTTGGCAATGGCCAGCATGAACGGCATCGTCGCATTCCCCAGAGCAATCGTTGACGTCCGCGCCACCGCGCCCGGCATGTTCGCCACGCAGTAATGCATGATACCGTCCACCTCATAGATCGGATCGTCATGGGTCGTGGCCTTTGAGGTCTCGAAGCATCCGCCCTGGTCGATCGCCACGTCAACAATCGCGGCGCCGGGCTTCATGGAGCCGAGCTGTTCGCGCGTGACGAGTTTTGGGGCCGCCGCGCCAGGGATCAGAACGGCGCCTATCACCATGTCGCTTTCCGCCACCAGTTCCTCGGTGTTTTCGCCCGACGCGTAGCGCACCCGGAAGGTCGAGCCAAATACGTCGTCGAGATAGCGCATCCGGGGCAGGGACTTGTCGAGCACCGTCACCTCCGCGCCCATGCCCGCCGCGATCCGGGCCGCATGGGTGCCGACGACGCCGCCGCCAATCACCGCCACTTTCGCCGGGCCAACCCCCGGTACGCCGCCCATCAGGACACCGCGGCCGCCATTGGCCTTTTGCAGGGTCCAGGCCCCGACCTGCGGCGCGAGCCGCCCCGCGACCTCCGACATCGGCGCAAGCAGCGGCAGACCGCCCGCCCGGTCCGTGACCGTCTCATAGGCGATGGCGGTGACGCCGCTTTTCATCAGATCCTCGGTCTGTGGCCGGTCGGCCGCCAAATGAAGATAGGTGAACAGGATCTGTCCCTCGCGAAGACGCGCGCGCTCCTCCGCCTGGGGTTCCTTGACCTTTACGACCATCTCGGCCGTCTCGAACACCTCTTCGGCCGTGTCGAGAATGGACGCACCCGCGGCGGTATAATCCTCATCGGCAAAGCCCGCTCCGACACCCGCACCGGCTTCGATCACCACCTCATGTCCAGAAGCGACCGCGTCCCGTGCCGCGGCCGGGGTCATGCCGACGCGGTATTCCTGGTTTTTGATCTCTCTGGGGCAGCCAATGCGCATTGAGTCTCTCCTGTTGAAAAGGGTTCGATATTTCACGGTAACGCGGGAAAAGCAGGAAATGTTTGCGAAAACCTGTCCCGGAACGTAAGCGTGTGTGAAGAATCTTCGATGATTGCCAAATTTACGCGGGAAAATTGTGCCAATGGCTTTGGATGTGCTGGATTGCCGAATTCTCAACCTGCTTCAGCAGAGGGGGCGTATATCCAACCAGGAGCTTTCCGACGAGGTCGCCCTGTCCCCTTCGGCCTGCCACCGCAGGGTTCAGCGCCTCGAGAAAAGCGGCATCATCCGCCAGTATGTGGCCCTGCTCGACGCCCGCTCCGTTGACCGTCGCACCACCGTTTTTGTGGAAATCACCCTCTCGGGCCAGTCCGACGAGATCCTCGACGCGTTCGAAAAGGCGGTGGCCCGCGTGCCCGACGTGCTGCAATGCCACCTCATGGCCGGTACGGCGGATTACCTGCTCAAGGTCGTGGCCCGGGACAGCGAGGATTTCGCGCGCATCCACCGCCAGCATCTCGCGCGTCTGCCTGGTGTGGCGCAGATGCATTCCAGTTTCGCCCTGCGCACGGTCGTTGAGACCACGGCCCTGCCGCTTTGACAGGTCTCAGCCCAGCAGCCACAGCGCCAGGTACAGCACCGCCATTCCCGCGATGATCGAGGCCAGCGCATCGCGCCGCCACGCGCCCACCACCAGGGCCGCGGAGGCCGCCAGAATGCGCGGCAGATCCGGCTCACCCCCCGTGGCCTCAGGCCAGACCACCAGCGGCGCGACCAGCGCCGGCATCACCGCCACCGGCACATAGCGCAACAGGCGTAAAACCCATGAGGGCAGTTCCCGGTCGCCAATGATCCCGATGAAGGAAAACCGGATCAGATAGGTGCCGATCCCAAGCGCGACAATAACGGACCAGATCAGGGTGTCGTTCATGCCCCCCGCCTTTCCACCCAGACCTCGGTCAGTGCACCCGCCACCATCGCCACCGCCGCCGCGACCAGCATCCAGGAGTTATAGGGCATCCACGCCAGGTTCAGCGCCACGACAATCGACACGACCGCCGCCACCAGATGCGGCAGACTGCGCAACGCGGGCGCGAAGAGCGCGATAAAGGTAATCGGAATGGCGAAATCGAGGGCAAACTCTCCAGGGATCGCCTGACCCACAACGGCCCCCGCCAGGGTCGAGGCATACCAGGCGGGACAGATCGCGGTGATCGCCCCGAAGAAATAGGCCACCTTGCGCGTCCAGGGCTCATTCGGGTGCATGGTGTAGTGGTTGATGGCAACGCCATAGGTCTGGTCGGTCAGCATGTAGGCCGCCAGCGCCCTCTGCCACAGCGGGGCCGGTCCAATATGCGGCGCGATTGAGGCCGAATACATGGCCATGCGCAGGTTCACGGCAAGCGATGTAGCGAGGATGATCAGAAACGGCGCCTGTTCCCCAATCAGCTGCAGCGCCGCAAACTGTGACGCGCCGGCGATGACGAGGAACCCCATCGCCAGGATCTGCACAAAATCCCACCCGGCTTCACTGGCCAGAACGCCGAAGAGCATGCCGAAGGGAACCACCACGAGGATAAAGGGCGCGCAGGCCCGCAACCCGGAAAAGAAGGCTGACCGGTCGGTTGTCGATCGCATTGTTCCAGCTGTCCTTTGCCCTGTTACCGGGCGTCTGTCCTGGTTATCTTGCCGTCTCTGTTTGAATGGAAAAACGGCTCATTGTGATGGACAACCGGTATCTGATTGCTCCGGAACCCGCCAGTTCAAAACTGACCCGCGAGGTCACCGGCATCAGCCATGAGGGGGAGGAGGTCTCCCTGCGTGTGGTCGAGGAACGGCCCCTGACGATCTACCTCAACCGGCAGGAGATCGTCACCGCCATGACCATCGGCGACCACCCGGAATACCTGGCCGTTGGCTACCTGCGCAATCAGGGCATGCTGCTGCCCGATGACGTTATCACCGGCATCGATTTCGATGAGGAGGTCGAGACGGTCGTCGTGCGCACCGAACGCGCCACGGATTACGAGGAAAAACTCAGCCGCAAGACCCGCACGTCGGGCTGCGCCGTTGGCACCGTCTTCGGGGATGTCATGGAGGGGCTTGAGGGGCTGGTCCTGCCCGAAGCGACCATCCGCACCTCCGACCTCTATTCCCTGGCAAAGGAGATCAACACCACACCCAGCCTCTACCTTGAGGCCGGAGCAATCCACGGCACGGTGCTCTGCCAGGGCAACCGCCCGCTCGTCTACATGGAGGATGTGGGCCGCCACAACGCCGTCGACAAAATCGCCGGCTGGATCGTGCTGGAAGGCGTCGAAACGTTGGACAAGCTGCTTTACACCACCGGTCGCCTGACATCGGAGATGGTCATCAAAACCGCGCTGATGGGGATACCCGCCCTGGTCAGCCGCTCGGGTTTCACCGCCTGGGGCGTGGAAATCGCCCGTCAAGTGGGGCTCACGCTTGTGGGTCGCATGCGTGGGCGGCGTTATGTCTGCCTTTCGGGCGCCGAGCGTATTTTGCGCGATGCGGACCCGGACAGTGTGGCGGATGAGCCCTCCAAATCCCGGCGCAAATCCGCAGGGCCGGACGAATGATCGCCGGTGTGATCCTCGCCGGTGGGCTCTCGCGCCGCATGGGCGGTGGCGACAAGTGCCTGCTGCGTTTGGGCGGCCGTCCCATTCTGGGCCACGTCATCGACCGGCTTCGGCCGCAGGTGGACCTGCTGGGTCTGAACGCCAATGGCGATGCCAAACGTTTTGCCGAATTTGGCCTGCCGGTTTTCCCTGACAGCATCGAGGGCTATGCCGGACCTCTCGCTGGGGTGCTGGCCGGCATGGACTGGGCCGCGGGGCAGGGCGCGGATCACATCGTCACCGCCGCCGCCGACACGCCGTTTTTCCCCACCGATTACGTTGTTGCCCTGCGTACCGCCAGGGTCGCGGATGGCGGACCGCTTGCCATGGCCATGACCCCAGGCGAGGGCGACCGTCTGGACAGGCACCCGACCTTTGGTCTCTGGCCCGTCGATCTGCGCGACGACCTGCGACAGGCGCTGGAGGGCGGTCTGCGCAAGGTCGTGGCCTGGACGGAACCCCATGGCTGCGCCCGTGCGATTTTCCATGACCGCTCGACCGATCCGTTTTTCAACATTAATACTCCCGACGACCTGGCTAAAGCCGGCGAAATGCTCGATGCGGAGGGGGCGTGAAGGTATTTGGCATCACCGGATGGAAAAACTCCGGCAAGACCACCCTGGTGGAAAAAGTCGTGGCCGAAATTGCGGCGCGCGGTTTCTCCGTCTCCACCGTCAAACACGCCCATCACGGCTTTGATGTCGACCAGCCTGGCCGCGACAGCTATCGCCACCGTGAGGCGGGCGCGCGGCAGGTCCTCGTGGCATCCTCCAACCGCTGGGCGCTGATGACGGAACTTCGCGACGCGGCGGAGCCGGGGCTTGATGACCTGCTCGCTCAGCTTCAGCCGGTGGATATCGTCATCGTTGAGGGCTACAAAACCTGGCCCCATGACAAGATTGAGGCCCGCCGCGCGGAAACCGCCCAGGCTCCCATCGCGCCCTCCGATCCGGCCATTCGCGCCATCGCCTCGGACGGCCCGTTGCCCGACCCCGGCGTGCCGGTGCTGGACCTGAACGATGTCAGTGGCATCACCGATTTCATTCTCGCGCATGTGGGGCTGCAATGAACCTGCGCAATGACTGTTTTGCCCTTCCTCCCGGCGTTGACTGGGTTCCGGTGGATGACGCGCTTTCCTGCCTGCGGGATGCGATCACACCCATTGAGGACGAGGAAATCATACCTCTGTCCGAGGCGGGCGGGCGCATCGCCACGCGGGATGTGCTGGCCCTCCGCAGCCATCCGCCCGGTGCGAATTCCGCCGTCGATGGCTACGGATTTGCCCATGAGGCTTTAGACCCCCGCGCCAACAGTTTCACCCTGCCACTCGTGGAAGGACGCGCCGCCGCCGGTGTGCCGTTCCGCGGCACCGTGCCGCCAGGCTCGGCCATCCGCATCCTCACGGGCGCGCTGGTGCCCCCCGGTGTCGATACCGTGGTGCTGGAGGAGGACGTGACCGTAGCCGATGGCCACGTCCATATCCCCGGACGCGTTAAGCCTGGCTCGAACACCCGCGCGGCCGGTGAGGACAAAAAAGCGGGCGAGGGCATTTTCCCGGCGGGCACGATCATCCGCTCAACGGAAATCGGTGCGGGTGTCGCCACGGGGATCGCCCAGGTCCGTGTCAGGCGGCGGCTCCGTGTCGGGGTTCTGTCGACCGGAGATGAGGTCGTGCCGGCGGGTCGGCATGCGAAACCGCACATGACCTTCGACGCCAACCGCCCGATGCTCATGGATCTTGTGCGCGCCTGGAACATGGAGCCCGTCGATCTGGGCCATGTGCGCGATGACGGGGCGCTGGTGGCCGAGGCGCTGGACTGCGCCATCGACACCACCGACGCGGTGCTGACCAGCGGCGGTGCGTCACAGGGCGATGAGGATCACGTTTCCAAAACCCTCCGCGAACGCGGCAGTCTGAACACCTGGCGCATTGCCGTGAAACCAGGCCGCCCGCTGGCGCTCGGCATGTGGAGCGGGTTTCCGGTCTTCGGCCTTCCGGGCAATCCGGTGGCGGCTTTTGTCTGCGCGCTGATTTTCGCCCGGCCAGCGCTGTTTCGTTTAGGCGGGGCGGACTGGCTGACGCCGCAGGGTTACATGCTCCCCGCCGGGTTCTCGAAGAACAAAAAGCCTGGCCGCCGGGAGTTTCTGCGGGCCCGTATCGGGACCGACGGTCATGTCGAGGTGTTCCCGTCCGAGGGCTCAGGCCGGGTGTCCGGGTTGTCCTGGGCGCAGGGGCTGGTGGAGCTTGAGGACGGCGCGCGGGAGGTCAGACCCGGTGACCGGGTCCGTTACCTGCCATTTTCCGAACTCGGTCTCTGACCGGGTTTCCGGTCAGTCCCGGAAGTTGCGACTGCTCTTGATCTGGTCCCAGGCCCAGACAACCTCGTTCAGACGCGCCTCATCGTCTCGACGCCCGCCGTTCATGTCCGGGTGCAGGTCCTTGACCAACGCCTTGTAGAGCTTGCGGATCTCCGGCTTGGTCTGGGCGTCGTTCGCCTCCAGAATATCCAGCGCCCGGCGCTCGGTCGCGGGCAGACGCCGGCGCGGACGACCCCTTGACGGATCGTTGCCCGGGTTCATCGTGCCCATTTCGCCAAGCAGTTCCATCGGATCATCCAGGCCAAACCGCTGCCAGGCGCGGCCCTCGGTATGCTGATGGGTTTTGTGCTGGTTTACGGATTCGGCAAACGGCTTTGTCGAGCGCTCCCAGACCCGGTCTGAGGCAAACTGCTTCTCCAGGTCGGCATCCGAACTGGTTTCAAAGAAATTCCATTTCAGATTGTACTCGCGAATATGTTTCTTACAGAACCACAGAAACTCGTCCAGGTGATCCGGGGACCGCGGCGCGCGGAACTTGCCCGCCTCCTCGCAGTCGGGATGCGCGCATTTATGACTGGACGTCTCAATGGCGCCGGACCGGCCGCGGGCGCGGGCTCTCCGCTTCTTGTCTGCGGAAACGGATATGTCGAAATCGAAGGGGGAACTTTTCCGCATGATTATTCCGAATCCTTTCGTACTTGGATACCCAGGCGGGACAGATTAAACGTTTGATCGGGCTGGCCAAGCCCGCAGATTGACCGGATGGGCAGATGAACAAAAACAGGGCGCGTGTGTATGACACACTGGAGCAAAAACTTACAGAGGCTTTTGCGCCGGATTACCTCGAAATTATTGACGAAAGCGAACAGCACCGTGGCCATGGCGGCTGGCGTGAGGGCGGTGAAACCCACTTTCGCATTGTCATGAAATCGGCCGCGCTGAACGAACTTTCAAGGGTTCAGCGCAGCCGGTCGGTTCACAGAGTGCTTGAGGCCGAACTGCAGGACCGCATCCACGCCCTGTCCCTCGATCTCTCCGGCACCTGAAATCCCTGGGGCGTCAGTCCCGCGTGACGGGCCCCAGCTTGGGCGAGGGCCGCAGGGGTGAGGGCGTCTCGGTCGAGGACACCGGCGGCTGCCGGCGGCGCACACCCGCCTCCTGCACGCGGTCGGTGTAACCGCCGTGCGATGGCGCGGGCTCTTCCCCGTCCAGTTCATCCTCCACGGCCGGTTCATATGGCGCGGAGAAACTCTCCGTCCGCACGTTGCGCGCCATCGGGCTCGCCTCAAGCTGCGGATCGAGCCCCGCACGCTCCCGCCGGAACACCAGCACGGCAACGCTTTCCTCGGTGGCGCGTTTCAGGAAGCCGCGCGGGGTCTGCGTCGCCATGTTCTCGGCCCGCAGGTATTCCCAGCCATCCCGCGCGTGCTCGTTGATGGCATCGGTCAGGGTCAGCGCAAACAGTTCCGCGGGATCACTGATTCCCTTGGCCTTCTTGCTCCGGTGTGGTGCCGGGACCACCTTGTAGTCGAAATATGCCATTCCAGTCCTTCCACATCCCGTCAGGAGATGTTGAGTTTGCTCCGCACCAGTTCGTTCACGGCCTTTGGATTGGCCTTGCCCTGGGACGCCTTCATGACCTGACCCACGAACCAGCCGGCCATGGACGGCTTTTCCTGGGCCTGCGTGACCTTGTCCGGATTGGCGGCGAGGATCTCATCGACGATCGCCTCGATCGCGCCCATATCCGTGACCTGCTTCATGCCACGGGCCTCGACGATCTCCGCCGGGTCACCGCCCTCGGTCCAAAGGATCTCAAAGACTTCCTTGGCGATCTTACCCGAGATGTCACCCTTTGCAATCAGATCGATCAGGCCGCCAAGCTGTGTGGGATTGATCGGGCTGTCCTTGATGCCGTGGCCTTCCTTGTTCAGCCGGCCAAACAGCTCGTTGATAACCCAGTTCGCCGCCTGCTTGCCGTCGCGGCCCTCGGCAACGGCCTCAAAATACGCGGCGGAGGCGGTTTCCGCCGTCAACACGCCCGCGTCATACTCGGTCATGCCAAACTCGGTCACAAACCGCGCCTTCTTCGCATCCGGCATTTCCGGCAGGTTCGCCGCGATCTGATCCACCCAGGCCTGCTCGAACTCGACGGGCAGAAGATCGGGGTCGGGGAAGTAGCGGTAGTCATGCGCCTCCTCCTTCGACCGCATGGAGCGGGTTTCGCCCTTGTTCGGGTCGTAGAGCCGGGTTTCCTGTTCGACCGTGCCGCCATCCTCAAGGATCGCGATCTGACGCCGCGCCTCGAAATCAATAGCCTGCTGGATGAAGCGCATGGAGTTCATGTTCTTGATTTCGCAGCGCGTACCAAGATGCGAGAAATCCTGGGTCGCCTGGTATTTCTCGTAATCCCCGGGACGGCAGACACTCACGTTCACGTCCGCCCGCATTGAGCCTTCCTGCATGTTGCCATCACAGGTGCCGAGATAGCGCAGGATCTGGCGCAGCTTGCGCACGTATTCCGCTGCCTCTTCCGGTCCGCGAATGTCCGGGCGCGACACAATCTCCATCAGGGCCACGCCCGTCCGGTTCAGGTCGACAAAGCTCAGGGACGGGTCAAGATCGTGGATCGACTTGCCCGCGTCCTGCTCCAGGTGAATGCGCTCGATCCGCACCTTGCGCGCGATCCCCGGCGACATGTCCACCAGAACCTCGCCCTCGCCCACGATGGGGTGGTAAAGCTGGCTGATCTGATAGCCCTGCGGCAGGTCGGGATAGAAATAGTTCTTCCGGTCAAACCGCGAAAACAGGTTGATCTTCGCCTTCAGCCCCAGACCCGTGCGCACGGCCTGCTCGATGCAGAATCCGTTCACCACGGGCAGCATTCCGGGCATGGCGGCGTC
Organism: Alphaproteobacteria bacterium; assembly: GCA_030427145.1. Taxonomy (GTDB): domain Bacteria; phylum Pseudomonadota; class Alphaproteobacteria; order Rhodobacterales; family Rhodobacteraceae; genus Amaricoccus; species Amaricoccus tamworthensis. Next base: position 90,889 of record JAUHWT010000005.1, on the reverse strand, counting down.
CACCAGGCTCACATTTGTGTTGGGGTCGGAGCCGAATTCGGTTGAGGCTCCCGAAAACAGTTTGGATTTGGAACTGACCTGGGCATGGACCTCCATCCCGATCACGAGTTCCCAGTCCTCCTTCGCACCGGCAATCAGCTTCGGTGCGGGCTCTTTGTAGGCAAGCTCGGCCATGCGTCCATCCATCGTTTAAAAGCGTGGATTGCATACATGCCGGGGCCACCGGCGTCCAGCAAAAGGCGCGTGCGGATTAAACCCCGACCCGGCCAGGCCGAAGCCGCGACCGCCGCTTGCCGGAGGAGGGGCGCAACAGTTTCTGTGTGCCACTGACCTCACCGCCGAGCGAGAGCGTCGCGTCCCGCAAAACCTCGGTGGCCTCCACCGATCCCGATGGCAGGGTCGCGGGATCAATCGGCTCTCCGATTTTGATGCGGTAGGGCTGGTGGGTCTTGTTCAGAACCTCGTGGAACAGCGTAATGTCCCGCAGGGTCGGGTGAATCATGTCAAACAGATAGAACTGCAGCGAATTGCGCGCGGTGATGTGCAGCGGCACGATGGGCAGCTCAAACTTCCGAGCCAGCATTGCGCAGGACGGCATCCACGGCCGCTCATGCAGCCGCAGCCCGCGCCGCTTCGCAAGCCGCCCCGAGGGGAACAGGATGCAGGGACGGCCCTCCTTAAATGCCCGATGGGCATAAATCATGGTCTCGCGGTTCTGCCGGTGCCCGCGCTTGTCCTTGCGCCACTCAACGGGGGCCAGGTAGCGGTCAAGCTGCGGAAACACGCGCAGGGCATCGGAATTGGCAAAGAAAAACAGGTCGGGCCGCTGCGGCGCAATGGCATTGTAGAGCGCAAGCCCGTCCGCAATGCCCGTGGGATGGTTCGCCGTAATAATAAACGCGCCGCTTTTAGGCAGGTTTTCAAGGCCCGTGGCCTCGACATTGCGGGTAAACATGCGCGTGGCGGTGTCCATCACCTCGGTGCCTGGCATGTCGGCCAGCCGCTCACCGATGCGAACCGTGCGTTCATAGCCCAGCATCTGGCGCAGAACGTTACGCGCGACGGCAACTCCCGTACCGCTTCGGCTCAGCCAGCCCGCACGTTCCTCAATAAGCTGATCTATGATGTCTCTCATGGCGCGTTGCTAGATTTCGTTTCTGACCGAATTCTGTCAGGTTTGTGAAGGTTTGACGACTGACATTTCACACCCCGAATCTCAAATGTAAAATCAGACATGACCGGCTAAACGCACGGCCCGCCGAATTGTTCCATAAAAAATGCGATTAATCAAAGTGACCTCGAAGGACTGGTCTTTTGCACGTTTACCGATAGGATGCTCCATTATTTAATGTCTTTGATTTGGAACGGATTATGGAAAATGACACCCAGGGTGACACCGGGCTGAAAGACTTCAGGTTTACTGGAACCGCGCGCGAGTGGTTCGGCATCTGGATTGTGAATCTTCTGCTCAGTATTGTGACGCTGGGGATCTATTCGGCATGGGCGAAGGTCCGCCGAAAGCGGTATTTTTACCAGAACACCTGGGTCGTCGACCGGAATTTTGACTACCATGCCACGGGCAAACAGATTCTGATCGGTCGCATCATCGTGGTTGTGGGGTTCATCCTCTATTCGTTCCTGTCGGCGATTCCCGCCCTGGCCCTGCTGCTGGCGGGCGTGCTGGTCTTTGCCATCCCATGGCTGATCACGCGGTCACTGGCGTTCAATGCCCGCATGTCGAGCTGGTCCAACGTGCGGTTCGACTTTGCCGGCCGGACCTGGTCAGCCTTCCTGGTATTCATCATGTACCCGCTTCTGTCCGCGCTCACGTTGTTTACGACCTATCCCTTCGTGACCCAGGCCAAGCAGGAATTCATCACCGAAAACCACAGGCTCGGGACCGCCGAATTTTCAATGGAAAGTGGCGTAAAGCCGTTCTACGTGGCGCTGCTGAAGGCCATCCTCTGGGTTGCGGCCGCCATTTCCGCCATTGTCCTGCTCGGCGCCGCAGGCGTCATTGTGGTGAGCGAGCTGGACAGCAACCTGGCGACGCCCAGTCCCGACCTGGCCGTGCCCTCCGCCTGGCGCGAGGTACTTGAGGTCCTGACGGTTTACGGTTTCTTCTTTCTCATCATATTTCCGGCTTTCACCGTCTACAGCGTCATGGTGCGCAATGCGGTGCTGAATGCGGCGGAACTGGACGGCAAACACCGGTTCCGTTCCGACATCCGCGCCCGTGAGGTCATCTGGATCGTCATGAGCAACGTGGTCGCAATTGTCTGTACCCTCGGTCTGATGATCCCCTGGGCCCAGATCCGGATGGCCCGCTACCTCGCCGACCATACATATGCCGTCCCCAAAGGCTCCGTGGACGAGTTTGTCGGAACGCAGCAGGCCGCAAACTCCGCGGTTGGTGACGCCTTCACCGACCTTGAGGGCGTGGATCTGGGTGTCGCGTTCTAGGGTCGGACGAGTGACTGCCGACACCCCCAAACCCACAAAACTTGCGACGGGCCGCGCGTTCGAGGCCGGGAAGTCGCGGCCGCATGAGAACGCCAGCCTTGTGATCCGCAATCACCCTGCACCCGAAGCGACAACCCTTGAGGTGCTCGATTCCTCCGGTGCCATCATCACCAGCGCGCCACTGCCCGCAGTGAAGGTCGATCCCCCCACCAACCCGGTCTCCCGCCGCGTCTCCTTCCCTGATGGCACAGTTTTCGATACCACCGACAGCCACGCGATCAGCCAGCTTGCCACCCATGCCGGGGCGGTGTTGCAGGAGCGCATGGAGAGCTGGGGTCCGCACCTGGCCGTGATCGTGGGGGCCGTGCTCGTCTCGGCCTGGCTGCTTTACCGCTACGGTCTCGACATTCTCGTGGCACTGGCGGTCTGGCTGACACCCGCCGCGCTGGTCGAGGAAATGGACCGGGGCATCGTGACCTCCGTCGACTATGTCATGGCCGAACCCACTGAGCTTCCACGCCTTGAACAGGAGAAGGTCGACCGTATTTTCACCACCCTGGTCGACGCCCTCCCCGAAGAGGACCGCGCGGCCACCGGTTACAGTCTTGAGTTTCGCGACATGCCAGCGATCGGCGCGAACGCCTTCGCGCTGCCCGGCGGCACGGTCATCATCACCGATGACTTCGTCCGGCGCTTCGGCCAGCGGGACATCCTCGCCGGGGTTCTGGCCCATGAAATTGGCCATGTGGTGGAGCAGCACGGCCTGCGCAGTGTATACCGCTCCCTCGGCATCTTCGTCCTCGTGGCCTTTCTCGCCGGCGACACCGGCCCGGTCATCGAGGACATCCTGCTGGAAGGCAACCTCGTCCTCTCACTCGCCAATTCCCGCGAGGCCGAACTGGCCGCCGACCGTTTCGGAGTGAATCTGGCCCAGGACGCGGGATATGATCCAGCCGGGCTCGCCACGTTCCTCGATCGGCTGTCGGTCCCGGGCGGCGCCCCGCCCGACTGGCTCAGCACCCATCCAAACAGCGCCGAGCGTGTGGAGGCCATCGAGCGGCAGATCGACGACCTGCGGTAAGCCCTGCCGTCAGTCCTCGGCCAGCAGCCGCCCGACCATTTCCGCCGTGTCCTTTGAGAGCCCGTCAAGCGCGGCCAGCCGCTCCAGTTCCGTCCGGATCAGGGCCTGGCGCTGCCCGTCAAAGATCTTCCAGTTGCCCACCAGCGACGTCAGCCGCGCGGTCGTCTGCGGATTGACCGGATCAAGCCGGATCAGCCAGTCCATCAGCAACCGGTAGCCGGACCCGTCCGGCCGGTGGAAGCCCGCCGCATTCCCGCCGGCAAAAGACGCGATAAGCGAGCGCAGCCGGTTGGGGTTCTTCCAGTCGAAATCCGGATGGCCGGTCAGACTTTCAACCGTGGCAACCGCCGCCTCGGGCGGCGTGGCCGTGGCCTGCACCGCAAACCACTTGTCCATCACCAGCCGGTCCTGCCGCCAGTCCTCGTAAAACCTTGCCAGCGCATCCTCAGCGCGCCCTGCGGCCACAAGCTGCGTCAGCGCACCAACCCGCTCGGTCATGTTGTCCGCCGCATCAAACTGTGTCGCAGCCGCTTTAGCCTCCGGATCGAGCGCCGTCATGAAATCCAGACACCGCGCCCGCAAGGCCCGGTGTCCCGCCGCCGCCGCATCCGGCGTATAGGGTCCCGCCACCGCGTTCTCCGCATACATCCGCTCGGGACGGTCCCTCAGAGTCTCCGCAATGGTCTGTTTCAGCCGCGTCCGTGCCTCATGGATGGCCAGCGGGTCCGGGACCATTTCATTCGCGGCCATGTCGGAAATGACGTTCTGCACCGTCGGCAGCCCAAGCGCCAAAGCCCGGAAGGCCGGATCGGGCTGCGGGTCGTCCGCCACGACGCACAAAGCCTCCAAATACTCCGCTTCCGGCTCCACACCCGCGTCCTGCGACATCCGGCCAAGCAGGTCGAGCGCGTGCGCGTGTCCCGCCTCCCAGCGGTTGAACGGGTCCACGTCATGGGCCAGATGGAACGACCGCTCCGCCGCGCTCAGCCCCTGTTCCAGGATCACCGGCGCCGAAAATCCGCGCATCAGCGACGCGCGCGGCTTTTCCGGCAAGGTCCATTCAAACGTCTCTTCCGCGCTGGAGAGTTCCATAACCCCGGATTCCATATCCGCGCCATCATGCCCAATGAGGCCATAGGCCACCGGAATGACCAGCGGTTCCTTGTTCGGCTGACCCGGCGTAGGCCGCGTTTCCTGGGACAGCGTCAGGCGATACGTGCCGTCCTCATAGTCCTCCACAACCCGCACGCGCGGCGTTCCGGCCTGGGAATACCATTTGCCGAAATGCGACAGATCCCGACCCGAGGCATCCTCAAACACCTTCAGCCAGTCCTCAATGGTGCAGGCCTCACCGTCATGGCGTTCGAAATAGAGATCCAGCGCCGTCTTCCAGGTCTCCTCACCCACCAGACCACGCAGCTTCCCGATGATCTCCGCGCCTTTCTCGTAGACCGTGGCGGTATAGAAGTTGTTGATCTCGATATACTTCTCCGGCCGCACCGGATGCGCCAGTGGCCCGGCATCCTCGCTGAACTGCTGCGAGCGCAGACGGATGACATCCTCTATCCGCTTCACCCCATGGGAGCGCATGTCGCCGGAGAACTGCTGATCGCGGTAGACCGTCAGCCCCTCCTTCAGACAGAGCTGGAACCAGTCGCGGCAGGTGATCCGGTTCCCGGTCCAGTTGTGGAAATACTCATGCGCGATGATCGCCTCGATATTGGCGTAATCGGTATCCGTCGCGGTTTCGGGCGAGGCGAGAACATACTTGGAATTGAAGATGTTCAGCCCCTTGTTCTCCATCGCGCCCATGTTGAAATCATCCACGGCCACGACCATGAACCGGTCGAGATCGTATTCGCGGCCATACACTTCCTCATCCCAGCGCATGGACCGTTTCAGCGCATCCATCGCGTATTCACACCGCTCCAGATCGCCAGGCCGCACCCAGATCTGCAACAGAACATCGCGCCCCGACATGGTCGTGAACCGGTCCTCAAACGCTTCAAGCTCACCTGCAACGAGCGCAAACAGGTAACTTGGCTTCGGGTGCGGGTCCTCCCACTCGGCCCAGCCGTCGCCCTGGCCCACCAGATTGCCGTTTGACAGCAGCACCGGCGCGTCGCCCTCGATGCGCACCTTATAGGTCGCCATCACGTCCGGGCGGTCCGGGAACCAGGTAATCTTGCGGAAACCCTGCGCCTCGCACTGGGTGCAGTACATGCCATTGGACATGTAAAGCCCGTCGAGGCTGGTGTTGTCGATGGGCGCGACCGTGTTCGTGGCCTCCCAGACAAACTCCTCCTGCGGCACATGGGCCGACGCCACCGTCAACTTCTCATCCCCGGTGCTCAGGGCCTCACGGGGCAGGGGGCTGCCGTTGATCGCAACGGCCTCAATCTCCAGCCCGTTGCCGTTCAGAACCAGGTCCGCCGGTCCCTCCGCGCGGGCCGGATTGGGATAAAAGGTGATCCGTGAGACCACCTCCGTCGTCTTCGGGGCCAGCCGGAACGTCAGATCAACCTGCCGCACCAGGTAATCCGGCACGCGGTAGTCGGACAGCCTGATTTCAGGGTCGCGCTGGTCGGTTCTCATTGTGAAATTACCCCGTTTTATCCGGCTCCTGCGGCGGGCAGAGCCATTAAATACCTGTTAGCCTCTCGACTGTACCCATGATCAGGCCTATCTTTAAGGCCAGTCCATCACAACGATATATTGTTCATGTCGCGCCCTGTAATAGGTATCATCGGAAACGCCGGTCTGATTAACAACGAATATCCCGTGCAGGCCGTGGGACTTTCCAACATCGAGGCGGTGGCCGATCTCACCGGAGCCATCCCGCTCATGGTCCCGGCGCTCCCCTCGGTTGGTGCGATCTCCGATCTCACGTCGGCCTGCGACGGGTTTGTGTTCACCGGCGGGCGGCCCAACGTGCATCCTGACCATTACGGCCACAAACCGACCGAAAAGCACGGCACATTCGATCCCGACCGCGATGCCGTGACCCTGCCGCTCATTCGCGAATGTGTCGCGCGCGGCGTGCCGGTTTTCGGGATCTGCCGGGGGTTTCAGGAATTCAACGTGGCTTTCGGCGGCACGCTCCATCCGGAGATCCGCGAGATTCCAGGCCGTCTCAACCACCGGATGCCTCCCGATGGTACGCTTGAGGAAAAATTCGAGCTGCGCCACACCATCACCCTGACCGAGGGCGGCTGGTTCCATGACCTGTTCGGATCGACCGAGATCATGGTGAACTCCCTGCACGGCCAGGGCATCGAGGATGCCGGCCCCCGCGTCGTGATCGAGGGCCACGCCCCCGATGGCACGCCCGAGGCCATCGTCATCAGGGACGCCCCCGGTTTCGCCGTGGCCGTTCAGTGGCACCCGGAATGGAAAGCTGCGGAAGACCCCGTGTCCCGCCCGCTCTTCCAGGCCCTCGGCGCCGCCGTCTCCGCCCGCCACCGCGCAAAGGACCAGGCCCGCTCGGTGGCGTGATGGCATAACCGTTGGATCAGTTGGGGGTTTACCCGCCGTCTCGCGTAGCCCGGTCTGAACCGTCACCGCCTCAGTAACACAGCACCGGGACGATTGCTTTTTCAAAGCCTTCGGGCGCGCCGTCGTCCATGCTGAATTCCGGCAGGCCCTGCTGCGGATGCAGGTCGTGGCCGGTCAGGAAGGCCAGAAGCTCCTCACGGTTCAGCGCATAGTTGATGTTCTGGGGCAGGGTGCCCGTGGCCTCTGCGATGTACCGCTCCGACAGGCGGGAGACCACAATGCCCATAACCTCGCCGTTATTGTCGATCAATGGCCCGCCGCTGTTGCCAGGCTGAACGGGGGCGGAGAAGCTGAAGAAACGCCGGTCGTCATTCACATCCGCCAGCGAACTGACGTTGCCACCGGTCAGGTGCAGCGACGTGCCCGCGATGTTGTAATAGGGAAACCCGGCCGCGTGCAGCTTCTGTCCCAGGCGCGTGTGCTCCTTGTCGGTCAGGGACAGCCACGTATCCGCCCGCACCGGACTGGCCAGCGCCGCCACATCGAGTTTCTTGTCATGGGCCAGCAGGGTCAGCGGCGTGCCATCCCCAAGGCTGATCCGCCCGCAACCCTCGATCACATGCTGCGCCGTCACCAGAATGCTGTCATTGACGTAGAACGCCGTACCGCTCGCGTCCGTGCCGGGCTCCGCGGGCAGGAAGCCCGTGCCGGGAATGCCCAGTTCAAATCCTTCGCCCTCATCCGTGCCGTCGAACGCTTCCAGCGTCTCCCGCACGATATATTCCAGATGCCCGCCGCGCGGCAGTTCCCAGTATTGCGGATCACGCGCGCTGATGCTGGTGCGGATCAGGTTGAGCATGTTGGCCTGGTCCGGCCCGCTGGCGAGATAGACCGTGGACCAGTGGCCGTCGACCTGGTCGGAGCGGGTGTAGAACGACCGTCCGTCCTCCAGATACCCGCTTGTCACCAACAGATGATCGTCGCGCACGATCGACAGAACGTCAGGGTCAACACTCGCCATCTCCGCCGCCGAATGCCAGGCCCGTGCCAGTTCCGCCTCAAACGAATTGGTCAGCAGCGTCAGCGTGCCCGTCCGGCTCCACCAGCGCAGACCGCGGTTCTCCGGCTCCGGCTCAGCCAGAATCGCCTCCGGCACCGCCATGGACATGCCAAGCTCCGGGAACTCGCGCCAGGTCCAGCCATTGGCTTCCATATCCGCGAGAAAGGCAATGACGAGATTTGCGACGTGAAGGTTCTGGGGCGTGTCCTCAAACTCGTTCAGAACGTAGTCTTCCAGAGCCGCCATGCTCCGCGCGTCCCAGACACCGTCCACACGCCCGTCATGTTCGCCGGACAGGGCCAGGGCCAACTGCAAAATCCGTTTCTCCGGGGCCTGAAATTCCGTCTCCTCGAACGGCTCATAGAGCACGGCCTCATCGGCGGACGCCACCTGAACCGCAAAAAACTGACTGACGATCAAAACAATAAAAAAACGAAGCATTCACGTCCCCAATTCAACCCCAGGGCAAAATTAGCATGGACCGGCGCTACGCCAAAGATTTATCACTCCTTTTCGTAAACAGCGTCGAAAGTTTCGTTCAATTTGAGTGTATTAACCTCAATTCCCGGCGCCGCGCACAGCCAGCCCACAGGCGCAAACCACGCCCGAGCCGATTCTTTTTCGCAGTTTCACGACGGTTTTGGTCGGGTGGCGATACCCCGGTGTCAAAGCATCGCCGGCACGACCTGATCCGGTGGCCGGTGGCCATCCGCGAAGGTCTTGATGTTGATGATCACCTTCTCACCCATCTCGATCCGGCCCTCTTCCGTGGCCGATCCCATATGCGGCAGCAGCATCACGTTGGGCAGTTCGGTCAGGCGCGGGTTGATGTCCGCCCCGTGCTCATACACATCGAGCCCCGCACCCGCGAGTTCGCCCGCGTGCAGCATCCGCGTGAGCGCATTCTCGTCGATCACCTCACCGCGCGCCGTGTTTACGATATAGGCGCTGGGCTTCATCAGTTTCAGCCGCCGCGCGTTCATCAGATGGAAGGTCGAGGGCGTATGCGGCACGTTGATCGACAGAATATCAATCCGCGCCAGCATCTGGTCGAGGCTTTCCCACCAGGTCGCGCCCAGGTCCTGTTCCACCTCCTCATTGATGCGCCGGCGGTTGTGGTAGTGGATTTCCATCCCGAACGCCGCCGCCCGTCGCGCTACCGCCCGGCCGATGCGGCCAAAGCCCAGAATGCCAAGCCGTTTGCCCGCGATCCGGTGCCCCATCAGCGCCGTCGGGCTCCAGCCCTTCCATTCGCCACTGTGCAGAAGCCGCTCACCCTCAGCGAGGCGCCGCGGCACCGCCAGGATCAGCGCCATCGCCATATCCGCCGTGTCCTCAGTCAGAACGCCTGGCGTGTTCGACACCATGATCCCGCGCTGCAGCGCGCTGGCCACGTCGATATGGTCAAAACCCGCGCCATAATTGGCAATCAGCCGCAGCTGCGGTCCCGCCTGAGCCAGCTGGTTCGCGGTAATCCGGTCCGTAATGGTCGGCACCAGAACATCCGCCTGCGCCATCGCCGCCCCCAGATCCGATGCCGACATCGGTTTGTCGGACGGATTGAATTTCACGTCGAACAGCTCCTGCATCCTTGCTTCCACGGGTTGGGGAAGGCGGCGCGTTACAAAAACGCTCACAGGCTTTGTGGACATGATGATTCCTGTTTCTCTGTGTTCGGATTTTGGTTACTCTTCATCACTAATGGCATGGGCAGGTCCGGGAAATCCAGACACTATCCGGCATCGGGTTGAGAGCAGTAAAAAAAATGACGTTCCGCGTCACCAGAGCAGTCCCCGCCTTTTTGGTGCTGGTTGCATGTGCGATCGGCACGCCGCTCCGCGCACCGGCGCAGGAGGCGCCGACGATTGGCCCGGATTCTCTGCTGCCGCTCCCCCGATACGTGTCGATTCGCGGCGATCGCGCCCGCGCCCGCCGTGGCCCGAGCCGGGACCAAAAGATCGATTGGGAATATGTCCGCCAGGGTCTGCCCCTGCGCATCACCGCCGAATACGACAACTGGCGGCGCGTCGAGGATTTCGAGGGGCAGGGCGGCTGGATGCACAAATCTCTCCTGTCGAACGTGCGCACCGGCCTCGTTCAGGGCGACGGCCTCGTGACGGTTCTGGACGATCCGGAGGACGGGGCGGAAATCCTGGCCAATGCCGAGCCGGGCGCGGTCCTGCGGCTGCGCGAATGCGGCCCGAATTGGTGTGAGGTCTCTGCACAGGGCGTGGAAGGCTGGCTCCGCCGCGACGCGCTCTGGGGCATCGACCCGGGCGAGATCATCGACTGAAGCCTTCGGATTTACCCCGAACGGCCCTTGAGCCGGATCACCACATCTACTCGCGACAGCTCCGCGCCTTCTGGAATAACCGGGCTTGAGGCGAGTTTTATCGCGTGGTTGGGCGCATCGGTCAGCGTGCTCTCATCCTCCCAGAAGTAATGGGGATGATCGTCAACGCGCGTGTCGAAATACGACCGCGACCCGTCAACCGTGATCTCGTTCATCAGCCCGGCATCGCAAAACGCGCGCAGGGTGTTGTAAACGGTGGCAAGCGAAACGGACACATCACGCAGACCCGCCGCGTCATGCAGACTTTCGGCGGTCACGTGGCGGTTGTTTCCGTCACCGATCAGCAGTTCGGCCAGCGCAATGCGCTGACGCGTGGGACGCAAACCGCCCGAAGCCAGCCAGTGTTCGGCGCGGCCCCGTGCCATGTCTTCGGTTTTGGTAGACTGAACAGTCATGCCTTGAGACCTGAATTTCGTGTTGCCCCCTTATAGCGGTTTTCAGGGCAAATTCCAGTTGGCTTTCGCGCTGTCATTAAAAATTGGTGGTCCCTCTGGCACTTGCGCCCCATTTGGTGCGGGTGTTACTAGACGCAGACAGACACACAACGACCGGATTGGGGAAGAAATCGCATGTCCGACAGGCCAACAAGCATTGACTATGACGGGCTGATGGCCTGTGCCCGGGGCGAAATGTTCGGACCCGGCAACCCGCAGCTTCCGGCTCCGCCCATGCTCATGATGGACCGCGTCACCGAAATCTCGGCCGATGGCGGCCCGGACGGCAAGGGTCACGTTGTGGCGGAATTCGACATCAAACCCGACCTTTGGTTCTTCGAGTGCCACTTCCTCGGCGACCCGGTCATGCCCGGCTGCCTCGGCCTCGACGCCCTCTGGCAGCTGACAGGCTTCAACCTTGGCTGGCGCGGCATGCAGGGCAAGGGCCGTGCGCTGGGCGTTGGCGAGGTCAAGTTCACCGGCATGGTGACACCGGACGTGAAGCTCGTGGAATACACGGTCAACTTCACCCGCGTCATCGACCGCAAGCTCAAGCTCGGCATGGCCAACGGCATCATGAAAGCCGACGGCGAGACGATCTACACCACCACCGACATGAAGGTCGGCCTGTTCCAGGAATAAAAAGGGGGCATACCCATGCGCCGAGTCGTAATTACCGGGATCGGTATCGTGTCCTCCATTGGCACCAGTGTCGATGAGGTCACCAAATCCCTGAAGGAAAGCCGCTCCGGCATTTCCTTCGCACCCGACCACGCCGAACACGGGTTCCGCAGCCAGGTCCAGGGCAAGCCCGACATTGACGTGGCCGAGCACATTGACAAGCGCCAGCTGCGCTTCATGGGCGACGGGGCCGCGTTCAACTATATCGCCATGACCCAGGCCATCGAGGACAGTGGCCTTGAGGAGAGCGACATCTCCAACGAGCGCACCGGCCTCGTCATGGGATCGGGCGGACCGTCCACGCGCAACCTGTTCAACGCGCACCAGATCGTGATCGAGAAGGGCTCCCCCAAACGCATGGGCCCCTTCATGGTGACACGCGGCATGTCGTCCACCAACTCGGCCTGTCTCGCGACCCCGTTCAAGATCAAGGGCGTAAACTACTCCATCACCTCCGCCTGCTCCACGTCCGCCCACTGCATCGGCAACGGAACGGAGCAGATCCAGCTCGGCAAACAGGACATCGTCTTCGCGGGCGGCGGCGAGGAACTGGACTGGACGCTTTCCTGCCTCTTCGACGCCATGGGCGCGATGAGCTCGAAATACAATGACACGCCGGAACAGGCCTCCCGCGCCTTTGACGCCGCCCGTGACGGCTTCGTCATCGCCGGCGGCGGCGGTGTCGTCGTGCTTGAGGAACTGGAGCACGCCAGGGCCCGCGGCGCGAAAATCTACGCCGAGGTCACCGGCTACGGCGCGACCTCCGACGGTCACGACATGGTCGCGCCCAGCGGCGAGGGCGGCGAGCGCAGCATGAAGCTGGCCCTGTCCACGATCGGCGAGCGCAAGGTCGGCTACATCAACGCCCACGGCACCTCCACACCGGCGGGCGACGTGGTCGAGGTCGAGGCCGTGCGCCGCGTCTTCGGCGAAGAAAACATGCCCGTGATCTCCTCCACCAAATCGCTCACCGGCCATTCGCTCGGCGCGACCGGCGTGCAGGAAGCCATTTACGGCCTCATCATGCTCCGCGACGATTTCATCGCCGCCTCCGCCAATGTCAGCGAGCTTGACCCGGCCCTGAAACCGTCGGAAATTGCGACGGAGCGGGTGGACAATGCCGGCCTGGACACGATCCTGTCGAACAGTTTCGGGTTTGGCGGCACCAATGCCACACTGGCACTGAGCCGCTACACGGACTGACACGCTAAACCGGGCGTCTTCGGACTGGCACACCGCCGCCGTCCGCCCGTTTCGACGGGGGGACGACTTGATCAGGGTTGCAGTTTTCGACGCCTACGGCACGTTATTCGATGTGTCCGCCGCCGCGCGGGCCTTCGCGGAGGCCCCCGGCAACGGGGCCTTTCGCGCCGTCTGGCAAACCGTCGCCCGCGACTGGCGACTGAAACAGCTTCAGTACAGCTGGCTGCGCGCCATCACCAGCGCCCACACTGATTTCTGGACCGTCACCGGCGAGGGTCTCGACTGGGCCCTCGAAGCTTCCGGCATCAGCGACCCGGACATCCGCGAAAACCTTCTGGCCCTCTACTGGGAACTCGACGCCTACCCGGAGGTCCCGCAGATGCTCGCGACCCTCAAAGAGAACGGCCTCTCCACCACCATCCTCTCCAACGGCTCGCCCGACATGCTCGACGGCGCCGTGCAGAGCGCAAATGTCGGTGAGTTCCTCGACGATGTGCTCTCGGTGGAAAGCGTCGGCATCTTCAAACCCGACAGCTCCGTCTACGATCTTGTGGGCAAACGCTTCGGTGTTGAAAGAAACGAGGTTCTGTTCGTCTCCTCCAACGGCTGGGACGCCGCCGCGGCGTCCGGCTACGGCTTCCGAACCGCCTGGGTGAACCGCGCCAGCGAACCGGTCGACCGCCTGCCCTGGAAACCCGAATGGATCCTGTCGGAACTCTCCGGCATTCCCGAACTGGCGGAGAAAGCATGAAACGCTTCACCACCTCCGACGGCCTCTCCCTCGCCTATGAGGACGAAGGAAAGGGCCAACCGGTTCTCTGCCTTCCGGGGCTCACCCGCAACAGCCGCGATTTCGACCTCTTCGCGGAACAGTTCTCCCGCGACTACCGCATCATCCGGCTCGATTTCCGGGGCCGGGGCGAATCCGCTTATGACGAGAATTTCCAGAACTACCACCCGGCCGTGGAGGCCCGCGACGTGGTGGAGCTTCTCGCCCATCTCGGTCTTGAAAAAACCACCATCATCGGCACCTCCCGCGGCGGCATCGTCGCCATGGTCCTTGCCGCCACCGCCAAACAGGTGCTGGAAGGCGTTGTTCTCGTGGATATCGGCCCCGTCATCGAACGCGAGGGGCTTGATGAGATCGCGGGCTATCTCGGCATCAGGCCCAAATACAAAACCGTGGCTTCCGCCGCCCTGGCCGCCTCGCTCAACCGCCAGGCCCGCTTTCCCGGCGTTGGCGCCGACCGTTGGAACTGGTTTTTCTCCAACAACTGGTACGACGCGGAGGACGGCATCCGCCTGCGATACGACCGCAAACTGCGCAACGCCTTCCTCGGCGCGATGGAGGAGGCGGGCGAAATGCCCGACACCTGGCCCCTCTTTGACGCCTTCGAGGGCCTGCCCCTCGCGCTCATCCACGGCGAAAACTCCGACATCCTCAGCCAGGCCACTGCGGACGAAATGCGCGCCCGCCGCCCGGACATGATGTATGCCTCCGTTCCCGGACGCGGTCACATTCCGTTTCTGGACGAGCCTGAATGCGTGGAACTGCTGCGCCGCTTTCTTGGAAGCCTGAAAAAATGACTGATATCGACCGTATCCGCGCCGCCCGCACCCGCGCGGCGGGCAAGATCCTGAAAACCCCGGTTCTGTCCTCGCCCGCACTAGACGCCATTGCGGGACGCCGCCTGCTCGTGAAGGCCGAATGCCTTCAGTACACCGGCTCCTTCAAGGCCCGTGGCGGCTGGTCCGCCATCTCCGCCCTCGACCAAGAGGTCCGCGCCCGTGGCATCCTCGCCTATTCCTCCGGCAACCACGCCCAGGGCGTTGCCCGTGCCGCCCAGGCCTTTGGCGCGCCCGCCGTCATCATCATGCCCGCCGACGCGCCGCAGTCCAAAATCGACGGTACCAAATCATACGGTGCGGAGGTCGTTACCTACGACCGGGAAACCGAAAGCCGCGAGGACATCGGCGCGGCCCTCTCAGCGGAGCGCGGCCTGACCCTCGTGCGCCCCTATGATCAGCCAGACGTGATCGCGGGGCAGGGGACCGTGGGCCTGGAAATCGCCGAACAGACCAAAGGCCTGGAACTTGGCCAAACGGATGTGATCGTCTGCGCCGGCGGTGGCGGCCTTGCCTCCGGTATTGCCCTGGCCCTCGAGGCCGAAGCCCCGCATCTGCGCGTCCGCACTTCGGAACCGGTCGGTTTCGACGATGTCGCCCGCTCGCTTGTCTCAGGTCAACGCGAAAGCAACGAACGCCTCTCCGGCTCCGTCTGCGACGCGATCCTGACCCCTTGCCCCGGCGAGTTAACCTTTCCCATCCTCAGCCGTCTGGCGGGGCCGGGCCTGACCATCACGGATGAGGAAGCCATGCGCGCCGTCGCACTCGCCTTCCGTCACCTGAAAATCGTCGTGGAACCGGGCGGGGCCGCCGGCCTTGCCGCAGCCCTGTTCCGCAGCGATCAGATCGAGGGCGACACCGTCATCGCCGTCGCTACCGGCGGCAACGTGGACACCGCCCGCTTCTCCGAGGCGATCCTCAACTACTGACCGTCTTCGCCAGATCGCGCAGCGGACCCTTCTGGATCTTGCCCGTAGAGGTCCGTTCAATCGTTTGAAACACCACGTGTTTCGGCGCCTTGTAATGCGCCATCCGCTCGCGGCACCAGGCGATCAGATCCTCACCGGTCACCGTCTGACCTCTGGCCAGTTCAACAAACGCGCACGGTGTCTCGCCCCATTTCTCATGCGGCTTCGCCACAACCGCCGCCACGGCCACCGCCGGATGGGCCATCAGAACGTTCTCCACCTCAATCGAGGAGATGTTCTCGCCGCCTGAAATAATGATGTCCTTCGAGCGGTCCTTCAGCTCAATATACCCGTCCGGATGCATCACGCCGAGATCCCCGGTGTGAAACCACCCCCCGGCAAACGCCTCTGCCGTGGCCTCTGGGTTCTTCAGATACCCCTTCATGGTTATGTTCCCGCGCATGAAAACTTCGCCCAGGGTCTTACCGTCGCGCGGCACCGGCTCCAGCGTCTCCGGGTCGGCAACCATCGCATCCTCCTGCAACAGATACGCCACCCCCTGCCGCGATTTCAGCCGCGCCTGCTCCTCCGCATCAAGCGCATCCCACTCCCGGTTCCAGGCACAGGCAATCGCGGGGCCATAGACCTCCGTCAGGCCATAGACATGCGTCACGTCAAACCCCCGCGCCGCCATTTCCTGCAACACGCTGGCAGGCGGCGGCGACGCCGCCGTCATCACCCGGCAGCGGTGCGGAAACTCCCGCACCTCCGTCTCATCCGCATGGATCATGAACCCGAGGACAATCGGCGCGCCGCAGAGGTGATCCACGCCCTCATCCGCAATCGCGTCGTAAATCGCCTTCGCGGAGACCTTCCTGCAGCACACATTCGTCCCGGCCTTGGCCGCAATCGTCCACGGAAAACACCAGCCGTTGCAGTGAAACATCGGCAGCGTCCAGAGATACACCGGATGCCGCCCCATATCCCATTCCAGCGTGTTCCCGATCGCATTCATAAACGCGCCGCGGTGGTGATAGAGGACGCCTTTCGGGTTGCCCGTGGTCCCGGATGTATAATTGACCGAAATCGCGTCCCACTCATCCTCCGGCACGGCCCACGGAAAATCCGCGTCGCCCGTCTCCAGAAACGCCTCGTAATCCAGATCCCCCAGAAGCTCCCCGCCGTCCGCCGCCGGATCGTCAATATCAATCACCACCGGGCCGCCATCGGCCATCTCCAGCGCGGCCTTCGCCGTATCGGAAAACTCCCGGTCCGTGATCAGAAACCGCGCCTCACAATGGTCGAGGATATAAGCTACCGTTTTGGCATCGAGGCGGCAGTTGATGGCGTTCAGCACCCCGCCCGCCATGGGCACCCCAAAATGCGCCTCGTAAAGCTCCGGCGTATTCGTGGCGAGAACCGACACGGTCCCGCCCGCTTTAAACCCCGCCTTCCGAAGCGCCGAGGCCAGTTTCCGGCACCGCGTGGCCGTCTCGGCCCAGCTTCGCCGGATCCCGCCATAGACCACGGCGGGATGATCGGGATACACCGCCGCCGCCTTGCGCAGCAGAGTAATAGGCGTCAGGGCAGCATAGTTTGCGGCGTTGCGGCCAAGGTCGTTCATGTCGGATCCCCCCAGTCCGCACAATCTGGCAAAACCGCCCGACCTTGGCAATAAGCGTGAAACGCGGGATCAGGGAATGGTCGGCGCGATCAGATGCATCGCCCGCAGTGCCAGACCAGGCGTCGCCCCCGGCATGGTCTCAATGAAAATCCGCTCCATCTGACCGCTGGCGTAAAGACCCGAAATCGCCCGGTCCACCGCCACACGGAAATCCTCATCACCCCGCGCGAAGGCCAGGCCCTGCTTCTCAATGGTCAGCGTCTGATCGGAGACCTCAAGCCCCTCGGCCGCGTCGCTCTTGAACAGCATGGAAAACAGGATCGACTGGTCCGCGAAATACGCGCCAATCTCGCCCGCCTCCATCGCCGCCAGACCCTCGTCATGGGAGGCAAACGCCGTCACATCCGCCGTCAGGTTCATGGCCTCCAGCGAGCGTTCCAGCGACGTCTGGGTTGTTGTCCCCTCGCGAACGCCGATTTTCTTCTCCGCCATGGCCGTCAGATCGGCAACCTCACCGGCGGGCAGCAGAACCGCCGCCCCGTCCACATAGGTCGGCGTGGAAAAGCTCACCTGCTCCATCCGCTCCAGGGTAATCGTCGCGGCCCCACAGAGCAGATCAATCTCGCCATTCGCAACCGCGTCGAACCGGTCCTCAACATCCACCGGATAGAAGGTCGCGTTCAACTCCTCCAGCCCGAGTTGCGCAGCCACATCCTCGGCCACACCGGCGCAGACCCGCGGCGAGTATCCGGCCGGTTCACCGTCCTCATCCAGATACGAGATCGGCGCCGCATCGGTCCGGAACCCAAGTTTCATCTCCCCGGTTTCCCGGATGCGGTCCAGTGTCTGCCCAAAGGCCTGCCCGGCCATGAGCGCCATAATAACCGTAATCGAACCAAGTCTGCACATAATTCCACCTCAAAAGTCATGTTGCGTTTTCCCGGCACCATACATTTCACGCACCTCGCGGCAAGTCACACATGCCGGAGCGGGGATCCCCGCTCAAACCGGCCGAAAATCGCCTGCTTTCACACACCGCAAAAAAAAGCCCTGGCCGAAGCCAGGGCGTCAGTCGCCGGAGAAAAGAGAAAGAACTACCCATCAATACGGATCGTCGCGTTCTTTGGATCATACGGACTGTCCTCCGTGACAACCGCGTCCCACAGCCGGTCCTGCATCCGCACCTTCAGCTTCGTACCCTCAACCGCCAGGTCCGGCCGCACATAGCCCATGCCGATGCTCTTGCCGAACGCCACCGAATATCCGCCGGAGGTCAGACGTCCGACCTTCTCATCGCCCACATAGAGCGCTTCACGCCCCCAGGGATCGGCATCGTCCGGCCCGTCAACCAGCACCGTCACGCATTTAAACCGCACGCCGGTTTCCTCCATCGCCGCCTTGCCGTGGAACTCTTTCGAGAGATCCACAAACCGGTCGAGCCCGGCCTCCAGCGGTGTCGCGTCCCGGCCCAGCTCCGTGCCAAACGCGCGGTAGCTTTTCTCCTGCCGCAGCCAGTTCTGCGCCCGCGCGCCCACCAGCTTCAGCCCCAGCGGCTCACCCGCCGCCTTAAGCTGATCGAACAGGTAGTTCTGCATTTCCATCGGATGATGCAGCTCCCAGCCCAGCTCGCCGGTATAGGCCACGCGCAGCGCCATGACCGGACACATCTTCAGCTCGATATTCCGCATGGACAGCCACGGGAACCGCTTGTTCGACAGCACGGTTTCCGGCTCCGCATCACACACCAGGGCGTTCAGCAGCTCCCGCGACTTCGGCCCGGCCAGCGCAAAAACGCCCCACTGGGTCGTGACGTCCTGCACATTGATCCGCCCAAACTCCGCCTCGCGGTCCTCGATGGCCTTGTAGAGGAAATCCTGGTCATAGGCCGTCCAGGCCCCTGCCGACACCAGGTAGTAATCATTCTCGGACAGCCGCACGATGGTGTATTCCGACCGCGTCGTCCCGGCCTCCGTCAGCGCATAGGTCAGGTTGATCCGCCCAACTTTGGGAAGTTTGTTGGTCGTGAACCAGTCCAGGAAGGCCGTCGCGCCCGGCCCGCTAATCCGGTGCTTGGTAAAGGCCGAGGCATCGATCAGCCCCACGCCATTGCGGATCGCCTCCGCCTCGGCTTTGGCATACTCCCACCAACCACCCCGTCGAAACGATCGGCTGTCATGGTCGCTAAACCCTTCCGGCGCAAAATAATTCGGCCGCTCCCAGCCATTGACGCAGCCAAACTGCGCCCCCGCCGCCTTCATCCGGTCATAGCATGGCGCGGTGCGCAAAGGCCGACAGGCCGGGCGCTCTTCATCCGGGTGGTGCAGGATATAGACGTGGTCGTAACATTCCTCGTTCTTGCGCGCGGCGTATTCGGTCGTCATCCAGCCGCCGAACCGCTTGGGGTCGAGGCTCGCCATGTCGATCCCGGCCTCACCCTCGACCATCATCTGCGCCAGGTAATACCCCGTGCCACCCGCCGCAGTGATGCCAAACGAAAACCCTTCCGCCAGCCACATGTTGCGCAGCCCCGGTGCCGGTCCCACCAGCGGGTTGCCATCCGGCGTGTAACAGATCGGCCCGTTGAAATCGTCCTTCAGCCCCACCTCTTCCGACGAGGGGATGCGGTGGATGAAGGACATGTATTCCTCCTCGATCCTCTCCAGGTCGAGCGGGAACAGATCGGCGCGGAAACTGTCCGGAACGCCATATTCAAACCGGGCAGGGGCGTTTTTCTCATACGGCCCCAAAATCCAGCCGCCACGCTCCTCGCGCACATACCACTTGGCATCCGCATCGCGCAGAACCGGGTGCTCCCCATGGGTCTTGCGGTACTCCACCAGAGCCGGATCCGGTTCGGTCACAATGAACTGGTGCTCCACCGGGATCGCCGGGATCTTCAGCCCCAGAAGCTGCGCCGTGCGCTGGGCATGGTTGCCGGTGGCCGTCACCACATGCTCGGCCGAAATCTCAAACGTCTCGTCGGAGGCAACGAGGTTGCCGCCTTTCTCCACCATGATCCGCCCGCGCACGATCCAGGCGTCGCCGGTCCACTCATAGCTGTCGACCTGACGCTTGCGGATGATCTCCACACCCCTCTGCCGCGCGCCCTTGGCCATCGCCATGGTGACATCGGCAGGGTTAATGTAGCCGTCCGTGGGGTGATACAGCGCCCCGATCAGGTCCTCGGTCCGCACCAGCGGCCAGCGCTGCTTGATCTCATCGGCCGACAGCCACTCATAGGGGATGCCCACAGATTCCGCCGTGGTGGCGTAAAGCTGGTACTCATCCATCCGCGCCTGGCTCTGCGCCATCCGCAGATTGCCCACGACCGAAAACCCGGCATTCAGACCCGTTTCCTCTTCCAGGGTTTTGTAGAATTTCACCGAATAGTCGTGGATATGGCTGGTGGCATAGCTCATGTTGAAAAGCGGCAGCAGACCCGCCGCATGCCACGTGGACCCGGAGGTCAGTTCGTCCCGTTCCAGCAGAACCACGTCGGACCAGCCCGCCTTCGCCAGATGATAGGCCACCGAGGCACCAATCGCTCCGCCACCAACGACCAGTCCACGCACATGTTTCATTTGAGGTCCCCTTGAAAATCGACCGACTCAACCGCCAAAGCTGACGGCAGCCTGCACCGTTTCCCGCCCCCCCGTGCCGGTCGCTCCGACCGCTCAGCGCGTATTTGCGACGTGACCGCACCCTCCGGCCGACCCGCATAAATGTGACGAAACTATGGCGTTGGAGGGTGGAAAGCGTTCTGCTACCGTCCCACATACTGAATTACGGAAATCAATTGGGGGAGGCCGTAATGGCATTCGGCAACATTCTTGGACAGATCCTGCAACAGGGCATGGGAGGTTCATCACCGACGCGCAGCCGTCTGGACCAGACCACCAACAACCTGAGCACCGGCGGTGGCGGCGGTCTCGATGCCATCTTCGGCCAGGTTCAGAACGCTTTGGGGCGCACGGGCGGCTCCGGTGGAATGCTCGACATGGCCAAACAGTACGCGGGCCGGAAACAGGTGGGCAACCTCTCCAACGCCCAGGTCGGCGGCATCGGCGCCGTGGCCGGCGCGCTTCTGGGCGGTGGCCTTGGTGGTGCGGCCAAGGGCGGGGCGCTCGCCGTGCTCGGCACCCTCGCCATGACCGCGCTCAACAACTCCCGCCAGCAGCAGGCACAGCGCGCGCCGGAACCGGCTGTCGGTGACGTGCAGACCGCCCCGCCCGCCATCGAGTTTGACGAGAGCATGTTTGACGAGGTGACCTCACCCGCCGCTGAGAAACTCGCCCTGCGCGCCATGATCGCGGCGGCCAAGGTCGACGGTAAAATCGACCGCGACGAGCTTCAGGCCATCATGGGCAAAATCGGCTCCGACGAGGTGACCGAGGAGGAAAAACAGTTCGTGATGAACGAGATCAACACACCGTCGACCATCGACGATCTCGTCCGCGACGTCCGCTCCGAGGCCCAGGCCGCCGAGGTCTATGCCGCCACGCTCCTGGCCATCAAAATCGATACCCAGGAAGAGGTCGACTACGTCCAGAACCTCGCCGAGGCCCTCAAACTCGACCACGACACCGTCGCCGAGCTTCACAAACTCACCGGCGTCCAGGCGGGCTGAGCCTTCCAAGCAAAGCGCCCTTCCGTCGGGAAGGGCGTACTCAAGTGTTTGCCGTGTGAGTGTTCAATCCTGCGCGACGGATTCCATTGGGGCATCGCTGCAGGCAAATTCCACACCCGCCAGGGTAAACCCAACGCCAAACCTGTCCTCGTAGGCACCCAACGCCATATTTTCCTTATGGACCGCTCTTAGCGGCTCGGCAATTTCCATCAGTTTGCCGCAGTCAGTATTGCGCCACCATTCATTGGACAGACGTATGGTTCCAATCTTTTCGATCATTAGATACTGTTGTCCGACCCGTTCGATCTCACTGGTCGTCGCCATTGCAGCGCGCAGAATATCCCGTGCCGCTTCCATGTCATGCGCCGGACCCTCCGAGAAAAGGATCCGTGCCTTCAGAATATTCTGGTCGATACGATCAATCGGACGGAGTCCGTCAAGCTGAACACTATTCGCCACTTGCAGCGCTTCTTCTGTGCGTTTTTGCACCAATAGAGCCTCGGCCAGCGCATTAAGGTCATATCGTCCAAACATGTCGCTGTACTTGACCCAGGTCGTATAAACAGTGTCCGTCAAACGAGCCATCTGCCCGCGCTTCGCCTCGATAATCGCAAACGCGACATCGCCCTTGTCCTGCGACTGTAACTGGTAAATCTCGCTGTTCAGGTCCTGAAGTTGATCCAGCCGGTCAATAGCAATATTCTTCTGTTCTAGGATGCGGTTCTCGCGAACGCTCAGGATTTCGCGGTCAAATTTTTCAAATGCCAAGAACAGCGAGGCGGGAAATGCCACGAGGAACACCAGGTTTTTGAGGGTTTCAATACTGGCGAGCCGTCTCCAAATCGACTTCGGTGGCGGGTTCTGCTGCTCCAGCAGCACCTCAATCCGGCCTTCCGCCCGCGCTAGTCGCTCCTCAAGAGTGTCCCCGCTCATCTATGCCTCCCGTTTAAATATCCGCCCTAAACAATCCCCGCAACAATTGCCCGCAGGGTTGCGATGCCGTCACCCTTCTCAGACGAGGTTACCACAATTTCCGGGTGCGCAGCCGTGTGTTTTGCCAGGACCCGCTTGACCTGTTCGATATTGTCCCGCAGCGTCCCGGCCTTGGGTTTGTCAGCCTTGGTCAGCACCGCCTGAAACGTCACGGCCGAGCGGTCGAGCAGGGACATGATCTCCTCATCCACCGCCTTCGCGCCGTGCCGCGCGTCAATCAGCAGAAACACCCGCCGCAGGCTCGCACGGCCCGACAGGTAATCCTTCATCAGCTCCTGCCACTTCCGCACCACGTCCTTCGGCGCCTCAGCGAAACCATAGCCCGGCAGGTCGACCAGATACCGCTCCTCACCGAGCGCGAAATAGTTGATCTCCTGCGTGCGGCCAGGCGTGTTCGAGGACCGCGCGAGGGCCTTCCGACCGGTCAGCGCATTGATCAGGCTGGATTTGCCCACATTCGACCGGCCCGCAAAACAGACCTCAACCCGGTCATCGGGGGGCAGACCGTCCATGGCGACCACGCCCTTCACGAAATCCACCGGCCCGGCAAACAGCAGTCGCCCGGCCTCCGCTTCCGGCCGGTCCGGCTCCGCGGCGAGAGTAAACGTCATTTTCATTGTGCCGCCCCGGCAATTTTTTCCAGATCCGACCCGCGAATGACGTCGAGATTTTCCGTAATCCGCCCCACGGGCCAGTCCCACCACGCCACGCGCAGCAGGCACTCAATGGTTTCCGCCTTATACCGCATCCGGATCACCTGCGCCGGATTTCCCCCCACGACCGCATAGGGCGGAACATCCGAAGTCACGACACTGCGTGCGGCAACAATCGCGCCATGCCCGATGGTCACACCCGGCATGATCAGCGCGTCGCCCCCGATCCAGACATCACTTCCCACAACCGTATCGCCCCGGTTGCCCTCGGCCCAGGTGGCGGGATCGAATCCTTCCTCCCAGCCATTGCCGAAGATGTTGAACGGATAGGTCGAAAACCCGCCCATCGCGTGATTGGCCCCGTTCATGAAGAACCGCACCCCGGTCGCAAAGGCACAGAACGACCCGATCACCAGCCTGTCCCCGACAAAATCATAGTGATGCAGAACATTCCGCTCAAAGAAATGCTCCGGCCCCTCGGGGTCGTCGTAATATGTGTAGACCCCGACCTCGACATTGCTGCGGCCTTCCGCGAACGGGCGCAGGAAACCAACCCGGGGGTGCCCCTCCAGGGGATGCGGGTTGTCCGGGTCAGGTCCGTTCATGCCAGTACCGCCACATCGTTCACCGATGCTATACCGTCCCCGACGACTTCCGCATAGACCCCGAAGTCGCGATGCCCCCAGTTCTCCTGCAACAGCCGCAGTGTATCCGTATCCGGCTCACCGGTTTCGGGATCAACACCCGTGGCCGTGCAGCGGGTGATCCGCTCGCGCACCACAAATGTGGCGCCGCCAATCCGCAGCTTTTTGTCGAGCAGGTCAAACTCCTGCCACCGCTCCAGCCCGTCGAGCCAGATATTGCCGCGAAACCGCTCCTGCGCCAGGTCCCGCCCGGCCACTTTCGACAGGGCCGCGAGGCTTGCATTGTTCAGGATGGAAACAGAGCGGATTTTGCTGTCCGTCATGCCCCGCGTGCCGGCCCGCACCACATGGGAGGGCAGGGCGCGCTTCGGATCGCAAAGTGGCGTGACCCAGGCCACCATCCGCGTCGCATCGCCAATATCGCCTGGATTGACCGTGATGCTGCCCGCATCCGGATGGCTCAACTGGATGTGTCCCTCCGGCCCGGTCATTTTCGCTTTCACGGCCATCAGCCCCGGCGACTTCGCCCCACGGATAAAGTTGTTGCAGTGAACCCAGTCGCTGCTGCCCGCCGGGGCTTTCGAGGCCTCATGGGCAACCGCCCAGACCCGGTCGTAGGGCATGGTATTGCCCGCGACAAATTCCGAGGAGAGCAGGGCCTCCGCCCCGACGCCCTTGATGGGATGGCGCCAGATATGGGTGACCCGCGCCTCCATGACCTACTTGCTGTCCGCCTGGGTCTTGCCCCGGATATTGCCCAGAATATCCGGCTTAACCCCTTGGCTGCGCATGATCAGGTACTGCTGCGTGAAGGTGATGCAGTTGTTGGCAACCCAGTAAATCACCAGACCGGACGCGAACTGACCCAGCATGAACATGAACACCCACGGCATCCAGTTGAAGATCATCGCCTGCGTTTTGTCCGTGGGCGCCGGGTTCAGACGCATCTGCAGCCACATGGACACACCCATCAGAACCGGCCACACGCCGATCGAGAAGATCGCCAGGATGCTGCCCGGTCCAGGTGCGTCCCAGGGCAGAAGTCCGAACAGGTTCAGGATAGAGGACGGATCCGGCGCGCTCAGATCATGCACCCAGCCGATGAACGGCTGGTGGCGCAGCTCAAGCGTCACGAAGATCACCTTATAGAGCGAGAAGAAGATCGGGATCTGCAAAAGAATGGGCAGACAGCCCGCGGCCGGATTGACCTTTTCCCGCTTGTAGAGCGCCATGACCTCCTGCTGCATCTTCATGCGGTCGTCGCCGGCGGTTTCCTTGATCTTCTCCATCTCGGGCTGAAGCTTCTTCATGCGCGACATTGAGACATAGGACTTGTACGCCAGCGGGAAGAGCAGCGCCTTGATGGCGAAGGTCAACCCGATAATGGCGAAGCCCATGTTGCCGAACAGGATATAAAGGTAGTGCAGCGCCATGTAGATCGGCTTGGTCAGGAAGAAGAACCAGCCCCAGTCAATCGAATCGACAAACTTCTCGATGCCCAGATCGTTCTGGTAGTCGCGGATGGTCTCCCATTCCTTCGGACCGGAGAACAGCATGGTGCTCGACGATGTCGTCTCACCAGGGCTCACGGCCACAACCGGCAGACGCACGTCGGTCTGATAGGTGTCGGTGGCCTGGGTGTATTTCGTCACGGCGGTAAACGCCTGACCGGGGGAGGGGACCAGCGTCGCCATCCAGTAATGGTCGGTGAACCCGATCCAGCCGTTTTCCACGACGGTTTTCTTCTCGACCGCGGCACGCTCATTGGCATCAACCGGCAGATCGACAACATCGTCATAGTCAATCTCGGCCAGCTCACCGTCCGTGGACATCACCACACCCTCATGGAGGATGTAAAAGCCTTTCAGGTCAGTCGGTTCGCCGTGACGGGCGATAATGCCATAGGGCGCCAGACGCACCTCGGAGCCGGTGTTGTTCTCAACCGTCTGCTCCACCGTGAACATGTAGTTCTCGTCAATGGAGATGATCCGGCGAAAAACCAGTCCGTTCCCGTTGTCCCAAACGAGCGTCACCGGCGTGTCTGCGGTCAGAACCTCACCGCTCTCAACCGACCAGGGCGTGGACGGTCCGGGCAGCTGGTCAAACGGCACGCTTCCCGCGGCCGGTGTCCAGCCAAACAGGGCGTAATACGCATCGGACGTACCGGCCGGCATGAACTGCGTGACCATCGGGCTGTCGGGCGCAAGTGTCTCAAAATACTGCGTAAAGGACAGATCATCGATACGCCCACCGGTCAGTGACAGCGACCCGGTCAGGTGCTCGGTCTCGATCTCAACCCGCTCGGATTTGGCCAGGGCCTGCTCGCGCGACTGCGCAACGGTCGGTGACAGGCTCGGCGCTCCGGCCTCACCCTCCTCGGCGGCGGGTACGGTGATCCCGTCCTGGGTTTGCACGACCTCGGTCGGCGCGGTTGGCGTGCCGGTGTCCTCGGGTGGTGGAAACAGTATGAACCACACCATCAGGACCACGAAACTCAGCACGGTCGCGAGAATGAGGTTTTTGTTCTGTTCGTCCATAAGGACCGCTCCGGTCAGAAATCCCAAAAATTCAGTCAGGGTTCAACAGGGGCAGGTCCAAAAGGTCAAGGTGTTTTCGGCAGGCTCCTTAAGCCCGCTCGTCCCGTTCCGGGGACTTCCGGCGGGTGCCGTGGGCCTTCAGCCAGTCAAAGGTGTCGGCCTGCGACATGGGCTTCGCGATCAGGTAACCCTGACAGAAGTTGCAACCCAGACGGCGCAGCATCGCCAGCGCGTCATCGGTCTCCACACCCTCGGCCAGCACCTCGATGCCAAGCGCGCGGGCCATGGCCACCATCGAGGCGGTCAGCTGCTGCTGCTCCTCGCTGGTCTCAATGCCAAACACGAAGCTGCGGTCGATCTTGATCCGGTTCACCATGAAACGGCGCAGGTTCGAGATCGAGGCGTGTCCGGTGCCGAAATCGTCCAGTTCAATGCCAAATCCAGCCGACGCCAGGCCCCGCAGGTTGCGCACAACCATGTCCTGATCGCTTTTAATGAGAACGGTTTCCAGAACCTCGATGGCCAGACGGGAGGGATCGAGGTCAAAACGCTCGACCTCCCACTTGATCTTCTCAATCAGACGCGGGTTGCGCAGCTGCGCCAGAGCGAAGTTCACGCCCACTTTCGGCACATGCAGCCCCGCCATGTCCCAGGCCCGGATGGCTTCCATCGACCGCGACAGAACCACCTCACCCAGGCGCTCGGTCAGGTCCACCTGCTCCGCGAAATCCAGGAACGCGGCCGGCCCCAGCAGGCCGTGTTTCGGATGATGCCAGCGCACCAGCGCCTCAAACCCGCACAGCTCATGGGTGACCAGATCAATCTGCGGCTGGAAGAAGGCCACAATCTCGTCATTGTCCAGCGCATGGGTCAGTTCGGCATAAAGCGTCTCGCGCCGCTCGACCTCCTCGCGCTGTTTCGCGTTGAAATAGCGAATCAGCCCCGCACCCTCGGACCGCGCATCGGCCAGCGCAATCGCCGCATTGGACAGGATCTGGTCCGCATCCGGCTGATCGTCCGAGAACAGTGTCACTCCCATCGAACAGCTGATCCGCCGCGGCGCGCCGCCGATGGAGTAGGGCTTCATCAGGATCGCCTGCAGCCGTCCGGCAATCGTCGCCACCGCGCCGGCATCCTCCAGGTCGGTCGTGACCACGATAAAGCTGTCATGTCCGGGATGGGCCGCAAAGTCTCCGGCGCGCAGGGACTGCTGCACCCGCCGCGCGGCAATGCGCATGACCTCATTGGCAACCCGGATGCCCAAGGTCTCGCGCAGCACGTTAAACCGGTCAAAGCTTACCCGAATGACCGCCGATTCCATGTTGCCACGCTCCGACGCATCAACCAGCCGGGTCAGATAGGCGTGCAGATAGGCCGCATTGGGCATGCCCGTCAGACTGTCATGCAGCAGCTTGAACTGGTTTTCCTTCTCCACCTCGCTGGTCTCGGCAACCCAGCCATTGATCCGCCGCCGCGCGGGCCGGACGATCAAAAAGGCAAAACCGATGCAGTTCAGGGCGATAACCGCCAGCGATCCACCCACCAGCCAGCGGGACATCTGCTCCACCCGCATCGCCTGCGCCCGGTGCTCAATGGAGATCAGGTCCAGAACCGGCAGCATGTGATCGGTCAGCAGGGTTTTCAGCTTCAGGATATTCTCATTGTCCCAGCCGGTCTGGTCCACGACCGACGCGCCCAGTTCCTCGGCGCGCTCATAAAGCGGCTCAATCTGGGTATGGCGCGGATTGGTGTCACGACCGGCCTCCAGGCGCAGCTCCCGCAGGGCAATGAAATTTTCCAGATCCCAGGCAAATGTCGTGCGCGCATTGTCGCGGTACACACCCGGGGGCAGAATGCTCATCTTCTCAAGCGTGGAGACGGCCTTGCGCGCCGCCGTGGCCTCGGCCGTGCTCGCGCGCGTCAGTTCATCGGCCACTTCCGAGGAATGCATGACACGGTACAGCATCGCGTGCGACACGACGAGCAGCACGAATCCAAAAATCATGAAGATGCCGGTGACCTGCATGAAGATGCGGTCCGGCGTTGGAAGGTTGGATCTCTTGAATTCCTCGCTCATGTCGACTGCGTAGCAGAACGACACCGATCATTCGTTAAAGCCGGGCGGAATCCGGCCCGCTCATGCCCTGAATCTATCAGGCATTTTATCGATTTAAACGTTTCTCAAAGGCCCGCGAAATCGAACAGCCCGCTGTCGAGCAGATGGCTTGGGTTCGCGTTCATCAGGGCGCTGAGAATCTTCTGCTTGCGGCCCGGGCTGCGCTTCTCCCACTCGTTCAGCATACCCTTGATCTGCTGGCGCTGCAGTCCGTCCTGACTGCCGCAGAGGTCGCACGGAATGATCGGATAGTTCAGGGCATCCGCAAATGCCGCGCAGTCCTCCTCCGCCACCAGGGCGAGCGGGCGGTGCACATAAAGATCGCCCACGTCGTTCAGTAGTTTCGGCGGCATCGCCGCCAGCTTGCCCCCGTGGAACAGGTTCAGAAGGAATGTCTCGATAATGTCCTCGCGGTGATGGCCCAGCACAATCGCCTGGCAGCCCTCCTCCCGCGCGATCCGGTAGAGATTGCCCCGCCGCAGTCTTGAGCACAGCGCACAGAAGGTCCGCGTCGAGGGGATCTTCTCCTTCACAATCGAATAGGTGTCCGCATACTCGATCCGGTGCGGTACGCCCCGCTGTTCCAGAAACTCCGGCAGAACCGTCGCCGGAAACCCCGGCTGTCCCTGATCGAGGTTGCAGGCGAGGATTTCCACCGGCAACACCCCGCGCCACTGCAGCTCGGTCAGGGCTGCAAGAAGGGTATAGCTGTCCTTGCCGCCGGACAGACACACCAGCCATTTATCCCCCTCCCGCACCATGCCGAACCGGTCAATGGCCTCGCGGGTGTTGCGGATGATCCGCTTGCGCAGCTTTTTGAACCGCGTCGTTTCCGGCGCGCCGTCAAAGAGCGGATGAATTTCAGATGTGTCCAACATGCGGGCGGTTTATCCGCACCGGTGCCATTTGGGCAAGTGGGTAGATTAATGAGCCGTATTTTGCCTTCCAAAATGCGGAACCGATGCTACTTTGCCGATCGTGGACAGCGACGATACAAAAAAGAAATCCAAACCCTCCGTGCGAAAGCGCGCCGAGGCGATCAGGGCGTTCCGGTGCAAACACCTGGTCGCCGTCATTGAGGATCCCGGCGATTTCCAGAATATCGCTTCCGTGATACGCAATGCGAACGCGCTGGGCGTCGAGAAGGTCTATATCGTCGACCCCGGAAAAAGACTGCCTGACGACTGGCAGGATATGCGCGAGCGTCGTTCCCTGACCAAACTTTCCGTCTCCGCAGTCAAATGGACCTTCGTCAAACGCTTCGACAGCACCGCGGAATGTTTCGACCATTTGGAGCGCAAAAACTTCACCTCCATCGTGACCTCGCCGCATGTGAAGGGCGCCAACAACGCCTATCTGCACGAGGGGGATTTCACCACACAGTCGAAACTGGCCGTCTGGTTCGGAAACGAGACCCGCGGCATCAGCCCCGAGGCCGTCGCCCGCAGCGAACTCTGCGTGGCAATCCCCATGTTCGGCATGATCGAAAGCCTCAACCTCGGCACTTGCTCTGGCATTGTGCTCTACGAGATCACCAAACAGCGCCGCGACTACCAGGCCCGCTACCGCTTCCGAAACAAAAAAGGCCGCCGCCCCGTTGAGCTGCCAACCCTGATGAACCGCGAGGCCTGAGGCGGGGCGGGCTGCCCCGCTATTCCTGTTTGGTCCCGTCCTGTGGTACCGGCACGTTATCCACCCCGGACCCGCCCCAGGGATGACACCGCAAAATCCGCCGGAGCGTCAGCCAGCCGCCCTTAAACCCGCCGTGCAGTTCCAGAGCCTCCAGTGCATAGGCCGAACAGGTTGGCTGAAACCTGCAGCCGTGGCCCACATGGGGCGAGAAGACCAGCCGGTAAAACCGCACCGGCAGGCTGAGCACCCAGGCGAACGGCGTCACGACCGCCGCCGTTTGTGCAGCGCCGCCACCGCCGAGACCAGATCCCCGCGCAGCCGGTCGAAATCCAGCGCCGCCGTCGCATCCCGCCGCCCGATCAGCACGTAATCCCAGCCGTCGCGCCCGTGTTCGGGCAGTTCCAGTCGCGCAATCTCGCGCAGCCGGCGTTTGGCCCGGTTGCGTTTGACCGCGTTTCCAACCTTTTTGGAGCAGGTAAACCCGACCCGGATGCCCTCGGCCTTCTCATCCTCCCGCCGCTCCCGCGCCTGAAGGATAAACCCCTCCCGCGCCTGCCGCGGCGCCCTGGCCGCCGTCAGGAAATCGGAGCGTTTGAGAAGAGTGGTAAGGGCAGGGCGCCGGGGTGCGTCCGTCGCGTCCATCAGTCGGCCTCACCCCTTACCAAAGCAAGGCGGGAGCCCCGATGGAGTTTCGCGCTGTCCCACCAGCACTCCCGGTGTGCCGGCACGGCACACCATGCCCGACTTTCCCCCCGGGAGGGCATACATGACGTCAGCACCTGCACAATGGTTTTGGGGATTGCGGCGACACGCTTCGGCCGACCGGGTCGAAGCCCACCCAAAGTCGGCCATGGCGCGCCGCGCCTCATGTTTCGTGTACCGGGGAAGGATGGTATCCGTTCGGCAGACCCCGACTCGCCGTTCCGCGACAAGCCACTCATACCCCCACACCCCAAACGCAAAAAACCAGCCCGTCCCGAAATGGATGGGCTGGCGATCCGCTGTCTCACGATCAACCTCCGGTCCGGACGCGTTAACGCTTCCGGTACGGCACCATGGCCTCAGGCCGACAGGCGCTTCCGGCCCTGGGCGCGGCGGCGGTTGATGATGGTGCGTCCGGCTTTGGTGGCCATGCGTGCACGGAATCCGTGACGGCGCTTGCGGACGAGGTTGCTGGGCTGAAAAGTGCGTTTCATGTTGGCGTCTCCTGATCTTACCCGCGACCGGCCCGAAATGGCCCAGGTCACCGGAAAACGCCGCCACACGCTCGCTTCGTGCACGACGTACTGAATTCGAAGCCGGCTCATAACCCGACCGGAACGGGGAAGTCAATTCCGCCCAGGCACTTTTCCTGACCGGATTGAAACATTTGCCCCGATACCATCAACGGGCCGTGATCAGTGTAACCGATCCTGTTTGAAACCGTAAGGCAGCGGTGAGATCAAACACAACTGGTAGAAGAAATGAGCATTATGACCGACACCCGCACCGGATTTTCGCCCAAACGGGTCATTCCGATCCTCCTCATTGCCGCCATAGCCATCGGCGGAGGCTGGTATCTGCGGGATTTCCTGAATTTCGAGACCCTGCGGGACAACCGCGAGGCCCTGATCGCTTGGCGCGACGCCAACTACCTCCCGGCGATTCTCGCCTACACGCTGGCCTATGTGATTGTCGTGGCGTTTTCGCTGCCCGGCGCCCTCATAATGACGCTCACGGGCGGATTTCTTTTTGGCACCCTCATCGGCGGCGGCCTGACGGTTCTCGCGGCCACCATCGGCGCAACCATCATCTTCCTCGCCGCCCGGTTTGGTCTCGGTGACGCGCTTTACGCCAAACTCACGGCAGAGGGCGGCAAGGGCACCCTGGCCCGCATGGAACGCGGCCTGCGTGAAAACGAGGTCAGCTACCTCTTTCTGATGCGTCTGGTCCCGGCGATTCCCTTCTTCGTGGCAAACCTCGCCCCCGCCTTCCTCGGCGTGAAGCTCCGGACCTACATGATCACCACCTTCTTCGGCATCATCCCCGGCACCATGGTCTATTCCTGGATTGGCGCGGGTCTGGGTGAGGTCTTCGCCCGTAACGAAACCCCCAACCTTGGCATCATCTTTGAGCCGATGATTCTCGGCCCCATTCTCGGCCTTGCCGCCCTCGCGGCCATGCCCATCATCATCAAGGCCCTGCGTGGCAAACGGAGTGTGAAATAATGACCGATCATATCAAAGTGGACCTCTGCGTCATTGGTGGCGGCTCCGGCGGTCTCTCCGTCGCAGCAGGTGCGGTCCAGATGGGCGCCTCCGTTGTCCTCGTCGAGGGCGGAAAAATGGGCGGCGACTGCCTTAACTACGGTTGCGTTCCTTCCAAGGCGCTGATCGCCGCTGCCAAACATGCCCACGCCATGACCACCGGCGCACCCTTCGGCATCACGCCGGTCGACCCGGAGATCAATTTCGCCGCTGCCAAGGATCACGTCCGCAGCGTCATCGCGGGCATTGAGCCCCACGATTCGGTCGAGAGGTTTGAATCCCTCGGCGTCCAGGTCATCCAGGACTGGGGCAAATTCACCTCGCCCAGCGAACTTCAGGCGGGCGGCAAAACCATTCAGGCCCGCCGGTTCGTAATCGCTACCGGCTCCAGCCCCTTCGTGCCGCCCATCCCAGGCCTCGCGGAGGTGCCCCACTACACCAATGAGACGATTTTCGACCTGCGCGACCGCCCGCGTCACCTGATCGTCGTCGGCGGCGGCCCCATCGGCATGGAAATGGCCCAGGCCCACCGCCGTCTCGGCTGCGAGGTTACCGTCATCGAGGGCGCGACAGTCCTTGGCAAGGACGACCCCGAACTTGCCGCCGTGGCCCTCTCGGCCATTCGCGCCGAAGGGGTCGAGATCGTGGAAAACGCCGCCGTGGAGCAGGTCCGGCAGGCCGGCGAGGACATCACCGTATCCACCTCCGACGGCCGCGAGTTCACCGGCTCCCACATCCTCGTTGCCGTGGGCCGCAAACCCAATACCGGCACGCTCAACCTCGATGCGGCCGGAGTGGACACCAACCGCGCGGGCGTAATCGTTGACGCCTCGCTGAAAACCAGCAACCGCAAGATCTACGCCATCGGCGACGTGGCGGGGGGCAAACAGTTCACCCACCTCGCGGGGTACCACGCGGGCATCGTCATCCGCTCCGCCCTGTTCGGCCTGCCCGCGAAGGCGTCCGACACCAACATCCCGCACGCCACCTATACCGACCCGGAGATCGCCCAGATTGGCCTCACCGAAGCCCAGGCGAGGGAAGAGCACGGCGACGCGCTGGAGGTTCTGCGCTTCCAGTTCGCCGAAAACGACCGCGCCCGCGCCGAGGGCGTCAGCGCCGGTCTCGTCAAGGTCATGGTGGTGAAGGGCCGCCCGGTCGGTGCCGGCATCGTCGGCCCCCAGGCGGGCGAGCAGATCAGCCTGTGGTCGCTTGCGATTTCCTCAAAACTGAAAATCGGCGCGGTCGCCGGTATGGTCGCACCCTATCCGACGCTTATGGAGGTCTCCAAACGCGCCGCCGGCCAGTACTACACCCCGCGTCTCTTCGAGAACAAATGGGTCAAGAAAGTCGTGGGTCTGGTCCAGAAACTCCCCTGACCCCCCACATACCCGCGCCGGGCCCTCCCTCCCGGCGCGGGTGTATCCCGGTTGAGACCTGGTCCAGGGCTCTCTAACCTCAACCCTCCCGCCCGGCGTTTACGTCGGGCAGCGCCGACCTCCCCCACGGGAGGCGCTATCACGCCCCCCGAGGTCCGCGCTCCCCTCACCAATCGGGCTTATACGTCGGTACAGGCCCACCATATCTAATCGACCACCAGAATCACCCATGGGTTGAACCCCAGTGTCGCCACGGCCGCACCCCTCCAGCACCCCAAAACACGCCCGGCCGCCCGCACACACCACCACGCCCCACGCCAAACCCAAACATCCCCCAACACCAAACACGTCCGAAAACCCGTTGAAATCGTCGGGAAATCGCCTGGAATCACCGCGCCTCCTTGTTATTCGGCCCCCGGATACCTACTCTCATGCACGGATATGTGATCAGGGGCCCATATGGTTTTGAACACCCTTTCAGGGCGTTTCCTTGTCTTGACGGTACTTTTTGTGATGATCGTCGAGGTTCTGATATTTGTGCCCTCGGTCGCCCGCTTTCGCCAGGACTACCTCCAGAACAAACTCGATCTGGCCCAGCTTGCGGCCCTGGCCACCCTTGGCACGCCCGAGGGCGCGGTCTCCCAGGACCTGGAGGCCGAACTCCTTGAGACGGCCGGAGTGCGCAGCGTCATCCTCAGACGGGACGGGGTGCGCGAACTTGTGCTCGCGGGCAACATGCCGCTTGAGGTCATCGACCATTTCGACATCTCCACCGCCCGGCCCTTGGAACTGATCACCGACGCCATGCGCGTATTCCTGAGCCCGGAAGACCGCGTCATCCACGTCTCCGGCGTCACCCGCAGCGGCAGCGAGGGCGGCGTGGAAATCGACGTGGACGAACAGGACCTGCGCGCGGCCATGCTCGACTACGGCACCCGGGTTTTCCAGGTATCCCTGCTGATTTCGCTCGCCACGGCCACACTTCTGTTCTTCGTGGTCCGCCGCCTGATGGTCCGGCCGATCAAGCGCGTCGTCAACCACATGCTCGCCTACCGCGACAGCCCGGAGGACACGACCCGCATCATCTCGCCCAGCTCCTCCACGCTCGAGTTCCGCGAGGCCGAAAGCGCGCTCCATGACCTTGAGGTCCGCCTCACGGCCTCCCTGCGCCAGAAGGAACGCCTTGCCGCGCTGGGCAGCGCGGTGGCCAAGATCAGCCACGACCTGCGCAACATTCTCAGCACGGCGCAGATCCTGACCGATGGCATCGACGCGAGCCAGGACCCCCGCGTCCGCCGCACCGCGCCAAAACTCGTGAATTCCCTCGACCGCGCAGTGGCGCTCTGCGAACGCACCCTGACCTTCGGCAAGGCCGAGGAGCCCGACCCGGTGCTTGAACGCGTGCCCCTGGCCCCGCTGGTCGGGGAGGTCGTTGACAACGAACGCCAGTCCAGCGCCGGCAATTCCATCTCCATCGTCAGCGAGGTGCCCGACGACCTGCACCTCTATGTCGACCCCGAGCAGCTCTTCCGCGTGCTTTCAAACCTCGTGCGCAACGCCGTTCAGGCCATCCAGGGCACGGGGGAGGGCGGCACGGTCACCGTCACCGGCCACCGCTCCGACGGCATGGCCTTCATCCGCGTCTGCGACACCGGCCCCGGCCTGCCACCAAAGGCCCGCGAGCACCTGTTCAAACCTTTTGAGGGCGGCGCCCGCCAGGGCGGCACCGGTCTCGGCCTTGTCATCGCGGCCGAGATTATCCGCGGCCATGGCGGCGAGTTGCAGCTTGAGGTCTCCGACACCGACGGCACCATCTTTGCCATCACCCTCCCGGCGGTGGAAGCCGCACGGGCCGCAGGGTAGCCGCCCGTGAAGATCGGCGTCCACCTTACCCCGCTCAACCCGCCCTTCATCGCCGCCTATGTGGCCGTCGCCGTCTGGCTCCTGCACCGCTTCGCGCCCCTTTATCCTTTCAGCTTCCCCGGCCAGCGTTTCGCCGCCACCGCCCTTATCGTCGCGGGCTTCCTCCTCGCTCTTCAGTCCCTAAAGCGCTTCCTGAAGGCCGACACCACCTTCGACCCGACCGAACTCGACGCCGCCACCACCCTCGTCACCGACGGGCTCTTCCGCTACTCCCGCAACCCCATCTACCTCGGCATCGCCACCTGCCTCGCCGGCCTCGGCCTCTCCTGGGGCACCCTCTGGACCCTCCCCGGCGTCCTCGCCTTCTGCCTCATCCTCACCCGCACCCAGATCCTCCCCGAGGAACGCGCCCTTGAGAAGATTTTTGCGGAGGAATACCGGGAGTACAAACGCCGGGTAAGACGCTGGATCTAACCCACACGACAGCCGCGCCTGCGGCGAGCTGGTCCGCCGCAGGCACGGCGGGGCCAGGGCCCCTCTGTTCCGTGCCTTGGGCGAACCAACTCCTCCGCTCACACATCTGGGAGCAATGACCCCTGCCCGGATCTGGAATGATCCGGCCGGATGTGATGAAACGTGCCCACATGTGACGGGCATCCCGAAAAACGGACGCGCCACGGCATCGCGCAGAACGGGTCCAACCGAAATGAACACCGCACAGCCCGCACTGGGCAGACGGGGAACAATCTTCCTTCTGATCTCCCTCGGCGCCTTCCCGCCGCTGACGATGGACCTTTATCTTCCGGCTCTGCCCCACATGGCCGAGACGTTTGCCACCACACAGGGCATGGTCAACCTGACCCTTGCCGCCTACATGGTTGCTTTCGCAGTCGGCATCCTCTTCTGGGGGCCGCTGAGCGAGCGGACCGGCCGCAAACCAATCCTTCTGGTCACCCTCACGCTCTACATCGTTGCCAGCATCCTCTGCGCCCTGTCCCCGGAAATGGAATTCCTCATCGGCTTCCGCGTACTCCAGGGCCTCGCCGGCGGCGGCGTGGCGGTCACCGGGACCACCATCGTCAAGGATCAGTTCGACGGGCGCGAGAGGGAGCGCGTGATGGCCGTGATGATGTCGCTCATCATCATCGCCCCAATGGTGGCTCCGGTCCTCGGAGCCTTCCTGCTCAAAATCGCGTCCTGGCACATGATGTTCGTGGCCCTGGCCGTCTTCGCAACGTTCACATTCGGCCTTGTGCTCTTCTACCGCGAGACGCTCGCTGAAAAATCGACCGGCCCGATCCATAAATCCTGGCTCAGGCTGGGTGTCGTCCTCGCCAACCCCAGATTTGCCCTGCTGCTGCTGATCTTCGCCTCCGCCCCCATGTGCCTTCTGTCATTCCTCGGGATCGCGGCTTACGTCTACGTCGACGGGTTCGGCATGACCGAGCAGGAATTCAGCTTCATCTTCGCCTTCAACGCGGCCTGCGCCACTCTTGGGCCGGTTCTGTACCTGCGGCTGTCCACCCTGATCAGGGTCCAGACCGTCATCCAGTTCTGCTTCGCCACCATCGTCCTGGCCGGGGTGGCGATGCTCACGTTGGGTGCCCTGTCCCCCTGGCTTTTTGCCGCCGTGGCCGCCCTGAACACAATCGCCGTGATCGTGGTACGTGTTCCTGGCGCGAACCTGATGCTCGAACAGCAGACACGCGACACCGGCTCCGCCGCCGCTCTCATCCAGTTCAGCGCAACCTTCATGGGGGCCATCGGCATCCAGATCCTCTCCGCCCGCCCGAGCGATCTCATCCACAGCTACGGGATCTTCCTCGTCACAATCGGAACCATGTGCACCGTCCTGTGGGCGCTCGTCCGAAACAAACCGTTTGTCACGCAATGCTGGGCCAAACGGTAGCGCCCACTCACCCCCCAACCACCTCCGCCCGCCGCTCCAAGAGAGCCGCACACAGGTAATCGACAAACAGCCGCACCCGCCGCACCCGCCGCAGATCCTGATGCAGCAACACCCAGGTCGACCGCGTCTCATCCGGCACCGTCCCCGGCACCCGCTGCAGCTCCGGGAACACCGACGCCACCCAGGACGCCAGAAAGCTCATGCCGGCGCCCGCGCGGGCCAGATGCATGTGCATCTCCGGGTCCGCCACCGTATGCCGCACCCGCGCGTCAGGAAATGGCGAGCGGCGAATGAGCGCCTCAAGCTCCGGAACAGGCCCGTAGCCGATCCACTCCAGCCCCGCCCCCCGCGGCCCCGCCCGCTCCAGGTTCCGGTCCACATAACTCCGCGAGGCGTAAATCCCGATGGGCAGGGGAAAGAGCTTGCGCCCCACCACATCCTCATCCACCCGACCCATGTGCCGCACCGACACATCCGTCTCCAGCTTCTCGATCGACTCCACCGAATAGGACAGCGTCAGATCAATATCGATCTCCGGATAGAGCCGGGAAAACTCCGCCAGAACCGGCGCCAGCAGGAAATGCGCCGTCATCGGATCGGCTGACACGCGAATACGCCCCGCCGCCTCCCGGTCCAGCCCCTGCACGGCATTGAACCCCTTGAGCAGCGCGGCTTCCGCCTCCAGCGCCTGCGGCAACAGCGTCCGCCCCGCCGCCGTCAGGCTCAGCCCCTCCGCACTGCGCCGAAAGAGCTGCACGCCCAGACCCGCCTCCAGCGCCTCGACCTGCCGCCGCACCGTCGCGTGCGTGCCGCCCACCTGCTCGGCACCGGCCCGCAACGACCCCTGGCGCGCCACGGCCAGAAAGGCGGGCAGGGCCTTCCAGTCCATCATACCTGGTTCATTTTCAAACCACTCATGTCCGTTTCCGTCACTATGCGGATCGAAAATGACGCAGTAAATCCACCCCGTCAAACCAAAACACCCAAAGGACCCCGCCATGACCGCCACACGCACCGCCTGGCAGATCACCCGCTACGGCGGCCCCGACCGCCTCAAACCCGTCAAACTGCCCGTCCCGGAGCCAGGCCAGAACGAAATCCTCATCCGCATCCACGCCTCCGCCGTCACCCGCGCGGACGGCATGATGCGCGCGGGCAAACCGCTCTGGGCGCGCCCCTTCCTCGGCCTGCGCCGCCCCCGCGCCGGGCTCAGCGGCACCGGCTTCTCCGGCACAATCCTCGCCCTTGGCCCCGGCGCCAGCCGCTTCCGCGTGGGCGACGAGGTCTTTGGAGAGGCAGGCATGACCTTCGGCGCCAACGCCAGCCACATCGCCCTCGACGAATCCGGCACCATCATGCCCAAACCCAAAACCCTCAGCCATGAGGAAGCCGCCACCATGACCGACGGCCCCCTGACATCGCTGAATTTCCTCGAAAATCTGGCCGAACTCCGCGCAGGCGAAAAAGTCCTGATCCTCGCGGGCTCCGGCAGTCTCGGCAGCGCCGCCATCCAGATCGCCTCAGCCATGGGCGCCGACGTCACCGCCACCACCAGCCCCCGCAATGCGGGCCTCGTGGCCTCCCTCGGCGCCACCCGCATCATCGACTACACCTCCGAGGACTTCACAAAAACCCCCGACCGCTGGGACGTCATATTTGACACCATCGGCACCAGCTCATACGGGCAGGCCGCCCGCGCTCTCACCCGCACCGGCCGCTACGTGAACCCCGTCCTGACCCTCGGCCTGCTCACCGCCATGGCCCGCACGTCGCTCTTCGGCTCCCGCAAAGCCCGCTTCTCCGCCACCGGCCTGCTGAAGCCGGATACCCTCCGCTCCATGCTCGACCACCTCCTCGACCTCCACGCCGGAGACAACCTGACCCCCGTCATGGACCGCACATACGGCCTAAACGACCTCCCCGAAGCCCACCGCTATGTGGAGACGGGACGGAAGAGGGGGAATGTGGTGGTGACGGGGTGACGTGAAGTGAAGTTTCTGCTTGCGAGCGGCTATCCGTCTAAGTGTTTCTGAATATCCTTAAAAATTTCAACGAGTTCCGGGTCGATGTCTGCAGCGTTCATCTGATCTACAACCCGAGATGCTGTTAAAGTTACCTTTAACTCATCCTGAATTTTCTTTGCTATCGCTGAAAATACAAGCTTTCCGGGGACGACCCGAAACCGATAATTTTCTTCATTCCATCTTTTTGTAAATTCGGTTTCCTCATCGGAAGAAATAGTCGGGATATCCTTCTTTGAGCCCTTGTCGACTTCATAGTGGATCCTTGCTCCAATTCGTTGAGACAGAGTCTTAGACTTCAGCTCCTCAAC
Source organism: Alphaproteobacteria bacterium (assembly GCA_030427145.1). Classification (GTDB taxonomy): domain Bacteria; phylum Pseudomonadota; class Alphaproteobacteria; order Rhodobacterales; family Rhodobacteraceae; genus Amaricoccus; species Amaricoccus tamworthensis. The sequence goes on along the minus strand of JAUHWT010000005.1, from coordinate 51,030 downwards.
GCTCGACTCGATAGCGTCATTAACAATAACCTCCCAATTTTCGGGCAAATCATCGCGCGCAAATTTTTTCACTACAGCAACTATTGCCTTTGGTACGAGTAGGAAGTTTTCCATCTCCTTTTGAGGTAGAACACGACAAAGAGTGTCCCCTACGTTCACGTTATTCATAAAGTCGGCTATTTCGTCATCACACCGGTAATCGCGATCAAAAACAGCTGATACAGGTATTTTGAAACCGAAAAATTTTTCAAACACCCAAGAAGAAGTTGTGACACGAGACCAATTTGAGAACCCGTCCGTTTTCATGAGTGTTACGGACGAATTTGAAATAAAGTTGGCTCCACCAATCTTTGCGGCAATTTTCGACAGAATTTTTGCATCTTTGCCCTCGAAGTAAAGTACCTTTTGTGTCTTGGCGAGGCGCGCAAATTGCGCGTTTTCGGAGCTGCCAATCGCTGAGTAGACTTCGTGGTAGCCGGTACTTCCCTGAATTCGTTTGGCTCCACGTGATTCAGATCGAATGATCAAAACTTCACCTGGTTCAACGTCGTTTATTATCTCAGTTGAATGGGTGGCGATGAAGTATTGACCGACGCGTTCACTGACCAATTTTAGTAAACGGTGTTGCAGGTCAGGGTGTAGATAGATGTCTGGTTCGTCGAGAATAAGCGTTGACGCTAAGTTGGATGTGGAAAGATGCATCATAGTTTGCATCCAGACCTGAAAACCGAAGCCAGCCCATTGAATTTCTCTGACGTGACGACCGTCACGAAAGTACATTCGAACTACAGGACGCTTACCACCACGCTCGACCTCCGGGCGAGTCACCCGTACTCCCGGCCAACCCAATTCGACTAAGTCGGCAAAAGCTTCGAATTCTTTATCGGTTCTATGAAGCCAGAAATTCCTAAAATTTCGGCTAGCCAGTCGTCCGTAGCGGTTTCGCTCGACGGTTTCAGTTTTTACCAGTTCCTCGTTCTGTTCCAAGGGACTTAGAGTGGGAACTACAATCAGGTTCAAAGGGAACTGTCTTTTTAAGAACTTTGTTTGCTTTTGTGCTGGCATCTCTGTCTTGAGATAACATTCGAGAGGGCCGTCATTGGGAATTGAGATCTTGAATGTGTTACCGTTCTGCAAGGTAACGGCAATTCTCGCGTGTTCATCGCCAAAATTGTGAATGCAATACCGGAGGTCAGTCTGAACTGCGGATGTTGGAATTTCCCACGTGGAGCAAACGCCATCTATTCCTTGAGATTTCAATACAGCTGTTATTCTTCTGGAGAACCTCAAGCAATCAAAGGTTATCCTAAATGCGTCCAACGCAGTAGATTTGCCTGCGTTGTTGGGGCCTACTAAAACGTTTTTTTCTTTGGCTGATAATTTAAAAGTCGAAAAAGTTTTGTAGTCTTGAAATTGAATCGATTTAACTATGCTCATTTTTCAGTCTTATAAAAAATTGAATTTTCTTTTTTTTAAATTTGATTGATGAGTCGTATGTATGCAAGATGTTTGATCAATATGGTCCAGCAACGAAATACAACTTGAACCGGTTCCAACTCACCAAAACCCTACCCCCCCTTAAACGCCGCCTCCCGCTTCTCCCGAAACGCCGCCAGCCCTTCCAGGTGGTCTGCGGACGCAAAACACGCCGCCACCCGCTCACGGGCCGCCGCCTCGTCGAGCGTCCCCCGGGACAGTTCCACAATCGTGCGTTTCATGCCCTGAACGGCCAGAGGGGCCAGCCCGGCAATCCGGGTGGCGAGCGTCTCGGCACACCCCCCGAGTTCCTCCCCCGCCACCAGGTCGTCCAGGAACCCGACCCGGGCCAAATCCTCATCGGAAAACGTATCGGCCAGCAAAAACATCCGTCGTGTCACCTGCGCGCCCAGCCGGTCCATCGCCCGGCGGATGCCCGCGGGCTCATAGTGGATGCCGAGTTTCGCGGGCGGCACGAAGGCCTTCATGCCCCGCACCCCGATCCGAAAATCGCAGGCCAGTGCAATCTCCACACCCCCGCCATAGACCCCGCCATTCAGCGCCGCAACCGTCGGCGCCGGAAACGTCTCCAGCGTGTCGCAAAGTGTCGTCAGCGGATTCTCCGCCCAGTCCGATCCCGCCACATCCCCCAGCGACGCCCCGGCGCAAAAGCTCTTCCCCTCACCGGTCAGGATCAGCGCCCGCAGCCCGGAATTTTTCCAGGTGTTGAGCTTCGTGGTCAGGGCCCGCATCGCGTCCTGGTCGAGCGCGTTGTGGGTCTCCGGACGGGCCAGCGTAATACGCCCAACCCCATCCATTTGGGCACATTTCAGGCCAAACCCCGTGCAATCTGTGCCATTTGACTCACAATCTGTGCCACTTTCCTGCAGTTCTGTGCCACTTTTGGCACCGTTTGCGCCACTTTTCACAGCGAAAGCTCCGCAAAAACCGGCGCGTGGTCACTGGGCTTCTCCCAGCCCCGCACGTGCCGCGCGATGCGGCTGCCGCCAAATTTCCCAATGATATCAGGGGTCGACCAGATATGATCGAGCCTCCGCCCCTTATCCGCCGCGTCCCAGTCCCGCGCCCGGTACGACCACCAGGAATAGACCTTTCCCTCCGGAATATCCTTCCTCGTCACGTCCATCCACCCCCCGGAATTCTGCATTTTTGTCAATGATTCCACCTCGATAGGCGTATGTGACACCACCTTCAGAAGCTGCTTGTGGCTCCACACATCATCCTCCCTTGGGGCGATGTTGAGGTCTCCGACCAGAACCGATTTTTCGGGGGCCTCGGATTCGAACCAGGCCTGCATTTCCCCAATGAAATCAAGCTTGTGTCCGAATTTTTCATTCACCGCGCGGTCCGGAACGTCGCCTCCCGCGGGAATATAGTAATTGTGGATCCGCACCCCGTTGGGCAGCGTCGCCGCAATATGCCGCGCGTCCCCCTTGGCGCAAAAATCCCTTTTATTCACGTCACTTAGCGGAAGTTTCGAGATGATCCCAACGCCATTATAGCCCTTCTGCCCGTGGATCGCGAAGTGCTCATACCCCAGCGCCCGAAACCCGTCGAGCGGCACCTTCTCCTCCGGCGACTTAAGTTCCTGTAAACAAAGGACATCCGGGTTTTCCTCCCGCAACAGCTGGAGCACGATCCCCTCGCGCAGACGGACGGAATTGATGTTCCAGGTGCAGATGGAAACGGACATTTTGACCTCGGCAGTTGAACTGCCGAAGTCATAACGCACCCGCCATTTCGGGCAACCGCAAAAACTCCCAGGTCAGGCGACGAGCCTGTAACCCCCTTGTTCCGTAACGAGAATTTTCGCATTGGATGGATCCGGCTCGATCTTCTGACGCAGCCGGTAGATATGCGTTTCCAGCGTATGCGTCGTCACCCCGGCGTTATACCCCCAAACCTCATGCAGCAGAACATCACGGGCCACCACATCGCTGTTGGCGCGGTAAAGGAACTTCAGAATGTTGGTTTCTTTCTCCGTCAGCCGAATTTTCTTCTCCTGCTCGTCGAGCAACAGCTTCGCCGCCGGCCGGAACGAGTAGGGCCCCACCGTGAACACCGCGTCCTCCGACTGCTCATGCTGGCGCAGCTGCGAGCGGATGCGGGCCAAAAGTACGGGCAATTTGAAGGGCTTGGCGATATAGTCGTTGGCGCCCGCGTCCAGACCCATGATCTGGTCGCTGTCGGTTACATGGCCCGTCAGCATCAAAACCGGGCATTTCACACCCTGTTTCCTCAGAAGCCGGCACAGCTCCCGCCCGTCCATATCCGGCAGGCCCACGTCCAGAATAACCATGTCGTAAAGCTGCTCCTTGGCCCGCGCCAACCCCTCAGCCCCGTTCCCGGCCTCAAAGACGTCGAATTCCTCCGTCAGGACAAGCTGGTCGGCCAGAGCTTCCCGAAGGTCCGCATCATCATCAACCATCAGAATCTTTTTTACTGCACTCATGCCGGTTCTCCTTAATTTCCTGCATAGCTGTTGGTAATTACGTTGCGGACAAGCCGAGTGGTTCATTCTTCACGAGACCGTGTTCCAAACGCCCGGATTGTTTCAATACCCGCCGCCAGGGGCTTCGAGAACCGGCCCCGGATCAGGAGAGAAACGCAATGAGCCTGCAACTGGCACCCGCTGAACGGCTGGCCCGCGCCCGGGCGGATCTCCGCGTTGGAGCCCCCGTGGTGTTCCTCGGCCATGGTCCCGATGCGGCCGTTGTGGTCGCGGCCGAGACGCTGAGCGCCCCACGCCTGGCCGATCTGCGGCAGTTGGGGGACGTTACGCTTGCCCTGACGGCGAGGCGGGCCGGTACGCTTAAAATCGCCGCCTATGACGGTGATATTGCGCGGGTTTCCGTGCCGGGGGATGTGGAGGTCGACTGGATCTGGGCCTCGGCCGATCCGTCGCTGGATCTGAACTACCCCATGAAGGGCCCGTTCATGTCCCTGCGCGGCGATGACGCGACGCTGCACCGCGAGGCCGTGGATCTGTGCAAGCTGGCGCATCTTCTGCCGGCGGTGGTTGTGGTGACGCTGGACGCGGCAGAGGCGAGGATGCTGGCCGATCAGGGTGGACTGAGCCTGGTGCGGGCGGGGGATTTTCCTCAGGACGACCCGGCGGTGGAGCTGATGGAAATTTCCTCGGCTCGCGTGCCTCTGGGTGTGGCGGAGAACTCCAGGGTGCGGGTGTTCCGGCCGATGGATGGGGGCGAGGAGCACTACGCCATCGAAATCGGGGCGCCGGACCGGTCGGAGCCGGTTCTAAGCCGGTTGCATTCCGCGTGCTTCACCGGGGACCTGATGGGGTCGCTCAAATGCGATTGCGGGCCGCAGTTGCGCGCGGCACTGCAACGCATCGGCGAGGAGGGCAGTGGTGTGCTGCTTTATCTCAACCAGGAGGGGCGGGGCATCGGTCTGGCAAACAAGATGCGCGCCTATTCTCTTCAGGATCAGGGGTTTGACACGGTGGAGTCCAATCATCGCCTCGGCTTTGAGGATGATGAGCGGGACTTCCGCATCGGCGCGAGCATCCTGCGGCGTCTCGGGTTTTCGTCCGTGCGGCTGATGACCAACAATCCCGGCAAGGTCGACCGCATGAACGACTGCGGTATCACCGTGGTGGAGCGGGTGCCGTTGCAGGTGGGGCGCACGGCCTATAACGACGCCTATCTGAGGACCAAAGCGGCCAAGAGCGGGCATCTTCTGTGAGATTTGAGGACCTTACCGTTGATCCGTGGGGGGCCTGGTTCATGGGGCGCCGGTTCCCCTGTGCCGTTGGGCGTAGCGGTATCGGCCAGAAAAAAGGCGAGGGTGACGGAATTACGCCCATCGGGGTACACAACCTTGAGGGGCTTTACCGGCGCCCCGACCGCTGTGCGTTACCGCTCGCCGGGGATGCGATCGGGGTTAGGGACGGGTGGTCGGATGATCCGCGCGATCCGGCCTATAACCATAAAATCCAGCGGCCGCACCGGTTTGGGCATGAGGCCCTGCGGCGGTCGGATCCGCTGTACGACCTGATTGGCGTACTGGATTTCAACCGGAATCCGGCGGTGCCGGGTGGGGGGAGTGCAATTTTTCTGCATGTCTGGCGCAAACCGCGGCACCCGACCGAGGGCTGTATCGCTTTTGCCAGACGGGATCTGATCTGGATCCTTGAGCACTGGACCGTGCGGAGCCGGGTGGTCGTCCGGTCGCCGGTGGAGCAGAAAATTTCGTAATTGTTACAGTATTATTGCGCGACCTGTGTTAGCCTGACCCTACCGCAGGTTGCCGTCCGTCTCCGGTCGCGCGTCCGGAGACCCTTTTCGGCATCCGCAAAAAAGGGAGGATTACGATGGCTGACACCGTCTGGAACCCCGTTGTTTGGCTGGCCAACAGGACCTTATCCGCAGGCAATCACCTGGTTTCGATAACGGATGCCGTGCGCACGGATGGCGAGAAATTCGAGCAGGCACTGCCCAAAATTCGAGATCTGGAGATGGAGGACATCCAAAAGGCGCTGGAACAGGGGTTGAATGATTTTACCCATTGCCGATCGGACGTGATGGGGCTGGCAATTCTTTATCCGATGATTGGGCTGTTTCTTGTCTGGAGCGCTTTTGACCGCAACGTTTTGCCGCTGCTGTTTCCGATCATGTCCGGTTTTGCCCTCATTGGACCCGTTGCGGCATCCGGGCTTTACGAGATGAGCCGCCAGACGGAACTTGGCCGCGAGGTCAGCTGGCGTGATGCCTTCGGGGTTGTGCGCTCGCCGTCGTTTGGCGCGATCTTCGTGCTGGGGCTGTTTCTGTTTCTGCTGTTCTTTCTCTGGATGATTGTGGCGCATGGGGTCTATTCCATGACGCTCGGGCCGGAGGCGCCGGACTCGCTGGCTGCCTTCATCATGGATACGCTCACAACCGGGGCGGGATGGACCATGACCATTGTTGGCATGGGTGCCGGGGCGATTTTCGCAGGCATTGTGCTGGCGATCAGCGTGGTGTCCTTTCCCCTGCTACTCGACCGCAATGTGGGTGTTTCGGCCGCGGTGGTGACATCCATTCGCGTGACCATGCGCAATCCGCGGCCCATTCTGGCCTGGGGTTTCACCGTGGCGGCGCTGCTCGCCATCGGGTCGATCCCGGCTTTCCTCGGGCTCATTGTGATCCTGCCCGTGCTGGGCCACGCCACATGGCACCTCTATCGGGCCGCCATCGTGCCGGAGGGTGGCTGAGCCTATATCAGGTCCGTGCCAAAGGCCGCAGCCATGAGGGTGCGGGTGTATTCCGTCTTGGGGCTGTCAAAGACCGAGGCCGCATCGCCGGCTTCCACCACGTCGCCCTGCTGCATGACCATGACCTTGTGGGACAGGGCGCGCACCACGCGCAGGTCGTGGCTGATGAAGATATAGGCGAGGCCGTATTTCTTCTGCAGGTTCCGCAGCAGGTCGACGATCTGAACCTGAACCGTCATGTCGAGGGCCGAGGTTGGCTCATCGAGCAGCACGAGTTTCGGTTGCAGGATCATGGCGCGGGCCACGGCGATGCGCTGCCGCTGGCCACCTGAAAACTCGTGCGGATACCGGTCCATCATGTCGGGGTTGAGGCCGACCTCTCGCAGAATGTCGGCCACACGGTCACGGGTGTTGCCGGTCCCGCCATGCACCCACAGGCCCTCCGCCACGATCTGCTCAATGGTCATGCGCGGTGAGAGGGAGCCGAAGGGGTCCTGGAAGACCATCTGCATGTCCTTGCGGACGCTGCGCAACTCACGGTGTTTCCAGCCCTGAATATCCTGGCCAATGAAGCTGATCGGGCCGTCCGACGAGATCAGACGCATGATCGCGAGCGCAAGCGTGGTCTTTCCCGAGCCGCTTTCGCCCACGATACCAAGAGTCTCACCCGCCCGCACCGACACATCCGCGCTGTTTACGGCTTTGACATGGCCGGTCACGCGGCGCAGGAAACCGGTTTTGATGGGGAACCAGACCTTGAGGCTGTCGGTCGCGACAATGCTTTCCGCGTTGTCCGGGACGGGGTCGGGCGTGCCGGTTGGTTCGGCGGCGAGCAGCATCTTCGTGTAGTCGTGCTGCGGATTGTCGAAAATCTCGGCCGTGGGACCGGTTTCCACGATCTCGCCGTCCTTCATCACCGCCACCCGGTCGGAGATGCGGCGCACGATACCGAGGTCATGGGTGATGAAAAGCATGCCCATGCTCTTCTGTTTCTGGATCTCGGCCAAGAGTTTGAGGATCTGGACCTCGATGGTCACGTCGAGCGCCGTGGTCGGTTCGTCCGCGATGAGAATGTCCGGGCCGTTGGCCAGTGCCATGGCGATCATCACACGCTGCCGCTGTCCGCCGGACAGCTGGTGCGGGTAGGCGTTGAGGCGGGATTCCGGATCGCGGATGCCGACCTCGTTGAGAAGCTCAAGGATACGCGCCCGGGCCGCTTCGCCAGCCAGGCCCTGGTGGAGGGCGAGGCTTTCCTCAAGCTGGCGGGAGATGGTGTGGAGCGGGTTGAGGCTCGTCATCGGCTCCTGAAAGATGAAGCTGATGTCGTTGCCGCGAACGCCGCGCAGGGTGCGCTCATTGGCGTTGGCCATGTCGGTGTCGCGATAGTGGATTCTGCCGCTGACATCGGCGTTGTCACCGAGCAGACGCACGGTGGACATGGCCGTGACGGATTTGCCCGAGCCGCTCTCGCCCACGATGGCGAGGGTTTCGCCGGGATAGAGCTCGAAGCTCACGTCCCGGACCGCATGGGTGACATTGCCGCCCTGTACGAATTTGACGTTCAGATCGTCAACCTTGAGGATCGGCCTGGCCGGTTCGGGCTTTTCGGCGGGCGCGTTCATCGGAATGTCTTTCTGGGGTCGAAGGCGTCGCGGACACCCTCAAAGATAAACACCAGCAGCGACAGCATGATCGCGAAGGTGAAAAAAGCGGTGAACCCCAGCCATGGCGCGTTCAGCCGGTTCTTGCCCTGAAGGGCCAGTTCGCCAAGCGAGGGGTATGAGGGCGGCAGGCCGAGACCGAGATAGTCGAGCGAGGCCAGCGTGCTGATCGCGCCGGTGATCAGGAAGGGCAGCAGGGTCAGGGTCGCGACCATCGCGTTGGGCAGAAGGTGGCGGTACATGATGACCACGTCGCTTACCCCAAGCGCCCGGGCGGCGCGCACATACTCGAAGTTACGGGCGCGCAGGAATTCCGCACGGACCACGCCCACGAGCGCCGTCCAGCTGAACAGGGCGATCAGCAGTGTCAGGAGCGAGAAACTCATGGTGAAAATCGCGCTGAGAATGATCAGGATGTAGAGACTGGGCATGTTGCTCCAAATCTCCACAATGCGCTGGAAGAACAGATCGACCCAGCCGCCAAAATAGCCCTGGGTGGCGCCGGCTATGATGCCCACAATGCTGGAGATCAGGGTCACGACGAGCGCAAACAGGACCGATATGCGGAAGCCATAGATCACGCGGGCCACCACGTCGCGGGTCTGGTCATCGGTTCCGAGCCAGTGATGACGGTCCGGCGGGGAGGGGGCGCTGGTCACGTCGTAATTGATGGTGTTGTAGCTGTAGGGCACAAGGGGCCAGATCACCCAGCCGGGTTGCTCCACCGCCACACCATCGACGGTGCCACTGGTCTCGATTTCCTCCAGGATTTCCTCCGGGTAATCGAGACAGACGTCCATGCCGCCGCTTTTGATCAGGCAGGGGACCTCCGGGGAGTGGTATTCGGCCTCGGTCTGAAATTCACCGCCGAAGTCCGCCTCGGAGTAGAAGTTCAGCACCGGAACAAAATAGCTGTCCTGAAACTTCACCAGCAGCGGTTTGTCGTTGGCGACGAACTCGGCAAACAGGGTGACGACGAACAGGGCGAGGAAAATCCGCAGCGACCAGGTTGCCCGCCGGTTGGCCCGGAACGTGGCCAGACGCCTTTGCTGTAGCGCGTTGAGTTTCATCAGGTTTCCCTGCTCTCGAAGTCAATGCGTGGGTCGACCCAGACATACATCAGGTCGGAAATGATCCCGACGATCAGCCCCATAAGGCCGAAGACATAGAGAATGCCGAACACTACCGGATAATCCCGCTGGATCGCGCTCTCGTAGCCAAGCCGCCCAAGACCGTCGAGGGAGAAAATCGTCTCGATGATCAGACTGCCGCCGAAGAAGACGGAGATGAACAGGGCGGGGAAGCCGGCGATAATGATCAGCATCGCATTGCGGAAAACATGGCCATAGAGCACCCGGCTTTCCTTTAGACCCTTGGCGCGGGCGGTCATGACATACTGTTTCTTGATCTCATCCAGGAACGAGTTCTTGGTCAGCAGCGTCAGTGTCGCAAAGGCGCTGATGGTCGAGGCCAGAACCGGCAGGGTGATGTGCCAGAAATAATCCCCGATCTGCTGTATCAGGGTCATGTCTGAGAAGTTCTCAGATGTCAGACCGCGCAGGGGGAAGATGCGGAAATACGAGCCCCCCGCGAACAGAACGAGCAGCAGAATGGCGAAGAGGAAGCCCGGAATGGCATAGGCCACAATGATCAGTCCGCTGGTCCAGGTGTCGAACCGGGTGCCGTCCTTGATGGCCTTGCGGATGCCGAGCGGGATGGAGACCGCATAGGCGATCAGCGTTGACCAAAGGCCGAGTGAGATGGAGACCGGCATTTTTTCAATGACGAGGTCCACCACGGAGATGGACCGGAAGTAACTCTCCCCGAAATCGAACATCAGGTAGTTTTTCAGCATCAGGAAAAAGCGTTCCGCCGGGGGTTTGTCGAACCCGAACTGGCGCTCCAGATCCTCGATGAAATCGGGCGGCAGACCCTTTGCGCCCTGGTAGTCGCCGGAGCCCGCCTCGGCGGCCGCGGTGGTGCCGCCGCCACCACCGGTGATGCGGTCAAGGGTTCCGGTTTCCTGCTGTAGCTGGGCCAGCACCTGTTCCACTGGTCCGCCCGGCATGAACTGGACCAGCACGAAGTTCACCAGCAGAATGCCGAACAGGGTGGGTATGATCAGGAGCAGCCTGCGAAGGATGTAGGCTCCCATGCTAGCGGATCGCTCCCTCGGACTTCAGTTCCTCGTAGCGCGCCTCATCGGCCCACCAGATCGAGCCCACGCCCGCGCCGTATTCGGGCAGCGTGTCGGGCTGCTGGTAGTAGTCATAATAGGCAATCCAGGAGCTGGGACGGACCCAGTAGGGGATGCGCAGATGCATGGCCCGCAGGACGCGGTCAAGCGCGCGGACCTTGATCGTCAGTTCCTCGCGGGTATCCGCCTTTTCGATCTGGGCGATCAGTTTGTCGATACCTGGGCTGGCAACACCGGGTACGTTGAGCGAGCCGCCCACATTGGCGTTCGCGGTGCCGAACGTGTCACGCAGTTCGTTGCCCGGTGTATCGCTCACGGGGATAAAGACGTGCATGGCGTCGAAATCATATGTCTCGGCCCGTTCGCGCCACTGGGCGCTGTCCACCAGGGTCAGGGAGGCGTCGATGCCGATCCCCTGAAGCTGCTGGGCAAATGGCGAGAGGTACTGCTCGGCGTCGGGGCTGCCGAACATCATCTCAAACTTTAGCTGGTTGCCGTCCGGGCCGATAAGCTGGCCGTTTTCCTGGGTGTACCCGGCCTCGGTGAGCAGGCGCAGGGCCTGACGCTGGCGACCACGGTCGCGCAGGTTGCCGTTGCGGCCCTTGTAGGGTTCGACAACCGGATCTTTGAGGATGTCGCCGATCCCATCCGGCAGTTCATCGAGCAGCGGCTCCAGTACCGCGCGTTCCTCCGGCGAGGGCACACCCTCGGCGCGCATGTCAGTGCGTTCCCAGAAGCTTGAGGCCCGTGTTTCAACTCCATGGAACATGGTCTCGTTGATCCATTCGAAGTTGAACATGGTGATGATGGCCTCCCGCACACGCGGGTCGGCGAAGGTATCGCGGCGGAGGTTGAAGAACATGCCACCGGCGTTCGGGGCCGTGCGGGCGGGAATTTCCGCCTGGACCGCATCGCCGTTGCGAACGGCCGGGAAGTTGTACTGGGTGATCCAGCGGTCGGCGTTTACCTCACCGCGGAAGGTGTATTCCCCGGCCTTGAATGCCTCAAACGCGGCAGCCTGGTCGGAATAGTAGTCGATGCGGAAGCGGTCAAAGTTGTGCCTTCCGACATTCACCGGCAAGTCCTTGCCCCAGTAATCCTCATTGCGTTTGTACACCACGTAGCGACCGGCCGCGACGCTGTCGACCTGATAGGGGCCGGAGCCCAGCGGCGGGTCCATTGAGCTTTCGGAGAAGTCGCGGTCCTCGAAGTATTTCTCGGAGAAAATGCCCATTCCGGCTACCAGCGGGATCAGGTCCCGTACCGCAGCACCTTCAGCAAAGGTAAATTTCACCTCATGCGGGCCAAGCGCCTCGACCTTTTCGATTTCGCCGAAATAGACGCGGTAGCGCAGCTGGCCCCGGTTCTGCATGGCGTCGACGGTGAAGACCACGTCATCGGCTGTGATGGGGGTGCCATCGGCAAAGGTGGCTTCGGGCCGCATTTTGAAGCTGACCCACTGTTTGTCCTCGGGGTAGGTAATGCTCTCTGCGATCAGGCCGTAGAGTTCGTCGAGGCTGTCGAGAGTGCCGGTCATCAGGCCCTCGAAGACGGCCCAGGCGCCGGTCGGGTAGTTGCCCTTCTCGGTGTAGGGCGTCAGGGAATCAAAGCTGCCCAGGTCCCAGGTGTGGTGGATGCCCCCCTTGGGCGCGTCCGGGTTGACGTAGTCGAAATGCTCGAAATCCGGACCGTATTTCAGTTCTCCGAATGTGGAGTACCCGTGCGATGTGGTTACCTCCTCCGCACTGGCAATTCCGCCCAGCGTCAACAGGCCGATGCCAAACGCCACGGCGCCTGAGAGACTGAGGAAGCGGAGCGATTTTCCGGGGAAGGTCGTCGGGGCCCGTAAGCCTTGGTCCAGGTGCATCTTTGCTCCTAAATTCAGCGAATTTCGTTCAGCCGAGTTTAGTTGGGATTGCGCGAGCGGCAAGCGCCAATTGCACGTGCAGGATGCATCAAATCGTGAGGCGGGCGTGAACGTTCGTGATCACGCCCGGATCGGCATATATCAGGGATTGGATTCGAGGTAGGCGATTACGTCGGCACGGTCGCTGGACTTTTTCAGGCCGGCGAATGCCATGGCCGTGCCGGGTGCATAGCCTTTCGGGTCCTCGAGGAAGCCGTAGAGCTGTTCCGCGTCCCAGTTGCCCTCAAGCGATGTCAGTGCGCCGGAGTAGTTGAAGCCGCCGACCGAAGCGATTTCGCGGTTCACGACACCATTGAGGTGCGGACCAACGCCGTCGGAGCCGTCAAGCTTGTGGCAGGCTGCGCATTTGCGGAAGACCTTTTCGCCGGATGCGGCGTCGGCTTCGGCCATGACGGCTGCGATATCGACCTCTTCCTCTACGGCTTCTTCACCACCGGTTTCCTCAACCTCGATGGAGTAGGCGACCTCATCGGAATGGGTGTCGTAGATGGAATGGGCCAGCATGGAGATGAGCAGGAAAGCAAGAAGGCTGCCACAGACGCCCGCCACCAGTTTGTTGATTTCCATCGTGTTCATGGGTAAGACACACCTCTGTTACCGGGCCGGCGGCCATCGTTCCTGTCCCGGTCCTTCTATCCGCAAACGGATACCCGGTGCAAGCCGCTGAACGCATTCGCCGGGGCCATGTGTCGGAAAAATCCAGAGAAAGTGAAGCTCCCGCCGGAATGGACTGATTTCACCATGGATTCAGTCATGTTGATTTCGTGGGGGCTTGGCCCGGGGCGTTTTAGTTTTCTGAACCGAGAAACTGTCGCAATTTGCCGTTGTACAGGGTGCAGGACGGATAATTGTGATTCCGAACGACGCCGAAACGCTGTAGAGCCACAGGCCTGACAGTAAGGGACGACACAAAATGACCACGTCAACCGGCCGCATATCCTATCAGGGAGTTCCGGGCTCCTATTCCCATCAGGCATGCCGGGAAGGTTTTCCGGACTGGGAAGCGGTGGCGTGTCATTCCTTTGAGGGCGCAATTGCCGCGGTTCACGAGGGGCGGGCCGACCTCGCCATGCTGCCGGTGGAGAACTCCACCTATGGCCGGGTTGCGGATATTCACTCGCTGTTGCCCGATTCCGGGCTTCATATCATTGGCGAGCAGTTCGTGCGGGTGCATATCAACCTGCTTGCCGTTCCCGGCGCGGGCCTGTCCGACATCAAAACCGCCATGAGCCACACCGTCCTTCTCGGGCAGTGTCGGTCATTCCTCAAGGAAAACGGCATCGCCCAGGAGACCGCCGCCGATACGGCCGGCGCGGCCATGGCGGTGGCGGAGGCGGGCAATCCCGCGACGGCGGCGCTTGCGTCGGAACTGTCGGCCGAGATCTACGGTCTGGATGTGCTGGCCCGCCATATCGAGGACCAGTCGCACAACACCACGCGTTTCCTTGTCATGTCGCCGGAGCCGAAACGTGCGCCGCAGGGGGATGTGCTGACGACATTCGTGTTCCGTGTGCGCAACCTGCCCGCCGCTCTCTACAAGGCGATGGGCGGGTTCGCGACAAATGGCGTCAACATGATCAAGCTGGAAAGCTACATGGTCGACGGCCATTTCACGGCGACGCAGTTCTATGCGGATATTGAGGGACACCCGGACGACCGCAGCGTGGCGAATGCGCTGGAGGAACTTGAGTTCTTCACCACGAAACTTCAGATCCTGGGCGTGTATCCGGTGGACCAGTTCCGCCGGTCCGACATGCCGTCGCTAAAGTATTGAAGTTCCGCGGTATTGATCTACCATTGGCTGTGTCCGGCACGTGCCGGACGGAACAGTGGGGAGGGAATACCTTGAAACTTACAGCTATCGTCGCATCCGCTCTGGTGTTTGCAGGAGGCGGTTTGGCCCATGCCCAGCAGTCTTCCGCGCCCGCGAATGCGAAAGCGTATATCATTTCACCGACTGACGGCGAGACGGTGTCCAATCCGTTTAAAGTGGTTTTTGGGCTCTCGGGCATGGGTGTGGCTCCCGCGGGAACCGATGCTGAAAATACCGGGCATCATCATCTGCTGATCGACATTTCGCCTGACGACCTCGACTTTACCGAGACACTGCCGGCGGATGACAATGTGCGGCATTTTGGTGGCGGGCAGACCGAGGTGGAAATTGAACTGGAACCCGGTGAGCACACGTTGCAGCTGCTGCTCGGTGATATGAACCACGTGCCTCATGACAACCCCGTCATGTCGGATGTCGTGAATATTACGGTTGAGTGACCGAAAGCGGGCGGCCGTTCAGTCGAGCGCGTCGCCCAGCCATCTCTCTATCAGAAAACGCGCGATTGAGCCTTTGCGGGCCGGTTTCAGACCCGGAACGCGCCCGTCGATGGCCGCGAGCATTTTTTCGCGGCTGACCCAGATTGCGTCCTCAAGCTCGACCGGATCAAGGGTGATGTCGGTCGAAAGAGCCTCACCCTGGCAGCCGATCATCAGGCTGGATGGGAAGGGCCAGGGCTGACTGGCGAGGTAGCCGACCTCGCCCACCGGAACGCCGGCCTCCTCCCAGACCTCACGGCGCACGGCGGCCTCAATGGATTCGCCCGGTTCCATGAAACCCGCCAGCAGGGAATACATGCCTTCCGGCCAGTGCGGCGAGCGACCCATAAGAACCGAGTTTCCGTGCAGGATCAGCATGATGACCACCGGATCGGTCCGGGGGAAGTGCTGCGCGGAACAGGACGGGCAGGTGCGGCGCCAGCCCGCGTCATCCATGTTGGAGGCCGCACCGCAATTAGCACAGTACATGTGCTTTTCGTGCCAGGCGTAAATGCCCCGCGCGGCTGCTGCGTTACCGGCATCGCGGGGTGAAATATCAGCCATTATCGCCCGCAGCTCGCGGAATTCGTAGCCGTTCCCAAACTCCGGATGGACGTGCCGCGACGCGTCTAGAAACGGAGGCGGGGCATCGGAGGTTTGCGCGCCGTCCCAATCGGGGATTTTCAGCGCAAAGCGCGGCGCGCCATCCTCCAGGCCCAGAAAAATCGCGTCGGAAAGCCTGCCGTCGAAAACGGTGTTGTCGGTTGGAAGCCAGCCGAGGCTCCAATCGCCGGAAACGTCGAGCAGTACCTGGCTTTGCCAGAGCGCCAGGCAGCGGGCATCGGAGCGCTCCCATAGTTCACGCAGCTTCTCACGACTGGACCGGAACCAGGCCGCGCGGTCGAGTGTGCCGCCGGCAAATGTTACCGCTTCCGCATTTTTCATTTCCGGCTCCCAGGCTGTTGGAAGACCCCGCATAGCCCAATCCCGATGGCGCGGGCAAGGCGGCCTGACGGTGTGATGCGGGGGACTTGAAAAGCCGTTAGCCAATGCATATACACCATGTCGAGAGGTTGGCGCGGGCAGGCGCCTCGCCAACCCGGTCAGGTCCGGAAGGAAGCAGCCGTAACGAGCCCCGCTTGGGTCGTTGTTCAACCTCTCACTGATCGAAACCGGCAACTGGAGGCGTTTTTTATGAATGTGTTCGTCGCCCCCAGGATGGGCCGGTAGATCCCCTTAGCGGGAGTACGCTCCCGTGAATTCCTAAAAGTCCATCCATATCCGCCGTTTTGCGCGCGTTTGGCCGCAATCCGGTTTCCCTGTTTCGTTCCCGTTTCCTCGGGAACAGTGATGGCAGAACAATGACACTTCAGTCAGACACACGTCGCGACCTCGGATGGTCGCCCTTCTATCAGTCGCAACTCGACATCGATGAAATCGGTTCCCTCGATCCCGCCCGGATCATTTCCGTCCACCGCAGCAGCGTTGATGTAATCAGCGCGGGCGGCGAGCGGCGCGTGGATACCGGACCGGATCTGCCCAGCGATCGGCTTGCTGTTGGAGACTGGGTTCTCCTGAACCGTGATCCCCTGCGGCTTGAGCGTCTTCTCGAACGGCAGACTCTGCTTCAGAGGCGTGGTGCGGGAACGGCACGGGATGCGCAATTGATCGCGGCCAATGTGGATACGCTGTTCATCGTCTCGTCGTGCAACGCCGATTTCAGTATTGCCCGTCTGGAGCGGTACATGGCTCTGGCAATGCAGGCCCATGTGCAGCCCGTGGTGGTGCTGACAAAGGCGGACATGTGCGACGATCCGGACGTGTACCGGGATCATTTGCGGGGGCTTTCGCCCGATCTGATCAGCGAGGTCGTAAACGCCCGCGATCCGTCAGCGGTGGAGCGGTTGATACCCTGGTGCGGCCGGGGTCAGACGGTTGCCTTCTCCGGGTCGTCGGGTGTGGGGAAATCGACCCTGTCGAACGCCCTGACCGGTGGAAACCAGGAAACGCAGGGCATTCGGGAGGACGATGCGCGGGGCCGTCACACCACGACCGTGCGTCTGATGCAGAAGATGGACGCGGGCGGCTGGCTGATCGACATGCCGGGAATGCGGGCCGTGCGGCTTCTGGACGTCGAGGAGGGTGTCGCGGCCGTGTTCGGGGATATCGAGGAGTTGGGCGCGTCGTGCCGATTCGGGGATTGCGCCCATAGCGGCGAACCCGGCTGCGCGGTGAAGGCGGCGATTGACGCGGGCGACCTGGACCCGGACCGGCTGGAGCGCTGGCGCAAGCTGAAGGCGGAGGACAACCGCAACTCGGCGTCCATAGCGGAGAAGCGGCGGCATTCCCGTCAGCTTGGCCGGATTTACCGGGAGGCAAAAATGGAGTCGCGAAGCCGAAAAGGCGGGCGTTGAACCGCGCCCGCCCAAGCCGGTTTCACGCCGTCTCGGAGGCCAGCTGACGCAGAAGTTCGGATATTTCCGGATCTCCCGCGTTTTCAATGAGCAGCGGGGTCGGTTCCGCCCCGGCCCCGATCAGCAGGCGAATACACTCCGCGTGGTCCGTTTCGGCATCACGCGGAGCGTTCTCCGAGCCGTGAACCACCGTTTCCAAAGCATTGCCGCCATAGCCGTTCTTGTGGCTGAGGTCCGGTCCCAGCGTGAGCAGATAGCGCAGCATGTCGGACCGGCCCGCCCATCCGGCCAGATGCAGGGGCGGCAGGCCCATCTCGTCGGGATAATCGGGGTCGAAGCCGGCCGCGATGAGTGCCTTCGCGTGATCGACCCGTCCAGGCATGGAAGCGATCCGGGTCAGAAGCAGCCGCGTTTCCTTCGGCAGGGACGAAAACTTAACACGTTCCGCGGTTTTAACCAGAGCGGCGCAGTCGGCCAGAACCTGGTCCTCCGCGCTGAGGTCAGAGTCGTATCCGCAGGCGGCCAGGGCGTCAGCGAATGAGGCGTTGCCATAAATCCGTGCCACGGCCCAGGGGGTGTATCCCTGCCACTCAAACGTGGCATCAGCGCCGAATTCGAGAAGCAGGTCCGCGAAGCGTCCGTCGCGTCCACGGCGCGCGGCCTGGTGGAGCGACGGAATGATGGGGATGGGCTCACCGCTTGGGTGCTCGTGCGCGACCTCGTTCGGGTCGGCGCCGTGTTCAAGCAGAATGCGTGCGCCCTTGAGATCGTCGAAATCGAGCATCCGGATCAGGGCGTTGGTGCCTTTGGTGGTTGCGCCATGCTTCAGCAGAAGGCGCAGGCCATCGTGATGACCGAGTTCGGTGGAGTGATAGAGCGATTCCTCATCGTTGGGGTTCGCTCCGTGGTCCAGCAGCCATTCGGCCAGCGCCAGGTTGTTGGCGTGTCCCAGCGCCCCGTAAAGCGCGGGCAGGAGATATCCGGACCCGGGCTCCTGCTCGAACCCGTCATTCACGTTCGCGCCGTGCGCCACCAATAGTGCCGCAATCCTCAGCATGTCCCG
Source organism: Alphaproteobacteria bacterium (assembly GCA_030427145.1). GTDB lineage: Bacteria > Pseudomonadota > Alphaproteobacteria > Rhodobacterales > Rhodobacteraceae > Amaricoccus > Amaricoccus tamworthensis. The sequence continues at coordinate 32,749 of JAUHWT010000005.1, read as the reverse complement.
TTTCTTTTTCGGTGCGATGTGGATGTAGCGCGAGAAACAGAGGTGCAGGATGGGTGTACGCGGGCCGAGTTTGCGCGTCGCGCATGCCGGGTCATTGGTGATGGCCGCCTCAACGGCCGGCAGGTCGTAGAGGGCAATTTCTAGGCCCAGAATGCCGCGCGCGAGATCCGGCGTCTGGTCGAGAAGGGCACGAACTACGTGGTTCTGGCCATGGAACAGCGCGATCTTGAGCCGCTGTTGCTTCTCCGCCTTGTCGAGCCCATCCGTCTCCGCAGCCGCCTTGAGCGCCGGCCAGCTTGTGAAATTCCGTTCGCGGGCGATGACATGCAGAAACTCCGCGTGCTGCGGGTTTCCACGTTTGGCTGGTGGAAGAACGGCCTCAAGCCGGGCAATGGCCTCAGGGGCGCTGTTCTCCCAGGACTTGCGGAGCCGTTTGGCCTGGCGGCGCAGGTTTTCGATGGGATCTGACATGGTTTTCTCCTGACAGGGCCCGGGATCCGCCAGCTCGGGCACAGGAAAAACCAGTATGGCATTCCGTTCATGTGGGGATGTGCCTGGCACTTTCCGCGGATCAGGGTGCCTTCCCGCAAGGCACGGACATGTTAGATCGACCAGGGGCTTCGCGCAAGACGCGGGGGAAGCGTCTCTTGCCGCCAGGGTCGCCGGAGCCTAGAGTGCCCCCGACTGAATCAGGATCGCCATACCGCCTTGACAGATACATCCACCGAAACCGCCTATCGCGTTTTGGCCCGCAAATACCGGCCGGAAACCTTCGCCGATCTGATCGGACAGGAGGCGATGGTTCGTACGCTGCGCAATGCGTTTGAGGCGGACCGGATTGCGCATGCCTTCGTGCTGACCGGCGTACGCGGCGTGGGCAAAACCACAACGGCGCGGATTGTCGCGAAGGGACTGAACTGTACCGGCAAGGACGGCAATGGCGGGCCGACGATTACGCCCTGCGGCGAGTGCGAGACCTGCGTGGCAATTTCCGAAGGCCGTCATGTGGACGTTCTGGAGATGGACGCGGCCAGCCGTACCGGCGTGGGTGACATTCGCGAGATCATTGATTCCGTTGCCTATTCGGCAACATCCGCGCGGTACAAGGTCTATATCATCGACGAGGTGCACATGCTCAGCACCTCGGCCTTCAATGCGCTCCTCAAAACACTTGAAGAGCCGCCGGCGCACGTGAAGTTTATCTTCGCGACCACGGAGATCCGCAAGGTGCCGGTCACGGTCCTGTCCCGTTGTCAACGGTTCGACCTGCGCCGGATTGAGCCGGATCAGATGATCGGCCTTCTTGAAAAGATCGCCACATCCGAAAAGGCCAATATCACTCGAGAGGCCCTGGAACTGATCGTGCGCGCGGCTGAGGGTTCCGCCCGTGACGCGACGAGCCTGCTCGACCAGGCAATTGCCCACGGTGGCGGCGAGACCGGTGTCGATCAGGTCCGCGCCATGATGGGGCTCGCCGACCGGGGGCGCATTCTCGATCTGTTCGAGCATGTGATGACGGGCGACGTGAAGGCTGCCCTGGATGAGCTTGGCAGCCAGTATGCCTCCGGGGCCGACCCCCTGGCAGTGTTGCGCGATCTCTCGGAGGTGACGCACTGGGTCTCAATGATTCTCATCACACCCGAGGCGGCGGAAGATCCGACCATTGGACCCGATGAACGGGCGCGGGGGCTGCAGTTTGCAGACAAACTGACGATCCCGAAACTCACCCGCATGTGGCAGATGCTGCTCAAGGCGATGGATGAGGTGACCGCGGCGCCCAATGCCATGATGGCGGCGGAAATGGCGATCATCCGGCTTACCCATGTGGCCGAACTGCCCAGCCCCGAGGCCCTGATCCGTAGGCTGACCCGCGACCCCGCACCAGGCGGCGGCGGACCGGGCGGCGGAGGCGGACGGGCAACGGAAGGCCCATCCGGCAATGGTGCCACGGCCGGTGCTGCGGTGCAGGCCCGCCCGGTCCAGCAGCCACAGCCGGCGCCGATCCAGGCCGCACAGACGCAAAATGTCGAGGCTCTGGCCCGTTTCGCGGAGTTTGAGGATGTTGTCGCACTCGTGCGGGCCAACCGGGACATGCAGCTTCTGGTGCAGATTGAGGACGGGGTGAAACTCGTTTCCTATTCGCCAGGGCGTATTGAGTTTGAACCTGCCGACGGGGCCGCGCCTGATCTTGCCGCGCGGATCGGCCAGAAAATGTCCCAGTGGACGGGCGTGCGCTGGGTTGTTTCGGTTGTCGGGCAGGGCGGTGCACCAAGTATCCGGGAAAAGCGCGACAGCGAAGAGGCGAACCTGATGTCGCAGGTCCGGTCTCACCCTCTGGTGAGTGCGGTGCTCGAGGCCTTTCCAGGGGCGTCGATCAGCGCTATACGCGCGCATGGCGCTGACGGGGTCGCGGATGCCGGCAATGCGCCGGGGGCTGCGGCTGATGACAGTATCGATGTGGATGATGACGATGACTGGGATCCGTTTGATCCCTTCTCTGAGGAGGACTGAACCATGCTGAAAGGTTTGGGCGGGCTTGGCGACATGGGCAAGCTCATGAAGCAGGCAAAGGAAATGCAGACCCGCATGGAAGAGGTCCAGAGCGGCCTCGACAGCATTGAGGTCGTTGGCGAAAGCGGTGCGGGCCTTGTCAAGGTCACGGCCTCCGCCAAGGGCGAGGTGCGTGGTCTGAGCATTGATCCCTCCCTTTTCGATCCGGAGCAGCGCGAGGTCGTTGAGGACCTGATCGTGGCCGGCATCAAGGATGCCCAGGCCCGGGCGTCCGCCGCGGCTCAGGAAGAGATGGGCAAGGTTGCCGAGGGACTGGATCTGCCCGCGGGCATGAAACTGCCGTTCTGATCCGAGCGGCCGGACCCGAATGAACGGACGCGACGATGACGCTCCGGTGGAGCGGCTGATCGGGCTTATGGCCCGGCTGCCTGGGCTTGGGCCACGCTCGGCCCGGCGGGCCGTTCTGACCATGATCCGCAAGCGGTCCGCGCTGATGGATCCCTTGAGCAAGGCGCTCGTTGAGGTTGCGCAGACGGTCCGTGAATGCGACACCTGCGGCAACATTTCCACCTCCGGCACGTGTTCGATCTGTCTCGATCCGGCGCGGGCCAATGGCGAAATTTGCGTTGTGGAAAGCGTCGCGGATCTGTGGGCGATGGAGCGGGGCGGCGCCTATCGGGGGCGCTATCACGTGCTGGGCGGGGTGATGTCCGCGCTGGACGGCATTGGCCCGGAAACCCTGCGCATCCCCGATCTTGCGGAACGGGTCGTGGCGGAGCAGACGCAGGAGGTCATCCTCGCGCTCAACGCGACAATCGACGGGCAGACGACAGCGCATTACATCTCTGACCAGCTTGGTCCGCTGGGTGTTCGCGTCACGTCCCTCGCCCAGGGCGTGCCGATTGGTGGTGAGCTGGATTACCTCGATGACGGCACGATCGGCGCGGCCCTGATCGCGCGCAAGACCGTTCTCTAGCTGTCGGGGACCACGCGCCAGTAGGCCAGCACATTTCCGAAACCCGTTTCCGTAAATGTCAGGTGACCGCCCGGGGTGGCCGCGAGGTATATGCCTTTCCTGCCGGAATTCGTGATCATGTAAGTGTCGGGCATGCCAGCCACCGGGTCGAAGGACCAGTGCTGGGAGGCTCGTGCAAATTCACTGGCGTCCTGGTCCGCTGCTTTCGTCAGAGAAAATGGATTCTCGCCGGTCGTAGCGGTCAGGTTCAGGCCTTTGCCCCGGTAGCCGGAGGTCAAGGTGTAGGCTGGGGCCTTGGAGCCTTCGCTCTCACTTGTTGCGGAGAGCCGCCATCTCTGGGCGCGGTCGAGCGAGGGCGTGTCTAGAAACGCCGCGTTCTGTCTGCCTTCCGTAACTTCGCGTTTCGTCGATTGCGCACTGAGGACGAGGGGCATTTGTAGCCCGGCATTGGTGATCCGGTAGTCTGTGTCAGGGTCGAACTCCACCGTCGCTGTTTCGGATGTAACTGCAGCTTCGGCTCTTGCGGCGCATCGCTCATCCAGTTGCGCGGTGGTGATCGTAAGCCACGGTCCGCGCCCGGCCTCTGATGCTGCGCGTTCCGCGGGCTGGGCGAGGCCGATGCCCAGATGCGGCGCGGTTGCCAGGATGGCGTGGCACTGTTCCGGCGTCGCGATGCCATAGGGACCGGTCATTGAGAGCAGCGTCCTTTCAGGATCGGTGGCATTGGGCATCACGGTTTCAGTCAGGTTCCGCCCGTCGCATCCGGTGGCCTCGAACCTTTGCTCGGTGTTGGACCCGTCCTGCCCGATAAGGGGATCGGGAGGATTGCTTTCCGCGCTTGCCATGTCGTCGCTGTGTGCCTGCGCGGCTTTGTTCAGGTCGGGGCTCGGGAGAACCGGCGGTTGCGGGGGCATGGCGACGCCGAAACAGGTCGCGCCCGCCTCTCGCATTGCGTTGATGTGATCCACAAATTCCTGCCGATACGTAGCCAGCCGGTCGCGGCGAAACGGTCGGGCGGCGATGAAAACGAACGTGGTCGCGTCCGCCCCAATGAAGGTCGCGACGCCGATCTCTGACAGGTCGGGCGCGAGCAGGTTTCGGCAGGTGGTCTCCTCCCCGACATGGGTCCGGGCGACGAAAGACCCGGTGGGTTCGCGCAGCCGCGTCTGCACCATTCCGCCGGTCACGCGCCAGTGTACGTAGCCGGTCTCCCGGGTGAAACGCAGGCTGTCTTCCGGGGTGGCTTTTCCCTCCACGAGGGCTTCCGCGAACATTGTTGCGGCGGCGTTCAGCAGGATGTTTGGCTCCAGCGGCGCGCCGGTGCCGGTGACGCCAGGGCATGTGGTGCCGGTCGCGCGGTATTCGTTTACGGCGGCCAGAAAATCTGTCTGAAAATCCGCGTGAGCGGGCACGCCCGAAAGCGTCAGCGTCAGGCCAGTAACCAGGCCTGCGCCCAACGGTGCGCGTCTCCAGATTGTTTGCATGCCAATTGATCCCCTGCATTCCGACGGGGCGCAATGCTAGGCGGTTGGGCTTAACCGATTGCCAACGGACGTGAAATCTCAGGCCGCGGGGCGCGGGCTGCCACTGATCCGGGCCGCGATGTCGTCCGCGAGAAGTTCAACCGCGCGGGCATGGGCGGCCGCGATCCCCTCAAATCCCGATACCGGCACGGCCGTGCGAATGTCGAAACGCTCGGACGCAAAAATGCGCCCTGATTCCGGATCGGTCACGATGTACTGGCCGGAGAACTCGAGACTTCCCGACTCATTTCCAATCAGACGGTCGGTCAGCACTGACACCTGAAGCCCTGGACGGTCCAGGCCCGGCCAGGGTTCCGCGCCAACCTGTGCGGTGAGGCGCGTGCCAAGCGCCGCCACCAGATGCCTCGTCAGCCCGCGGCGGGGCGTGTCGGCCCAGCTTGCGGAACTGTCGAGTTCAACCGCGCCCTGGTCGGTCACTACCGCCATTTCGATGGCTTCGGCATAGCTTGGCAGGCTGATTTCCGAGACGCTGATCGTGCGCACGGGCGAGGCGAGTTTGGTCGGCGCTTCGGTTGGAGGGGGCAGAAGATAGTATTCCGGGCTGCTGCAGGCTGCCACGAGGGCCAGCAACGGCACTCCCGCAAGTTTCATGAATTTGCGCATCTCTACCTCCCGAACAGGACCGAATTGGGCCGGCGTTCCAGTGCGACCGCAAGATTGTTGACCGACCGCGCGGCGTCGCGCACTTCACGCAGCAGGATCAGGGTTTCGCGGTTTATCTCTGAATCTGGACCGAGCGTGGCAAGTGCGGCATCCGCTCGGCGCGCCACCTGGTTGAAACTGGCCACGAGAGCCGGGAGATCGTTGGCGGCCTGCGTGATCGCGGCTGCGGCCTCGTCGGCTGAGGCGAGTGTTGTGTTGAGGTTTTCAACAGCACCGCCATCACGCAGATCGGCCATCACCGCACGAAGCTCCGTCAGTGCGTCGGCAAGGCTGCTGGGCAGCATGGCAAACTCCTCGCTGCCCACCAGCGCGTCGAAGGTTTCGATCAGCGCCGTGGTCGAGGCAACGAGTTCATCCAGCGGCAGTTCTGACGCCCTCCGGGACAGATCTGTGAGCGAGTTCACCAGCTCGGGCATGTCATTGGACGCCACGGAGATGTTGGCGAGCGTGTTTTCCGTCTCCACCACGATGCGATCCAGCGACTCCGTGATCCGCGCGGCGGCGATTTCTTCGGTGAGGGTGCGCACGGAAAGAAGCGTGGCATTGGCGTTGTCGAGCGCGCCACCGGTGCGGATTTCCTCAAGAATCATCCGAACTTCCGAGACCGCGGCCGTAACCTCAATCGGCAAGTTGGCCACGTCATCACTGCGCACCACGGCGTCAACGCTACCCACAAGGTCCGTGGCCGATGCCACCAGGTCCTCAAGCGGCAGGTCAGCGACCCGACCAGTCAGACCCTCGATCTCGCTCATGAGACCGGGCAGGTTTTGCTCCATCGTCTGATCGAACTGGCTGATGGCGGCGCTGGCGTTCTCAATGGCGACGGCAAGTTTGCCAGCCAGTTCCTGCTCCGCGACCTGGTCGACGATTTCACGCACGGAGGCCAGAATGGCCGCCACATCCGCAGGAGCGTTCTGCAGGTCGTCGCCGCTGGTGATCTCGCGCAGATCGGCAATCATAAGCCCTATGTTTTCCGGGGCGGACTGGATCTCGTCGCTCTCAATCAGTGTGTTTACGTTGTTCAGCAGCGTGGCCACCGACGCCATGATCTCCTCAACCGGGAGGTTGGACACGCGCGTCATGATGCCTTCGGCGGATGTCACAATGTCGGCGGTTTCTGTCTCGACCGTCGGCACGGTGGGCCAGGGCTCGCTGGTCCGGTCAAACTCCGCCTCGGGGGCGTCCGTGGCCTCAATGAGTTCGATCTCCAGCTTCTGGCTCAGGAGACCCGACCCGGCGAGCCGCGCGCGCAGGCCGCGGCTGACGGCGCTTTCGAGGAGGTCGAGGGTTTGCTCATAGGAGCCTTCCTCGTCGATGAAACCAATGCGAGAGGGCAGGATGTAGAACGCGGTTTCGAGAACGACGCTGGGGCCTTCCTCAGTCTCCGTGACCCTCGCATTCAACCCAGTGACCTCACCCACGCGGAGCCCGCGGAATTTCACCGCCGCACCGGCCTCGAGCCCCGCGAGGGAGCCATCAAACACCGCCGTCAGGCGGACGGGATCGTCCTGTTCAACTTCGCTGACCACACTGGTGCGGGCCTCGCGCTCAGACTGGTAGAGGGAGAATTCGTGATTGGGTTCGATCAGTTCGCCACCCGAGGTCAGAGTGTCAAAGGACACGCCCCCCTGAACCAGCGCCGCTAGGCTTTCGACGTTGAACGAGGCACCTGTGGCTCCAAGTTCAATGGAAAATCCGGAGGCGTTCCAGAACCGGGAATAGCTGGTCAGGCGAAGATCATGCGGCGCATCGACGAAAGCGGAAATGATCACATCGCCACTCTCGTCGAGTTCCACGCTTTCGATGCGTCCCACGGGGATCTGTTTAAACAGCACCGGTGCGCCCACGGCAATCGAGCCGCCATCCGCCGCCCTGATCGTAATCGGCGTTCCAACCTCATCGACCGCGGTCAGTTTTGGTTTTTCCAAAGCGGTGAAGGCACTTTGCCGCGGGCCCTTGATGTGGTCCCAGGACGCTTCGATATAGGCTCCGCTCAAAACGGTTTCGAGGCCGGAAATCCCGGCCGGACCGACCCGCGCGCTCACAAGCCAGAACTCGGCCCCGTCATCCACAAACTCCGCAACCTCCTTGTCAAGGCGCACACCGACGGCGACCTCGGACAGATCATCGGTAAACTCCACCGTCTCAACGGTGCCGACGGTCATGTCGCGAAAACGCAGTTCGGTTTCGAGCGGTTTGATGCCCGATGCGCTCTCGAACAGGATGGTGATGAGCGGCCCGCGTTCGTTGTAGGTACGCCAGCCAACGGACAGGGAAAGTGCCAGAGCGGCGAGAGGAATGATCCAGGTCAGGGAAAACTTCGGCAGCCACCGGCGTTTCGGCGTTTCGATAACCGGTTCCGAGGGGGTGGTGTCATTCATCAGACGCACCATCTCCTGTGCTGTTGTCCCAGATAAGTCTGGGGTCCAGCGATAGCGCGGATATCATTGTAAAGGCAACTGAAAGCGCAAAAAAGAACGCCGCGATCCCGGGTTTGAAGTTCACAACAAAGCCCAGATTGACCAGTGCGGCAAGGACCGCCACCACAAAAACGTCAATCATCGACCAACGCCCCACGAACTCCACAACCTCGTAGAGAACCGTGCGCTGGTGCTCACTGATATGGGCGCGACCCTTTACCGTCCAGGCGAGGTAGCCGACGGCAAAAAATTTGCTCACCGGGATGATTACGCTGGCAAAAAAAACTATGGCCGCGATCAGAAAGGAGCCGTGATGGATCAGGTCAATAACGCCGCCGACAATGGTCGAATCCTGCTCCCGTCCGAGAAAGCTTGTGCGGAGCATGGGATAAAGATTGGCCGGGATATATGCGAAAATGCCCGCCAACCACCAGGCCCAGACCTTCTCGATGCTTCCGGGTCTGCGGGAATGAAGCGGCGTCTCGCAACGCGGGCAGACCGTGGTGCCTTTTGGTGAAACGCGCCCGCAGGTGCCACAACCCAGCAGACCCGCCTCGCGGGCTGTCAGTACCTGCTTTTCCGTTCCAGAATGCGCCATATGGTCTTTTCACAGAGGCTGGTAGCCTCAAGGATCACGATTATCAGGATCAGCAGCAGTTCCCAGAATGCCAAACCCAGACCCACCTTGGCCATTCCACCGATTTTGACAAGGGCAACAACGACGCCAACGATAAACACTTCGATCATCGACCATGGCCGGAGCAGGTTGGCGAGCCGGAACGCGGCCTTGGCTTGGGGCAGGGGGCGCAGGTTCAGGCGAATGGGCATGACCGCCCAGGTCAGGGCCAGTGCCCGGATGATCGGCAGAACGATGATCGTGAAAATCAGAACGAACGTAAGCGGCGTTGTCAGCCCTCCCTTGAAGGCGAAAGCCGTCTCGACAAGAGTGGTGGCGCTGGTGAAGCCGCTGGCCGAAATCTGAAGGAACGGGAAAAACAGCGCGGATACGACCAGGATCACCGTGGTAAAGGCACTCGCAAGAATACGGTCGAGCGCCGGGCCCGGGGAGCGCAGCAGGACGTTGCCGCATCTGACGCATCGCAGGGCCGCCTTCGGTGGAATGGTCGGCACCGTGTGCAGGGCATCACAGACCACGCAGGCGATCAGTTCGCCGTCCTCGTTTACGTCGTGATCATGCGGGGCCCCCTCGACCACGGGGCCTGCCATAATTGCGGTCATCCCGGACTTACGCCCCGCAGTTTCTCCGACCGGCGGCGCAGAAGTTCCACCGTCGTCAGTAGCAGGATCGAAATGATCACGAGGATTGTTGCCACGGACAGGATGGCCGGGCTGATCTGTTCGCGGATGCCGTTCCACATCTGGCGCGGAATGGTCTGCTGGTCATGGGCGGCCACGAAGAGCACGACGACCACCTCATCAAAGGACGTCACGAACGCAAACAGCGCCCCGGAAATCACGCCCGGCAGGATCAGCGGCATGATCACACGGAAAAAGGTCCGGGTCGGTGTCGCCCCGAGACTGGCGGCAGCCCGGGTGAGCGAGTGGTCAAACCCGACCAGCGTGGCGGTCACCGTAATAATGACGAAGGGAATGCCGAGTGTCGCGTGGGCCAGGATGATCCCGAAATAGGAATTGGCCAGGCCGGTCATGGAATAGAAGAAAAACAGGCCGGTCGCGGTGATGATGATCGGCACGATCATGGGTGAGATCAGAACCGCCATGATCGCCCGACGATACGGCATTTCCGGACGCGACAGACCGAGCGCCGCGATGGTGCCAAGACAGGTGGCGAGGATCGTGGAGAAAAAGCCGATAATGATCGAGTTCTTCGCGGCATTGACCCAGTGCGCGTTGCTCCAGACATCGGCCCACCAGCTGCCGGTGCGCGGCCCATCGGGGTTCTCCATGCCAAAGGTCAGAAGAAGGTCATACCAGCGCGCGGAATACCCGGTCGGGTCCAGCGCCAGCATTTTTTCCGTGAAGGTGAAATAAGGCTCCGCGTTGAAGCTGAGCGGGATAACGATCAGGATCGGGGCAATCAGAAAAAGGAAGATCAGGGAGCAAATCACCAGATAGGCGTAGTGCCAGACTTTCTCCAGGGTGGATGCATGTGATGGTAGAGCCATGTCGGTTCACCCCAGTTTCAGATTATCGATACCTACCAGCCGGTCATAGAGCCAGTAAAGCAGCAGAATGCCGGTCAGCAGAATGGTCGCAAGCGCCGCAGCCATGGACCAGTTGAGCGAATTGGTCATGTGAAACGCGATAAGGTTCGAGATCAGCTGACCATCAGAGCCGCCGACAAGTGCGGGTGTGATGTAATACCCAACCGCCAAAATAAAGACCAGCAGGGCGCCCGCACCAATGCCTGGGATCGTCTGCGGGAAATAGATCCGCCGAAACGCGGTCCAGCTTGTGGCACCCAGCGAACGGGCCGCGCGGACGTAGGACGGGTTGATCGGCCGCATCACCGAATAAAGCGGCAGCACCATGAAGGGCAGAAGGATATGTGTCATGGCAATGATCGTACCCGTCTGGTTGTAGATCATTTGAATGCGGCTCTCGTCATCAATAATGCCCGTCGCGACGAGCGAGTCGTTCACCACACCCTGGCTTTGCAACAGCACGATCCAGGCGGTGGTACGGACCAGAAGTGACGTCCAGAAGGGCAGCAGCACGAAGATCATCAGCAGGTTGGAATAGCGCAGCGGCAGGGTCGCGAGCAGGTGCGCGATCGGATAGGCCAGAATGAATGTCAGGAAGGTAATCAGTAGCGACAGGATCAGCGTGCGGGTGAAGAGTTTAACGTAAACCTTCCGGTTTTCGTCCACATCAACAATGTTCCCGTCCTGATCGAGGGTCTTGTCGACCGCGGCATAGTAGAAATTGAACGTGTAGGCCGACGACGCGCCGCGCATGACCTGCCAAAGCGCCGGATCGGCCCAGTCCTCGTCAAGGTCGAGGATTGCTTCCCTGTAGGGAGGTTCAAGTTTGCGGGCATTGCGTGCGCCTTTGGTGAACAGCGACCGCGTGCCGGAAAGCTCGTAATTGACGCGGGTGCCGACGAGGCCGGCGGTCTTGTTCTCACGGGCGAGGATCAGGTCCTGCGCCAGTGCATCCCACCCGCCCTCATCGGGGCTGATGCCTTCGGGGTTTTCCTCAAACCAGGCCACAAGGTTGGGCATGTTGTCGGAGAAAGCGGGGTTGTGGACCGACCGGTGCAGCATCTGCGCGATGGGGGCCACGAAAGTGATGAGAATGAAGAGGAGCAGGGGAAGTACGAGGAAAAACGCGCGGTTGCGTGCGTGCCGTTCCGCCTTTGCCAGCGCCTCGCGGAGCGGCTTGCCATCCGCTGTGGTCAGTGTGGGTGCCGGGCCGTTGCCCCGCGCGTCCGCCAGGTTTGCCATTCGTATCTCTCTCCCCTTGGTCGGGCGATATGTGGAGCCCGGCCGGGCTCCACATGGCAGTCAGGTGATCAGTTGGCGAGCCAGGCGTTGAAGCGCTCGTTCAGATCGGTGTCCCGGTCAGCCCAAAACTCGAAATCGTTGACCAGGGCATTGCTCAGATTGGCTTCAGCCGTGGGCATGTGCGGCGCCATTTCGGTCTCGCCGTCGGAATAGAGACCAACGAGCGGGCCGGAGGACAGACGCGCGGGACCGTAGGAGATCCAGCTGGCCTGTGCGGCAAGACGCTCGGTGTCGGTCGAAAACGCGATGAACTGTTTTGCTTCCTCGAGGTTCGGCGCGCCTTTCGGGATCACAAAGAGGTCGAAATCGAGGATCTGACCGTCCCAGACAACCTCAAGCGGCTGATCCTCGGCCACGGCGGCGTTGAAGATACGGCCGTTATAGGCGGTGGACATCACGACCTCACCATCGGCCAGAAGCTGCGGCGGCTGCGCGCCGGCTTCCCACCAGACCACGTCGTCCTTGATGGTTTCCAGTTTGGCGAAGGCCTGGTCCACACCCTCATCGGTTTCGAGCAGGTCATAGACCTCCTCAGCCGGAACGCCATCCGCGATCAGCGCCATTTCCAGGTTGGCTTTCGCTGTCTTGCGCAGGCCGCGCTTGCCCGGGAAGGTCTCAAGGTCGAAGAAATCCGCCATGGTGGTCGGCGTGCCTTCAACGTTCTCGGTGTTGTAGGCATAGATGGTGGACCAGACGATGTTTGCCACCGCACAGTCGGTCAGCGCACCTTCAATGAAGTCTTCCTCCGCCGGGGTTCCATCCGGGGCAGGGGGCAGCATCGAGGTGTCAAGTTCCTCCAGAAGGCCCTCGTCACACAGACGGATCGCGTCGGAATACTCGACATCGGCCACGTCGATGGTCACGTTGCCGGCCTCAACCTGCGCCTTGATCGGGGTTGCCGGGTTGTCCGCATCCACGGAGTTTACGCCAATTCCGGTCTCCGCCGTGAACGGCTTGTGGTAGGCCTCTACCTGCGAAACGGCATAAGAGCCGCCCCAGGACATGACCGTGATGTCAGCCTTTGCCGCCATGGCAAGACCGGTCAGGCCGGTCGTCAGTAGGAGGGTGGATTTCAACATTTTTGGTATCATCTCCGCAGTTGGTTATTCAGTTTGGTTGTTCTGGAGTGGCGGCCGGTGGCCCGCCAAACTCCGGTCGGGACTATTCAGGTCCAGATTTACAGCATGTCCAGCGCGCGGGCATCCTCGGGCGCCCACGTGACGCGGGTGGTTTCCCCCACCGAAAGCTGGCCCGCGTCGGAGGAGTTAGGCACCTTTACCACGAATTCCTCGTTCCCGTGCACATTCAGCCGACACCGGATGTGGTCGCCGAGGTAAATCAGTTCGAGGACTTTGCCCTCGGTCGAATTTACGTCCTCGGCCGCGCCGATTCTCACCCGCTCAGGCCGGATGGACAGAAGCGTGTCAGATCCCGTGCCGCCGCAGTTGACGGCAAGCGCCTGGCAGGCTTTGCCCGACGGCAGGGCAACAGTGACGATATCGCCCTCGCGCGATTCCACCTTGGCGGGCAGTTTGTTGTTTTCACCGATAAACTGCGCCACGAAGCTGTTGTCGGGGCGCTCATAGAGGTCCTGCGGCGTGGCAAGCTGTTTGATGACCCCGTCATTAAACACCGCCACTCGGTCCGACATGGTAAGGGCCTCGGACTGGTCGTGGGTCACGTAGACAACGGTGATGCCAAGCCGCTCGTGCAGATGCTTGATCTCATACTGCATATGCTCGCGAAGCTGTTTATCGAGCGCGCCAAGCGGCTCATCCATCAGAACGAGATCCGGCTCGAACACCAGGGCGCGGGCCAGGGCGATGCGCTGCTGCTGCCCGCCCGACATCTGGGCCGGACGGCGGGAGCCGAACTCACCCATCTGAACCATCTCAAGAGCCCGTTTGACCTTTTCCTCGCGTGTCGCGGCACTCATTCCGCGCACCTCGAGGGGGAAGGCGAGGTTTTCCTCAACCGTCATGTGAGGAAAGAGGGCGTAGCTCTGGAACACCATGCCGATACCGCGCTGATGCGGTGGAATGTTGTTTATGGGCCGTCCGTTCAGAAGGATCTCGCCATGCGTCGCGGTCTCAAACCCCGCAAGCATCATCAGACAGGTCGTTTTTCCCGAGCCCGACGGGCCCAGCATGGTCAAAAACTCACCTTTTCCGATCTGGAGATTAAGGTCCTTTACGACGAGGGTTTCACCGTCGTAGCTCTTCTGAACATGATCAAATACCACAAAGGCGTCGTTGCCACTGTTGGCTGTCATGCTGATTCCCTGTTTAATGTCTGGACGTTAGGCCCATTTGACAAAAATCTAACCACAACAGGTCTCAGGATGCAAACCGGCATTCCCTCAAACCGGTTTAAATCCGACAGCTGCACTGCCTGCCATCGTTAACGAAATCTCTGCCTGTTTTTTGATCATTGCCGGATTCGGAACTTTTTCCCGCTGACCGCGTATTGCAATGTATGCTCCGAGCAAATTTACTGAACTCGCGACAAAGTCAGGGGGAAGGCGGATTCGAAACTTCAACGAAATGTATGACGGCGATGCCATACGCCCGGCATACGAAAAGCTCGACCAGTGGGTAAAGAACACACCACCCGAGGTGCTGCTCCAGAAGAAAAAAGAGGCCGAGGCCCTTTTTCGGCGCATCGGCATCACATTCGCCGTCTACGGCGAGGGCGGGGACACGGAACGTCTGATCCCGTTCGACATGATGCCCCGGGTGTTCACCGAACCGGAGTGGCGGAAACTCGAAAGGGGCGTGAAGCAGAGGGCGCGCGCGCTCAATGCGTTTCTGCACGACGTCTACCATCGCGGCGAAATCATCCGCGCGGGAATTATCCCGGCCGATCTGGTTTACCGCAATGAGGCCTATGAGAACGCGGTGGTGGGAATTGATCCCCCGGCCGGCGTTTACAGTCACATCGTGGGCATCGACCTCGTGCGTACCGGCCCGGGTGAGTTTTTTGTTCTTGAGGACAACTGCCGCACACCGTCGGGTGTCAGCTACATGCTGGAAAACCGCGAGATCATGATGCGCATGTTCCCGGAGCTTTTCCGGACCGCGCGTATCGCACCCGTGGACAACTATCCGAATCTGCTCCGACGCACACTGGCCTCCGTTGCACCGCGCAAGACCGAGGGGGATCCGGTCAGCGTTCTGTTGTCGCCGGGTTCGTTCAACAGCGCCTATTACGAGCATTCCTTCCTCGCGGACCAGATGGGTATCGAACTGGTCGAGGGTCAGGATCTTTTTGTTAAGGGTGATTTTGTTTACATGCGGACCACCCAGGGCCCGCAAAAGGTTGATGTGATCTATCGCCGCATTGACGACAGCTTCATTGATCCCCTGTGTTTCCGGCCGGATTCCATGCTTGGTGTTCCGGGCCTCATGAACGTATACCGTTCGGGCGGCGTGGCCATTGCCTCGGCACCAGGTGCGGGCGTGGCCGACGACAAGGCGGTCTATATCTACGTTCCGGAGATGATCCGGTTCTACCTCGGCGAGCAGCCCATCCTGAACAACGTCCAGACCTACAAATGTGCGGATCCCGACGACTGCAAATACGTCCTAGAGAACCTCAAGGACCTCGTGGTCAAGGAGGTGCACGGCTCGGGCGGTTACGGAATGCTGGTGGGGCCGAGGTCCACGGCGGAGGAGGTCAGCAACTACGCCGACCGCATTCGCGCGAAACCCGAGGAATTTATCGCCCAGCCGACGCTTGCGCTGTCCACCTGTCCGACATTCGTCGACGAGGGCATCGCGCCGCGGCACGTGGACCTGCGCCCCTACTGCCTCGTTGGCAAGGAGGTGCATCTGGCGCCAGGCGGCCTGACGCGTGTCGCGCTGACCGAAGGCTCGCTGGTGGTGAATTCCAGTCAGGGCGGCGGGGTCAAGGACACCTGGGTACTGGCGGATTGAGGGGGTAACATGCTCAGCCGCACGGCAGAGAACTTGTTTTGGATCGGGCGTTACATGGAACGCTCGGAAACGATGGCCCGGCTGCTTGAGGTCGGATACCGGATGTCGCTTATGCCCTCGACGGGCGCGGGCAACCGCAACGAATGGGAATCCCTCGTTGTGGCGGCCGGATCATCCGCCGGCTTCCGCGACAAATACGGCAGCGGCGAGGTGAAGCAGCGGGATGTGGAATCCTGGATGTTTTTCGACCGCGACAACGGGTCGAGCATTATATCCTGTCTGGAAAACGCCCGGCAGAACGGCCGGGCGGTCCGGACCGCGCTGACCACCAGTATGTGGGATGCGCTCAATTCTGCATATTTGGAACTGCGGGAACTCGAACGGACCCCACGCTCGGAACTGGCTTTGCCGGAACTGTGCGACTGGACCAAACGTCAGAGCGCGCTCTTCCGCGGGGAAACCGAAGGCACTCATCTTCAGAATGATGGCTACGATTTCTACAATCTCGGCGCCTATATCGAGCGGGGCGACAACACCGCGCGTATTCTGGACGTGAAATACTATATCCTCCTGCCGACCACGGACACGGTCGGGGGCGGTGTGGACACCTATCAGTGGTCGACGCTTCTGCGGTCGCTTTCGGTCTTCCGGTCTTTCCACTGGTCCTATGGCAGCGAATACAGCCCGCGCAAAATCACCGATTTTCTGATTTTCAATCGGGCCTGCCCGCGGTCGCTCCTGTTCAGCGCCAACCGGGTTGGACTGCATCTGGACCGACTCTCCGCTGCCTACGGCTCGGAATCGCCCGCGTGCCGCAACCTTCAGAAAATGCTGACCGAACTGTCCACCACGACGCTTGATCATGTCATTGAGGAAGGCCTGCACGAGTTTCTGACCCGGTTTATCAACGACAACGCGACCCTCGGTCAGAGCGTCGCCGACAGCTATCTCTTTGGGGTACAGTAATGCGTCTTAACGTGAGACATTCCACCGTCTACGAATTTGACGCTCCGATGCGGTTCGTAACCCAGTGTCACCGTCTGACGCCGTCCGATTCCGCCTCCCAGAGGGTGATCGAATGGGACATTGCGGCGGAAGGTGCTGAATTCGGTGCGGATTTCGTGGACGGCTCGGGCAACCACATCTCCACAATGACCGTGGAAGGCCCGGTTGAGCGGATCGAGATCGTCGTGATCGGTGTTGTCGAGACCAATGACACCTCAGGCATTCTGAAGAACCACCGCGAGATCACCTCGCCACGGGTATTTCTTCAGCCGACTTCCCTGACCCAGTCCTCCCGCCAGTTTGTAGACCTGCTCGAAGACGCGGTGGCCGATATCAGCGGGAGCGACCACCTGGCCCGCGCCCATGCCATTGCCGCCGCCGTCACGGCCTCGATCAAATACACGCCGGGGGCCACGGATGCGCAATCCACGGCGAGCGAGGCCCTGGAAAAGGGCGAAGGCGTCTGTCAGGACCATGCCCATGCGATGATCGTTATGGCGCATCTTGCCGGCATGCCGGCCCGATACGTGACAGGGTATCTCCTGTCCGGGGCCGATGGCGCGCCAGAGGAGGCCAGCCACGGCTGGGCGGAGCTGTTTATCGATGGGCTGGGCTGGATCGGCTTTGACCCTGCCAATGAATGCTGCCCCGATGACCGCTACATTCGACTGAGCTCGGGGCGGGATTCTATTGAAGCCGCCCCGATTCGTGGTGTATCGCGTGGAGGAGGTGGGGAAGCCATGGACGTTTCGGTCATGGTGTCCGCACAGCAGTAGTGGTTCCGGGGAAAATTGGCGTATGACGTACTGTGTTGGTCTGCTCCTTAACGCGGGGGTGGTTATGTTGTCCGACACGCGTACAAACGCTGGTATAGACAACATCTCCACCTACAAGAAGATGTATGTGTTCGAGGATCCGGGCGAGCGGGCCATCGTCATGCTGACGGCCGGCAGCCTGTCGGTGACACAGACCGTGATGGCTAAACTGCGCCACCGCATGGAGGATCCCGACGCGTCCCCGGACCAGTGTGTTATGAAGGCGCCGAGCATGCTCGCCGCCGCTGAGATCGTTGGCAAAACACTCAACGAGGTCAGCGTCTCTATCGGCGGCCTGATGGGCAGCATGAACCAGTCGGCATCGGCCACGATTCTGCTGGCGGGTCAGCGGCGGGGCGGTCAGATGCGCCTGTTCCTTGTCTATCCCGAAGGCAACTTTATTGAGGCCACCGCCGACACGCCGTTCCTTCAGATCGGTGAGCACAAGTACGGCAAACCGATCCTGGACCGGGTTGTGACACCCGAGACCACGCTGGAGGACGGCCGCAAGGCCGCGCTTCTGTCGATGGATTCCACGCTGCGCTCGAACCTCTCGGTTGGCATGCCGCTCGATCTCGCGGTGATCCCGCGCGACCGGCACCTGGTTGGCTATTGCGAACGGATTGAGCCGGGTGATCCCAACTTCTCGGCCATGTCTGACGCCTGGAGCGAGGCGCTGAAGAACTCGTTCGTCAATCTTCCCGAATGGCGCATCCAGGACGGCGACCAGCCCTAACCTCCCGCAGGCATTGATCTTTCGATAAGGCGTGACCAGTACGACGCGCCGTAGGGAATTGCGTCGTCATTAAAGTCGAACTTCGGATGGTGCCAGGCCGCACTGTCACCATTGCCAATGAAGATCATGGTGCCGGGCCGTTCGTTCAGCATGAAGGAGAAATCCTCCGAGCCCATGCCCGCGGGGAAATTCGGCTCCACATTCGCGGCGCCCGAGATTTCAGAGGCCACGTCCACCGCAAAGCGGGTCTGATCGGGCGTGTTGACCGTGGCGGGATAGCCGTGCCGGTAATCGACTGTGGCCTCAGCCCCGAATGCCGCCGCGGTGGTCTTTGCTATCTCGACGATGCGCTTTTCCAGCATCTTCTTGACCTCCGGGTCGTGACTGCGGGCCGTGCCGCTCATTTCCACGTTCTCCGCGATGACATTTGTGGCGGTGCTGTCGGTCGAGATGTTGGTGACGGAGACCACGGCGCACTGCATCGGGTCGGTGTTGCGCGATACCACACTTTGCAGTGCGATGATGATGTGGCTGGCGATCAGCGTCGTGTCCACACAGAGATGGGGCAGGGCACCATGGCCGCCTTTTCCGCGCACATGGATGGTGAAATCGTCCGACGCCGCCATGATGGAACCCTCGCGGGTGGCGAAACTGCCGACCGGAAGGCCGGGCATGTTGTGCATCCCGTAGACCTCCTGGATGCCGAACCTTTCCATCAGCCCGTCCTCAACCATTTCCCGGCCACCGCCGCCACCTTCCTCGGCGGGTTGAAAAATCACGACGGCCGTACCGTCGAAATTCCGCGTGGCGCAGAGATATTCAGCCGCGGCCAGCAGCATCGAGGTATGGCCATCATGCCCGCAGGCATGCATCGCACCGGGCGTTTTCGACGCGTGTTCAAGGCCCGTTTCCTCAACTATGGGCAGGGCATCCAGATCGGCACGCATTCCAATCACGCGCCCCGAGCCGGTTTCCCGTCCTCGGATAACCCCCACAACGCCGGTCCGGCCCAGACCGGTCACCACCTCATCGCAGCCGAAATCCCGCAGTTTCTCCGCCACCAGCGCACTGGTGCGGTGGGTTTCGAACATGATCTCGGGATGCATGTGCAGATCCCGCCGCAATTCCGCGATGGCGGTGGCATTGTCAGCGATACTGTTGATAACAGGCATGGTGCTTCCGGTAATGATTGGGTCAGCCAACTGTTGCACCCAAATGGGGGCAGTGACCAGAAGAAATCCCCGATTTTTAAGCGCTCAGCCGCGCGCACCGCATTTGAGGAGTTCATCAATCCGTGACCCCGGCACTGTGTCGGAAATTTCCCCAAAACTACCTGTCTCAAGCATCGCGGTCGCCGCTGAGACCAATACGCTGTGGGTGGCGCGGGCAAGCGCCGAGCCAAGGCTGATACGGGCGGCCCCGGCCTCCCCAATCGCGTCGCGGCCCATCTGCGCAACCGCCCCCACCGCCAGCACGTTGACCGGCACCGAAACGCTGGAGCAAACCCGTTTCACGGCCGACGCGTCGGGCAGGACGGGTATGTAGACCGCATCGGCTCCGGCCACCTCAAACGCCTGAATGCGCCGGATGGCCTCATCCAGGTCATAGGCGCCGGTCATTACACCATCCGCGCGGGCCAAAAGGACGAAATCCCGTGGCAGGGCCCGCGCCTCCGCCGCGGCGGCTTTGATACGCTCAACCGCCAGGTCGAAGTCATAGGCCTCCGCGCCGGGCAGGCGGATGTCCTCAATCGAGGCACCGGCCAGACCGGCCTCGCAGGCGAGCCTGACGGTTTGGGCCACGCCATCCGGCGCGTCCGCGTAGCCGTTCTCCAGGTCCCCGCTCACGGGCAGGTTCGTGGCGGCCACCAGGTCGGCGGAGTGAATGAGCGCCTCCTCAAGAGAAATGCGGGCGCCATCGGGCAGGCCCCGCGTGAAGGCAAACCCGGCGGAGGTGGTTCCAATGGCCTCCGCCCCCAGACCGGCAAGCACCCGCGCCGATCCCACATCCCAGGCGTTCGCGAGAATGAAGGGATTTCCCGGTTTGTGCAGGGCGCGGAATGCGGGTCCTGGATCGTGGCGCATGGTTGGGTCCCCCGGTTTGTTTGGACGCGACCTTCGCCAACCGCTGCCGGTTTGGCAAGCGGCAAGGCCTCACGGGAGACTTGATTGCCATGCGGCTTTGGCCCATAAGCTTTGCCATGAAAAGGCAGACCACCCGCGCGATTTCAATTATTTGCTGCTGACACCAGTCACGCGGCGCGCTTCTGCATTCCCATCCCCGGACACATGTGATAGCCCGCCGCGCGCAAGCCGGATGTAGGACACATGACAAAGATCAGGTTTCAGAACACCAGAACCCGCCGCAAGGACGAGTTCAGTCCCATCGATCCCAGCGATGTGCGCATGTATGTCTGCGGACCAACGGTTTATGACCGCGCCCACCTGGGCAATGCGCGTCCTGTTGTGGTATTCGATGTGCTGTTTCGGCTGCTGCGCCATGTCTACGGCGCGGATCACGTCACCTATGTGCGCAATTTCACCGACGTTGACGACAAGATCAATACACGTGCGGCCGAGACCGGGCGGCCGATCCGCGACATCACGGACGAGACGATCCAGTGGTATCTCGACGACATGGGCGCGCTTGGCGCATTGACGCCGACCCATATGCCACGGGCGACGGAATACATCCCGCAGATGATCGCGATGATTGAAACCCTGATCGAGCGCGGCCACGCCTATGAGGCGGAGGGCCATGTGCTGTTCGATGTCACGTCCGATGGCGACTACGGCTCCCTGGCCCGCCGGTCGCTCGATGACATGAAGGCCGGTGCGCGGGTGGAGGTGGCTCCCTACAAACGCGACCCGATGGATTTTGTGCTGTGGAAGCCCTCAACCGATGATCAACCCGGCTGGGATAGCCCGTGGGGCCATGGCCGTCCGGGGTGGCATATCGAATGCTCCGCCATGGCGTTCGACCTGCTCGGGGAGAGTTTTGACATTCACGGGGGTGGCAACGACCTGACATTCCCGCACCACGAAAACGAATGCGCCCAGTCCCGCTGCGCGCATCCGGAGGGCGGTTTCGCCAATGTCTGGCTCCACAACGAGATGCTTCAGGTCGAGGGGCGGAAAATGTCCAAATCGCTGGGCAATTTCTTCACGGTGCGCGACCTGCTGGACCAGGGCATCCCCGGCGAGGTGATCCGTTTCGTATTCCTCGGCACGCATTACTCGAAGCCGATGGACTGGACCGCGAGGAAGGCTGAGGAGGCCGAGGCAACCCTGCGCAAATGGCGAAAGATGACGGATGGTGTGGCCGCCGGGAATGTCGCGCCTGCGGTGCTCGATGCTCTGGGTGATGACCTGAACACGCCCGGTGCCATGGCCGAACTGCACCGCCTCGCGGCAGGTGGCAATGCGGCGGATCTCAAGGCGTCCTCCGGTCTCCTGGGAATTCTTGATGACACGCTCGGGGAGTGGGCCGCTGCGCCAGACGCCGGAGACGCCGTTGCCGCGCGCATTGAGGAGCTATTGGCTGCTCGGACGCAAGCACGGTCGGACCGGGATTTTGTGCGCGCCGATGCCCTGCGCGACGGGTTTGCGGCCGCCGGAGTGGTGGTGAAGGACACGCCGGAGGGACCGGTTTGGGACCTCGGTCCCAAATTCGACCTCTCAAAACTGGAGGGCCTGTGATGTGGATGGAATTGAATCCGGCTGGATTTTCAACGGTTCGAGGAAATATATCCGCGGATATAATCGCCTTTAGGTTGTGTGAGTGCGCGTCAGGAACGCGAAAGAGCCGCCGCGCTCAGGCGACCCTGGTCGGGGTGAATGACCGGAGGTTGCCGTTGTGACCCGCGAACGCCTTTACATATACGACACGACACTCCGCGACGGTCAGCAGACGCAGGGTGTGGATTTTACGGCTGAGGACAAAACCGTCCTAGCGACTGCATTGGATGCGCTGGGAATTGATTATGTCGAGGGTGGCTGGCCCGGAGCCAATCCGACCGACAGCACGTTTTTTGAAAAAGCGCCAAGGCTGGAGCGGGCGACCTTTGCCGCCTTTGGCATGACCAAGCGGTCGGGGCGGTCGGCTGCGAATGATGACGTGCTGGCGGGTGTGGTCAACGCAGGCACGCCGGCGGTTTGCATCGTTGGCAAGTGCCATGAGTTTCACGTTGAGACGGCGCTGGGCATTCCGCTGGAGGAAAACCTCACCAACATCCGCGACTCCGTGGCGCACCTCGTCAGCCTTGGCCGTGAGGCGTTGTTCGACGCGGAACATTTCTTCGACGGATACCGCGCCAATCCGGGCTATGCGCTTGAGTGCCTGAAGGCGGCATATGACGCTGGTGCGCGCTGGGTGGTTTTGTGTGACACCAATGGTGGCACCCTGCCGCATGAGGTGGCGGAAGTGACGGCGGCGGTCATCGCGGCGGGTATCCCCGGTGACCATGTTGGTATTCACACCCACAATGATACGGAAAATGCCGTGGCCAATTCGCTGGCAGCCGTGGATGCCGGGGCGCGGCAAATCCAGGGAACACTGAACGGACTGGGCGAGCGGTGTGGCAATGCCAACCTGGTCAGCCTGATTCCGACGCTGCTTCTAAAGGAGCCCTATGCCTCGAAATATGAGATTGGGGTAAGCCGGGAACGCCTCGGTGAGTTGACCAAGCTGTCGCGCACGCTGGACGGTATTCTGAACCGCGTCCCGAACCCGGCGGCGCCTTATGTCGGAGCATCGGCATTTGCCCATAAGGCGGGGTTGCACGCCTCGGCCATTCTTAAGGATCCGCGTACCTATGAGCATGTGCCGCCAGGGGTGGTCGGCAATGAGCGTATCGTGCCGATGTCGAACCAGGCCGGGCAGTCGAACCTGCGCAAGCGTCTGATGGAGGCGGGCATTGAGGTGGCGCCCGGCGATGAGCGCCTTGCCGCAATCCTGGCTCAGGTGAAGGAGCGCGAGGATCACGGCTATGCCTATGACGAGGCGTCGGCCAGTTTTGAGCTGCTGGCGCTGCACCTGCTGGACCGTTTGCCGCAGTTTTTCCATGTGGAACGCTACCGCGTGATGGTGGAGCGGCGGGAGAACGCCCTGGGGCAGATGGTGACGGTGTCCGAGGCCGTGGTGGCGGCGCGTTTCGGGGACGAGCGGGCCATGAATGTCTCCGAGAGCCATGACCCGGTTTCGGGCGCGGATCAGGGGCCGGTCAATGCGCTGTACCGTGCTTTGGCGAAGGATCTGGGGCCATATCAGAGCCACATCGATGACATGAAGCTGGTGGATTTCCGGGTTCGGATCACCGGAAGCGGTACGGATGCGGTGACCCGTGTTCTGATCGACAGCGAGGAGGGCAGTGGTCGGCGCTGGTCCACTGTGGGTGTGTCGGCCAATATCGTTGATGCGAGTTTCCAGGCGCTTCAGGATGCCGTTGTGTGGAAACTTGTCCACGACGGGGCGCCGGCTCTGGGCAGGCCAAAATCCATCCCGGCCGAATGAGCGAAACCGAATGTGAGGCTCTGGTCGAGCGGGGCGATCCGGACCGGTGGCGGACCGTCGCGGCCGCGCCGGAGGAAAAACGTGCCGGGCTGCTTGCGCTTTATGCCTTCCACCTTGAGATCGCACGCGCACCCTGGGTCGCGTCAGAGGAGATGCTGGCGCAGATCCGGTTGCAATGGTGGACGGATGCGGTTGACGAAATTTACGCCGGGAATACCCCGCGACGGCATGAGGTGGTGGAACCGCTGGCGCGGGTGATCCGGGATGCGGACCTTCCCAAAGGTCTGGTGCAGGAGATGATCCAGGCGCGCCTCGTCGATGCGGGTGTGGAGACGCTGGACGACCGAAGTGATGTCGACCGCTACGTTCACCGCAGTTATGGGCATTTGATGGTGTTGGCCGCGAGCCATCTGGGGGCGTCGGATGAGGCGTTGCTGACGGTGCGCGATTTTGCCTGGGGTGCAGGGGTGGCGGCGTTTTTGCGGGCTCTTCCGGAACTGGAGAACCGCCAGCGCAACCTGCTGCCGAGCTCCGTGGCGATTGGTGATCTGGCGGCGTCGGGGCGTGAGGCGATCCGGCGGGCGCGGGCCAAACGTGAGGTGGTTCCAGACACGGCCATTGCCGCGCTCGCTCCTGGATGGCTTGCGGAGAAACGGCTGTCGATGGCCGTGGCGAAGCCCGATGCGGTGATCACCGAAGGGCTGGAAGTCTCGGAGTTTCGCTCCCGCGTGGGGCTGTTGTGGACGGTCGCGAGCGGTCGCTGGTGACCCTTGGAGGGGTTTAGACCCGCGACTGCTTTACGCGAATGGCCAGCCAGACGAGTGAGGCGCCGGCGAGGGTAAGCATTGGAATCATTGCCAGATTCACCGCCTGCCAGCCGGTCTGGGCGTCGCCGCCCGAGCAGTTCATCAGGCCTCCGGAGGTCAGTGAGGCGATGCCGACGCAGCCGAACACGAAGAAATCGTTCATGCCCTGAACCCGTCCACGCTCTTCAGGGCGGTGATGCGCGGTCAAAAGGGACGTTGCGCCGATATAGCCGAAGTTCCAGCCTATCCCGAGCAGGACAAGGGCGATGAAGAAATCCGACAGTTCCACGCCGGAAAGTCCGACGATGCCCGCTCCCATGAGAATCACGAGACCTACCGCGATGATGCGTTCGACACCGAACCGGTTGATGAGGTGCCCGGTGAAGAAGGAGGGTGCGAACATGGCCAGAACGTGGGCGCTGACGACATCGGCAGCGTCAGAGGTGCCAAATCCGCAGCCCACAATCGCAAGCGGCGTCGAGGTCATGACCAGGTTCATCAGCGCGTAGGCCACCATGCCGCAGATCATGGCAACCGCGATATGTGGGGTGCGGATGAGCTCCAGATAGCCGCGCGCCCTGGGACTGTCGGCCGTGGGGCGGGGTGGTTTGGGGCTGTGCAGAAGGAAAAAGAGACCTGCGCCGACCACGTTGAGACCGGCGGCCGCAAGGTAAGCGCCGGCGAAGGGAACCGGGGCCAGGGCATCCGTGGTGAGTTTGACGAGCTGTGGCCCGATGATGGCGGAGGCCAGCCCGGCGGCCATGACCCATGAAATGGCTTTGGGCCTGAAGGCGTCATCCACACCGTCGGTCGCGGCAAAGCGGTAAAAGCCCTGTGCTGACATGTAGAGGCCGCTCAGGAGCGACCCGGCCAGCAGGAGCCAAAACGATCCGACCCAGAGGGCAAGGGCGCACAGACAGGAGCCCGTCGCGCCACCGGCTGCGCCGATCAGGAAGCCTGCACGCCGGCCGTATTTCTGCATCACGGTTGATATGACCGGGGCCGAGGCCATCGAGCCGAATACGATCAGGGTGATGGGCAGGGTTGCAAAGCACAGAACCGGGCTGAGGATCTGTCCCGCAAGGCCGCCGAGAATGAAGTTGATTGGCATTTGACTGCCGAGTAGCATCTGTGCGGCTGCAAGCACCCAGACATTGCGGATGGCGGTGTTCCGTTGACCGGGAGAGGGCAGATCGGCAGTGGTCATGAGCCGCTTCTATCCCCGGGGGGCGGGTTTTCCAAGATATTCAATTGTGTGCATTACAATTCCGTCCGAAGCCCTTGCCATCCGTGGGGTTTCCGCATTTGCTGCAGGGCAGCAGGGAGAATGCGTTGCCAGGACGGATCATCGAGACGGACGCGGATGTGGCGGAAGGTGCCGCCTGGCTGGCCCGTCTCGATCCGCGGTTTGCGATGGCGCTTGAACGTACCGGGCCTCTGCCCCTGCGACGGAAACCGGACGGGTTTGCCGAGCTGTTTTCCGCGATTGTCAGTCAACAGGTGTCGACCGCCTCGGCGCGCTCGATCTGGGGCCGGGTCGAGGCGATGGGCGCAACGAGCGCGGGTGCGGTTCGTGACTGCACGGATGACGACCTGCGCAGCTGCGGACTGTCGCGTCAGAAAATCGCCTATGCCAGAGCCATTGCGGAAAGCGGTGTGGATTTTGACGGGTTGCGGGACCTGCCGACTGAGGAGGTCATTGCGACGCTGGTGCGGATCAAGGGGGTCGGGGTCTGGACGGCGGAGATCTATGCCATGTTCAGCCTTGGTCGCGCGGATGTTTTCGCGCCGGGGGATCTGGCGCTGCAGCAGGCGGCGCGCAGTCTTTTTGACCTGGACGGGCGGCCGACCGAGAAGGTGCTGCGGGACATGAGCCTTGCCTGGTCGCCATGGCGATCGGTGGCCGCGCGGCTGCTTTGGGCCTGGTACCATATTGAACACAAACGGGAAGGAATACGATGACGGAACTGACGGGACCGGAGCGGGCGGCGGCGTCCGGGCAGGAGGACAGCCTGGTCATCCTGCTCCACGGATACGGGGCTGACGGAAATGATCTGATCGGACTGGCAGAGCCTCTGGCCCCGCACATGCCGAACACGCGTTTTGTTGCGCCGAACGCGCCGGAACGCTGCGTGAACAATCCCATGGGGTATCAGTGGTTTCCGATACCGCATATGGACGGATCGAACCCTACCGATGCGGCGGCCTCCGCTGCGAAATCCTTTGATCTGTTGAACAGCTATCTTGACGGGGTCGAGGCGGCGGGGATGCCGCCAGAACGAACCATTCTCCTCGGGTTCAGTCAGGGCACGATGATGTCGCTGCATGTGGCACCGCGCCGGGCCAAACCCTTTGCCGGTGTGATCGGGTTTTCCGGACGGCTTCTGAATCCGGAAAACCTGGCCGCTGAAATCGTGTCGAAGCCGCCGGTTCTGTTGATCCATGGGGATGCGGACCCGGTGGTGCCGGTGTCCAGCCTGCCGGAGGCGGCGGATGCGCTAACCAAGCTGGAAGTCGAGACCTACACCCACATTTCAAAAGGCACGGCGCACGGAATTGCCCCGGACGGGCTGGGTTTGGCCCTTCAGTTCTGCGCGATGAAGCTGGGTATCGAGTTGCCAGGATAGCGGGCGAAAGGGCGCTGTTTGTCATAAAATTGTGCATCGCGTCGAATAGCGTTGCGATAATTTCAAATTGCGCCCCTATCCAGGGGCTTGTTTGGTACGGAAGGCGAGATATAGTGGATTTATGGGCAGGACGGTAAAACCATCCAGGCTGTGTGTCCCGATCCCGCCCCTGCTACGGGAGTACACATGCTTCAGAGCTCCAATACCCCTGGGCTGATCCGACAGCCCGCTGGTCTCAGGGATCATCCCGCGCTTGTTCTGAACGCGGATTACAGACCACTATCCTATCTGCCGCTGTCGCTCTGGACGTGGCAGGAGGCGGTCAAGGCCAAGTACCTCGACCGGGTCATGGTGCTGGCCGAATATGACACCGCGGTGCATTCGCCCTCGACGGAGATCAAAATCCCCTCCGTGGTGGTGCTGAAGGAATTTGTTAAACCCGCAAAATCGACGGCTTTCACACGTTTTAACCTGTTTTTGCGCGATGAGTTCACCTGTCAGTACTGCGGTGCGAAGGATCAGCTCACCTTCGATCACGTGATCCCGCGCAGTCGTGGTGGTCGTACGACGTGGGAAAACGTGGTTGCGGCCTGTGGTCCGTGCAATCTGCACAAGGCGTCCAAAACCCTTCGTCAGGCGGGTATGAGCCTGAACCGCAAGCCGGTGCGCCCGACGCCGGATTTCCTGCAGAATGTGGGTCGGAAATTTCCTCCGAACCATCTGCACGAGAGCTGGATGGACTTCCTTTACTGGGATGCGGAACTCGAGGCGTAGGCCCGAAGCCATAGAAACCCGAGAATCAGGCTGGCCAGACCGTTCCAGCTTGCCATGGACAGGCCGAACATCTCCCACGCGACCTGGTCGCAGAGGACGGGTGGCGTCTGCATCAGACGGTCAAGCAGCTCTCCGGAGCTCAGGTTTGACGCATCCGGAGCGGTGCAGCTTTCCGGGCCTTTCCACCAGCCACGCTCTATCCCGGTGTGCCAGGCCGCGACGCCTGCGCCAACAAACATCGCGCCTGCGCCGAGCAGGGCAAAAAAGCGCACGGGGAGAAGAACGATCAGCACCGCAAGGGCTATTGCCACCGCATGGGGCCAGCGCTGCGTGATGCACAGGGGGCAGGGGGCCATGCCTCCGATATACTGAAATGCAAAGGCCCCAAGGAGCAGCACGAGTGAGCCAATAGCGGCACCGAGACTTCTTCGCTGAAACCCGTTCAATGGACAAATCCCAGAACTGCGAACCCGCCGATCAATGCGATGACGAACAGGGTGAACATAAGGCCGAGCCTGCGCTCGATGAAATCACGAATGGGTTCCCCGAATTTCCAGAGCAAAGCGGCAATGACGAAGAAGCGCAGGCCGCGGGCGATCAAACTTGCAACCATGAATACGCCAAAGTTCAGCCCGGTGCTTCCGGACAGGATCGTGATGACCTTGTACGGGAAGGGAGTGACACCCGCGACGAGAACGGCCCAAGCCCCCCATTCATTGTAAGTTGCTGAAAACTCGGCAAACCGGGCGTCCTTGCCGTAAAATTCCAGCACGGGCCGGCCGACCTGTTCGAAGAGACCGTAGCCGATGTAGTAGCCGAATGCCCCGCCGAGGACCGAGGAGATGGTGCATATCCCGGCGATGAGCCAGGCCCGGTGGGGCCTCGCGATTATAAGCGGGATCAGCAGGACATCCGGTGGGATCGGAAAGACCGAGCTCTCGATGAAGCTGACAATGGCCAGTGCCCACAAGGCGTATGGCGTGGCGGCGAGCGAAATCGTCCAGTTATACAGTCCGCGTAGCAATTCATTCACACCTTGTCCGGATAATGCCTTGGTACGACCACGTCCGGCGGTGTTCGTCAAGAAGCAGAATCCCCTGTTTCCGGTCTGCACCGGTCGCAAATTGAGAGAGTTGCCACATGACTGATATGCCCGGCATTCGCGGGTTGTCGAACCGAAGATCGTCGCGGCTGCTTGTCATTCTGACGGCCGCGGTTGCGTTGGGCATTGGTGCCGCGGGATTCTTTTTCCGTGCGCTGGAAGTTGAACCCATGCAGGAGCTTTCGGCGGGGCAGGCGGAATCGGTCGGGCGCTATATCGGCGTCGTGTTTGATGACAATGAGCGCAGCTGGGCGCGGTGGTTTGATAAACAGGGTCTTGAGCCGCTCAAACGGCCGGAGCAGATTCTCTATTCCAACGTTCAGCCTTCGCCATGTGCGGGGGCCGTGCCGGCTTCGGGACCATTTTACTGTCCTCTGGACAACACGGCCGGGTTCGATCTTGTGTTCATGAGCGGTCTGCGCGGTGAGCTTGAGGAGCGTGGCGAGATGGGAACCGCGCTGGTTGTGGCCCGTGTCTATGCCCGCCATGTTCAGGATTCGCTTCTGTCCGGCAGGAACAGCAGCGAGGAAAACCGCGCCAACATGCTGCAGGCCGACTGTCTTGCCGGCGTCTGGGCCGGGCAGGCGCAGGGGCGTCTGGGGCACGTGCCCGACGGGTTCTACGGTGAGGTCTTAGGAGAGGCCCAGTCCATGTCCGGTGAGGAGGCCCGTTCACCCTTCAGTCCCGCGCTTAACATGTTTGCGCGGGCACAGGATGCAAGTCGTGACGATGCCTTCGTGCTGGGCCGAAAAACCCAGGATCCAGTGTCCTGCCTCAATCTTCGCTAGGCTGACCGTTCCGCTTCAGGAGCCCTGATCCCGTTCGAGCGGTTCGAGCGCGCCGCGCCGTGGGGTGCCGTCAGGCTGCACGGGCAGGGCAATCCGCACGCATTTTGCGGGATCTTCCATGACCCAGGCATTCCCCTGGTAGTCAACCGTGCTGGAGCCTTCGTCCCTGCGATCGTCCAGCCCCTCGTTTTCTCCGGCCAGGGCCACGCCGTAGCAGCGTACCTTGGACTGTGCGAAGGCGGGTGACGCCGCTGCCAGACCTGCCGCAGCGACGACGAGTGCGGTTACCTTAAAAAATCCCACGCTTCCAGGTTGTTGTTTCCGGATTGGTCTCACGTTCTTTCCCACCCTGTCTGTCTTCGTATGAGTTTTCCGCCGGTCATCCGGAAACGGAATTAGCGTTCACACCGCTAACCTGGTGCGGACGCCAACCGCGTTCAAGCCCCGAGTTGCGCAGCGGGACAGGAGTGGGGAGCGATTGGGGAATTTCATGGCCTGTCGCATTTTCAGGCACGCGGCGGGGTATGGCCTCAATACAACGCAGGCGGGATTATTTTAACGCTAATACAACCGAAAACATTGCATTTGTCGCGTATTTGAGCGACTTAATCGCATAGGTTGTTCGCCGCGGCAACCGGGAAACGACAAACACTGCGCACTGGTTGAACACAGTCCAGAGCCCAACTGCCAGAGGATCGCATGAACTTCTCCCTAACACCCGCAGCAGTTGTTCTGGGCGCCATGATTGCAATACTTCCCAGGGCCGAAGCGGGCGAGGGGGGCAGCAGCCACTATTTTCCCGGTAGTTACGGGGACTTTCTCGTAGCCAAATGGCCGACGAACAAGAGCGTGATCGTTCGAAACGACCTTTTTCTGTTCGACGGCGATGCCGATGCGATTGGCATGAACAGTGTCGCCACCGCCGATGCGGATCAGGAAATCTGGCTCAATCTTCTGAAGGTCGGCTACTACTCGGATGCCGAGATATTCGGGGCCCGCTACGGCGCGGCACTCGTTCTGCCCTATACGTTCGGGATGGAAGTCGATGCGCTGGTGTCGACGCCGCTCGGTGACATGGACATGTCCAGCGACATTGACGGCTGGTGTGATCCCTATCTGGTTCCCGTGCGCCTGAACTGGTCGCAGGACCGGCACAACACGACGTTTGATCTGGGCGTGTTTGCGCCCTGGGGCGACTACGATGCGGAGCGAAGTGTTAATCTGGGCCGGAACTACTGGTCGGTGAACCCGACCGTCTCATACACGTATCTCGACCAGGACCTGGGCTGGGAGTTTTCCACCACGGTTGGAATGACGTGGAACATGGAAAACCCGGAGACCAACTACACCAGTGGAGCGGAGTTTCAGCTCGACTGGTTGGCCGGACGTCATATCTCTCCTACGACAGCCATTGCTCTCAACGGATACTGGTTTGAGCAGATAACCGACGACGAGGGCGATCCCGGCGCGGTGCCCGCCAATGGTTTCCGCGGCCGCT
The DNA here is from genome assembly GCA_030427145.1 of Alphaproteobacteria bacterium. Lineage (GTDB taxonomy): Bacteria > Pseudomonadota > Alphaproteobacteria > Rhodobacterales > Rhodobacteraceae > Amaricoccus > Amaricoccus tamworthensis. The sequence continues at coordinate 1,550 of JAUHWT010000005.1, read as the reverse complement.
CAGTGGGTATTGGCCCGGCGATCATGAAATCCTTCACGGTCGGCGATACCCCTGTCAGCGTGATTGGGAAGTGGCTCTACGATGTTGAGGCCAAAAACCGCGTTAAGGGCAATACCGTGATGATTTCCGCGGTGGCTGCGTTTTAGGGTAGAGACCCTAACTTTCGATCCTGCTTGAACGTGGCCTCATCCGCATTGCATGTTGTGATGTGGGGTGTTCGTATCGGGTCGGAAATGAAAACCATCATTCACATCGGTATGCCGAAAACTGGAACGACTGCTCTGCAGAGCGCCTTGTATCGGTCGCGAAAGTATCTGCTCGGCCATTCGATCCTTTATCCCCGGAATGATTTTCCGGGGCCTTTCACCAATCACGCATTACTGGCAGCGTCCTTGATGGAGGATGACGGGATGCCACGGTACATGCGCAACCGGGATCTGTTCAGGCGGAAAAGCATGTCCACGTGTCTGGATACGCAAATTTCTGGATATCAGGAACAGGTCGCACGACATCAACCGGATTGCGTGATTTATTCGAGCGAATCCCTGTTTCGCCGGATCGATGGAGGCAGGTATCCCCGGGTGCGGGACGTCCTGAGCAAACTTGGCCCGGACCCTGAGCTTGTTGCATGGCTGCGGAAGCCTTCGGAGCATTTTCTTTCCGCGCTTCAACAGAAATTCAAGGGATCGCACAGGATCAGAAAACCCCGTGCTCCATCCTATCGTAGCGTGCTCATTGGGTGGTCACAGTGTACGGGAAGGCCGGTGACCGTTCATCTATTTGACAGAAATTCGATGGTGAACGGCAGTGTGGTCGATGACTTCTGCCATCATCATTTGAGTGACTTTGATGTAGCTGCGGACAGTCTCGACCGTGGGCGGTTTGTCAATGAATCGCTGAGTGCGGAGTCCATGGACATTCTGGCGCGCTACAGGGCGCGTTTCCACGCAAGCCGCGATGACATATTTACCCCCGATACCAAGCTGCTCATCAGGGGTTTGGCAAAGGCCGACCGTATTTTAGACGCTGGGAAACCGCGTTTGAAACCAGGCGTCGCTGACTTGGTGGACTTCAGTCGTGACGATCCGCTGTGGCTTCGCGATGAATACGGGATTGAGTTTCCGAATTTCGACTACGCCCGTTTGGAGCGCCGTGGTGCCAAGCCGGTGGCCAAAAAGGACTTCCTTCTGGAGGATATTGTTTGGATTGATCGCGGGCTTGAACTGGAGATCATCGGTTTTCTTGTGTCCCGGTCCGCGCTTGCCCTGAATGTACCCGGGATGCTTTGGATGCGAACCACCCTAAGAGATGAGATCCGGGCATCAGCATCGGCGAAGCGCGCCGGAAAAGGCAACGGTCACAGGGCCGCGGCTGAAAGAGCCTGACGGCAATCGAGTCCCATGCGTCGATGTTGATCGCTGTTCTAGGCTCTGTACTCATAAACAGGATTCCCATCGGGCTTTGGGTGTGATTCACTTCTTCAAAACGGAGGTTGGATCATGGCGCGGTTTGATTTGAGCGATGCGGAGTGGCGGATCATCGAACCGCTC
>JAUHWT010000004.1 GCA_030427145.1 Alphaproteobacteria bacterium | reverse complement strand
TTCAACAAGCTCAAGCACTTCCGCCGCATCGCCACGCGTTTCGAGAAACTCGCAGTCACCTATCTCGCAGCCGTCGCCCTTGCTTCAGCCAGACTTTGGACAAGAACTTATGAGTCCACTACCTAGAACGGCACGTCGTCCGCTGCCGTCACGAACCGTGAGACCACGTGTTTTGGGCCGGCTTTTTCGAAATCGATCAGAAGTTTGTCGCCCTCTATGTCGGTGACGGTGCCGTATCCGAATTTCTGGTGGAAGATGCGCGTGCCGATTTCGAACGCTGGCAGTGCCTCGGCGTCAATGACCGTGTTGCGGGTCTCCTTTGGCTGGGAAACCGGCCGGTTTCCGGCCCGGGCCTGCATCCGTTTCCAGCCGGGTGAATTGTAGGCGTCCGCTTTGGCCGCCGCATCGGCAAGGCTGGGGCCGGTTGGTCGGGAGGACACGGCCGCCGCGCCGAAGCCACCGCCGTAGAGGCCCGGTGGCGTCAGGACCTCGACATGCTCCTCCGGCAGTTCGTCAATAAACCGGGACGGCATCTGGGACTGCCACTGATTATAGACCCGGCGGTTGGCAACGAAAGAAATGGTGCACAGTCTCTCGGCCCGGGTGATGCCCACATAGGCCAGCCGGCGTTCCTCCTCGAGGCCCTTCAGGCCGCTCTCGTCCATCGAGCGCTGGGAGGGAAACAGGCCGTCTTCCCAGCCAGGCAGAAACACGCAGGGAAACTCCAGCCCCTTGGCCGCGTGGAGGGTCATGATCGAGACCTTGGGAGCCCCGTCATCCTGTTCGTTGTCCATGACGAGGCTGACATGCTCGAGGAAGCCCTGCAAATTCTCAAACTCGTCCAGAGCCTTGATCAGCTCCTTGAGGTTTTCCAGACGTCCCGCGGCGTCGGGTGACTTGTCGGCTTTCCACATGTCCGTGTAGCCGCTCTCATCCAGGATCTGTTCCGCGATATCCGTGTGGGGAATTTCCCCGGCCCGGACGAGCGCGCCCCAGCGGTCGAACCCGTCAACCAGCGATTTCAGGGCGTTGCGCGCCCGCGTGGCCAGGCCGCCTTCCTCAACGATCATTCGCGCGGCCTCAAGCAGGCCGATGCCGTGCTGTCGGGCAACGTTATTGATGGTCTGAACCGCCTTGTCGCCCAGTCCGCGTTTGGGCTTGTTCACGATGCGCTCAAAAGCCAGGCTGTCATCCGGGCTGACCGCTACCCGGAAATAGGCCATGGCATCCCTGATCTCGAGGCGCTCGTAGAACCGCGGACCACCTATGACCCGATAGGGCAGACCGATTGTCAGGAACCGGTCCTCAAAGGCCCGCATCAGAAATGATGCGCGCACCAAAATGGCTATGTCATCGGGGGACACCGGATCGGACCCGCGTGTGCCTCTCTCCAGCGCCTCGATTTCCTCACCGATCCACCGGGCCTCCTCGTCTCCGTCCCAGTGGCCAATCAGACGCACCTTTTCGCCTGCGTTCAGATCGGTCCAGAGTGTTTTGCCAAGCCTCTTTTCGTTGCTGGAAATCACTCCGCAAGCTGCGGCGAGGATATGCGGGGTCGACCGGTAATTTTGCTCCAGACGGATTACCTTTGCGCCGGGAAAATCTTTCTCGAACCGCAAAATGTTGCCAACCTCGGCGCCGCGCCAGCCGTAGATCGACTGGTCGTCGTCACCTACGCAGCAGATGTTTTTATGACCGCCCGCCAGAAGCCGCAGCCACAGATACTGGGCCACGTTGGTGTCCTGATATTCGTCAACGAGGATGTAGCGGAACCAGTCCTGATATTTTTCGAGAACTTCCGGAAACGCCTGAAATATGCCAACCACATGCACGAGCAGGTCACCAAAATCACAGGCATTCAGCGTCAGCAGCCGCTGCTGATACATTGCATAGAGCTCGGTGCCACGGTTGTTGAAGGCCGCGGCCTCGGAGGCCGGAACCTTCTCCGGGGTCAGCGCCCGGTTTTTCCAGCCGTCGATCAGCGACGCAAGAAGCCTCGGCGGCCATCGCTTCTCGTCGATGCCCTCCGCCACGATCAGCTGCTTCAGGAGGCGCAACTGGTCATCGGTGTCGAGGATCGTGAAGTTGGATTTCAACCCGGCCATTTCGGCATGGCGCCGCAAAATTTTGACGGACAGGGAGTGAAAGGTCCCGAGCCAGGGAATGCCCTCCACCACGCCGCCAACCGTCTGTCCGACGCGGGTCTTCATTTCGCGCGCGGCCTTGTTGGTAAAGGTCACCGCGAGGATCTGGTTCGGTCGGGCGCGCCCGGTGTTCAGAAGATGCGCAATCCGGGTCGTGAGCGCCCGGGTCTTCCCCGTTCCCGCTCCCGCAAGGACGAGGACCGGTCCGTCGAGCGCCTCAACAGCCGCCAGCTGGTCCGGATTGAGCCCGTCCAGGTAGTCGGTCCGCCGCGGTGCCATCGCCTGCTGCGACAGTGGACGACGCTCCGGCGCGAAGGCCTCTGCCTCATCTTCGATCCATGTTGTCATGGACGGGACAGTAAACCCGGCCGCGCGGATTGAAAAGCGCCTGTTCCGGTTGTGTTCGCAGTTTTTACCAGTTTCATTTTCAAATTGATCCCGGCGCGCCTTTCTGGTTTACGGGCGCGACGGATGGGTGGCCGAGTGGTTTAAGGCACCGGTCTTGAAAACCGGCGTGCGGGAGACCGTACCGTGGGTTCGAATCCCACCCCATCCGCCACTATCATCAGCGAAAGCGTTCTCCCGATTCGGCTGCGGCCGGATTCTTCGCAGTCTGCCGGCCAGCCGATACGCACCACACCCATGCCGCCAGTGAGGTCAGCTCTCTATTCTCGGTTTGCCCTTTTTGGGGCCTGGGGTGGTTTTGGGGTCGGGCCAGGTGACGCGGAGGCTGACGGCGCATTGGCCGTCGGTTCGTTCGCCCTTGATGCGGACAGTCATCAGGTCGGCGGTTTCAAGAAGCAGCTCATTATCCTCGTCGCCGAGGGTCATTTCGCCTTTTGAGAAACCTCTGGACAGAGCGTTCAGCAGGGATTTGATGGTTTTGGCGTCCTGAAGGGACTCGTGGGTAAATCGCTTGTCAGCGCTCATGTCTAAATCCGGTCAGGTGTGTTGCTTTAGGCTGGAGCCACCAGCTCGCCAAGCTCACACCGGTCGGCATGGATGGCCATGCGTTCCGGGGCGAAATGCTTCGCGTGCGGGTAGTCCCGGCTGAGACCGATCACATCTCCCGATGGAAAGATCAAGGTCGCACCGGCGCCTATTCCGTCGAGACCCTCAAGTGCGCGGGAGGCTCGGTCCAATGTAATGTCCCCCTCGAGATGCAACATCCCGCTTTTGGCCTGCAGGCGCTGGCCCTCATGGCTGTTGACGTGTCCCTGGACGACCATGTGAAGCCCGGCGCGGTGCAGCGTCGCAACGCCCGCTTCCGTCAGGGTACAGTCGGACCGGCGGTATTTGGTTCGAACGAGATTAGCGAGGGGACCGAAATAGAAACCCAATGTGGCATCTTCGGCGGCACGTCGATAGGCGGAGTTGATCGCCTCGACACCATTTTCCACCAGGGCATGGCACATGTCGTCGCAGAGGCCGGCATGCACGAATACGATGGAGCCGCTTTGGGCGACCGCCTGCATTCGCTCGTAGAACCAGGCGTAATGGCCGTTGGGTTCAATGAAAATGTCATGGCATTTGCGAAGTGCGGCCAGAAGTTCACGGTATGTCATTCCGTGACGGGCGCAGTCGGTTTCAAATTTGCCAAGTTTCTCGGAGAGTTTTCGGGTTTCCTTGTCGATAACCTGCGGCCGCAGTTCGTCACGTGCCGCCCGTTCAAACCGCGCGGCCCATCCCGTACCGGGGGTCAGCAGTGACCTGCAGGTTTTCTCATCCGGAACGGCTTCAAGGTCGAGGGGTGTGACAAACCGGTCGAGAACCTCGCGCAGTGCGGGGAGGATTTTTCGGCCCATTCGAACAAAAAGATGCTCGTTGAGTGCGGTTCGGTTGCCGCGCACAGATCCGATGGCCATGCGCATGCGCAAATCGTGGTTTCCGGCAAGGATGGTCAGGTAAGCTCCGGTCTGTAGCACGGATGCGATCGCGTCGAGGAGAGCCAGATTGCTGGGGCCCTTGTCAAGCGTGTCACCGCCTAGAACGATGTGCGCTCTGCGTCCAAAAGGTGTGAGTTCGATCCGGCCATTTTTGCGCAGGATCGCGCCGGCCGCGATGAGGGACCTGAGGAATCCCTCGGCGTCGGCATGGGGGTCGGATACGAAGATGACCGGCCGGTCGGGCCAGTGCCAACCGCCACTTCGGCTGGCGCGTGTTAGGCAGTCGGCAACGGAGCTGTTGGTGGCATCGTGCCACGGACCAATTCTGCGGGGGAAATTTTCCAGGCAGGCATCAGTGTCGAACACTGGGGGAAGCAGAACATCATTGCTATGAAAAGTCGTCTGATTGTTCATGTGAGCCCCCTGTTCTTCCTCAAGGTCAATCCCTGGGCGTCGCCCCCGGTTCCCTGATTTTCCATTCACCTGCCACGTGCCGCCATTTTGCATCGTTTTGATGACAGATCAGTGACGGCTGGGCATGAAACATGGAGAGGCGTGCGATTTCCTCGTGGGTCAGGATGCCAAGGTGATGGCAGGCATGACGGAACGAGGCGCCGTGTCCGACATGAAGCGTAAGTTTGCCGGGCTGTCCGCTGGTTACCAGATGCCGGGCAACACGAGCGCCGGCCATCATCAGGCTTTCGGCCCCTTCGAGGGGCAGGCGGTAATCGCTGTCGGATTTCCAGCCTTGCGGTGGCGTCTCAAAGCGCGGGTCCGCCTCAAGCGCGGCTTCGATTTCCGTGACGGTCAGGTTGGCTGCACTGCCCAGCCCCCGTTCGGCAAGTTCAGCGGTTTCGCGGATCTCCGTGATGTCATGGCCCAAATCCCGCAGGGTTTCCGCCACCACCTGCGCAGTTTGCCACGCACGGAGTTGGTGCGAACAGTAAATGATTGCGGATGGGCGTAACCCGAGTTCCTTCACCGTCCCATCCAAAACGGTTGCGCCTTCGCGGGCCTGGGCTTTCCCGGCCTCGGTCAACGCCCAGGGCTGTCGGGCTGAGGGAACCCCCTTTCTCTGGGCGTAGTCACCGTGGCGGAAGAATGCATGGTAACACTCAGCCATCGAACAGGGCTTTGCCTTTGAGGGCGAGGGCATCGAAATCAACCCGGCCACAGACTTCGCAAACGGTGACACCGCTCAGGGCCTCAAGATATGCCTCCGGGTCGGGCTGGCTGCCGTTTGGCTCGAAGCTGCCGTCAGAGTGTTGATGGAAGGGCCCTGGGCTTTTCATAATCGCAGCCAGCAGGTCAGGGCGGTCGGGGAGACTTACGGGCGATATACTGGTCGGAGTGTCGCTCTGGCGGGACCAGTTCAGTACCCAGAAGTCGGTCAGGGGGCCTTTGAGCTGCAGTTTTTTTGGCCCGTAGACTTCGGGAACCATGAGGTCGTACTTTTCCTCGAGTTCCCAGAGCTCGGAAGCGGGCAGTGATTTGAGTTCAGCGACCCGTTCCTTAGTGAGCATGTGGGTCAGCCGAGGGTTGCCGAGGATCGTGCCCGGATTGATGCGGGGGTGTTTCGGAATGCCCAAAGCTCGGGGCGGATTTCCCTGTTTGATGAGGACCCGGTCGTTGGACAGGAAACGGGTGCTTTCGAGATCCATCATGCGCAGGATGGATGTGGATTTTCCTCCGCCGGACAGCCCGGATATCGCGAGGGTTCGGTTGCCGTCGGTGACCGCAGCAGCGTGTGCCAGCTGCCATCCTTCGCGGAGGCATTTGTTCAGGATTTGAGTGTTGATGAAGTTGATCGCGGTGCTTTCATTCTCTTCCAGAGGGCCGAGCGCGATAGCAATATCGGAGGATTGAACGAACGTGACGCCGCTGCGGACCTTGCGGACCAGACGGGCGTCGCCGAGGTCGAAGATCGCGTCTTTCCGGCCGCTTTTGCCGGTCTCGCGCCGCCAGTCCGACCAGTCCGGCTCAAAGGGGAGCGACTGTCCCGGCAGAAGCCGCACGGTCAGGGCCGTGCGGTCGGCCGGTACGATGACGTCGCGGAAATATGTCTTGAGCTGACTGCGCAGGGGCTCCGGGGAGTACACCGTGACGGTGACGTGACCGGCCCGCAGGGAAAAGGGCTGATTGCCCGCGGCATCCAGATCCAGTCTAGAGAGTATTTCCGCAAGCGTCATGCTGATACTTCCGCAAGCACATGGTCCGCGACCATCCCGGCGGCGTCGATGCCGCAGCCTTTCAGGGCGCCGGAGTATCCTCCGAAAGCCGACACCTCGAAAATGATTGGGCCCTGTGGCGTCAGTGCGATGTCGACTGTCGTAAATGTCAGTCCAAATGGCGCCTGAGCCTTTTGCCCGAGTTCGATGAGCTCGGGGTCCGGGTTAAAGGAAGCGTATTTTCCGCCGGAATGGATTGTGGTGTTCCAGCTGTCGGTTTGGCTGACCCGGGCATAGGTGCAGACGTATTCGCCGTTGAGGAAGACCATGCCGAGGTCATGGCCGGACAGGTCGGCCTTCTGCTGAACATACATGACGGGGTTGTCCGCTTTGAAGGCGGCAATCTGCGCGTCGGCGTCCGTTGCTCCGGCTTCCAGCAGGACCATGCCCCGCGCCTTCGTGGAGAACAGTGGCTTGAACACGGCGGCTCCGAAGCGGTCGAGCGCGTCACGGGCCGCAGCCACATTTTCGGTAATCACTGTCGACGGCATTGGGACGCCTGCATTACGCAACGTGACCGTGCAGGCCAGTCGGTCCATCAGGCGGATCACGTTTTCGGCCGGGCTGAACACACGCACACCTGCCGCTTCCGCAACGCGCAGCATTTCCAGCCGGTCGAGTGCATCGGGGCTGTAGGTCTCGGCAACCTTTTTCAGCACCAGGCCATCCAGTTCACAAAGATTCACACCGTCGCAGAACAGCGCGCCTGCCGAGAGATCCAGCACGGCGTCGCCCATGTCGATCACCTGGCTGTAGCCAGTACGGTCGGCAAAGGCTTTGGCCACCGTTTCGGTGGACCACTTTCCGGGGGTGCCGATCACCCCGATGCGTTTAGTCATGGAACAGTTCCTTTACGGGCAGCCTGAACCGGGCCTCACGCCCTTCCGGCACCTTGAGCAGTGTCTCAAGTATGTAGCGGGCTCGCATGAGCATGCGCTGGGCGTGTTTTTGATCGACCACGAAACGCGTTGAACTGGCAAAACTCCGGGCCAGTCCGAGTGCGAGACGGTATTCGAACGTGACGTCCTTTTCGCGACGGGCGAACTTGGTGGCCATCGCGTGCATGTCAGCCGCGACCCGGGCGATGCGGATGCGGGTGGCATTGTCGATAACCTGAAGCCGGTAGTTCGACACCATGAAGACCGAAACATCCTGGGCATAATCCATGTATCGCGATCGGTGCAGGTCGATAAACCGGATCTTTTTGTTCACCGCATCGTAGATAACGTTGTCGAGGTTGAAATCACCATGGATGTAGACGGAAAACGGTGCGGGCAGACGCACTTCCCGCGCCTGTGCTTCTGCGACGAGGTCATCGAAGTCGGCGATCCTCACACCGTTCAGATTTTGCGAGCCGCCAGCCCGGTGGGGATGCAGGCGGTATACATCGGGCATGCGTTTGGCCAGCTGTTCCATCGCGCCCATTTCAGCCGGTTCGTCGGTTCGCGTTGTCCGCCAGATGTCCCGAACGGTTTTGTGCAGAGCCTTGGACGCGGTCGCGAGAGCCGCATCGTCGCCACTGATGACGATGTCCTCGAAGGTCTGGCCCTCAAGATGTTCGATCAGCAGTGCTGCCGATCCGCCGTTCTTTTCGTAGGACAGAATTTCCGGAGCCAGCCCGGGATAGACCGAGTTCCAGCTTTTTACGCCAACGCGCTCCTGTTTCACCTTCCGGCGGTCGCCATCCTTGAACACCGCCGGGACCGGATTGCCGTCGGTGTCCTTCACGCTGACATTGGAAATGGCGGAACCGGAACGGGTTTCGGCCAGGGGTTTCAAAGTGATTTTTTCTTTATTTGAAACTCCATTGAGCACGCTGCGAAGTGTAAAGTAGCGCTCAAACTGCACGTTCTGACCTATATTAATGGACAGAATGGCCTCGGAAATCCCCTGCAGGGCCTCCCCCATGCGCGTGACCTCATTCAGGGCCAGCAGGGCGTACGCCAGGTCTTCAGTGTGTTTGGTGTCGGTCATGTCTCGGGTGTAGGTCCGAAACAGGCGGTCGTGGAACACCGTCAGTTCCTTGCGGGCCTGGCCGATTTCGACGGCGCGTTTGCTGTTGCCGCTGTCGAGCGCACTCTGAATTGTCGCCACCGTGTTGCGCACCAGGGCAAGCGGCGGCACATAGGCATCGGCGCGAAGCAGTTTGACGCGGTTTATCTGTTCCGCCTGATCGACGGCGCGTCGGCCCAGCCGTGAGAGCAGGTCAAGGTTTCGGGCAACCGTGTCGATGCCCTGGAGGCGCAGGGTATCCGGTTTTTTCTTCCGTATCATCGCGGTCAGGCAGGCCTTGCGCACCCGGGCGGACAGGTTGCTTGAGTAGCCGGCTCTCTGCATGAGTTGCGATGCGGTTTCTTCGCGGGGGCGGCCAAAATAATCCGCAAGACGTGACAGTTGTCCGTCAATTTCCGCGAGCAGAAAGGACATGTTCTCAGCAATTGCGTCAGGCTGAGCGGCTGTATTTGGCACGTATACTGCTCCTGCGGCGTTGTTCTCGCCCCTTGCGCGGGGTCTATGCCAGTTTCCCGTCAGTTCCGTAAAGGAAAACTTCCATCCGGGGCCGTTTGCGGGCCATAAAACCCTCAGATGAGGTTGGCTTGCCAACGGCGCCGGAGATCAGAATGAAAACCACTCCCATCAACGTGCAACGCCAGGTGCTTCTGCCTGATGACCTGCGTGTCGCGCGGGCGGAGAGCGCACCACATCTTGGCCCGCGTCTGCTGTTTTTCAGTGGGGGCAGTGCGCTGAACGGGATTGCCCGGCGGTTGAAACACTACACTTTCAATTCGATGCACCTGATCACGCCATTTGACAGCGGCGGCTCGAGCCAGGTGTTGCGGGAGGCCTTTGACATGCCCGCCGTGGGTGACCTGAGGTCGCGTTTGATGGCGCTTGCTGACGAGACGGTGTTGGGTCAGCCGGACGTTTATGCGCTGTTCAGTCACCGGTTGCCGAAAGACGGCGACGCGGATGACCTGCGCGTGGAGGTTGCCCGGGTCCAGGGTGGCAGGCATCCCCTGATGGCGGCAATAGCGCGCCCGATGCGTCAACTGATCCGCACCCAGATCGACAGTTTTATTGAGGCGGTTGACGACACGTTTGACTACCGAAACGCCAGCATCGGCAATCTGATCCTAGCTGGCGGGTATCTCAGCAACGGTCGGGCGCTGGAGCCGGTTCTGTTTTTGATGTCCAAAATGGTCGACGTGCGGGGCACGGTGCGGACCATTGTTGATGAAAACCTGCATCTTGGCGTTACGCTGGAGGATGGGCGCCGGGTGGTTGGACAGCGCGCTCTTACGGGTAAGGAGGTTGCGCCGCTGGACAGTCCGATCCGGGAGGTATTCCTGGTGGAGACGCTTGACGCGGCCAAACCTGTCGAGACAAAGCTGCCAAAGCGGAACCGAAAGCTGATCGAGCAGGCCGAGATCATCTGCTATCCGCCCGGCAGTCTCTATTCCAGTGTTGTGGCCAACCTTTTGCCCGAGGGTGTGGGCAGGGCTATTGCACGGCGTTCGGTGCCCAAGGTGTACCTGCCCAGTCTGGGTGAGGATCCGGAAGCTTTGGGCTACAGCCTTGCAGACAATGTTGGCGCAATTCTGAAGCCTCTCCTGCGGGATGCCGGAGACGTGCCGGCGCGGGATTTGATGACGCATGTTCTGTGCGACGCGGGTATTTCTCCGGATATTTGCGAAGAGGTTACGGAACGTTACGGCGTGCCGTGTGTTCGTCTTCCTCTTAGCAACAGAAACAAGCCCACATACGACGTGGACCGGGTATCGAGGGTGCTGGTATCATTGATATGATTTTCTACTCGCCAGGCGCAGGAGATGTGTTGACCTTTCCGTGGCGTTCACAATAGTGACGTCATTATGTCATAGTCGAGCGCACGCGGAAGGAGCCCGGGCATGGCTAAGACCAAAAAGGACGACAACGGCGAGCGTAAGAACACATCGCTCAGGTTGAGGAGCAGGACGCTGAAGGCGCTGAAAATTCGTGCCATCGAGGAAGACACAAGCGTTCAGGGGATAATCGAGCGGCTGGTTGAGGATTACCTCGCCAAACCGGGAAAGTAAGGAAATGACTTCAGAGCGAACGACGTTTGCGCTGCCGACCAGATCGGTTTCGGCTCTCGTTAAGGAGCGCGCGGGGAAACTGTCCCCTGTGATCATTGACGGGGACGAACCACAGAAATTCACGATCTTTGATACATTTGAGCACAACGTGGCAAATCGCCACGTCGCCCTGCTGGAAGTTGGCGGGGAGTTCCTGCTGCTGAGCCGGAATGGCGCACTGCTTACACAGACGTCAAAGCGCGGAGGCGATTTTGTGGCGGATCTCTCGGAAGGTCCGGTCAGGGATGCGTTGTCCCATGTCACACCGCTGCGCAGTCTGTTGCCGCTTGGGCAGGGCGAGGTCCAGCGGACCGCCGTTGCTTTCGTCGACGATGAGGAAAAAACCCAGGCGAGGGCCAGTGTGATGCAGCTGTCCGGTCCGGATGGCGATGGCATCGCCATCGTTGGCCTGAGCGGGCTGCGCGGTTACGACAAGGCTCTGGACCGGGTTAGGGCGGAAGTGGAAGCGCTTGGCGGGACGACCCTCGACGCCAGCAGTGTTTACGCGCGCCTTTTGCCTGGCGTTACACCGTTTGTGTCGCGGCCGGACGTACCGCTCGAGGCTGACCAAACCGCGTTTGATACCGCGACGGCTGTGATTGCTGCTCACCTGCCTTTGGCGCGGGTGAATGAACAGGGCACCATTGACGACACTGACACGGAGTTTCTGCACCACTACCGTGTGTCGCTGCGGAAAATCCGGTCGGTCATAAGCCTTTTCAAGGGTGTTTACGATCCGGAACAGACCGCCAGCCTGAAGGACCGTTTCTCGGCACTGATGGCAAAGACCGGGCGGTTGCGTGATCTCGACGTTTATCTGCTCGAGCGGGATGACTTCTATGGTCTTGTGCCGGAGACGGTGCATGGCGGTCTTGACCGCATGTTCAAACTGTTTGAGGCTGAGCGGAGCGGCGAGTTGAAAAAACTGCGTAGCCACCTCCGCAGCGATGCCTATGCTGCGGAAATGAAGAGCCTTGAGAAGCTTTTCAACAAGCGCAAATCGCTTAAACCCGGGCCGAGCGCGGACCGGCATGCGCTGGATTACGCCGCAAAGCTGATCTGGAAGCGGTACCGCAAGATTTGCACCATCGCACAGGGCATCACGGACGCCACGCCGGATGAGGAAGTGCACGAGTTACGCATCCAGTGCAAAAAACTGCGCTACCTGATGGAGTTTTTCCAGCCGCTCTATTCCGACAAGGCGATCAGGTCACTGATCGCGTCCCTGAAGAAACTTCAGGAGACTCTCGGAAACTTCAACGACTTCGCGGTGCAGCAGGAAAGCCTGCAGGCGTTTTTGAACACGCTGGATAAATCGACCGACGAGGCTCTGGAAATTGCTCAGGCGGTTGGTGCCCTGACCGCGGTTCTTCACCGTCGGCAGCTGGAGGAACGGGACCAGGTCACGGGTCGGTTCAGGCAGTTCAACAGTCCCGAAACCCAGAAGTCGTTCCGCGATTTGTTCCACGGAGGTAAAGCCTGATCATGCTGATCCTGTCATGCTATTCCAACAAGGGCGGAGTGGGCAAAACCGCCACGGCCGTCAACCTGGCCCACGCCCTTGCCGAAGCGGGCAAACGAACCCTCCTGTGCGATCTGGACCCGCAGGGCGCGTCGAGTTTTTATTTTCGCGTGAAACCGTCGAAGAAGCTCACGAATACGCGCTTTTTCGAGGACGTTGAGCGGTTCACCAAAGCAATCCGGGGCAGTGATTACGAGAACCTCGACATCCTTCCCGCGAACATGACCTTTCGGGATTTCGATGTGTTCCTTGCACGGATGCGCAACAGTCATTCCCGTCTTAAAAAGGCGCTAAAGGCGGTCAAGGGTGACTACGACGTGATCCTACTCGACTGCCCGCCCAACATCTCGACACTGTCGGAGAACGTGTTCAAGGCGTCTGACGGAATTGTTGTGCCGATTATCCCCACCACGTTGTCGCAACGGACTTTTGAGCAGTTGCTGGAGTTTTTTGATGACAATGACCTGTCACAGAAAAAAATCCATGGCTTCTTCTCGATGGTACAGGGCGTGAAAACATTGCATGGCGAAACCATTGAGGGCATGTCCGCTTCCCATCGCAAGCGCATTATGAAAACCCACATTCCGTTCTCGTCCGACATCGAGCGGATGGGCGTGCATCGTGCGCCGGTTACAGCCACCGCCCCGCGCAGTGCCGCTGCGCAGGCTTACCGCGACCTGCACGGGGAAGTCATGAAACGGGTGGCCAAATCATGAGTACCGAAATCGAGCGCAAGTTTCTGGTTCTGAACGCGCCGGACCTTGATGGGCTGAAGAGCGAAACGGTCCGTCAGGGCTACCTCTCCGCGACTGAGGACAAGGTCGAGGTCCGGGTGCGGCAAAAAGGCGCGGGCTTTTTCCTGACGGTCAAGAGCGGCGGATCGGTTGTCAGGAGTGAACATGAGGTCTCACTCGACCAGTCGCAGTTCGACGATCTGTGGCCCGCCACTGAGGGTCGTCGACTTGAGAAAACGCGGTATTCCGGCAGTCTGGAACGCGGTGAGACGTTTGAGTTGGATGTCTACAGCGGAACTCTCGCTCCCCTGATGGTTGTGGAAGTCGAATTCCCGTCGCTGGAGGATGCGGAGGGGTTTGAGGCCCCGGCGTGGTTCGGCACGGAAGTGTCAGGCGAAAGCCGTTTCAAGAACAAGGCCCTTGCCATTGCGGAGGGTCCGCCGCAACTCTAGAGCGGGCCTGCACTTCTTCGCGTGATCAAAAAAATTTGAATTTTATCAGTTACCGGGCAGCGCGGCTAACATAGATGCCTGCCCGGTTAAAGGCTGTTCATTTACCAAATATTGGGATTTCATCATGGCTGGGGAAGTCCCGTCGTGGGACGATTGAATTGAGCGAGGCCGAGATGAATTCCGAACCGCTAAGTATTGAAGCCGCAACAACTGAAACACGTGCTGCGGTTCGCACCAGATACGCCATGGATGAAGCGGATGCGGTGCGCGATCTTGCCGACCGTCTGGGAATGCCGGCGGAACGGCGCGATGCCATAGTTGAGGAGGCTGCAAAGCTCATTCAACGGGTTCGCGATGACACCGATCCGACCATGATGGAGGCGTTTCTCGACGAATATGGCCTGTCCACCGAAGAGGGTGTCGGGCTTATGTGTCTGGCGGAGGCGCTGCTGCGCGTGCCGGATGCCGAGACTATCGATGACCTGATCGAGGACAAGATTGCGCCGTCGAACTGGAGTGCCCACCTGGGGCATTCGTTCTCGCCGCTGGTTAATGCATCGACCTGGGCGCTGATGCTGACGGGCCGTGTACTAAAGGACGATCCTTCGCGCCCTGCCGCCGGTGCGCGACGTCTGATCAAGCGTCTTGGTGAACCGGTTGTCCGGACCGCGGTGGGTCAGGCCATGCGCGTTATGGGCCAGCAGTTTGTTCTCGGCCAGACTATCGAGGAAGGCATCAAACGGGCCGAACCGCTGCGGAAAAAGGGATATACCTATTCTTATGACATGCTCGGGGAGGGGGCACGTACTGAGGCGGATGCCCAGGCATTTTTTGACAGCTATTCGCACGCGATTTCACAGATAGCCAAGGCCGCTAAAGGCGACGTGCGGGACAATCCCGGGATCTCCGTGAAACTGTCCGCTCTTTCACCGCGTTACCTGACGACCCATCGCACGTCACTCGAGAATGATGTGATCCCGCGCTGCCTGAAACTGGCGCAAATGGCTGCCGAAGCCAAAGTCGGCTTCAATATCGATGCCGAGGAGCAGGACCGGCTCGATGTTTCCCTCGATGTAATTGATGCGGTGCTCTCCGACGAAAGCCTGAAGGGCTGGGACGGATTCGGTGTTGTGGTTCAGGCCTATGGCAAGCGCGCGCCGGAGGTTCTTCGCCATCTGCATTCGCTTGCGGAAAGCCTCGACCGGAAAATCATGGTCCGCCTCGTAAAGGGGGCCTACTGGGACACCGAGATCAAGCTTGCACAGGAACTTGGTGCCTCATCGTTCCCCGTGTTCACCCGCAAGGTCAACACGGACCTGTCCTATATGGCCTGCGCAAAAATGCTGCTCGACATGCGCGACCGGATCTATCCGCAGTTCGCAACGCATAATGCCCATACATGTGCGGCTGTCCTTGAAATGGCCGGCAACGACCGCGACGGATTTGAGTTCCAGCGCCTGCACGGAATGGGTGAATCGCTTCATGGCATCGTGCGGTCGCAGGCCGGTACCCGCTGCCGCATTTATGCACCCTGCGGACCGCATAAGGACCTTCTTGCCTATCTCGTACGGCGGTTGCTCGAAAACGGCGCCAATTCCAGCTTCGTGAACCAGATCGTGAATGAGGAGATACCTCCGCGCGAAATTGCCGCCGATCCGGTGGAGCGGGCTCTCGAAAACGACCCAATCCAAAATCCGGACATCCGCCTTCCCCTCGACCTGTTCCGGCCACGACGGCAGAACTCGAAAGGCTACCGTTTGGAGGAGCCCGCGAGTGCGCTGGAGCTGATAGAAGGCCGAAACGCTTTCGCGGACACCAAATGGACAGCCCGACCGGTTCTTGCCGATGACGCCGACCCCGAAGGTCCCGCCATTGAGGTCAAGGCGCCAGCCGATGGCAGCCCTGTGGGGACGGTCCATGAAGCGACCTCCGGCGAGGTCGCGCGAGCGCTGGAAGCGGCGAAGTCCGGTTTTGAGGAATGGTCCGCGACGCCGGTGAGCGAACGCGCCGCCATACTTCGTCGGATTGCTGACCTCTACGAGGACAACATGGCCGAGTTCTGTTCCATAGCCACGCGCGAGGCCGGAAAGATCCTGCTCGACGGGGTTGCCGAGGTTCGGGAAGCGGTCGATTTCCTGCGCTTTTATGCCGACGAGGCCGAGCGCCTGGACGAGGAGGAGCCGGGTTCCGCCAGAGGGATTTTTGTTTGCATCAGTCCCTGGAACTTCCCGTTGGCGATTTTCACTGGACAGATTGCTGCGGCCCTCGCAGCTGGAAACTCGGTGCTGGCCAAGCCCGCTGAACAGACGCCGATTATAGCAACACGCGCGGCCGAAATGTTCCGGGAAGCGGGCGTGCCAAAAGCTGCGTTCCAGTTGTTGCCGGGTGACGGACCGACCGTGGGTGGTCCGCTGACGTCGCATCCCGGAATTGCGGGAGTGTGCTTCACCGGTTCGACGGAAACGGCGCAGCGCATTCATGCGGCCCTTGCGGCGAATGCGCCCGCCGATGCAGTCCTCATCGCTGAAACAGGCGGCCTGAACGCGATGATCGTCGACTCCACCGCGCTTCCCGAGCAGGCAGTGGATGACATCGTCGCCTCGTCGTTCCAGTCGGCCGGTCAGCGCTGTTCGGCGCTTCGTATTCTCTATGTGCAGGAGGATACCCGCGACCGTCTTGTCGATATGCTCAACGGAGCGATGGATGCCCTGGTGACGGGTGATCCATGGTCGATTGATACGGACATCGCCCCCGTGATCGATTCTGACGCTCAGGCGGACATTTCCGGATACATTGAGGCACAGGAGAAGAAGGGGCGGCTACTGAAACGGCTGGATGCGCCCGAAGAGGGCACATTCGTCGGCGCGGCCATGATTGAGGTTGGTGGCATCCAGGATCTTGAGCGTGAGATCTTTGGTCCGGTGCTTCATGTTGCGACGTTCAAGGCCAAAGATATCGATAAAACGGTGGATGCGATCAACGACCGCGGCTTCGGTCTGACATTTGGTCTTCATACCCGTATCGATGACCGCGTTCAGCAGATCGTCGACCGGATCCACGTGGGCAACATCTACGTCAACCGAAACCAGATCGGCGCCATTGTCGGCAGTCAGCCGTTTGGTGGCGAGGGCCTGTCGGGGACCGGACCGAAGGCGGGCGGGCCAAACTACGTCAACCGGTTCCGCAGAACGGAAACTCCGGGCGAGCATCCGGCGCCGGACGTTGAGGCTGTAGGTGGTGCGCAGATCGAGGAGGCCTTTGGCAAACTCGACGCGACCGCATGGGCGGCCCGCAACGACCGGGTTCAGGTCTTGCGGCGCGCGCTTGACGGAAAGGGCGCCGTGGTGAGGCGGGCGGTTAATGCCGCCGCCTCATTCGACAGCGGCCAGTTTGATCTGCCTGGTCCGACTGGTGAGTCCAATCAGATGTCCATGCCGCCCAAGGGCCCTGTGCTCTGTCTTGGTCCCGAGATTGAAACGGCTCTGGCCCAGGCGGCGCAGGCCCTTGCCGCGGGATGTCCGGCGGTGGTCGTGGCACCGGGCGCGGCCCAGGCGGTTGCGCCCATGGTCAGGGCAGGTGCGCCAGTGAGCGGGATCGATGGCACCGTGTCAGATGACACCCTCGCCAACGCCTCGGGTTTTGTTGCTGTGGCGGCAGCCGGGGCCTCTGACTGGACCCAGAATTTGAGAAAAGCGCTGGCGGGCCGAAACGGACGCATCATCCTTTTGGAAACAGAAGTGATCTGTCCGGCGCGATATTATGCCGAACGTCATGTCTGCATCGACACGACGGCGGCAGGCGGGAACACGAGTCTGCTGGCCGCCGAGGCCTGAGGACGCGTACCCAAAACATAGGAAGGGAGCACGATTATGCAGACTGGAATTTGGATCAGCCTGATCATTTATTTCGCTGCCATGCTTGGAATTGGTTTTTATGCGTTTCGCAAATCCACATCCAATTCCGAGGAATACATGCTGGGCGGGCGCAACCTTCCGCCCGCGGTTGCCGCCCTGTCCGCGGGGGCATCGGACATGTCCGGTTGGCTTCTGCTGGGCCTGCCCGGTGCCCTGTACGCTGCGGGACTGGTTGAGGCGTGGATTGGTATCGGCCTCTTCATCGGGGCGCTGGTCAACTGGATCGTGGTTGCGCCAAGGCTTCGTGAGCAGACGGAGCGGTATGATAACGCCCTGACCATCCCGGAATTTCTTGCGAAACGTTTCCCGAGCCAGGCCACTGCGCTACGCATGGTGTCCGCGGTCATCATTGTGGTGTTCTTCGCGGTCTATACTGCGTCCGGCCTGGTCGCGGGCGGCAAGCTGTTCTCCTCCGCATTCGACGGTGGATACCAGACCGGCGTCTGGCTCACGCTTGGTATCGTGCTGGTTTACACGGTTGTGGGTGGCTTCCTGGCCGTTTGTCTGACCGACTTCGTCCAGGGCTGCATCATGATGCTGGCCCTGATCGTGATGCCGGCGGTTGTGCTTTACGCCGGTGACGGTGGCGGTTTTGCACAGGCGGGTGAGACGCTTGCGGGCATTGAGGGCTTTACAATGTCCTGGTGGACGGAAGGCATGACGCTGATCGGGTGGCTCTCGCTGATGGCATGGGGGCTCGGCTATTTCGGGCAACCCCACATCATTGTGCGTTTCATGGCCGTACGGAGCGTCGAGGAGGTCGCAACCGCTCGAAACATCGCCATGGCCTGGATGGCGATTTCCCTCGTTGGCGCGATTGGTGTAGGCATCCTGGGTCGGGCCTATGTGGAGAGAAACGGGATTGAACTCGGTGACTCCGAGACGATTTTCATCCTGTTGGCCGAGACACTGTTCCCGGCGATCATCACGGGCTTCCTGTTTGCTGCTCTTTTGGCTGCGATCATGTCGACCGTATCGAGCCAATTGCTGGTATCCTCGTCCTCGCTGGCAGAGGACATCTACAAACTGCTGGTCAACAAAACGGCCAATGAAAAGACCATTGTGGCCGTTGGACGGATTGCAGTTGTAGCCGTTGGGGCGGTGGCCGCTGTTATTGCGGGTGATCCGGAGAGCAAGGTTCTTGGCCTCGTGGCAAACGCCTGGGCCGGCTTTGGTGCCGCGTTCGGTCCGCTGATGATTCTGGCGCTGACATGGAGCAGAATGACCGGGCGTGGGGCTTTGGCGGGCCTGGTTGTGGGTGCGTTGACCGTGATCATCTGGATCGCGTTTGGCTGGAACTCCAGCTTCTTGGGCGGTCCGGGCATCTATGAGATCATCCCCGGTTTCATCTTCGCGATGATTGCAATTGTTGCGGTCAGTCTGGCTACGGAAACCAAGGATGAGTTCAGACCTCTGACTGCCAGGTAGCGGCCTTACATAGACTGATTGAGGGCCATCGGGTGGAAGTCCCGATGGCCCCTTTACTTGGGTTATCGGCTTCGGTGATCGGGCAGGGAGCTTCCCTAGAAGATGAAATCCGCTTCCGTGTAGGATGAGGCCCGAACGTTACCATCCCGGATAATGCACTGGAACTCTATGGCGCGGTCTCCATCCGTGTTTCCGCAGATCAGGGTGTTTTTGCCGGAGTCGATCGCCCAGAGCCGACCTTTCCCGGTGGCGTTTCCGAACTCAAAGTCCTGAATGCCGCTTCGGGTGGTGTCTGCATCAAATGCCGAGAGGTCGATGCGGTCGCCAAAACCGCTGTCTGCGCGTTGAAAAGCGGATGTTCCGTCCCCACCACGAATGACGTCAGCCGCCCACGGCCTTGAATCCGAGGCATCGACAAACCGGAAAACGTCGTTCCCCGAGCCGCCAACCATGACGTCCCGGCCACCGTTGCCCTGAATAACATCATTTCCCGCGCCGCCGCGCAGGGTGTTGGCGGCACCGTTGCCTATCAGCGTGTCGGCGCCGGACCCGGTGACGGCGTTCTCGATTGAGACGATCTGTTCCCCCTGCCAGGGCTTGCCCGGAAAGGTGACGAGTCCAGCCGTCAGATCAACCCGCACGGAACTGGTATTCGCACTGTAGAGCACGGTGTCACTGCCGGCACCTCCATCAAAACTGTCGGTTCCTCCACGGCCATCAAACGTGTCATTTCCAGCGCCGCCTGAAAAAGAGTTGCCCGAGCGATTGCCTATGAGCACATCATTGCCGGAGCCGGTTACCGCGTTCTCAATCGAGACAAGCGTCTCTGCCGCCCAGTTGTTTCCTGGGAACGTCGTCTTGCCCGCGGTCAGATCAACCTTCACGGCCGACGTGTTGGAATCATATAGAACGGTGTCGCTACCGCCGCCGCCATCCATTGTGTCATTGCCACCGCCGCCGTCCAGGGTATCGTTCCCGCTGAGGCCGAACAGCGCATCCCTGCCGCCACCGCCGCTGAGAGCATTGTCCACTTCATTTCCGTAGATCGTGTCATGGCCTCCGCCACCAACCGCATTTTCGATCAGCGACCGCTGGTCTCCGTCGTGCAGCAATGCGTTGAAAATATTCCCGCGGGCGTGTCCGTTGTTTGGGCCTCCTCCAAGATAGGCGAGCTGTGCCGAGGAGAACTCGGAATGCGCCCCGGCCCGCAGATCAATATCAACGGACGTGTTATAGGCGGAAAGATCGTAGGTGTCGTTTCCACCGCCGTCCCATACCGTCATGAAAATGCGGTTGTCTGCGGAGGAGATGGCGGTTGCCCCATCGACCACTGTGTTGCCGGAGTTTGGTTTCCACGAGTAAACGGTGTCGCCGGAACTCGTGGTGTAATCCGCTCCGTACATATGTTGAAGTGCGGCAATGTCATACATCATGAAAGTCTGTGCATAGCCGCCATACTCGTTTTTGTAGTAGGCTGGATCGTGACCGACATGGGATCTGTAGGTCATCACAGAGTATTCCATGGAATCGGTATTGTAGGGGAGGCTCCCGTTGGGCGTCGTTTCGTGCCCGTGTTTCAGGCCAAGCGCATGCCCGATTTCGTGGATGACGGCATGGTAGTCATAGTTGCCAGCGTAGGGATAGTCGCCTGACGGACCGAAAAATACGTCACCGCCCCAAACTCCGGTGCTGGGGTAGTACGCGTAGGCTGTCGACGGGTCGCTGGTGTTTGCAAGGCGGATGGTGCCATTGCCACTCCCTTGCCCAGCGTAATTCACGGTCAGATTGGTGAACCCTTCGACGGAAAACCCGGCATGGGCTGCGGGTTGAGTGAACGTGTCCGAATCAAGAGTTGCGTGAACCGCCCGCATTTGGGTGTCCGTGAGTTGGCTCAGGTTCGTAAAATTCTCCGGATGGTTGGTCTGGTAGTCCCAGCGTTTGTCCGGGTCGCTGTAGCTTATCGTGCTACCGGCCCATTTGATACCTTTAAGGAGGCCATCAATGCGCTGGTCATTCGTCTTCCCAACCCACTGAGTGCTGAATGACCCGCCCGCGCTTACCGGGGTCTGCCATCCGGAAGCATGTGCGTGTTCGCCTTCTTCTGCATGTGAACTTTTGGATTCACTTATCTGAAATCCGTGCATTTCAATTACCCCACCACAAGTAAGAACAAAAAATAAAATGGTCGTTGCAGCCATGCTTCAGATTAAAATTCCGGGCCGCAGGTTGAGTATACTTGGATGAGATGCCCGGTACAGGCTGTTTTTGGATAATTTTTGGGTGCAGCCGAGATGAATGCGTTGAGTCACTCCTATTACGATTTCTATATAAGGGAGTTCTCGAAAAATTTGGTGGAGCGATTCAATCTAATGAAAGCCCTGCTGATACCCCGCTTTATAGCGGGTCGGTATCACGCCGGAAAGCTTCTCAATACCAATAAGGCTCCCCTTAAGGATAGCTTCGATTCAATTGGATTTTTGGGAGGATTGGCTGGGGAACCTGGATTCGAACCAGGACTAACAGAGTCAGAGTCTGCGGGTCTACCGTTAACCTATTCCCCAGTAGAGTGCGCGCTGTCTACAAAACCGGATCGCATAGTTCAAGACAAAGTATCGGCAATTTTTCATCATTCCGCATTTGAATGCGCCGATCCGCAGGCAGTCGCGTTCAAAATGACAGGCTGTAAGCAGGGACGCGCTGTCGTGCCCTGCGGATTGCGACCCGACCTCGTCGGAGAAACATTTCAAAATGCCCGGTAACCCCGAAAACAATTGAAGCCAGAAAAGGCTCAAATTCAGACCGTTACAACGAGTTAGAACCTCGCAAGCTGTATTCGAGCGGCGCTGGGCACAGGCTGGAAGCTCGGCGCGATGATCCCAAAAATGGCGACAATTTGAGGGAAACGGCCCGGGGTATTCGGTTCAAAATGTATGTATTTCAGTTGTTTAAAAGTCGTTTGTCGGGTGGAGTGCAAAGTTGGTTAACTTCCTGTTAGCAACGTTGGCATCAAATCGCCTGGTAGTTTGTTTTGGGAGTATCTGGTTATGAGTGCATCTTCAGGAGAACCCCGCCCGGTTTCACTTGGCGGTTTGCGCCGACACTGTCTGTTTGCGGTTACAATTCTTCTCGTTGAGGACAGCCGTAGCGCATCGGAGGCCATTCGCCTCTTCGCCGCCGAAAGTGGCGCGCGGGTTCGCAGGGCGGACACCCTTCATTCCGCAAGCCGTCACCTGGCCATTTACCGGCCCAACGTGGTGATTGTGGATCTCGGTCTGCCCGACGGGGATGGCATGGCTCTGATCCGGCATCTCGCCTCCGCATCCACACCAATCAGCGGAATCATCGCCATGAGTGGCCACGACCGTGATGCATGGCAGGATGAGGCGCGGGCCGCTGGCGCTGCCACATGTCTGCAAAAGCCGATCGAGAGCCTCGCAGCTTTCCAGGAGTGCATTCTGTCCGTACTGAGCGATGCCGACAGCCGGATTGGCCCGGATCAGCGTTCCGTGGATTTCTCCGACCGTTCCTCGATGAGGATCGCCTTCATCGAGGACATGCTGCGCGCGCAGACGCTCCTGAATGAGGCGATGAAGGAAAACGACGCGGAAACCATTGCGTACTGTTCGCAGTTTCTCGTTTCCATCGGTGAGATGCTCGACGATCAGGAACTCGCCCGTACCGCCAGGGCTGCCGTTTCGGATGCCGGGTCCGCCGCTGAACTGATGCTTCTGCTCGCGGCACGCATTCAAAAGGACGAACCGCCAGCCATCCGTGGCGTGGCTTGAGCTTCTGGTGGGGTTTGAAAATGGAAAAGTGACGTTCCGGGGGCCGGGGCGTGATCAGTGCTCGCCGTCTGAGGCGCCCCGCTCGCGGTAGGGCGTCGTGCTGTACATGCTGCGATAGCATTTGGAGAAATGCGACGGAGAGGCAAAGCCGCAGGCGAGCGCCACATTGATAACGCTCATGTCAGTTTGCAGCAGCAGGTTCCGTGCCTTTTTAAGGCGAAGCTCCATATAATACCGCTTGGGACTGCGGTTCATGTACCGCCGAAACAGCCGTTCCAGCTGGCGGGTCGACATGCCTACGTCTTTGGCGAGGGTCGATGGCGAGATCGGTTCCTCAATATTATCTTCCATCTCCTGCACCACCTTCGCCAGTTTCGGGTGCCGCACGCCAATGCGCGTGGGGATCGAAAGGCGTTGTTCGTCTGATTCGGAGCGCAGCGACGTGTGGATCAACTGGTCCGCCACCTGGTTCGCCAGATCGGTGCCGTGTTTGCGGGCCACTAGGTTGAGCATCATATCGAAGGACGCCGAGCCTCCCGCAGCGGTGTAGCGATTCTGGTCGATGATAAAGACACTCTGGGTGAGTTCGATGTCCGGGAATTCCTCCATGAAGCTGTCCCGGTTATCCCAGTGCGTGGTGCAGCGTTTCCCATTGAGCAGCCCTGCGCTCGCGATGACGTAGGCACCGGTACAGACCGCACCAATCGCCATGCCCCTCCGGCTCTCCCGCCTCAGCCAGTTCAGGACCGTCCTTGTGGTCGACTGTTTTATTCCAATGCCGCCGATCACGATAATCGCCGTGTCACGGTCAAATTCCCCGAGGGCCTGATTGCAGCTGACCTGAACACCGGAGGAGGACGTAACCGGATTGCCGTCCTCGCTGACCACGACCCACTCATAAAGCTTCGTGTTGCAGATATGGTTGGCCAGTCGCAAAGGCTCGACCGCGCCCGCAAACGCACTCAGGGTGAAGTTTTCCAAAAGTAGAAAAACCATCCGTTCGGTACGGGGGGAGGGGTCAGCATTCATGTCGATCCGTAACCTGTTCCAATCCCGCGAAACCTGTGCCCTAACGGGGCTGATTCGGGGATTCAAAAACCTAACGCCAAAATGACGGGTATGGTCAATAATGAGCCCTGTCGCTATAGACGGTGCCCGAATCGAAATCGACTGCAGGGAGCAGGATAATGAGTGCTGAATGGGTCAAATCCGCATGGCGTGCCAAACCACGGGTCCAGATGCCGGATTATACCGATGCCGACGCCCTTAAAAGCGTTGAGGGCAAACTTGGCTCCTATCCACCGCTGGTGTTCGCCGGTGAAACCCGCAAGCTGAAACAGCAGCTGGCCGAGGTTTCAGAAGGCAAGGCGTTCCTTCTGCAGGGCGGTGACTGCGCCGAGAGCTTCAATGACTTCCGCGCGGACATCATTCGTGACACTTTCCAGGTGATGCTGCAGATGGCCATCGTGCTGACCTTCGGCGCGAAATGCCCGGTGGTCAAAATCGGGCGTATAGCAGGTCAGTTCGCGAAGCCCCGGTCCTCACCTACGGAAAATGTGAATGGTGAGGTTCTGCCGTCCTACCGCGGTGATATCATCAACGGTTTTGAGCCGACCTCCGAAAGCCGGATCCCGGACCCGGACCGTATGCTTCAGGCCTACACCCAGGCTGCCGGTACGCTCAACCTCCTGCGCGCGTTTGGGCAGGGCGGTTTTGCTGACATCGCCCGGGTTCATGCGTGGACGCTCGATTTCACCGCCGGTGCCGAGGGCTATTCCGAGTACCACAAAATTGCGAACCGCATTGGCGATTCACTTGAATTCATGCGGGCTGCGGGCGTTGACGGATCCAGCAACGACACACTGAGCCGGGTTGATTTCTACACCAGCCATGAGGCGCTTCTGCTCGAGTACGAGGAGGCCCTGTGCCGTGTCGACAGTACAACCGGTGTCCCGGTTGCCGGGTCCGGCCACATGCTCTGGATCGGCGACCGTACCCGCCAGCCGGACGGTGCGCATGTCGAGTTCCTGCGCGGTGTACAGAATCCGATTGGCCTGAAATGCGGTCCGTCGATCACCGAAAGTGACCTTCTCAAGCTGATTGACACGCTCAACCCCAAAAACGAGGCAGGGCGCCTAACTCTGATTGCTCGTTTTGGTGCCGGTCAGGTGGGCGAACACCTGCCGCGTCTCATCCAGGCCGTGCAGCGTGAAGGACGCAAGGTTGTCTGGTCATGCGATCCGATGCACGGGAACACGATCAAGTCGGAATCGGGCTACAAAACCCGTCCCTTTGACCGCGTCCTGCGTGAGGTGCGTGAATTCTTCGCAATCCACAGTTCCGAAGGCACGGTTCCCGGTGGCGTTCACTTCGAGATGACGGGCCGTGACGTGACCGAATGTACCGGTGGCGTGCGTGCGGTATCCGATGAGGATCTCTCCGACCGCTATCACACCGCCTGCGACCCGCGTCTAAATGCGGCGCAGTCGCTTGAGTTGGCCTTCCTCGTGGCTGACATGCTCCACAAGCGTCTTGAGGAACAGCGCGCGGTTAGCTGACCCGCGGGCTAAATTGAGTAAACGGGAGCCGGTGCATGAGTGGCCAGGGTTTTGTGGTTGTAACATCGGCTTCCGGCGTCTCTGACGCCGAGGCAGCACAGGTCGCCGACGCGTTGAGTGGGTCCGAACCGCGACGTCTGGCGGATACGGCGGTGGATTTCGCTCTGCCCTCCGCAACGGATGTTGGGGCTCTGCGCGCGCAGTTTCAGCAGTTCGATCTGAACTGGGTTCCCGGGCGCAACCGCGAGAAGAAACTCCTGATCGCAGACATGGATTCCACGATGATCAGCGTGGAATGCATTGATGAGCTTGCGGATTTCGCGGGCGTGAAGGACGAGGTTTCGCGCATCACGGACCTTGCAATGCAGGGCGAACTGGATTTCGAGGAGGCCATTCTCGCGCGCGTTGGCCTGCTACGCGACCTGCCGGTTTCATCGCTGTCCGACTGTTACGCCGAGCGTGTCAAACTCAATCCCGGCGCGTGGACCCTCGTCCAGACAATGAATTCCCGTGGTGCGGTCACAGCGCTGGTTTCAGGCGGATTTGACTATTTTACCGGACGCGTGGCGGAAGAGGTCGGATTTGCGAGCCATCAGGCCAATGTCCTGCTGGAACAAGACGGCAGGCTCACAGGGGATGTCGGGCGGCCGATCCTTGGCCGCGCGGCAAAGCTGGAAGCACTCGGCGAAAAGCTCCGGGAAAATGGATTGGGTTTTGAGGAAGTGATCGCCGTCGGGGATGGTGCAAACGATCTCGACATGGTCGCGGCGTCAGGCCTTGGTGTGGCCTATCATGCCAAACCCGCGCTTGCGGAGGCTGCGGACGCCCGGCTGGACCATTCTGATCTCACCGCGCTCCTTGCGCTTCAGGGTATTCCGCAATCCTCCTGGATCACGCGGGACCACTGAACCCGGTTCTCAACCGCCGACTATTTGCCGTCGATAATCCTCAGTTTCGGCGCACCCTCGCGCGACCGCGAGCGGGCCTCCGGATTGCCCTCGATGGAGGTAAGTTTCGGCTGGCGTGGCGGCGGGCCATCAAACGATGCCTGTTCTTCCGCGAAGCCTGGCAGCGGCTGACGCGCCTCGGACTTGCCGGACTGGTTTGTTTCAATCGGCGTTACGGTCACGTCCCTGATCGAGAAGGACAGGGGCGGGGCGAAAATATCGCTCTCGCCGGCCGTGCAGCCAAGTACACGGTTGATATCGCCGAAATCACTGCGCAGCGGCATCATCAGCATGGTCGCGTGATAGGAGCCCGACCGGTTAGGTGCCTCTAGCTTCAGCTCAACCACAGCGGGTTCGTTCATGACAACGTTGAGCAGCCGTTCATAGCGTTCGCGGTCCACCTCGTTCACGAGCTGACCGGGCTGCATGCCGCGGACTTCCATATTGGCCATTTCGCAGATTTTCATACCGGCCAGCCGTATCCGCATGTTGTCCGCACCGATCTTTTCGATGATAAACATGTTTTCCAGAGCGGACTCGAACTGCCGCGGATCAATCTCCGCGCGATACGGCGCAACCCTGCCGGCGCGAAGACGCTCCCAGTAGGATTTCAGCGATGACAACATCAGATCATTCATTACTTAACTCGATCGTACCAAAACATCCCGCTGCACCTGTCCGTACGGGAAACGGACGTTGGTAAACAACTTCTTTATACGCTATACGACCTTTCCCGCAAAGTCGCCCGTTTTACGCGAGTTACGTTAATTTGCGCAAAAAAAATGAAAAAATTGATGATACTCTCTGATAAATTGCTGGAGCCGTCCCCAAAATGCCACTGAATTCAATGACCGGCTTCGCCGACCACTCCGGCACTGACGAAGAAACGTCCTGGGTGTGGGAAGCGAGGAGTGTCAACGGGCGCGGGCTGGAAATTCGTCTGCGTCTTCCGGACGGTTTCGAATCGCTCGAACCGGTGGTCCGGACGGCGGTCTCAAAAGCCTTCAGCCGTGGCAATATCAGCGTTTCCCTGAAGCTCGGCCGCCGTACCGGTGCAGCCGCACCGCGATTAAATCCCGCAGTTCTGGAAGAAGTCATTTCCGGCATTGAACAGGCCTCCACGCTTGCCGCCGAACGTGGTCTGGATCTGATGCCTCCAACGATTGCCGACCTGTTGTCGATGCGCGGAGTGATGGAAACCGATACGCGGCTGCCGTCGGACTCCGCCGAACTCATGGCGGCGCTGAAGGCCGGGATTTCCGATCTGGTATCGGGCCTGAAAGAAGCGCGTGCTGCCGAAGGCGCCAGCCTGCAGTCCATTCTTTCCGAGAAGCTCGATACCATAACGCGACTCTGCGCCGATGCCCGCAAGGCCGCGGAAGAGAGCGGATTCCGCTCCGGAGAGGTTCTGCGCGCCCGGCTCCAGACAATTCTCGACAACACGGCGGACATGGACGAAAGCCGGATCGCGCAGGAACTCGCGGTCATCGCCGTGAAGGCGGATGTTTCGGAGGAACTTGATCGCCTGGATGCGCATCTGTCCGCGGCCCGCGACCTTCTGAAGCAGGACGGCCCCGTGGGAAGAAAGCTTGATTTTCTCACCCAGGAATTTAACCGTGAGGCAAACACCCTTTGCTCCAAGGCCGGATCCACCGATCTCAAATCGGTTGGTCTGGAGCTGAAGGTGGTGATCGACCAGATGCGTGAACAGGTACAGAATGTGGAATAGGCCATGAGTAACGTAAACCGCCGTGGCCTGCTGATTATCCTTTCGTCCCCCTCTGGCGCGGGCAAATCGACCCTGTCCCGGCGTTTGTTGGAATTCGACTCAAACGTACGGTTTTCGGTCTCGGCCACGACCCGCCCGCCGCGCCCTGGAGAGCAGGAGGGACGGGAATACTTTTTCCGCAGCCGACATGAGTTCGAAACCATGGTGCGTGATGGCGAGATGCTTGAACATGCCGAGGTGTTTGGCAATCTGTACGGCACGCCCCGCGCGCCGATCGAGGCTGCGATCAATGCGGGGCAGGACGTGCTGTTTGACGTGGATTGGCAGGGTGGACAGCAGATCCGCAACTCCCCGCTGCGGGACAGTGTTGTCTCGATCTTTATTCTGCCCCCATCAATTGCCGAACTGGAAAACCGTCTGCGCACGCGGGGCCAGGACAGCGAGGAAGTCGTGCGCAACCGGATGGCGAAATCACGCGATGAGATCAGCCACTGGGCGGAATACGACTACGTTTTGATCAACGAGAGCCTGCCAAACTGCGAAAAGGAACTGCTGGCAATAATCCAGGCGGAACGCCTGCGCCGCGACCGACGCACGGGACTGATGGAACTGGTCAATGAAATGAACCGCGAATTTGAGGAGCGCAACTGATGCCCCTGTTTACCCTTGACGGAACCGCGCCCAATCTCCCGGAAAACGGAGACTGCTGGATCGCACCCGGAGCGCAGGTGATGGGAAAGGTCATACTGCACGAGGGCGCATCGGTCTGGTTCAATGCGGTCCTGCGCGGTGATAATGAAGCCATCACGTTGGGCGAGGGATCAAACATTCAGGATGGTTGCGTCTGTCATACCGACATAGGCTTCCCATTGACCATTGGCGCTGGCTGCACGGTTGGGCATATGGCCATTCTGCATGGCTGTACCATCAGCGACGGCAGTCTCATCGGCATGGGATCGACCGTCCTCAACGGAGCGGTGATCGGCAAAAATGTTCTCGTCGGTGCTGGCTCACTGGTCACAGAAGGCAAGGAATTCCCCGAAGGCACGCTCGTGGTCGGACGTCCCGCCAAACCCGTTCGTGACCTCAAGGAGGCTGAAATTGCGGGCCTCGCGAAATCCGCTGAAGGCTATCGCCGAAACATGATGCGTTTTCGCAAGGGCCTGCACGAGCCCGTTTGAGTTTACCAGGGGATCTCCCGTCCGGCATAGTCGAAGAATTTGCCGGTCTGATCCGGTTCCAGCCCCTCAATGACGTTGAGCAGATTCGCCGCCGCCTCGTCCGCAGGCACCGTGTCGTGCCGGTCGGCATATTCGGCAGTGAAGCGTGTCTCGACCGTGCCTGGGTGCAAACAGACGCATACGGCCTGTTTGTGGGTCCGTGCGACCTCAATGGCGGCACCATGCACAATCTGGTTTAGTGCCGCTTTGGACGCGCGATAGGAGTGCCATCCTCCCAGTCGGTTGTCACCAATCGAACCAACCCGTGCGGAGAGTGCCGCGAACACGCTCCGTCGATCCCGCGGCAGCAGTTTGAGAACGTGTTTGAGGATGAGAGCCGGGCCAATAGTGTTGACGCGGAACTGGCCAACCAGGCCCTCGGCTTCGAGCGCACGCACTGATTTCTCCGGCTGGTATCCATCCACCACCAGAGCGCCGGTCGCCACGAAGACGAGGTCGAACGTGCCGGACAGCCCGCCGATAATCCGGTCGACTGAGTCGGGGTCAGTGATATCCAAACCATCACCGCGGCGCGAAAGGCCCGTAACCTCGTCACCGCGTTCAGTGGCAGCGGATGCCACCGCGCTTCCGATACCGCCGGAGGCTCCAATAACGAGTGTACGCGCCATGTTTCGTTTCTCCCGTCAGCGGTTGATATTCAGTCGTCGTCCTTAAATCCGCTGTAAGCGTCAAGCGCGGCCTCGCGCCCCTCACGCAGACCAACGACAGGGGAGGGATAGTCATCCCCCGGTGAAAGCCCCCAGCTTTCCGGAATTGCCTCGAAATAGTCGAGCGCGTCCTGCGCGGGCTGCGAACGGCCTTCTGCAATGAACCGGTTGCGGTAGTCACCGTCGGAGTCAAACTTGTCGCCTTGAGTTTCCGGGTTGAACACCCGAAAATAGGGGGCCGCGTCCGGCCCGCATCCGGCGACCCACTGCCATCCGAGCGCGTTTGAGGCCGGGTCCCAGTCGATCAGACAGTCCTCGAACCAGGCCTTGCCGACCTTCCAGTGTGTCATCATGTGCTTGGTCAGGTATGACGCCACGATCATCCGCGACCGGTTATGCATGGTTCCGGTGACGTACATCTCGCGCATTGCGGCATCGACCATCTCGATCCCCGTGCGGCCCTGCTTCCATCGCAGCGCGTCCTTCCGGTCGTCCTTCCATGGAAAACCGTCCCAGTCGCCGTTCCAGTTTTCGGAGACAATTTCAGGCGTGTGATAGACCAGATGATAGGCAAATTCGCGCCAGACCAGTTCCTTCAAAAACGTTTCCGCACCGCGTTTGCCTTCCTGCACGGCCCGCCAGCCCGCGTGCCAGCATCGCCGCGCGGATATTTCGCCATAGGTGAGGTTTTCCGACAGCCTGGACGTTCCGTTCCCGGATGGTAGATCCCGCTTGTCCTTATAGCTTTCGATCCCGTTCGCGATGAAGGAGCCAAGTCTTCCCACGGCCGCGGATTCACCAACGCTGACGTGCTTTTTGACGATATCGGCGCCCCGCCGCATGGCGTCACCCATCTTCAGATCGGCCAGGTCTTCGCTGTCAGGCCAGGTGTCCGGTGGCTGAAGTTCGGTAATGGCCGGCAGGCAATCAGCAATGTCCCGGTCGCGCACGGCTTTCCACATTGGCGTGTAGACCTTGTAGAACCCGCCGGATTTCGTCTCGACGGTCCACGGCTCAAAAAGGACATGACCGGGGTGGCTCTCCGTCTCCAGTCCGTCATCCTTTAGGGCTGATTTGACGTCTTTATCGCGTGCGACCGCATCAGGATCGTAGGCCCGTGTCCAGTAAACCGCCTCGGCTCCGGTCTCCCTGATAAGACCCCGAAGAACCTCCAGCGCCTTGCCGTGACGAATGATCAGTCGTGAGCCGATCTTCTTCAACTGCTCGGCAAAGTGTTCCACGGCCAGACCCAGACGCCACTTCGGCGCGGCGCCATGGGTTTCAACCACCTCATCCAGAATAAATACGGGTATGACCGGACGACCGGTCGCGGCAACTTCTGTCAGCCCCGGATGATCCCCCAGTCGGAAATCCCGGCGGAGCCAAAAAATTACCGGTGCATTCGCCATTCGCAGCCTTTCAGTGATCCCAAGGACAAATCCCGCAGCGGCGTTTTGGTTCCACTGCGTCACGGCATTGGAACAGGCCTGTCATAACATTGTGACAAATTTTCACTATTTCCAGCCGGAAATGGAGAGGAACAGTCATGAAAATTGCGGTACTCGGCGGCGACGGTTTCGTGGGATGGCCGACAGCCCTTCACCTGTCGGCTCAGGGACACGACATCCATATCATCGACAATCTCAGTCGGCGCTGGATTGATACCGAACTCGGTGTGCAGTCGTTGACGCCAATGGACAGCATCCAGGAGCGCACCCGCATCTGGCTCTCCGAAACCGGACGCCGCATCCATTTTCACCTGATCGACATAGCCAGGGACTATGAAATTCTGAAATCCTGGATTGCGGACGAAAAACCCGACGCCATCATTCATTTCGCCGAGCAGCGTGCCGCGCCGTATTCAATGAAAACGGACCGCCACAAGGTCTACACGGTCAACAACAACGTCAACGCAACACACAACGTGCTGAGCGCGCTTACCGAAACCGGTGTTGACGCTCACCTCGTCCATCTCGGCACGATGGGAGTATACGGTTACTCAACCGTGGGTGCAGCCATCCCGGAAGGCTATCTGCCCGTGCGGCTCGACCGCATGGATGGTGGTGAGGCGGAGCAGGAAATTCTCTATCCCACCCGTCCGGGCTCGGTCTATCACATGACCAAATCGCTGGATCAGATCCTGTTTCAGTTCTACGCACAAAATGACGGGCTGCGGATCACCGATCTGCACCAGGGCATTGTCTGGGGCACGCACACGGACCAGACCCGCCGCCATGAACAGCTCATAAACCGGTTCGACTATGACGGTGATTATGGCACGGTCCTGAACCGGTTTCTCATTCAGGCGGCGATCGGACATCCCCTGACGGTTCACGGTACTGGCGGTCAGACGCGCGCGTTCATTCACATTCAGGACAGCGTGCGCTGCGTGGAACTTGCCCTGCAAAACGCGCCGCAGAAAGGTGACCGGGTCCGCATCTACAACCAGATGACCGAAACCCACCGTGTACGCGATCTTGCCAACCTGATCGCGAAACTCACCGGAGCGGAAATTGCGTGGCTGCCCAACCCGCGCAAGGAGGCCGCCGAAAACGACCTTGTGGTGAAAAACGATCAGTTCCTCGCGCTCGGGCTTGATCCCATCCGCCTTCAGGACGGTCTGCTGGCCGAGATAATGGACGTGTCGCGCAAGTATGCCCACCGCGTTGACCGGAGCCGCATTCCGTCGGTCTCCGCATGGACCCGCGACATTGAACCGACCCTTGAACGTGACCCGGAGGGCAGGGCACTCAGATCAGTCTCGTGAGCAAAGCCTTCGTCACGCTTGTTACCAACGACGGGTTCGCGACCGGAGCACGGGCGCTGGTCAATTCCCTTCGGGCGACGGAAACGGATGCGGATATCGTCGTCATGCACACCGACGGTGTGTCAACCGCAGTGCTGCCTGAGGCAATCCATCACCGCGTTGAATTGCTGGAAACATCCGAAGCGTTCAACGCCCGTCATGCAAAGCGTGAGGTCCACGCCAACGCGCCGTTCACAAAGGGGCGCAAACCGGAATTCCACACGCCTCTCGACAACTTTGCCAAGCTGCGACTTTGGCAACTGCCCTACGACCGGGTGGTGTTCCTCGATGCGGACACACTGGTTCTGCGCAATATCGATGTGCTGTTTGACTATCCGGAGTTCTGCGCCGCTCCGAATGTCTATGAGAGCCTCGCCGACTTCCACCGCCTGAACTCGGGAGTTTTTACCGCGCGACCGTCTCAGGCCACGTTTGACGCCATGATGACCCGTCTCGACGCGCCGGATGCATACTGGCGGCGCACGGATCAGACGTTCCTTCAGGAATTTTTCCCCGATTGGCATGGATTGCCGATTTACTACAACATGCTGCAATACGTTTGGTTCAACCTGCCTCAGCTGTGGGACTGGGCATCGGTGAAAGTGGTCCATTACCAGTATGAAAAACCCTGGGAGCGCGGCCATCCCCGCGCTGAACAACTCGGTCCGCTGATTGACCTCTGGTACGCCCATGCTGAAGGCGTCGCGCCCGATCCGAATTCCCTGGTGAACCCATGCGCGCGCTGATCAGCGGCGCATCCGGTCTGGTGGGCTACCAGATCGCAAGAACCATGACAGCGCGGGGCTGGCGAATGGTTTATCTTGGCCGAAATCCGGTTGATGAGATTTCCTGGGAACTCGGTGAGGACCCCGACCTGCCACCAGCGGACGTCCTGATCCATTGCGCCTTCGACCACGTTCCGGGTCTTTACCGGGGCGGGGAGGGCTCGGATCCCGCGGGCTTTCGCCACCGCAACCTTGAGGGGACCCTGACACTGGCCCGTGCCGCTCAACGTGCCGGAGTGCCGCGTATAATCTTCCTGTCCTCCCGCGCCATCTACGGAAGCCAGCCACCGGGACAGCCGCTAACCGAAGAGACAGCCCCAGATCCCGACACGCTCTATGGTGCGATGAAGCTGGAGACCGAGCGCGCGTTGAACGAAATGGTGACGCTGGATTTCACTGCCGTGTCCGTTCGCGCAACCGGCGTGTATGGTGAGCCACCCGCAGACCGGAACCACAAATGGCATTCGCTTTTCG
The DNA here is from genome assembly GCA_030427145.1 of Alphaproteobacteria bacterium. Lineage (GTDB taxonomy): Bacteria > Pseudomonadota > Alphaproteobacteria > Rhodobacterales > Rhodobacteraceae > Amaricoccus > Amaricoccus tamworthensis. The sequence goes on along the minus strand of JAUHWT010000004.1, from coordinate 236,993 downwards.
AAAAATTTGTGGCAGGCCGCGCGATCAAGCCCAGATCAGGCACCGAGATCCATGGAATCGATCTCGCTTATGCCGTGATGCGGCTGGTGGACGCACCGCCCGGAGCCTACAACGCCTCCGACATCATCCTTGATCGCGCCGATCTGCTGTCCCGGTACGCCGCTCTAACCGGCTGTACGGGGAAGTTGCCCCTGCGGGCGGATGCGGGGGCGCTTAACGTGATGCTGACCGGGAAACTCCGCGCCCTGGGGTGGACGCCGGGCGGAATGTCCCGTCTTGACCAGACGCTTCCGCAACTGGCCCAAAGCCAATATGCGGTTCTTCAGGAAAGCGCCTGAACCAACACTCGTTACCGGTGATGTGGCTAAACCGTCTGCGGCACCTTGCAGTCCAGCCGCGCGGTCGCCTCGGTTTCCCCGAAGGTGACATCCAGGTTCGATCCGGACCGCGCAAGCTCGCCTCTAAGTAGAGCAAACTGGACAGCGTCAGACTTCAGCCCATCCAGTTCGACACCGTCGAGCACGTGGTTCCAGAACTCCGCCGGCGGCGCGACTTTTCTGGCAGTGATGGAAAACTCGTAGCATTCGGATCCACCGGTCACCACGATCTGCCCGCCCATCGGCAGGCCTTTTTCAAGACAGAGCAGCGTAAGAAACAGCATCTGTCCGCAGCTGCGCGGGATATCCCGCTCCGCGATGTCCCAGGTCACGGTGATCCGGTTGTTGTAAATCCCGGACGTCACTTCGCGCATTTCATCTACCATCAACCGGCCTTCCGGGTCTGCCGGGCCGAATGCGATGCGGAAAAAGCGGATTTTTGACATGGCCGTACCGAGACTGTCCGATATCAGGTCGATTTCGGCTGATCCCGCGCCACCTGAGAGCTGCAAAAGTTCCAGGCCATTGCCGATAGCCCCTATAGGGCTTATCAAATCATGGCAGAGACGCGCACTGACCAGTGCACTCAGGTGTTGTGCGTTCATATATGAATCCCCTCGGGAGCGGTATCAACCTTGAATGAATTTCTGGAACCCGGAAACCTCGTGAGCCATCCGGACAGACCCGACTGGGGTCTTGGACAGGTGCAGTCCGTAATCAATGATCGCATTACGGTCAACTTCGAGCACGCGGGCAAGGTGGTCATCAATGGATCCCAGGTTCTGCTGGTTCCCGAATACGACGTTCCGGGAAGCTGACCGGAGTGTTCCCACACAGTTATTAATCGTATGTTAACCGTGTCCCCGGGCGGCCGTTTGTTGCCTGGCCCCGTTTCTGACGGTAGACAGGTCGCCGGACGATTGCCGTGAACGGGAAACGCAGCCCATATGCAGTTTGATGCAAGCCGCTACAAAGTGAAGATCGCTGACACGGAGGAGGAAATCCTCGGTGCCCAACGTCTCAGATACCGGGTGTTCGTCGAGGAAATGGGTGCGGGCGGCGAGGGATGCGACCATGTGCGGCGTCTTGAAACGGACCGCTTCGATCCGTGGTTTGATCATCTTATCCTGATGGACCGTGAAGCAAAGACGGATGATCCGCTCGACCGGGTGGCGGGTGTCTACCGGCTCATGCGCGACGATGCCGCCCGTAAGGGGCTCGGGTTTTACGGGGCGGGTGAATATGATCTCTCTCCCATCACAAACAGCGGCCGCCGGTCGGTCGAACTCGGCCGCTCCTGCGTGGCGCGCGAGCATCGAGGCGGCCCCGCGATGCATCTTTTGTGGAACGGGCTCGCGGCATATGTGCTGGAGCGTCAGATCGAAATCCTGTTCGGCGTTGCGAGCTTCCACGGGACCGACCCCGAACCCATCGCCGGAGCGCTGTCCTTCCTGCACCAGCGGTACCTCGCACCACCTGAGTTGCGGGTCCGGGCGGTGGACGAACACTTCCTCGACATGAGCATCCTGCCGCCTGAGGATTTCGATCCGATCGAGGCGCAGAAGCGGATCCCGCCGCTCATCAAGGCCTATCTACGGTTGGGTGGTTTTGTGGGGGAGGGCGCGTTTGTCGATCACGCATTCAACACAATCGACGTCTGCGTCATCATGGACACAAAGCGGATGACCGAACGGCATCTGAAATTCTATCAGCGGCAGCAGGACCGCCCGGCGTGAGCATCAGCTGGAACGACGCGGAGCCGCCCGCGCTTCCGCCCATGACCGTTACGGAAAAGACGCGGGCCGTGCTGCGCGGCGGTCTCGCGCTTTTCTGGACACTGTCCCTTCTTATACTGTTTTTCCTCGCGCGGGCGGTCGATGTCTGCATCGCGTTGATCACAAAGACCAGCCATCTTTCCTCGCGCGTCGTTCAGCTTTCCTCGCGCGTCGTTCAGCTTTGGGCCGCTGGTGCTCTGCCGCTGATGGGGCTGAAATACCGTCAGCACGGGACGCCGCTGGCCGGCGGGGGCGCGTTTCTGGCCAATCACTCCAGCTGGATCGACATCGTCGTCCTGCAACGCGCCGCTGCACCGTTTCTGGTTTCGAAATCCGAAGTCCGAAGCTGGCCGGGCATCGGTCTGATCGGCCGCGCCATTGGCACGATGTTCATCGAGCGCAATCCAGCCCGCATCCGTCAGCAGCAGGCCGAACTCGAACAACGCCTCAGAAACGGCGACCGCATGGCCCTGTTTCCCGAAGGCACCAGCACCGACGGGCTGCGGGTTTTGCCGTTCAAATCCTCGCTGTTCTCTGTGTTCTTCTCAGCCGGAACGCCCGAGCACGTGCTCGCGCAGCCGGTCTGTATCAGGTATCGGACGTTAAACACGTGCCTGCCGGAGGAGTTCTACGGGTGGTGGGGCGACATGGAGTTCGGCTCCCACCTCGCCCAGGTGCTTGGGCGGTCCGGTGGTGGCACCGTCGAAGTGACTTTCCTGGAGCCGATGGATGTGGCCTCATTCACCACCCGCAAGGACATGGCGCGGGAAGCTACTTCCCGCGTTATGAGCGCGTTCAAGGCCCGTTCTGCTTAGTACGGTTGCATCCGCGCCGTTTCAGTTCACGCGGTCGCGTGGCTCACGGCCTTCGAAGAAATCGGTAAGGTTGTCCACCACACGGAACCCCATGGCCTCCCTGGCCTCCCGGGTGGCGCTTCCCAGATGCGGAAGCATCACCAGCCCGTCGCAGCCCAAAAGCTCGGGATTGATCTGCGGCTCACCGTCGAAGACATCAAGTGCCGCCCCCCCAATTTTTCCCGTCCGCAATGCCGCGACCAAAGCGTCCTCATCAATAACCTCGCCACGGGCGGTGTTGATCAGACAGGCATCGGGACGCATGAGATACAGACGCGCCTCATTGATCAGATGCCGGTTGGTCCCCCCGCCGGGGCAGTGCAGCGAGACAAAGTCACATTGCGGCAGCAGTTCCTCAACCGAAGCGACCTGGCGCGCGTTATACTTTTCGAGAACGTCCCCCGGCACCTGCGACCGGTTGTGAACCAGAATTTCCATATCAAACCCGAAATGCGCCCGCTTGGCCATTTGTTGACCGATCCGGCCGAAGCCGATAATGCCAAGCGTCTTGCCGGTTACCTTCCGCCCCACAAGATGCGTCGGCCGCCACCCTGTCCACGCCCCGGCCCGGAGCTCGCGTTCACCCTCACCAGCCCGGCGGGCAATCATCAGCATAAGCGTCATGGCCAGGTCGGCGGTGCAGCCGCTCAGCACATCCGGTGTGTTGGTCACGCAGATGCCAAGCTCGCTGGCGCGTTCCATGTCAATGTGACTGAACCCCACGCCGTAATTCGCCAGAATGCGTGTTTTTACCTCACCGGCCTCAAATGCGGCGGCACCCAGTTTGTCGGTCACGGTGGGCAAAACCGCATCATACTCGCCAAGTGCCTGGCGCAGTTCGTCCGGGGTCATTTCACGATCGTTGGTGTTCAGTACCGTATCGAACCGGTCGCTCAGAGCCACCTCGACAGCCTCGGGCCAGCGACGGGTCACCAAAATTTTGGGCTTCACCATTCCCAGTACTCCCTCAAACTCATTCGACACCCTGCCATTACGGCAGAGTTTTGCAGCGCCGTCACCCCCTGTCCGCCAAAACGGATTGAAGCGCCACGTCGGCCGCCTTATCCTTTTGAGACAATGGAATTTGGGAGGATCGGGTGTGAGACCGGATGGTCAAAAGGCGTTTACGCGTGCGGCGCCCGAGCAGCGGCGTTCAGAACTGATCGACGCCACTCTGCAAATCATTGCACGCTCCGGCACCCAGGCGGCAACAGTGCGCTCCATAGCGGCCGAAGCGAACGTGACACTTGGCCTGATCCGGCATCACTTTTCCTCGAAAGAAGACCTGATCGCGGCGGCCTTTGACCGGCACATGACATCCATGACCGAACAGGCCATCGCCGCCGTGGCTCAGGACACTACCGATCCTGTTGCCCGCCTGACGGCATTTATTGAGGCGGCGCTTACGCCCCCTGTCACCTCGGCCCGGGCGGTTGCTCTGTGGGCGGCATTCATGCAGGCGGCGCAGCACAGCCCGCAGATGCGTGACGTTCACGGCCGAACCTACCGGGCCTATCGCGATTTCATGCAGGAACTCATTGGCGTGGCCCTAAAGGATGCGGGTCGCACGGTCGATGTGACCATGTTGCGCTCACACGCGATCGCCTGCAATGCCGTGATCGACGGTCTCTGGATTGAGGGCAGCACAATTCCGGACAGCTTTGAAAGCGGTGAACTGTCCAGGATTGCGCTCGTCTCCATTTCAAAGATACTTGACCTGCCCGCCCTCGAGCCTTCCGCTTGACAGTACCCCGGTCCGGGGCAACACCCGGTCACTCACTTATTCGGAGGCCCCCGTGTCGGAACAGCCGGACGTCATTCAGGTCAAAATAGGCGACAATCCGGCGCCCCGCCTGGACAAGGCACTGGCCGACGCCGTGCCGGACAATTCCGGTCTCAGCCGCTCCCGCCTTCAGGCCTTGATCGGCGAGGGAGCCGTGACGCGCGAGGACGGGACCACCCTGCTTGATGCCCGTACAAAAATAGAGCCCGGTGCGGTCCTGCTCATCAACATGCCAGCCGCGGTTCCCCTGGAGACAAAGGCTGAAAACATCCCGCTGGATGTGGTCTTCGAGGATGAGCACTTGATTGTCGTCAACAAGCCCGTGGGGATGGTTGTCCACCCTGCGGCGGGTGCTCTGACCGGTACGCTGGTCAATGCCCTGCTGTATCACTGCGGTGACAGCCTGTCCGGAATTGGCGGCACGGTTCGTCCCGGTATTGTTCATCGTATAGACCGGGAAACAAGTGGTCTGCTCGTGGTCGCCAAGTCGGACCTTGCTCATCACGGGCTGGCAAAACAGTTTGCGGCGCATGATCTGGAACGCCGCTATCTGGCGGTCGTCAAAGGAGCGCCGGAGAGGTCGGACCCGAGGCTGGCCGGTCTGAAAGGCGTGAGCTGGGAAAGCGGCGGCATCCTGCGGATCGAGGGCAATATCGGACGCCATCCCGGCGACCGCAAACGCATGGCGGTTTTGGCATCCCGTGGCAAACACGCGGTCACGCGTGCGCGTGTCCTGGAACGCTTCGGCGGTGACCGGCCCCTGGCGTCGCTGGTGGAGTGCCGCCTGGAAACAGGCCGGACGCACCAGATACGCGTGCACATGACCTTTGCCGGACATTCCCTGGTGGGCGACCGTGTCTATGGTCGCGTTGGGGGGCCGGACTTCATGCGGGATTTCCCGCGACAGGCGCTCCATGCGGAAACTTTAGGTTTCGTTCACCCGTTCACAGCTGTGAACTTGCGGTTTCAGGCTGACTTCCCGGACGACATGCGGGCCCTTATTGAGGACCTGAGGGCATTGTGACCATGACAGATCTTACAACGGGCCATGTTTTCATCGCCATGAGCCTCGATGGCTTCATTGCGCGTACGGACGGTTCCATTAACTGGCTGCTGCGACAGGACACCGGGGAGGAAGACCACGGGTTTGATGCCTTCATCTCGGGCATGGATGGCTTGGTGATGGGGAGCGGGACCTTCCGCTCAGTGCAGGAATTCGATCCGTGGCCCTACAAGGTGCCCGTAGTCGTAATGAGTGCCTCGATGACGGTGGACGACATTCCCGAACGGCTGCGGGGCGGTGTCGAAATCTCCGGCGAACGGCCGGAGGCCCTGATGGAACGCCTCAAATCCCGCGGGTGGAAGCGGGCCTATGTGGATGGCGGGCAGGTCATTCAGTCTTTTCTGCGGGCGGGGCTGATCGTCGACATGACGGTTACGGTGATCCCGATCCTGATTGGTGAGGGGCGGGGGCTTTTCGGTGCGGTGGATCGGGATATCGATCTGGAACTGACCGATGTGAAAAGCTTTCCGTCCGGTCTGGTTTCCAACACGTATCGTGTCATCACCGCCTGACGGCCAGGCCTTTTCCGCATTCGGGTTGACGCCGCAGCGCTGGGCGGCATTGTGTCGGCAACTCAGGGGAGGACTGACATGACAACCGCGACTTCACTCAATCTGGACGCCGACGCGCCTGATCCATCGCTTTCGCCGCCGGTACAGGCGCTTTGGTGGCTCAAAAAGGGTAATCTGGAAATGGGACCGGAATGGGAAAAGGCCCATTCGATTTGTCAGATGGGCGAGGGATCCAGGGATCACGACCGTGTCCATGCGTTGTCCCACTGGATTGAGGGCGACCTGGCCAATGCCAACTGGTGGTATCGCCGCACCGGTGAGGAGCGGGCTGCGGACATACCGGCGGAATGGGACCGGCTGTTGGCCGATATCGCCGGCTGACACCGGATTGGCGGTGAAGCAAACAAATTCGGGGGAACCTATCCGTGGAAAACACAGTTCTGGGTCGCACGGGAGTTAACGTCTCCCGGCTTTGCATGGGCACCATGTCATTCGGTCGGGAGGCCGATGAGGCGGGGGCGAAGGACCTGTATGCCGCATGCCGCGATGCGGGTATCAACTTCTTTGACTGCGCCAATGTCTACTCCGATGGCAGGGCGGAGGAGATCCTTGGTGGTTTGATGGCCCATGAGCGCGACGCGCTGGTCATCACCACCAAGGTCGGGTCTCCGTCTCCCGGCAATGAGGGCGGTCTCAACCGCCGGCATATTGCGCTTTCCGTCGAGAACAGCCTACGCCGGCTCGGGACCGACCGGGTCGATGTGCTGTTTGTTCACCGGTTTGACGAAGCCGTTGATATTGCGGAGACGCTGCACGGGCTCGACCTTCTCGTGAAATCGGGAAAGGTGCTTTATCTCGGCGTTTCGAACTGGGCGGCGTGGCAGATCGCGACCGCGCTGGGCATTTCGGCCCGTGAGGGCCTGGTACGGTTCGATGCAATACAGCCCATGTACAACCTGGTGAAACGGCAGGCCGAGGTGGAAATTCTTCCGTTGGCTTTGGCTGAAAATATGGCCGTAACGCCCTACAGCCCCGTGGGTGGTGGTCTGTTGAGTGGCAAGTACCGCAAGGGCCAGCCGGACGGTCGCATCAGCACCGACAACATGTACGCCAAACGCTACGGGCCGGACTGGATGAGGGACGTGGCCGGTGAATTTGCGGAGTTCGCTGAGGAAAATGGATGGCATCCGGTCAGTCTGGCGGTTGCCTGGGTTGCCTCGCACCCGGCAATCACAGCGCCGCTTATCGGTGCCCGGAACGTGGAGCAGTTGAAACCCTCGCTCAATGCGCTTGATGTGCCCATGACCGCGGAGTTGCGCGCGAAGGTGTCGGCCCTTTCTCCGACACCGGCACCAGCGACGGACAGGCTTGAGGAGACGCTGTAACCGCTGATGAGCGCGCCGCTCACGGCATTTTCAAAACGAGATGGCGTCAAACCGGATTAGGTTTGGCGCCATGCCGATTTTTAAAACGCTGATTGCATTATTCTTCGCAGGTGCCGTTTTCGCGCAGGACCGTGAGGAGGTGGGTCTTGAACTTGTTCTTCTGGCGGACGCATCCGGTTCTATAGATTCCGAGGAACTGGCTTTTCAGCGCCAGGGGTATGCCGCCGCAATGCAGGACCCGCTGGTGCTGTCAGCGATTACCGGGTCGCTTTATGGCAATATCGCGGTGACATATGTGGAGTGGGCAACCAATACCGCTGTGGTTGTGGACTGGATGGTGATTGACGGGCCGGAAAGCGCGAAAGCCTTTGCCGATGCGGTTGCCGCACCACCCCGCCAGGCTTTCGGTCGCAATGCAATAGGGTCGGCTTTGCTGGAGGGCAAGCACCTGATCGAGGGTAACGGGATCTTCGCGCCACGGGCTGTCATTGATTTCTCCGGCGACAGCATCGGGAATTCCTACGGCCCGCCGATCGCCGAGGCGCGGGAAGAGGTGCTGGCGGCGGGTATCACCATCAATGCGTTGCCGATTCTGCGGCCTGAGGACGGTCGCCGGGCGGGCGCCAATCTGGAACGTGAATACGCGACGCGGATCATTGGTGGACCCGCCGCGTTCATGGTCACGGCGGAGGGGCGCGACACGTTCGCGCAGGCGGTTCGACGCAAACTCGTGCTGGAAATATCCGGCACCGTAACGGACGGGTACCCCGTGGCGTCCTGCTGTCGGTAGACGCTTACATTTAACGGGAACCAAATGGCCGCCAGGCGGGTTTCAGGTACACATGGAGCGGATTTCAACCACCTTCACGTTTGATTGAACGGGATTTCGCTTCCAAAAACGAAGCAGTATCAGTGCCTTGTATTTTTTTCGACGGATTATCCCGATCCCACCGTTTAAATATATGTAACAGGCACTATAATATTAATCAGACACGAGAGGAGTCCAGTCGAGGGCAGGATAGACCCGGATGGATTTCTAAGGAGGTAAGACAGTGAGCTATACAAATTTACCGGCACCTTCTCCCGAGCATGGGCTTTCCCGCTACATGCAGGAAATCCGTAAGTTCCCGATGCTGGAACCGGAGGAGGAATACATGCTGGCCAAGGCCTGGGTCGATCACCAGGACAGCAACGCCGCACATCAGCTGGTGACCAGCCACCTGCGCCTCGCTGCAAAGATCGCCATGGGCTACCGGGGTTACGGTCTTCCGACCTCCGAGGTGGTATCGGAGGCAAATGTTGGCCTGATGCAGGCGGTCAAACGCTTCGATCCGGAAAAGGGTTTCCGGCTGTCGACCTATGCCATGTGGTGGATCCGCGCGAGCATTCAGGAGTACATCCTGCGCTCGTGGAGCCTCGTGAAGCTCGGTACGACCGCCGCGCAGAAGAAACTGTTCTTCAACCTGCGCAAGGCCAAAAGCCGGATTGGTGCTCTTGAGGATGGCGAGTTGCGTCCCGAAAACGTGGCAAAAATCGCCAGCGACCTGAATGTGACCGAGTCCGAGGTGATCTCCATGAACCGGCGCATGTCCGGCGGGGATGCAAGCCTGAACGCGCAGATCAATACCGATGGTGAGGGTGCTGCCGAGTGGCAGGACTGGCTCGAGGACGAGGATGCCAACCAGGCTGAGGCCTATGCCGAACAGGATGAATACAAGAGCCGCCAGGAACTCCTGATGGAAGCGATCGGCACGCTGAACGAGCGTGAGCAGAGCATTCTGACCGAGCGCCGCCTGAAGGAGGAGCCGGTCACGCTTGAGGACCTGTCGCGCATCTACAACGTAAGCCGGGAGCGTATTCGCCAGATCGAGGTTCGTGCGTTCGAGAAACTTCAGAAGAAGATGCGCGAGCTCGCCAGTGAACGCGGGCTGAGCCCAAGCATGAACTGAGCCGGTACCCGGCCGAGTTCCTAACAAAATAACCGAAGGGCGCGAAACATCCGCGCCCTTTTTGCTGTTTGGGCTCCGAAACCTGCGGTTTCGCAACCTGTCATTAACCATGACAAATCCCCAAACACCCTGAATTCACGCCGGATTAATTCTCCTGTGAGCAGATCCAGGGCTCCGGCAACAGCCCCGTTCGCCGGTTGTCACGGAGAACAGGGAACGCGCAAATGGCCTACGGAGCATCCGGAATTAAATCCGTTGCGGACACCGATGACAGTTCCATTGATGGCATCCTGGATTTGTACCGTTGGTCGTCGTCGACGCTGACCTACGGAGCGCCCGTTACATCTTCCGACTATGGTTTCAGCTACAGCGCTGACCTTGATGGCGACGGGACGCCTACGAACCGGGACGGCTTCTCCTCGTTGGATTCGAACCAGTTCAAGGCGCTGAAAAAGATCCTCGACAGCGATTATTCCGGGGCCAATGCGGCCCATGCAGGTTTCTCGGTCGAGGGTTTCTCCAAACTCGAATTTGATCTTGAGGCCAACAACCCGGCGAACGCGGTGATCAAGGTCGGGAACACGGGCGAGACTGCCGGTGCTTTTGGCTATCTGCCTGGAACCACGGCCATGAGCGGCGATGTCTGGCTCGGTGGTGTGGGGGACAAGCCCAAGGACGGCAATTACGACATGATGGGGCTGAGGCACGAGATAGGCCATGCGCTGGGCCTGACCCATCCCCATGAGGACAATGGCTACGGTGCTGTCCCAGGAAAGTACGACACACGCGAATATACGGTCATATCCTACAGTTCCTATGTGGGTCAGGGGCCAGCGGACAACACGCTGGTTGACGGCTGGTCCGAGCCGCAAAGCTACATGATGCTCGATATTGCGGCCCTGCAGCACATGTATGGCGCCAACTACAGCACAAATGCGGGCGATACGGTTTACAAATGGACGCCGTCGAACGGGAAGACGAAGGTCGATGGTGAGGTTGCAATAAACCCGGGCGACAATCGGATCTACGCCACGATCTGGGATGGGGATGGTAAGGACACGTTTGACCTGTCAGCATACGATACCCGCCTGAAGGTCGATCTTCGGCCTGGCCGGTATTCGGTTTTTTCAGAAGATCAACTCGCGCAAATCGGTGGGGACAAAAACGACGGTCTGGCCCGAGGTAACATTTTTAATGCCATGCTCCATGATGGGGATGAGCGGTCGTTGATCGAAAATGCAATCGGAGGCGACAATAACGACCAACTCTATGGCAACCAGGCCAGAAACGAACTGGAAGGTGGCAAAGGCAATGACCGCCTGAAGGGCTACGACGAAAAAGACAAGCTCCATGGGGCCTCCGGGAAGGATACTCTGGACGGTGGTAACGGCGATGACCGACTTTACGGCGATGGCGGTCGCGACGTCCTGATCGGTGGCAAGGGAGCCGATGTCCTGCGCGGAGGTTCAGGCAATGATATTTTCCGGTTCAAGAGCGCCAGTCATTCCAGCAAATCGAAATCAGACGTGATCCGTGCGGACGGCTCCACGAATGCGTTTGAAGGGGCCGGCAAAGCGGATGGCGATCTGATCGACCTGTCCTCGATCGACGCAAATACCGGGAAAGGTGGCGACCAGGCGTTCAGCTTCGGCACGTCAAAGGGACGCGGCGAACTGTGGCTGCGAAACGTCGGCGGCGACACGGTCGTTTATGCCAACACGGACAGGGACGATCAGCCGGAGTTCCGGCTCTATCTGGATGACGGACGTGTGATGGCTTCAGACTACACCGCGGACGATTTCATACTCTAGCGCCGTAGCGGCCAACCCCCAAAACGGGTATCATCGCGCCACCGTTTCACCGCATTTCGAAACGGAGGTGGTGAGGAGAGAGTAATTGAGTGCCGTCAGAAAGTCTTCCGTTCGACCAGTATCTTCCAGCCGTGATGACCGCATAGATGGAATTCTGCCCGCCTGGCGCTGGTCGAGCGACGAGTTGACCTACAGCGCGCCGACATCTTCGGATGACTATGCTGACGATTTTTTCTCCGATTGGGACGAAAATGACATCAGCGCCGAATTTCAGGATTTCTCGCCGCTCTCAAATCGACAGCTCTTCTACTACAAATCCATCCTCGACAGCGACTTCGATGGCGCGGACGGCTATGCGGAATCCTTTTCGGTGGAGAGCCTTACCGAACTCGAGTTTGAATTCAGCAATGCGGCCAATCCGAACGACGATATCGCTGCCGCCAACAGCGGCGACTATAGCGGGGCTTACGCCTATCTGCCGGGAACGACGAGCGAGGCGGGGAGGGTGTTCTTCGGCACCATCGGTGTGGAGCCGGAAGAGGGGAACGATGATCACCTGACCATGCTCCATGAAATCGGGCACGCGCTGGGCCTCCTTCATGGTCATGAGGAGTCCGAGTTCGGTGCGGTCCCCAACAAGTACGACAGCAATGAGTACACCGTCATGACCTACAAAAGCTATGTCGGCGAGGATCTCGGTGACGGCACCACGGTGTCGCCGGAATTCTGGGGCCGTCCGCAGACTTACATGATGCTGGACATTGCTGCACTTCAGCATCTCTACGGCGCGAATTACGACGCCAACTCCGGCGACACGGTCTATTCGTGGAAACCAGGGAGCGGAAAGACCAAAATCGATGGTGAGAGCGCTATCGATCCCGGTGCCAACCGGATCTACGCCACGATCTGGGACGGTGGCGGGACTGATACTTACGACCTGTCGCGATATGAACGGGGTGTTGATATCGATTTGCGTCCGGGAAAGCATTCGGTCTTTAGCAACAAACAGCTCGCTGACATTGGCGGCGATTTTGAGCATCAGAGCGCCCGCGGCAACATCTTCAACGCCCTGAAATATGATGATGACCGCCGGTCGCTCATCGAAAACGCTCTGGGCGGCGAGGGGAACGACCGGATTGTCGGCAACGGCGCCAGGAACCGTCTGGAAGGCGGTGAGGGCCGGGATGAACTGATTGGACGAAGCGGTTCGGACAGGCTTCTGGGCGGTAAAGGCAGCGACACGCTGACCGGCGATAACGGCCGGGACCGGCTCTATGGAGGAAACGCCCATGACGAAATCACGGGCGGCGCCGGGGCCGACATAATCAAGGGCGGGAAGGGAGATGATACGTTCGTCTTCCTGGACGTAAGCGATTCCACACCGGACGATTTCGACATTCTTCGGCCCGGAGGTTCGGTGGCGGCGTTTGAGAAAGCTGGCAGAGCTGATGGTGACGTCATCGATGTGTCGGAGATTGATGCCAACAACATCTCCGGCGGTGACCAGTCATTCTCCTTCAACCAGGGCACCGGGCGTGCTGATCTCTGGCTTGAGGATGACAGCAACACAACAAACACCCTGGTGTTTGGAAACATCGACGGCGACGTGCGCGCGGAGTTTTATTTGGTGATCCGTGACGGATCGGTGGAGGCCTCAGACTATCACCGGTCCGATTTCATTCTGTAGCCTGGGCGGGTACTGGTGCGGCCCCTCCGCAGTACTGAAAACGTATAAATAATCCGGTGAACCCCTTTGCCTTCGCCGGGCACCGGTTATACCCTCCGCCGCGACAGGGGAGGTATACATGTCTGAACAACACATGCGCTGGGGAATTCTGAGCGCCGCAAAAATCGCCCGCGAATGGGTATGTCCCGCCATCCACATGAGTGACCGCGGCCACGTTGCCGCCGTTGCCAGCCGCGACGTGGACAGGGCTGCTGCAATGGCTGCGCCTTACGGGGCACGTGCAATCGAGGGCTATGACGCCCTTCTGGCTGACGATGACATTGATGCCATCTACATTCCGCTGCCCAACGGGGCGCATGTGGAATGGACGAAAAAATGTCTCGAAGCCGGAAAACACGTGCTGTGTGAGAAACCCATCGCTCTCAGTGCGGATGAGATCGACGGCCTGATTGCCGCACGCGATGCAAGCGGTAAATTTGCGGCCGAAGCGTTCATGGTGACCCACCACCCGCAATGGGTACGCGCCCGGGAACTCGTTCAGTCGGGAGCGATCGGCAAACTCCATCACGTCCAGGCGGCCTTCAGCTTCTTTAATGATGACCCGGACAATATCCGCAACATGCCGGGGCAGGGCGGCGGTGCGCTGCGTGACATCGGGGTTTATCCCAGTGTGGTGACGCGGTTTGTGACCGGTGAGGAGCCTGACCGGATCGACGCCGAGATCGACTGGGACATGGGCATCGACGCGACCGCCCGGGTGAAGGCCGCATTTCCGGGCTTCAACATGGATTTCTATGTCTCAATGCGCATGGCGCCGCGCCAAAGCGTGACCTTCCACGGTGACAGGGGCTGGCTGACCGTTCATGCCCCGTTCAATGCCGGCGCCTATGGCGATGAGGTGCTTGAGCTGCGGGATGCGGATGGCGTCATCACGCTTGAGCGTTTCCCCCGCGCGGATCAGTACCGGTTCCAGATGGAAGCGTTCCACGCCACGGTATTCGATGGAGCCGACTACGCCTGTACCCTCGAATTCTCGAAGGGCAACCAGCGGATGATCGACATGATCTACGCGGCCGCTGGCACGGAGTAAAACTTCGGGCTTCGGCCTGTTGCGTTCAGCGCGACCGGCCGGCCCGCCTTAAGCCCGCAGGCTGTTTTTGATGTTGCGGTTGATCGTTGCAAGTCGCCCGCGGATGGCCAACAGGCTGTCATCCGCCGTGTTCTGGAACCCCTGAAGATCGTTGATGATCGAGGCGACGCTGTTGCCGCCGGTCTGGTTGATCTTCGCGTTTTCGATGGCACACATCACGCGCGTCGTGGACAGTCCACTGAGTTCGCGTTTGATGAGTTCCGTCTGCGTCATGAATTTCCGAAGGCGCGCGACGACTTCACGTAGATTGGAAAGGGATTTCTCCTCAAAAACCTTTTGCTGGTCCGCAATGATCTCCAGCTCCTGATCGTCGACGCCACCTTCCTCGCGCAGTGCTTCTTCGGTCTCGTGTAAAAGCCTGGTGACCCCCGACAGGAACAGGCTGTTGTAAATCGATCCTGTCACATGGTCGCCCGCAGCGGCAAACTCGCCCAGACCTTCGTTAATCTGATTGGCGATTTCGGCGAAGTTGGACGAGATGACGCTGAGGGCCACGCCCTTTTCCCGAAGCTGGGACGCCTGCACCCGCATGTTGGACGGCGTTGGCCCGAAGGTCTGGTAAACCTCGAAAACCCTGTCGCACTCCTGTCCCACGCCGCGCCAGTTGTCGACGACATCCAGCAGGTTCGTCACATTTCGGTCCGGTTGGATGTCCCGTGTCGTGTCCCGGGTGGCGAGTTCGGCTGCCAGCATCCTTGCCATAAAGGCTTCATAGTCCGGGAAGCCCATTTCTTTCAGGTTTTCCAGCAGAACTTCGGCGCTCTCTGCCGGTTCCATTTGGGAGGAGGCTTCCATTTCGCGGATTTTGGCGTAAAGCGGCTCGACAGTTCTGATCATCGCGGGAGACGGGGTGATCCGCATGGAGATAAAACCGTCGCGCAGCGGAGCCACGACTGCAAAAACCCAGTAATACCCGCCACTCTTCGTTTTGTTTTTGACGAAAGCGCCTATGGGCTTGTCCTGAAGCAGGTTGTGCCAAAGCAGCCAGAACACTCCGCGGGGCATGTCCTGGTGCCTAACGATCTTATGGGGGGCGTTGACAAGTTCCTCTGTCGTAAACCCGGCAATCCGCTGGAAAGTTGCATTTGCAAACTGGATGACACCGCGTCTGTCCGTCCGCGATACGAGCAGTTCCCCGCAATCCCAGGACGTGTCCGTTGCTGGTGCCATAAATCCCGTTCTTCCCGAAAATTGATCAAATGATCTCTCCGGCGTAGGGCTATCCCGTTTCGAAACCCTTAAAGCGCGTCTACCTGCTTTCTACCGCGGCATGCCAGGTGGGAAATTCAGGCCGATGTTCGTTTCGGCACCAGCCGGAACGTCATCAGCCTTGTTCCGGCCTCGTTCAGCGTCCGGTCGGATACCCGAACGAAACCACGTTTGAGAATTTCTTCCTCTGGCCCGTAGCGCGACTGTCCGGTGAACACTGGCAGGCCCTCACCAAACCGCACGGGCTCTATGGTCAGAAAAATCTTGCTGATGGCGTTGTGGTGCAAAAACCAGTCATGCACTGCCGTACCACCCAGGATTAGCCCAAACCGCAGGGGGTGATGGCCGTTGACCAGTTGCGGAAGATCAGAGGGGGTCAGTCCCTCCGGGTTGACCCAGATCTGGTTTGGCCGCCGCCACGTACCCTCGCCAGAAGACGAAAAGATGATCCTGCGCCTTTCGGGCCGGTCCACGGCCTCATGTGTGCCACGCCCCATGATTGACCAGTCCGCCGCGCTGACCCGGGAATGGAACAGCTGCTGCTCCTCAAAACTCGCCCAGTCTCCAGGCGTATGTCCCGGTTCGCGCGCGATGAAGCCATCTTCGGTACAGACAACGGCGAGTGTGAATTCCGGCATTGAGGTCATGCTATCTATTGGGAAGACGAAAACTGCATGGCGATCTCGCGACGGTGCGGCCTCGAACGGTGTTCCATCACGTAAATTCCCTGCCACGTTCCGAGTGCCAATTTGCCCCGGTCCACCGGTAAGCTCAAAGAGGTGGGCAGAAGTGCCGCCTTGATATGTGCCGGCATGTCGTCGGGCCCCTCATAGGTATGCGTCAGGTAGGCCATGGAGGGGTGGTTCGCGTCGGGAACCAGTCGATCAAAGAAATTCTTCAGGTCCGACTGAACCTCCGGGTCCGCGTTCTCTTGGATCACAAGCGATGCCGAGGTGTGGCGGATGAACAGCGTCAGCAGGCCGCTCCCGTTTTGGAGGTGCCGCTGAACCTTGCCGGTGATCTCATAAAGGCCGGGGCCGGCCGTTTCCTGCGTAATGATTTGCAATGTCAACTCGATGCTGAGCCACGATGGGACCAGTTGGTAAACAAAACCATCGGTTAATCAACGAAAATCAGGCTGGAAACTTTTCGAGGAATGCCAGCATCGCCTGTGATGGTCTCGGCCAACTGTACACGCCGCGTTCCTGCCAACTGACGGTGTTTAGCGCATTTATGTTTTTTTCGACCCATTCCACCAGCGTATCATGGGGCAGGATATATTCCTGCTCGTCGTATGTGATGTGAAGAACGACACCCTCCCCAACAAACTTCTTGTGGATGATGGGGCGATTGGATTTTCGTGTATGCCCGGTCATGGCGTCAGCTGAAAATGCCGACACCCTGCTGATCGATCAGCATTTTAGCCTTCGCCGTCGACATTTCGACGGCGGTATCGGCTGAGTCGAAAGTATCTGCACGGATCATCATGTGGGTTTTGGTATCCCCATCTATGTCTTTCTCGATCCGCGCGGACATGCGGTAGCTGCCCCCTTCCTTCGCCGGTTCGGCGTAAATCCGGAAATCCTTGTAGATTTCCGGTTCCGTCTCCTGGGCTTTGGGGCCGGAACCGCCGAACAGTCGTGAGAAAAGGGACATCAGTTCAGATCCTTGCAGTGGCCGTTTTTACTGGTCGAGGAAGGACCGAAGTTTGCGGGAGCGGCTGGGATGCTTCAGCTTGCGCAGCGCTTTCGCCTCAATCTGGCGGATACGCTCACGCGTAACGCTGAACTGCTGACCCACTTCCTCAAGCGTGTGGTCGGTATTCATTCCGATACCGAACCGCATTCGCAGAACACGCTCCTCACGGGCCGTCAGCGAAGCCAGAACCCGCGTCGTCGTTTCCTTCAGGTTCAGCTGAATAGCGCTGTCCAGAGGCAGAATCGCGTTTTTGTCCTCGATGAAGTCGCCAAGCTGGCTGTCCTCCTCGTCGCCAATTGGCGTCTCGAGGGAGATCGGTTCCTTGGCAATTTTCATTACCTTGCGAACCTTCTCAAGCGGCATCTGCAGCTTTTCAGCCAGTTCCTCCGGCGTCGGCTCGCGGCCGATTTCGTGAAGCATCTGACGCCCGGTGCGGACCAGCTTGTTGATCGTCTCGATCATGTGGACCGGGATACGGATCGTGCGGGCCTGGTCCGCGATGGACCGGGTGATCGCCTGCCGGATCCACCAGGTTGCGTAGGTCGAGAACTTGTAACCGCGACGGTATTCAAATTTATCCACGGCTTTCATCAGGCCGATGTTGCCTTCCTGAATCAGGTCGAGGAACTGCAGCCCGCGGTTGGTGTATTTCTTCGCAATCGAGATCACGAGGCGCAGGTTGGCCTCAACCATTTCCTTTTTGGCGAGACGGGCTTCCTTCTCACCCTTCTGAACCTGGTTCACGATGCGGCGGAATTCCGAGATGTCGAGGCCGACGAACTGACCGATTTCGGCCATTTCGTACCGTACATCCTCAGCCTTGTCGCGCAGTTCACCGGTCAGGCGGTCCCAGCCACGTGTTTTCAGTTCGCCAACCCGGTCGAGCCAGCCGGGCTCAAGCTCCGCACCGCGGTATTCCTTGATGAATTCCTGGCGGTTAATGCGGGCCTGATCCGACAGTTTGACCATGGCGCTGTCGAGCGACATGATCTTGCGGTTGATGCCGTAAAGCTGGTCGATCAGGGCGTCGATACGGTTGTTGTGCAGGTGCATGGAATTCACCAGCTCAACAATTTCCCCGCGCAGCCGCTGATATTCCCGCTCCTGGTTGAGAGAAAAGCTCTCGTCATGGTTCAGCGTGGCGGAAATACGGTCATCCTGCATTTCAGCCAGACGCACGTAATCTGCCGCAATCCGGTCGAGCGTTTCGAGAACCTGCGGTTTCAGCGCCTCTTCCATCGCGGCAAGCGACAGATTGCCCTGATCGTCGTCATCCTCATCGTCGTCGGATTCGCCACCTTCACCGGCGTCCTCGCCGCCTTCGGACTTGGCTTCCGGTTTTTCCGGGGCCGGGGCTCCGTTCATTTTCTGAGCGGGAGCCGCGCTGGCGTCGAGGCCGTTGACGGCGCCAAGAACGCTTTCGTCCGCGCCTTCCTCGTCGTCCGTGTCCATCTGGCCGGTGAACGTGGTTTCGAGGTCGATCACATCGCGCAGCATAATCGCTTCGTCGAGAAGCTCGTCGCGCCAGATCGTGATGGCCTGGAAGGTGAGGGGGCTCTCGCAGAGCCCGGCGATCATGGTGTTGCGACCGGCCTCGATCCGCTTGGCGATCGAAATCTCGCCCTCACGGGACAGAAGCTCAACCGACCCCATTTCGCGGAGGTACATGCGAACGGGGTCATCCGTCCGATCAAGGTTCTCGTTCGACGTCGACGATACGGTCAGCTCACGCGACCCACCGGTGTCGGCCTCGGTGCTCTGATCGTCCGGCTTGTCCTCGTCCTCGGCATCGTCGTTTTCGATGACGTTGATGCCCATCTCCGAGAGCATCGCCATGATGTCTTCGATCTGTTCGGAAGAGACCTGTTCGGGAGGAAGAACCTCGTTCAGTTCGTCATAGGTAATGTAGCCGCGGGACTTTGCCTGGGCGATCATCTTCTTGACGGCACCCTGACTCATGTCCAGCGCGGCGCTCGGGCTGTCCTGTGCTACGTCGGCTTTTTTGTCGTCGTCGTCTTTGTCGGCCATGATCGACTCCGTAATGTCCCAATACGAATCACGAATCGGGTGTTTATTCCTTGTCTCTTACGAATCAGTGATTCGCAACGGGTCTAGCGATTTTTACGCTTTTTCCAGGTTTCACGGTCCAGGAGTTCCTGAATACTGGAAGACATCCTTTCCTCTTCCTGAGACCTCACGTCCATGTCCTCCGACAAGGGTGACCTGACTGACCGGTGATCCGCTTCGGTTGCCTGCTGAAGTCTCCAGGTGAGTTTCTCATCGGACGCCGACAGAATGTCCCGTTCCGCATCCCTGATCTCCGCAGCGCGACCGGTACGCGCTTCATGTTTCGTCAGTTCCTCGTCTATGGCCCGCATCGCGGTCCCAGGATCTGCCTTCGCGCTCAGGTGGCGGTTCGCCCCAACGATTCCGGGAGCCATCAGGCTGACCAAAGGCGGCCGACCGAGTGTTTGTCCCATGATTTCAACAAGTGCGGTAGCAGGATCAGGCTGAGATAGGGATTTTTCGTACCCTGACAAGAGTGCGTCACGGATTTCATTCAAATCATTTGACGAAAATTCGACGCTTTCCAGGCGGCTCTCAAACTCCGCGACGAGGTCCGGGTGATTGATGCACCCGATCAGGATGGCGCATTCACAGACCCGACCCGCGGAGGCCGCATCAACCGCTGCGCTCGCCAGAAACGAAGCCCGCAGTGCCGGGGTGGGGCCGGCCGGTGCTCTTCGGCCAAACCCGCGCGGCTGGAAAACGCCGCTCTTCCCGGTGGCTCCTTTCTTCTTCGGTGCAAACAGCTCCGCCCTTCGGTCGCGGAATTCCTGGCGGTAATGTTCCTTCAGGCCGCGGTCCTGAATTTTGTCGAGATGTGTCGCGAGTCGTTTGTCCAAAGCCCTGCGCCGCTCCGGGCTGTCGAGGACCTGGCCATCGGTTTCCCGGGCCCAAAGCAGACTGACCATCGGCCTTGAGCCTTCAATCAGATCCAGCATGGCCTGCGCGCCACCCGCGCGGATCACGTCATCAGGGTCCTGATTTGCCGGCATGATCGCGAATCGCAAAGCCTTGCCAGGTTCAAGCATTGGCAGGGCGAGGTCCGTCAGCCTGTGCGCCGCCGCCAGTCCGGCCTTGTCACCGTCGAGCGCCACGACCGGTTCCGGCGAAAGACGCCAGATCATCCGTAGCTGATGCTCCGTGATCGCCGTACCCAGGGGCGCTACGGCATGATCCAGCCCCGCACTCGCCAGCGCAATCACGTCCATATAGCCTTCGGTCACAATGAGCGTGCCCGCGCGATGCGCGGCACCACGCGCCGGTCCGACATTATATAGGCTGTGTCCCTTATCGAAGAGCGGCGTATCCGGTGAGTTCAGATATTTCGGCTCCTGACCGTCCCTCAGCGCTCTCGCTCCAAACGCAATCGCACGCTTCTGAGCGTCCCGAATTGGGAACATGACCCGCCCGCGAAACCGGTCGTATGGCGAGCCGCTGTCAGGAATTCCGATCAGACCGGCTTCAGCCATTCGGCTTTGGTCAAACCCCTTGTCCCGCAGGTGGTCCTGCAGGGCGCGCCGGTTGTCCGGGGCAAAGCCCAGCTCAAACCGGTCCACAATTTCGGGCTTTAGTCCGCGCCGCTCCAGATAGGCCCGGGCCTCTGACGCCCGTGCCGTGGAAAGCTGCATCCGGTAAAACTGGACCGCGGCCTCCATGATCTCAGCAAGTCCCTTGTTCTCCGCAGCTTTCTTCGCCGCCGCGGGGTCGCGCGCAGGCATGGGGATGCCGGCCTCAGTGGCGAGGGCCTCAACGGCTTCCATGAAGCCCATGTTCTCGCTGTCGCGCAGGAACGTCACGGCATCACCTTTGGCGTGACACCCGAAGCAGTAGAAAAATCCCTTGCTGTCCTGAACGTGGAACGAGGCCGTCTTTTCATGATGAAAAGGGCAGGGCGCCCAGAACTCGCCCTTGGACGGTTTCGACTTCTTGTTGTCCCAGATCACGCGCCGTCCAACGATCTGTGAGATCGGGACACGGTTGCGAAGTTCTTCCAGAAAACCAGGGGGCAGACTCATTGCGCAAATATCCGGTTTTGCCGGAGCCAACGCAAGAGGCATTGGTGGGAGCTTCCAGGTGGACGTTTGTGCCGAACTGAATGGTTGAGAGGTCGCCACATTTCTTTTTCTTTTGCATCAGTTTACATTTCAGTTGCCGGGGTTTGGGGTGTGGCGGCCCAGACCCAAGTGCATCGGAGCTGATTTTGAGGAAAAGAGCCAATTGAACCGGGACGCAATTCTCTCCGCTACATGCGCACTGCTCCTTTGCGTTCTTCCCGGCCGTCCCGCTGCGGATGCGTCGAGTGACGGCGGACTGTTTTTGACCATGGAGCGCGAGGTCGAACTGATTTCCCACGACTGGTTGCGTGATGTCCGTGAGAACCCCGCCAATCAACTGGCACCGTTCACGACCGATGGCTGTAGCGGTGGCATGTCGGATATCTGGAAACTCGTTGCAGGGGTTTCGGACCGGTTCGTTGAGGTCCATGACAGGCAGCCGCCGTGGGAAGCCTGTTGCGTGACCCACGACCGGGCCTATTACCTTGGTGGCGAAAACCCTGAGCCGGCGCAGAGCCATGCCGCCCGGCTCGCGGCCGATCGGGAGTTGAGGGTATGCGTCACGGAGGTTACTCAATCCGGCCGGGAAAAGGTGGCCGAGGAATATGGCCTGACCGTGGAGGAACTACACGCGATTTACGCCCGCATCGCGGATGGCATGTATCTGTCCGTGCGGCTTGGCGGGAAGCCCTGCTCCGGTTTGCCCTGGCGCTGGGGGTACGGCTGGCCGCAGTGCGGAATCGCCGCGCTGCCGTAACCGGGGAGTTCAGGGCTGAACAAGGAGTATGCCCCGGCTCTCACCGGTCTCCGCGTCAAACACGCGCACGCGCTCCTGGCCGTTCTCATCGACAGTAACGACCGCGACCCAGCCCGTTCCCATGGTCACGGCCCGGCCGCTTTCGCCCTCAGGGATCAGGATTTCCTGCGGAAGCTCAATGCCGGATCCGGTCGCGTTCAGTTTCACCACAAGTGTCACAACAATCACAACGAACCCGACGATCAGTGTGACCATCAGAGTATTGACCAGCCAGCGAAGCTGCCGCAGTCGCGGCGGCTCCGGAGGGTTGGGGTCCATGTTGTCGATGTCCTGGGTCATGGGGCGCTCCTGTGCGCGCACTGTTTATGCGATGGCGGCGGTCCGGGCCAGCCGTTTTGCGCAACTGGCCGATTGACGCGAGCGCGAGCCACTTCTACATCGGGCGCGCGTGGATGGCTGGATGGCCGCGGCCCTACGGGTCGAGGAAAGTCCGGACTCCGTGGAGAAATGGCGGCGGGTAATGCCCGCCCGGGGCAACCCGAGGGAAAGCGCCACAGAGAACAGACCGCCCGCGGCGTCAGCCACGGGTAAGGGTGAAACGGTGGGGTAAGAGCCCACCGCGCTGCCGGTAACGGGAGCGGCACGGCAAGCCCCGCCAGGAGCAAGGCCAAGTAGGGATCACGTGGGGGCTGGACCCCCGGGGCTTCTCCGGCCCCAGTGATCCGGGTGGCTGCCAGAGTGCGTCGGCAACGGCGGACCCAGATGAATGGTCATCGGCGGATCGGCAACGGTTCGCAACAAAATCCGGCTTACAGGCCATCCACGCGGATTCCCGGTGAATCTCATGGTACCTCAATGGTATTCCGGTGCACGCGGCCGGATCTGGCGGCAAATTCGGCTTCTGGTCGTGCATGGCTACAACTTTAGCTTCTTTTTTTGCCGGCCGCTGATCAGGCGGATTTACCTGGATATTGTGAGTGCAAATTTCGATTGGCCCAGATATGGATTTTTAGCTGGAATTTCGCCCTGAATTCATTTGATTCAATTTAATAATTTCCGAATTTCCATGGCGGGTACCACAAAAATCCATTGAAAACCATGTCCGACCATGGTACCAAAATCCCCATGGAAGGCGGCGGTATAGCAACACGCCAAAAACATAAAAGAGCAGGTTCATACGGGCACGCCATCTTCCTTACGGGCAAAGATCCGGCTTGGTGGAAAATCGGGCAGACCACAGAAAGTGGCGCAGTTGGGTCGAGGGGCCTGAGACGGACTAAAGGGTGGGTCGTGCAAACAGGTAGCACGACTCACCTTTTGTTTTTTGAGAGAACGAAAGGCAGGAGTAACGCCTTTGACTGGGCACTTTAACGGGGCACACACCTTCAAGGTGGATCCGAAAGGCCGGGTATCGATTCCCGCGGACTTTCGGCGTGTGCTTGCTGAGGGTGATCCGGACTGCACCGATGGCGAATGCCCCCGTTTTGTCCTCGTTCTTGGCCTGTCGGACCAGCAGATGCTGGAGGGCATGACCGTAGAAAAGTCCCGCCAGATCGCCGCAGCTATCGCGCGGATGCCCAGAAAGGGCAAGGAAAAGCGCCTGGCGCAGCTCCGTTATCAGGCCAATTCCGTTACGCTCCAGGTGGACCCCAACGGTCGCCTGGTTCTGCCGCTGAACTGTCGGGAAAAGGCGGGCATTACCAATCAGGCCAAGTTTGTCGGCATGGGCGACGCCTTTGAGGTCTGGTCGGAGGAGCGCTTCAGCGCCGATTACGACGCGCTTGATGCCGAGGCCACCTCTGGCGAGGAGGGCGAGGCCCTTCAGGACAGCATGCATGATCTTCTCGATGCGGCGATGTACGGGGATGAGGCATGATGATGGCGGATGTCTCCCCCCACATCCCGGTGCTGCTGCAACCGATTCTCGACACGGCCTCTCCGATTCGCGGCACCTGGGTCGATGGAACTTTCGGGGCGGGGGGGTATTCCCGTGCGCTTTTGGAGGCCGGTGCCGACCAGGTGATCGCCATCGACCGTGACCCCGAAGTGTTTGAGCGGGCCGACGCTTGGATCGGAAGCTATTCCGGACGACTCACCACGGTTGAGGGCGTGTTCGGAAATCTCGACAAACTGGTGGCGGAAGCCGGGGTGCCGCACCCCCATGGTGTCGTGCTCGACATCGGGGTGTCGTCCATGCAGATCGACCAGGCCCATCGTGGTTTTTCGTTTCAGAAGGACGGCCCCCTCGACATGCGGATGTCCCGTGAGGGCCGCACCGCTGCGGACATCGTGAACGAGACACCCGAGGGCGAACTGGCCGACATCCTGTTTCAGCTCGGTGAGGAACGCGCCTCACGACGCATCGCCCGTGCCATTGTCGAGGCCCGCAAGGCAGAGCCCTTCACCTCGACGCTGCAGCTTGCATCGCTGATCGAACGCAAACTGCCCCGTCCAAAGCCGCGCCAGCCCCACGCCGCAACCCGCAGTTTTCAGGCGCTGCGTATAGCGGTGAATGATGAACTTGGCGAACTTGCCCGCGGTCTTGCGGCTGCCGAAGCCGCGCTCGCGCCGGGTGGCTATCTGGCCGTCGTCACGTTCCATTCGCTTGAGGACCGTATGGTCAAGCGGTTCATGCAGATGCGTTCCGGCGATGCGCCGCGCGGCAACCGTTATGCGCCGGTGCAGGAAGCCGATCAGCCCCGGTTTGAGCGTGTCACCCGCAAGGCAATCGGCCCCGATGACGCCGAGATCGCCGCCAATCCCCGGGCCAGGTCCGCACGTCTGCGGGTCGCCCGCCGTACCAATGCGCCCGCCGGAACCCTCGACCCGCGCGAACTTGGTCTGCCCCGTATCGCCGCAAAAGGAGCGGCGAAATGAGGCTGGTTCTTCAAATTTCAGCCGTCGTGCTCGTGGGCGTTTGTGCCACCTGGGCCTACAAGGTCAACTATGCGGCCCAGGACGGCCTGCGTCGCAACAACGCGCTGAAGCGTGAAATACGCCATGAACAGCAGGCCCTCGAGGTTCTGCGGGCCGAGTGGGACTACCTCAACCGCCCGGAACGCCTCCGCGCGATGGTGGAGGAACACAACAAGCAGCTTCAGCTCGTCCCCCTTCAGCCAGATCATTTTGGCAATGTGGCCATGATTGCCTTCCCGCCGGTGGAAATTGACGTCACCGACCTCGTCGAAGCCGCCATGGAAGAAAGCAAAGACGGAGACAACGAATGATCCGCCGCCCCCTGCGACCGCTCGCCCGAATTCTCCAGGCCCGTGATCAGGGCGTCGATCCCGACCGGATCGAGGCCCAGGAACGTGCCGCTCGCCTTGCCGCCTGCCAAAAGGCGGAACGCCGCAAGGCCGAACGCCGTCTCGTGCTGCTTGGCGGTGCATTTGTGCTTGGTTTTGGCCTCGTGGCCGCTCAGATGGCCCGCGTGTCCGCGTCCGAGCCTGAACCGGAGCGGTCCGCCAACCTGGCCAATCCCATTCTCAGCGACCGTGCGGACATCGTCGACCGAAACGGCCGCGTCCTGGCAACCAACGTTGCCACCACCTCCCTCTACGCCCATCCCAAATCGATGGTCGATCCCCGCGCTGCCGCCGATGGCCTCGCGCGGATATTCCCGGATCTCGATGCCGAGGAGCTTTTTGAGGATTTCATCGGACCTCAGAAGTTTCTCTGGATTGAGCGTTCCATTTCCCCGGAACAGCACCAGCTTGTCCATGACCTCGGGGAACCTGGCCTCCTGTTTGGTCGCCGCCAGTCGCGTCTCTACCCCAATGGCCGCATCCTCGCGCATACGCTCGGCGGTGCCCGGTATGGGCGTGAGGGCGTTCATTCCGCGGAGGTTCTTGGCCGTGCCGGCATTGAACTCGGTCTCAACAGCCGCCTGACCGACCCGGACAAAACCGACGAGCCTCTGGTCCTGTCCATCGACCTTGCCGCGCAGACCGCGATGGAGGAGGTGCTGGCCGAGGGAATGGAAACCATGAACGCCAAGGGTGCGGTCGGTATTCTGATGGAAGCCGACACCGGTCAGATCCGCGCCATGGCGAGCCTGCCTGATTTCGACCCAAACAATCGCCCCACCGGACTGTTCGAGGGCGATCCCTCGGATAACCCGCTCTTCAACCGCGCATTGCAGGGGCGCTACGAACTTGGTTCCACGTTCAAGCCCTTTACGGTTGCCCTTGCGCTGGAAACCGGACTTGTCGCGCCGCAGACCATGGTCGACAGCAAAAGTCCGATGAAATGGGGCCGGTACCGCATCCGAGATTTCAAGGATTACGGCCCGCAGCTTTCCGTCGAGGATATCATCGTCAAATCTTCCAATGTCGGAACGGCGCGGATTGCGATTGAGCAGGGCGGAGCCGCGCAGCGTCGGTTTCTCGAAAACCTCGGCCTGATGACACCCCTGCGCGTGGAACTGGCCGAAAGCTCCAGTTCCGCCCCAATCCTGCCCCGCACCTGGTCGGAACTGACAACTATGACCGTCTCCTACGGACACGGTCTTTCCGTCACGCCGCTGCACCTCGCCGCCGCCTACGCAACCATTGCCAATGGCGGATACCGGGTCGAGCCGTCATTCATCGAAAACCCCAATATTGATAAAACCGCCAACCCCCAGGTCATCTCCGAGCGCACATCGCGGCAGGTCCGTGACATCATGCGTCAGGTGATGGTCCGTGGCACCGCCCGCGAGGCGGATGTCGAGGGGTATGCCCTGGCCGGTAAAACCGGTACGGCCGACAAGCCGCTCCCGGGCGGTGGATATGCCCGCGACAAGGTGATCTCGACGCTCGCATCCGTATTTCCGGCGGCGAACCCGAAATACGTTCTGATTGTGGCGCTCGATGAACCGACCACGATCATCAACAAAACCGCGTTCCGCACGGCCGGTCTGACTGCCGCTCCGGTCGCTGCCGATATCGTGCGTCGCCTGGCGCCGATTCTGGGCATGCGGCCCGGTGATTTCGGCACCGGGGGGCCCGAGGTTCTTTACACGCTCGCGGGAAACAATTAGCCCCATTCCCAAACAGGGTCTGAGGGGATCATGACCGGATCAGAACGAGCTGACACCCTGATGGGTTTTGAGGAACTGGGACTTTTGGCCGGGACGCGTCGCGGTGGCGACTGGTCGGGAACCCTGCCGAGCATTTCCGGCATATCGGTCGACAGCCGCCGCACGGAGGAGGGCCACCTCTTCGCGGCCATGCCGGGCAGCAACGTTCATGGAGCCGAGTTCATATCCTACGCGCTCCGGATGGGAGCGGCCGTGGTTCTGACCGACGCGGCCGGCCTTGAGATCGCCGAGAAGGAACTCGGCCCTTTGCCGGTGCCGGTTGTGGTCTCGTCAGAACCAAGGCGCACCCTTGCCATTGCCGCGGCCCGCTGGTTCGGGGCGCAGCCCGAAACCATCGTTGCGGTAACGGGAACCAACGGAAAAACCTCCGTCGCCAGTTTCACGCGCCAAATCTGGGAAACCGCCGGCCAACGGGCCGTTAATTTCGGGACGGTCGGCGTAGAGGGCGCTGTCTCCGCTCCCCTTAGCCATACAACACCTGAGCCCGTAATCCTGCACGAACTGCTCAGTGATCTGGCTCGTAGCGGAGTGACCCACGCGGCCATGGAGGCCTCCAGCCATGGTCTCGATCAGCGTCGCCTTGATGGCGTGCGCCTCACTGCCGCCGGGTTCACCAATATTTCCCGCGACCACCTCGATTACCACGCCGGGTTCGAGGAATATTTTGACGCCAAAATGGGGCTCTTCGACCGCGTCCTGCCCCGTGGCGGGACGGCTGTTATCAATATGGACGACCGCCACGGTGAAAGCGTGCTCGCGATTGTCCGCGCCCGAGGCCAGAACGCCATCACGGTTGGTCGCGGCGAGGATGCGGATCTTCGCCTGCTTGGCCAGCGGTTCGACGCGACCGGTCAGGAACTTCTGTTCCAGTGGCGCGGTCGCAGTCACGGCACACGGCTTGAACTGATCGGCGGCTTCCAGGGACATAACGCCCTCGTTGCCGCGGGCCTGGCCATTGGCTCCGGTGCTAAGCCCGATGACGTATTTGAGGCGCTGCGCGAGTTGCGCACGGTCCGTGGCCGTATGGAGCGTGCGGCAACCCGCGAAAACGGTGCGGCGGTATTCGTCGACTATGCCCACACGCCCGAGGCCCTGCATACGGCGCTCGATGCCCTGCGGCCTCATGTCATGGGTCGTCTTGTCGTCGTGTTCGGCGCCGGTGGTGACCGGGACCGTGGCAAACGTTTGCTCATGGGCCAGGCTGCCGCGGAAAACGCCGATGTGGTCTATGTCACCGACGACAATCCGCGCAGCGAGGACCCGGCATCCATTCGCGCCGAAATCATGCCAGGCTGTCCGGAAGCAACAGAGATCGGCGATCGTGCGGAGGCCATTCTGGCCGCCGTTGACGCGCTTCAGCCCGGTGACGCGCTGCTGATTGCCGGCAAAGGCCACGAAACGGGCCAGATCGTGGGCGATGACGTGCTGCCCTTCAACGACCTTGAACAGGCCAGTGTCGCGGTATCCGCGCTGGACGGTCTCGGCTCGTGACCCCGCTCTGGACATCGGAGGAGGCAGCCCGCGCCACAGGCGGCAGGGCTCAGGGACATTGGAAAGCGCGTGGCGTGTCCATCGACACCCGTACGCTCATTCCGGGCGACCTCTTCGTTGCACTGAAGGCTGAACGGGATGGCCACGACTTCGTCGCCTCAGCACTTGAACGTGGGGCCGCCGCCGCGTTGGTATCCCGCATCCCGGACGGCGTCACTCCCGATGCACCGCTACTGCTCGTCGACGATGTTCTGCCCGCTCTTGAGGACATGGCCCGCGCCGCCCGAGCTAGGTTCTCAGGCAAAGTCGTAGCGGTCACCGGGTCTGCGGGGAAAACCGGCTCCAAGGAAATGCTCCGTACGGCGCTTGGTGCGCAGGCCCGCGTCCATGCGGCGGAGAAGAGCTACAACAACCATTGGGGCGTTCCCCTGACCCTGGCGCGGATGCCTGCGGATGCCGATTACGCCGTGATCGAAATTGGAATGAATGCGCCGGGCGAGATCGCCCCGCTGTCACGACTTGCGCGTCCAGATGTTTCGATCATCACGACGGTCGCGGCGGTCCATCTTGCGGCTTTCGCCAATGTGGAGGGTATTGCCCGCGAAAAGGCCTCAATCGTCCAGGGCATGGACCCGGGCGGCACGATCATTCTCAACCGCGACATCCCGACCTACCCAACCCTGTTGCGCGCCGCACGCAGGGCTGGGGTTCGTGTCGTCAGGTTTGGGGCCACCGGTCGGCCTGAGTATAGGTGCCTCGACGTTCGCGTGACCGGTAACGGCACGTCCGTCTCGGCCCGCAAAGGCTCCGAGAAATTCCTCTACCACGTCAGCGCCCCCGGAAAACATCTTGCGCTGAACGCCCTGGCGGTGCTGGCCGCCATTGACGCGCTGGGTGCGGATATGGGCCGCGCGGCTCTGTCCCTGTCCTCGTGGACCTCGCCCGAGGGCCGGGGGGCGCGCTGGAACGTGGTCATGGGGCCGGGCGGTTTGGACGGCAACATCCTGTTGATTGATGAAAGCTACAACGCCAATCCCGCCGCGATGGAAGCCGCGCTCGACGTGCTAGCGTCCGAGGAACCCGAGGACGGGGTTGGACGGGTCAGCCGCGGCCGCAGAATCGCCTTTCTCGGCGACATGCTTGAGCTCGGTGAGAGCGAAAAGGCGATTCACGCCGCACTGGCCGACATTCCGTCCATGGCGTCGGTTGCCACCGTTCACTGCGCGGGGCCACTCATGAAAGCCCTCCACGACGCGCTGCCGGTGGCAAGGCGTGGCGAATGGTTCAGCAGTTCGGAAAAAATGGCCGCGAAAACCGGAAAGCTTCTGGATGCGGGCGATATCGCGATGGTAAAAGGTTCACTCGGATCGCGCATGGGATGTGTCGTCGATGCGGTGAAACGCATGGGCGTCGCCGTGCCCGCGAACAAATCAGAGGAATGACATAGCCAAATGTTCTATTTTTTGGCCGAACTGTCCGAGAACGTAAGCTTTCTAAATGTTTTCAGATACATAACCTTTCGTTCCGGGGCTGCTTTCCTGACGGCCCTGCTGTTCGGCTTCATTTTTGGCCGCCCTCTCATCAACATGCTTCGGATCCGTCAGGGACGGGGTCAGCCCATCCGTACCGATGGACCCGAAGCCCACATCATCGCCAAGGCGGGAACGCCTACCATGGGCGGACTTTTGATCCTGTCAGCCATGGTGTTCTCGACGCTGCTCTGGGCGCGGTGGGACAATGGCTACATCTGGATGATCATGTTCGTGACCATCGGCTTCGGTCTGATCGGTTTCGCGGACGACTATGCCAAGGTCAGCAAACAGACCCACGCGGGCGTATCGGGCAAGGTCCGCCTCGCCATCGGTTTTCTAATTGCGCTCATCGCCGGTGGCTGGTCCATGTGGCTGCACCCGGAGCCCCTGAGCGGCCAGCTCGCCTTCCCGGTTTTCAAGGAATACCTGTTGGGCCTGGGTGTTCTCTTCGTGCCTTTCGCCATGCTGGTCATCGTCGGTTCCGCCAACGCGGTGAACCTGACCGACGGCCTTGATGGGCTCGCGATCATGCCGGTGATCATTGCCGCGTCGGCGTTGGGGTTCATCGCTTATGTCGTTGGCCGCGTGGACTACACCGAATATCTCGGCCTGCATTTCGTGCCGGGCACCGGTGAGATAGCTGTATTCGTCGCGGCCCTCATTGGCGGCGGTCTCGGCTTCCTGTGGTACAATGCGCCCCCCGCTGCCGTGTTCATGGGCGATACCGGCTCACTCGCGCTTGGCGGGGCTCTTGGGGCAATTGCCGTGGCCATCAAGCACGAAATCGTTCTGGCAATCGTCGGCGGCCTGTTCGTGGTCGAGGCCCTGTCCGTGATCATTCAGGTGCTTTACTACAAGCGCACGAAGAAGCGCGTATTCCTGATGGCGCCAATCCATCACCATTTCGAAAAACTCGGCTGGGCCGAACCGCAGATCGTCATCCGGTTTTGGATCATTTCCCTGATCCTGGCCATGATCGGTCTCGCAACCCTGAAAATCCGGTGACTATAATGAGGGTTTTCAATGCAACGCGCATCCCGATATCGGTGGCTTCATGATCCCCGTTCGTGGCTATGACGGCCATAAAGTCGCGGTGCTTGGCCTTGGTCGGTCCGGTCTCCCGACCGTCCGTGCCCTTGAGGCGGGCGGGGCCGAGGTCATCGCCTGGGACGACACCGAAACCGCCCGCATGACCGCGGACGGCGTCAACCTTCAGGACCTGAGCAAACCAGGCGCTTACGAGGGCGTTGCGGCCCTCATAGTGAGCCCAGGCATCCCACACCTGTACCCCGAACCGCATCCGGCAGTCGCCGACGCATGGGACGCGGGCGTCGCTGTCGACAACGACGTGGGCCTGTTCTTCCGCTCGTTTGCTGATGAGGAATGGGACTATTTCGACAGGATGCCGCAGGTGGTCTGCATCACCGGCTCTAACGGCAAGTCCACAACCACGGCTCTGCTGACCCATATCCTGAAGGAGGCCCGCCGTCCGGTACAGATGGGCGGCAACATCGGCCGCGGTGTGCTCGACCTCGAACCCGCCGAGGACGGTATGGTGGTGGTCCTCGAACTGTCATCCTACCAGACCGAACTGGCCCGGGCGCTACAGCCGGACATTGCCGTTTTCCTCAACCTCTCGCCGGATCATCTTGACCGTCACGGAGGGGAGGGCGGATATTTCGCAGCCAAGCGCCGCCTTTTTACCCAGGGTGGTCCGTCGCGCAGCATCATTGGGGTCGATGGCAAGGAGGGCCGCTTCCTTGCCAACACCATGCGCGAAATGGCCGGCACCGGCGATCCGGTCATTGAAATTGCCTCAGGCCGCAAGCTTACCGGCCCTGGCTGGAACATCTTTGCCCGCAAGGGCTTCCTCTCCGAGTGGCGTCATGGACGGCAAGCCGGCTCGATCGACCTGCGCGACATGGAAAACCTGCCGGGTGCACACAATCAGCAAAACGCCTGTGCAGCCTACGCGGCCGCCCGCTCGCTCGGTCTTGGCCCCAAACCCATTGAGAAGGCCATGCGGTCCTACCCGGGCCTGCCGCACCGGTCCAAACTCGTCGCGATTCACAACGACATCCGCTACGTCAATGACAGCAAGGCCACCAATGCCGACGCCGCTGGCAAGGCGCTAAGCAGTTACAGTAAAATCCGCTGGATCGCCGGAGGACAGCCCAAGGCCGGCGGCATCGAACCACTCCGCCCCCTGTTTGAGCGCATCGCAGGGGCTTACCTGATCGGTGAGGCCGCTGAGACGTTCGCGGACACTCTCGGCGATACGCCGAACCGTGTCTGCACCACGCTCGATGCGGCGGTGGAGGCGGCCATGGCTGACGCACAGCCCGGCGACACCGTTCTGCTAGCCCCGGCCTGCGCCAGTTTCGATCAGTTCAACAGTTTCGAGGCCCGCGGCGATGCATTCGAGATGCTGGTGCGGGACGCGTTGAAAGGTGCCTGAGGACCCCGCGGCCCGCAGCGAACTGCACCGCAGGGTCTACAACGAACACGCCCAGGCCTTTGATGCACAGCGTGGCAAAACCCTGTTCGAGCGCGTCTGGCTCGACCGCTTCCTGTCCAGTCTACCCAAGGAGGCTGAGATCCTCGATATGGGATGCGGCAGCGCCGAGCCCATTGCTGCGTACCTGATTGAAAGGGGGCATCGCGTTACAGGTGTGGATTTCGCTCCGGCCATGCTGGACCTCGCCCGAAACCGGTTCCCCGACCATGCCTGGATTGAGGCCGACATGACGGCTTTGTGCCTTGAGCAAAATTTCGACGGTATCATCGCCTGGAACAGTTTTTTCCATCTGACCATGGCTCAGCAGTCCGCCATGTTCCCCATCTTCGCACATCATCTGAAGCCGGGCGGCGCACTCATGTTCACTTCCGGCCCCAGTGCCGGGGAAAGTGTTCCCGGCACGGTCAACGGTCAAACCGTGCTGCACTCAAGCCACAGCCCCGCCGGCTACACTGAACTTATGGAATCAAACGGCCTTGAACTTCGCCAGTTCAAGGCCGAGGACAATAAGTGTCGCGGTCACACGGTCTGGATCGCCCGCAAGACGACCCAGGCCTGAAATATTTGTCAAAGCCGCGACTTAATCACCCGACCGGACCGCGTCGGCTGCTCCACTGGCAAATGCCTTGACGATGGCATCGTAGTAGCCAGCGGTTGAGGGATCGATATCCACGACATTTTCACTCTGGAGATACTGCGTTGCATCCTGGGCGGTTGCCGTCACCGTGTAGGCCGGGTCCGGCCGTCCATCCGGTTCGATATCTCCGACCGTGACCACACCAGCCAGTGCTGCGCTGTCAATCGTGGCATCCGCCGAGAACGTTTCGCTCAGCGAAAGTTCGTCAACATCGACCGTGAGCGGATGCCCGGACGGATCGACCGCGCCAACAAACTCGGAAGCAATTGCGGTTTCGAGGTCGCTGCTCAGGTTTTGCCAGTAATCGACCGCATCGCGGCTCTGAATGGCGGACAGATCGGTATTCACGGTCACGGACGAGATCGTAAACTGTTCCTCGGTTCCACCAGCACAGGCGGCAAGCGTCAGAACACCCATCACGGCTGCAGTACGTTTCAGCATCTCAAATTCCCCCGGTTTCAGGTTTGTCAGTATGACTTCGGATGCAGTCCAAACCCCGCAACGACGCCAAAGTTCCCTGCGACAAACCTGCCCGGCACGCTCCCGGCGCGGTAAAATTCCCCAATTTAACGCTCTTTTCGACCCTCTGACACCGCATCCCGAAGCGTCGCGAAAGGCGAATTTCGCTCATGGCTAATCCTTCGTTAATGGATTGAGCCGAATTACTGGTAATGCCGCAGATTAATGGTAAACTGTTGCGCAAACGGTTCGCGCCGGGGATCAACCCCGGGTGAAATCGATAACAGGCAAGAGGGAAAGGGCAGTTCCCGATGACCGATATGGTCCATGGCCTCGTTCCGGATGAACCGGAAGAGGCGATATTCTCCGCATGGTGGCGGACGGTTGATCGCTGGTCGCTGGCTGCGATTCTTGCGCTGTTTCTCATTGGTCTCCTGCTCGGCATGGCCGCGTCCCCGTCACTTGCCGCCCGCAACGGACTCGACGGTTTTCACTACGTCACCCGGCAGGTCATCTTCGGCATCGCCGCTCTCCTTGGCATGGTCACGCTGTCCATGATGTCACCGACCAGACTACGGCGCATTGCGGTGCTTGGCTTTGCCGTCGCGGTCGTGGCCGTCGTGCTGTTGCCGGTTTTCGGTACGGATTTCGGCAAGGGCGCCACCCGCTGGTACTCGCTCAAGGTCATTTCGGTTCAGCCCTCGGAGTTCCTCAAACCCACCTTCGCCGTTTTTGCCGCCTGGGTGATGGCCGCGAGTTTTGACATCAACGGACCACCAGGGCGTCTGATTTCATTCGTTTTTGCCGTCGCCCTGATGCTGATTCTCGCCGCCCAGCCGGATTTCGGACAGGCGGGACTGATTATTTCCACCTGGATTCTGATGTATTTCGTGGCCGGCGCGCCCATCAAAGTCCTCGGCACCGTCGGCGCCGGTATCATCGCGTTCGGCTGGTTTGCCTACAACAACTCAGCCCACGTCGCTTACCGCATCAACGGCTTCCTGACCGACGAGGTCGATCCGCGCAGCCAGATCGGCTATGCCACCAACGCCATCCACGAGGGCGGTTTCCTCGGTGTCGGTATCGGCAACGGTTCCGTTAAAAAGGTGCTTCCGGACGCTCATACGGACTTCATCATCGCTGTGGCGGCGGAGGAGTTCGGACTGATCCTGTGTGTGGTCATTCTTGGTCTCTACGGTGTCATCGTTGTCCGCTCCCTGTTTCGCCTGGTGGTTGAACGCGACATGTTTATTCGCCTCGCGGGAACCGGTCTCGCCGTGCTTCTTGGCATGCAGGCCCTGATCAATGTGGGCGTGGCCGTCCGCCTTCTGCCCGCAAAAGGCATGACGCTGCCGCTCATTTCATATGGCGGGTCGTCGCTCATCGCCGCGGGTTTCGGCCTTGGCATTCTCCTGGCCATGACACGGACACGGCCGCAAAACGAGTTTGATGAAATCCTGGCCCAGCATCCCCAGAACAGGACACTCCAGCCATGAGCACCCAACCCTATCTGCTCATCGCCGCAGGAGGCACCGGCGGGCACATGTTCCCAGCCCAGGCCCTGTCCGAGGCCATGCTGGACCGCGGCTGGCGGGTCAGCATGGCCACCGATGCCCGTGGCGCGCGTTATGCCGGCAATTTCCCCGAGGCCGTGACCCGTCAGGTCACCGCCGCCGCCACTTTCGCCCAGGGCAGCAAACTGACCCGGGCGCTCACGCCGCTGACAATCGCCCGTGGCGTGGCAACCACGACATGGGAAATGTATTGCGACCGCCCCGATGTGGTAATCGGCTTCGGTGGATACCCGGCCCTCCCGGCCATGGCCGCAGCCGGGATCCTGCGCATCCCCCGCCTCATTCACGAACAAAATGGTGTCCTCGGTCGCGTGAACCGTCACTTCGCCTCCCGCGTCGATCTGGTGGCCTGTGGAACCTGGCCGACGCCGCTGCCGGAAGGCGCCGTCGGCGAGCATGTGGGCAATCCGGTTCGCGCCACGATCCTTGAGGCCGCCGGTGCGCCATATCGCCTTTCTCCCGACGGAGGCATCGATATCCTCGTCATCGGCGGCAGCCAGGGGGCAGGGCTCTTTTCCTCTGTCGTCCCGGAAGCGATTTCCAAATTGCCCTGGGACATCCGCGACCGCCTGCGCCTGTCGCAGCAGGTCCGGCCCGAAGACATGGAATCTGTTCAGCAGAAATACGCCGAACTTGAGGTTGAGGCCGAGTTGCGCCCCTTTTTCGACGACGTGCCCGAACGTCTGGCCTGGGCGTCGCTCGTCATCAGCCGTTCCGGTGCCAGCTCGGTCGCCGACATCACGGTTATGGGGCGTCCGGCCGTTCTCATACCCTATGCCGCAGCCCTCGACGATCACCAGAACGCCAACGCCCAGGGCCTGGTGGACGCGGGCGGGGCTTTTGTCATTCAGGAAAGCGAATTGACGCCGAAGCTCCTGGCAGGGCATATCACCGAAATTCTTTCCGACCCCGAGGGCGCCGCCGCCATGGCCCAGGCATGCCTCTCGCAGGGTAAACCCGATGCGACCGCCCACCTGGCCGAACTGGTGGAGGCGCTGCGCAAGACCAAAGGACGACCCGAATGAACGGACAGACCCGACTGCCCCATGATATCGGCCCCATCCATTTCACCGGTATCGGCGGCATAGGCATGTCCGGCATCGCCGAGGTTCTGCTCGATCACGGTTTTCAGGTCCAGGGCTCTGACCTGCGCGGCTCGCCGATCACCAAACGTCTTGGAGAGATGGGCGCGAAAATCTTCATCGGTCAAAAGGCCGAAAACCTCGACGGCGCCGAGGTCGTGGTGATCTCCTCCGCCATCAAAAAAGGCAACCCGGAGCTTGACGCGGCCCGCGCCCGCAACCTGCCCGTTGTGCGTCGAGCGGAAATGCTTGCCGAACTGATGCGCCTGAAATCGAACGTGGCCATTGCCGGAACCCACGGCAAAACCACCACCACCTCCATGGTCGCGGCCCTGCTTGTGGGCGGTGCGATGGACCCGACCGTTATCAATGGCGGCATCATCCACGCCTACGGCTCGAACGCCCGCATCGGCGAGGGCGACTGGATGGTGGTTGAGGCTGACGAAAGTGACGGAACCTTCAACCGTCTGCCCGCGACCATCGCCGTCATCACCAATATTGACCCGGAGCACCTGGACCACTATGGTGATTTCGAGGCCCTGAAGGAGGCGTTTCACACCTTCGTCTCTAACATCCCCTTTTACGGCATCGCCGTCTGCTGCATCGACCACCCGGAGGTTCAGGCCCTTGTCGGTCGCATCACCGACCGCCGCGTCGCCACCTACGGCTTTAGCCCGCAGGCCGATGTCCAGTGCCGCGATCTCCGCTATGAAGACGGGAAGGCCGTTTTCGACGTCATGTTCCACGACAGCGACCGCCTGATCGAGAGCCTTGTCCTTCCCATGACCGGCGACCACAACGTCTCGAACGCGCTCGCCGCCATCGCCGTCGCACGCCATCTCGGCATTCCCGAAAGCGCCATCCGTGAGTCGCTGAAATCTTTTGGTGGCGTAAACCGCCGCTTTACCCGAGTGGGCGAATGGAACGGCGTCACGATTATCGACGACTACGCCCATCACCCGGTCGAGATCACCGCCGCACTCAAGGCCGCCCGCCAGGCCACCAAGGGCCGGGTCATCGCCGTGCATCAGCCCCACCGCTATTCCCGTCTGCACGACCTCTTCACCGGTTTTTGCGGCTGCTTCAACGACGCCGATACCGTGGTCATCACTGATGTCTATGCCGCGGGTGAGGCGCCCATCGAGGGCATCAGCCGCGACACCCTCGTTGGCGGTCTCGTCGCCCACGGCCACCGCCGCGCCATCGCCGTTGCGGGGGAGGAGGGCCTCGTGGATCTCGCGAAGGCCGAGTGCCAGCCGGGTGACATTCTGATTTTCCTGGGCGCCGGTTCAATTTCCAGCTGGGCCAACGCCTTGCCCGAGCGTCTGAACGAACCGGTTGAGGCATAGGGGATCCTCACCGGTGGCTGATCAAACGACCATAACCCTCCCGGAGGTCCGGGGCACGCTGACGCGGGATCGCGCCCTCGACAGCCTGACCTGGCTCCGCGTCGGTGGCCCGGCCGAGTGGTTTTTCATGCCTGCAGACCTGGAGGATCTCGCCGCCTTTCTCAAAGGAATGCCCGTCGACACTCCCGTCATGCCAATGGGTGTCGGCTCCAACCTCATCGTGCGCGATGGCGGAATTGACGGCGTGGTCATCCGCATGGTCCGCAATTTCAACCAGATCCAAATCGAGGGCGACCAGGTCACGGCAGGTGCCGCAGCACTTGATGCCCAGGTTGCAAAAAAGGCCGCCGATGCGGGCATTGATCTGACGTTTCTCCGCACCATTCCCGGCTCAATCGGCGGCGCAGTCCGCATGAATGCGGGTTGTTACGGCAGGTACATGGCTAATGTGTTTGTGAGCGCAAAGGGGCTCACACGCCAGGGCGAGCCGGTAGAATTCACGGCCGCCGATCTCGGCTTCGGCTACCGCTCCAGCACCATTCCGGACGGGGTCATTATCACCGAGGTCACCATGACCGGGCCGATGAGCGATGCGGCGGGTCTCCATGCCAAAATGGAAAAACAGATCGCCAGCCGTGACGCGACCCAGCCGACAAAAGACCGCACCGCCGGATCGACCTTTCGCAACCCGGCGGGCTTCTCCTCAACCGGACAGGACGACGACACCCATGATCTGAAGGCCTGGAAAGTCATCGATGACGCGGGCCTGCGCGGTTTTTCGCTTGGTGGAGCGCAGATGTCGCCCAAGCATCCAAATTTCCTTGTAAATACAGGCACCGCTACGGCGGAGGATCTCGAAAATCTCGGACAATTTGTAATAAAAAAGGTTTTCGATCACAGCGGAATCAAGCTAGAGTGGGAAATAATGCGGGTCGGAAAAAAATTGACCCGTAAATAAAGGTCCGAACAGCCGAAAACGGCGGCGGACAGAAATGAGGCCGGGCATGTCGAGCAGGACAGCAGCCCGCATTGCAGTGTTAAAAGGCGGCCTTTCGGTCGAGCGCGAAGTGTCGCTTGTATCGGGCCGTGAATGTGCCGCTGCGTTGCGGAATGAAGGATACGACGTCGTCGAAATAGACGCGGGCCGCGACCTTGCGCAGGTTCTCGACCGTGAAAAACCCGACGTGGTGTTCAACGCCCTGCATGGCCGTTGGGGCGAGGATGGATGCGTCCAGGGTCTCCTCGAATGGATGGCTATTTCCTACACCCATTCCGGCGTTCTGGCTTCCGCACTTGCCATTGACAAAATCCGCGCCAAGGATTTCTTCAGGGCCGCCGGACTTCCGGTCGCGACCAGCCTGCTCGAAACGAAAGAGCGGATCAGGACGTCCCATCCGATGGAGCCACCCTATGTGGTCAAGCCTTACAATGAGGGGTCTTCCGTCGGCGTATATATAGTCAGCGAACAGGCCAACGGCCCCGCCCGGATCGCGGATGACATGCCCGACCTGCTCATGGTCGAGGAGTTCCTGCCGGGGCGCGAGTTGACCGTAGCGGTGCGCGGGGACGAGCCGCTTGCAGTGACCGACATCTATGCGGATGGCTGGTACGACTATAATGCGAAATACTCCACGGGCGGCTCCCGCCACGTGATCCCCGCTGAGATCCCCAAAGACATCGAGACGGCCTGCCTCGACTACGCCCTGCGCGCCCACCAGTCGCTTGGATGCCGGGGGGTGAGCCGTACCGATTTTCGCTGGGACGAGACCAGGGGCCTGGAGGGTCTGTTTATTCTCGAAACCAACACCCAGCCCGGCATGACGCCCACTTCGCTTGCCCCTGAGCAGGCCGCCCATTGCGGTATGGATTTCGGCGCCCTGTGCCGCTGGATGGTGGAGGACGCCTCATGCGACCGGTGAAAAACCGCCGGCGCGACCCGGCTCCCTCCCGTCTGCGCTATCGCGCGACCCGTCTGTGGCTCCGGCCAGGATTCCGTCGGCTCGTAAATGTCGGTGTTCCCATGATTGCGGGCCTCGCCGCATCATGGACCCTGATGGCGGAGTTTGATCTCGCGGGCAGCGTGAGCCGCATCTGGAACGACACCCGTGCGGCCATTGTCGAGCGTCCACAGTTCGTCATCTCCAGCATGGATATTCCCGGCGTCAGTGAGGATCTGGCCGAACAGATCCGCGTGGCCGCCTTCGTCCGTCTTCCCGCCAACAGCCTTGAGGTCGATGTCAATCAGGTCCGCGAGCGGGTCGAGTCCCTCGATGCCGTGGAACGCGCCAGCGTGCGGGCTCATGCGAACGGTGTTCTCGAAATCCGCGCCATTGAGCGCCTGCCCGTGGTCGTCTGGCGGTCGATGACCGGGCTTCAGCTTCTCGATCATAACGGGGTCCGCGTGGCGGAGGTCGACAGCCGCCTGCGCCGCCCCGACCTTCCGCTCATCGCCGGGGCAGGGGCCGCGGCCCATGTGCCCCAGGCCCTGCGCCTGCTGGACGGGGCGCAGCCGCTCCATGACCGCATCCGCGGCCTCGTCCGCGTGGGCGAGCGGCGCTGGGATCTGGTTCTGGACCGCGACCAGATCATCCAGCTGCCGGAAGAGGATCCCCTTTCCGCGCTGCGGCGGGTCATGGCGCTGCACGCCGCGGAAGACCTTCTGGACCGCGATGTGGTGGCAATAGATTTGCGCAATCCGGAAAGGCCGATGCTGCGTCTGTCCGAATTCGCGGAATCCGAACTGGTAAGATTGAGAATGATTGCGTTGGGAGAAGATGCATGAATCAGCAGATTTACGACCTGCAACGGGCGATGCGGGCCCGCCGTGAGGCCGCACTTAAACGGGGTGTGATCGCGGTTCTGGACATCGGTACGTCCAAGGTCGTCTGTCTGGTGCTTCAGTTCGTGCCCGAGGAGGTCGGCGAGGGCGCGGAAACCCGCACCGTGCTGCGCCAGGGCGCGTTTCGGGTCATCGGTGCCGCAATCACCCGATCCCGCGGTATCTCCTTTGGCGAGATTACCTCGATGGACGAATGCGAGCGCGCCGTGCGCACCGCGGTCCAGGGCGCCCAGAAGATGGCGAACCTGCGCCTCGACCATGTTCTCGTCAGCTTCTCCGGCGGCAAACCCCGATCCTATGGCGTGACGGGCGAGGTTGCCGTCGCCAATGGCGCGGTCGCGGAAACCGACATTGGTCACGTTCTCGCGGCCTGTGACTACCCCGACTACGGCGATGACCGCGACCCGATCCATGCCATGCCGGTCAATTTCTGCCTGGATCAGCGTTCGGGCCTGACCAACCCGCGCGGCCAGATCGGCAACCAGCTTGAGGTGGACATGCACCTCGTGACCGTCGGGTCCACGCCCATGCGCAACATTCTCCACTGCATCCGGCGCTGTGACCTCGAACTGGCCGGGCTGATCTCTACTCCCTATGCGAGTGCTCTCGCGAGCCTCGTGGAGGATGAGCAGGAACTCGGTGCCGCCTGTATCGACATCGGCGCGGGCATCTCCGGCATCAGCCTCTTCGTCCGCAAGCAGATGATCTACACCGACAGCATCCGCATGGGGGGCTCGCACATCACCAGCGACATCTCGCAGGGGCTTCAGATTTCCATGCAGGATGCCGAACGTCTCAAGACGATGCACGGCGGTCTGATCGCCACCGGCATCGACGACCGGGATATGATCGAACTGCCCTCTGCCCTCGGCGACTGGGACCACAACCGGCGCCAGATCAGCCGCTCGGAACTCATCGGAGTGATGCGTCCGAGGGTCGAGGAAATCCTCGAAGGCGTGCGCGCCAGACTCGACGCCTCGGGGTTCGAGCATCTTCCATCACAACAGATTGTGTTAACGGGTGGCACCGCACAGATCCCTGGAATGGACACCGTGGCCTCCCACATCCTCGGCCGCCAGTGCCGAATCGGTAAGCCGCTGAGGGTCCAGGGACTGCCCCAGTCGGCCTCCGGAACCGCGTTTTCGGCTCCTGTCGGACTCGCGATT
Organism: Alphaproteobacteria bacterium; assembly: GCA_030427145.1. Taxonomy (GTDB): domain Bacteria; phylum Pseudomonadota; class Alphaproteobacteria; order Rhodobacterales; family Rhodobacteraceae; genus Amaricoccus; species Amaricoccus tamworthensis. The sequence continues at coordinate 195,135 of JAUHWT010000004.1, read as the reverse complement.
CACGTCTCCGAACCCCATGACGAGTGCTGGGATTTCGAATTGCCAGCCGATCGGCAGGGGGCACGCAAAGTGGTCCGCGCTTTGCGGTGGTTTAAGGAGAACTGGTAACTTGCGGATACATAGCAAATTTCCTCTGCATCTAGTAGCAAAACACAATATATTGGGGCTAACCACATGATTTTGCGTGACCCCAGGGGTTGTTTGGGCTACGTTGGCGTCATGAAAACGGCGGGCTTCACCGCGCGGGGGCGCGGATGACGGAGCGAACAAAAGAGGCGGAGAACGAAGATATGGCGTTAACACTTAGCATTCCTGTGACCCAGGATCTCAGCCCCCGGATCACGGTGGTTGGGGTCGGCGGTGCTGGAGGCAACGCGGTCAACAACATGATCGAACAGGAGCTGGAGGGTTGTGAGTTTGTTGTGGCCAACACCGACGCTCAGGCCCTGAACCAGTCCAGCGCGACCAACAAACTTCAGCTTGGCGCACGGGTGACCGAGGGTCTTGGCGCTGGCGCGCGCCCCGAAGTCGGCGCAGCCGCGGCTGAAGAGTCCATCGAGGAAATCGTCGAGAAGCTGTCCGGCTGCCACATGTGCTTCATCACCGGTGGCATGGGCGGCGGTACCGGAACGGGTGCTGCTCCGATCATTGCCAAGGCCGCACGCGAGATGGGCATCCTGACGGTTGGTGTTGTCACCAAGCCGTTCCAGTTCGAGGGCTCGCGCCGCATGCGCCAGGCCGAGCAGGGCGTTGAGGAACTGCAGAAGCACGTCGACACCCTGATCATCATTCCCAACCAGAACCTGTTCCGGCTGGCGAACGAGAAAACAACCTTCACAGAAGCCTTCACCCTGGCCGATGACGTACTCTACCAGGGCGTGAAAGGCGTGACCGACCTCATGGTCCGTCCGGGTATCATCAACCTCGACTTCGCGGACGTGCGCTCCGTGATGAACGAGATGGGCAAGGCCATGATGGGTACCGGCGAGTCCGAGGGCGAGGACCGCGCGGTTCAGGCAGCCGAGAAGGCGATAGCGAACCCGCTGCTCGACGAAATCAGCCTCAAGGGCGCCCGCGGCGTTCTGATTAACGTCACGGCTGGTCCGGACCTGACCCTGTTCGAACTGGACGAGGCCGCAAACCGGATCCGCACCGAGGTCGACCCGGAAGCCAATATCATGGTCGGCTCCACGCTGGACCCGGAAATGGCTGGCATGATGCGCGTGTCCGTCGTTGCCACCGGAATTGACGCAGTTGCCAAAGCCGAGCCGGCACCGGCAACCGCTTCCTCCACGGTCAGCGAACCCGTAGCCGCACCGGCTCCGACGCCGGCACCTGCCGCTGAGGCAAAACCGGAACCGGTTGCCCAGCCCGAGGAAGCCCGCGTTGAGTATTCCGGTTACGCACCGGCCGCGGCAACAGTGGCGGATCAGCCCGCACCGGCCCCGAGCTTTGCCGATGCGCAGGTCCGTGAACCGGTCGCCGAACCCGCACCGCAGGTTCAGCAGCGCACCGCGCCCTTCGGTCAGCCGAAGATCGACAACCGGCCCGAACCGTCCCCGGAAGCGCTGTCGCGCCTCCAGGCCGCGGTTCACAACGTACCCCGCGCCGAGCCGATGGTTCGCTCCGTGCAGCAGCAGCCCAAGGCACAGCCCGGACCCGCCGCAGCTCAGGGTCGTCTGACCATCAACAGCCTGATCCACAAAATGACGGGTCAGTCCAACCGCGAGCAGGCTCCGGAGCGTCCGCGGGTAGCCGAGCAGCAGACTGCCGAGGCGCACGCCCACGCACCTGCCGAGTCCCGCTACGAGGACACCGAGCGCGAAAAAGTCGAGATCCCGGCTTTCCTGCGCCGCCAGGCAAACTGATAGAAACGCGAACCGGTCACGGTTCGTTCCATCGGTAACACAAATAGGCGTCCGCATACCGCGGGCGCCTTTTTTATTCGTGAAATCATTAACTTAAAACGTGTCATAACTCTGTTGCAATCGGTCACAAAGCTTGATTTGTCGCCAAACCGTCACACCCCTATATTGCGTTGCAACAGGTGGAAAACCACCGATCAGGTTTCAGGCAAGAGCAGTAATGCTGGGGGCTACAATGCAAACGACAGTCAGACGCGAGATATCGCTTGCGGGCATGGGCCTGCACTCCGGTCGTCCGGCGCGGCTTGTGCTGCGGCCGTCCGATGCCGGCGGGATCCGGTTCCACCGTGTGGATATCACCGACCGCGACAACATGATTCCGGCCCGTTACGATCTCGTAAACGACACCACGCTCTGCACACGTCTCACGAATGAGGCGGGCGTATCGGTTTCCACCGTTGAGCACCTCATGGCCGCTCTTGCCGGTCTCGGCGTGACCCATGTCGATATCGACATTGATGGTCCCGAGGTTCCGATCATGGACGGCAGCTCCTACCGTTTCGTCAAGGCGATCCTCAAAACGGGTCTCCGCCCGATCGACCGCCCGGTCCGTGCGCTGCGTGTTCTGAAAACCGTGCGCTACGAGGACGGCCCGATCGTTGCTGAACTCTCGCCCGCCGAGTCCTTCTCGATCGATTTCGACATTGATTTCGAGGACGCGGCCATCGGTCACCAGAGCCGGAAGCTCTCCATGCACAACGGCACGTTCGTGCATGAGCTTTCCGACTGCCGGACCTTCGCCCGCCGCTCCGAGGTTGAGGCGCTTCAGGCCAATGGTCTGGGTCTTGGCGGCTCGCTTGACAACGCCGTGATCGTGGATGGCGACGAGGTGCTGAACCCGGGCGGTTTCCGCCGTGCAGACGAATGCGTGCGTCACAAAATGCTCGATGCGGTTGGCGACCTGGCGCTTGCCGGCGCTCCGATCATCGGTGCCTATAAGGGCGTGCGGGCCGGTCACGGACCGACCAACAAACTGCTGCGCAAGCTTTTTGCGACGCCCGGCGCCTGCGAGTTCGTCTATCTCGACCGCGATGCCGAGCACACTCTTCCTGGAGCGGGGGTCAACCCCGCCGATTTACCCCACGCCGTTTGAGGCGGGCTACAGGCCATGGCGCGGTCCACCCCGGTGGACTGCGCTTTTCGTTTCACCCCCCTGACAAGCTGTGCTAATCGGGTGCAGCCCTCACCATGCGTGAGGGGGTAGCGAAAGCAGGCAGGTTCGAAGGCAGTATGAGTATGATGAATGTTTCGGGACGCGGTACGGCTCTGGCCTGCCTTGTCGGCCTGACGTTGCTCATGTTGGGTGCCTGCAGTCGTAATCAGGAACCCCCGATCGAAACCCGTTCCGCCCAGGACATTTACCTTAGCGGCGAGGCCCTTCTGGCCGAAGGCGACCCGCGCGGTGCAGGGGAACGCTTCCTCGAGGTTGAACGGCTCTATCCCTATTCCGAATGGGCCAAACGCTCGATGCTCATGTCGGCCTTCGCCTTCCACGAGGGCGCACTTTACGCCGAGAGCCGCGGCGCGGCGGAACGCTATCTTGAGTTTTTCCCCGCCGATGAGGATGCCGCCTACGCGCAGTTTCTGATCGCACTGTCCTACTACGATCAGATCGTCGATATTGGCCGCGACCAGGAAAACACCTTCCAGGCCCTCCAGGAAATGCGCGACATCATTGAGCGCTACCCGGACAGTGAATTTGCCAAATCGGCCGAACTGAAATTCGAACTCGCCCTCGACCATCTCGCCGGTAAGGAGATGGAGGTGGGCCGCTACTACCTCAACCGCGGCCATTACACCGCCGCGATCAACCGATTCCGTGTCGTTGTCGAGGATTACCAAACCACGACCCACACCCCCGAGGCGCTTCACCGCATGGTGGAGGCGTATCTCTCTCTGGGCTTGGTGGAAGAGGCCAAGACGGCGGGTGCCATTCTCGGCCACAACTTCCAGGGAACCATCTGGTATGCCGAGAGTTATGAGCTTCTGACCGGCGCCGAGGTCGTGGCGACCGAGGACAACGCCGGATGGCTGGAACGCACGTACCGTCAGGTCGTCAAGGGAGATTGGCGCTGACACCGGCAACAAGGGTCTGAACAATGCTCACTTCCCTGAGTGTTCGCGACATGGTGCTGATCGAGACCGCTGAACTGGGGTTTCAGCCCGGCCTGAACGTGCTCACCGGCGAAACCGGCGCCGGTAAATCCATCCTTCTCGATTCACTCGGTTTCGTCCTCGGCTGGCGCGTCCGTTCCGGCCTTGTGCGCAGCGGCGCGGAGCAGGGCGAGGTCACGGCCGAATTCGACCTGCCTGCCGATCATCCCGCCCGCGCCATCCTTGAGGAGGGCGGCTTCGATCCGGATGACGGCCTGATCATCCGCCGCACCCTGTCGAAGGACGGTCGCCGCCAGGCCTGGGTCAATGATCGCCGCGCAACCGCTGAAACCCTGCGCAATCTCTCAGCCACACTGGTAGAAATTCACGGTCAGCAGGATGACCGCGGCCTCCTGAACCCGACTGGCCACCGCCCGCTGCTCGACGAGTACGCCGGGGCGGCATCCGCCCTGAAACGCGTGGCGGAGGCCTGGGAAAAACGTCAGCAGATCGCGCAACGCATCGCTGACGTAACCGCCGCCCATGAGGCCTCCAAAAAAGATGCCGAATACCTCGCCCATGCGGTTGAGGAAATCACCGCCATCGACCCGCAGCCGGAGGAGGAGCCGCAACTCGACACCCGCCGGCGGCAGCTCCGCGCGGCCGAGAAAATCCGCGAGGATATCGCCAACGCGGTGCAGGCCACCGGATCCGAGGGGGCCGAAGGTGCGCTCATCCACGCCATGCGCTGGCTCGAGGCGGCCGCACCCGATGCGGATGGCCTGCTCGATCCCGTCATCGACAGCCTCTCCCGCGTCCTGAACGAACTGGCCGAGGTTTCAACCGGTCTTGACGGTGTTCAGTCCCAACTCGCGGGAGACCCTGGCGAGCTGGAGGAGGTCGAGGAGCGGCTCTTCGCCATCCGCGGTCTCGCCCGCAAATACCAGGTCACACCGGAGGAACTGCCGGACCTCTCGGCTGAATTCGACGCGCGCCTGCAAAAAATCACCGGCGCCGAGGACGAACTGGCCGCACTCGCCAAAGACCTCAAAGCGGTCGAGGCCGACTACGCCACCGCCGCCGAAGCCCTGTCCAAAAAACGCCGCGCGGCGGCCAAAGACCTCGACCGGCGCATGAAGTCGGAACTGGTGCCGCTCAAACTCGACCGCGCAGTTTTCACGACCGAGATCAAACCTGCCGATCCCGGCCCCACCGGCACCGACCAGGTGCGCTTCACCGCGGCCACCAACCCCGGATCCCCGTCCGGACCCATCGACAAGGTGGCATCCGGCGGCGAGCTTTCCCGCTTCCTGCTGGCCCTGAAAGTCTGCCTCAGCGGCCGCTCGGACGGTCTCACGCTGATCTTTGACGAAATTGACCGCGGCGTCGGCGGAGCCACCGCAGACGCCGTGGGCCGACGTCTTCAGTCGCTCGGCCAAAACTCCCAGGTTCTCGTGGTCACCCACTCGCCCCAGGTCGCGTCCTTCGGCGTACAGCACTGGCGCATCGGCAAGGAGCCTGGCCCTAAAGGCACCGTCCGCACCGTCGTTACGCCACTCTCCACCGAGGAACGACGCGAGGAACTCGCCCGAATGCTGGCCGGCGACGTTGTCACCGCTGAAGCCCGCGCTGCCGCTAACGCCCTTCTGGTCGAGGCGGGTTAGGGCTCACACGGGCCGACAGGCCGCTTGGAGCCATGCCGCCGCATCCGCATCCAACAGAGGTGTCAGCTTCTCGCGTACCTCCGCGTGATAGGCATTGAGCCAGTCACGCGCCTCCCGCCCCAGAAGGTTTACGTCCACAAGCCGCGTATCAATTGGAGCAAAGGTCAGCGTCTCAAACTCCAGCATCGCCCGGTCCTCGCCCGCACGCCGGTTCGGGCCGCTCACAACCCCAAGGTTCTCGATCCGGATGCCAAACGCGCCTTCCCGGTAATACCCCGGTTCAATCGACAGGATCATTCCAGGCTCAAGTTTGGCCCCCGACCGCCGCGACAGCGACGCGGGACCTTCATGAACCCCGAGGTAAGCCCCAACGCCATGTCCCGTGCCGTGATCGTAGTCCATGCCATGCCTCCACAGATCCGCCCGCGCTACCGTGTCGATCTCCCGCCCGGCCAGGCCTTCGGGCCAGCGCAGGTCCGACATCGCAATCAGGCCGCGCAAAACCAGCGTGTAGGGCATTTTTGCGTCCTTGGGCACCGACCCGGTGGTCAGCGTCCGGGTGATGTCCGTGGTTCCGTCCTGATACTGTGCTCCACTGTCGAGCAGGAAGAGTTCGCCGGGCACAATCTCCCGATTGCTCGCCTCGCTCACCCGGTAATGCACAATCGCCCCGTTCGGTCCGGCCCCGCTGATTGTCTCGAAAGAAATCTCTTTCAACACACCCGTAGCCGCACGCTCCTCCTCCAGGCGTTTGACCGCATCGATCTCGGTCAGCCCACCCTCCGGCGCCCGTTTGTCAAACCAGGCGAGGAACCGCACCATCGCTGCGCCGTCACGCAAATGCGCCTCACGCGTCCCGGCGATCTCGGCCTCAGACTTGCGTGCTTTCGGCAAAATGCAGGGGTCCGCCGCAGCCACGGTCTCAATCCCCGCCGCGTTCAGTCGATCAGCCACCATGACCGGTGCCGTTGCTGGATCGACACCCACCGGCCCGGTTAGCCCCTCCAGCGCGGCCTCAAAATCCGCCACGTCACGAATGCTGACATCCGGCCCGAGATGTTCCTGCACCGTCGCGTCGATCTCACGCGGATTGATGAAAAACTCCACCGTCGCGTCAGCCTTAAGGACCGCAAACCCATGAACAACCGGCGTCCGGGCAATGTCCGATCCGCGAATGTTAAGCAGCCACGCAATCGAATCCGGAAGCGTCAGGATCTGCGCCGCCCGGCCTTTCTCCATCAGACCGGCGGCAATCTCCGCCCGTTTCTCTGCCGAAGATCGGCCGGCATACTCAACCGGATGCACCAGAACCGGGTTGGCCGGTGGCTCAGGCTGGTCCTCCCAAACGCGGTCGATCAGGTTCTCCGAACGGTGCAGGCCGATCTGACGCCCCTCCAGGGCTTTCTCCAGCCGGGAAATTGCATCGCCCGTGTGCAGCCAGGGATCGAACGCAACCCGCCCACCACTGGGCAGAACCTCACGAAGATAGTCCTCGGCCCTGTCCCCGGGAATGCTGCGAATATCGTAGAGATCCGTATCCACCTCATCGCGCACCTGAATGGTATAGCGCCCGTCAACGAAAATCGCGGCCCGCTCCAGGGCGATCACCGCAAAGCCCGCCGAGCCCGTAAACCCGGTCAGCCAGGCCAGTCGCTCGTCCCGTTCGGCCACATTCTCGCCCTGATGCGCATCGGAGCGGGGCACCAGAAACGCGTCAATGCCCTCCTGCCGCATCGCCTCACGAAGAAGTGCCAGCCGGGCTGCGCCCGTCTCGGGTACGGTGCGTCTGCGGAAATCCTGCAACATACTGTTTTTCTCTCTTTTTGCGCGCCCCCGATCCTTAACGGCGGTTTGCGTAACGGGTCAATGAGCGATAGGAATCGAACAGTGGAATCGCGTTAGGGTTGAGGTCGCCATGCGTTTTATTTTCATGGTTTTTTTCTTGTTGGCCGCCCTGTGGCGGGCGGTTCTCGACTGGCAGGCCACCATCGGTGAAGGCTACGCCTTCCGTCCCAAATCCATTGGCGCGGTCCTGTCCGACAGTTTCCCCACCGTCCATGACGGTCTTGTGAAATTCCTGCAGTCCACCGGCATTTCATGGCTCTGGGACCCGGTCGGCACCACCATTCTCTGGCTGCCCCTGAGCCTTGTCTTGGCCGTCCCCGCGCTTATCCTGTGGCTCACACGAAGCCGCGGACGAGGTCGTGGATAAAACACAGTTTGCGGATTGCCGTATTGCTCAGTGCGAACGGGTATAAATCCCGCTGCCCCATGCTGCGGTTCAGGCTGTTCATGGCCACCGTCATCGGAATCCAGGCCCTTATCAGATCGAAAAACCTCGCCGTGCCATAGGGATCAAACTCGATTTTCGCGTTGAATTTAATGTCGTTGCTCACCAGCGGATCGACGATCATCCCAAAGCTCGCCGCCGTGTCGAGCGTATCGACCATGTGCAGGTAATGGCTCCAGGTCTCCGCGAAATCCTCCCAGGGATGCATCGTGGCATAGGCGCTGACATACTCCTCCTGCCAGTTATCCGGCGGCCCCTTGGCATAATGTCGCTTCAGCGCAGCAGCGTAACTCTCGCTCTCATCACCAAAAACCGCGCGGCATTTTTCAATGCGATCGCCATTGCGCACCAGCAGGTCCCAGTAATAATGCCCCACCTCATGCCGCATATGGCCAAGCATGGTGCGGTACAGCTCCCCCAGCTCCTGGCGCCGCCTCTCCCGCTCCGCTGAGTCGGCTTCGGCAATATTGATCGTCACCAGACCGTTGAAATGACCGGTCGTAACCGGTTCGCCGGGCTCATCCGCCAGGAAATCAAACTGAAGCCCCGGATTGTCATCCTCTCCCGGCGGCGGTCCGGTCTTCAAACCCAGCCGACGCAGCGTATATACCACCCGGCGTTTCGCGGCCTCGATCTCGTTCCACTTTTTGAGGTTGCCCGAAATGTCCAGGTCCGGGATCGTCCGGTTCAGATCGCAGGCCAGACAGAAATCCGTCTCCGAATCCGCCGAAACCAGCCAGTTGCAGGCGATCTTCGAATAATTCGCACAACGTTTCATCGACCGGTCACGCTGAACCGCGGCCGTCAGCGTGCCGTCATCGTTTTTGGCAAGGGTACTCAGTGTCAGCAGCCCGGGCACAAACCCCAGCTCGGAATGGCACTGCAGACATAACGTATTTTCAAAATGCAGCAGCTGCCCGCAATTTTGGCAGGAGAATACCCTCAATCACGTCACCCGTTTTTGGCCGCCCGCGGCCCAAAAAACAGCCATGCAATGAATCCGACCAGAGGCAGTAGCAAAATCACCATGATCCAGATGATTTTCTTTCCCATGCCCGAATTTGAGCCAACCACGGACACAATAGCCCAGATGGCGAGCGCGAGCAGTATGAGCCCGCCGATCCCAGTGACCTCAACCCTCATCTTCCATCCTCCAGTTCAAAATCTCAGGTGCCGGTGCGCCGTTTCCTCGCCGGACCTCCTGGATCATTGTCAAAGAGGCTGGCAAGCTGTTCCGTCATCGCACCGGCAAGCTGTTCCACATCCGTAATCGTCACCGCCCGCTGGTAGTAGCGGGTCACGTCATGGCCGATACCAATGGCCACCAGTTCCACCGCACGCCGGCGTTCAACCATTTCGATCACATCCCGCAGGTGCTTCTCCAGATAGTTGGCCGGATTGACCGACAGAGTCGAGTCATCAACCGGCGCCCCGTCGGAGATTACCATCAGCACCTTGCGCGCCTCCGGCCGGTTCAGCATCCGCCGGTGCGCCCATTCCAGGGCCTCACCGTCGATGTTTTCCTTCAGCAGGCCTTCCTTCATCATCAGACCAAGATTGGGCCGTGCCCGACGCCACGGCGCATCCGCCTTCTTGTAGACGATGTGGCGCAGATCATTCAGACGGCCGGGCAGGGGCTCACGCCCGTCAGCCAGCCATTTCTCCCGCGACTGCCCGCCTTTCCAGGCCCGCGTGGTGAAGCCCAAAATCTCGACCTTCACCTGACAGCGTTCCAGCGTCCGCGCCATCACATCCGCGGAAATCGCCGCAATCGAAATTGGCCGTCCGCGCATCGACCCGGAATTGTCGAGCAGAAGTGTGACCACCGTATCACGGAAATCCGTGTCCTGTTCCTGCTTGAACGACAGCGGCGTCAGCGGATTGGCCACAACCCGCGCCAGACGCCCCGCATCGAGCGTACCTTCCTCGAGGTCGAAATCCCAGGCCCGGTTCTGTTGCGCCTGAAGCCGCCGTTGCAACTTGTTGGCGAGCCGCGACACCGCGCCCTTCAAGGGCTCCAGCTGCTGGTCCAGATAGGTTCGCAGGCGTTCCAGTTCGGCCGGTTCCGCCAGATCCTCGGCGGCGATTTCCTCATCGAACTTCGTCTCGAAAACATTGTAGCCCGGATCCGCTTCGGAATGTGGCGGGGCGGGGCGCTCCTCGGGCATCTCCCCATCCGGCATGTCCGCATCCTCAGCCATGTCCGCGTCATCCGAACTGTCCATCGAGGTCTGCATCTGCTGCGGATCGCTGCTCTGATCCTGCGGCGTATCCTGTTCGGACTGTTCCTGCTCGGCCTGATCGTCATCGCCGCCGCCGGTGTCGTCCTCGTCCTGACCGTCCTCGGTCTGCTCCTCGTTTTCCTCGTCGTCCTCGCTCTCGTCGTCCGGATCATCGCCAAGCTGGTCGCCATAGCCCAGATCGTCGATCACCTGACGGGCAAATTTCGCGAAAGAGGCCTGATCCTCCAAAACACTGTCGAGGTCCGAGAGCGTTTCGCCGGTGTTCTTCTCCAGAAATCCGCGCCACAGATCGAGCACGTTCTGCGCACCCTCCGGAAGCTGCCGCCCCGTGGCCATCTGGCGCACAAGGTACCCCGCCGCCGCCGCCAAGGGCGCCTGCGAGGTCTCCGTGATGTCGGCATAGCCGCCCTTGCGGGCCTCATCCTCAATCTTCGCGTCGATATTCCCGGCGGTCCCGGGCATCGCCCGCGCGCCAACGGCTTCGCAACGGGCCGTTTCCATCGCCTCAAACAGGTCGTGGGCAATCTGCCCCTGCGGCGCGTAGAGTCTGTGCGTCGCGTCGTCGTGGTAGCGCAGCCGCAGCGCGTAGGCATCAGCCGTACCACGTGCCAGCATGACCTCCGATTTGGTCATGCGGCGCGTCACCTGTGGCAGACGCATCCCGTCGTTGCGCATCCCCGGGGGATCAACCGAGAACGCGACCTGCAGTTCCGCATCGCCCGACATCGCCCGTGTGGCTTCAGTCAGGGCTTTCTTGAACGGATCGGCCGGATTGTCCGATGGTTTGTTGCTCACGCGCGACCCGCCTAACCCAGGCTGACGCTGGCGGCACTCTCCGGCAGTTCCGCGTCAAAGCAGCGCTGATAAAACTCGGCAACGGTCTGGCGTTCCAGTTCGTCACACTTGTTAAGGAAGGTCACGCGGAACGCAAAGCCCACATCGCCAAAGATGCGCGTGTTTTCCGCCCAGGACAGAACCGTCCGCGGGCTCATGACCGTCGACAGATCGCCGTTCATGAACGCGGCCCGGCTCAGGTCCGCAACCGTAACCATGCGGCTGATGGTCTTGCGGCCTTCCTCGGTGTCATAGGTCGGGTTCTTCGCCAGAATAATATCGGCCTCCGCATCGTGCTCCAGGTAGTTGAGCGTGACCACGAGGTTCCAGCGGTCCATCTGACCCTGGTTGATCTGCTGAGTGCCGTGATAGAGACCGGTCGTGTCTCCGAGGCCCACGGTGTTCGCCGTGGCAAACAGGCGAAAATACGGGTTCGGATGAATCACCTTGTTCTGGTCGAGCAGCGTCAGCTTGCCGTCGACCTCCAGTACGCGCTGGATCACGAACATCACGTCCGGACGGCCCGCATCGTACTCATCAAACACGATTGCGACCGGATTGCGCAGCGCCCAGGGAAGAATACCTTCCTGGAATTCCGTGACCTGCATCCCGTCCACCAGCTTGATGGCGTCCTTGCCGATCAGGTCGATACGGCTGATGTGGCTGTCCAGGTTGATACGCACGCAGGGCCAGTTGAGCCGCGCCGCAACCTGTTCAATATGCGTGGATTTGCCCGTGCCGTGATAGCCCTGCACCATGACACGACGGTTATGGGCAAAACCGGCCAGAATGGCGAGCGTGGTGTCACGGTCAAACCGGTAGGTGCTGTCACGGTCCGGAACACGGTCGGAGCCGTCCGCGAAGCCGCGCACGGTCATGTCCAGGTCAATCCCAAACTCTTCCCGAACGCTAAAATCCTTTGTCGGTTCGACGCCTTGTTCCATACCGTATTCCGCCATTAATCAGATTAAGTCACCCGCCCGTACACCGGCGGCACCCACATGGGGCTTATGTGTCGTAAATGCCGACCTGATGCAAGCGCGGCAAACCGGCCGCGCCCGTCAGGCCTCAATCCGGAACGCCTCGTTCAGTCGAAGGTTCCGTTCAGCTTCGTCATCATCATGTAAGCCCGGCCCGACCGCGTATCCGCCAGCTCCAGAATACGCTCATCGCTCGCGTCTTTCGCGAACTCCGAAAGGACCCGGTCAAACCGACGCTGGAAGAACAGCGCCGTGTCCCGGAAGATCGTGTCCGATTTCAAAAGCGACCGGGTCAGTTCCATGGCATTGTCATCGCGAACGCCAAAAACGCTGCCCACCGACGGCCCGCGCTGTCCGTTCATGAACCGCCGCCAGTCATCCGCGCTGCCCATCTCAATGGGCAGGTCATCCATGTAAACGCCCTCCTGCGAGAGCAGGGTCAGAACGTCCTCCGCCGACTGCAGCATCTGTGCCAGCGGCCGGTATTTCAGCACCGTCTGAAGGGCGCGGAAGCCTTCGAAATCCTGCGCGTCCTTCGGGAAATCAAGCGCCCGGACCAGGTCCGGCCAGTCCGGCTTCTGCGGTTCCTCCTCATCGGGAAGAAGCGGCAAACCGGCCGGTTCGGGCTTTGGCTCACTGACCGGTGGCGGGGCCGGGGATTCAGACCTTGCCGGCTCCACCGGTTCAGGCGCCAACACCGGCGCGGGGGCAGGGGCCGCCTGCGGCTGTTCCGCCGGAACACTCCCCATCAAACCTTCGAGGGCATCGCGCATCTGTTTCTGCCCCGCGGCCATATCGGCCATCGCCACTGCAATCTCGTTGGGCAGACCGGCCTGCGGCCCGCGCGTGTCAAGCGCCCGCACCAGATCCTCCTGCGTCAGGATCGGGCCGGTCTCAATCGCTTTGCGCGTCTCTTCCAGCGCCCCCGCCAGCGGCTCGATCTGGCCGCTCAGCGCCGCAATCAACTGCCTCTGCCGCTGCAACTCCTCGCCAATCCAGGCCGCCAGCCAGATGAGAAGCAGCGGCAACACCAGAACCACGAGGAAAAACAGCACGTCGAGCACAACCGTCCCGCGCGGTTGGCTTCCGGAAACCACCGACACAAAGCCGATCCCGTAGCCCGCCACAATGACGGCCCACACGATCGACGCGGCCACGGCCACAAAGCGTGACGTGTTTCCCGGCCATCCGTTCACGAGCCCGGCACCCCGGGCAAACAGGGGAGCGCTCCGACTCAGCATGACGCGACCCCTCCTGGGAACCGGTCAGATAAACTCGACAGCCACAATTTCATAGGAACGGACCCCTCCAGGTGTTTTCACCTCGACGCTGTCCCCTTCCTCCTTGCCGATCAGGGCACGGGCAATGGGGGATTTCATGTTGAGCAGACCCTGTTCGATATTGGCCTCATGCTCACCAACGATCTGATATTTCTTTTCCTCGTCGGTGTCCTCATCGGCAATCGTCACGGTCGCCCCGAATTTCACGGTACCCGACAGCTTCGACGGGTCAATCACATCCGCACGGCCGAGAATGCCCTCAAGCTCACGCACACGACCCTCAATGAAACTCTGTTTCTCACGGGCGGCGTGGTATTCTGCGTTCTCACTCAGGTCGCCATGCTCGCGGGCCTCGGCGATCGCCTTGATCACCGCGGGCCGTTCCACGGATTTCAGCTGCTTCAGCTCCGAATCCAGCCTTGCAAAACCTTTCGAGGTAAGCGGAATTTTTTCCATTCTGTCTTTCCTGTCGCGCCTGTTTCCCCAGCGCCAAATACAACAACGGGCCGTTGGCTGCTGCCCCGGCCCTCATTGCGCGATCGTTCTGAGCGCTGAACACAATCTTATGAGGTGCATTCCGCCTTCGCAAGGACTCTAATCCATCAACCGGTCACATGGCTTTTCCGCAGGCCCCCGCGTCCGTTTCGTTTGACGGGATTGCAAAGCTTGGGATACCCAGAAAAAAGGGAATAACCGGTACCTAACCAGGAGAGTTGTCAGGCATGTCCGATATCGAACGCGAAGTCATGGAATACGATGTTGTGATCGTGGGGGCGGGACCTGCCGGGCTCTCGGCCGCGATCCGCATCAAACAGCTCGATGCGGACATGAATGTCGTCGTTCTGGAAAAAGGGTCCGAGGTCGGCGCGCACATTCTCTCCGGTGCCGTGCTGGACCCCGTAGGTCTCGACAAACTCCTGCCCGACTGGCGCAACATGGGCTCGCCCATCAAGACCGAAGTGACCTCCGACAGCTTCTACTACCTCAGCGAACACGGCCAGGTCCGCGTCCCGAACTTCCCCATGCCGAAGCTCATGAGCAACCACGGCAACTACATTGTTTCCATGGGCAATGTCTGCCGCTGGATGGCGGAACAGGCCGAGGAACTGGGCGTGGAAATCTTCCCCGGCATGGCCGCCAGCGAACTGGTCTACGGTGACAGGGGCGAGGTCAAAGGCGTGGTCGCCGGTGAGTTTGGCCTCGCGCCCGACCGCACCCCCGGGCCGAACTACGAGCCGGGCATGGAACTGCACGGCAAATACGTGTTCCTGTCTGAAGGTGTGCGCGGAAGTCTCTCAAAACAGGCGATTTCCCGCTACGACCTCTCCGCCAACAGCGACCCCCAGAAATACGGTCTGGGCATGAAGGAAATTTGGGAAATCGACCCGGCCAAACACCAGGAGGGCAAGGTCGTCCACACCATGGGCTGGCCGCTTGATGACCGCGCCGGTGGTGGCTCCTTCATGTACCACATTGAAAACAATCAGGTTTACGTGGGCTTTGTGGTTCACCTGAACTACAAAAACCCCTACCTTTTCCCCTACATGGAATTCCAGCGGTTCAAACACCACCCGCTGATCGAGGAAACCCTGCGCGGCGGCAAGCGTGTGGCTTACGGTGCACGCGCCATCTCCGAGGGTGGCTGGCAGTCGATCCCGAAACTCACATTCCCCGGCGGCGCTTTGCTCGGTTGTTCAGCCGGCTTCGTTAACGTCCCGAGAATCAAGGGAAATCACAACGCCATGCTCTCCGGCATCGCGGCGGCCGAAGCTGTGGTCCCGGCCATCGCCGCCGGTCGCGAGGGGGATGAACTCATCGCCTATGGCGAGGACGTCCTGTCCGGCCCCATCGCCGAGGACCTCAAACCCGTGCGCAACGTCAAACCGCTCTGGAGCGAATACGGCCTCACCGCTTCGCTGGTATTTGGCGGCTTCGACATGTGGTGGAACTCGGTCTTCGCCAACAAATCCCTGTTCGGCACCATGAAGCATGGCAAGTCCGACGCCAAGGCAACCCAGCGCGCCGATCACTTTGAGCCGATCGACTACCCGAAACCCGACGGTGTCCTGTCCTTCGACCGCCTGACCAATGTGGCCTATTCCTTCACCAATCACGACGAGGACCAGCCCGCCCATCTCACGCTCGAAAACGACGACATCCCCGTGGGTTTCAACCTCCCGGCCTATGCCGAACCGGCGCAGCGTTACTGCCCGGCCGGCGTGTATGAGATCCTGCGCGACGATGACGGCTCAAACCCGCGGTTCCAGATCAACTTCCAGAACTGCGTCCACTGCAAGACCTGTGACATCAAGGATCCGGCGCAGAACATCAACTGGGTCACGCCGCAGGGCGGGGACGGGCCGAATTATCCCAACATGTGACCAATATGTGACCGGACGTGAGTGTCTGATTAACCACTCGCATTGCAACATTGGCGGGTGCGGCCTAAAGTCGCATCCGACCTGATCCGGGAGAAGTCCACATTGCCGAAAACATTGGCTAATCTGACGCGGGCCGCGTTCCTGGCCGTTGCACTCACTGGAGTTGCGGCACCGGCTTCGGCACTCAATCTTTCCGGGGCATATCTCGCGGCAATGCAGGCCGACTTCCGCGACGACTACGCACCGGCGGCGGAATATTACGAACGCGCGCTGCGCAAGGACCCCGAGAATGCGGGCCTTTTGCAGAACTCGGTTGTCATGCTCGCCGCCATGGGCCGAATCGGTGACGCCCGCGAACAGGCCGACCGTCTCTCCGAACTGATGCCCGAAAACCAGGTCGCCATTCTGGTGCGCCTGTCCGACGCCATTGCTAACAAGGATTTTGAGGGCGCGCTCGAAATTCTGAACGCCTCCGGCAACACGGTGAACCCCCTGCTTGAGGGACTGCTCGAGGGCTGGATCCACGCCGGCATGGGTGACTTCACCGCCGCGCAGGAACAGTTCGACAGCATGACCGCCAGCGATGCGTTGGAAGCCTACGGCCAGTACCACAAGGCCTTGGTCCTGGCTCTGGCCGGTGACTTCAATTCCGCCGACCGCATCATGGATGGCGACGCCAACGGCCCGCTGCACCTCAACCGCTCCTCCCTGCTGGCCCACGCACAGGTCATGGCCCAGGTTGGCCAGACCGACGAGGCCCTCGCGGCTCTCGACGGCGCGCTCGCCAACGGCGTACCGGATGCAGCCCTCGTGAGCCTGCGCGACCGTCTTGCGTCCGGCGAGGAGGTGGTCTTCACCCACATCACCAGCGCCGCCCGCGGGGCTGCCGAAGCCTACCTGACGCTCGCCGAGGCCATGGACGGTCGCGAATCCAGCCGCGTGTCGCTGATCCACGCCCAGCTTGCCGCCCATATCGATCCCGAACTGACAGAAGCGCGGATGCTCTCCGCCGAACTGCTGGAAGAGCAGGGCCAGTTCGATCTCGCGGGCGCGGCCCTCGCGGAAATCCCGCCCAGCTCGCCGTGGTTCGTGACGTCGCAAATTCGCCGCGCGACAATCGAGAACTCCGCCGGCAACCCCGACCGGGGCATCGAAATCCTTCAGGAAGTGGCTGCCACGGAACCCGACCGCGTTGAGGTTCACTCCGCCCTTGGCGACGCCCTGCGCAGCGCCGAGCGCTATGAGGAGGCCGTCACCGCCTATACCGACGCCATCGACCTCGTGGAAAATCCGGTCCGCTCGCACTGGGTCATTTTTTACACCCGCGGCATCTCCAATGAACGGGCCGACGACTGGCCCGCCGCGAAAGCCGATTTCCGCAAGGCGCTCGAACTCGAACCCAACCAGCCCCTGGTCCTGAACTACCTCGGCTATTCCATGGTTGAGGAGGGCGAGGAACTCGACGAGGCGCTCGAACTGATTGAGGCCGCCGTCGCCGCCCGTCCCGATGACGGTTACATCACCGACTCGCTCGGCTGGGTGCTCTACCGCCTTGGCCGCGTTGAGGAAGCCGTGCCGCACATGCTCCGGGCGGTGGAACTCACGCCTGACGACCCGATCATCAACGACCATCTCGGCGATGTTCTGTGGAAGGCCGGTCGCAAACGCGAGGCTGAATTCCAGTGGCGCCGCGCGTTGTCCTTCGGCCCGGCCGAGGATCTCGACATGGACCGCGTGCGCAAAAAAATCGAAATGGGCCTCGACAGGGTCATTGAGGAACACGGGTCCGGTACGGATCTCTGACGCCCTTGACCGCCACCGAATTCGCACCCGCCAAGGTCAACCTGACCCTGCACGTTACCGGCCGCCGCGCCGACGGCTATCACCTGCTCGACAGCCTGGTGGTCTTCCCGCAGACCGGTGACAGCGTCAGCGCCACACCCGCGTCCGAGCCTTCCCTCACCATCACCGGCCCCTTCGCGGAAGGTCTCGAATCCGGCCCGGACAACCTCGTCCTGCGCGCCGCCGCTTTATGCGATGCGCCACCCCAAGCACTCAAACTGACCAAAAACCTGCCCGTCGCCAGCGGCATCGGTGGAGGGTCTGCCGACGCCGCCGCAACCCTGCGCCTTCTGACGCGCCTCATCGGCGCCACACTTCCCGGCCGCAATGAAATTTTGGCCCTTGGCGCCGACATTCCGGTCTGCCTCGACGGCCGCTCCTGCCGCATGAGCGGAATAGGGGAGGTCATCGACCCGGTCACACTGCCGGAATTTCACCTCGTACTGGTCAACCCGCGCGTCGCCGTCATGACCGGAGCCGTCTTCCGCGGCCTCGTATCCCGCGACAACCCGCCCATGGGCGACCTGCCGGAATTTGCCGATCTCAACACCTTCGTGGAATTCCTGCGCACCTGCCGCAACGACCTCGAACAGCCCGCGATAGCCGTCCAACCGGTCATCGCTGATGCCATCGCGACCCTCGCCGACACAACCGGTTGCCACCTCGCCCGCATGTCGGGCTCCGGCGCCACATGTTTTGGAGTGTTCAAAACCGCAGCCGAGGCGGAAACCGCCGTCAGCGCCCTGCGCTCCTCCCACCCCAACTGGTGGGTCTCAACAGGCCGCGTCGCCTAACCCGTCAGACGATCCGCTCAACCACAAAATCGGCCAGCGCGTGCAACTCGTCCCGAATGGGATGTTCCGGCAGGATGCTCAGATACTCCCGCGCCCGCGCCGCATGATCCAGGGCCGCCGCCCGGGTGCTTTCCAGCGCCCCGTGCTTCGCCATTAGTTCCAGCGCATGTTCCAGATCCCCGTCCAACTGACGGTTCTTCCCAATCGTCCGCTGCCAGAACTCGCGCTCGGTCTCATCCGCACCGGCAATCGCCTTGATCACAGGCATGGACATCTTACCCTCACGGAAATCATCCCCGACATTTTTGCCCAGCTCGGCTGTCAGTCCGCCATAATCCAGCAGATCATCCGTAATCTGAAAGCTGATCCCCAGCGCGTCGCCATAGCCCCGCACCGCGTCCACATGCTCCTCCGGCGCCCCGGCCAGAACCGCACCCGCTTCCGTCGCCGCGGAAAACAGCGCGGCCGTCTTACCCCGGATCACGTTCAGATACGTCTCTTCTCCGGTCGAAATGTCGCCCGCCACGGTCAGCTGCAACACCTCACCCTCGGCAATCACGGCCGACGCGTTCGACAGGATCTCCAGAACCCGGATCGACCCGGTATCCACCATCATCCGGAACGCCCGCGCGAACAGGTAATCGCCCACCAGAACGCTGGACTTGTTGTCCCAAAGCAGGTTGGCCGTCGGCCGCCCCCGTCGTTTCGAGCTTTCATCCACCACATCATCATGCAGCAGTGTCGCGGTGTGGATAAACTCCACCGCCGCCGCCAGGTTCTGATGCAGCGTGCCGTCATAACCGCTCATCCGCGCCGTCGCCAGGGTCAGCAGCGGCCGGATGCGTTTGCCCCCGGCTTCGACCAGGTGCGCCGTGACCTCCGGGATGCGCGGGGCCTGCTCGCTCGCCATCCGCTCACGGATCAGACCGTTCACGGCCTCCATGTCGTCTGACAGAATGTCCTGAAGGTTCTGGACCGGTGTTTTGACCCGCGTCTGCGTATTCATGGCTCTTGGCTCTCGACCTTGTGGCGGGCGGATACTAGGCTCCCCGGAATGAAGGAAATAATCCGGACAACCGACCCGACGATAATCGCATTCTGTACCGCGCTTCTGCGCGCGGAGGATATAGACTGCTTTGTCCTGGACGTCCATATGAGCGTTCTGGAAGGCGGCATCGGGCTGTTCCCCAAACGGCTTGTTGTCGCGCAGCGTGATGTCTTTATGGCGCGCGCGGTGCTCAGGGACAATGATGTTCCGGATGTGCTGGACTGACAATGGGTTTTTCGCCGGATCAGCTCTCGCGCGACGGGTTTCTCGGCGGTGCTCTGCACATTTTTCAGCCCCTGAACGGCTACCGCGCCGCCACCGACCCGGTGTTCCTTGCGGCCTTCACACCGGCCCGGCCTGGACAATCCGTTCTTGACCTCGGCTGCGGGGTCGCCACCGCAGGACTCTGCCTTGCAAGCCGCGTGGGCGGGATCGACCTCCATGGCCTCGAAATCCAGCCCGACTACGCGGACCTCGCCGCACGTAACGCCCGTGAAAACGGCATATCCCTGACGGTCCACCAGGGCGACATCCTCGCGCCCCCGTCCGACCTGCGCCAGCGGGTTTTCGACCACGTCATCATGAATCCGCCCTATTACCGTAGAAGGGATGCCAGTGCCGCCACCGATGCCGGCCGCGACCGTGCCAACCGGGAAGGGGAGGCCGAACTCTCCGACTGGATCGCCGCAGGCCTGCGCCGCACCGCCCAGGGTGGCCGCGTGGTCATTGTCCACCGGGCTGAACGCCTCGGCGACATCCTGACCGCGGTTCAGAACGGCGCGGGCGGGATCGAGGTTCTGCCCATCGCCTCCCGCCGCAACCGGCCCGCATCCCGGGTGCTGGTCCGCGCCGTCAAATCCGGCCGCGCACCGCTAATTCTCCACGCGCCCCTTATTGTTCATGCCTCCGACACCCATCAGGAGGGAAAAAGTGGTGATTTTACAGACACGGTTAAGGCGATTTTGGCCTTTTCTTCCGAGCTAAATCCCAATACCGGGTCGATTTGACTCAAAATTTAAGAAAACGTTTATTTTTTTAAAATCAATTTCCGTTAAACGACGATCAACACAGGGAGTATCGACGTGCAGTCCGGAATTTGTTTTCTCATCCTCGCAATGCTGTTCACACCTGCAGTTGATGGTGCGGCCAAAACACTTTCCGCCGATGTCTCCCCAATGATGATCGCCTTTATCCGCTACCTGATGGCGGGCCTGATCGCTCTGGCCATCGCCAACATGACGGGCCGCAAAATCAGCATCCCCCGTAACGACCGCATCGGCCAGGTCGCCCGCACCGCCCTGATCATGAGCGCCATGACCGCCCTGATCGCAGCCCTTGGCATGGTCCCCATGGCCAAGGCCGTTGGCGGCTTCCTGATTGCCCCCATAGTCTCGGGCCTGCTCGGCGTCATCGTCTGGCGCGAACAGCTCACCGCCCCGCGTCTCGTTGGCTCGCTTATCAGCTTCGCCGGAGCCGCACTTCTGCTGCGCCCCGAGGCCGGTCTCGAGGCCGGTTGCCTCTTCTCGCTCCTGGGCGGTGCGTTGCTCGGCACCTACCTCGCCGCCACCCGTGGAGCCACCACCCAGACCGACGCCCTGTCCACCCTCGCGGTTCAGTCGCTGCTCGGCTCGATGATGCTTCTGCCTTTCGCCATCTCGGGTGGTTTGCCCGCTCTGTCCATGGGTCTGCTCTTTGGTGCGCTCACCCTCGGCGGCGTCTCCGCGATCTGCCACTTCCTGACCGTCGCCGCCTACCAGCGGGCCGACGCCTCGGCTCTCGCGCCCTTCCTGTATTTCAATCTTCTGACCGCCGTGGCGGTGGGATATTTCTGGTTCGGTGAGACGCTCGCCCCGTCCGCGCTGCTCGGCGTGACGGCCATCGCGCTCGGCGGGATGACGACCCTGATCACTCCGGGCATGACTCTACCGGCAATTGTTCGCAAATGGTCACCAAGAGTTGCGTGACAAGTCAAAAAATCCGTGCTTAACTCCATGTGTCGTAAAAGTGCTACATGGAGGAACCATATGACTATGACTTCTCACCTGTCCGAGCTTCGCAAGAAGCACAGGGTTCTTTCCGAAACCATTGAACGCGAACAGAGGCACCCGGCCTCAGACGACCTCACCATCAAACGAATGAAACTCCAGAAACTACAGCTGAAACAGGAAATCGAAAAGCTGGCGGAAGCCACAGCCTGACACTGACCCCCTTCTGAAGAAAACAGGACCGGCCCGCGCGCCTCGCGGAGCCGGTCCATTTATTTTTGCGGCTCGTTTTCCCGCAATTGCCGATCCCGCCGTCATCCACACCGGATCCGACATTTGGCTGCTAAATCAGCCGGATAGCGCGCTCACCTCCGCCACTTTCTCCAGTATCATGGCGAGGCAGGCATCGGTGCTGAACCGGTGATCCGCACCCTTCACAACGGTCAGCTGCAGGTCCTCACACGCCGCATGATCCACGATACGCAGCGCCACCGACAGGTCCACATCCGTGTCATCGGTCCCGTGCAGAAGCCGAACCGGATACGCCAGGGGCAGGGGTTCCCGCAGCACCAGGTTGTTCCGCCCCTCCTCAATGAAGTGCTTCGTGATGACATAGGGCTCGTCTGAATAGTCCGATGGAACCTCCACTCGACCGGCGTCAACCAACTGTTTTTTCTGTTCCGGGCTGAACCCCGCCCACATGGAATCCTCCGTGAAATCCGGTGCCGCCGCGATTCCCACAATACCCGCTATACGTGTGGAAAGGCGCTTCGACATCAGGAGCGACATCCACCCGCCCATGCTCGACCCCACCAGGATCTGCGGCCCCTCGGTCAGCGTCGAGATCGCCTGAAACGCGTCCTCGGCCCATTCCCCGATGCAGCCTTCCTCGAACGTGCCGGACGACGCGCCATGCCCGCTGTAGTCAAAGCGCAAAAACGCCTGGCCCCGCGCGGTGATCTCCCGCTCCAGGAATTCCGCTTTCGTGCCGGTCATGTCCGACCGCAGCCCGCCAAGAAACACCACGCCTGGCCCGCTTCCGGGGCTCCGGCGATACGCAATCCGCCGACCCTGCGGCGTGTCGAAATAACTGTTTTCCATACCCGTTCGATACCAGCGGGAAACCGGCGCGGCAACGTGCTTGACACATGCGTAAACGGGTATAAAGGAGTGGCATCCAGGAACCGGGCGTTTGGTGGGCGCCAAAGCATGGGAGATATGCGATGAACGACATGAGTGCAGCCGCGAATGAGGTTGTGATCACGCTGCCCGACGGGGCACGGCGAAACTACCCCCAGGGCGTCACCGGCGCGGACATCGCCGCAGGTATTTCCAAATCCCTTGCCAAATCCGCACTTGCCGTGAAAATCGACGGCAAACTCTCGGACCTTTCCCAGCCCATCGAGGCAGACGCCTCACTCGCCATCGTCACCTCAAAGGATGACGAGGCGCTTGAACTGTTCCGCCACGACTGCGCCCATATCATGGCCCGCGCCGTGCAGGAGCTCTGGCCCGACGTGCAGGTCACCATCGGCCCGGTCATCGACAACGGCTGGTACTACGATTTCGACCGCAAGGACCCCTTCACGCCCGAGGATCTCGAGAAAATCGAGGCCCGCATGAAGCAGATCATCGCGGCAAAAGACGGCGTCCGCACCGAAATCTGGCCCCGCGAAAAGGCCATCTCCCACTACGAGGCCCTGAACGAGCCCTACAAGGTTGAACTCGTGGGCATGATCCCCGAGGGCGAACCGGTGCGCATGTACTGGCATGGCGACTGGCAGGATCTCTGCCGCGGTCCGCACCTCGCCCATACCGGCCAGGTCCCCGGCGACGCCTTCAAACTCATGTCCATCGCCGGTGCCTACTGGCGCGGTGACTCGTCGCGTCCAATGCTTCAGCGCATCTACGGCGTCGGCTTCCGCAACCGTCAGGACCTCAAGGCCCACCTGACGATGCTGGAGGAGGCCGCGAAACGCGACCACCGCAAACTCGCCCGGGAAATGGACCTCTTCCACATGCAGGAGGAGGCCCCGGGCCAGATTTTCTGGCACCCCAACGGCTGGAACATCTACACCATCCTTCAGGACTACATGCGCCGCAAACAGCGCGCCGACGGCTATGTGGAGGTCAACACCCCCCAGGTCGTGAACCGCAAGCTGTGGGAGGCCTCGGGCCACTGGGACAACTACCAGGAGCACATGTTCATCGTCGAGGTCGACGAGGAGCACGCACGGGAAAAGGCGATCAACGCCCTTAAGCCCATGAACTGCCCCTGCCACGTTCAGGTGTTCAACCACGGCCTGAAATCCTACCGCGACCTGCCGCTGCGCATGGCCGAGTTTGGCTCCTGCAACCGCTACGAGCCCTCCGGCGCCCTGCACGGCATCATGCGCGTGCGCGGCTTCACCCAGGACGACGCGCACATTTTCTGCACCGAGGACCAGATCGAGGAGGAAACCGCGAAGTTCATTTCCTTCCTCGCGGGCATTTATGCCGACCTGGAATTCAACGACTGGACCATCAAGCTCTCCACCCGGCCGGAAAAACGCATCGGTTCAGAGGAAAGCTGGGACCGTGTTGAGGCCGCGCTCGGCAATGCCTGCCGCGCCGCCGGGTATGACTACGAAATCCAGGAAGGCGAGGGCGCGTTTTACGGCCCCAAACTGGAATTCACCCTGACCGACGCAATCGGCCGTGAGTGGCAGTGCGGCACGCTCCAGGTGGATCCGAACCTGCCGGAACGTCTCGACGCCACCTACATCGGCCAGGACGGCGAAAAACACCGCCCCATCATGCTTCACCGCGCCGTGCTGGGCAGCTTCGAGCGTTTCATCGGCATTCTGATCGAACAGCACGCCGGTAAATTCCCGCTCTGGCTCGCTCCGCGCCAGGTCGTCGTCGCACCCATCGTGTCCGACGCCAATGAGTACGCTGAGGAAATTCTCGCCAAACTCACCGCCGCAGGCCTCCGCGCCGAGGCCGACCTGCGCAACGAGAAGATCAACTACAAGGTCCGTGAGCACTCCATGGCCAAGGTGCCGGTCATCCTCGCCGTCGGCATGCGCGAGGTTGAGGAAAAAACCGTCTCCGTGCGCCGCCTCGGTGAAAAACAGTCGAAGGTCGTCTCGCTGGACGAGATCGTGGAAAGCCTCGGTGACGAGGCCACGCCACCCGATCTGGCCGCGGCGAAACAGGCCTGACAGGACCCTGACGACGGCGGGAGCGGCACCGGTCCGCTCCCAATAATACGAAAATCGTACACATTTTGCCGGTCTCAAAAATGCGCTAAATCGCCGCCGTTAACACTTTGGGCGGAATTGCCCCCTAACGCTGCTCCCTGCATTTGGGGCGGCTGAAGTGGGGGCCATAAACATGCTGCGACTGGTTTCGTGTATTGCGTACGACCATGATTTGACTCTGGTCGGGTTGGCGGCTCTGATCTGTTCGCTGGGCGCGCTGGTCTCCACGCATCTGCTGGGCAAGACAATGACGATCCGCTCCAACGCGCGCTTTGCCTGGGGGTTCATCGGTGCCATTGCCGGCGGCTCGACCATCTGGTGTACGCATTTCGTGGCCATGCTCGCCTATCAGCCCGGGATCCCCATCACCTACGAATTCGGCCCCACCTTCGCCTCGCTCATGGTCGGCATCGTCGGCTGCGGCATTTCCTTCGCGGTGGTGGGCGAGAACATCCGCCACGCGGCCAAAATCGGCGGCGCGATCTTCGGCCTGAGTGTCTCGGCCATGCACTACACCGGCATGATGGCCTTCGCGACCCACGCCATTTTCACCTGGGAGGTGCCATATCTCATCGCTTCCGTCATTCTCGCCGTCTCCATTAGCATCTGCGCTTTCGAGAGCATCCGCCTGTGGTCGGGCACCAAAGCCCTGATCGGCGGCACCGGCTTCCTCGTGCTCGCCATCGTCATGCTGCATTTCACCGGCATGACCGCAATCGCCATCAACCCCTACGCCTATTTCCCCGCAGACTACACCGACGACGCCGCACGCAGCATGATCGCTGTCGCCGTGGCGGGTGTGGCCCTTCTGGTGCTCGGCACCGGCGCGGTCAGCTACTTCCTCGACGGTCAGGCCCGCTCCTATGCCGCCATCCGCCTGCGCCACCTGGCCGAAAGCGCGGTGGACGGCATGGTCGTTGTGCGCGACGAAACCGTGGTGGAGGCCAACACCGAATTCCTGCGCATGACCGGTGCTTCCTCGCGGGACGTCGTTGGCAAACACGTCTCGAAGTTCCTCCGGGAACATGACAGCCACCCGCGCAACAAACTCGTCCGCGCCGAGGTCCGCACACTGGAGGGTGCACTAATCCAGGTCGAACTGACCATCCGCACGGAAACGGTCACGGATGACGACAACCCGCTGACAATTTATGCCCTTCGCGACATCAGCCAGCGTCTGGCGCACGAAAAACGCATCTCGTTTCTCGCCCAGTTCGACAGCCTCACCGGCCTGCGCAACCGTACGTCATTTCTTGAGCAGACCGCAAACATCCTCGACTGGAACCGGGGCAGGGCGCAGTACGCCGTAATGGCCATCGACCTCAACCGCTTCAAGGAGGTCAACGACACCCACGGCCACGCCGCCGGCGACCGCGTGCTTTCCGAGACCGGCGACCGCCTCAAGTCCCTGCTGAACGGCAGCCAGATGGCCGCCCGTATTGGCGGCGACGAGTTCGTGATCTTCTCCGAGATCCAAAACCGGGAGGACGCGGTCCAGTTCGCCGAACGCCTTGAGGAAATGTTCTCCCGCGGGATCGACCACGAGGGCATCACCCTTCAGTGCGGCGCCAGCATTGGCGTGGCCCTGGCTCCGGCCGATGGCAACGACATTACCACGCTTCTGAACAATGCCGACCTCGCCATGTACCGCGCCAAATCCTCGGAAACCGCCCATATCTGTCTCTATGACAAGTCCATGGACGACACCGTGCGCGCCCATCGCCGCATGGTCGGGGAACTGCGCCACGCCATTCAGAGTGACGAACTGGAACTGCACTATCAGGTTCAGATGAATGTGACCGAGGAGGAAATCGCAGGCTACGAGGCGCTGGTGCGCTGGAACCACCCCGAGCGCGGCCTGATCCCGCCGGGCCAGTTTATTCCTTTGGCCGAACAGACCGGTTTAATCGTTAAACTTGGCGAATGGGTCCTCCGCACCGCCTGTCAGGAAGCCGCAAGCTGGACCACGGGAACACCCGTTTCGGTCAACGTCTCCCCGGCCCAGCTCGTCGATCCGAACTTTTGCGAGATGCTGCTCGACATTCTCTGGATGTCCCGGCTCGAACCCGGCCGTCTTGAACTTGAGGTGACGGAAACCTGCTTCATCGCCGACCAGGCCAAAGCCATCGCCGTGCTCCAAAAGATCAAGGAAGTGGGCGTGTCGGTTTCCATCGACGATTTCGGCACCGGCTATTCCTCGCTCGCCATGCTCCAGGCCTTCCCGTTCGACAAGATCAAACTCGACAAGTCGCTGGTGGACACCATCGCGGAAAGCCAGACATCCAAGGGCGTGTTCCGCGCGGTGCTCTCCCTCGGCGACGCCCTGTCCGTGCCCATTCTGGCCGAGGGCGTGGAGAGCGCCGAACAGCTCGCATACCTCCGCTCGCAGGGCTGCAACCTGGTCCAGGGCTACTACTACGGCAAACCCGAACCCATTTCCGTCACCCGCGGCACCGGCCGGGGCCCCACGGAAACACCGGTATCCCCCGGCCTCAACAGGGCGGGCTGATCACAAAACATCCAAGTTGGCGACGCCTGGAAAACCCGGGCAGACGGCAGGGGAGAACCCCCTCCGTTCAAATAGAATACGGGTGACCTAAAGCCCTACAAAAAACCGAATGATAAACGCGTTCGCCAGGTCCACGAAAAACGCCGACACCAGTGGCAGGACCACAAACGCCAGCGGTGCCGCGCCATAGCGTTTGGTCACCGCCGACATGTTTGCAATCGCCGTTGGCGTCGCGCCGAGGGTAAATCCGGCGAATCCCGAGCTCAGCACCGCCGCCTGATAATCCCGCCCCGCCGTGCGGAACACCACGGACAGCGCGAAACACACGGTCATTACCACCTGCATCGCCAGCACCCCGAGAATGGGCCCGCCCAGTTCCGCCAGCGTCCAGAGCTGCATGCTCATCAGCGACATCGCCAGAAAGATCGACAGGCTGAAATCGGAGATCACCGCCAGCGCCCGGCTGCCCGTCGGCCATGAAATATGCGGCAACACATACGGCACCGTGTTCGACATCACGATCCCCACCAGCAGACACGGCACAAACAGTGGCAGCATCAGCCCCATCTGCGCGATCGCCTGATGGGCAAACCAGCCCAGCAAAATCGCCACATGCGCCGCCAGCGTCGCCCGCATCAGGCTGATATGGTTGACGACCTCCGCCGGTTCGCCCTTCTCCGGAAATTCCAGACCCACCACCGGCGGCGCGTCCCGGTCCCCTTCCAGCCCGTTCCGGTCGATAAGCCACTTCCCAATCGGTCCGCCAATCAGTGCCGCAAGCACAAGCCCCAGCGTCGCGGAGGCAATGCCAACCTCATCCGCCGCAGCAAACCCGGTGATCGCCTCGATCTGCGGCCCCCATGCAATCGCGGTCCCATGCCCCCCGATCAGCGCGGCCGACCCCAGAAGCACCGCAAGCGGCCGGTCCAGCCCAAACAGAAGCGTGCCCACCAGGCCCACCAGGTTCTGCAAAATCATGAAACCAATGGTCAGACACAACAGCACAACCAGCAGCCTGCCACCCTTAAAGAGGTCGGCAATCCGCGCATTGAGCCCAATCGTCGAGAAAAACAGCACCAGCAGGTAATCCCGCACCGACAGATCAAACACGATCCGCCGGTCGGTCAGTGCGTAGAAACCCCAGGTCACCAGGGCGACGGCAATCCCCCCGGAAACCGGTTCGGGAATGTTGTAATCCTTGAGAAACGCGACCTCGCGGGTCAGCAGGGCGCCGATGAAAAACACGACCATGCCAAGCGTGACCGCAATAAAGGCCGGAACCGTCACTTCCATTCCATGGCACCCCTGTCGTGACCGGGGCTGACGCCAGACGGCGTCACCCCAAATACGGTGCGTATTCCTTCATGGCCATGTCCGGGCCTTCAGGGTGCGACCACAGCTCCTCACCCAGAGCAATGAAGTCACAGATCGACGCCAGGTCCTGGGCCTGCTGGACCGAAATGCCGCCCTCGGCCACAACCGGGACCTCAATCATTTCCGACCACCAGGAAAACAGGTCCATCGGCGCCAAAGTGCCATCGCCCAAGCTCGACGGCGACACGGGGCCGAAGCTCACGTAATCCGCGCCAATCTCGCCCGCGTTCATCCCGTCATGCCGCGAGGCCTGGGAATACGCACCAACGATGCTGTCGGAAGGCAGCTCCTTGCGCGCCGCACGCACCTGTTTCGCCCCGTCCGGCAGATGCACACCGTCCAGTCCCAGCGGCGTGACCATGCGGAAATGCCCCGTGATCACCAGCGGCACGTCCCGCTCGTGACAGATCGGGCGCAGCGTGTCGGCCATACGCGACAACTCGTCCTCGGTCTCGCCCGCATGTCCCATGCGAACGCAGGCAATGTCGTGATCGTCGAGTAACCGCGCCAGTATCTCGGGAAACTGCGCCAGCCGCGGATGGGTCGGCGCAATCAGATAAGGGCGCGGGGCGGCAGCGTCCGTCATGCGGTCAAATCAGCTCCGCAGAATCGAGCGGCCGGCAAAGACGGCGCTGTCGCCCAGATCTTCCTCAAGCCGGATAAGCTGGTTGTATTTCGCCAGACGGTCCGACCGCGACAGGGATCCCGTCTTGATCTGACCACAGTTGGTGGCAACCGCCAGGTCGGCAATGGTGGAGTCTTCAGTCTCGCCGGACCGGTGCGACATGACGGCGGTGTAGCGCGCGTGATGCGCCATTTCCACGGCGGCCATGGTCTCGGTCAGGCTGCCGATCTGGTTCACCTTCACGAGGATGGAGTTGGCGATACCCTGCTCGATACCCCGGACCAGACGCTCGGTATTGGTCACGAACAGATCGTCACCCACCAGCTGGCACCGGTCACCGATCTTGTCGGTCAGGGCCTTCCACCCCTCCCAGTCATCCTCACCCATGCCGTCCTCAATGGAGATGATGGGGTAGGTGTCGACGAGCTTCGCCAGGTAATCCGCGTTTTCCTCCGACGACAGCTTCACGCCTTCGCCCTTCATGTCGTAAACGCCGTCTTTGTAATACTCGGTCGCCGCACAATCGAGCGCCAGATACACATCGGACCCCGGCTTGTATCCGGCCTTCTCGATGCTCTGCATGATGAAGTCGAGTGCCGCGTTGGTCGAGCTCAGGTTCGGCGCAAAACCGCCCTCATCGCCCACGGCGGTGTTGTGACCGGCGGCGGACAGTTCCTTTTTCAGCGAGTGAAAAATTTCCGCACCAACCCGGATCGCCTCGGACACGCTCTCCGCGCCGACGGGCATGACCATGAATTCCTGAATGTCGATCGGGTTGTCCGCGTGCTCACCGCCATTGATGATGTTCATCATGGGAACCGGCAGAACCCTGGCCGAAGTACCACCCACGTAGCGGTAAAGCGGCGTACCGAGGCTCTGCGCCGCGGCCTTCGCAGCCGCCAGGCTCACGCCCAGGATCGCGTTCGCGCCCAAGTTGCCCTTGTTCTTGGTCCCGTCGAGCTCAATCATGGTGCGGTCGATCAGAGCCTGATCCATCGCGTCCACACCGTTCAGCGCGTCGCAGATCGTGCCGTTCACGGCCTTCACCGCTTTCAGAACACCCTTGCCGCCAAACCGTTTTTTGTCTCCGTCGCGAAGCTCAACAGCCTCATGCGCACCCGTCGATGCCCCGGAGGGAACAGCCGCGCGGCCCATTGCGCCATCCTCGAGCAGAACATCAACCTCAACGGTTGGATTGCCCCGGCTGTCGAGAATTTCGCGCCCTACGATGTCAATGATTACCGACATGGATATACTTCCCCCGCGTTTCGGTCCGTGAACGTTATGCGCGAGGCTTAGAGCAATAACTCTGCGGGGGGAATACGAAATCTGCCGCGCGGCACCAAACCAGGTCCGCCGTTGTGGCAGGAAAAAGACGCATTTGGTCCGAAAACGGCGGCTTTTCGCCGTTTAACGCCAGTTCTTGCGCTCAATACACGTAATAGGCGATCACGGCATCGCCCGTCGCTGCTGCGGCCGGGCAAGTCCCGCGACGATGCTTTCCTCCTCGTCAAGGATCGCCCGCAGCTTCTCGGAGGTGATGGGTTTTTTGATGTTGGGACCGACATTCATGTTTTTGGCCGTCGCGATCAGATTGGCCGCCCTGATCTGCGCCTCAACCCCGCCCGACATAAACCGCACGCGCAGCGGCCGGTCCTGATGGTGGATCCGGTCAATCACCTCAATCCCATCAAGTTCCGGCATCATGATGTCAATGAGCAGCAGCGCTGGCGCGGTCCCGGCCATCACGGCATCAACCAGTTCATTGCCGTTGACGCAGGTCTCCACGGACCAGCCCTGTTCACGGCAAAACTCACCCATCATGGTCAAAAGCCCGCGCTCGTCATCCGCGATAATAACGTGCGGCGTACTAAAAAAATCTCGCGCCATAATGCTGTCCGCTCCAAAAATCGATTTTCGCCGGACAGAATAAATGGCGCTGCTAAACAAAATCCTACGTTTTTGAAATAAATGTCGCGTTATTTGCTCCGGCCCTTTCGGACCATCCCACAAACAAAAAAGGCCCGAACCCCACCGGGTCCGGACCACTCCGTCCTCACTCAAAAAAAAAAGGCGACCCGGCGGCGGGGGGACAGCCAGGTCGCCCTGACAGGTCCCTCAGCCCTCGTCCGCGAGACAGCCGGCCAGGCCATCCGCAATACCGTTGAGCAGTTGCCCATAAAGCTCCGGCCCCGGTTCCAGATCAAATCCAACCGGATCCAGCACACCGGTCCGAAGCCCGCTGCCCTCACGCACGGTCTCGACCAGCTTGGCGTCAAACTGCGGCTCGGAGAAGATGCAGACAACCTCACCGCTCCGCACCATTTCCCGCACCTCGGTCAGGCGCCCGGCACCGGGTTTCGACGCATCCGACGCGCTGAGCCAGCCCGCACTGTCGATGCCGAACCGGTCCTCAAAATAGCCATAGGCATCATGGAAAACGAGATAGCCCGCACCCGCAACCGGCTCAATTTTTGCCTCAATCTCCTGTGACAGGGTGCTGATTTCAGACGCAAAAGCCTCAAGGTTCGCCGCATAGGCATCCGCATTGTCCGGGTCAATCTCAGACAGCGCATCCGCCGCGGCACGTCCGATTTCCAGACCGTTATCCGGGTTCAGCCAGATATGCGGGTCAACCGGTCCATGATCATGCCCGTGGTCGTCATGGCCATGATCGTCATGCTCCGCCTCGGCATGGTCCTCATGATCATGGTCGTCATGCTCATGCTCCTCGTGCCCGTCTTCCGCATGTTCCTCATGATCGGGGTCATGGTCGTGATCTGCATGCCCATGCTGCTCATGGTCATGATCGTGGTCGTCATCATGCCCGTGATCATGCGCCTCCTCATCGAACTCCAGGACCTGCATGTCCGGAACCGCCGTCAGAACAACAACTTTCGCGTCCTGGTTCAGGGAGGAAATCGTGTCCGCAAACCACGGCAGAAGCTCCGGGCCGACCTCAAACACCAGGTCCGCATCCTGCAACGCACCGGCGGTCGACGGCCTCATGCTGTAGTCATGGGGGGAAACGCCCGGCGGCACCATCAGGTCCGGCTCGCCCACACCCTCCATGATACGGGCCACAATGGAATGCACCGGTGCAATATCCGTCACCACCTTGGGAGCGGCCGCCGCCAGAGCGGGCAGGGAGGAAAACAACAGGGCGGAGAACAGTTTTACCGGTTTCATCGAAAATCCAGACAGACTTGTGTTTAGAACGGGAAGTTGCTAGGTACTTCCGGAGCCGAACTGTTATAACATTACAATTATGCCCGCAAGCCAAAAACCCGTCGCTCCAAAGGTCGACGCATTCCAGCCGCATGATCACCGCCGGTGCCGCGCCACCGCCATGGCCGAGGTGCGCGCGCGCTGCGAGGAGGAAAAGCTGCGCCTGACACCGGCGCGCGAATGCGTCCTCAACGCCCTTCTTGAGGCACACCGGGCCATGACCGCCTATGAGCTTCTCGACCGTCTGCGCGACGAGGGGCTGCCCCATCAGCCCCCCGTGGCCTACCGCGCGCTCGACTTCCTCGTGGAACACGGCTTTGCCCACCGCATCGAACGGCTGTCCGCCTTCGTGGCCTGCACCCACGGGTCGGACCACCACGCCGCGGCCTTCCTCGTCTGCCGCGGCTGCCGCACGGTCGCGGAGAGCAAACTGCCCGCGCCCATCCGGGGTATCGAGGAAACCATGTCCAGGGAATCCTTCACCGTCGAACGTCTGGTCGTCGAAGCCGAGGGTCTCTGCGCCGCCTGTGCCGAAGCCGGAACCGACACCCCATGAACGCACCGCTTTTGAAAACCGACCGGATGGGCGTGACGCTCACCGGGAACCGCATCCTGTCCGACATCAATATCGAGCTTCAACCCAATGAAATCGTGACGATTGTTGGGCCAAACGGCTCGGGGAAGACCACGCTTCTGCGCCTGCTGATCGGCGCGCGCAAACCGACCGAGGGCACGATCACCCGCGCCGCCAACCTGCGCATCGGATACGTGCCGCAGAAACTCACCATCGACCGCACCCTGCCGCTCTCCGTCGACCGCTTCCTGTCGCTCGCCGACACCTCCAGGAAAGCCCGGTCGCACGCCCTCGAGCGCGTCAATCTCCCCGGACTGGAAAAACGCCAGATGTCGAGCCTCTCCGGCGGCCAGTTCCAGCGGGCGCTGCTCGCCCAGGCCCTCCTGCGCAAACCAAATCTTCTCGTCCTCGACGAGGCCGCCCAGGGCCTCGACCAGCCCGGAGAGGCCCGGTTCTATCAGCTGATCGGGGAACTCCGCGACGAGCTTGGCTGCTGCGTCCTGATGGTCAGCCACGACCTCCACGTGGTCATGGCCTCCAGCGACCGCGTGATCTGCCTCAACGGCCATGTCTGCTGCGAGGGCACGCCAACGGTTGTCTCCGCAACCCCCGAATACCGCGCGCTCTTCGGCTACGGGACCGAGGGCGCCCTGGCGCTCTACCGTCACGACCACGACCATTCCCACCACCACGACCATGCCGGGGACCACCACCATTGAGCTTTCTGGATGACTTTCTCGTCCGCGCCGTGATCGCGGGCATCGGTGTTGCCATGGCCGCAGGCCCGCTTGGGTGCTTCGTCGTCTGGCGCCGCATGGCCTATTTCGGGGACGCCACCTCCCACGCGGCCCTGCTGGGCGTGGTTCTGGCCCTGGCCGTCGAAATGCCCATCCTGCCCGGCGTCGCCATCGCCGCCGTGGCCATGGCCCTTACCGTGTCGCTGGCCTCCGGCGAACGCTACGGTGCCGACACCATGCTCGGCGTCGCCGCCCACGCGGCCCTGGCCCTCGGCCTCGTGGCCCTCTCGCTCATGCCCAACGTGCGCGTCGACCTCTCCGGCTATCTCTTCGGCGACATCCTCTCCGTCAGCCGGGCCGATCTCGTCACCATCTGGGGCGGCGCAGCCATAATCGTGGGCATCCTGCTCTGGCGCTGGTCGCGCCTCCTGCTTGCGACATTGAACGAGGACCTGGCCGTATCCACTGGAGTTAACACGCATTTTGAGAAGATCGTCCTGACGGTCGCGCTGGCCCTTCTTGTCGCCGTGGCGCTCCAGGTCGTGGGCGCGCTGCTCATCACCGCCATGCTCATCATCCCCGCCGCCGCCGCCCGCGCGGTCACCGGCAGCCCCGAGGCCATGGCCCGTCTCGCCGTTCTCGTGGGGGTCCTCTCCGTCCTCGCGGGCCTTGAGGCGTCATACCACCTCGACACGCCCACCGGCCCGTCCATCGTCACCGCGTCGGTCGTGGCTCTCGTGCTGACGTCGATGATTGGCGCAATCCGCGGCCGGAAAGCCTGACGCCGTCCGGCCCGGCAAAATTACTTCGGTTCCGGCACCACGCCATCGCGGATAAACCGCTCGTCGAGATACTTCTCCAGCCCCACCAGATCATCGGGCAGGGGCAGGCCCAGAGCCTGCATCTCCGCCAGCTTCTCACGCAGGCTTTCCTGCGCCTCGTGCATGTCCTCGGGCTGGTTCGTAATCTGGTCCAGCAGCATCGCCAGCTGGATCCTGAACTCCTCCATCGCCATCCCCACACCTCCTGGTCAAACATGGAAAGATTGCACCAAGTCTAGGTGTATCCAGCCCGTTGCCGCAAGGGGTGGTTGATATGGAACAAGGACATCCCGTTAAAATGATGTTAGATTCGGTTAAACGAACAAGGAGCAGCAACATGGGATTCAAAACCGTATTTTATCTCACGGGGATCGGGACCGGCAATGACGACGCGCTGCACGTCGCCCGCATCTGCCGTGACCTGGACGCCCACCTCATGGTCCTCGTGGCCGGCCTCTCCGTACCGCCGCCGACGTCACCCTATGGCGTGATCGGGAACGAGCACTGGGCCGAGGAAATCAGCCAGGGCCAGCAGGAGGTCAAGGCCCGCGCCGACGAACTCAAGGCCGAGCTGTCCGAAAAAGTCCCCGGCCTCGTGGTGGAGGCGCAGTTCGTCGACCGCGCAACCCTGCCCACGCTCGCCGCCCGTTTCGCCCGCTACGCCGACCTCACGCTCATTCCGCCCGCCCGCGACGAGACCTCCGTTTTCCACGGCTGCACCGTCGATGGGGCGCTGTTCGAATCCGGCCGTCCGGTCCTGCTGTTGCCCGAGGATGACACCGTCTTCCCCAACATCAAAAAGGTCATGGTCGCCTGGGACGCCAGCGTGGAGGCCTCCAAGGCCGTGCGCGACGGTATCGGCATCATGAAGCGCGCGGAGGCAACCGACATCGTGCTGATCGACCCGGTGCCATCCTTCGACGGCCACGGCCCGGAGCCCGGCTCGGATCTCGCCCGCTATCTCAACCGGCATGGCATCTCCGCCACCGTTCACTGCATCCCGCGACAGGGGCGCGAAACCGGTGACGCGCTTCTCGCCACGGCCAGGGATCTCGGCTCGGAACTGATCATCATGGGCGGCTTCGGCCATTCCCGCCTGCGTCAGCGCATCTTCGGCGGCACCACAACCAACATGTTGAAAAACGCCGACCTGCCGATCTTCATGGCGCACTGATCAAAACCAAAAGGCGCCGTCCGGCCTCAGGCCGGGCGCCGCCGCCCGCGTAAAAACGCCACGACCGCCCCAATCCCGGTCAGCGCACCAAACCCCGCGCCCGCATCAATCTCCGGCACCGCGCTCTCACGCAGTTCCATGCGCATCGCCGCACCCGCATCCGCCGCACTGGCATAGTCGAAATACGCCTCGTTGAAATACCCGTCATTGAGGTACACCCGATACGTCTCCGGCGGGCTCAGAAATCCGGGCGTCGTGCCCTCGGCACACCCTGCCAGGTCACAGCCGAAAAAGCCCACGCCATCCGCTGAAAACGGCCCCGACAGCCCGTCGAACACCGCGCTTCGGCCATCCGCGCTGATCCAGCCGCTCACACCCGCATTCCATTTGGTAAAGGTGAAGGGCTCGAACCAGGCGGACCCGTCCACCTCAATCCGGCTCTCGGAAATATCCGCCGCCCCAAAGCTCCCGCCGGGCGCAACACCGTCAATTTCCACACTGCCCGTGGCCCAGTAGGAGTGGTCCAGGTAATCCCCCGACCAGTCAAAATCGAACACCGCCGTCACGGCGGCCACGGGCCCCGCTGCAAACAGACCAAACCCCGCCAGGGCGGAAACGCGGACAAAGGACGAAAGAGTACAAATACACACGGCGGAAAATCCCAATGGTGGAGCCTCCCGCCGTTAAACCGGGTTTCCTTGAAGTGAGCGTTAACGGCCTACGACGCCTGCCGGCCACCGCTCACGGCCAGCGTCCCCGGATCGACCAGATACCGGTCAAAGAGCGGCAGGCTCGCACCGCCAATCGCCCGCGCATCCGGCCCGACCGTACCCGTCCGCACCTCCGGCCGTTCGAACCCGCGCATGTCATACCGCTCAAGCTCGTCCCGGACCCGCGCCACCAGCCGGTCGCGCACCGGATCGGGCAGGGCACCATCCACCACAACCGTCCCCAGTTCCAGCACCGAAGCCGCCGCGACCACCGCCTGCGCAATCGCCGGTCCCGCTCCGTCGAGCCAGGCTTCCAGTACATCGCCCAGGCTCTCCCAGTCCCCTGACAGATCGTGCAGAAGCTCCACCGGCAGCCCCGCCGCCAGAACACGCCGCTCCAGCAAAATCAGCGACGCCCGGTCCAGCAGAGGCACCGTCCCGCCATGCCCGTCACTCACCGGCAACGGCCAAAGCGCCGCCGCCTTGCCCGTCCGCCCGGTATGCAGCGCCCCGTTGAGAACAATCCCCCCGCCAATGAACGCCCCCACATGCACATGCAGAAAATCCATCAGCCCGTTCGGATTGCCAAAGGCCAGTTCCGCACCACAGGCCGCGGTCGCGTCATCCTGCACGTAAACGGGCAGGGCGGGATCGAGCGCCAGTTCCGCGGCAATGTCGATATCCGCCCACCGGGCCAACTCGGCCTGATCCGCGCCAATCTCATCGGCCCATTCCCAGATGCGCGACGGCATCGCGAGCCCCAGACCCGCCAGACGGTCCGCTTTCGGCCCCAGCATCGCGGCATATTCCGCCACCTGCGACCGCACCTGGTCGAGACTCTCCCGGGTTTTGGGGAAGTCATAGCCGTGCGTCACCGAATGCCGCACGCCCCCCTCAAAATCCACCAGCATGATCTGAAGACTGCGCCGCCCGATCTTCACGCCCACGAAAAACGCGCCTTCGGGATTGATCGACATCGGCACCCGCGGCTGCCCGACCTTGCCCCGCTGCGGCTCACCGCGCAGCAGCAGGTCATCCGCTTCCAGCTGCCGCATGATCACCGACACCGTCTGCACCGACAGCCCGGTCATGCCCGCAATCGCGGACTTCGCCAGCGCCCGGTGCCGCCGCACCAGGGACAGAACGAGCCGTTCGTTAAACGCCCGCATGCCCGCCTGGTTGGTGCCGCGCTGCACTGGTCCCGTCGCCGTGGTGCCCGGTTCGTCTTTCGCCATACCGCTTCCGTACTCCGGAGTTGTCCGTCACAGCGGCTTACCGTCAATCGCCCCCCCAGGACAAACGGTAATTCACACCACCTGACCAATTCCCCCCGACCGGACAAACCCGCTCCGTTGACATCCCCGGCGTGATGGAAATGATCCTCAGCCTGCGCATCGGAGGAGGGACATGGCATGACCGGCGACGTGACCGCACTGGCAAGGGACGTGCTGGAGAAGGCCGGGGGCCGCGACAGATACATGGTCGCCATCGCCGGACCGCCCGCGGGCGGCAAATCTACCCTTTCCGAACAACTCTGGGCTGAACTGGAGCGTCTCGATCCCGGCTCTTCCACTCTGGTGCCCATGGACGGCTACCACTACGACGATGCGGTGCTCACCGCCTCCGGTGACCTGCCACGCAAGGGCGCACCCTGGACCTTCGACGCGCTCGGCTTCCTCGCAACTCTCGAACGCATCCGCGCCGCGCGGGACCCGGTCGCCGTGCCGGTTTTCGACCGGTCTCTTGAACTTGCGCGCGCCGGAGCCCGCATTGTTGCGGCTGATACGCGAATCATTCTCGTCGAGGGCAACTATCTGCTTTTGACAACCCCACCCTGGGACCGGCTCCGGCCGCTTTTCGACCACACCATCATGGTGTCCGCCCCGATGGAGGTGCTGGAGGCCCGGCTCATGGACCGCTGGCTCGGTTTCGGTTTTGACCGCGAATCGGCCAAAACGAAAGCGGGCGATAACGATCTGCCAAATGCCGAAACCGTGCTGAGGGATTCGGCGAAAGCCGACGTTGTCTGGAACAATTCGTGAATACCTGCGGCAAACGGCTTGGGCGGATTTTCGCCCATCCCGAAAAAATCGTTATTTTTCGGTAAAACTGTTGCAATTGCAACACAACGTGAGCGGCTGAATCGGTGGCAGACCCGGATTCCGGGTTGATCCAGCGCAATTCATCAACGATCAACCATACTGATCAGTGTTGAACCGCGTTTATCCAGGGGTGGGTAACGAGTACCGGCAAACAGTATTGCCGACCGTTCAGCGAGTGGGTTCAGCAGGGATCGCGTTCGCCCTTACCCGGGGGCGGAAGGAGCGGGCGGGTGTTCAGAATTTCTGAAACACCCGCCTCACAATTGGTGACCGTGACGACCGAATGTTGAGGGGTGGGGTGGTCATCAGGGCCCCGTGATCTAAGATCATGGGGCCATTAACCTTATTCCAGACACGTCCTGCAATAGTCTTATTGGCTGTATTCCGCCAATGCCCGACGCCCTGGCCCGGCGTTTTCCACCTCAAATGGTACGCAATTTCCATTTCTGACCAATTGGTTCGCGAAAAGGTTAACAATTTCAGGTGCCTACGGGGCCGAAATTTCCGAGACATTTTCGGTTCCGCCCGATCCGACGCATAGGCAAATTTCCGCCGATACTCGCGCGACGATATCCAGCCCCCGTTTATCCACAGCAAACTGGTCAATTCGCAGGCAGATTCCCGCCTGCACTCGCCCACACCCGAACTCCGCCCGCCGCATACACTCAAAGCGCCCGGATCACCCGAATCGTGAGGCGCGTAGGCGCGGGGAGCGGGAGCCCTCAGACCAAAAACTGTCAAAAAGACCCGCGGCACCGCTCATCACAAAACCACGCCCGCGTCAGTACGTCGCGCGCCCGCCGGAGATATCAAACGTCGCGCCCGTGCTGAACGAATTCTCCTCGCAGGCCAGCCAGGCGACCAGCGACGCGATCTCCTCGACCTTCACAAACCGGCCCCGCGGAATTTTCGAGCGCATATACTCAATAAACTCCTGACTCAGCTGATCCAGAATGCGCGTGTTCGCCGTCACCGGTGTGATGCAGTTCACCGCAATATCATTATCGGCCAGTTCCTTGCCCAGGGATTTCGTCAGCGTGATCACCGCAGCCTTGGACGCCGAATAGGCGCTCGCCATCGGGTTGCCTTCCTTCCCGGCAATCGAGGCAATATTCACGATCCGCCCGTAATCCCGCTCGATCATGCCCGGCACAACCGTTCGAATGGTGTGCAGCGTGCCTTCCACATTCACCGCCTGAACTTGTTTCCAGGCGTCGAGCGGATATTCCCAGGTCTTCGCATTCGGCCCCGCGATCCCCGCACTGTTCACCAGCACGTCGATGGAGCCGAATTTCTCCTCCGTCGCTTTGGCCGCCACCTCCACGCTGGCAATATTGGCGACATCCACAACCTCATGGGCCAGCATCGCCTGGTCCAGGTCCGCCACCCGCGGCTCCGGCGCATCCGGCTCAATGTCCCAGATCGACACCCGCGCCCCGGACCGGACCAGCAGTTCCACAACCGCGGCCCCGATCCCGTTCGCTCCGCCGGTCACCACCGCGTTCCGGCCACTAAAATCGTATTTGTTCATGCGTCGTTTTCCCGCTCCCTGAGTACCGGCGGGCATCAAAGCATGGCGGAGCGCGGCGCGGCAAGCGCAACCGGCCCGCGCCCGACCGCGCCCAAATGACGGGTTGATTTTCAATCCCCGAGCCTGTCCTTATGCGGTCTGTGTTCCGGGCCGCATGAGGCCGCGCGGGCATACGGAGGAGGGGACATGACCGAACTGCCACAATCCATAGACGCCACCGCCAAAATGCTGGCCGATGTG
This sequence comes from Alphaproteobacteria bacterium, assembly GCA_030427145.1. GTDB lineage: Bacteria > Pseudomonadota > Alphaproteobacteria > Rhodobacterales > Rhodobacteraceae > Amaricoccus > Amaricoccus tamworthensis. The sequence continues at coordinate 154,908 of JAUHWT010000004.1, read as the reverse complement.
GGATACGTTGCCGGACGCGGCCTCTCGACCGTGGTTTTCCTCTCCCTCAAACTCGGAAGGCCCCTGTTCCTGGAAGGCGAGGCCGGAGTGGGCAAAACCGAGATCGCCAAGGCGCTCTCCCGTGCCCTCGGCCGTCGCCTGATCCGGCTCCAGTGCTACGAGGGTCTCGACGTCTCCGGCGCGGTCTACGAGTGGAACTTCCCCGCCCAGATGGTCGCCATCCGCACCGCTGAGGCCGCGGGCCAGACCGACCGGTCGCAGCTGAACTCCGAGCTTTTCTCAGAGGAATTCCTCATCCGCCGCCCCCTGCTGGAAGCCATGCAGGACCAGGACGGCGGCCCGCCCGTGCTGCTGATCGACGAGCTTGACCGCACCGACGAGCCTTTCGAGGCGTTTCTGCTCGAGGCCCTGTCCGACTTCCAGGTCACCATCCCCGAGCTCGGCACCGTCGCGGCGAAGGAGCCGCCCATTGTCATCATCACCTCCAACCGCACACGTGAGGTCCATGACGCGCTCAAACGCCGCTGTCTCTACCACTGGGTCGATTATCCCGGCTTCGACCGGGAACTGGCCATTCTCCTGGCCCGCGCCCCGGAAGCCACGGAAACCCTCAGCCGCGAGGTGGTGGCCTTCGTTCAGCGCCTGCGCGACGAGGATCTCTTCAAGCATCCCGGCGTGGCCGAGACCATCGACTGGGCCAAATGTCTCGTCGCCCTCGACGCGGTGCAGCTCTCGCCGCAGGTCATCGCCGACACGCTTGGCGCGGTGCTGAAATACCAGGACGACATCGCCAAAATGCAGTCGTCGGAGGTCAAACGCATCCTCGACGGCGTCCAGGCCGACCCGGCCGTGGCGTGACCCGGGGGGCAAATCACCCGTATTGCCCGGTGGCCACACCGGGCAGCGCCGACCTCCCCCATGGGAGGCGCTATCGCGCCCCCCGAGGTCCGCACTCCCCTCCGTCTAGGAGCACAACCATCAGGTGTTCCCGGAATGCCTGACCCCATCCCCATCCCCGAAAACGGCCACCTCGCGCAAAACATCACCCATTTCGCCCGCGCCCTGCGCCGCGCAGGTCTCCCCGTTGGCACCGGCCGCGTGGTGGACGCCATTCGCGCCGTGGAAACCGCGGGCTTCACCAACCGCACCGATTTCTACCACACCCTCCAGGCCTGCTTCGTCAGCCGCCCCGAACACCGCGAGGTCTTCTCCCGCATCTTCCAGCTCTACTGGCGCGACCCGCAGTTCCTTGAGCACATGATGTCCATGCTCCTGCCCATGGTGCGCGGCGTCCACGAGCCCGAGGCCCCCAAGGCCGCCGACCGCCGGGCGGCGGAAGCCCTGCTCGACGGCGCCGATGAGCCACCCCCGCCGCCCAAAGCGGAGGAGGGCGAGGAAATCCAGATCGACGCGAGCCTCACAGCCTCCACCGACGAAACCCTCAAAAAAATGGATTTTGAGCAGATGTCGGCGGCGGAAACCGCGGATGCCAAACGCGCCATCGCCCGGCTCGATCTCGCCATCAAACCCCTGACCAGCCGCCGTACCGCGCCCGATCCGCGCGGCCACGTCCCCGACTGGCAGGGCACCATGCGCGCCACCCTGCGCGCGGGCGGCGAAATGCGCCAGCCCCGCTTCCGCGCCCGCCGCACGCGCCCGCCCAATCTCGTGGCGCTTTGCGACATCTCCGGCTCCATGTCCTCCTATTCGCGCATGCTGCTCCACTTCCTGCACGCCGTCTCGAACGCCAAAGGCGCGGGCTGGGCCCAGGTTCACGCCTTCACCTTCGGCACCAGGCTCACCAACATCACCCGCCACCTGCGCCGCCGCGACGTGGACATGGCCCTGGAGGCCGCCGGCCGTGAAGCCCGCGACTGGGAAGGCGGCACCCGCATCGGCGCCTGCCTGCATGACTTCAACCGCGACTGGTCCCGCCGCGTTCTTGGGCAGGGCGCGGTGATCCTGCTCATCACCGACGGCCTCGACCGCGACGACCCCGACCGCCTCGGCCTTGAAATGGAACGCCTCCACCTCTCCGCCCGCCGCGTCATCTGGCTCAATCCCCTGCTGCGCTGGGACGGCTTCTCCGCCCGCGCCCGCGGCGTCCGCGCCATGCTGCCCCATGTGGACAGCTTCCGCGCCTGCCACAGCCTCGCCTCGCTCTCGGACCTCACCAATGTGCTGACCGCCCCGGAAAACGCCGTCGAACGGCACCGCCTGAAACGGATGCTCGACGCCCCCTCAACCGGCACTTAAGGTCATCGCGAACGCGGCTGGACTGTTTCGTTCCCTAGAGCAAGCGACTAGACTATGCTGGTAAAACAAAGACACAAAAATCTAATGACGATTTGAGCGCGGCATTTTACCTTACCGTGCCAAGCATCAAAGTATTTTTTAGCCGATAAAAGGAGGATAATTTGGAAATACGTGAGCTTATAAATCTTTGCATTTGGTTTGATACTTACGGGCGGCCTGTGGTTGGACAACTTAGAGTACTGCATAAGAAACTGAACCAAAACGCTACACAGCCGACAAAACAGCCAGTGAAAGATGATCTGAAACTTCTGCTTGGATCGCTCCGAGCGATGCCATTGCACCTTCTGACGCGCGAACAGATATCAGTTCTAGAGCGCGAGGATGTGCTCCAGTTCGTCGGTAATCAAGGTGCTCGACATATTGAGAGCATAGTTAAAAGTGCTCGTTTTGATGCTGCGACTGCGGCTCAAGAAATTTCTGAAATTCAACAAGCGTTGGGCAAACTCCAGAATAACTTTTCGGAGGTGGCTGATCGTCTCGCGTCCCTCAAGTTTGTCGAAGAGGAAGAGTCGTATATAGACCAAATCGCTGTCCGTGTTCATTTTCGAGACAATGCCGCGATCAATGATATCACGGAACTTAAGGAATGGTCTCAAGAGTGGTTTGACATTATGCGCGGGATAGCAATTTGCGTTGATGAGGCACCCGAAACAGTCAAAGTTTTAGGCGCGCATCAAGGGTCCGTTATCCTCGTACTTGGAACAACCGCAACAGCTACAGCACTGCTACTCCTGATCAGCAACCACGTTACTAAGATCGGTCTCAACGCTCTCGAATTGGCCAATGCTGTAGAAGATTTTAAGCATAAGGTTAAACTCAACAAAAGTGTTATGAAAGGTCTTGAGAAGAGTATTGAGGACTTAGAACAGGACGGATTAAAAGAACTACTTGATGCCGCTGTAGAAACTCTTCCTAAACCCTACGATGGTGAAAAAGTAAATGCTCTGAAAAAATCTATCGAAAAAATGAACAAGTTCACTAAGAAAGGTGGTGAAGTCGACATTTTGCCGCCACCCGACCCGGAAGACGGAGAGTATGACCCGCCGCTTTCGAAGGATGAAATTGAAGATGCCAGAAACGTCCGGAAAAACCATGACGAGCTTCGCAATACACGCGAACAAATCCGTCTATTGGCGGACCAGAGTGAGGACGAGATAGAATTCGACGATGAAGATTTGGAAGATAACGATCCGGAGCAGTGAAAAGCTCGCAAACAACTTTCGGCAAACGGATGTCTCTTCGTTGAACGGATGACCGCACCGGAAAACGCCGTCGAACGGCACCGCCTGAAACGGATGCTCGACGCCCCCTCAACCGCCGCCTGATCCGGCATCGCGGCCTCACGGGTGCAATAGAAAATCTACACGCAGGCAACAGCCCATCTGGCTGGCCCGACACTCCCCTGGCCCCTATCTTCTCAACAACAGACCGAAAACACATTCCGGCCAGTGAGGAGACACCACCATGACAGCAGAAAAAACAGCCCTGATCACCGCAGGCGGCAGCGGCATGGGCGCGGGCGCCGCAAAACGCCTGGCCGCCGACGGCTTTAAGGTCGGCGTCCTGTCCTCCTCGGGCAAGGGCGAGGCGCTCGGCGAAAGCCTCGGCGGCTTCGGCGTCACCGGATCAAACCAGTCGGTCGATGATCTCGCCCGCCTCGTCGACGGCGCGATGGAAAGATGGGGCCGCGTCGACGTTCTGGTCAACTCCGCCGGTCACGGCCCCAAGGGCGACATTCTTGAAATGACGGACGACGACTGGCACGCGGGCCTCGACGTCTACCTGATGAACGTCATCCGCCCGACCCGCCTCGTGACCCCGATTATGGCCGGGCAGGGCGGCGGCGCGATCATCAACATCTCAACCTTCGCCGCCTTCGAACCCGACCCGCTTTTCCCGACCTCGGGCGTCTTCCGCGCAGGTCTCGCGGGCTTCACCAAACTCTACGCCGACAAATACGCCGCGCAAAACATCCGCATGAACAATGTTCTGCCCGGCTTTATCGACAGCCTGCCCGAAACGGAGGACCGCCGCGCCCGCATCCCAATGGGCCGCTACGGGCGGGAAGAGGAGGTGTCGTCGCTGATCGGCTGGCTCGCCTCTGACGATGGTGGCTACGTCACCGGCCAGAACTGGCGCATCGACGGCGGCCTCACCCGCGCCGTCTGAACACGCCAACACCACCGGAGGCGGTCACCCCGCTTCCGGCTTGGCCTCAAAAAACTGTCAGGTCAAACGCGGCGACGGCCCCGCAGAAACGCCAGCATACCGCCCAAAGCGGCCAGGGCACCCAGCCCCGCCGACGCGTCAATCTCCGGCACGGCCGTGCCGTAATCCGGGTCGGTCGTAATCACGCCACTCACCAGCGTGCGCTCAATCGGACCAATCGCGGAACAGGCCGCATTGCCGCAGGTCGTCTCGTATTTCAGCCCGCCAACCGCGTCGATCGTACCTTCCGCATACATCACGCCCCAGAGCTGGGACCACATGGTCCCGGTGCCGGTCAGATCCGCCGCAGGCTCCTCAATCATGTAAAGCAGGCTCGCGCCCGAGCGCGGCGCCATCGCGGAATAAACCCGGTTGACCGAGCCCGTGTCGCTGAAGGTCGTCACGTCCACATTGCTGAACTGGCGGGAGGTGAAATCATAGTCGAACAGCCCCTGGGCCGTGCCACCATCGTCAAACACCCATTCCCGCAAATGCCAGGTCAGCGCATCGGCGGGTGCGGTCCAGACCGGAAGAACCAAAGCGGCGGCGGCCAACAGCCTGACTGAGTTCAAATGCAATTCCTGTCACTCCCGGGCAAACCATTTACAGCCACCGAAGCCCGCATAAACGCGTGGCTCCACGGTCCGAACGGGTCCTCCGTCCAGCATCCGGCAATAGACCCCCTGAAAGTAAATTTAGTTTTAACCTTTCCTTCACCACGGCCAAAAAAACCAGCCGGCGGTAAAACCGGCTGGTCAGAAAATTTCCCTGCGCCGACATGTCCGCCGGCAGCGATTGACTTTATGGATTATTCCACAGGTTCAATCTCACTGGGCTGCCAGGATTTGTCGAAAAACGCCGGCAGGGGCCTGTAAAGGCGCAGAATGGTAAACCAGCCCTTCTCGGAATCGGTCTGGATCCAGTTCCCGCGGGCCACGTCTGCTGGCTGCTCCGGACTGAACCAGACGGTCGTGGTTCCATCCTCCGCCGCTTCAGCCGCCGGTGACGGATAACTCTGGCTGCCCGCGCGCGGGTATTTCTGCGGCGTTGCCAGCATCGACCGGGTCTGGTTGTCATAGAGCGTGAACGACCAGAAAGCTTTCGCCGGAATGTCCTTGGGCAGTGTCACCTTATAGGTCTTCGCGCCATCGAACGGGTCTCCGTTCGCGTCGAGAAATCCCATCAGATACTGTGAGCCGACCTCGGGGATACGCATGATCATGCCGGGGCTGTCGAGCGTGTAGGCATAGTAAAAGGCCGTTCGGGAATCGAGCGTGCGCGCACCGGTGGATGGCAGAGGTTCAAACTTGCCATCCTTGTAGAGTGGCGGCGGTGTCTCGAAGTGCGCGCCGCCCTCCCAGAGCATGCTGCCCCATTGCGACCCCTCATAATACGCCCAGTCGGGATGCTGCATCGCATACTGCCACTGCAATGCCCGTCCAGCCGCCTGGCCCGCGGCCGCCGCATCATCCAGAATGGACTTCATGCGGTCGTCGGGGGCAAATTCCTGACCATGCACAATACCAATCGCGGCAAGCTGCCCGGCCAGTTCGACATCATAGCTCGTGGCCGGTTCCGCCTGAACGTTTTCATTGATCATGTCAAAGAAGCCCGCATCGCTCGGCGGTATGGTGTTGAAGGCCAGACCCGTTCCCTCAACAAATTTTACGTCCGGCACATCCGGCTCTCCCGCCAGGGCAACGGTTCCTTGCAACGCCTGCGCGATACTGGTCCCGTAGCTGCCCGGCACATAGGGGTAGATCTTCAGGTTGGCCTTTATGTTGTCGACGGCGGGTTTGGGATCGTTGTCCACCAGATAGGCCCGCGCGGCATAGAGAACGTGGTTGGTCTTCGAATGTGCAACGAAATATCCACCTTCAGGCAGGGGGCCGTCATAACCGGGCGGGACGATAAGGTATTTGCCGCCCAATCCGCGGTCCGGGCCGGGCGCGCCAATGTCGGTGATCCACGAGAACCACATGTCGTTGATCGCGCCGACCGCATTCGACGGCTGCTCGATCACCATTGGACCGCTGCTCAGATCAACGGCCGAAAGGTAGTAAACGGTGTCGGCATTCGCGGTCAGAAACAGCGATTCCGAGTCCATCAGTTCGGAGAAAATGACGACACCATTCGGCCCCGCCACCTCCTCCATGCCCTTGCGCAGGCCGTAGGCCGAGGCACCCCGAAAACTGTTGTTGTAAACATTGAGCGCGTTGGTGAAATCCAGTGTCTCGAAAATCAGCGCGGCGGTGTCCTTGCCCGGTGCGCCATCCTTAAATTCCAATCTACCAATGCGTGTCTCTATTTGGGCCGGTGCGGACAGGGATGTAATGGTGCTATCAGGCACCTCAGCCTGCACGGGACCCACAACCGCGACGGCAAAAAACGTGCCCGCGGCAGCTAAACGAATCATGGTATCACTCCGGTTTAAATGGGTGGATCCGGAGTATGGCACGCGACCCTGGGCTCTGATACCCTGGTGTCCGCAGGGGGCTGTTGCCAGTGCCACCGGATGTCCTCATCCCACATGCCCGCCCGTCCTCCTGGGGCCCATGCCGACCTCGCATTTCTCATCCAACGGGCCTATATCTCATGCCATGAACAAAACCGGGGGATGCGGGTAGAAAATGGGTCACGATGATATTCCCGAAACGGCACTGGCCTGGCTGGATGAGGGCCAGGGCGTGGCGATTGCAACCGTGGTGGAAACCTGGGGCTCCGCCCCGCGCCCCCGTGGCTCCCAGCTTGCCATCAGCGCGGGCGGCACCATGGCCGGCTCGGTCTCCGGCGGCTGCGTCGAGGGCGCCGTGGTGGCCGAGGCGCTCGACGTAATTGAAAACGGCGAACCCACCATTCTGGAATTCGGCGTCAGTGACGATGAGGCCTTCGCCGTTGGTCTCGCCTGTGGCGGCCGCATCCGCGTGCTCGTGGAACCCGTGGGCGTGGGGCAGGGACCCGACCGCCAGCTTCTCGCGGATCTCGTCGCCGCCCGCGCCGCCCGCCGCGCGGTCGTCTACTGCGTGAACACCGAAACCTGGGAACGCCGCCTGGCCGACGCCAGCGATGCTGACCTTGGCCAAGCCGTGGAGGCCGCACTCCTGCGCGACCGCTCCGGCTTCGAGGGCGACTGGTTCCTCGGCACCCACAACCCGCCGCTGCGCATGGCCATTGTCGGCGCGGTCCACATCGCCCAGGCGCTCGTGCCCATGGCCCGCATCGCGGGCTACGATGTCGTGGTGATCGACCCGCGCGGGGCCTTCGCCAGCGAGGAACGTTTCCCCGACACCAACCTGCTCGAGGACTGGCCTGACGAGGCGCTCCAGGCCTGGGGTCTCGACACCCGTACCGCCGTGGTCACGCTCACCCACGACCCCAAGCTCGACGATCCGGCCATCAATGCCGCCCTGAAATCCGACATATTCTACCTGGGCTGCCTTGGCTCCACCCGCACCCATGCCAAACGCGTCGACCGCCTGCTGGAGGCCGGTTTCACCCGCGACGACATCGCCCGCATCCACGCCCCCATCGGCGCGGATATTGGCTCCTCCTCGACCGCGGAAATCGCCGTCTCCATCCTCGCCCAGATCACCGAGCGCCTGCGCCGCCCGGACACGAGGCCCTGACATGCGCTTCGGTCCGGTCCCCGTCGCCGAGGCGGAGGGCGCCATCCTCGCCCATTCCATGCAGGCAGGATCCACCAAACTCAAAAAGGGCCACATCCTCGGCGGTGACGACCTCAAAACCCTGACCGACCAGGGCACCACAACCGTCTGGATCGCCCGCCCCGACGCGGAGGATGTCATTGAGAACGCCGCCGCCGAAACCCTCGGCCACGGCCTCTTTCCCGACCCGCAGACGCATGGCCTGACCATGACCGGGGCCTTCGCGGGTCGTGTCAATTTCAAGTCGAACACCTCCGGCCTCTTCACCGTCGACCCCGCCGCCATCCAGGCCTTCAACACGGTCGATCCCGCCATCACCATCGCGACGCTGCCCAACCATGCCCGCGTCCGCGAGGGCCAGATGACCGCGACCATCAAGATCATCCCCTACGCCGTGAACCGCGCCGCCATCGATACGGTTCTCGCCCGCACGGTACCTGCGCCGTTTTCCGTCCGCGCCTTCAAACCCGGCACGGCCACGCTCATCCTGACCCGTACGCCGGACACCCCCGACAAAATCCTCGACAAGTCCATCCGCACCCTCGAAACCCGCCTCACGGCCCTCGATGCCAGCCTCATCGAGACCGTCACCGTCCCCCACGAAACCGCCGACGTGGCCAGGGCGGTCGCGGAGGCCAAAGGCGACATGATCCTGATCCTCGGGGCCTCCGCCACTTCCGACGCCGCCGACACCTGTCCGGCGGGCCTCGTCGCGGCGGGCGGCACGCTTACCCGGTTCGGCATGCCCGTCGACCCCGGCAACCTGCTCTTCCTCGGCACGTACAACACCCGTCCCGTCATCGGCCTGCCCGGCTGCGCCCGCTCGCCCGCGCTCAACGGAGCCGACTGGGTACTCGAACGCCTCGCGGCGGGTATGGAGGTGGGCTTCGATGACATCGCCGCCATGGGCGTCGGTGGTCTGCTCAAGGAAATCCCGGCCCGCCCGCAGCCCCGCGCCGCCCGCGAGGCCCGACCCGCAAAAAAGCCCCAAACCACCGCCATCATCCTCGCCGCCGGGGCCAGCCGCCGCATGCGCGGCACCGACAAGCTTCTGGAACAGGTCGACGGCCGCTCCATCCTGCGCCGCACGGTCGAGACCGCCTGCGCCTCCCGCGCCGATCAGGTCATGGTCGTCCTGCCCCCCGATCCCGGAAAACGTCTTGCGGAGGTCGAGGGCGCGGACACCGGCACAAAACCCGTCCGGACCATCACCGCCACCAACGCCACTGAGGGCATGTCCGCCTCGCTCGCCACCGCCGCCGTCCGGCTCGGCCCCGGCACCGACGCCGCCATCGTGCTCCTTGCCGACATGCCCGAATTGAACCCCGCCGCCATCGACAGCCTTATCGCCGCCTACAACCCGGCCAAATCCCGCGAGATCTGCCGCGCCGTCACCACCGACGGCACCCCTGGCCACCCGGTACTGTTCGGCTCCCGCTTCTTCGAGGCTCTCGGCGCCGTGACCGGCGACATTGGCGCCCGCGAGGTCCTGCGCGCCTCGCCCGGCTTCGTCCACGATGTCCCAACCCCCGGCCGCTCCGCCACCATCGACCTCGACACCCCCGAAGCCTGGGCCGCCTGGCGCGCGGGTGAGGGCGGCTGACAAACTTACGGTTTAGGGCATCGCAGACCACTCCGTCGCCGGGTATTTGACAAGCCCCCGCAATCCTCCCGGCGTGTCGGCACGACACGCCATGCCCGACTTTCCCCCCAGGAGGGCATCCCCGTCGTCGGCCTTAACTCAATGGCCTCAGTAACTTAACCGACCCGCGCTGAACACCCGGGACGAAGCCCTCCCAAAGTCGGTCATGGCGCGCCGTGCCTCGGGTCAGGGTAAAGAGTTCCCGCTAAATCTAACACGGACCGCTGTTCAATTGGACCAGGAGGCTTCAACCGTCCCGCCCGGCGGCAACGCCGGGCTGCGCCAACCCTCCCCCAGGAGGCGCATTCGCGCCCCCAGGGTCAGCGCTGCCCTCCGGCCATGATCGGAGGGTAGGGAAAACCGGGGCTCCATATCAATTGGCACGATGACAGACGCACCGCCCGGCCACGGCGCACCCTACCGGTACTTCGTGGCCTCAAGCTCCAGGTTGAACAGGGACCGCGACACCTGGGCGCCCTCGGTCATGCTCTCCACCTCAATCTTCGTGCGCTGGCCGTTTTTCATCTGCACGACCCATTGCCGCAACTCCACCGGCCCCGTGCCAAAGGTCATGACCAGCCGCCCCTCATCGGGCGCGCGCGGATCGACCACCGTGATATGCGTCCCCGCCGCATCCTCCGTGGCCCCCAGCACCAGCCCCGGTTCCGCGAGGCTCACATCATCGCGCAGCAGCATGTAAAGCGGCGTGCGCCTCAGCGGATAGCGCGTCGGGTTACGGTTCGACTTGGGATCAAACACCCCCACCCAGGACCCGTCCGATACCACCATCGCACCTTTCGGGCTGTCATACTCAAACCGGATGCGCCCCGGCTTCGCCAGCATGAACTGCCCGGTCTGCACCGAGCCATTGGGATTGGTCTGCGTGAACCGCCCCGTCGCCGTGTGCAGGTTTCGCAGATAGGCGTCGATATCCGCCACATTAACGGCAGCCCATGCCGGCACCGCCGCCACACCCGCCAGGGCGCCCGCGCCCAGAATGAAATCACGTCTTTTCATGCTCACTACCTAATCCCAATCCCCATGCCGCGCACCACATTTCCGATCACGCTTTGGGGAACGGGGCAGGGGAGGGGGCGGTTCCATTCAGCCTGATTTGACGCTTGGCAAATCGGGCCGCGACTGCCCTGCCGGGGGCGGTCGCTATCCCGCGACCACCAGGGCAGTCCCGTCCTGATCCAGTCGACCGGGCTCAACCCAACCCCCCTTGAACTCCGCGCCAGCGCTGCGGCCAAACGGATCGCGCGGCGCTCCCCCGGAGCCCCGCCCTTTGCGATCCTTACAGCGAAATGCTCACCGCTCCGGGATCAGAACCTCGCGCTTGCCCACGTGGTTCGCCTGGCTGACGACGCCCTCGTCCTCCATCTGCTCAACCAGCTTCGCGGCCTTGTTGTAACCGATGGACAGCTTGCGCTGAATGTAGGACGTCGAGCACTTCCGGTCCTGGGCCACGATCGCCACGGCCTGGTCGTAGAGCGCGTCCTCGCCATTGGTGTTGCCACCGAGCCCCAGAACCGCGTCGATCTCCGACTGCTGCTCCGCTTCCGGCCCGTCAACCACGCCGCTGTCATATTCCGGCGGGCCCAGTTCCTTGAGATGCCGCACCACGTCCTCGACCTCCTCATCGGAGACAAACGGCCCGTGAACGCGGGTGATCCGGCCACCGCCGGCCATATAGAGCATGTCACCCATGCCCAGAAGCTGCTCGGCCCCCATCTCACCCAGAATGGTGCGGCTGTCGATTTTCGACGTCACCTGGAACGAGATACGCGTGGGGAAGTTCGCCTTGATCGTACCGGTGATAACATCCACCGACGGCCGCTGCGTCGCCATGATCAGGTGAATACCCGAGGCACGCGCCATCTGCGCCAGACGCTGGATGCAGGCCTCAATCTCCTTGCCCGCCACCATCATCAGGTCGGCCATCTCATCGACGATCACCACAATGAACGGCATCGTCTCGGGGGTGAACTCCTCGGTCTCGAAAATCGGCTCGCCCGTATCCTCGTCAAACCCGGTCTGAACCGTGCGGGTGAAATCCTCACCCTTGGCCAGGGCATCGCGCACCCGCTGGTTGTACCCGTCAATGTTGCGCACACCCATCTTGGACATCTTGCGGTAGCGTTCCTCCATCTCCGCAACCGTCCATTTCAGCGCCACCACGGCCTTTTTGGGGTCGGTCACAACGGGCGACAGAAGATGCGGAATACCGTCATAAACACTCAGTTCGAGCATCTTCGGGTCGATCATGATCAGTCGGCAGTCCTTCGGCCCCAGCTTGTAGAGCAGGCTCAGGATCATGGTGTTCACGGCCACCGACTTGCCCGAACCGGTCGTACCCGCGATCAGAAGATGCGGCATGCGCGCCAGGTTCGCCACCACCGGCTCACCGCCAATATCCTTGCCCAGAGCCAAGGGCAGCGAATGTGGGCTGTCGCCATACTGTTTCGCGGACAAAATCTCGCGCAGCAGAACCTTCTCGCGCATCTCATTGGGCAGTTCGATACCGATCACCGAGCGGCCCGGGATGGTCGACACACGACAGGCCAGCGCCGACATCGACCGCGCAATGTCATCCGACAGACCCATGACCCGGCTTGCCTTCAGCCCGGCCGCGGGCTCCAGCTCATACATGGTCACCACCGGACCTGGCCGGATCGACACAATATCCCCGCGCACGCCATAGTCATCCAGCACGGTTTCCAGCATCCGCGCGTTCTCTTCCAGCGCCTCATCCGAGAGCAGATGCCGCTCGATCGCATCGGGGCTTTCCAGCAGCGACAGACCAGGCTCCTCATACTCCGCCGCATCGCCCTTGCCGAACAGTTCCGGCTGCTCCTCGGACCGTGCCTTCGCACTCTTGCGCAGCTTCGTCGTGCGGCTTTTCTGCACCCGTGGCTCCGCCGCCGGGGCAGGGGGGGTGGCCCGCATCACCGGCTCCGCATGTTCGATTACGTCGTCATCATCGTCCGCCTCGTCGGAGGTCAGAGGTGGAATGGTCCGCGAGCGCGCCACACGCCCCGCCGCATCGGCCTCGGCGCGGGCTTTCACCGCCGCCGTGATCTTGGCCATGATGCTGTCCTCGGCCTCATCCTCGTCCCGGACCTCAGGCTCCGGTTTCGGCTCCGCCCGGCGTGGTTTCGCGACCACTTCCGGCTCGCTCTCCGCCGCCTCAAGCCGCCGCGCCCGGCGCTCGGCTGCGTAGGACTGGGCCGACCGCGCGCCTTTTGCCGCACCATCCACCGCATGACCGGTCAGCTTCAGCGCCGTCATCCAGACCATGCGCAAAAACGACCGCACGGCCACGGAAACCACAATCGCGCCCTGACGCAGGTAATCCATCAGCACAAGCGTCTCGAACCGGTTGATCCCCAGCGCAAAACCACCCGTCAAAACCAGCAGCACCGCCAGAACCAGCGACGCCACCAGCAGGGCATGTTCCACCGGCAACGGAATGGCCGCCACCAGTTCACTCGACACCGCATCGCCCAAAAGCCCGCCAAGCCCGTAATCATGGGGCCAGGCCGCTCCCGGCACATGGGTGGAGGCAAACGCCGCGCCGACCAGAATGGCAATCGGTGTGGCAATATTCCTCGTCAGAACCCGGTTGTCCCCCGCATGGAGCAGCATCCGCACACCCCAGACACCCAGGGCCAGCGGCACGCCAAACGCGGCCCAGCCAATCGCCCGGTGCAGCGGGTCGGCGATAAACGCCCCGATCAGCCCCAGCGCGTTCTGGGGCGGCGCATCCGTCGCGCTGAACAGGCTCGGATCATCCGGCGAATAGGTCCAGATCAGCGTGAAGGCGAGAACCGACAGAAGCAGAAGGATCAGACCGATCAGTTCCGCACCACGTTTTCGCAGAGCCTCTTCCGTATCGCTTTCAATCAGGGGGGCGCGGCGTTTCGCCTTGGTACGGGATGCCATGTTCTTACTCAACCTTGCTCATTTATGCCTTCGTCCAGAACGGACCGGATTTTTTCAAGGCCCTGCTCGACCTCGTCTGCCCCGGAAACCAGGGCCACTCGGATGAAACCCTCTCCGGGGTCACTGCCATCCCAGCTTTGCCGCGAAAGATAGGCCCCAGGCAGAACCTGGATCCCCGTTTTGCGGTAAATCTCCAGCGTCGCGACCTCGCTGTCCCACACGGGCAGCCACAGGAAAAAGCCGGCCTGGGGCGGCTGATAGCCCTTAAAGCCTGCGAAAACCCTGTCCGCGATCTCGAATTTCTCCCGATAAAGCCTGCGGTTTTCCTCCACATGGGCCTCATCGTTCCAAAGGGCCGCCGCCGCGTATTGCAGCGGTTTCGGCTGGGGTGCGCAGAAATAGGAGCGCACCCGTTTGAACTCCTGAATGGTCTTTTCGCCACCCGCGACAAACCCCGACCGCAGCCCCGCCGCGTTCGACCGTTTCGAGAGCGAATGAAAAACCAGCAGACGCTCCGGATCGAACCCGCACGCCCTGGCCGCTTCCAACGCCCCCATGGGCGGCGTGTCGCGGTAGATCTCCGCATAGCACTCGTCGGCCAGCACCATGAAGTCATGTTTTTCGGCCAGCGCAAACAGCCTGCGCCAGTAAGCCTCATCCGCCACGCCCCCCTGCGGGTTCGATGGCGAGCAGACATAGGCCAGCGTCGTCCGGTCGAGGATCTCCCGGTCCAGCGTCTCAAAATCCGGCAGGAAACCCGTCTCGGGCATGGCCGAAACGGGCACGGGTTCCGCGCCACTGGCCAGCGCTGCCGCGCCGTAACAGGGGTAATAGGGGTTGGGTATGATAATTGCCGGACGCCTCGAGTTTTTGTTTTCCGGCGACACTGCGAGCGCTGCGTTAAAAAGTCCTTCACGGGTGCCATTAAGCGTGATCACCTGCGTCTCCGGCGACACACTCACACCGTACCGCCGCTCCAGCCAGCCCGCGATCGCCTCACGCAGTTCCGGTATGCCCTCATTGGGCGGGTAGCCGCGAAACCCCTCCGCATGCTCCGCCACCACCGGCCCCACAAAATCGGGCAGGGCGTGCTTCGGCTCACCAATTGTCATCAGGAATTCGGGGCCACCAGGCGTCTGCCCGGTCAGAAGTGCGCGCAGGCGCGGAAACGGGTATTCTGCCAGATCGGCAAACCTGTCTGGAAACTGCATAACATTGGCCTCGTTACCGGGATCATTCACGCCCCGTTGCGTCCAAGTCTACATGCCCGAACGCCCCCGGTCCAGATAATTGACCGGATGATGGCCGGAGCATGGCACTCCCCTTTCAACCCTCCCGCCCGGCGGCACCGCCGGGCAGCGCCCGACCCTCCCCCAGGAGGGCGCTCCGCACCCCCCAGGGTCAGGCGCTGCCCTCAGAGGAAGGGCGGACCCAATCGCGACCGGGCAGTGCCGGGAACGGCGGTGGACGTCGACAGATGGCTGAACCGTAGAATTGTAGCACATTTTGTATATAGGGGTCTTGATGCATCAAAATGCGGTGCTATATATTCATTGGGGTCCATCGACGGCCGCCTGACAAGGAGGTTTCCTTGGAAGCTTTTTTGGCTGCTCCGATCCTGGGGTGATGATATTTGCCTATCGCCTCAGTGCTTCAGAAGGAGTTTGAGAAAACATCGAAGGATTCCCATTGGGCAAACGATGGGTGTGCAAATAGCTTCAAATCGCGCTGTTAACCGGGCCTCAAACGTTTGGAAGCCACCGCGTGACACAAAATGGTTTGGCGACCCGGCACATAAGATGTGATGAAGTGAGAGGCACTGGCCTCGAGCCTGGTCAAGCTCCGGGATGGACCTTGGCCCAAGCCGAACTCAGGATTGAGTAAGGGTGGTTTGCGGTCCCGATGGATCACTCGTCATTCTCCAAACCGCTGTCCCAGGGGCGGCGGTTTTTGCGTTCGTCGCTTTCGCGAGACTAAGCTTGCTCAGCAGCACTCCCCTCTCAAGCCTCCCGCCCGGCG
Source organism: Alphaproteobacteria bacterium (assembly GCA_030427145.1). GTDB lineage: Bacteria > Pseudomonadota > Alphaproteobacteria > Rhodobacterales > Rhodobacteraceae > Amaricoccus > Amaricoccus tamworthensis. The sequence continues at coordinate 139,113 of JAUHWT010000004.1, read as the reverse complement.
GCACCGCCGGGCAGCGCCCGACCCTCCCTCCGGGAGGGCGCTCCGCACCCCCCAGGGTCAGGCGCAGCCCTCGGGGCGAGGGCGGAAATCGCAATTAATCAGTCGCACCCGCCAAGCCAGCCCACTCAGCCCAAACCACTCCCAATTTCGGCCATTTTCGGCAAAACCCCGTGCAATCTGTGCCATTTGACTCACAATCTGTGCCAAATCCCTGCACATCTGTGCCACTTCGGGACCAGTTTGTGCCAATTCGCGCACCTGTCAGGACAGTATCCGCTCCAAAACCCGCGCCTCGCGCAGCAGCTTGCGATCCTGCCCCGCCGCGCCCATCGCCATGACCCCAAAGCCCGGCATGTCCCGCACGGGCAGTGAAACCGCACATAATCCCAACAGGTTAGCAATCCTCGTGTTCCTCAGAACCTGAAGATTGACCTCCCTGAAGTAATCCCCATCCTCCAGAAGCCGCTCCACATTCGGTGGAGCCACCGGCGCGGTCGGCAAAATCACCATGTCATACCCCGCCACATCCATCGCATACCGCCCACGGTATTCGTTAAGTCGTTGCCATGCCTTGATAAAATCGGATGCCGACCACTCCCGTCCAATCTCAAACCGCGTCCGGACCTGGTCCGACATCGCGCCCGGATTGGCGTTAATCTCATCCCCCCAGGTCGCCCAGGCCTCACTGGTGAAAACGCGGGAACTCAGGTCGAGAACATCCTTCAGATAATCCGGCCCGCCATAGGTCAGCCGAACGTCCGCATCCTCCAACATATTGACGGCATTACCAAAATTCTCGGTCACCTCCATCTCCGTAGGCCCGATATCCTCCGTCCCGAGCACCAGAACCCGCAGATCCCGCGCCGGTATCTCCGCAAGATCAGCCACCTTCCCATCGGTCAGCGCCGCCAGGATCAGCCCCGCATCCTCCACCGAACGGCACAGCGGCCCGATCGTGTCAAACCGCGGGCAGAGCGGCACAACTCCTTCCAAAGAAACAACTTTTTCCGTGGTCTTCAGCCCCACCAGCCCGTTCCACGCCGACGGAACCCGCACCGATCCCCCGGTATCCGACCCGATCCCGGCCACCGACAGCCCAAACGCCACGGACGTCGCCGCCCCCGAGGACGACCCGCCAGGTGCCAGTTTTGCGTCGTAAACATTTGGCGGCGTTCGTGTTTTTGGATTCACACCCAGCCCCGAAAACGCCAGTTCCGTCTGATGCGTCTTGCCCAGACACACCATTCCAGCCCGCGCCGCCCGCGCCACGACCGCCCCGTCCCGTTCCGGCACGCGCCCCTTGAGCAACAGGCTTCCGCTCTCCGTCGGCACGCCCGCCGTGTCGAAAAGATCCTTCCAACTCAACGGGATACCATCCAAAGGCCCCCGCCGGACACCTTTCTCCGCGCGCTCCTGCGCCGCCGCCGCCTCCGCCCGCGCCCGATCCGCCGTGACATGCGTAAATATCCGCCCGGTCTCCGGATGCTCCGAAATCGCGGTCAGATAGGTCTCCGTCAGATCCCGCGCATCAATCGCCCCATCCCCGAGCCCCCGGCCCAGTTCCGCCGCCGTCATCCATAACCAGTCCGTATTCATGTGGGCTCCTGTCGAGACATTTTTCCCGCAGCCTAATCCGCCCGGCCGGGATGGACAATTGCCGCGATCAGGGGATAATCGGATCCATGAAATTTGACTGTGACGTTCTGATCGTGGGCGGCGGCCTCAACGGCCCCGCATTGGCCCTGGCCCTCGCGGGTGGGGGGCTGTCGAGCATCGTTCTGGATGCCGCGCCCGAACCGGAAAGACGGGACGCGGACTTCGATGGCCGTGGCTATGCCCTGTCGCTTACGTCCCTGAAAATGCTGGGTGTTTTGGGTCTGCGCGACCGTATCGAGGACACGGCGCAGCCCATTGAGGCGATCACGATTTCCGATGGACGCGCCGGTGAGGGTGCGGCCCCGTGGCCGCTTCATTTCGATCAGGCCGAGATCGACGAGGCTCCGATGGGCGCCATTGTCGAGGACCGGCACCTGCGCCCCGCACTCCTCGATGCGCTGGCGGAAACCGATCCGGTTCAGACCCGGTCGCGCGTGCGCGTCACTGACCAAAATGTGACCCCCGTCGGCGTTACCGTCACCCTGGACACCGGAGAGACCCTGTCAGCCCGTCTGCTGGTGGGCTGCGACGGCCGCAACAGCAGCGTGGCTGACCGTGCCGGTATTTCGCGCCTGGGCTGGGACTACGGCCAGACCTCGCTCGTGTGCGCCATTGAACACGATCTGCCGCACGAGGGCCGCGCCCACCAGTTCTTCATGCCGCCTGGCCCGCTCGCGATCCTGCCCCTGAAGGGAAACCGGTCCTCGATCGTCTGGACCGAGAGCAAAGAAAATGCACGCCAGATCAACGGGATGGACGAGGCCGCGTATATCGAGGTGCTGCGCCCCAGGTTCGGTGATTTCCTTGGGGAAATCCGTCTCGCGGGCAAACGCTATTCCTATCCGCTGGCCCTGTCGGTGGCCGATGCCTTCGTCGCAGACCGCGTTGCCCTCGCCGGTGACGCCGCCCACGGCATTCATCCTCTTGCCGGGCAGGGCCTGAACCTCGGCCTGCGCGACGTGGCGTCGCTCGCCGAAACGGTGGTGTCCGCCTCGCGTCTTGGCCGGGATATCGGGGCTCTGGATGTGCTGCAGGAATACCAGCGCTGGCGCCGGTTCGACACGGCCATGCTGGTCGCGGCGACGGATGGACTGAACCGGCTGTTTTCGAACGACAATCCGCTGATCCGTGCCGCCCGCGATGTGGGACTTGGGGTGGTCAACCGGATGCCGTCGCTCCGCCGTGGCCTGATCCGTGAGGCCGCCGGCCTGTCGGGAGATCTGCCACTGCTGCTGCGGGGCAGGGCCCTGTAAACCTTTCGTCACATTTGCGGGCGAATTTTGCGATTTTCCACTGGACAGCCCGCGCCGCCTGGACTAGTCAGTCCGCCGACGCAACGGCAAGCCGTAGCGGGCCCGGGTAGCTCAGGGGTAGAGCAGCGGATTGAAAATCCGCGTGTCGGTGGTTCAAATCCGCCCCCGGGCACCATCTCCATAAATTCCAAATAGTTGGCCGCTTGGCTGTTAAGTAAGGTTGCTTTTTGGTAGGCGCGGAAGCTTTTGCGTGCACGCCCGATGCCGTGCTCGTCTGTTCCCCGTATTCAGTCTGTATCTGGCGTTTCCGGTACCTGAGCCGCCGGAAATGCTGCGCACGTCACTCACAAAATTGACATGACACCGATGACATGACACGGATGTCATAAACGGGGATTCGCAGGATCCCTGGAATGGGAGGGGGTCTTGGCCACGATCTACGACGTCGCAAGACGCGCCGGGGTTTCGACGAAGACGGTGAGCCGGGTGCTCAACCGTGATGCCCCAGTAGCGGACAAAACGCGCGCGGCGGTCGAGCGTGCGATGGTCGAGCTCGAATACATCCCCTCGCTGGCCGCACGGTCGATGAAGTCGCAGAAATCGGGGCTTATTGGCCTGATCACGGGCGCTATCAGCACCGCCGCCGACACGCCCGCCGAGGCTGGGCTTCCGGAAATTCATATCGTTCAGGGCGCGCAGCGGGTCTTTGAGAACTCCGGCAAGACGCTGCTTATTTCCGACACCGGCGGCAATTCGGAGCGGGTGCCGCACCTGATCCGCACCTTTCGTCAACATCGGGTCGAGGGCCTGGTCTATGTGGCCGATCACTTCAAGCGGATCGATCTCGATCTTGCCGAAGGGTCGATGAAACTCGTTCTGGTGAACTGCATTGATGAGCGTGGAACGCCCGCGGTGGTGCCGGACGACGAAGACGGCCAACTTGCACTGACGCGTAGGGTCATCAAGGCCGGACATCGCCGGATCGCCTATCTGACGCTGGCACGCGCCGTACTGGCGACCGAGCGCCGCGTGGCGGGATACAGAACGGCGCTGGAAGAAGCGGGTATTGCTTTTGACGCCGATATGGTGGCCGCGTCGGAGCTTTTTGGAGCCATGGGCGAGCATCAGATGATCTGGGATGCGCTGGATAAGTTTCTGACCCATGCCAACCCGCCGACGGCGATCTGTTGCGGCAATGACCGGCTGGCGATGGCGGTTTACGGTATCCTGCGCGACCGCGGGGTCAGCGTGCCTGACCAGATTTCGGTGGTGGGCTACGATGATCACAGGCTGGTCTCGGAAACGCTGTACCCGGCTCTGACCACGGCCGAGCTGCCCTACAATGCCATGGGGGTCCGCGCCGCGGATCTGCTTCTGAATATGATCGCACAGCCCGGGAACGTGACGGCCACACAGCCGATCCACGTTCGGGGGCAGGTTGTCGAGCGGGCGTCGCTGAAGGCGCCGCCTGCTGAAGGAAATGTCTATCAACTGAGAGGGAGGAACCAACCTTGAAACACCTGAGAAACGCAACCGCGCTTGCGGTGATTGCCTGTGCCGGAACGGCCCAGGCCCAGACCGAGCTGAGCCTGTGGTATCACGGGGCCGGCAGCGCCAACGCCGAGGAAGCGCTGGTCAACCAGGTGGTGGATGAATTCAACGCAAGCCAGTCGGACTGGACAGTAGTGCTCGAGACCTTCCCGCAGCTTGCCTATAACGACGCGGTCGGCGCGGCGGCGCTGGCCGGCGAACTGCCCGATATCCTCGACGTCGATGGCCCGGTGATGCCAAACTGGGCCTGGGCGGAGTACATGCAGCCGCTTGGCATTGATGAGGCGAAGCTCGACGGCTTCCTGCCCGGTGCAATCGGTCGCTGGAATGGTGAGGTCTATTCGGTGGGTCTGTGGGATGCCGCCGTGGCGATGATGGCCCGTAAATCGGTGCTTGAGGAGAACGGCATTCGCATTCCGACGCTCGAGGAGCCCTGGACGCGCGAGGAATTTGACGGGGCGCTGCAGACGCTCAAGGATACCGGAAATTTCGAGTATCCGCTCGATCTTGGTATGGCCTGGACCGGGGAGTGGTATCCCTATGCCTTCTCGCCGTTCCTGCAGAGTTTCGGGGGCGATATTGTCGACCGGGATGGCTACCAAACCGCCGAAGGCGCGCTGAACGGGGATGCGGCCATTGAGTTTGGTGAATGGTGGCAGGGCCTGTTTGAGAATGACATGGCGCCCGGTACCAGCCAGGACGCCGCTGACCGGGAAACCGGGTTTGTCGAAGGCAAATATGCGCTGTCGTGGAATGGCAACTGGGCGGCGCTACCGGTTGTCGAGAAATTCGGCGACGACGCCCTGTTCCTCCCGGCACCCGATTTCGGCAATGGCCCGGTGATCGGGGGCGCGTCCTGGCAGTTTGGGGTTTCGGCCACCTCGGAGCATCCTGATGGCGCCCGGCAGTTCATAGAATTTGCCATCCAGCCCAAGTACCTCTCGGCATTTTCCGATGGCACGGGGCTGATCCCGTCCACGGCCGATGCGGCAACGGACACCAAAAACTACAATGAGGGCGGTGCTCTGGAAGTGTTTTATGAGCTCTCGGAAAACCAGGCGAAGCTGCGCCCCGTGACACCGGGCTACATCGTTCAGGCCAAGGTGTTTGAGAAAGCGCTGGCCGATATCGCCAATGGTGCCGATGTGGTCGATACCCTCGATGCGGCGGTGGATGAGATCAACGAGGACATCGAGAACAACCAGGGCTACGGCCACAACTGAACCTGAGGTCCGGCGCGGCGGCCGGTCCGCCGCGCCCGTCTGACCGTAGCATTGCAGGGGGAGGGGACAATGGCGTCGAAATTGACCCGGGCAAACCGCACCGGCTGGCTGATGGCGTTTCCGGGAGTGGCCTTGATGACGCTTTTCATCATCGTGCCGTTCTTTCTGGCCTTCGCTTTTTCGCTGACCAATCAGCGGCTTGCGTCACCAAATGCCGCCGAATACGTGGGGTTCGAAAACTATTCCGACCTTCTGGGGGTGGCGGTGTTCACTCTTGAACCGGAACGTGATGACAGTGGCGCGGTGGTGCGCGACGGGGATGGCGAAATCGAGTACCCCCGCCTGCGAAACTTCACCCGCAACAATCCCGACTATCCCAACCTCGCCGGCAAGCGCGAATGGTTTTCATGGCAGAGCGGTGAGAACCGTGTTGTGGTTCTGGCGTCCGACGTGGTGTTCATGAAGGCTCTGGTCAATACCTTTACCTTCGTGCTGTTCGTGGCGCCGATTCAGGCGGGTCTCGCGCTTTGTCTGGCGCTGCTGATCAATCAAAAACTCTACGGGATCAACATCTTCCGGACGATCTACTTCATGCCGGTGGTGGTTTCGATCGTGGTTGTCTCGCTCCTGTGGCGGTTCATCTACTCGCCCGGGGACGGGCTTTTGAACAACGTGCTCGGCTGGCTGACCTTCGGTGCCTTTGAGGGCATCGACTGGCTCGGCCGTACCGATACCGCGCTGCCGTCGATCATGGCGATGTCGATCTGGCAGGGCGTCGGGTTTCAGATGGTGATCTGGCTTGCCGGGCTTCAGAATATTTCGCCCACGCTCTATGAGGCGGGCGAAATTGAGGGTGCGTCTAAATGGCAGACCTTCCGCTACATCACCTGGCCTGGCCTTCGAAACACGGCGGTTCTGATCCTGATCGTCATAACCATGCAGGCCTTCGCACTGTTTGCCCAAATCGACGTGATGACCCAGGGCGGGCCGCTCGACAGCACGCAGGTTCTGGTCTTCCAGGCCGTGGAGCGCGGCTATGGCAAGCAGGACATCTCGGGCGGATCGACCATCAGTGTGATCCTCTTTGTGATCGTGCTTTCGATCTCGCTGGTTCAGCGCTATCTGACGAGGGAGAAGTAACATGGCCGTTGTCAAAGCCGACAATCGTGGGTTGCGACTGGCATCGCGCTATGCCGTCCTGATCCTCGTTGCGATCATTTTCATTTTTCCGCTGCTGTTCATGGTGATGTCGTCGCTCAAGCCGTCGTCGCAACTTCTTTTGGACACCAAGAGCCTGCGCGCCTTCCTGCCGGTGGGCGAGCTGTCACTGCAGAACTACACCGACGCCTTTGTGCGCGCGCCGATCGCGGTGTTTGTGCTTAACTCGGTGCTAATCACCGGGGTTACCGTGCTGCTCTGCCTTTTCGTCTGCTCGCTGGCGGCGTTCGCTTTTGTTTTCGTCGACTGGAGTGGCAAGGCGGTGATCTTCTCGATCCTGCTGGCGACGCTGATCATCCCCTATGAGACGATCTTCATTCCGCTGTTGCTGATGGTCTCGCAACTGCCCTGGGTTGGCCTGGAAGGCTTTGAGCTTGGCTGGCTTAACACCTACCGCGTGCAGATCGCGCCGTTTATCGCCGACGCGCTGTCGATCTTCCTCTTCGTGCAGTTCTTCAAGGACCTGCCCAAGGAGCTGATCGAGGCGAGCCGGGTTGAGGGGGCGTCCTGGTGGACGATCTACCGCCGGGTGGTCATGCCGCTTTCGGGGCCGGTCATTGCCACCGCCGCCATTCTGAAATTTCTGTTCATGTACAACCAGTACCTCTGGCCGCTGATGGTGGTGCAGGAAGAGGCGATCCGCCCGGTGATGGTGGGGCTGGGATATTTTACTGATCAGCTCAACGTGCCCTGGGGGGAAGTCATGGCCTATCTGACCGTGATCACTGTCCCGGTCCTCGCGTTCTACCTGTCGCTGCAGCGGGTGTTCATCTCATCCGTCGCGTCAACGGGGGTCAAAGGCTGATGGGGTTCGCTCTTGAGGATAAATGGCTCTGGGACAGCTGGTACGTTCAGGATGGAGACCTGTGGCACGGTTTCTTCCTGGAGGCGCCGAAATCCATTGGCGACCCGGAGCAGCGGCACTGGAACGTGAGCTATCACCATGCAACCAGCCGCGATCTGACGGTTTGGGACAGTCTGGGCACATGTTTTGCCCCGGCGCCCACTCCGGCCTGGGATGACCTTGCCACCTGGACCGGATCGGTCGTTCGCGGCGATGACGGAAAATGGCACCTGTTCTACACCGGCGTCGCGAGAGCGGACAACGCGCGGCGGCAGCATCTGGGCCACGCGGTCAGCGCCGACCTGCACAACTGGGAGCGGGTCGGCGACGGGCGGATGTTTGATCTCGCTCCGCCGTACGAAGATTATGTCGAAGGCAGATGGCATGAGCGGGCCTGCCGTGATCCCCATGTAATTCGCGACCCGGACGGCGATGGCTGGTTGATGTTTTTCACGGCCCGTGATGGCCGGGTCGATGATGGCATGGAGGCGGGCGCGATTGGATTTGCCACCTCGCCGGATCTTTATGAATGGACCCTGCAGGAACCCGTTTTCACGGGCGGTTTTGCGGAACTTGAGGTTCCGCAGGTCTTTGAGGCCGGGGGACGCTGGTACTGTCTGTTCTGCGTCGTGGCACGGTACTGGTCGCCAGGCACGATAAACATGGCGGGACCAGCAATGACCGGAACCCATTGCCTGATTGGCGAGAGCCCGCGCGGTCCATGGCGTGTTGCGCCGGCGCCGTTGCTGGACTGCGCGCCGTTCCCGAAGCGCTATGCCGCGCGCATTGTCCAAACGGACGCCGGCATGAAACTGCTCGGTTTCAACTGGTTTGCGGAAGAGGGCGGGCCGTTCCTGGGGGAGATCAGCGACCCGGTCGTGGTTGAAAATTCGGAAGACGGGCTGCTGCGCCTGGCGCTGCTTGCCGCGGAGGAGAAATGAAATGGCAGACGTAAAGCTGAAAGGCATCAAGAAAAGCTACGGCCCGGTCGATGTCATCAAGGGGGTCGACATCGACGTGAACGACGGCGAGTTCGTTGTCTTCGTTGGTCCCTCCGGCTGTGGCAAATCCACGCTTCTGCGGATGATTGCGGGCCTGGAGGACATCACCGGCGGTACGCTGGAAATCGGCACAAGGGTCGTCAATGAGGTGCCGGCTTCGGAGCGCGGTATTGCCATGGTGTTTCAGTCATATGCCATCTTTCCGCATATGACGGTGCGTGAGAACATCGCGTTTGGCCTGACCATCGCAAAGACGCCGAAAGCTGAAAAAGACGAGAAGGTGATGGAGGCCGCGCGCATTTTGCAGATGGAGAACCTGCTCGACCGGCGGCCCAGCCAGCTTTCTGGAGGTCAGCGCCAGCGGGTTGCCATCGGTCGCGCCATCACCCGCAACCCCGAGGTGTTCCTGTTCGATGAGCCGCTGTCGAACCTCGATGCGGCACTGCGGCTCGACATGCGTATGGAGATAGGCAAGCTCCACAAGTCTCTGGGTGCCACGATGATATACGTCACCCACGACCAGGTCGAGGCGATGACGCTGGCCGACAAAATCGTGGTTCTGAAGGACGGATATGTGCAGCAGATGGGAGCGCCGATGGACCTCTATCACCGGCCCAACAATCTGTTTGTTGCGGGCTTTATCGGTGCGCCGTCGATGAATTTTCTCGACGTCGACATCGTGTCGCAGGACGGTACGTCCGCGAAGGTCAATTCGCCCGTCGTGGCTGAATTTGCCGCGCCGGTTTGGCGGGACGGTGTGGGGCAGACGCCGAAAGCCACGCTTGGTATCCGGCCGCAGGACCTGCGCCCGGTGGCTGAGGGCGGGATACTGGAAGGGACGGTCACATTGGCTGAACGGCTGGGGACGGAGACCATCGTTGATATCCGGCTGTCGCACGGGCACAGGGTTTTGGCCTCGCTGGGCGAAGACCGGGTGTTTGAGCCGGGTGAGCATATCCGGCTCGATTTTGACCATGAGAAAGCGCATCTCTTTGCGCCCGCAACCGACCAGGAAAAGCAGGCGGCCCAGTCGGCGGCATGACGGAAAAACCACTGATGATCCTGGATCAGCACTTCCGCCAGCTGGAAGAGCTGTTTGGGCGTGAGACTTTTGATGCGCTGTCCGGACTGTGCCGCATTGAGGGCGGACGCAACTGGCCGATGGACCCGGCGCGGGTGGATGGACTGATTGATGAGGCGGCATTTTATGTGGCGGCTTTTCCGGAGCTTTCGGCCGGGCAGATTGGGCGCGCAAAAAAACTGCGGGCGGTGATGGAGGTTGCCGGAGCGATCAATGAGGGGCTGGCCTATGACGCCTGTTTCGACAGGGGGGTTGAGGTGCTGTCCTGCGCTCCGGGGTTCCGGCAGTCCGTGGCCGAGATGACGCTTGCCATGGCGCTGGCCGGTGGGCGCGGACTGGTGCGCGAGCATGAGGCGTTTCGCAGTGGGGCCGAGCGTTGGCTGGACGACCGGCCAGAGACCGATTTCACGCTTTATGGCGCCACGGTCGGATATATCGGTTTTGGCCAGATCGCGCGCGAATGCGCGCGGCTGATGGCACCGTTCGCGCCGGAGGTGCTCGCTTTTGATCCGTTCCTGAGAGAGGCGGGGCCGGGCGTCGAGTTGTGCGATCTTGAAACTCTGGTCGCGCGGGCCAGGGTTGTCGTTATGGCTGCGGTGCCGTCGGAAGAGACCCGCAACCTGCTGAACGCGGACCTTGTCGGGAAACTTCGGGAGGGTGCGCTTGTCATTGTCATCAGCCGCGCCTGGTGTGTCGACTTCCCGGCGCTTGTCGCAGCCGCCGAGGCAGGACGCATCACGCTGGCCACGGATGTCTTTCCCGGGGAACCGCTGCGCCGCGACGATCCGCTTCGGAAGGCGTCGAATGTTATCCTTTCACCGCATCGTGCCGCCGCCGTTCCTGGTGGGCGGCAGTTGATTGGGGAGATGGTGCTGCATGACGTTCAGGCGATTCTTGACGGACGCACGGAGCGGCAGATGAAACTGGCAAACCGGGAGCAGGTAGCAAGCCTTGTGGCGGCGCAGAAGAGTATCCGGTCGTGACGCTGGACGTCTGAGGCGCCACTTATCTGGAAGGCTGGGCCGGTCGGCAATCGCGTGCGCAATTGCAAAAAACTTGCATAATTTTTGCAAACGTTGGACAACACGGATCGGCGGAGATTTTGTGAAAGTGTGGCATGAGGCAACCAAAAGTACGGCAGGAGGATATCGCGCGAGCGGTTGGCGTTTCCGTGTCGACCGTATCGCGGGTATTATCCGGGGCGCCTGGGATCAGTCGCGCGACGACGCAAAAGGTTTTGCAGGCCGCGTCAGATTTGGGCACGCCACTGGCGGTGCCGGGGGGAATTGCTGAACCGGCAAAGGGCCGGATCAAGCGGGCGCTTCTGGTTCAGATGCAAAGGGATCTGAATTCCGGGTCGGGATCGATCTATCATTTCGTCATGACCGGTTTGCAGAAGGCGGCCGCGGAGGCGGGGCTGAAAATTGAACTGGCGCTGCTGGGTGACGATGGTGCAATCCCGCAACAGATACTCGGAGAGCCGGAAACCGGTGTGCTTTTTGCCGGTGTCGATCCGGGGCTTGATGTGATGAAAAGTCTGCGGGATCAGGGGCATCCGACCGTCCTGGTCAATGGACTTGATCCGACGATGATCCATGATCAGGTTGCTCCGAACAATTATTTCGGCGGTTGGCTGGCGGCGCAGTATCTCATGGATATGGGGCATCGCCGCATCCTACAGCTTGGCACGCGTCGGCGGCCGACGCTTGCGGCGCGGACGGCTGGTTTCCTCGCGGCTGTCAAGCAACCCGGGTTCGAAGACGTCTCCTGCGACAACATTGATATGGAAAACGTGAACGAGCTGTCGGCGCATGAGACAATGAAGGATCTGCTGTCCCAGGGGCCGTTTCCGTATTCCGCCGTGTTCTGTGCCGCGGATGTGGTTGCACTGAGCGTGATGCAGGATTTGAGAACGAGTGGATATCACGTTCCCGGTGATGTGTCGCTGCTCGGCTTCAACGGTCTTCCGCTTGCGGAATTCTCGTCTCCGCTGCTGAGTACGCTTTATGTGGACTGGCAACATCTGGGGACAGAAGCGATTCGTTTGTTGATCTCGCGCAGCCTGGAGCCGGCATCTCCAACCCATCAAATTCTTACACAGGTGACGCTTAAGCCGGGCGACTCTGTGCGGCGTTCGAAAAATTAGTTTCCTTTCAGTGGCTTGACCGTTTCGCCGAGCGTCATGCAAATAAATTGCGTAATTAGGAAAAAACTTGCATTACAATGCAAGTGATGCAAGCATTTGTGCAAGACAGGCCGTTGCGGGGAGGCACAGGTGCGGTATTCATCACTCATTCAACTGGAACGGCCCCAGTTTGAAATTCATTTTCCGCTGGCCTGTCGTGACCATGCTCTGTCGCGTCTCTCGGATGTGACCAACCTTCTGCATCCCGAGCCGGTCGCTGACTTACGTGGGCCGGAAGCGGCGCCTCATCTTTCGGAAGTTGAGATCCTTTTCACCGGCTGGCGCTCAAATGCCATTGATGCCGAGATACGCCGCCGTATGCCACGGCTGAAACTGGTCGCGCATCTGGCAGGGACGGTGAAGGGCGTGCTGAACCCCAGTTTTGATGGCACGGGCCTGACGGTGATCAGTGCGGCAGATGCGAACGCCAAGCCGGTTGCGGAATTCACCATCGCCCATGTCCTGTTGCACCTGAAGCGGGTGCCGGAATGGCGGAAGCTCTATCGCAGGGAGCGCTCAGGCATCGCCACACGGAGTGCGGTGCTTGCCGGTCCCGTGGGGAACACCGGACGGACCGTGGGTATTATCGGAGCGTCGCGGATCGGGCGTAGAGTGATTGCGGATCTGCAGCAGCGCGGGATTACGATCCTACTTCACGACCCTTTCATCAGCGGTCGGGATGCGAATGTCATGGGCGTGCGTCTGGTTCCGCTGGATGAACTGTTGCGCGAAAGCGATGTCGTGAGCCTGCATCAGCCGCTGTTGCCGGAGACCGAGCGCAGCTTTGGCGCAAAGCAGTTTGCGAAGATGCGGGACGGCGCGCTTCTGATCAACACCGCACGGGGACGCATCATTGACAGTTCCGCTCTTGAGAACGCGATGGCGGACGGGCGTCTGTTCGCGGTGCTGGATGTGACCGACCCGGAACCACTGCCTGATTCCTCCCCGCTTTGGGGGATGCCGAACGTCACGATTACACCACATGTCGCGGGGTCATTTGGCTGCGAGGTCTGTGACATGACCGGAATGGTACTCGACGATGTTGAGCGATTCACGCGTGGTGAGGCGCTGAGACACGAGGTTCTGTTTGCCGATTGGGAGCGCGTGGCATGATCCGGACCGGGCTTTGTTCCGTCACGTTTCGGGAGCTGTCTCCGGCCACGCTGATTGACCTGGCTGCGGATACCGGCGTGCAGGTTATCGAATGGGGCGGGGATCGGCATGTGCCGCCCGGTGACTTTGAACTGGCGACCCTGGTTCGTGAGATGTGTGAGACGCGGGGTGTGGCTCCGGTTTCATACGGGTCTTACGTGCGGGCGGGAACGCCGGGCTGCATGGAAGCGTTTGGGACCGTTCTTGATACGGCGGCGAAACTGGGCGCGGGCAACATCAGGGTCTGGGCGGGAGAGCAAACCCGGGAACAGGCCGGGGAGGCGGGTTTTGTGCAGACCGCTGCGGATCTCGCCCGGATGGCCCGCATGGCCGCGGATCAGGAGATCACGGTCAGTGTCGAATACCACCGCAATACCCTGACGGAGGAGGCGGAGGACGCGCGTGATCTGATGCGCGCCGCCGATCATCCAAATCTTTTTAGCTACTGGCAGCCGGTCCCGGGGAGGGGGCGGGCACGCTGGCTGGAGGAGATGCGGATTTTGCAGCCCTGGCTGGGGGATCTGCACGTCTTTTACTGGATCATGACCGATCAGGGCCAGCAGCGCCGACCGATGTCCGAGGGGATGGAGGACTGGCGCGCCCTGTTTGAAGCCTGGACACCAGCCGGGCCCTGGCCGCATCCGCGCAGCGCGTTTCTGGAATTCGTGCGGGACGATGCGGAGGAAAACTACCGCGCAGACATTCAGGACCTGCACGCGCTTTGCGGCGCCGACGGGGACTGAAACGAAAAATACAGCAACCCACGGGAGGAACGACGAATGCTGAGAACCCATTTCACGACCATATCGCTGACGGCGCTTGCGGCGCTGGCCGGCCCGGCCCTGGGGCAGGACTATACCCAGGCACCGGCCCTGCAGGCTGAGGTCGATGCGGGCAACCTGCCGCCGCTTGCGGAGCGTGTGCCGGACAACCCGATGGTCCTGACGCCGATAGAGTCTGTGGGGACCTATGGTGGTGTCTGGCGCTCGGCTCTCAAGGGGACCTATGACACGGGATGGATCCGCCGCACGGTGGGTTATCAGCCGCTGGTGGCCTACGATTATGAGTGGACCAAGGTCGTTCCGAATGTGGCGGAAAAGTTTGAGGTGAATGAGGATGCGACCGAGTTCACGTTCCACCTGCGCGAGGGGCACAAATGGTCGGACGGAGAACCGTTTACTGCCGAGGACCTCAAATTCGCACTCGATATCATGACAAGCCCGGCCTACGCCGGTCGCAAGCCGGGCGGTTTCGAATGGGAGAAGATCAGCGGCGAGGTCATCGATCCGCTGACGTTTAAGGTTACCCTTTCAGATCCCAATGGTCTTTTCCTGGAGCGTCTGGCAACGGTTGAGGGGCAGTTCATTGTCAATGCGGCGAAGCACTACTGCGGGAAATACTTCCCTGATGTGAACCCGGATGCCAACCAGGCCGCGCAGGATGCGGGTTTTGACGGCTGGTCGCAGGCGATTGAACAGAGCTGTTTTTTCAACTTCGTGGATGAGGACCGGCCGCTGCTCTTTGCCTGGAGGCAGGTCACGCCTTATGACGGCCTGAACCAGCTGATCGAATTTGAGCGGAACCCGTATTTCTTCAAGGTCGATACCGAGGGTCAGCAGCTTCCCTATATCGACAAGGTGCAGATGGTTCAGACCGAAAATGTCGAGGACATCGTTCTGAAGGTCGTGAATGGCGAAGTTGATTTCTCCAACCGGCATTTCGCGACGGTGACCAACAAACCGGTTATTTATGACGGGCAGGACAGCGGTGGCTATACGCTTAAAGCGACTACTGACGCGCGAATGAACCACGCGATTTTCCAGCTGAACCTGACCCACGACGATCCGGAAAAACGCAAGCTTTACAATGAAAAGGATTTCCGCGTCGCATTGTCGCTGGCGATGGATCGCGAGGAGATTATTGACGTTGTCTTCGCGGGTCAGGGAGAGCCGTATCAGGCGGCGCCGCGTCCCAGCTCACGCTTCTACAATGAGGAACTGGCGACCCAGTTCACGGAATACGACCCGGACAGGGCCAACGAGCTGCTTGACGGACTTGGACTCACGGAGCGCAACTCTGACGGCATTCGCCTCGGTTTCGATGGGGAACCGATCCGCATTCAGCTGTTTTCGCCATCCGATCAGGTTGAGTTCAATGACATTGCCCAGCTGATCGTCGAGCACTGGAAAGAGATTGGGATCGATCTGGACGCCCGTAACGCCGAGCGCAGCCTCGTTTACGAGCGCATCCAAAACAACACCCACGACATGCATGTCTGGTGGGGTGACGGTGGGCTTGCCGATGCGCTGCTCGACCCGCGGTACTATTTCCCCTTCAACCTCGAATCCGCCTTTGCCGAGAAATGGGCGCAGTGGTTCATGAAAGGTGGCAGCACGCTTGCCGAGGAGCCGCCGGCGGAGGTCAGGGAACAGATGGACCTCTATGTCGAACTGATCGCGACGCCCGACCGGGAGAAACAGGAAGAGCTGTTTGGTGAGATCCTCGATATTGCGGCAGAGCAGTTCTACGTGATGGGTACGGTTCTTCCGGCGGATGGCTACATCGTTGCCAACGAGAACCTGGGCAACGTGCCGGACGGCCAGATCTATACCTGGATGTACCCGCAGCCAGGGCCGATGGAAACCGCGCAACTCTACTACAAAAAGTAGGGCGTGTTCAGGGCGCGCCAGTCGGGCGTGCCCAATCCCGCGTCTTCCGCAGGGGGAGGAAAAATCATGCTGAGCTATCTGAGCCGCAGGCTGATGACGATGATTCTGACACTGCTCGCGTTGTCGGTTGTGGTCTTCATCGTGATCCAGCTGCCACCTGGAGATTTTGTCACGTCCTACATCGCCAGCCTTTCGGCGGCGGGGGAGAGCGTGGATCAGGAAACGATCAACGCGCTGCGGGACCGCTACAAGCTGGATTCACCGGTGCTGGTTCAGTACTGGGCATGGATCTCTGAAATTCTGAGGGGCAACTTCGGATACAGTTTCGAGATGCAGCTTCCGGTTTCCGAGATTTTCTCGCAACGGATCGGAATTTCCCTCGCCGTTGAACTGACCGCAGTGGTGGTGATGTGGGCGGTCTCGATACCCATCGGCATCTATTCCGCAGTCAATCAGTATTCCATGGGGGACTATTTCGCGACGATTTTCGGGTTCCTGGGACTTGCCCTGCCGAATTTTCTGTTTGCGCTCGTGCTGATGTACATCTGCTACAACTGGTTCGGCGTGACGATCACGGGCCTGTTTTCGCCGGAATACATGAATGCGCGCTGGTCGATTGACCGGTTCCTTGATTTTGCCAGTCATGTCTGGGCCCCGATCCTTGTGATCTCAACGGCCGGTGCGGCGCAGCTGGTTCGTGTTTTGCGGGCCAACCTGCTGGACGAGCTGAACAAGCCTTATGTTCTGACCGCGCGAGCCAAGGGCCTGCCGAGGCGGCGGCTTATCTGGCGGTACCCGGTGCGGGTGGCGATGAACCCTCTCGTTTCAACCATCGGATGGGTGCTGCCCACGGTGATTTCATCGTCTTTTGTGACCGCTATCGTTCTCAATCTGCCGACCCTGTCGCCGATCCTGCTCCGCGCGCTTCTGAGCCAAGACATGTACCTGGCGGGCGCGCTCATCATGTTCATGGGACTGCTGACGCTCGTAGGCACCCTGATTTCAGATCTTCTGCTGGCCTGGATTGATCCGCGTATCCGGCTCGGCATGGTGGGAGCCACGTGATGCCCCTGACGACCCCCGCAAATTCACCGGACGGCCGGATCGGTGACGTTCAGGATACTCCCGACGTGCCGGCTTTCGAGGCCGATCCCCGGATAGACCACAGTCACGGCACGGAAAGCCAATGGCAGCTTATTCGCCGCCGGTTCGCGCGGCACCGCCTCGCGGTTGTCAGCCTTTGGGTGCTCGGCGCATTTGTTCTGGTGGCACTCTTCGCCGGGTTTGTTGCTCCGAATGATCCCGGCGACGTCAAGGCGCGTTACACCTACGCGCCGCCACAGGCGCTGCACTTCATTGACCGGTCCCAGGACGGGTGGTCTTTCCGGCCGTATGTATACGGGTATTCAGTCGAAATTGAGCCCGAGGCGCTGCGCCGGACCTTTGTTATCGACGAGGAAAAGAAGATCTATCTGAGCTTCTTCAAACGGGGCTGGGAATACAAACTGTTCGGGTTGATCCCGACGGACATCCATCTGCTCGCACCGGAACGGTCCCGTGATCCGTTTTATCTGTTTGGAGCGGACCGTCTGGGCCGGGATATGTTCTCGCGGCTGGTTTATGGCACGCAGATTTCCCTCTCGGTGGGTCTTGTCGGTGTGGTCATGAGCCTTGTGCTGGGCGTCATTATTGGCGGCGCGGCGGGGTATTTCGGCGGCTGGTTTGATGCGGCAACGCAGAGGGCGATTGAATTTCTGCGATCCCTTCCCACAATACCCCTCTGGATGGGTTTGGCCGCGGCCATGCCGTCGGACTGGTCACCGCTCCAGACGTATTTTGCCATCACCCTGATCCTGTCCTTCCTTGGATGGACCGAGCTTGCCCGCGTGGTGCGGGGTCGTTTCCTGGCGCTCAATGGTGAGGATTATGTCGCTGCAGCGCGCTACGACGGTTGCTCGCATTTTCGGGTGATTGTCCGCCACATGGTCCCGGCCTTTACGAGCCACATCATTACGGCTGCCTCCCTCGCGGTGCCGGCGATGATCCTCGCGGAAACGGCGCTGTCCTTCCTCGGGCTGGGGCTTCAGGCTCCGGTGATTTCCTGGGGTGTGCTGCTTCAGGAAGCGCAGAACATCCGGACGCTGGCTACCGCGCCCTGGCTGCTGTTGCCCGGGGCTGCGATTGTGATCTCGGTACTGGCGATGAATTTCATCGGTGACGGGCTGCGCGATGCCGCCGATCCCTACGCGAAGTGAGGAGACTGCCATGAGTGATACGGTACTCGAAGTTCGCGGCCTGACGGTGGCGTTTCCGCACCGCAAGGGAGAGACGACGGCCATTTCGGATGTCGGTTTCGATCTGAAGCTGGGGGAAACCACCTGTTTCGTGGGCGAATCCGGCTCCGGTAAGTCGGTGACGGCGCGCGCGGTTTTGAACATCGTCGAGCCGGCGGTCATCAAGTCGGGGGCCATCAACCTGGTGGATGTTGCCGCCGGGCAGAGGATTGAGTTGTCCGGTCTCGATCCGGACGGGGCGGATATCCGTGCCGTGCGCGGTGCGCGCATCGCGATGATTTTTCAGGAGCCGATGTCGTCGCTCAGTCCGGTGCACACCATTGGGCAGCAGATAATCGAGGCGATCCTGCTGCACCAGGATGTGACTGCGGCGGAGGCCCGGGAGAAGGCCATTGACGCCCTGCGGGCAGTGCACATTGCCAATCCGGAGGAGGCCATTGACCGGTATCCGTTTGAGTATTCGGGCGGTATGCGACAGCGTGCGATGATTGCGATGGCGCTTGGCTGTGAGCCGGACATTCTGATTGCGGATGAGCCGACCACTGCCCTTGATGTGACGACCCAGGCCGAGATCCTCAAACTTCTGAAAGGCCTTCAGGAAAGCCGCGATATGGCGGTTATGTTCATCACCCACGATATGGGCGTGGTGGCGGAGATTGCCGACCAGGTTGTTGTGATGCTCCACGGGTCCGTGGTCGAGACCGGTCCGGTGGATACGGTGTTTCACGCGCCTCAACATGCTTACACGAAGAAACTTTTGAAGGCCTCGATGGGCCTCGATGAGGCGCCGCACGGCCGGAACGGAGCCGGGTCGGATGAGGTGTTGATCGAGACAAGCGGTCTTTCCCTGACCTTTCCAACGAAGAAAAAGATCCGAAAAGGGGCAACGGGCGGAGTGCGTGCCCTGAACGATGTTTCGATCGAACTGCGCCGGGGCGAGATCCTTGGCATTGTTGGGGAATCCGGGTCGGGCAAGACCACGCTGGCGCGGGTGCTCATGGGGCGTTTCCAGCCGCAGGAAGGCGACGCGGTCTACCATACCCGTGACGGCGCGGTTAAGGACCTGACCCATAAGTCGGGTTTCCGGGACGGTCAGGTGTATCGCGAGATGCGCATGATTTTCCAGGACCCTTATGGCTCGCTCAATCCGCGCATGACCGTGGAACAGATCATTGGTGAACCGCTACTGGTGAACGGTCTGCTCAAGGGTGCGGAACTGAAGAAGCGGGTTGGTGCGCTGTTGGAACGTGTGGGACTGCCGGCCTCAGCCATGGAGCGGTATCCGCATGCCTTCTCCGGCGGGCAGCGTCAGCGGATCGGTATTGCACGCGCCATTGCTCTCGATCCCCGCGTGATTATTGCCGATGAGGCGACCTCTGCGCTGGATGGTTCAATTCGGGCGCAGATCCTCGATCTGCTTCTCACGCTTCGGGATGAACTTGATCTCGCGATCCTGTTTATCGCCCATGACATTGGGGTCGTTCGATATTTTTGTGACCGGGTGGCCGTGATGCACAAGGGCAGCGTGGTCGAGACCGGCACCGCAATCCAGATCTGCGACAGCCCGCAGGAGCCCTATACCCAACGGCTGATCTCCGCAGTTCCCATTCCCGATCCACGCAAACGACATCTGGTGGCCTGATGCAGCATCTTCCCGTTTCGAAAACAAACAATCCTCTGGCCGGAAACCCGTTTGCGACCCGGGCTGACGCTCAAAGGGCGGTGAGTGATCTGTGCCGTCCTTTGCTCGGTGCCATGTCTACGGGCTGTGCCCGCGTCACACTCGGTGCAACCGGTGCGCATTTTCATATTTCAGCGGCCGATCTCGAGGGCCTGGTTCGGCCTTTTTGGGGGCTTGCGCCGCTGTTGGCCGGTGGCGGGAGCTTTGAGGGCATCGGGAAGTTTGTTGAGGGGTTACAACACGGGTCCGATCCGGACCATCCGGAATACTGGGGGCCAGTGACCAACCGGGATCAACGGATGGTCGAGAGCGCGGCTATCGGCTACGCGCTGGCTCTGGCGCCGGAAGTTTTTTGGGACGGTATGACGGACCGTGGGCGCGACTGCCTCCGCGACTGGCTGCTGAACTCACTGCAACAGACGCCTGCGCCGAATAACTGGAATTTCTTTCATGTGCTTGTATCCCTTGGGCTGACCCGGGTCGGTGTTGAGCACGACCTGTCGATTATTGAGGGCAATCTCGACCGGCTTGAGAGCTGGGCCATGGGCAACGGCTGGTACCGCGATGGCAGTCAGCGTCAGGCGGATCACTACATCCCCTTCGCGATGCATTTTTATGGTCTGATCTATGCGCAATACGGGCCGGAGGCTGATGCGGCCCGACGGGACCGGTTTCGGGAGCGCGCCCGCTTTTTCGCGCCGCAGATCGCACACTGGTACGGGGCGGACGGGTCAGCGTTGCCTTACGGGCGTTCGCTGACGTACCGGTTTGCCCATGCCGGTTTCTGGGGGACGCTGGCCCTTGCGGGGGAGGAGGCACTGCCCTGGGGCGAGATACGGGGGCTTTGGGCGCGGAATTTGCGATGGTGGTCGGAGCGGCCCATTGTTGATCCGCGCGGAGTGCTCACCATCGGATATGGCTATCCGCAACTGAACATGGCCGAGCGCTACAATTCGCCGGGGTCGCCATACTGGGCGATGAAGGCATTTGCGCCGCTCGCGCTGCCCGAGGATCACCCGTTCTGGGCGGCGGATGAGGCGGCTCCGCAACCGCGTCCGCGGGTGGTGAGCCTGCCTGAGCCTGGAATGGTGAAGTACGAGACCCAGGGCGATGTTACGGTTCTGGCAGGCGGTCAGCAGTCACCGACCTTTGGCCGAACGGCGGAAAAGTACAACAAGTTTGCCTATTCCACCCGGTATGGATTCAGCGTGGAAACGGAAGGTCGCGCCTTCGGAAACGGTCCCTTCGACAACATGCTGGCTTTCTCGGAAGATGGCGAACTGGCCATGGTGCGCTGTCGGGAGAGTATGGCCCGGATCGGGGAGGACTGGATCTATTCGGCCTGGTCCCCCATGTCGGAGGTCGAGGTGGAAACCTGGCTCCTCGCCCGGCCGCCCTGGCACCTGCGGTTGCACCGTATTCGCACCGCGCGGCGTGTCCAGACGGTTGAGGGTGGCTTTGCGGTTTGCCGCGATGATCCGACCCCTGGGCCTGCTTTGGAGCCTGAGGTTACCGACAGGCTGGCGCGGATCGTGACCGCGCGTGACACGAGTTGCGTCGTTGACGTGGCGGCGCCTTTGCCCGGCCAAACGCATCGTTTGCCGCGGGTTGTGAGCCCCGAGCCGAATACGAATGTTATGCATCCCCGGACCTGGGTGCCTCAGTTGACGGTCGATTTGGAGCCGGGAGAGTGGAGCCTGGGCGCATGGGTTTATGCGGGTCGAAACGGGGGAGACCCGGTGTCCGAACCCGTCGGCGGAATGCCGTCCATGGATGACCTGGACGCCATGCGGAACGGTGGTGTCGTGATCAGGGTTTGGGATCTGGACCAGTCCTGACCCGATTCCACGGGTTGATAAAGCAAAGGGGTCGGCGTTAACGCGCCGGCCCCTTCGCCTCTTAGGATGATTGCGGATTTCAGCCCTGCCGAACGGCCTGGTGCTGTTCGCCCATTCCCTGGATGGACAGGCGCATTTCGTCGCCGGTTTTCAGGAATTGTGGCGGTGACATGCCAAGGCCGACGCCCGGGGGTGTGCCGGTGGAAATAATGTCGCCGGGTTGCAAGGACATGTACCGGGACAGGTAGGACACCACATGGGCCACACCGAAAATCATCGTCCTGGTTGATCCGTCCTGAACCCGGCGGCCGTTCAGTTCGAGCCACATGTCGAGGTCGGCGGGATCCCCAACCTCGTCACGGGTCACGAGCCACGGGCCAATTGGACCGAAAGTGTCCGCGGATTTTCCCTTAACCCACTGTCCACCATGTTCCAGTTGGAAAGCGCGTTCGGAGACATCGTTGACGACGCAGTATCCCGCAACATGCTCAAGCGCGTCGGCCTCTGCGACGTTCTTGGCCGGTTTGCCGATCACGACGCCGAGTTCAACTTCCCAGTCACCCTTGTCGGCCCCTTCGGGCAGAACGACATCGTCATTGGGACCGCAGATCGACGACGTTGCTTTCATAAAGATTACGGGTTCCTTGGGAACCTCCATACCGCTTTCCTGGGCGTGGTCGGCATAGTTCAGTCCGATGCAGATGAATTTTCCGACCGAGCCGACGCAGGGGCCAATTCTGGGGGAACCGGTAATCTTCGGCAAGCTGATAGGGTCCACGGCGCGCAGCCGGTCGATCCCTTCAGGCGTCAGAGTGTCGCCGGCAATGTCCGGCACGACGGATGACAGGTCGCGCAACGTTTCATTTTCGTCCAGCAGGGCGGGGCGTTCCTGGCCTTCGGGGCCGACGCGGAGAAGTTTCATGCGGTTGTTTTTTCCTTCGTCGATTTCGGTTTGGTCCGGTCGAGCAGGCGTGTCAGCTCCTGTTCCGTGATTTCATCAGGTATCGCGGTCGGAGGGCGTACCCTCGCACTGGTGAAGATGCCTGCCTGGTGCAGCAGCGCCTTGTGGACGTGATAGAACATGTCGCCCGACTGGAAGCCCAGGCGACTGACCGGCAGTATTTCGGTCTCGATTATTTCGGCGGCCTCTTCATCCTGGCCCGCCTCAAGTGCCCGCCAGGCCCGCATGAATTCATCGGCCTGACTGGCGAAGGGCATGGTGCCACGGGCGCCGCGCCGGTATTCCTCCACCAGCGTGCCGCCGCCTGCACCACCCAGAACGGTCAGCCTGTCCCCGACCGCGCCGACCATAGTGCCGACCTGAGCCACGGTTGGGTTGGTTTCGACCTTGATCGTGTCGACCAGCGGCACGGCCTCGGCAATGCGAAGAGCCAGGGCGGGTGAAATGGGCGCCTGCGGGACATCCTGGAGAATGATCGGCAGCTGCGAGGCATCGGCAATGCGCGACAGATGCGCGATGACCGGGCCGGGGCCGAGAGCGAAGAAATCCGGCGGCCAGATCATCAACCGGGATGCACCGGCGGCAGCGGCGTCACGGGCCAGCTCCACGGCCGGTGCGGTTCCCGGAGCGGAGGTGTTCATAATCACCGGTACGCGGTCCTGAACATGCTCGACGGTAACGCGCAGCATCTCGCGCCGTTCGTCGCGGGTCAGTTTGAATATCTCACTGCCGATCGCGATACCGATGCCGTGCACACCGGTTGCAAGGGTGGCGTCAATTTCACGCTTCAGGCTGTCGTGGTCAATCGTCAGGTCCTGGCGAAACGGAGTCAGCAAGATGGGAACGATACCCGTGATGCCAGTCATGTCGTTTTCTCCGTGGTAACATCCAACGCGAAAACCTCGCGCAGATCGTGGTGGATTGGGCGCGCTTCCGGTCCTTCGGTGCACATCAGCGGAGCCATTTTGCGCCACCATCTTGCGGTCAGGCCCGAGGGCGGGGAATAGTTTGATGCAGGGAAGGGGCGGTTGCGTTCCTGGAAGGCAAAGACGGTGGTTCCGGCGCGATAGAGGAAAAACCGGACGATGCCGTTTTGGGTCATCTGCGCGGTCAGGTCGGGCCAGATGTTAGCGTGGGCCGCGTCATATTCGGCCTCGGCACCCTCCCGCAGTTCCATCGTCCAGACACGACGGTAAAGCGTCATGCCGCGATCCTGTTTTCGTCGATATAGTCCCAGATGGGCTCGTATCCGAGACCCGGTGCCTTGGGCAGGGCGACGTACCCTTCGGCGTCCATCGGGTCGCAATTGTGCTTCAGGTAGGGGTGTGGCGCGTCGTAATTGACACCAGGGGCGAGTAGGCCTTTTTCGTACCATTCGCTGGTGTCCTCTGAGGTCGCGCCCATCACCTGAAGGTTGCCCCAGCCCGCCATGTGGATCTCGCACCGCTGGCCGAAGGCTTCGCAGACCACGGCGGTTTTTCTGCATCCGGTGACACCGCCGCGACGGATATCCATGCGGCTCATGTCGGAGGCGCCCTGAAGGATCCACTCCGCGCGGGTGAAAACCCCGCCTGCGGCGATTTCGGGTGCAAGAACGGGGATCGAAAGTTCGCGGCACAGGCGTCGGTAGCTTTCGACCCGGTATTCCGGCATGGGGTGCTCAAACCAGTAGAAGTCGAGTTTTTCGAGCTCCCGTCCGACCTTTATGGTTTCCTCAATGGTGTGGTACGTACCCCAGACGTCGTACATCAGCACCATGTCCGACCCGACGGCCTCGCGCACCAGATTGACGGTTTCGATATCAGCACGGATGTTTGACGGGCGGCCGTTCGTGGGCAGGCCGGTCTCCGGATTCCAGAAGTAGTGTGGGTGGATCTTGTAGGCCCTGTAGCCTTCCGCCTTGCAGGCGAGCGCGTGTGTCGCATAGACCTCAGGCTGGCCGATGTTGGGGTAGGTGGAGGCATAGGCCGGGACCCTGTCCCGCGCGCTGCCCATCAGTTTGTAGACCGGCAGATCCGCTGCGCGTCCGGCCAGATCCCATAGCGCACAGTCGATGACGCTCTGCGCCACCTCGGGTATGTTTCGGACCCACATCCACTTCCAGATCAGTTCCCGGTCAAACGGGTCCGCGCCGAGGATCATGTTGCGCACCTGACCCTCGATGAGACGCTGCTCATCGGGTGTCATGCCGTCCTGGTCCCCGTGTTTGCCGCCGCCGAAGAAATACCCGGTCAGACCCTCGTCAGTATCGATGCAAGTCACCGTCTGGTGGACTTCGGCGTTGGGTTTGAGACGGGCATGGCCGATGTCCCAACGGTCGGCATGGGTCCGGAAACGGATTACCCTGACATCCGTTATCCTCATTGCACGGACCCGGTCAGGCTGAGTTCGGTTTCGGTGTCAAAGCAGTGCAGTTTGCCTGGTGTGACGGCCACATGCACGGCGTCCCCGACGGAGTGTGCGATGCGTTCGCGGGTGGTCATGATCACCCCGTTACCTTCGGTTGTGCGCAGGGTCAGTTGGGTTTCCGCTCCGGTCGGTTCAATCAGTGCAACCTTGGCGGGGAGGCCGCCGTCGGAGAGCCGGATATCCTCGGGGCGGAAGCCCACGATGACCTCTCTTCCGTTCCGAAGGCTGACGGGAGACGGTCCAAGGTTTTCGCCTTTGCCGACCTGAAGGCTGCCATCACTGTTCCGCGCGGGCAGGAAGTTCATGGCCGGTGAGCCAATGAAGCCGGCCACGAAGACGCTGGCGGGGTTGTCGTAGAGTTCTAGGGGTGTGCCGATCTGCTCAACATGTCCGCCGCGCATGACCACGATCCTGTCCGCCATTGTCATGGCCTCAATCTGATCGTGGGTGACATAGATCGTGGTGGTCTTCAGCCGTTGATGCAGTTCCTTGATCTCCGAACGCATCTGTACGCGCAGCTTTGCGTCGAGGTTGGACAGTGGCTCGTCAAACAGGAACACCTTGGGGTCGCGCACGATGGCGCGGCCCATGGCCACGCGCTGGCGCTGGCCGCCGGAAAGCTGGCGCGGGTAGCGGTCGAGCAGGGCGGTCAAATCAAGGATTTCCGCGGCGGCGCGGACCTTGCTGTCTATCCGGTCCTGCGGTTCCTTTGCGAGGCGTAGGGAGAAGCCCATGTTTTTGGCCACGCTCATGTGCGGGTAGAGGGCATAGTTCTGGAACACCATGGCGATGTCCCTGTCCTTTGGGACCAGTGAATTGATCACGGTGCCATCGATGGCGATGTCGCCATTGCTGATGGTCTCCAGGCCCGCAATCGAGCGCAGCAGCGTTGACTTTCCACAGCCGGAGGGACCGACGAGAACGGTGAATTCTCCGTCCTGAATGTCGAGATCAATTCCGTGCAGGACCTCTACGGCGCCATAGGATTTGCGGATGTTTTTGAGTGCGACAGATCCCATGGTCTATCCTTTCCTGTTGTTGAAGGCGTCGGCGGCGAACCTCTCCAGCACGTATTCCGGCGGCTGGTTACCGGTTGAGTCGCTTGGCACGGCTGCATGGCCCTCGGTAAAACCGGGGCGCGCGCCCATCAGCGTGTAAAGCGGTGACGTTTCGCCGCGGTCGACGCATTCGACGAGCGCATCGGTTTGCCGTGACGCGGCCAGAGCCAATGCCCAGGGTTGTTCGCAGGTGTTATGCAGGATCACCGGGACTTCGGCGGCTTTTGCGAGATCGAGGATGCGCAGCGTTTCCGATATGCCGCCCGCCCAGGCCACGTCCGGTTGCAGGTATCCTACCAGACCGGACCGGAGCAGATCCTTACAATCGGCGTAAGAGAACGCAAAGTTGCCAAGCGCCAGTTCGATTTCCGGGTCCATGCCCTGCCGGATTTTTTCCAGCCCTTCGATATCCTGGGGTGGGATTGGATCCTCAATCCATGCGAGTGGCATGTCCGCGCAGGCCTCGGCGAAGCGCAGAGTGTAATCCGCGTCCCATGCGAGGAACGCGTCGATCATGATGGGCACGTCCGGGCCTGCAGCCTTGGCAAACCGGCGCATCAGGGCGACGTTTTCTTTCAGCCCCTCTTCGCCGGATTCCGGGCCGTAGGGGGCGGCGGCTTTCAGGCCGCGCCAGGGGCCGGCGACAAAGGCCTCGGGACGCGGGGTGGTCATGTAGACCGGGAGGCTGTCTACCCCCGCGCCACCGAGAAGGTCGACCAGGGGCTTGTTCCGTGCCCTGGCCGTTAAGTCCCAAAGGGCAATATCGGCACCCGCAACGGCCATCATGGCAAAGCCGGAGCGATCGTTGGGGAGAAGCGAGGCAGCCATCATCTCATTCAGGGATGGCAGATCATCGACGCTCTCACCCTTCGCCAGCCGTGCCAGGTGGGAATTGATGATCATCTCGACGATCTCGCCACCGTTGGTGCAGCCCCAGCCGGTGCTCCCGTCCTCGCCGGTCACCCGAACGAAGACCTTTTTGGTGGGCCACATCCAGCTTGCCCGCTGTTCAGCGAAACGGGGGAAGCGGGACATGGGGGAGGCGACGCGACTGGTTTGCAGCTTTTGACTGTTGAAGCCGCAATCGACGGCGCGTGCGGTAATGGATGTAATCCTCATCCCTTCACCGCCCCGGCCAGAAGGCCGCGTGTGAAGTAGCGTTGGCCGAAGAAGAACACCAGCATGATCGGCAGGGCGACGATGGTTGCGGCCGCTCCAACATACTGGAACTCCAGCGTGAAAAGTTCGACGAAGCTGGCGAGGCCGATGGTCACGGTCTTGTTCTCGTTCGACTCCAGAAGGATTGAGGCGAAGGCGAATTCCGACCATGCACCGACGAAGTGCCACATCGCGGCGGTGATCAGCGCAGGAGTGGCCAGGGGAAGCACCACCAGGACCATACTCTGCAGCCGGCTTGCGCCGTCGATCATCGCGCTTTCCTCAAGTTCCTTGGGAATTTCGCGCAGGGACGATGCAATGATCCAGGTGGCGAATGGCAGGCCGAAGGCGGAGTAGAGGAGCACCAGACCGATCAGGCTGTCCTGAAGTCCGATCATCGACATCAGTCTGTATGTCGGCAGTAACAGCGCCGCGCCCTGGAACATGCGGCTTATCAGAAGGCCACCCAGTATGAGGTCGCGGCCGGGGAAGTTCAGCCGTGCGAAGGAATAGCCGGCAAGAGTGCCGAAGAACAGAACGATCACAGTGGAGCTGATCGCGATGAAGAAGCTGTTTCCAATCAGCTGCGGCCAGTCGAGAAGCTGTCCCTTCTGATGGGTGGGAGAGAACAGCGCCTTGTAGGCATCGAGCGTCGGGGATGCCGGCCAGAAGGAGATCGGCAGCTGCGCGAGTTCAGCCTGTGTCTTGAAAGACGCAAGGAAAAGCCAGAACACCGGGAACAGGACGTAGATCGAGATTACAATGCCGATCAGGCTCAGCATGATCCAGTAGAGGGTACGGGGCTGTTCGTTCATTTCGAGCCCTCCGATGACCAGGAACGGCGGTTGATGTAGAGGTAAAGGGCGACAATCGAAGCCAGCATGACCAGGTTGATGACCGACATGGCCGACGCGACACCCCAGTTGAAGAACTCAAAACTCTGCTGGTAGATGTAGGTCGCCATGATCTGGCTGGCATTGGCTGGACCGCCGCCTGTCATGATCCAGGGAAGGGCGAATTCGGCCGTGATCCAGATCATCGAGATCACGGTGACGGCGGTCAGCGAGAACGCGATATTGGGCAGGGTGACGAAACGGAACCGCTCAAAGGCGTTTGCTCCATCCATACGCGCGGCCTCGATCTGGTCATCGGGGACGGACCGGATTGCGGCACAGAGGATGAGTGCTACCAGCGGCATTTTCCGCCAGATCAGCACAACCACGAGCGTCCACATGACGAGATTCGGATCGCCCATGAAGGATATCGCACCCTCGCTGAAACCCCAGGATTGCAGGGTTTGTCCGATGATGCCGACCTGTCCGTGCAGCATCCATTTCCATGCCATGGCCGTGACCACATCGGGCAGAACCCATGGCAGAAGTATCAGCGCACGCAGCCAGCCGGTCATGCGGGAGTCGATTGCGAGGAAAGTGCCGACGCCCAGACCGACGGTAACGCACAGGAATGTGCCCCCGAGGATCCAGATGGCCGTGTTCTTCAGAACCAGACCGAACACCGGATCGGCGGCGAGAGCCTCGAAGTTTGAGAGCGTGCCGAAGCCACGCTCCATTCCCATGACCACCTGGGTGAGGCTGAGGGTGGCCACGTTGTAAGTGGGCCCGACGACAAACGCCAGGACGGCGGCCACCACGGGCAAAATCAGGGCGTACGCCAGAATACGATCGCTTTTAAGCACCGTCAGGCCCTCCTTGTTTTCAGTCGTTGAGTTTGTCGGAGCTTAACCGCGGATCAGGTCAATCTGGCCCTGTGCGGCAGCGGTTGCCTCATCCAGTGCGGCCTGCGGCGTTTTCTGTCCCAGAACCGCCTGCTGGATCGCTGTGCCAAGGGCGGATTCGATGGCTGATACACCGATGAAGCGCGGCATTGGAGCGCCACCCTCGAACAGGGTTCCGGCGTCATAGGCATTTACCCAGTTGGGCCACGCCTCTTTCAACTCGGCATTGTCCCACGCCGCCTTGCCAGCCGGGATACGGGCAATTTCAGGCTGGCCACCCCAGATTTCGAGCTGTTCGTTCTGGGACCAGAAATCGAGATACTCAATGGCGGCTTCCGGATTGGACGAACGCGACGAAACCATGAGCATTGCCGTTCCGTCCATGATGGCATTAACAGGCTCAAAACTGCCGGAGGGTGCCGTCGGCCGTGGCATGGGCACGCCGGTCCAGCGGATGCCCTCGTTCACGCCCCAGGGTGTATTGAGCCAGGACAGGCCGATCCACATGGCCGAACGCCCCTGGCCGAAAAGCTGTGCCGTGTCGCGGAAGAAGGTTTCGGTCAGGGATGTTGCCGCGGGGGTGGAGCCGTCTTCGATAAGGTTGACGTAGAACTGTAGCGCGTCGACGACGCCGGGGTCGTTGAGGGTGACCTTGCCGGACTCCTCATCGAAAATGCGACCGCCATTGGCATAGGCAATGCCTTCGAAGATGTTGATGTCAACAGGTGCGGTCGTGGCCGGGAAGGCGATACCGGGGCGGTCCGGTTTGGTCATCGCTTTTGCATATTCGCGAACCTCCTCCCACGTCTCGGGCGGCCGGTCAAAGCCCGCTTCCTCGAGAGCGTCGAGATTGATGGCAAGGAAACTCGCCATGTCGACATAGGTCGGCAGGGCGTAGAGTTTCCCGTCGTGCATGCCGGATTCAAATACTTCCGGGACTATGCGGTCCTTCCAACCGGCCATTCGGTCGCCGGCAATATCGTCTAGCGGCTGGATCATGCCGAAACCGGCAAATTCCGGGATGTCCTGACCGAAGGCGATCACGACGTCTGCGAGGCGGTTGGTCTGGAAGCCCGCGAGGATTTTTTGTCGGCGGATCTGACCGTTGAAGTAGGAGTAGTTCAGGCTGACGTCGCCATTCGCGGCGGAAAACGCGTCATTGCGCTGGGCCCAGACCTCAACCTCCTGAGGTGTTCCACCGAATTTCCAGACAGAGATTTCTCCGCTGGCGGCGAGAGCCTGTCCAGCCGGCAGAAGTGAGGCCGCGCCCATTGCGCTTGTGGTTTTTAGAAAGCTGCGGCGGTTGATGGAATTCGACATTGTATCCTCCCGGTTTTGTTGTCGTCGATGATCTGCGTTTTGCGCTGAGCTGCGATGACATTCGAGTATCATTCCATATTGACGGACGTTATTGGCAATGATACTCGTATGTCAACGGTAATTTTACCGCATTGCCTTTGTCGAAATTCTCACGCAGTTTCGACCGGATGATGCTGGGCAAAATGCCGACAGGGAGGCCGTGAATGGCGCAAGGTGACAGGAAAAAGGTGACGCTCAAGGACGTCTCAAAAGCCTCCGGGCTTTCGTTGATTACCGTGTCGCGTGCCCTGCGTCAGCCGGAGACCGTCCACGCGGATACGCGCGCAAGGATTCAGAGCACGATTGAGGAAATCGGCTACATCCCGAACCTGACGGCCCGTTCCCTCGTGTCGCAGCGATCCGACATGATCGGGGTGGTCGTGCCCATTCTTGCCAGTTCCCTGTTTGCGGATTTTGCGCAGGGGGTCAGCCATGTACTGGAGCCGAGGAAGCAGCAGATGCTCCTCGCCGTCAGCGACTGGTCTCCGAAAAAGGAGGAAGAGGCGATTCGGACCTTCATCGCCCGCCAGGCCGACGCGATCATCGTGACGGGTTTCTCCCACACACAGACCGCCCGTAAACTGCTCGACAGTTTTTCCGGCCCGGTGGTTGAGGCCTGGAACCTTCGGGACAACGCGATCGATAGCGCGGTGGGTTTTGACAACTACGGCGCCGCTGTCGAGATGACCCGCTATCTGATTGAGCGCGGCTACAGGGAAATTGTCATGGTCGGCGGCTCGTCAGTCAACAACGACCAGGCGGAGGATCGACGGCGCGGCTTTGTGGACGCCATGCGTGGGGCAGGCCGCAGCGTCGACGAGGATACGATCGTTGAGTTTGACAACCCGGCAACCATAGAGGGTGGGCTTTCCCTTGTTAAGAGTCTGTTTGCACGCAAACGCAGGCCGGACGCGCTCTTCTTTCTCGCGGAACTGCCTGCCCATGGCGCCATGCTTTGGTGCATTTCCAACGGGGTCAGGGTGCCCGATGAACTGGCCATTGCCGGTTTCGGTGATCTCAGCCTTTCCGCGCTTCTTCCGGTGCCTATGACAACCGTTCAGATCAGGGGGCGGGCCATTGGTGAGTGTTCGGCAAACCTCGTGATGGAGCGGCTTGAGGGTGGCGCGAATGAGCCCGTGACCCAGGACATCGGCTATCACCTGCAAATCAGGGAAAGTACATGACTTCAAAAATTGGACCCGTGCGGGCCGCAATCATCGGTGCCGGTCATTTCGCCTACCGCATGCACATCCCGGTTCTTGCGGCACGGAGCGACGTTGTCCTCGACTCCGTTTGTCGCCTTGGGCGCGATGAGCTCGATCTCATTGCCGATGAGTTCGGATTTGTATTTGCGACCGAGAACTGGCGCGAGATTTTGGACAGGGACATTGATGTGGCGGTTATCTCGTCGCCGCATAACCTCCACTACGAACAGGCCCGCGCTTTCCTTCAGAAGGGCTGTCACGTCCTGGTGGAAAAACCGATGTGCCTCGACCCCGGTGAAGCCTGGGATCTGGTGGAGTTGGCGAAAGCATGCGGCCGTGAACTGCTGGTGGCCTATGGCTGGAACTACAAGCCGGGCCTCGATGAAATGCGGGAAATGATCGCCGAGATCGGTGATATTGAGCACGTGGTCTGTCACATGGCGTCCTTCACCCGAAGCATTTTCTCTGGCGGTACGCTTTCAAACTGGGGGCACATCGCCATTCAGCCGGAACGCAGCACATGGGAAGCGCCTGACCAGGGGGGAGGTTATGCCTATGGGCAGCTGTCGCATGCGCTGGGCATTCTTTACTGGCTCACGGATCTACGCTGTGCCTCCGTTCGGGCGATGTTGTTTGACGCGCCGAGTTCCATTGATCTGCACGACGCAGCTGCGGTCCGTTTTGAGGGTGGGGCAACCGGGGTGTTTTCCGGCAGTTGCGGTGTCCCCAACGGCCATGGCTTTGAGGTCGATCTGCGCATCTACGGCAGCCGGGGTTCGGTGCTTCTCGATATTGAGACGGAGCGCCTGGTGCTCAAACTCCCCGATGGCGAAACGCGGGTGGCCGATGTCCCGGAAGGGGCCTGGAAATACAGTTGCGAGGCACCTGCAGCTCGGTTGGTTGATCTCGCGCTGGGTCACGGCTGCAATGAAAGCCCGGGGGAGGTTGGGGCCAGGGCGGTGGAAACGCTTCACGCCATTGTCGCCTCAGGCAAAGCGAACGGACAGGAACAGTTGATTAATTTAAAGCAGAAAGCAGCCGCAGAATGACAGACTTCAGCAATCAGACCGCAATTGTAACAGGCGGTGCCCAGGGTATTGGCCGTGCCGTCGCAAATCGGCTCGCGGAGGCTGGAGCAAGGCTCGCCATCTGGGATCGTGACGCGGAACTGGCGAGGGAGGCCGCAACGGAGATCGATGGGAGTGCTTTTGCGTGCGAGGTCGACATTTCGGATTACGACAGCGTCGAGAAGGCAATGGCGTACACGCTTGAGCAGACCGGACGCGCCGATATCCTCGTGAATTCCGCGGGCATTGCAGGCTCCAACATGCCGTTGGCCGATTATCCGGTGGAGGAATTCCGGACGATCACGGAGATCAATCTTCTCGGCACATTCCACGTCAACCGTGCCGTGGTGCCGGCAATGACCAGTCAGGGTTATGGGCGTATCGTCAACATTGCGTCCGTTGCCGGCAAGGAGGGCAATCCCAACGCCAGCGCGTATTCCGCGTCGAAAGCGGGCGTGATCGGATTGACCAAATCCCTGGGCAAGGAACTCGCGGGTCAGGACATAGCCGTGAACTGTGTGACGCCCGCCGCGGCCCGGACGCGCATATTCGACCAGATGAAACAGGAACACATAGACTACATGCTTTCCAAAATTCCGCGGGGCCGTTTTCTGGAGCTTGATGAGGCGGCGGCAATGATCGTCTGGCTGTGTTCGATAGAAAACAGCTTTACGACAGGTTCGGTGTTCGATCTCTCAGGTGGACGCGCGACGTACTGAGCATGGTGGAGTGGCTTGACGGAATTGATCTGGTTGATGGACACCATCACTTCTGGGATCTGAGCCGCTTTCCATATCGCTGGCTTGCGCCAGATGCTCCACCGGCGCGGTTTGGCGATAAGGCGTCGATCAGCCGGGATTTCCTGCCGGCTGATTACCTTGCAACATTTCGGGACCTGCCCCTGGCGGCAAGTGTCCACGTTCAGGCCAATTGCGGCGCTGCTGACCCGGTGGAGGAAACGCTTTGGCTGCAGGAACTGGCGGAGAGGGACGGGTGGCCATCGGCAATTGTTGCGGAGGTTGATCTCTGCTGCACGGATGCCAGAGCCCAAATCGCACGTCATCTGCGCGTTCCGGCCCTGCGCGGCGTCCGGACACCGGTTGCGTGGGATGCCGAGGGCCGGTGGCGCGTGGCGGACCGGCCTGAAGTCCTTTCCGATCCCGGGTTTCGCAGTGTGCTGAAAACCCTGGAGGACAACCAACTCTGTCTGGAATTTGTTGTCGTTCCTGAACAGCTTTCCGAGGTGCGGGCTCTGGCAATCGACCATCCCGCCTTGAAACTTGTGATCAACCATTTCGCGACGCTGGAGCCGGGTCGGCCCGGAAACGCCCGCAATTGGCTGGACGGTATCAAGGCCTTGGCAGATGTGGAGAATGTCTACGTCAAGCTCTCGGGGCTCTGGACCGTGGACCGGAAGTGGCGTTCTTCCGTCATTGCTCCTTACATCGCACATTTGCTGAACTTTATCGGCCCTGACCGGGTGCTCTATGGATCGAACCTGCCGGTTGAGACTGTAAATTGCCCCGTGGGTGAACAGTTCAAACAGCTGACTTCTGTTTTCTCCGGGCAAACGAGGGCTGTGGTTCGGTCGGTGTTCTCCGATACGGCACGGCGGCTGTACCGAATTCAGTAATTTTTCCTGCGGCACATATGCTGCCCGAAGCTTGGGCCGGGCGCGGTGACGGTTGCCGTATAAACGGCTCATGCGGCTGCTGGTGCGAGCGAACTCGCGGCCCCCGGCTGACATGTTCCAAAATTACCACGACATTTCAGATACTTGGTTCGATACTATCGATGGTCGGGCCAGATTGACTGTGAAAAATTTTAATTAAGACGATCAAAACAAAAAAATAGTCGACTATTTTTTTCCTTTGATCTAACAATTGAGAAAGAATCAAATGAAGGGAGGAGAAATGCTCGGCATTTCAGCGGCTTCGGCCGCACGGAAGAGGTTTGTCTGCTGCCGGGTGCAGGCGTGAGCGGTGCACCGGATATCCTTCTGATCACCACGGATCAGCAGCGCGGAGACTGTATTGGCGGTGCGGGACGATTGGTGAGGACGCCGAACATTGACCGGATCGCCTCCCGCGGTGCCCGTTTCGACACCTGTATAACCCCCCATCCCATGTGCCAGGCCGCGAGGGCCTCAATTCTCACAGGCAAGCTCCCTTACAGTCATGGCGTACGCGACAACGGTCGCAATCTGGACCCGGATCTGGCGGAGGAGGGGCTGGGCGGGCTTTTTTCCCGTGCGGGATACGACACGGGTTTCATCGGCAAGGCGCATTTCTCGACGCACGAGACCTTTTCCCCGACCGGTTTTCCCGAATGCTACGGCTCCGTGGCGCGGTTCGACGAAAGCTGGACCGGTCCCTATATGGGGTTTGAGAACGTGGCGCTGACGTTGCGGCCACATCATCACTGCGGGTGGAAAGATCGGCCGAACACACTCCACTACGAGCATTTTCTCGATCAGGATGGTCAGGGCGGAGCGCGGTGGGCGCGCGCCAAAGAGGCCGTCCCGCCGCTGACCAGCCACAAACAGGTCTGGCGCTCGGCGCTGGAGGACGAGTGGATGTCCACCTCCTGGGTTGGCGACCGTGCGGTTGAAATGCTGGAGACCCGCGGCGACAGGCCGCTGATGTCCTGGATTTCGTTCCCGGATCCACATCCGCCGTTCCTTGCCGCCTCGCCCTGGGCCTCAATGTACGACCCGGCCGAGGTCGATCTGCCGCTGCACCGGGAGATGGATCTGGACAGGCGGCCCTGGTGGCATCGGGCATTCCTCGAAAGCCCGGTCCGCCGCACGCAGAAACGCAACCATGCGGAAGATCAGCCTTACTGGGGTAATGACGATGCGCTGGGCGACGCGGATCTGCGCGATGCGATTGCGGTTTATTATGGGATGATCGCTGCAATCGATCATCAGATTGGACGCATCCTTGACCACCTGGAGGCATCCGGTCGGCTGGAAAACACAATCGTCATCTTCACGTCCGACCATGGCGAGTGGCTGGGGGATCACGGTCTGCTTCTTAAGGGACCGATGCTCTACGACGGGTTGTTGCGCGTGCCGCTTGTCATGGCCGGGCCCGGCATTGCCCAGGGACGGTTTGACGCGCCGGTATCGACGCTCGATTTGCGCGCGACGGTCGCGGAGCTTTGCGGGATTAACGCATCTGATGACGACGGTTTGTCGCTTCTCGACGTCCTGGGCGGTGCGGAACGTGATGTGGCCCATAACGAATGGGAGGTCGACGCAGAGCGCAGCGGCGTTGATCTCGACCTGCGAACCGTCAGGTCGCGTACCCACCGTCTGTCCGTTGATCTGACGAGCGGTGCGGGTGAACTGTACGACCTCATCAACGATCCCTTCGAGATGAAAAACCTTTGGGACACCGTCGGTGCCGCATCCGTGCGGGATCGTCTGATCTCCACAATTGCGGTGGAGCGTCCCGGAATGATCCCGGCGGCGCCCCGCGTCGGCTGGCACTGAAAGGCCCTATTACATGACGAAAATTGCATCCATCGAACCGCTTCTGGCCCGGGTTGGCATTCGCAATCAGCTTCTGGTCAAGGTCACGACCGAGGACGGACTCATTGGCTGGGGTGAATCCGGGCTGTCCGCGCGCGAGGAGTCCGTTGCCGCAACCATTCGGCATTTCGCGGCCTTCCTGGTCGGCAGGGATTCCAACCAGATTGGACGCATCTGGCAGGAAAGCTACCGCAGCCAGTACTTTGAGGGTGGCCGCGTTCTGACGGCGGCCATGTCGGCAATCGATATTGCGCTCTACGACATTCTCGGCAAACGCCTCGGGGTGCCGGTCTATCAGTTGCTTGGCGGAAAGCATCGCGATGAGATCCCGACATTTCCAAGCGCACAGTCCAATGATCTGGATGAGTTGCTTGCCAAGGCGCGGGTCCTGGTTGGCCACGGATGGGATTGCCTTCGCATTTACACTGGCGATTTCAAAGGCGATGGGGTCTTTGACCCGCGGAAAAACCTCAATCAGGCTGCCAGGGAGCTGATTGCTGTGCGCGAGGAGTTCGGACCGGATCTTTGTCTCGGCATTGATCTGCACCATCGCCTGTCGCTGGCCGAGACGGCGGATTTCTGTAACCGGCTGCCCGCGGGAACCCTGGACTTCCTGGAGGAGCCGATCCGCTGCGAGACGCCCGAGGCCTATCGCACACTGCGTTCGATGACCAATATTCCCTTCGCGGTCGGTGAGGAGTTTGCCTCGAAGTGGCAGGCGGCGCCCTATATTGAGCAGGGCCTGACGCAGTACATGCGCGTCGATATCTGCAACATCGGCGGCTTTACCGAGGCGATGAAAGTCGCCGGGTGGTGTGAGCGCCATTACATCGACCTGATGCCCCATAACCCGCTTGGCCCGGTCTGTACCGCGGCCACGATTCACATGGCCGCGGCGGCCCCGAATTTCAGCTGGGCGGAGACCCGGCAGGGGCCGACCGAGGACCTGGGTTTCCACGACCCCGAACTGTTTCCGGTTCAGATCCCGCTCGATGGCATCACCTACAAAGTGCCGGACCGGCCGGGTCTCGGAGTTGAGGTCAACGAGGAAAAAATCCGGGCAAGCCAACCCACCCATGTCGAACCGCCACATCTTTGGCGGCCGGACGGCTCTGTCACCAACTGGTGACCAAATTCAACGGAGGAGGAAAACGCAAATGAACAAATGGCTGACAGGAACGGCGCTTGCGGGAGCGCTGGCCATAATGGCGGCGGGGCAGGGCCTGGCCTATGAGGAGGCTCCGGAACTGGCGGAGAAGGTTGCGGCTGGAGACCTGCCGCCGGTTGACGAGCGACTCCCGTCGGAGCCGCTGGTGATGGACGTGATTGAGGGGCCCGGTGAATACGGCGGCACCCTGCGCCGGGCCATTCTTGGTGGCGGCGATCAGCATAACATGGTTCGTACCATTGGCAGTGACAATATGGTTCGCTGGTCCCCGGACTGGTCGGAGGTACGGCCGAACATCGCCAAATCATGGGATGTTTCCGAGGACGCATCAAAGTTCACGTTCCATCTGCGTGAAGGGATGAAGTGGTCCGACGGCGCACCGTTTGGAGCTGACGACATTATCTTCTGGTACGAGGATATTTTCTCGGATCCACAGCTGACACCGAACAAGGATTCCACGTTCATCGGCCCGGCCGGTCCCGTGAAAATCACGAAGATAGATGATGTAACGGTGGAGTTCGATTTTGGAGCGCCCAACGGACTGTTCCTTCAGGCGCTGGCCTATGGTTTTGGCTACCACGCCACGGCCTATCCGAAACACTACCTCAGCCAATTTATGCCCAAATACAACGACGATGTTCAGGCGCTGGTGGAAGCCGAACCGGCTGCCGGTGACTGGGTGCAGCTGTTCAACCTGAAGGCCGGGCCGATGGACACGCCGCTGTTCTGGCAGAACCCGGACCG
The DNA here is from genome assembly GCA_030427145.1 of Alphaproteobacteria bacterium. Classification (GTDB taxonomy): domain Bacteria; phylum Pseudomonadota; class Alphaproteobacteria; order Rhodobacterales; family Rhodobacteraceae; genus Amaricoccus; species Amaricoccus tamworthensis. Next base: position 101,068 of record JAUHWT010000004.1, on the reverse strand, counting down.
CCCGACGCTCCATGCGTGGCACCTGACCAATGCCTATGGTGCGACCGATCGTGTCGTCGCGGAACGCAACCCGTACTACTACAAGGTCGACAGCGAGGGCCAGCAGCTGCCCTATATGGACCGTATTACCTATGATCAGGTCGAGGATGTGGAGACCATCCTTCTTAAGGCCTTCAATGGTGAGATCGACTATATGCTGCGCCACCTTGGCCGGCCGTCGAACAAGGCTTCGCTGACGGACAACATGGAGCGCGGGCAATACCGTTTCTTCGATGTGGGCGATCTTCCCGCGAATATTATGATCCTGATGATGAACCTCAATCACACCGATCCCACGAAGCGCGAGGTCATCAATAACAAGGATTTCCGCATCGGTGTAAGCCATGCCATGAACCGTCAGGAAGTTATTGACCTGCTGTATTTCGGCGCGGGCGACGCGGCGCAGACGGCTCCCCGTGAGGGAACGGAGCTTTATAAGGAAGAGTACGCCAAGCAGTACACTGAATACGATGTTGATCTGGCCAATGAGTATCTCGACAAGGTGCTGCCTGAAAAGGACGCCGAAGGGTTCCGGATCGGTCCGGATGGTGAGCGGTTCTCGCTGATCTTCCTGGTCGCCGACGTTTTTGGACTGCAGTATCCGGATGCGATGGAACTGATCGCGGGTTACGCGCGTGATGTTGGCCTCGACTTCCAGATCCGCTCGACCGACCGTTCGCGTCTTATCGAGCTCCACACTTCGAATGACTTCGATGCCTATCTGTGGAACTGTTCCGGTGGTCAGGCGGACGCCTACACCACACCAATCTGCTACGTTCCGACCATCTCGAATTCGGTTTCCTGGGCGCGTGAGTGGGCGGCCTGGGGTGTTGATCCCTCGACAGGAGAAGAACCGCCGCAGGGTGTGAAGGATATCTTCGAGACCTACAAACAGGTCCGTGCCGCGGCCACGCCGGAAGAGCAGCGCGATCTGATGATCGAGGTTCTCGACATGGCGGCGGACGAGTTCTTTACAATCGGAATGGTGCAGAACGACCCAGTGTTCGGCATCGCCCGCAACAACGTAAGAAACGTGCCCGATCCTCTGCCGATTGCGGGACAGCTGTGGTTCCCTGCGCCCTACACCGCGCAGATGTACTTCGAGGGCGGCGCCAACCTGCCGTGAGCTGAAGTACGCCACCGGGTCGGCCGGTTTCCTCCCGCCGGTCGACCCGTCTTTTTGACGACATTGGAAAGGAGCGGCCATGGGTGGCTTCATCTTCCGAAGGGTTCTCTACATGATCCCGACGGTCTTCCTGGTCTCCATCGTGACCTTCATCATTATCCAGCTTCCGCCTGGGGACTATCTCGACAGTCTTGCGGCTGAAATGGGTGAGGCGGGCGTCGACAACACAGCCGTTGTTGAACAGTTGCGCGAACAGTACGGGCTGGGTCAGCCAATGTACCTGCAGTACTGGAAATGGATGACGGGGATTTTGCTGGAAGGTGACTTTGGTATCTCCTTTGAGAAAAACCTTCCGGTCACGGATGTCATCTGGGACCGGCTTGGATGGACCTTCGCAATCTCGCTGCTGACCTTAGGCTTCATCTGGGCCGTGGCCCTGCCCATAGGGATCTACTCGGCCGTCCGCAAGTATTCCGTAGGGGATTACGTCGCCACGTTTTTTGGCTTCGTTGGTCTTGCGGTGCCGAATTTTCTTCTGGCGCTGGTGATGATGTATGTGGCCTTCAAGTATTTTGGTCAGTCGGTCGGCGGCCTCGTCAGTCCCGAATACCTGGAACAGCCCTGGTCGTGGGGCAAATTCGTCAATCTGCTGCAACACATATGGATGCCGGTATTCGTGGTTGGAACATCCGGTGCGGCGGCGCTGATCCGCATCATGCGTGCCAACCTTCTGGATGAACTGTACCGGCCTTACGTCGTCACGGCGCGCGCCAAGGGCATGTCGGAGTTCCAGCTTCTGATGCGGTATCCGGTGCGTGTCGCGCTCAACCCCTTCATTTCGACAATCGGATGGATTTTGCCAACGCTCGTGTCGGGCGAGATCATCGTGGCAGTGGTCATGAACCTGCCGACCACCGGGCCACTTCTGCTGCGGGCCCTTCTGGTGCAGGACATGTACCTGGCCGGTTCGCTCATTCTGATTGTCAGCCTGCTCACGGTAATCGGTACGCTTCTATCGGACGTGCTGTTGGCCTGGGTCGACCCGAGGATACGTTACCAATGACCGCCATCGATTCAGCAACCGAAGTACAGGCCGCCGAGTCGGTGAAAACACCGGCCCTGCTGGGCCCCTGGGCGCTTATGTGGCGCCAGTTCCGCCGGCACCGTGTCGCCTATTTCAGCCTCTTTATCGTGGGGTTCGTTTACCTCGTCGCGCTGTTCGGTGAATTCCTTGCACCGGCGGACTACCTGAAAACCAACACGCGGGCGCCATTCGCGCCGCCGCAGGGTATTCACTTCCTTACCCAGGATGAGGACGGAAACAGCAGGTTCCAGCTGCATTCCTACGGACTGAAGATGGAGGTCGACCGGGAGGCGATGCGGCGACATTTTGTGCCGGACCCGGAAAAGACCATTCCATTGGGTTTCTTCGTGAAGGGGTATGAGTACAAACTGCTCTGGCTGATCCCGACCGACCGGCATTTCTTTGGGCCAAAGGATCCGGACCAGACGGTGTATTTCTTCGGGGCCGACCGGTTGGGGAGGGACATCCTGAGCCGGATCATCATGGGAACCCGGATTTCCATGTCGATTGGTCTGGTCGGTGTGGCGGTGTCCCTGATTGTCGGGGTCAGTCTTGGCGGGCTGTCCGGGTACTATGGGGGATGGGTGGACAATGCGATCCAGCGTCTGATCGAGTTTCTTCGGTCGATCCCCACGATCCCGCTTTGGATGGGGCTGGCGGCGGCGATCCCGCTCGACTGGCCGCCTCTGCGAACCTATTTCGTGGTCACACTAATTGTGTCGATGATCGGTTGGACGACGCTTGCCCGAGAGGTGCGCGGCAAGTTCCTCTCGCTACGGCACGAGGATTTTGTAGTGGCGGCGCGGCTTGACGGTCTGTCCGACTGGGAAGTGATCCGTAAACACCTGGTGCCCAGTTTTGCCAGCCACATCATTGCGTCGCTCACGCTGGCGGTGCCGTTGATGATCCTCGCGGAAACGTCGCTCTCGTTTCTCGGCATAGGTCTGCAGCCGCCGATCGTGTCCTGGGGCACGCTGCTGAAGGAAGCGCAGAACATTCGTACGATCATTGAGGCGCCCTGGCTTCTTATCGCTCCGGGCTCGGTCATCGTGATCACCGTGCTTGCCCTCAACTTTCTAGGAGACGGCCTACGCGATGCCGCAGATCCCTATGCCCACTGATACGCAGACCAAACCTCTTGTCGAAATCCAGGGGCTCAGGACCCACTTCTTCACCGATGACGGTCTGGTCCGGGCGGTCGAGGGTGTTGATCTGGATGTCCTGCCCAACCGGACGCTGTGTCTGCTTGGCGAGTCGGGCTGTGGCAAGTCGATCATGGCACGCTCGATCCTGCGGATCGTTGACGCCCCGGGGCGGATTACCGGCGGCTCCATCCTCTACCACGCGGCCGATGGGCGGACGGTTGACCTTGCCAAGGCAAGGCCTGGGTCCCGCGAGTTGCGGTCGATCCGGGGCAGCGACATCGCCATGATCTTTCAGGAACCGATGTCCTCGCTCGGTCCGATCCAAAAGATCGGACGCCAGATCACGGAAACCATCCGGTTGCACCGGGACGTGACCAAGGCGGAGGCGCGCGAGGAGGCCATCGACATGCTGGCGCGGGTTGGCATTCCGCGTCCAGCGGAGCGGTTTGAGTCCTATCCGTTTGAACTGTCCGGTGGAATGCGGCAGCGGGCGATGATTGCCATGGCGCTCAGTTGCCAGCCACGACTGCTGATTGCCGATGAACCGACCACAGCGCTCGACGTGACCACGCAGGCGCAGATCCTCGACCTGATTGCTGAACTGAAGGACGAGTTCAAAATGGCGGTCATGCTCATTACTCACGATCTGGGGGTGGTTGCGGAAGTGGCTGACGATGTGGCGGTCATGTACATGGGCAAGATTGTCGAAAAATCCGATGTCTATGGACTGTTCGAAAACCCGCGCCACCCCTACACGCGGGCTCTGCTCGATTCCGTTCCGCGTATTGGCGTAACGGGCCGGAACCGGCTGCCCGCCATCCGTGGCATGGTGCCCCATCCTCTGGCGCGTCCGTCTGGCTGCACCTTCCGGACACGGTGTGACCATTTCATGCCGGGCATCTGCGACCTGCGCGAACCGCAACTGAAACCGCAGGGTGACGGGCAGGTTGCCTGTTTCCTGCACGAAAAGGAGGTGACCGCGGATGTCTGAAGCCATTCTCGAGGTCCGTGACCTGACCATGACGTTTGGCGGTAGCGACGGCGGCTGGTTTTCCAGGCCCCAAAAGGGGTTTGTCGCGGTGGATGCGGTGTCTTTCGATGTGAAACGTGGCGAGACGTTTGGCATCGTCGGTGAATCCGGCAGTGGCAAGACCACGCTTGGCCGGTGCATTCTGCGGGTGGTGGACCCGAGTGAGGGGTCCATCAAATTCCTGCCGAGGGACGGTAGCGACGTCGAACTTGCGACGGCACCGATTGATCAGATGCGGCAGATCTGGCGCAAGGTGCGTATGATCTTTCAGGATCCGCAGGCTTCGCTCAATCCGCGTTTGCGGGTGATCGATGTTGTGGGACAGGCGTTGCAGAAGACTGAAGGTCTAAAGGGTCGTGCATTGAGCGAACGTGTCGGTGCCCTGCTGGAGAGTGTAGGGTTGCGCCGCGAATTCATGCACCGTTACCCCAACGCCTTCTCTGGCGGTCAGCGGCAAAGGCTTGGCATCGCGCGGGCGCTGTCGACCCAACCGGAACTGGTGGTGGCGGATGAGGCCGTTTCGGCGCTCGACGTGTCGATCCAGGCGCAGACGCTCAATCTGTTGCAGGATCTCCAGGAAGAGTTTGCGTTGACCTTTCTGTTCATCGCCCACGATCTGGCGGTTGTCGAGCATATCTGCGACCGGGTGGCGGTGATGTACCGGGGTCAGTTTGTTGAGGTGGCCGATACCGCCACACTCTTCAACGCGCCGCAGCATCCCTACACGCGCGCTCTGCTTGAGGCGGTGCCGGTCGCGGATCTGCGTCGGCGGGGGCGCAAGACCGGGAAAGCGGAGCCGGTCGATGTGGGTGTGCCGCCCAAAGGTTGCCGTTTCTCGACACCCTGTCCCCATGCCACGGATCTTTGCCGGGCTTCACGGCCGCCGGTGAGAAATATCAATGGTGCTGATGTGCTGTGTCATTTTGCCGGGGAGATCTGACCCCGGTTCCGTCGCGCACTGGCGGATGCCGGTATGCGGCGTTACTGTGACGGGAAAATTTCGGGTAGATTGTTGATGAAAACTGGTGACGACCCTGCGGAGGTTCCGCTGTATGACGCGATTCTGGATGAGATCTATGACGGTCGTCTGGCCGGTGGGCAGAGGCTGAAGGTCTCGGAAATTGCGGAGCGCTATGGCACGAGCACTAGTCCGGTGCGCGAGGTGCTGCGGCGGATGCAGGGCGAGGGGTTTGTCGAAATACACCCAAACCGTGGTGCCACGATCCGTCCCACGGATGCCGGCTCGATACAGAACATCTTTGAGGTTCTGCAGATGCTGGAACCCTATTTCGTGAACTGGTTTGCGGATTACGCGCCGCCCGAACTGCTCGATGAACTGGAACAGGTACAGGCGAGAATACGCGAACTGCCGCATGGCGAACAGCGCACCTTCCGAAAGCTTGATTTTCAGTTCCACGCGATTTTCTGCAGGGGACACTACAACCAGACCGCTGCGGAGATTTGGCGCAATTTGCGAACCGCTCTAAATGTTCAGGCTGCGCGGCTGCGTATTTCTCCGGCCCGTTATGAGGCCATCATGGACGAACATGATCAGTTGGTCGCCGCGCTTAAGGCCAACGATGCAGCCAAGGCGGATACCGTCATCCGCAAGCATGTTGACGGATCGTTCGTGCAGATGTCGCAGCAGATCCGGGCGCTGGGCGTGTCGAACGCCAGCAGGCCGTAATCCCCACGCTTCAAAGGCCATCGCCAAAGGTTTCGCAGACCTGCTCCCAGGCCTGGTCAAGATGGCAGCGCAGCGCGGTTTCGGCCGCGTCCGGGTCGCGCATCAAAATGCCATCGAAAATTGCCACATGCGCCTCATAGTTCGCCCGGTTGCGTTCCGGCAGTCGCGGCATCCGTGACCATTGGGGCGCGAGCCACGTCACGTAGGCCCGATGCAATGCGGGCAGGACGGGGTTCTGCGGGATTTCATAGAGCAGGGCGTGAAACGCCCGGTCGGTGAGATAGAACCGTTCGCTGTCATCAACCGCGGCCTTGTTCGCTTCGAGGGCCGATTTAAGGGCCGCTATGTCGTCGCGCTGTGCCTGTTGTGCCGCCTGGCGGACAAGCGCGGATTCGACCAGGATGCGGGTATCGAACAGGTTTTTGACCCCGCCGGAATTGTTCAGCAGGTGACTGACCACGGATTCCATTGCTGAGATTGCAGCGTCATATCCGGGTTTGCGTACGATAGGGCGGTGGCGCGGGCGGGCCTCAAGGAGGCCCTGCTTGGACAGGCTCTGGACAGCTTCACGCACCACGGTACGGCTGATGCCGAATTCCTCCATCAACAGGCGTTCGGGGGGCAGCGGCGTTCCATCCGAATATTCCCCGGACTGGATTTTCTGTGAAAGCTGGCGCACAACGGTGTCTGCGGCGCGTCCCGATCGGCTTTCGTTGATGTCCTGCATTAAGGTCTCCGTTTGCGGCTGGGCCTTACAGTATATTCATAACAAAGTCAGCGCACCTGTCTCCGAGCATCATCGCCGGGGCCTGTGTGTTTCCGGCGTTTATGTCGGGCATCGCCGACAGGTCACACACACGCAACCCCTCTATTCCGCGCACCCGCATTCGGGGATCCAGAACGGCCATGGGATCGCCGTCACGCCCCATTCGGGCGGTGCCGGCCGGGTGGTAGTTGGTTTTCACAAACCGTCTGCAATACGCCCGCAGAGCCTCGTCATCGCGCTGATCGGGCGCTGGTAGCATCACTCGGTCGATTTTGTCAGCCAGCGGCGACTGATCGAACGCACGCAGGAAATAGCGTTGTCCCGCGATCATGGCGTCCATGTCCGCCGGGTCCCGCAGCAGGTTGGGGGAGACAAGTGGCATGTCGGCCGGGTCAGCGGAGGCAAGACGCACCTCGCCGCGTGACCGGGGTTTCACCACGACCGTTGTGACGGTCAGGCCATGGCCGTCCTCCACGAGGTCACGGGTGTCGCGGTCAACATAAACGATAGGCACGCAAAACGCCTGGATCGTCGGCTCACCGTCCGGATCGGATGAATTGACAAATGCGCCCGCCTCGACACCTGCCGATGTCACAGGGCCCGACCCAAACAGTTTGAACTGAAGTCCGTTGCGCAGCATGCGCCAGCCATCTCCCTGTCCGTAGTACCCGAGGCGTCCATTGACCCGCGCGGTGATCGGCACCTCCGGGTGGTCAACGAGGTTCTGGCCCACGCCGGGAAGGTCGGCAATACATTCCAGTCCGTTTTTACGAAGGTAATCCGCAGGGCCGATGCCGGACAGCATCAGAAGTTTCGGTGTAATCAGGGAGCCGGCAGACAGGATAATTTCACCAGCGCATCGCACATGATGTTCGCCCGATTTGTCGCGATATGTGACGCCCACTGCGCGACCGTTTTCGATGTCTATCCGTGAAACCTCGGACTGAAGGCGGACCGTCAGGTTGGAGTTGTTTTCCTGCGGCGTTACATAGGCATAAGCTGCGGAGGACCGGCGCCCGTTGCGGTTCATGAACTGGTAAAAACCAACTCCGTTTTGCCTCTGACCGTTGAAGTCGTGCGTGTAGGGCAGGCCGAGGCCCTGTACCGCCTGAACGAACAGCCGGGACAGGCCGTCTATGTGGCCGGGGTCGGAGACGAGCAGGGGGCCGTCCGCACCGTGGCGTTCGTCCAGAAGGCGGTTGTTGCCCTCCATCCTTCGGAAATGGGGCAGTACCGCGTTCCAGCTCCAGTCCACCGGATCGTTGGAACCGTAGAGTATTTCATTCCAGGTGTCGTAATCCGAGGGCCGCCCCCGCATGTACACCTGGGCGTTCACGGAGGAGCCGCCCCCAAGCACGTGTCCCTGCGGAATGTCATGCACGCGCCCATCCAGATGAGGCTGCGGCACTGTCCGGTGATACCGCATGAAACGGGTGCCGTTGATCATTTTGAAGATACCAGGCGGCATGTCGAGCAGGGGGTGCCGGTTGGAATAACCCGCCTCCAGCAACAACACACGCGCGTTTCCGTCGGATGCGAGCCGCCCGGCGGCCACGCAGCCGGCAGCTCCGCCGCCGATGACAATGTGGTCGAATTCCTCCACGGCAAACTCCTTTTTGAGCATACCAAAAATTTCAGAGATTAGGGCATGCGCAGGAAAATTTCGCAATACCTGAAATTTTCAGTTGACGTATTCGATTTTTAAGATGATCTTCTGCCATGTTTAGTCGTACCAAAATGACGCGGAAGCATTGTTCGTGTGACTAAGGATGTTTAAACGGGTTTCCGCTCAGGCGGGCCCTTACACCAGCCGGGCCCCGCCCGGTCCCTGCGGTCGGTGAAGAAAGGCCGCGCACCTTGGGAGGGAAATACATGAGAAGACGTTTCGTACTGGGCACCGCCCTGTCAGGACTGGTCGCGCTCAGCGCGGGCATCGCTGTGGCGGACACGCCACCACTGGCCCAGAAAGACCGCTACAAGGTCGGCTTCGCCCAGATGGAATCCAACAACCCCTGGCGCATTGCCGAGACCAAGTCGTTCCATGACACCGCGGAATCCTGCAACTGGGATCTGATCGCCACGGATGCAGCCGGTTCGGCCGCAAAGCAGGTGGCGGACGTGGATTCCATGATTGCGCAGGGCATCGATGTCCTGTTCCTGCCCCCGCGTGAGGAGAAGCCGCTCATCCCGGCCGTGATGAAAGCCAAGGCCGCCGGTATCCCCACCTTCCTGGTCGACCGTTCGGTTGATCCGAATGTCGCCAAAGCGGGCGAACATTTTGTCGCCTTCCTGGGGTCTGATTTCATTGATCAGGGCAAACGCGCGGCGGAATGGCTGATCGAGAATTTCGAGGGCGAAAAAGGCGTAATCGTTGAGCTTGAGGGCACTACGGGATCGTCGCCGGCCAATGACCGCAAGAAAGGCTTCGACGACCGTATTGCCGAGGATGATCGCTTCGAAATCGTGGCCAGCCAGACCGGCGATTTCGCCCGCGATCTTGGCCGTCAGGTCATGGAGACCCTGCTGCAGGCGCATCCTGACGTGAACGTCGTTTACGCCCACAATGACGAGATGGCGATTGGTGCCATCCAGGCGCTTGAACTTGCCGGTCGCAAGCCGGGCGAGGACGTGACGATTGTGTCAATCGACGGCACGCGGGACGCGCTTCAGGCCATTATCGACGGCAAGATGGGCGTCACGGTCGAAAGCTCGCCGTTCTTTGGTCCGCTCGCCTGTGAGGTGATGAACAAATATGCCGCCGGTGAGGAAATTCCCGGCTGGGTACAGGTCGAGGACCGCATTTTCACCCAGGAAAATGCCGCTGACCACATCGACGAAGCCTACTGAGGCTTCCGGCCGGAGGGTGCGCGGCGCATCTTCCGGCACACCTCACGATCGGATACCACATGACTGACTTCATCCAGATGACGGGCATCGGGAAGTCCTTTGCCGGGATCATCGCCCTTAAGGACGCAAGCCTCGCGATCCGGCCGGGAGAGGTCCACGCGATCATCGGACAGAATGGTGCGGGCAAATCCACGCTAATCAAAATCCTGACCGGTGTGTATCGGCGTGACGCGGGTGACGTCCGGAAAGACGGAAAGCCGTTGGCGGTCAGCACTCCCCGCGAGGCGCAGGATGCCGGCATCGCGACAATCTACCAGGAGTTGAGCCTCGTTCCCCTGCGCAGCGTGACGGAAAATGTTGTCATGGGATACGAGCCGCGCACTCGATTTGGGCTGATCGACTGGAAGGCCGCCCACGCCCGGACGCGCGAGATCCTCGCCCGGTTTGGGGTCGATGTGGATGTTACCCGTCAGCTGGGCAGCTATTCCACCGCCATCCAACAGCTTGTCGCCATCGCCCGGGCGGTTTCGCTCGACGCGAAACTGGTCATCATGGACGAAGCCACGTCTTCCTTGGACGATCAGGAGATCGAAACGCTGTTTTCAGTGGTCAGAAACCTTCGGGATTCCGGCGTTGCGGTGCTCTACATTTCCCACTTCCTCGATGAACTCTATCAAATCTGCGACCGCGTCACGATCATGCGGGACGGCCAAACCGTGGCGACACATGTGGTTGCGGAAACCACCAAGCTGGGGCTGGTCTCTGAAATGCTGGGCCGCGATGCCAGTGAAATTCAGGCTGCTGGCCTGACTGCTTTGTCCGGAGGGCACGGCAATCCGGGTGAGGTTCTGCTTGAGGCCGAAGGGCTGCGTAGCAAAACCGGTCTGCGCGGGACTTCGTTCAACATCCGCAAACGCGAGATCGTCGGGCTTGGTGGACTGCTCGGTTCAGGCCGGACCGAAGCAGCCCGTGCCGTATTCGGCCTCGACGCGGTCAGCGAGGGGCGGGTGCGTCACCATTCGGGTGCCGCGCTCGACACACCGGCGCAGGCCATCGCGCTGGGTATGGGTTTTCTGACCGAGGACCGGAAAGCCGACGGGATCATTCCCCACATGTCCGTACGCGAGAACATCACTCTCGCCATGCTGCCACGACTGAAGCGGATGGGTGCGGTCGACCGGGAGAGGGAGCGCGAGCTTGTCGCGCATTACATCGACGCGCTGCAAATCAAGACCTCCGGAATGGAACAGCCCATTCGGGAACTCTCAGGCGGCAATCAGCAGAAGGTTCTGCTGGCCCGCTGGCTTGCGCTTGAACCGGAGATACTGATCCTCGATGAGCCGACGCGTGGTGTCGATGTTGGCGCAAAATTCGAGATCCAGTCGATCATCCGCAAACAGGTCGCTGATGGTCTGGCTGTCCTGCTCATCAGTTCCGAGTTTGAGGAACTTGTGGAGGGTGCCGACAGGATCGTGGTGCTGCAGGAAGGCCGCTCCGTGAGCGAGTTGCAAAACCCCGGCATCACCGAGGGCGCGTTGATCAACGCTATTGCACACCATCATGAGAGGAGCGTCGCGTGAGCGCAACGGTTGCAATAATGCGCGAACGGTTCGATCCGTCGCGCCACGGCGCGTTGCTGGCGCTTGCGGTAATCCTGCTGTTCAATCTGCTGGTGACGCCGAATTTTCTTCAGGCACAGACACTGTTTGTGAACATCAGCCAGGTCGCAACAATCGCCATTGTGGCCATGGGCATGACACTGGTAATTGCGACGGGCGGTATCGACCTCAGTGTGGGGGCGATCATGGCCCTGTCCGGGGCCCTCGCGCCGCTGATTTTCCTGTCGGACTTTGCTGCGGCCAATCCGACACTTGGGCTGACCGCGTCAATTGTCGTGCCCGTATTCGTGGCCCTGTGCTGCGGGATATTCAATGGTGTGCTGGTCAGTTTTCTGAATGTTCAGCCCATCGTCGCGACGTTGATTTTCTTTATTTCCGGTCGCGGTCTGGCGCAGGTTTTGACCAACGGAAACCTCCAGACCTTCACCAACCCGTCCTTCAGCTACCTGGGAACCGGGCGCGTGCTCGGTCTTCCGTTTCAGGGGTGGCTGGTTCTGCTCATTGCGCTCATCCTCTACTGGGTCGTGACGCGCTCCATTTTTGGCCGTCAGCTGTTGGCTGTGGGCGGCAATGAACGCGCTGCGCGTCTGTCCGGTATCCCGGTTCACCGGGTCAAGATCGGCGCTTACGTCATCTGTGCAGGACTGTCGGGCCTCGCCGGGCTTATTGTTGTCGCGATCAACTCGGCCTCGGACGCGGCCCGTATCGGCAATCTGATGGAACTCGACGCCATTGCGGCCGCCGTTGTCGGTGGAACCCTGCTTCAGGGCGGACGGGCGCCAATTTTTGGCGCCATCCTCGGCGCGGTGATCATCCAGCTGGTCAAATACACCCTGCTGGCAAACGGTATCGCCGATGAGGTCGCGCTCATCGCCAAGGCCGGGATCATCATTGCCGCCGTCTATCTGCAGCAGGCGCGCAAGGAGTAAGCCATGCTTGATACCAACTCATTCGATTTGCGCCGGTTTCTTCAGGGCGGCGGCCATTCCTTCGGCGTCTGGGTGGCTCTCGTCGCGATGATCCTTTTCGGATTGCTGCGCTATGAGAACTTCGGAAGCGCCTACAACATCTCGTCATTCCTGAACTACAACGCGATGTTCATCGTGATTTCCGTTGGCATGTGTTTTGTAATTCTGACCGGTGGCATTGACCTCTCGGTCGGTTCGGTTGCGGCATTCACATCCGTGATTGCGGCCTATCTGTCACCCTTTGGCATTGAGGTGGCATTGCCCGGAGCGGTTCTGGCGGGGCTTGCGATTGGCTGTCTCAACGCGATTTTTGTCGTGGCCATGCGCATTCCGCCTTTCATAGCAACCCTCGCGACAATGCTGGGGGCGAAGGGCGGCGCACTCGTGATTTCCGGCGCACAGACGATTTCCATCGACTGGACGTCGAACTTCACAAAACTGGGCATGGAGAATGCGTTTGGCCTATTGCCCTGGACCATCGTGATCACGGCCTTCGTTGTCATCGCCCTGTGGGTTGTTCTTGAACGCACGTCGCTCGGCCGAACGGTTCTTGCCGTTGGCGGCGGAGAGGACGCATCCACAATGATGGGACTGAACGTCAACCGCGCGAAGGTATTTGTGTATGCCCTGAGCGGCGGTTGCGGCGGCCTGGCTGGCGTATTCCTGGCCTCCGGTTTCGGCGCGGGTCAGCCCCTTGAAGGGGTCGGCTGGGAACTGTCCGCGATTGCCTCGGTCGTCGTCGGTGGCACGCTGCTGACCGGTGGCATGGGAACCGTCGGCGCGACGGTGGCGGGCGCACTGCTGCTTGGTCTGGTATTTAACATTCTTAATTTCGAAAACGGCCGGGGCGTGATCAGCCTGAGTGCCTATTGGCAGATGGTGATAAGGGGCGGTTTCCTGTTCGTCGTGATCCTGCTGCAAAGTCAACTGGCCAGCCGGGCCAAGGGAGTAACCCAATGACACGGATTACAAATGTCGAGGTGCGACTGTTTGACGTGCCGCTCGCCGAGGTTCTGAGCGATGCAAAGCACGGTGACCACACCCATTTCGAACTGATCACCGCAACCGTCACGCTGGAGGACGGGAGCGAAGGCACGGGGTACACCTATACCGGTGGGCGCGGGGGGCGCGCTGTGGTGGCAATGATCGAACATGATCTGGCCCCGTTTCTGACGGGGCGCGATACCGAGGATGTCGAGGCGCTCTACGACGCCATGCAGTGGCATGTTCATTACGTGGCAAGGGGAGGGATCGCGTCCTTTGCCATTTCCGCCGTGGACATTGCGCTTTGGGACCTGCGCGGAAAACGCACCGGCCAGCCGCTTTGGAAAATGGCAGGGGGCGCCTCATCCAGATGCCGGGCCTATGCCGGCGGCATTGACCTGAACTTCCCCCTGCCCAAGCTGCTCGACAATGTTCGGGGATATTTGGCGCGTGGGTTCAATGGCGTGAAAATCAAGGTGGGACAGCCCACGCTTGCGGAAGACGTTGAACGCGCCCGGGCGGTCCGAGATCTGATCGGACCGGATATCGCTTTTATGGTCGATGCCAACTACTCCATGAGCGTCGACGGGGCGATTGAGGCGGCGAAGGCGTTCCAGGAGTTTGACATTACCTGGTTCGAGGAGCCCACAATTCCGGATGATTACCGGGGATATGGTCGCATAGCACAGGCGACCGGCGTGCCTCTGGCGATGGGTGAGAACCTGCACACGATCCACGAGTTCGAATACGCGTTCGCCGACTCCCGCCTTGCTTTCGTCCAGCCGGATGCAAGCAACTGCGGCGGCATCACTGGTTGGCTTCAGGTCGCGGAACTGAGCCATAAACACGGTATTCCGGTCTGCAGTCATGGGATGCAGGAGCTGCATGTCAGTCTTGTGTCCGCACAGAGCAACCCGGGTTGGATCGAGGTCCATTCCTTCCCAATCGATGAATACACGCGGCGCCCACTGGTGATCGAGGATCACATGGCGGTCGCGCCGGATACGCCCGGGGTTGGCGTCGAATTCGACTGGGACAAACTGAAAACAGCACATGAGGGAATGCACGGATGAGCACCATCACCGCCGCATATTATCGCGGAAACAAAACGTTTGAGGTCAAAGAGACGGAGGTCCGTCCACCTGCTGCAGGCGAAGTGCAGATCAGGGTGGCCTATTGCGGCATCTGCGGTACGGACCTGCATGCCTACCACGGCAATATGGATGCACGGGTCGGTTTTGAGCGCATTCTCGGTCACGAAATGTCCGGCAAGGTCGCCGCCGTTGGTGAAGGTGTCGAAGGCTCGTCAGAGGGCGACGCCGTCGTGGTTCGTCCTCTTGATCCCGGTGCTCCCAATCCGGCGACCGAGGCAGGTTATCACCATATCAGCCACAACCTGAAATTCATTGGCCTGGATACCGACGGCGCATTTCAGGAACTTTGGAACGTGCCTGCCTTTACACTGCACGCGTTGCCCGAAGGCCTCCGTCTCGACCATGCCGCCCTGATCGAACCGGTGGCGGTTGCCTGTCACGATGTTCGCATGTCGGAGCTTGCCGAAGGTGAGGATGTCGTCGTCATCGGAGGCGGTCCGATCGGTATTCTCGTGGCGATGGTTGCGCTCGATACGGGCGGCAAGGTTGTGATTTCCGAGGTAAACCCGCACCGTCTGAAAATTGCGAAGGCGCTGGGCTTCGACACGGTCAACCCGATGGAACAGGATCTGAAGGCGGAAATCGATGGGCGCACCGGTGGGAAGGGTGCGGATGTCGTGTTTGAGGTCTCGGGCACGCAGCCAGGTGTTGACGCAATGACCGCCGTAGCCGCTACACGGGGGCGCATCTGCATGGTGGCAATCCACGCGACTAAACCGACAGTGGACATGTTCCAGTTCTTCTGGCGCGAGCTGAAGCTGATCGGCGCGCGCGTGTACGAGCCCGAGGATTATGAAAAAGCCATAGCCCTCGTCGCCAACGGCGCGATTGATGCGGAGACCGTCATCACGGATGTCAGCCCGCTTGGGAATATTCAGGCCGCTTTCGAGGCACTGGATGCCAGTCCCACCGCGCTCAAAAGCCTGATCAAGGTCGGGGAACCGGCATGAACGTCCTCCAGTCTTTCGATCTGACAGGTCAAACCGCGGTCGTGACGGGGGCTAAACGGGGTATTGGCCGGGGAATGGCCGAAGCGCTCGCACAGGCCGGTGCCGATATCGTCGGGGTCAGTGTCACACTTGAACCGAACTCGGAGGTGGAGCAGGCCGTGACCGCACTGGGGCGTACGTTCACCCCTTATCAGTGCGACTTCTCGGATCGTGAAGCGGTAAAAAACTTTGCGGCCCAACTGGAAGCCGATGGTGTCGCCCCGGATATTCTCATCAACAATGCGGGCACAATCAAACGCAAGCCGGCTGCCGAACATCCGGAGGACTGGTGGGACGAGGTCATTGAGGTCAACCTCTCCGCACAGTTCATTCTCTCACGCGAGATCGGCCGCGGCATGGTTGAGAGGGGGCGCGGAAAGATCATCTTCACCGCGTCGCTGCTGACGTTTCAGGGCGGCATCACCGTGCCGGGATACGCCGCTTCAAAAGGGGGTATCGGGCAACTGACCAAGGCCCTGGCAAATGAGTGGGCCGGAAAGGGTGTCAACGTTAACGCGATCGCACCCGGTTACATCGCCACGGACAACACCCAGGCATTGCGGGAGGATCCTGACCGGTCGAAATCCATCCTGGAACGGATCCCGGCCGGGCGATGGGGCAGGCCTGAAGACTTTGCCGGTCCGGCCGTGTTCCTGGCCTCATCCGCGTCCGACTATGTTAATGGCGAAATCCTCGTGGTCGATGGCGGCTGGATGGGACGTTAGAAAAGTCGACAGATCCGCGTGATGGTCAGTCCCAAAGCGCGGAAGCGGTCATGGTCTTTTTCGCATTGCGGAGGTGGCCACGAAAGGCTTCCTCCGCCAGTTCGCCGTCGCCGGCCTCAAGCGCACGAATGACCGCCAGGTGTTCGAGCGTTGCGGCCAGGTTGCGCTCTTTTTCGTCAATCCGGTTCCAGCTGTAGTGGTAGTGAAAGACCATCGCGACAACCTCAAAAAAATCGGTCATGAACCGGTTGTCACAGGTCTCGATCAGTGTCCGGTGGAAACGTTCGTCGAGCCGGGGAAAGGCAAGGTAATCCCGGTCAATATTGGCCAAAATACTTTCATGCTGGGGGGCAAGTGCGGTTAATGCGTTTTGCGCGGGCGACTCATTCCCCTGTCGCAGCAGGTTCCGAAAGGCCCGGAGTTCAAACATTTCCCGAACCTCAAAAAGTTCCTCGGCGAAATCGCGCGTGAATCCACGCAGAACCCAGGATCGGTTGCGTTCCTTGGTGATCAGGCCAAAGCGGGAAAACCTGATGAGAAATTCCCGGACGACCGAGGAGCTGACATCAAACTTCTTTTTAAGGTCCGACTCGTGGAGCGCGGTCCCAGGGGCAAGATCGCTGTTCAGAACGTATTCCATGAACTGCGTTGAAACCTTTTCCGTCGCGGAAGCCGTCTCTGACTTGCCGTAGTAATCCGCTTGGGTCGGCCAGCGCAGCACCTGTTTTTGACGGCCTTCCCACCGGATGATTCCGGCGTCGTCAAGACCGGTGAGAATGGCCCTTACGGTTGTTCGGCTTACCCCAAGGCTTTCGGACAGAGAGTTCTCGGTCGGGAGTGTTTCCGAAATACCCGTATCGCGAACAACGTCCAGCACCTGGTTGTAGCTTTCCTTGAATGTGCTGTTGTCGCGGGACATGGGGTGTTTCCTGGTGCTACCGGGCGGGTATTCCGCCCGGATCACATGACGCCGAAGGTCGCGAACGCTTCCTGGCTGCTCATTCCATTGCGGATGGCTAAGGCCACTTTATTCTCTGTTGCCGCTTTTTCGAAAGCGGCGGCAATGGCTTCCTCCTCCGCCTCGCGCGGGATGACCAGCACGCCCTCACCATCGGCCACGATCAGGTCGCCGTCGTTGATCCGGACATCGCCAATCGTAATGGGCGTACGGAAATCGACCACCTTGCCGCGCACTCCCTGGTCCTGCGCGTAGACGCCCCGGGAGAAGACCGGGAAGCCAAGCTCCCGGATCTCGGCGGTGTCACGAACAAAGCCATCGAGAATGGCCCCCGCCGCATTCAGGTGCCGGGCCCGCGTTGACATCAGACCGCCCCACAGAGCGAAATTCAGGGATGAACCTGATGCGACATAGATTTCGTTGCGCTTCAAATCATCCAGCGCCTGAAACATGATGCCGAACGGCTGATTGGTCAGCGGCCCGTCACCCGTGCCTTCCGGCCATGCCACCTCGTGAACCGGCATGGCCCGTCCGACGATACGGATCTCCGGCTGGAGGGGGACAACACCCGGCGGAAGAAACTGCAGCCGGTGCCCCATAACGTCGAGCACGTCGCCGATCACGGCAGTGAAGAGTTCCTCGCGAATACGTTTGAACAGGTCCGTTTCATCCATATCTCAAAATCCTGTTGCGCCACCGCCATCAACGAGGATGACCTGGCCGTTGATGTACTTTGCCGCGGGCGACGACAGAAACGCGCAGGCCCAGCCGATGTCCTCGGGCTCGCCAAGTTTTTGCATCGGAATGCGGTTCAGGATTTTCTGCTGACGCGGAACATCACCCTTCGTTGCCTTGCGGTAGAGATCCGTGTCGATCCAGCCTGGCGCCACGCCATTGACCCGGATGCCGCGCGCTGCAAATTCCGCGGACAGGCCGCGCACAACCCCGTTTATGGCGGTTTTTGAGATGGTGTAGCCATGAACCATGGGCTGGCCGATATAGGCGGTCATCGACGAAATAAAGGAAATCGACCCCGGTCGCTCCTCCGTCAGCATGCGTTTGATGACATGGCGGGTCAGCTCCAGCGCGCCACGGACATGCACGTCGAAAACCTGATCAAAATCCGCCATGTCGGAGTCCTCAAAAGGTTTTTTCAGCGTGTTGCCGGCATTGTTGACCAAAATGTCGATGGGTCCGAATTTGTCAGCAATGTCGGCCTCCACACTGGCGATTACCGGCAGGTCGGTGATATCCATGACGGCGGTCGCGCAGCCTTGGCTGATCTCCGCGGCGGCAGCTTCCAAAACGTCCGCGCGCCGTCCCGCAATGATGACCTCGGCTCCGCTTGCCGCCAGGCATTTCGCAATGGCTTTTCCGAGGCCCGTCCCGCCGCCGGTGACGAGGGCTGTCTGTCCTGACAGCCCATAGGTTTTCGCCAAAAGGTCGGGAGACATTCAGGCGTCCTTTCCAAAGTCGATTATGATCTTGAAGGTCTCGTCCCGGTGCGCGACCCAGTAGTCGAGTGCGGAGGTGGCCTCTTCCCACAGAAACGTCTTCGAGATCAGTGGATCGGCCATGTCCGCGTGCTTTTCCAGAAAATCAATGACGGCGTCGAAATCCTCGCGGACGGCGTTGCGGGACCCCCGTATATCCAGTTCCTTGAGGTTGAAGAAACGGGTTTCGTAAGCAACCTCACCCTTGGCGTATCCGATATAGACGATCCGGCCGGTGAATGGGGCAAGGTCCACGGCGAGACGGAAGGTCTGCGCAACACCGGCGGCCTCAATGATCACGTCGGCACCGCGACCATCTGTCAATTCCGCCACAGCTTTTTCCAGATCGGTCTCAAGCGGATTGACGATCGCCTCGGCCCCCAGTTTGCGGAGCGTTTCAGCTTTGGCCGTGGATATCTCGCTGACAATGACCCGCGCGCCACGGGCCTGTGCGCCGAGGATTGCGCCAACACCGATCATGCCGCCACCGAGCACCAGAACCGTATCATCGGAGCTCACCTGTCCGCGGGACACCGCATGAAATCCGACCGAAAGCGGCTCCACCAGAGCAAGGTGGTGGACGGGCAGGGTGTCATTCACGATCAGCCTGTCCGCAGGCAGGACAATACGGTCGCACAGCCCGCCATCGCGCTGCACGCCCAGCGTCTGGTTGAACTGGCAGGCATTTGCCCGACCGCGCCGACAAGCAGGGCAGGTGCCGCAGGTGGTGTATGGCACCACGACGACGCGGGAACCGGGTGAAAGATGACCGGGCACATTCGGCCCGGTCTCAAGAATAACGCCGCCGATCTCATGTCCGGGAATGCGGGGTAGTTCCACCAGCGGGTTCGCGCCATTGAACGTGCTCAGATCGCTGCCGCAAAGGCCGACGTGGTGAACGCTGACCAAAACCTCACCCGGCCCGGGTTCCGGGGTAGGGACGTCGCAAAAGGCTGTGTGACCGATCTTGTCAATGACGAGTGATTTCATTTCTGGGCTTTCCTCGGGGCGGGGAGGTGGGCGCAGAGGCGCGCCCACCAGATGATTGGCCGGAGCATCGGCTGGTTACTGGAACTCAGCCACGTTTTCGGACGTGATGAGAATGCCGTCGATCGGAACCATGGCGGGTGCGTCCTCGCCATTGATGATGTTCACGAGGTTCTGGACGGATTCAATTCCCATGCGGGTGTTGTCCTGCTTGATCGTGGCGGTCTGCTCGCCCTCCGCGATTGCAACGAGGTTGGCGGGGTTGCCGTCGAAGCCGACAATGACGAGGTCATCGAGCTTTCCAAGAGCCTTGGCCGCGGAAACCGCAGCAAGCGCACCCGGATCCCAGGCGGAGAAGATCGCCTTAATTTCCGGATCGGACTGAAGGAAATTTGTCGTGGTCTCGAAAGCGCAGGCGTCCTGCCAGTCGCAAATCTGGAAAATCACCTCATGCCCGGCTTGCTCGGCTGCATTGAGAACCCCGTCGCGGCGGGCGTTGCCGGTCTGATGCCCGGCCGAGCCGCCGAGAATGAGGACTTTGCCCTCATCAATCTGTTCGACAATGAACTCACCGGCGATGCCCGCAGCCGCCAGGTTGTCGGTCTGAACCAGGCTCGACACGTGCTCATGATCGATGCCGGTATCCACGGCCACCACCGGGATCCCCTTTTCCGCTGCCGCATCGAGCGAGGCGTCAAAGGCACGGTTGTCGACGGAGCCGATTATGATGCCGTCAACGCCCATATCCACCGCCCGGTCAACGGCGTCCTTTTGTGCGGCCGAGTCCGGGGAGGAGGCGGTCATGTCGATGAACTCAACCCCCTGACGTTCTGCCTCCGCCGCAGCCGCTTCCGCCACGCCGATCCAAAACGTGTTATCCGTGGAAAAGCCTGTATAGGCGATTTGCAGATCCTGCGCGAAGCTTGCGGTAGTCGCGGCCAGCGTCATGGCCGTCGCCGTCAGCATGGTTTTAATTTTTGTCAGTGTCATTTTCAAAGTCTCCCTTGGATTTGTGCCCTTTGACAGGGCTTGTCCTTCGCGGCGGAATTACCGCGTGGATCTGCGCCAGACGTCCCAGTAGACGGCGACAATAATGATTATTCCGATCGCTATGCGCTGATAGGAGGTGCCCACACCCATGTAGGACAGGCCGACCGTGATGGTCTGCATAATGAGCATCCCGATCAGGGTTTTGCCCACACCGCCGCGCCCACCAAACAGGCTGGTGCCACCAATCACGACCGCAGCGATGGCAAACAGCTCATAGCTCTGACCGCGCGCCGGCATCGCGAAGTTCAGCTTCGCGACCTCCATGATGGCCGCCAGGGCCGCGAGAGCACCGCCGACCATGTAGTAGTAAATCCGGCTGCGTTTGACCGGGACACCGGCGAGACGTGCCACGTCCTCGTTGCCACCGATTGCAAAAGCCCGGATACCGAGGCGCGTTTTGGTCAGGAAGAGGCCGGTCAGGATAGCGGCAGCGAACATGATCGCCATTGGTACGATGTAGCCGGAACCAATGACCTGAAAGGCATCGGGAAACCGCGAGAGATCCCGCCCGCTGGCCAGAATTTCCGCAAGTCCCTTGTAGGCCGTCAGCCCCCCGAGCGTGACGATAAACGCGGGCACCCCGGTGGCCACCTGCACAATGCCGTTGAGTGCACCAAGACCCGCACCGATCCCGAGCCCACCAAGCACGGCAAGCCAGACGGGCAGATCAACCTCGGACAGCAGGATGCCGACGGAAACCCCAACCACGGCAAAGATTGAACCAACGGAGAGATCCAGTCCGCCCGAGATCAATACGACCGTGGTGCCACAGGCCAGCACCGCAAGTATGGACGCCTGACCGAAGATTGACAGCATCGTGTCAAAACTGCGGAAGGGCGGGGAGAGCACGAAAAATACGAGGTATATCAGCACCAGCGCCGCAATGACCTGCCAGATATGCATGAACTCATGTGTGATCCGCTCAAATGTCCGGGACGTCGCGCCGGGATTTGACACCGCGGTGGAACTGTTTTGCGTGTCACTCATCCCTGACGTCTCCTTCAATCGTGCCGGTGATCAGGCCGACAAGAGTGTCGCCGTCCACGTCGCTGACCTTGCGCACGGCGGTAAGTTTCCCGAGGCGGAGAACCATCACACGGTCGCAGTAGTTCAGCACGTGCTGCATGTTGTGGGTGATCATGATGACCGACAGCCCGTGATCCTTGAGCGAACGGACAAGATCCATCGCCATCTGGCTCTCACGCACGCCGAGTGCTGCGGTTGGCTCGTCGAGAATGGCAACCCGCTTGCCAAACATCACGGTTTTGGAAAGAGCCACCGCCTGACGCTGTCCACCGGAGAAGGCCTGTGCATCCCGGTAGATGTCAGTGATGCGGATATCCAGTTTGGCGAACAGATCGCGGATTTCGCGGTCCATCTTTTTAAAGTCCAGTACGCCAAATAAGCGCCCCAGCCAGTCATCCCGCACGATCTCCCGCCCCAGGAAGACATTCTGGGTGATGGGGATCTCATTCACGAGCGCGAGGTCCTGATAAACCGTCTCGATACCCGCGGCCTTTGCATCCGTGGGGGTTTCAATATGGGCCTCTTTGCCGTCAAACCGGATGGTTCCGCTGGTGCGGGGAATGGCCCCGGTGAGCGCCTTGATCAGGGTGGACTTTCCCGCGCCATTGTCGCCGACAACCGCGAGAACCTCACCTTCCTCAAGCGTCAGATCCACATTATCGAGCGCAACAATGCCCCCGTAATGTTTCGATATCCCACGCGCCTCCAATACCGGCTGTGCCGCCATTTCGGGTCGTCCTCCCCATGTGCTGTACCCGGGTTTCGCGGGCATCGTTGTTTGTTTTAAATGCTTAAAGAACATATTCACTGGTTGTCAAAGGTTTTTTGTGCATTTAACACATTAGGATAGGGAGATGATCATGACAGTTCAATCCGCGGGGGAAGTGTCCGGTCTGCTGCACCTGCATCCGTCCGACAACATCGTTGTAGCGATCCGCCCGCTGGCTCAGGGCGAGATAATAGACGTAGTCGGTCGGTCCATTACGGTGCCGCGGGATATGGGCCTGGGTCACAAGCTGGCTTTGGTGGACATAGCGGAAGGCTGTGACGTCCTGAAATATGGCGCACCCATTGGCTTCGCATCCAGTGCCATTTCTGCCGGGGATCACGTGCATCTGCACAACCTGACCAGCCGGTATACTGTCATTGAGGATATTGAGGGGACGAACGCATGACTGCCATGACCGGTTGGCTCCGCGCCGACGGGCGCAAGGGCATCCGCAACGTCGTACTTGTGGCCTATCTGGTGGAATGCGCGCATCACGTCTGCTCCAAAATCGCAAAGCCCTTTGACGAGAGCGACGTGCAGGTGATCGGGTTCTCCGGCTGTTTTCCGTCGGATTACGGCCAGGAGATGATGGAGGCGCTCTGCACCCATCCAAACGTGGGGGCGGTTCAGTTGGTGTCGCTGGGGTGCGAAAACTTCCGCAAACAGCAGTTGGAAGACGTTATAAGCGCCTCGGGGCGCCCCGTGAACCTCATTACCATACAGGCAATCGGTGGCAAGCTTGCCGCCCTTGAGGAGGGCCGTGCCTGGGTGGAGGATCAGGTGGATACCCTCCGCTCCGCACCGAAGGTCCCGATGGATGTGTCGGAGCTTGTCATCGGCACGATCTGCGGTGGGTCCGATGCCACCTCCGGTCTGACGGGAAACCCGGCGGCAGGCCGCGCGTTCGACAGGTTCGTTGCCGAGGGCGCGACCTGCATGTTCGAGGAAACGGGTGAGCTGATCGGCTGCGAACACGTGATGGCCGACCGGGTCAGCGACCCGGCGCTGCGACCCGCAATCATTGCTACCGTAGAAAAGGCGGCGCGGTATTATGCGCGGATGGGCTACGGCTCTTTCTCCAACGGCAATGCGCTTGGTGGGCTGTCGACCATCGAGGAGAAGTCGCTGGGTGCCTATGCCAAGTCCGGCTCCAGCCCGATATCCGGCATTGTCAGACCGGCGCAGCGGCCGCCAGGTAAGGGGCTCTATCTGTTGGATGTGGTCCCGGACGGCGACCCGAAATTTGGGTTTCCGAACATCAACGATACTGCCGAAATCATTGAGTTGATTGCCTGCGGTGCACATGCCGTCATTTTCGTCACCGGGCGCGGTTCGGTTGTGGGGTCGGCCATCTCGCCAGTGATCAAGGTCTGCGCCAATCCCGAAACCCATGACCGGATGGCTGATGACATGGATGTCAATGCCGGGCGCATCCCGCGGGGAGGCGCAACGCTCGACGAGGTGGGCGACGAAATTTACGGCAGTATCGTCGCACTGGGCCGGGGCGCGCGGACCAGGTCCGAAGCGCTCGGACATGTCGAGTTCGTTTTGACATATAAAACAGCTCGTCCTTCTGAGCCTTCCTGTCACGCATGACGTCAATTTAGTCAGCCGGGTAGGGTTCCCACGCGGAAATCAAGTTCTGTCGGAACCTTTAGTCCCGCACGTCGTTACCGGTACAGCCGCTAATTTGCAGGGAGCTGTTTCCATGACGCACGACAAATCCGTTCCACCCACCACAACCGATGCCGGTATCCGGGTCAGCAGCGACGAGCATTCGTTGACGGTAGGCCGCGACGGGCCGATTGTGCTGCACGATCACTATCTGCTCGAGCAGATGGCGAACTTCAACCGTGAGCGGATCCCCGAGCGTCAACCGCATGCCAAAGGTGGCGGGGCTTTCGGACATTTCGAAGTCACGGCAGACGTGAGTAAATACACCAAGGCCAAGGTTTTCCAACCGGGCGCGAAGACGGACACCGTGGTCCGGTTTTCTACAGTCGCCGGAGAGCGCGGCAGCCCGGACACATGGCGCGATCCGCGCGGATTTTCGGTGAAAATGTACACAGACGACGGCAATTTCGACATGGTCGGAAACAACACGCCTGTCTTTTTCATCCGCGACCCGATGAAATTCCAGAACTTCATTCGCAGTCAAAAACGTCGCGCCGATAACGACATGCGCGACCATGACATGCAGTGGGATTTTTGGACGCTCAGCCCGGAGAGCGCGCATCAGGTGGCTTACCTGATGGGGGACCGGGGCATCCCGCGTACGTGGCGCGAAATGAATGGCTATTCCAGCCACACCTATTCCCTGGTCAACGCCAATGATGAGATGTTCTGGGTCAAGTTCCACTTCCACACGGATCAGGGCGACGGCAACGCCTTTCTGAGCCAGGACGAGGCGGACAGGCTGGCCGGCGCTGATGGTGATTATCACCGCCGCGATCTGTTTTCGTCGATTGCGGAAGGCAACTTCCCGAGCTGGACCCTCAAATGGCAGATCATGCCCTATGAGGATGCCAAAACATACCGGATCAATCCGTTTGATTTGACCAAGGTATGGCCGCATGACGACTACCCCCTGATGGAAGTCGGCAAGCTCGTGCTGGACCGTAACCCCACCGATTTTCACACGGAGATCGAGCAGGCGGCGTTTGAGCCGAACAACATGGTTCCGGGCATCGGTCTTTCGCCGGACAAAATGCTGCTGGCGCGCGGGTTTTCCTACTCGGATGCCCATCGTGCGCGGTTGGGCGTGAACTACAAACAGATCCCAGTGAACAAGCCAAAGGCCCCGGTCCATTCCTACAGCAAGGATGGCGCAATGCGGGTGGAGAAGGTGTCCGACCCGGTTTATGCGCCCAATTCATACGGCGGCCCCTCGCCGCAACCCGATCCGGGTCGCGAGGCGGGTCTGTGGCACGCGGACGGCGACATGGTACGCGCGGCCTACGAACTGCGCCAGGATGACGACGACTGGACACAGGCGGGTATCCTTGTGCGCGACGTGATGGATGATGCCGCGCGTGAGCGCCTCGTGAACAATGTCGTTGGGCATTTGACCGATGGCGTCAGCGAGCGGGTGCTTCAGCGCGCTTTCGAATACTGGCGCAACATTGACAGCGACACTGGCGGCCGCATCGAGCAGGGAGTTCGTGACAAGCTGGGCGGAAAATCCGAGCAGCCCGGCATGGCGTCGGCTGAGAAAACGAGGGTCGAGGAACCCGCAAAATAAACGCGAAACTGAAGCAGTGCGGCGGAGGCAATCAGCCTTCGCCGTGCTTTCTCTGAAACCCAGAGGATGGTGAACATCCCGCGGTGTCCCATTGACCGCCAGCGGGATTTTGTGATGGTGCGCCGACCGCGCACATTTTTTTGAAGGTTGACCGATGCGCGTCTATCACTGCCCCAAATGTCGGAACCGGGTTTGGTTCAACAACTGTACCTGCACCTGTGGCCTGATGGTCGGATACGACCCGGATGCCGACGCGATGGTCTCCGAATTTACGCCCTGCACTAACCGTGATGCCATTGGCTGCAACTGGACAGCAGACGGCGACAGCGGGTTTTGCCGGTCCTGCTCCATGACGCGCACCCATCCTGACATGGCTGTCGACGGCAATGCTGAGCTTTGGACGCGGGCGGAGGCAGCCAAACGCTGGGTTATCGCGAACCTGGTTGCGCTTGGCTGGTTCGGCAGGAACGATGCCGGGGATCGGCCGGTTTTCAAACTCCTGTCAGAGACCACGCGGGATGGCCCGGCCAGAACCGTGATGGGACATGCGGACGGGCTGATTACGATCAACGTGTCCGAGGCTGATCCAGCCGAAATTGTCGCGCGTCGCGAGCGGATGGAAGAACCGTACCGCACGATGATCGGCCATTTCCGCCACGAGATCGCGCATTTCCTCTTTCTGCGGCTTGCTGCCGAGAATGAGGGCTTCGAGGTCGCCTTCCGCGTCATGTTTGGAGACGAACGGGAGGACTATGGAGGGGCACTCAAACGGCACTACGCCGCGGAGGATGATGGCGGCTGGCGCGACGCGCATATCAGCCACTACGCATCCGCGCATCCCCATGAGGACTGGGCCGAAACGGCCGCACATGTCATGCACCTGACTGATCTTTTGGACAGCGCGCAGGCGCTGGGCTTCACGAATGAAACGCCACCCGATAATCTGGCCGCCGCAATGGACATCGGTCTTGCGGTGAATCACCTGAACCGCTCCATGGGTATGGAGGATGCCTATCCCTTTGTGGTGACGGAGGTCGTGCGGCAGAAGCTGGATTTCGCGGCGGAGGCCCTGGACCGTTCCGGCCGGCAAGTCCAATCCTGAGGATCAGGCCGCTGCGGCTTCCATCAGGGATCTGGCTCGCTCAAGATCGGCCTGAAGGTCCGCACGTGCGCGGGCCTTGGCCAAATCGTCTGGCAGCCGAAGGATGTGTGACGGATGCAGTGTCACGAGGACCGGAGTGCCCTCCGGTCCGGGTTCCACACTTCCGCGTCGTTTGAGGATACCGGTACCGGAGCCCGTGAGCGACGCGCAGGCGGAGGCCCCCATCGCGACGATGAGTTGCGGCTGGATCAACCTCCGCTCAAGGTTCAGCCACCACCGGCAGTGCTCAATTTCGCTCACGTTTGGCCGCTGGTGGATTCGTCGTTTGCCTCTTGGCACGAACTTGAAATGTTTGACCGCGTTGGTGACGTAGATGAGGGACCGGTCAAGACCGGCCGCCTGCGCCGCCATGTCAAACTCCTGACCTGCCGGCCCCACAAACGGCCGCCCGGCCAGGTCCTCCTGATCGCCCGGCTGCTCGCCGACAATCATCAATGGTGCATCAACCGGCCCTTCGCCAAAAACAGTCTGCGTGGCCGGTCCGTGCAGGGGGCAGCCTGTACAGCCCGCTGCCGCCTCGCGGAGTTCGTCCAGGGAACCGGCCTCGGGCGCAGAGACCTCGCGCTCCAGCATTGAACGGGCGACCGCCGCACGACGTGCCGGTGGGTCGGTCGGCATGGCGTCCCGCATTTCCACCGCCCTGCGCGGCGCCTTACGGATCAGGTCTGGGATCAGGCGGGCCTCCGGCAGGTTCTTCCAGTATTTTTTCGGCATCTCCGACTGCATCGCGGACACCATCAGCCGGGCTGGATTGAAGATGCTCGCATAATATGTCCGCCAGAGATCTTCGGTCGCGTCTTCCGGAGGACGGTCGTGGGCACGTGTTTGGCTGAAGCTCAGTTTGCCGTCCAGAAATGTCGCGGTGACCGTCGGGGTGGTGATGACCCAGTCCATATCGCCAAAGCGTTTTGCAAAAAATGGCGTCGCTGCCTCCACTATGGGATGTTCGGGTTCAAACCAGGCGGCAAAGGCACGCCTGGGTCCATCGGCTGGCAGTTCCCGAAACCGGACAAACGCATGCATTTTGTGGATGTCACGACCAACCGCCTTGGCATCGGCGAGAATTCTGCGGATCGCCTGATCACTTCGGTCGCCCCACCGCACGTTACCATTCGACAGACGCAGGACTGTCGCATATGCCCGTGCAAAGCGTTCCGGATCGGAATGACACAGCGCGCTGTCGATGGTTTGCAACGCGGCTTTTGACAGCCGAATTTCGCGGGGAATCCCGGTTGAAACCGGGTTTTGGGCAAAGAGATCGTGTTCCCCCTCACCGACGCACCACGCAACCTGTTCCGGAGAAACTCCGGCGGCGGCAAGGGCTCGGGCCTCGCGCCGCCATGCCGCAACCGTTCCAATCACGGGCAACACGACCTGTCGCATCAGAAAAGGCTCAACTGTTGCGGTGGCGGTGCAAACCGGTCGCGCAGCGAAGCGGCATCGGTCAGGCCCCGCGGTGACCATCCTCCGGCCGTGATAAACGGTGCGGCATGCTTCATCACCGCGCCCATGGCCTTGAGGTCCTCGTAGCGCAGCGTCCGGTGTCGCCGCGCGGCGATCAAACGCTGCACGCTTTTGGTCCCAAACCCCGGCACGCGCAGAAGCATTTCCTTCGGCGCGCGGTTCACATCGACCGGAAACTGCGCCCGATTTGCCAGCGCCCAGGCCAGCTTGGGGTTAATATCGAGATCAAGCATGCCGTCGGATGCGATCTCTCCCACCTCGAACCCGTAAAACCGCAAAAGCCAGTCCGCCTGATACAGCCGATGCTCGCGCATGAGCGGCGGACGGATCAGGGGCAGGGCCTTCGATGAGTCCGGGATCGGTGAAAACGCGGAGTAATACACGCGAGACAGCGCATAATTGGCGTAGAGGTTCGATGACTGCGAAAGGATTGCCCGGTCATCGGCGCCATCGGCCCCGACTATGACCTGCGTGGATTGGCCTGCGGGCGCGAACCTGGCCTTTCGCTTGCCGCGGTAGGTCTTTTCGCGCGACGCTTCCCGTCGCAGGCGCACCTCGGCCATGGTCTTTCGTATTCCCTTCGCGTCCTTCTCTGGAGCGAGCTTTGCGAGGGCCGTTTCCGTCGGCATCTCCACGTTGATCGAAAGCCGGTCCGCCCATTTCCCGGCCTCGTCGATCAGTTCGGGCGCGGCATCGGGAATGGTTTTCAGATGAATGTATCCGCGAAAGTTCTCCTGTTCACGCAGGGTTCGGGCAATCCTAACCATGTCCGCCATCGTGTCATCCGGGGACCGGATAATCCCCGACGACAGAAAAAGTCCCTCAATGTAGTTGCGGCGGTAGAACTCCACCGTGAGGGACACGACCTCCTCAACTGAAAACCGGGCACGCTCAACCTGACTCGACACCCGGTTCACGCAATAGGCGCAGTCATAGATGCAGAAATTCGTCATTAGAATTTTCAGCAGACTGATGCAGCGGCCATCCGGCGCATAGGCGTGACAGATACCTGAGCCACCAGACGACCCGAGCCCCTTCCCATCGCGCGAGTCCCTCCGTTCCCCGCCTGAAGAGGCGCAGGAGGCGTCGTACTTGGCCGCGTCAGACAGGATCGCGAGTTTTTCCTTTAGCGAGCGTCGAGCCATTAGGGAAATCCTTTTTGTTCCTGTTATGTTCTCGACGCCTTGCTGGCAAGCCAAATGACCCCGGAAAGGCGAGGCTGCGCGAAAAAGTGATCGCGTAGAGCGCGATGGAAAAGTCGAGGGGGGACAGTCCGATCAGCCCGCGGCGGGGCCGGGGACTGGTAGGTCATTGATGAAGAGTTTGGTCATCCCGGCAAACGAGGACCGATGGATCTCAATCCGCGTAAAACCCGACCTCCAGACCCTTGACCGGTATATCCGCTACAAAAAGCCCTCCCGCAGTGGGACAGGCATTGAGCGCCTCATCGGACATGCCGGCGCGGGCAGTGGTGATGAACAGCCTGTTCATGTTTCGGCCACCAATGGCGCAACAGGTGACATTTGGCACTGGCAGGTCAACGCGAATGTCCGGTGTTCCATCCGGCAGGTAGCGCTGTACCGCGCTGCCGCCGAACCTTGCATTCCACAGCCTGCCTTCCGCATCGACCGTCGACCCATCCGGGCCGCCGTCTCCTTCGGAAAGTTTCGTGAAAAGACGGGGCTCCGATGGGGTTCCGGTTTCCGTATCATAGCTGTAGGCGATGATTTTTTTGGTCGGTGTATCGGTGAAATACATCGTTTTGCCATCGGGCGAAAAAGCGAGTGAGTTTGAGATTGCAATACCCTGCATAATTGCGCGCACGCCCTCCGGCGTCACGGACAGCATGGGCGCAATTGCCGTCGTGTCGACTTCGTCCATTCCCCCGACGAGGAAACGACCCTGACGGTCCAGTCCTCCATCATTCAGACGGGTTTTGGGGTTGTCGGGCTGGAATGGATAGAGCATTTCACGTTCGCCGGTCTCCATGTCGAGCCAGCAGATCCCGTCCACGAAAGACGCAATTGCCCGTCCGGTTCGGGTGAAGCCAAAAGCCGTCAGTCCGGTCTCGAGTTCCAGGCTTTCAATCGCCCCGCCATTCTCGTCGCAGGACTGAAGCACATTGCCGAAGATATCCGGCCAGTAAACCCGCTGCCGCTCCGCGCTCCATTGAATGCCCTCGCCGAGATGGTTTTTGCAGTCGACGAGGAGTTTCGCCTCGATCCGTTGGCTCATTTTGGTGTCCGCCCTGGGTGTTTTGTTTGCGGAATCTTTAGCGGTGGCGCAACCTGGGGCGCAACCGCTAAGAAGGATGGGAGCCGCGATATCCCGCGAAGTCCTATGCCGGGCTTGCGCTTGCCTGCATGCCCTGAAACAAATCGGCAAAGGCATATTTTCAGGGGCGGGCACATGACGTCGAACCAGGCAGCGGCCGACAATTCCAGTTGGGCAGGCAACACGAAACCGGAATTTCTAAAGCTGGTTGCACATCGGCTCTGGCTGCTCGGGCAGGCGGGGGACCTGTTCGATTTTTTTCAGTACACGTCCATAAATCCCCGCGGCGGTTTTTACGATCTCGATACCGCCGGGCGACCACTCGCGGAAACGCAGGGGCATGAGGACGTGCGGCAACTGCACGTCACCACGCGCATGGTTCACTGTTTTGCCATTGCGCATCTTCTGGGCCGGCCGGGGGCTGACCGCCTGATTGATCAGGGTATGGATTTTCTCTGGAAGGGACACCGCGACAGCGACAATGGCGGCTATGTCTGGGGCATTTCCGAGGACGGGATCAGCAACAGCACCAAGCAGGCCTATGGGCATGCTTTTGTTCTCCTGGCCAGCGCGTCGGCAAAGGTTGTTGGGCATCCCGACGCGGACCGCCTGCTGGAGGATGTCAGCACCGTACTGGATGACCGTTTTTGGGATGATGCTGTTGGAGCGACCACCGAGGAATACGCCCAGGACTGGGCGGCGATCAGCGACTACCGCGGGCAGAACTCTAATATGCACCTGACCGAGGCGTTGATGGCCGCCTATGAGGCAACTGGGGACGGAGAGTACCTGAACCGCGCGGGCCGCATCGCCGACCTCATCATCAACCGCAATGCCCGGGCGGTGGACTGGCGGGTGGCCGAACATTTCGATGCGAACTGGAACGTTGATCTGCACTATGCGGGCGACCCCGTGTTCCGTCCCTCCGGCACCACGCCGGGTCACGCGCTCGAATGGAGTCGTCTTCTGATCCAGTTGTGGGAACTTGAGGGCCGCAAAACCGACTGGATGCCGGAGGCCGCGCGCAACCTGTTCCACAATGCGTGCGTTCAGGGATGGGACGCTCAAACGGGCGGCTTCTATTACACGCTCGACTGGAACAACGCGCCTGACCAGAGCGACCGGTTCTGGTGGCCTTGCTGCGAGGGCATTGCCGCCGCAGCCGTTTTGGGACAGGTGTTCCCGGACGAGGGGTTCGAGACCTGGTACCGGCGCATCTGGAGTTTTACCGACACCCACCTGATCGACCGAAAAAACGGCGGCTGGTTCCCGGCGCTCGATGACAACCTGCTACCGACCGAGCGTGTTTTCGTAGGAAAGCCGGACATCTACCATGCGGTGCAGGCCTGTCTGATCCCGCTCTGTCCGACCAGTGGCAGCATCACGCGTGGGCTGGCCCAGGCAGGCGATGGCCTTGTTACGGGCTAGGTTTCGGCGTTCGGTTGGTGGGCCCTTGTGGCCCCTTGGGTGCCAATGCGAATAAAAACGGCAAAAATACGAACAATTACGAAAATTCGTTTGACTCAAACCCCTCCGCGATGTTCGTAGAAGCAGTGGATGGAAACGCAAAGAACAACGGGTCAACGCGCTCATGGAGAACGGAACGGTCGTCGACGTCTTTGTCATAGGCGGTGGTATCAATGGCTGCGGCATTGCCCGCGACGCGGCGGGACGCGGGCTGTCCGTAAAGCTCGCGGAGATGAACGATCTCGCGTCGGCCACATCGTCCGCCTCGACCAAGCTCTTTCACGGTGGGCTGCGCTACCTGGAGTTCTTTGAGATTGGCCTTGTACGCAAGGCCCTCGTCGAACGCGAAACCCTGCTGCGCGCCATGCCGCATATCAGCTGGCCGATGCGTTTCGTGCTGCCCTATCACAAGGACATGCGGTTCGAGGGGGATACGCCGACCTCAAAACTTCTCAACCTGTTCATGCCCTGGATGAAGGGGCGGCGGCCTGGCTGGCTGATCCGGTTTGGTCTGTTTCTCTATGACAACCTGGGCCGTCGCGACATTCTGCCTGGGACGTCCACAATTGATCTGACGAAAGATCCGGTGGGCAAGCCGCTTCAGCACCGGTTCGCGAAAGCCTTTGAGTACTCCGACTGCTGGGTCGAGGACTCGCGGCTCGTGGTTCTGAATGCGCGTGATGCGGAGAACCGGGGCGCGGAGATCCTGACCCGTACCAAAGTGACCAGCGCCAGGCGCGAGGAAGGCGTTTGGCAGATCACGACGCAGGACGCCTCCGGTGCGGAAACATCGCATCAGGCCCGCGCACTGGTGAACGCTGGTGGTCCGTGGGTGATGGATGTGATCGAGCATGTGGAGGACACAAGCACTTCCGCCAATATCCGGCTGGTCCGGGGCAGTCACATCGTGACGAAACGCCTGTTCGATCACGACAAGAGCTATTTCTTTCAGGGGACGGACGGGCGCATCATCTTCGCCATTCCATACGAAACCGATTTCACCCTGATCGGCACCACCGACGCGGATCATCCCGACCCTTCGGCCAGACCGGTCTGCACCGATGAGGAAGCGGAATACCTCTGCAACTTTGCCTCCGAATATTTCGAGAAACCGGTGCGGATGGAGGATGTGGTCTGGAAATATTCCGGGGTGCGCCCTCTCTACGATGATGGCGCGGCTTCGGCCACGGCGGCGACGCGGGAATACGTTCTGAAGGTCCATGACGAGGGTGGGGCGATGCCGCTGCTCAACGTATTTGGCGGCAAAATTACGACGTATCGGAAACTCGCGGAAAACTCACTCGCGAAACTCGAGCCCTATTTCTCCGCCATGAAGGGCGACTGGACCGCCGGCGTTGCCCTGCCCGGTGGTGATTTTCCAGTGGATGGCGTCGCGCAGTTGATCGCTGATCTCATGGGCCGGTATCCGTTCCTCAGTGACCGCTGGGCCAAACGGCTGGTACGGGCCTACGGGACCGAAACCCGGGACATTCTGGGTGACGCGCAAACGGTTGACGATCTTGGCCCCAAATTTGAGGCCGATCTGACCGGCGCCGAAATCCGTTGGCTGATGGAGCGTGAATATGCGCGGACGGCTGAGGACGTCGTATGGCGGCGTTCACGCCTCGGCCTGCGCATGACGCCCGAAGGCATTGCCGCACTCGACGCCTGGATGAAAGCCAGCTGACCGAAACAGTCGCCAAAGCGCGAAAGCACTTTGCTTTTGCGTCTGTACTGCCGAGAATGACTGCTGAAAATAAAAAAAGCCCCCGGCGCAATGCGGGGGCTTCTTCGTAAGTCGGAACGGCGAAGATCAGTTCTTCGCGTAGAATTCCACGACCAGGTTCGGTTCCATCATGACCGGGTAGGGCACGTCGCTCAGCGCGGGGGTGCGAACCAGTTCGGCGGTCATTTTGGAGTGGTCGACATTCAGGTACTCGGGCAGGTCGCGCTCGGCGCTTGCCGTTGCTTCCATGACGATGGCCAGCTGACGGGATTTTTCCCGGACCTGAACAACGTCGCCTTCCTTCACGCGGTAGGAGGGGATGTTGACGCGCTTGCCGTTTACCAGAACGTGACCATGGTTCACGAACTGACGGGCGGCGAAAACGGTCGGTACGAATTTCGAGCGGTAAACAACCGCATCGAGACGGCGCTCAAGCAGGCCGATCAGAAGCTCGGAGGTGTCACCGCGCATACGAACGGCGTCGCCATAGATGCGGCGGAACTGTTTTTCGGTCAGGTCGCCGTAGTAGCCTTTCAGCTTCTGCTTGGCGCGCAGCTGGATACCGAAGTCGGACAGTTTGCCCTTGCGGCGCTGTCCGTGCTGGCCAGGGCCGTACTCACGGCGGTTTACGGGGCTTTTCGGGCGACCCCAGATGTTTTCGCCCATACGGCGATCAAGTTTGTATTTCGAGGACGTACGCTTGGTCACGGGTCCATTCCTTTAACAACAGTACGGTGTTTTCCTTTGCCGGGCTCATTCCCGACCGACAGGCTCCCTCTTTCGAAGGCCACAAACACCACAGAAAACCGCCGCCCTAATGGGACGGCGGAGACGCGGCTTATAGTGGGATTGTTCGGGGTGTCAATGCCCCGAGGGATCACGAGGGGCGGGTTTTCGCCTTTTTGATATCAGTCGTCCGCGACGGTGATGTCCCGCCCGTCGGCTGATACCTCGATATCCATCGGGCTGCCGCCGATTTTTCCGGCAAACTCATAGCCAATGACCTGCAGGCTGTCGGAATGGCTGGCCTCAATGAACTCCGGCACGAAGTCCGGCATTTTCGCCTCCACCGATTTCAGTACGGCCCCCGGCACATCCTCCTCAAAAAACTCAATCTCGATTTCAACCACGTTGGCGTCGGGATCAATATCAATTTCGATCCTGCGACCACTGTCGACGGTGCCCTGAATTTCGTAGACGACACTGCCATCATCCTCGGTCTCGGTATTCGCACCAGTGATTTTGACATCGCCGAGCGCCTCATAGGTGACGGAAAGATTGTCATCCATCAGGCTCTCGTCCTCCAGCGGCACCGGCGCGTCGCTAACAACCCGCAACCCGACCAGATTGGCTTTGGCCGCTTCCATCACAATTGCCGGAACATCCGTAAGCGCAACCGTTTCCTCAACGCCTGCGAAACCGGACGTGGTGGAGACGAGGAGCAGGGCAGGGACCAGACCTGTTTTCACGTACCGTTTCATTGGTTTTTCCCCCTGTCTCCGGAGAGGCCGAAAAGCTCCCCGATGTCGCTCCGGAGCATTTTCCAGAAGTCCTGAAGATTGGAGTTCTTTTTGTCGAGATCGCCCAGGTACATCTCGAGGCGGTCAATGGCTTCGTGCTGTTCGCGTTCCGATTCCGCCCGCAACTGCGCCTTCAGGCCGGCAAGCGTCTGCTCAAGGTCCTCGATTTTCTCCTCGAGGGCTTCACGGCGGTTTTTCACTTCATCCATGTCCATGATCCTTTCGCTTCACCAGCCCATGATCTGACTGATGCCAATCAGAACCAGGGGGAGGATAAAGAATACCGTTCCAATGTAGGCCGCGACGTAGACCTTGTTTTTCACCGCAAGGTCCGCCAGCCATTCCGCCGCGCGGATGGGAATGTTTCGCGTAAACGGCAGCCCGTAGATCACGAGAACACCAATGACGTTGTAGCTGAGGTGCACCAACGCGATCTGCAGCACAAAGACCGCGTTTCCCCCATCGACTGCCGTTGCCGCGAGGAGCGCCGTGATACAGGTGCCGATATTGGCGCCCAGCGTGAAGGGATAAATCTGCTTCAGACTGAACACACCGCTACCGGCCAGCGGCACAACAAGGCTGGTTGTGGTCGAGGAGGACTGAACCAGCACGGTAATTGCGGTCCCTGAAAAGATCCCGGAGACCGGCCCCCGCCCAACCGCCGCGTGCAAAATCGCCTTTGCGCGACCGACCATCAGTACCTTGAGCAGTTTGCCGATAAAGGTGATCACCACAAAAATCAGCGCGATCCCCAGAATGATGAAGAGAACGCCCGTCACCACGTCATTGGCGCCCATACCGTGGAACACGTCCTTCAGAAGATTGACCGGAGGTTTGACCAACGGTTTGATGAAGTTGAATCCTCCGACGGCCATTGAGTCGCCGCCAACCAGAATTCCAGCCAGGGTCTGCCCGATCTTCTCCAGGAATCCGAACATGATTTCGAGCGGGAGGAAGATGAAAATGCTGAACAGATTAAAGAAGTCATGCACCGTTGCGGCGGCGAATGCCCGGCGGAATTCCTCACCCTGACGAACGTGGCCCAGGCTGACGATGGTGTTGGTGATCGTCGTGCCCATATTGGCCCCCATCACCATTGGAATGGCAATTTCGACCGGCAGGCCACCCGCGACCAGACCAACAATGATTGAGGTCACCGTGCTCGATGACTGGATAAGCGCGGTGGCCACGGTGCCCACAATGACGCCGGTCACCGGGTTGCTGGCAAAGGCGAAGAGGTCCTTCGCCTGATCGCCTGCCGCGGCCTTGAAGCCGGTGCCGATCATACCCACCGCAACGAGCAGCAGGTAAACGAGCCCGAGCACGACAAACCATTGCGCGCCGTTTGAGGAGGCCGTCGGGCTCTCCGGTTCGGTAACTGTATATGTCATGAAAATATCCCCGCCGATACAACGCCGGACCGCGGAACGCGGGCCGCATGCCCTGTCCTGCGGACGCGGGGTGTACGGTAACGGTCCGGTGTATCGTTCCCGTGACGGCGCGATGACAGCCGTGTGGCTTGTCAGGCTGCCCGACAGGCCGTATAGGCTGCGCAAACGGCACATCAGAGATGGATTGATTACCCCGATGGCAAAAATAAACGGCAACGAAATTCGTCCGGGCAACATTCTGGAACATGACGGCGGCCTGTGGGCTGCCGTGAAGGTCAATCACGTGAAACCCGGCAAAGGTGGCGCTTTCGCCCAGGTCGAGATGAAGAACCTGCGCAACGGCTCCAAACTCAACGAGCGGTTCCGTTCCGCGGACAAGGTCGAGAAGGTTCGTCTTGAGCAGAAGGACCAGCAGTTCCTCTATGAAAGCGACGGAATGCTCGTCTTCATGGACGCCGAGACATTCGAGCAGATCGAACTGCCCGCAGACATCCTTGGTGACCGCCGCCCGTTCCTGCAGGACGGTATGACCATCAAAATCGAATACCATGAGGACGAGGCCCTGAACGCGCAGCTTCCCGACAAGGTGACCGTAACCGTGGCCGAAACCGAACCGGCCGTGAAAGGTCAGACTGCCGCCAACAGCTTCAAACCCGCTGTTCTCGACAACGGCGTGCGCGTCATGATCCCGCCCTTCGTGTCCGAAGGTGAGGCCATCATCGTCTCCACCGAGACCATGGAATACGTGGAACGTGCCTGAAACAACGGGGGTGACCTGTGAAAATCATTGATGCGGATCACCCCGCCTACCGCCCGCTTTGGGTGCGGATTGTTATTGTCGGGTTTAGCGCCCTCTGGGCCCTGTTTGAATTCTGGCATGGCAATGCGGTCTGGGGCGCGGTTTTCCTGGGCATCGCCGCTCTGGCCACCTGGAAACTCTTCATCACCTGGCGGCCCAAAGATCCCGACTGATCCGGTCGCTACATGCGGTTGAAGAAGTCGAGATCCTCGATGGTGATGCCGCCCCACTGAATGACCGAGAAGATCACCGCCCACAAAACGGCAGCGATCCCGGTCACCCAGATCATCTTTTTCGCAATGCGGGGATTAACCGGCGCTGAGGCGGGCGTTCCCGGTACCACGTCGTTGCTTTCACCCTGCGTACGTACTCCGATGGGCAGTGCGACGAGCAGCCCAAGAAACCAGAGCACGGAATAGAGTACGATGGCAGATGTGATGGTCATGCCTGTTCCAGTTCAATCAGGGATCCGTTGAAGTCCGCCGGATGCAGGAACAGAACCGGTTTGCCGTGAGCGCCGATTTTCGGCTCTCCAGTGCCGAGAATGCGGGCGCCGGTTGAGACGAGATGATCCCGCGAGGCAATGATGTCATCGACCTCGTAACAGACGTGATGAATGCCGCCGTTTTTGTTTTTATCCAAAAACTTCCCGATCGGGGAGTTCTCACCAAGCGGGTACAGCAGTTCGATTTTGGTGTTCGGCAGTTCAATGAACACCACCGTTACCCCGTGATCCGGTTCATCCTGTGGTGCGCCGACATTTGCGCCAAGCATTGAACTGTAGGACTGCATGGCAGCCTCGAGATCGGGGACTGCGATGGCAACATGGTTTAGACGGCCGATCATGTTTGCTGTTCCATATCTGCTGCGTTTCAGCGGCTATATGTCCGTTTGGTGACGGAGGCAACTTTACACATGCCGAACCGGGTCAATTCACCTTCACAAAAAAGCGGCCCGCAAAGGGGCCGCAGGAAAGTGCCGGGGAGTCGGTCGTGAACCCCCGGCAGGCGTTAAACCTTGTGTTATTCGGCGTTCGCCGACCGGACGAGGGCCTGAAGCCGGGCCGCATCCACGGCCGCAGCCGCCACGTCCTGGGACTTGCCTGACAGCCAGAGTTCCAGCGTGCCCTGGGAGGGACGCGCCTCCAGATGGGTAAAATCCCGCGAGACGGCGGATGGATCAACCTGACCCGTCAGCGCACCAATCAGCGAATTCGCCACCGCGCCGTCCGCTTCATGGAAAAACCGCGCATTGGTTGTGTCGATGGTGAAAGAGGTCTCGATGGGCCCAATCGCGTCGTATCCCGCCTCGGTCAGCGATGCGACCAGTGCCTCGCCGTCGATGCTGGAGCCGCCGTCAGGGATGTGAACCCTGATTTTGGTTCCGGAGGGTGGGGCAGGGATTGCGGTCGTTGACGGTGTCACCTCGGCAGGTGCGGCCGCGGCTTCGATGACCTCCTGATCCGGCAGGGGCTGCGGTGCTGGAACGGCAAGGGACAGGGGCTCCGTCCTGGGAAGAAGCGGTTTCGGCTGCACATCCGGCGTGAGCGAGGTCATCGCCGCATCGAATGGCGTCGTTGAGCCCGTGGCATCGGAGAACACAACCGGTGTCGTCTCAAGCGCGGCCACCAGAACTGGCTCGGACGTCGCTTCCGTGACCGCTGGTTCCTCTGACGACAGAGCCGCTGTCACCGGATCACCGGCAATCCCGGAAGTTCCCGTGTCCGCAATCCAGAGTGCTGCGGCAATACCCGCCGTGGCACCAGTCGCGAACATCATCCAGAAACCGGCCGGAGAAACCTGAAGGCGGGTCGGCCGTGGTCCGGACTGTTCCGCCCGGGCAGGGGCCGCTTTGGCCGATTTCGGGAACATTGCCCCGAATTTTGCCAGCGGAAACGGGCCCGGCATCGGGATGGAGATCTTCCGGGTGGTCTGTTTGCGGGTCGTGGCCGGTTCCTTCTCGGCGGCTTCCGCCATTGCCTTTGCCACCATCGCGGCGCGTTCGATCACCGCATTGGCGTCGTCCGAACCGCCGCGGATCCTGCTCGACACGTGCAGCCGCTCATGCGGCGGCGTCTTGCGTGTGATCCGTGCTTTGGCTTCCTCAACAACGGGATTGGGTGCCACGTCCTGGGGGACATCTTTGGCGTGTTCCTGGCTTCGGCGCGCCTCAAGTGCCGCCAGACGCCTTTTCCGCGCGTCCGCGACACGGACTTCCCACGCAACCGGATCCATTAACTGCTCGACCGACCGTTCCGACAGCCGTGCTGCTGGTTGTTTGTTCACTGTACCTGCCTCCGCACCGTCATGCGATGCTGTTTATAAGCGCCAGATTTTTCTGACTTGCATCGATAGTGGCACAATCTTCATGTAAATCTACCTCGCTGTTGCGTTTCCGGCGTCGACAGTCGCGAATCGGCGGAAAATCGCCTATCCGGGCTTTTCGCCGACTCCCGGCGATATCAGTAGGTTGGCGGTTTTCGGGGCGCATTCGCCCTCCGAATTCAACTCTCTCTTGCAGTTCTCGCGCGCAGACGTTGCGTTAGGGTTAATTCCAAATGTTGCACCCGTGCGAGTGGAGGTATTTCGCGTGTGTTTGCAATGCCTTAACATTGCTGCGCTTCACATTGACCAAAAGCCTGTCAAAAAAACTGTTCAAGTGTTTGTGTTTTCGGATACTTTCGATATTAATCCGCGAAATTCGGAAAGTGGCTTGGGAGGGCCCGGATCTTAGATGTGTTTTGAGCGCCGTGCCGTGGCCGTCTCCGCTGTTTTTTCCCGACAGGATTATCTAAACGACCGGTTCGCCGGTTTATGGACGGGTGGCCTGACCGCCCGCAAAGGCGGGTGTGTCTCTTGACCCGCCCGACGAACCTGACCGGCGCATGCCGGTCGAACTGCTGACGTTATTCATGGGAGGTTTAATCTTGGATCGTCGCTCTTTTCTAAAAAATTCCACCTTGGGCGCTGGTGCCGCAGGTGCGGCAACTCTCGCGGCCCCTGCCATCGCGCAGGACAAACAGGTCGTGAAGATGGTCACCACCTGGCCGAAGAACTTCCCCGGTCTGGGAACCGGTGCGCAGCGCGTCGCCGACCGCATCACGGCCGTGTCCGGTGGCCGGATCGAGGTGCAGCTTTTCGCCGCCGGCGAACTCGTTCCCGCTTTTGAAAGCTTTGATGCCGTATCCTCGGGCGCAGCCGAGATGTACCACGGTGCGGAGTACTACTGGCAGGGCAAGCACAAGGGCTACAACTTCTTCACCGCCGTGCCGCTTGGTTTCACCGCGCAGGAACTCCAGGCCTGGATGCATTTCGGTGGCGGTCAGGAACTGTGGGACGAGCTTGGCGCCGACTTCAACGTAAAAGGCTTCCTCGCAGGCAACACCGGTGTTCAGATGGGCGGCTGGTTCCGCGATCCGATCACGTCGCTCGACGACATGAAGGGCCTCAAGATGCGTATGCCGGGTCTCGGCGGCGAGGTTCTGCGTCAGCTCGGCGCCAATGCCATCGCGCTTCCCGGTGGTGAGATTTTCCCCGCCCTTCAGGCCGGCACGATCGACGCGACCGAGTGGGTTGGCCCCTACAACGACATGGCTTTCGGTTTCCAGAAGATCCTTAAAAACTACATGTATCCGGGCTTCCACGAGCCTGGCTCCGGTCTCGCCGTGGGCATGAACCGCGGCTGGTGGGAAGGTCTGTCAGAATCCGACCAGGCCCTGATCCACGCCTGCTGTACCGCGGAAAACGATGTCATGATGGCAGAGTTCAACGCGCGCTCCGGCTCCAGCCTCGACACGCTTCTGAGCGACCATGGCGTTTCGCTTCATGAGTTCCCTGAGGAAGTCTGGAATGAGATTGCAACCCTGTCCGAACAGGTGGTGGCGGATGTGGGTGCTGAGGACGACATCGGCAAGCGCATCTATGAGAGCTACGCGTCGTTCCGTAAATCGGTGGCCGGTTGGACGAAAATCTCTGATCAAAGCTACACGGACGCTCGGGCAAGGGCGCTGAGCCTCTAAGGAGTTTGTTCCTTCAATCCGGACGGTGCGGTTCCATGCCGCGCCGTCCACTTGTTTTCTCATGCACCCCACGGGGGGGCGGCAGTCACAGGGTAAAGAACATGCATGAGGTCTACCGGTACATAGATGCCATCAACGAGGGCATAGGCCGCGTGGTTGCGTGGTTTACCCTCCTGATGGTTGTGGTCCAGTTCATCGTCGTGGTGATGCGGTACGTCTATTCCGCACCTGATTTCCTCGGGATTTCATCCCTTTGGTGGCAGGAGTTCATCGTGTACCTGCACGGTACGCTCATCATGCTCGGTGCCGGCTACACGTTCCTTCACAACGGTCACGTGCGGGTCGACATCTTCTATTCCGACGCATCCGAGACAGTGAAAAACTGGACGGACCTTCTCGGCTCGCTGCTGTTTCTTCTGCCGGTCTGCTACATTATCTGGTGGTCGGCGCAGCCCAACGTGGCGATGTCCTGGAAAAACCTCGAAGGCTCCACCGAGGCGTCGGGCATTCCGTACAAATATGTCCTGAAATCCACTGTGATGGTGGCTGCGGTTCTGCTCGCGCTTCAGGGTATCTCAACCGCGCTGAAATGCGCACTCAGGCTGCGGGGGGAGTGGGTCGATGACCCGTACCGTGGCGAAGAGAGCCTGGACTAGGGGCGCCGCATATGGAATTTATCACCAACTATCTCGACCTCATCATGTTCGCGGCAGCGGTTGTTCTGCTGCTGCGCGGATTTCCGGTCGCTTTCACCCTGGCGGCGGTGGGTCTCATCTTTGCGCTTCTGGGCGCGTGGCTTCAGGTCGGCTATTTCGCTTCCGGCGATCTCGGCTTCCTCAAACCGTTCTACAACCGCATCTTCGGCCTCATGGACGAGACCAACGAAGTTCTCGTCGCGGTCCCGCTGTTCATTTTTATGGGCGTCATGCTCGAACGCAGTCAGGTCGCCGGCGAACTGCTGGAAACCATGGGGCGTCTGTTTGGCACCCTGCCTGGCGGGTTGGGTTTTGCGGTGACCTTTGTGGGAATGCTTCTCGCCGCATCGACCGGCATTGTCGGAGCCACGGTTGTGACGATGGGAATGATATCTCTGCCCTCCATGCTGCGCTACGGCTACTCGAAAAGCCTGGCCTGCGGATCCATTGCTGCGTCGGGGACTTTGGGCCAGATTATTCCGCCGTCGATTGTGCTCGTCATTTTGGGCGATACAATCTCCAATGAATACATTGAGGCCCGCCGCAATGCCGGCGATTGGGCGCCGGATCCGGTGTCCGTGGGAGACATTTTTGCCGGTGCAATGCTGCCCGGCCTGGTGCTGGTTGGCCTTTACTTCCTTTATCAGATTGGCATGGCGATCTTCGCACCAGCTACGTCTCCGGCCATGGAAACAGCCGAGGAGGACCGGGTCAGCGCCTGGCAGATCGTACGCGTTCTTGTGCCGCCCATCACCCTGATTATCGCTGTTCTGGGTTCCATCCTTGCGGGCATCGCCACACCCACCGAGGCCGCAGCGGTCGGCGCAATTGGTGCCCTTCTTCTCGCTGGCGAGCGGTTTAAGGAGGAAAACCCCTGGCCACAGCTCGCCGCGTTTGTGGGTGTTGTGGGTGCTTTGGCATGTACCACGATGTTCGATCTCCGTACGACCCGCGACGTGATCGAGCCTCGTGATCAGATCGGCATGTATATTGCCGGCGCGTTCTGTCTGCTGATCGCCTGGGGCGTGATTTCCAGCATTCTGCGCGCCATGTCGAAACGTGACCCCGACACGAACCGCGAGGTTCTGGTCGATGTCATGCAGTCCACCACCAAGGTGACCTGTATGGTTTTCGTCATCCTCATCGGTGCGCAGCTCTTCAACCTGACCTTCCGCGGTCTCGGTGGTGAGGAAACCGTTCACAACATGCTGGACGCGCTGCCTGGCGGCCCATGGGGTGCAATGGTTGCGGTCATGCTGGTGATGTTTGTGCTTGGCTTCTTCCTCGACTTTCTCGAAATCGTCTTCGTGGTCGTGCCGATCATGGCCCCGGTCCTGTTCAGCTACAACACACCTGACGGTGCCGTGCTGTTCCATCCGGTCTGGGTAGCCGTGATGATCGGGATTAACCTGCAAACCTCGTTCCTGACGCCTCCGTTCGGATTTGCCCTCTTCTATCTGCGCGGTGTAGCTCCGCCGGAAGTGCGAACGATCGACATCTACAAAGGCGTTATTCCCTTCGTCATCAT
This sequence comes from Alphaproteobacteria bacterium, assembly GCA_030427145.1. GTDB lineage: Bacteria > Pseudomonadota > Alphaproteobacteria > Rhodobacterales > Rhodobacteraceae > Amaricoccus > Amaricoccus tamworthensis. The sequence goes on along the minus strand of JAUHWT010000004.1, from coordinate 57,337 downwards.
CCAGCTGATCATGCTCGGTATCCTCGCGGCCTTCCCCGCAATGGCGACCTGGCTGCCCGGTGTCGTGTTCGGTTAGACGCCGCAGATATCTGAACGAAAGAAAAGGCCCACCGGACTGGCGGGCCTTTTTTTTGGTGCTGCGGGAGCGGTCGGGATCAGCCGTACCAGTTCCCCAATTTGACCTCAGACACCTCACCCACCAGACCGGCAAATTCCGCCGGGTCCTGGGTGCCGCCGTCCCGGCCATGATAATGATACGGGTAGACATAAGTCGGCTGAAACTCGAGCACGGCCGAGGCCGCTGCGGTCGCATCCATGGTGAAGGGCAGGTTCATGCAAACGAACGCGAGATCAATATTCTCCAGTGCGCGCATTTCCGGAATGTCCTCGGTATCGCCCGAGATGTAGACCCGGAACCCGTTGAAATCGAGTACATAACCATTGTCCCGACCCGGTGGATGGAACTGCATCCGGTCCTCGGTGGTGTTATGCGCCGGGATGGCCGATATGCCCAGATCGCGCCAGGACGCGTTTTCACCATTGCCAATCGCCGCGGTCTTCTCCTGCAACTCCGGCGGCATCATGTCATGCACGGCCGGGTTGGAAATGATCCGCGTGTTTTCTCCGGCGAGCGCCGTCAGGGTATCGACATTGTAGTGGTCGCCATGCTCGTGGGTGATCAGGATCAGTTCCGGCGCGGGCAGGTCGGCATAGGCCGAGGCCTCGCCAACCGGATCAACATGAATGGTCCCGAGCGGCGTTTCCATAACGAATGACGCATGCTCAATCGGATGGATGGTGATGTCACCCGCATCGCTGCTGAACGTGTCGGCCGCCTGCGCCATGTAGGGCAGGAATGTCACGCCTCCGACCGTTGCTGCGGATGTGGCGAGAAACCTGCGTCTCGACTGGATCATGTTTGTGGTCCTTCCTGTTGCGATGGTCGTGAGACACGACACTCCATCCCCTGAGCCACAACATCAAAGGGTTTCGCTTCACAGTTGGGTGAAAGACCGGTGATCAGGTCAGAATATGATAGCGAACTTCCAGCGGTGGTGGCGGGGTCCGGCCCAGCTGTTCCGCGAGGCTGATATCCACCGACCGGCACAACGCATCAAGCGGCAGACCGTTCTTTGACGCACTGAACGGATGTTCGAGTTCGTCCGTCACAGCCGCCAGACCAAAAAACACGTAGCCGGCAATGCCCTCAAAGGCCGGTGCCAGTATCCCGGCCGCATCCAGCAGACCCATGGGCAGCAGCATGCAGTAGAGCAGGGCCGTCTGCCAGACGAGCAGCGAGTAAACGAACGGCATCGGCGTGTTGGAGATGCCCTCATTGCTGGTTCGCGACAGTTCCAGATCGCTCATCCGTTGCGTAAAGGTCAGCTGGCCGTAACCCGAAAGCCGGCCTTCACGGGCGTAGTCCGCGAGGCGCGTGCCAATTTCCTGCAAGGCTGCACTGGCGGGGTTGTTGGAATGCTGAAACCGGTCGAGCGTTTCATCGTCGACATATTGAAGCGCGGGCTGCGCGGCCTTGCTGTCCTTGCGCAGACCCGCCCGGTGCAGGTGAATGAACGCGCCGGTCAGGCAGAGAATTTCCTTTCGGTCCTCCTCGTTGAGGTAGATCCGGCTGTCATGGCCCATCGCCCTGATGCACCCGGTCAATTGCCCCCATTGCATGCGCCCCTGCCACCAGCGGTCATAGGCCGCCACGTTACGAAACCCCAGGAAGAGCGACAGGGCAACTCCAAGCGCCAGGAAGGGCTGCATCGTGGTGTGCGGCATCTCGAACAGGTAACGGTCCGCCAGCATGATCAGGACCGTCAGCCCCACCAGAAACAGGATATGTTTGTAGATCCGCGGGATCACCGAGCCCTGAAGGACCAAAAAAAGTCTCAGGACATTCGGGTATTCGCGAACGATCATTGGGTACCAGGGGCGTTGCTGGGGGTCACGGCTGGTCGCGGGGAAAACCACATTTTTCGGGCGATTTCAATCGGATGATTCCTTCCCGGACCCGCCACGCTCAGCCCGCGGCCTTGGGATGGGCCGCGGCATAGGCCTCCATCAGGCGCACCTGATCAACACCGGTATAGACCTGGGTCGTGGACAGCGACGCATGCCCCAGCAGTTCCTGGATCGTGCGCAGATCGCCACCGGCCTCCAGAAGATGCGTCGCAAAGGAATGGCGCAGGGCGTGGGGTGTTGCGGTTTCCGGAAGGCCAAGCTGCATCCGCGCGGTCTGCATCGCCTTCTGGATCGGGCGCGGCGTCAGGGCACCGCCGCGAACGCCGAGGAACAGCGGTGCCTCCGGTCCGGGTTTATGCGGGCAGAGGTCGCGATAGTGCTCCACGGCCTCCGAGGCCACGGTCAGGACGGGCACGACCCGTTCCTTGCCGCCCTTACCGGAAATCCGCACCGACCCGCCAAGCGGGGCATCCTTTTGTTTCAGGCTCAACGCCTCTGAAATGCGCAGGCCACAGCCATAGAGCAGCGTCACTACGGCCAGATCCCGCGCCGCCACCCAGGGCGTCAGGTTCTGCATCTCCACGGTTTCCAGCAGGCGCTTTGCCGCATCCGGTGCAACCGGGCGGGGCAGGCGGTCCTTCGACTTCGGACCCCGCGTGGCCGTTACCGCCGCCGCCTCAATGCCCTTGGTTTCCGCCAGCCAGGCATGGAAGTTCTTTACGGCCGACAGCGCACGGGACACCGACCGGGCCGCGAGCCCGCGTTTGCGCTCGCTGGCAAGCCAGGCGCGCATGTCCTGAATGGAAACCTTCGCAAGCGCAGCCGATCCGGCTGGGCCGCCCCAGTGCCGGTTGAGAAAACCAAGGTAGCTTAGGACGTCGCTCTCGTAAGCCTCAAGGGTTCGGCGGCTCAGCCCCCGAACCCCCTCAAGCTGTTCCAGCCATTCCCGCATCAGGGCAACCGCCCCTTCGGATGGCCGGGTTTCGCTCACGCCAGCCATCTCCGCAGGGCGCGCTCGAATATGCCGGTGAAGAACACCAGAAGATCGGTCCCCTGATCCGCGTGGAACCGGTCCGGCTCCTCGGCACCAACGGCCAGGAGACCGGGACGTTTGCCGGGCCCAAGGTCCAGCATCATCACCGCCTCCGACTTCACGGTCGGCGCGTATTCCCCGTAGAGATCAGGCGAGGCCTGGGCCAGCTGGCGCAAGGTGATCTTCCGCGCCCCCATGCCCCGGCCCTGGGTCACGTAGGCCGTCGCACCGCCATCGGGCAGGGCGATAACCACGTTACGCGACGGGCCTTCCGGACCAAGACCGCTGCCGGCCTCCGCACCCGGAGCCTCCAGGCCCAGGCGCACCACGTCCACCGCCAGTGTTGTGGCGAGGTCGTGGGTCATCACATCAAGAAACGACGCGAAGCTTTCCGGCTCCAGAACAGAAAGACAGGCCCGGTGGATCTGATTGGTGCCAGCCACGTTCTCATAGGCTGCGGCAAGCACCTCGCGATGGGTGTCCTCGAGCTTGTCGAGACGCTCCTCCAGCCGCTCCACCAGCACCGCGCGCAGGTCAACGACATTGCGCCCCGCGGTGCTGCGGTCCGCCTGAAGCAGCGCGCGCATCAGATCGGCATCCCGCAGGATCAGTTCCGGGTTCTCCAGAATAAGATCCTTGAGGTTCTGTTCCGCCGTTTTGTCAATCACGTCCATATGTTGATCCGATCTAGATTTTTTGTCCGGTGGCTTCCCAATCCTTCAGGAAGCCCTCAAGCCCCTTGTCCGTCAGCACATGCGAGGAAAGCGAACGCAGAACACCCGGCGGGCAGGTCGCGACATCGGCACCGGCCAGCGCACATTCGCTGACGTGGTTTGCCGTACGGATCGAGGCCGCAAGGATTTCGGTCTCAAACATGTAGTTGTCATAGATCTGCCGGATGTCCTGGATCAGCTGCATTCCATCGAGGTTGAGGTCATCCATCCGACCAATGAAAGGTGAAATAAACGTTGCACCCGCCTTCGCCGCAAGCAGGGCCTGGTTGGCGGAGAAGCACAGCGTCACGTTGACCATCTTGCCCTGGTCCGAGAAGGTCCGGCAGGCCTTCAGCCCGTCCCAGGTCAGGGGCACCTTGATCGCAATGTTGTCCGCAAGCTCGGACAGTTTTGTGCCTTCCGCGATCATCGAGTCGTAGTCGAGCGACACGACCTCGGCACTGACCGGGCCTTCGACCTCGTCGCAGATTTCCCGTACCACCTCGGCAAAATCGCGGCCTGATTTCTTGATCAGGCTTGGATTCGTGGTTACGCCATCAAGCAGACCAAGTGCGTTAAGTTCGCGAATGTCGTTGACTTCCGCCGTATCGACAAAGAATTTCATGACCGTTGTACTCCCGGGATAATTGTCCACCCTTGTGGTTCGTCGCGATACTATCCCAAGGTCTGGTGTAATGGAACAGCTCAATCTCATTCCCGACGAACCCTGCACAAGGGATTTTTCACCCGGCGACACGGTCAGTGTTCTGACCGCCGAGGGCCTTGACCGAATGCTCGACTACCGCGCGCCGGAGGGCGGCGTGGATCTCGGTGCGTTCGTCGAGGCGCCGCTGGGTCCGCGCCGTGTAATGGGCTGTGTCTGGGGGCCGGGTACGGGCGAGTTCCCGGTTGAAAAACTGCGCGCCATTTCCCGTGTTCTCGAGCTTGAGCCAATGCGGGCCGAGATGCGGTCCTTCCTTGAGCGGGCTGCCGATTACACCATCACGCCGCTGACCGCGATGCTGCGTCTTGCCACGCGGGTTCCGGCGCTTGCCGCCCCGCCATCCGCCCGCCCGGTTTTGCGCCTGACCGACGTGCAGCCCGACCGCATGACGGACGCACGATCGCGGGTTCTGGCGGTGTTCGAGGAATACGGCAATCTGGGCTTCGCGCCGGGTGAGCTTGCGCATCTGGCCGGAACATCCTCGAGCGTTATCAGGGGGCTCGAGACCCAGGGTGTGATCGTCCGCGAGGATGCGCCACGGGATGCGCCATATCCGGTTCTGGACCCGGCGGTCGGCACCAAAGAACTGTCTAAAGGTCAGCGCGAGGCGGCGGACATCCTGCGCGCCCGCGTCGCGTCCGGCGAGTATTCCACTACGCTTCTCAAGGGCGTAACCGGTTCCGGTAAGACCGAGGTTTACCTGGAGGCCGTGGCCGAAGCGCTCGAACAGGGCCGTCAGGCGCTGGTGCTGCTGCCCGAAATTGCCCTCTCCGTGGAGTTCCTCGACCGGGTCGAAGCCCGCTTCGGCGCGCGCCCGGCGGAGTGGCATTCCGGCGTCACCCAGACCGCCCGCCGCCGCGCCTGGCACGCGGTTGCCTCGGGCGATGCGAGGCTGGTTGTCGGCGCTCGCTCGGCCCTGTTTTTGCCCTACAAAAACCTTGGCCTTATCATCGTCGATGAGGAACATGACGGCTCCTACAAGCAGGAGGACGGCGCGCGCTATCATGCCCGCGACATGGCAGTTCTGCGGGCCTCCATCGAGAAGGCCACGGTGGTGCTTGCCTCCGCCACACCGGCGCTCGAGACCTGGGCCAATGCCGAGGCCGGCAAGTACAACCGCCTGGTTTTGCCGGAGCGCTACGGTGTTGCGGAACTGCCCAACATGGAGGCCATCGACCTGCGGCTTGATCAGCCCGAACCTGGCCGCTGGATCTCCGGTGCCCTGGAGACTGCCGTCAACGCCCGGGTCGGATCGGGGGAGCAGTCGCTCCTGTTCCTCAACCGCCGTGGCTATGCGCCCCTGACCATCTGCCGCGCCTGTGGCCACCAGGTCGGGTGCCCGAATTGTGACGCGCGGATGGTCGAACACCGCTTCCGCAAGCGTCTCGTCTGTCACCAGTGCGGCACGACCGAACCCATCCCTACGGTCTGTCCCTCCTGCAAAACCGAAGGCAAGATGAACGCCATCGGGCCGGGCGTTGAGCGCATCGCGGAAGAGGCCGAAACCCTTTGGCCTGACGCCCGCATCGCCATCCTGTCATCGGATCTGGCCGAGAGCCACCAGGCGCTGAAGGCCCGTATCGACCTGATCGCGCAGGGCGAAGCGGATATCATCATTGGCACGCAGCTGGTGGCCAAGGGGCACAACTTCCCCCTGCTGACGCTCGTCGGCGTGATTGACGCCGATCTGGGCCTGCAGGGCGGAGATTTGCGCGCCGCGGAAAAGACCTTTCAACTCGTGCGCCAGGTCGCGGGTCGGGCCGGGCGGCACGAACACCCGGGCCAGGCCCTGATCCAGACGCACCAGCCCGAACACCCCGCCATCCAGGCCATTCTGTCAGGCGATGATGAGGGCTTCTGGCGGGCGGAAGCCGAGATGCGGCGGATGGTGGGAATGCCGCCCTATGGCCGTCTCGCCGGTGTGATCCTGACCGGGCCGGACGAGCCGCGCACCTGGGAGGTCGCCCGCGAACTTGCCCGAAACGGAGGCATTCTGCACGAGGTCGGCGCGGATCTGTTTGGTCCCGCTCCGGCCCCCGTGGCCCGCGTGCGTGGACGCCACCGGGTGCGGTTTCTGGTGAAGGCGGCGAAGGGCGTTGTGCTGCAACCCGCGCTGCGCAAATGGGTCGCGTCGGTGAAATACCCGGCCAATGTCCGCATCACACTCGATATCGACCCGCAGAGTTTTTACTGACCTCACCACGACCCGCCGCTCATGCAGGCCGCGTTGGCGGCGGCCTGTAGCGCGAAATATTCCCTGAGCAGCCCGGCCCGTTTGGGACGGAAGCTTTCGTCCGACAGGATCATCGCCTCGATACGATCAAGCCGGAACGCCCTGAAATCATTGCGCATCTGGCACCAGGCGATCAGCATCAGGGTCTGGTCCATGAAGATGATCGCCAACGGCTGCACCCGCCGTTCCGTGGCCGCGTTGACCGCGTCGCAATATCGTATGTCGATGGCCCGTTCCTCCCGCGTGGCAAGACGCAGGGCGGAGACGTCAATGCGGATCTCCGGGCGCACGTGGAAGCGTTTGGCATAGAGAACCGAATGTTCCAGCCGGTCCCGCAACCGCTCCGGCAGCACCGCCTGGAGTTTCGACAGGGCATTGTTCGCGGCATCGGCGAGCACCGGATCGGCCACCTCAATGACCTCGCGCAGCCCCAGAACCAGCGCCTCCATCTCGTCCTGGCTGAACATCATGGGCGGCAGAGCGGGGTCCTCGACCAGCGTGTAGCCAAACCCGGCCTCACCATCGATACGCGCGCCCGCACTGCGCAGGCTGTCAATGTCGCGGTAGATCGAGCGCACGGAGACCTGCATCTCCTCCGTGATTGCCGAGGCCTGAACCGGCGGGCGGCGGGAGCGCAGGTACTGCATGATCTGGATGAGGCGGGCGCTGCGGGACATGGTTTTGTTTCGCTCAATCCTGCTGACACAAACTGTCAGGAAAAGGGTGGCACATGGAGACATGTCCCAACAACAGGAAAGTCGGAAAAATGCTCAAACTCCTCACCTTTGCCCCGGCCTTTGGCGAACCCAGTGCCAGTGGATTTTGTACCAAAGCCATGTGCCTACTGGAAATGGCCGGCCTCGACTGGGAGCCGGACATCTGTTTCAATCCGGCGGAGATGCCAAAACAGAAACTGCCGGTCCTGCGGGATGGCGACCACTTCATTCCTGACAGCGAACAGATCGCAGACTACCTCGCCGCCACCTATGGCGCCGACTTGTGGTGGGGTGTGAACTCCGAGCGTAAAGCCGTGGGTCAGGCTGTGGTTCGCATGGTGGAAGAAAACCTCTACTTCGCCGTCATGCACGACCGCTGGGCCGATGACCGCAACTGGGAGGTGATCCTCGGGCTGTTCTTCGGTGGGGTCCCGGAGCCCATGCGCGACACCGTCAGCAATGAGGCGCGGGCCGGTGCCATTGCAACGCTGGTTGGGCAGGGCCTGGGGCGTCATACGGAACGCGAGCGGTTTGAGCGGGTGCGCAAAGACCTGGAGAGCATCCGGACCATTCTTGGCGACCGGGAGTTTTTGCTTGGCGACGCCCCGGTCTATGCCGACGCCTGCGTTGTCCCGATGCTGCGCGGTGCGGCGGCAACGCCCCATGAGACCATGCTGAGCGCCTGGATCAAAAAGGATGCGGCCCTGATGGCTTATATGGAGCGCGGCGCCAAGGCATTGTATCCACGCAATAAAACGGGCCTGGTGGAATATATGGACGACGCCGGGCCGGTACCCGCCGTCGCCTGAACAGGGTCGTTTGCCCTGATGGTCCGTGCAGGGTTTCCAATGTGACGGACGAAATATAAAAGGGGCGGGTCTAACTGTTTGGAACCCAAAATGACCCGCCCTCTGACCCAGATCGAGCCGCAACCCGGAATCATGGAAATCACCCCCTACAAGGGTGGTGATGCGAAGCTGGACGGTCACGAGCATGTCCTGAAGCTCAGTTCCAACGAAAACCCGTTCGGACCGAGCCAGAAGGCCGTGGAGGCCGTGCAGCGGTCCGCGCCGACGCTGAACCTCTATCCCAGCACCGACCACAGGGACCTGCGGGAGGCGATTGCGCGGGTGTTTACGGTGGACGCGAACCGGGTGATCTGCGGGGCCGGATCGGACGAGATTCTGCACCTTCTGTGCCAGACCTATGCCGGGCCGGGGGACGAGATCGTCTATACCGAGCACGGGTTTTCCATGTACCGCATTCTCGGCCTGGCCGCCGGGGCGACGCCGGTAAAAGTGCCAGAAAACAACAGGATGGTCGACGTGGATGCGATCCTCGCGGGCTGTAATGAACGCACGCGGATCGTATTCGTGACCAACCCGGGCAACCCTACCGGCACCAAAATCCGTGACACGGAACTCGACCGCCTGGCGCAGAACATTCCGCCCAAAGCACTGCTGGTTCTGGACGGGGCCTACGCGGAATTTGTGCCGGGATTCAATGGCTGCGCGGAACTGGTCGATGCGCGGGAAAATGTGGTGATGACGCGGACCATGTCGAAGATCTTCGGGCTTGGTGGCATGCGGGTCGGTTGGGGCTATGGGCCGGAGCATGTGATTGGTGCGCTCAACCGCGTGCGGGGGCCGTTCAACCTGTCGACACCGGCGCTGGTGGCAGCCGCTGCGGCGATCCAGGACGTTGATTATACAAGCTTTTGTCAGACGGAGAACATCCGCAACCGCGAGTGGCTGCGGGTGGAACTGGCCAAGCATGGAGTCCAGAGTGATCCCTCGCACGCGAATTTCATCCTGGCGCGGTTTCGGGATGCGGAGGAGGCGAAAGGCTGTGACGCGTATCTGCGCCGGAACGGGATCATCGTGCGGCAGGTGGGGGGATATGGCATCCCGGAGGGGTTGCGTATTACCATCGGTGACAGTTCGGCCTGCGAGAAAGTCGCTGAAACCATTGGAGAATTTTTGAAGGTGCATTCCTGATGGCGTTCAAGCGGATTGCCCTGATCGGCCTTGGGCTGATTGCGTCCTCAATCAGTCATGCGGTGCGCAGGGCGGGGATGGAGACCGAGGTGACGGGGTATGCCCGTACTGAAAAAAGCCGGGAGGAGGCGCGACGGCTGGGGCTTGGGACCATCTTCGACACGCCGCAGGAAGCTGTGCAAGGTGCTGATCTTGTTGTACTTTGTGTGCCCGTGGGGGCGATGGCGGCGGTGATGGAGGCGATTGCGGGGGATTTGGAGCCGGGCGCGATTGTGACCGATGTGGGGTCGGTCAAGGGCGCGGTGATGGAGGCTGTCAGCCCCTATATACCTGAAAACGTTCACTTTGTTCCGGGTCACCCGCTGGCGGGGACGGAGCATTCGGGGCCGGCATCGGGGTTTGCGTCGCTGTTTGACAACCGCTGGTGGCTGTTGACGCCGGATGAGGGTGTTGACCGGCAAGCTGTTGAAAAGGTGAAGGAATTTCTCACTGAAATTGGCGCGAATGTGGATGAGATGGAGGTGTCGCACCATGATCTGGTGCTGGCGGTGACCTCGCATATTCCGCATTTGATTGCCTACACGATGGTGGGCGTGGCAGATGACCTGGGCCGCGTGACGCAGAGCGAGGTTGTAAACTATTCCGCAGCGGGGTTCCGGGATTTCACGCGTATTGCGGCCTCGGACCCGACCATGTGGCGGGACGTGTTTTTGTCAAATAAAACAGCGACTTTGGACATTCTGGGGCGCTTCACCGAGGAGCTGTTCGCGCTTCAGAGGGCCATTCGGACGGGCGACGGGGAGCATCTTTTTGACTACTTCACCCGCACCCGTGCGATCCGCCGTGGCATTGTCCAGGCCGGTCAGGACACGGATGCGCCCGACTTTGGACGTGGTCTGACGCACCAAAAATAGTGTCCATTTGGGTGTCGAAGTGGCACAGATTGACAGAAAAGTGGCACAGATTGTGAGTCAAATGGCACAGATTGCACGGGGTTTTGCCGAAAATGGCCGAAATTGCACGGCAAACTGTTCCTGACTGCAGCCTGAATGGTCCGGGGTCTATTCGCCCCGAACCTCGATGCCGATTTTTCCGATATGGGATTTTCCCAGGAACGATTCCTGGGCCTGAGCCAGATTTTTGAGCGGCCAGGTTTCGGCGATGACCGGACGGATTTCACCGGCCTCGATGTAGCCGATCAGATCGCTGAATACCGAGCGCGGCTGCCAGGTGCTGCCCATCAGGGTGAGGTCGCGGAGGTAGAGGGTGCGCAGGTCGAGTTCGACGATGGGACCGGCGATCGCACCGGAGGTCACGTAGCGGCCGCCCTTGCGGAGGGCGTCGAGAAGCGCGGGCCAGCGGGGGCCGCCGACGAGGTCGATGACCATGTCGTAAGCGGAGGCCGGGAGCGGGGCGTCGCGGTCGAGGGTTTCGTCGGCTCCGAGAGCCTGGAGGGCGCCGGCCTTGGACGGGGAGGTCAGGGCGGTGACGTGGGCGCCACGGCGTTTGGCAAGCTGGATCGCGGCGGAGCCGACACCGCCGGAAGCGCCGGTGATGAGAACGCGCTCAGCCTGGAGGTTGCCGCGCTGGATCATGCCTTCGGCAGTTGAGAAGGCGCAGGGGAAGGAAGCGAGTTCGACATCGGAGAGTTCGGAATTGACCGGGAAGGCCTGGCTCGCTTCGGCGGTGGTGTATTCGGCAAAACCGCCGTTGCGTTCGGAGCCGAAGGTGAACAGGCCATAGGGATCGTCGTCTCCGTCCCGGGTGTACATGGGGCGCATGAGGACACGCTCGCCGATGCGGGATTCGGGCACGCCCTCGCCAACGGCCACAATGATGCCGCAGCAGTCGGCGCCCTGGATGCGGGGAAATTCCAGCGGGGTGCCGGACCAGCCGCCATCGGCGTCGGCCGCGCCGTCATACCGGTCGGTGGCGGTGGAGGCGGTGTCGCCGCGCACGGTTTTGGAATACCAGCCGGTGCGCGTGTTGATGTCGGTATTGTTCACGGCGGCGGCGCGGACCTCAACCAGAACCTCGCCCGGGGCGGGTGTGGGCACGGGCAGGTCCTCGCGCCATTCGAGCCGGTCCAGACCGCCATGGCCGGTGAGGACGATGCCGCTCATGGTCTTTGGCAGGGTCATGTCGGGTCTCCTTCAGTGGTAGAATGAATGTTCTACTTGCGCAGGTAGAGTGTTCATTCTACATCGTCAAGCATGAATGACATGATGATCAAAATATCGGCGGGGCTTGAGCGGGCTTTTGCCACCGGGGGCTTTCACGAGCCAAGCGTTGAGGATTTGCGCGATGCGGCGGGAGTGAGCCTGCGCACGCTCTATAAATATGTGCCGTCGCGCGATGACATGGTGCATGCGGCGCTGGAATACCGCAACGGGCGGTATCTGGAGCATGTGTTCCAGGATCTGCCGAAAGCGCCGGAGGAGGCGCTGGAAACGATTTTGGAGCGTGTGGCGAAGTGGATGGAGACGGAAGCCTCGCACGGGTGTCTGTTCCATGAGGCTGTGGCGGCGTCGCCGAAGGATGTGCGGCTGCGTGAACTGTTGATGCGGCACAAGTCGGAATTTGCCTGCAAGGCGGCCAAAGCGGTCGGCATGCGGCATGCGCAGCTTGAACTGATGCTGATCCTTGAGGGTCTGATGCAGAACTGGCCGCTGTTCCACGAGGCCGCTTTGGAGGCGTCGAAACGGCTGGGCCTGGCGCTGCTCCGGGTGGACTGAGCCGCGACCGGAGAGCGGGGGGCGCGTTACTGCGCCTTGATTTCCTTTGATCCGTCCTGAACCTCGGCGTCCTCGCGGATTTCGCGGGAGAAATAGATGGCGGCGGGGATGCCCGCGACCAGTCCAAGGATCGCGGCGAGGACGAATGTGATCCAGCTGAACAGGCCGATCGCCAGAAGGATGACGATTGCGCCGCCGGCGATACAGCCGACCCAGAGGGGGATCATTATACTGCGTATTGGGGCAAACATGGGTATGCTCCTTTCGCTGAGAGGTGAGTTTACCTGTGGGATCAACGCATGGGTGGGGGTGCGGTTCCGGGGTGTGGCATTCTCGCTGCGCAAGTGGACGCGTTCATTCGAAGTTCCTGCTGGGTTTTGGGCCCAGGTTTGGCGGCTCTCCCGGCGGGTCGGCACGACACGCCATGCCCGACTTTCCCCCCGGGAGGGCATCCCCGAGGTCGGCAACTGCTCAATGGTTTCGGGGATTTATGCATAACGCGTTGAACAACCGGGGTGGAGCCCTCCCAAGGTCGGGCATGGCGCGTCGTGCCTGGGGTCACGGGGTTGTGTGGAACATTCCGGGAATGGCGTGCGTTGAGATTCCGAATGCCACGAAGCATAGCGAGGATCACATGTCCGCACCGAACACGAATGTTGAGAAGCAGAAGAAAAACCACGTTGGACCGCTCGTCGGGATCGCCGCAGCGGTGATTTTCGGCGTCGGCATCATCTTCTACTGGTACGCGGCGGATGTGTCGGATGAGCCGGTTGGCGGTGCCGAGACCGAGCAGGCGGCGCCGGAGGCGACCGGCTCGGCGACTGAAACCGCGAACTGATCCACAGCAAAAAAAGTTGAGTATTGAGTACCGGGGCGGATTTCGATCCGTCCCGTTTTTTGTGGTCAGTAGCCCGGTGTGCGGTGGAGGCGCGGGGCTTTTCCGACGCGGATGGGGCCGAGACGGGTTTCGCCATCCTCAAAGGTGAGGGGGGCGCGGAGGCTGTTGCTGTCGCCGGAGAGGGTGGCGATGAGGCCCAGGCCGGTTTTCATGGGGCCTGACAGGCTCGACGATATGGCGCCGGAGCGTTTGGCCATGTCGATCATTTCCTCCCAGTTGCGGGCGCGGAGCCGGATTTCGCCGTCGGCGAGCCCGCTGCTGTCGGCCTCGAGGTCGCCGCGGCCGCGAATGTCCAGCTCTCCCCAGGTGGCGGACAGTTCCGCGATGGAGAGGGCGTCGATCTCGGGCATGTCGGTCTCGAAGGTCTCGCGGTTCCACTTTTTGTCGAAGGTGACGGTGGTGTCCATTTTCACGGTGCCAATAGCCGTGGGCAGGTCGCCATCGGCGGAGAAGCGGTCGGTGAGGGATTTCGCAAGGCGCAGGTCGCTGGCGTCGAACGCGATGTCGTAGGTGCCGGGGTCGGCGCCTTCGGTCTGGCGGATGGCGAGGATGGCGTGTTTGAGACCGCCCGCGTCGCCGTTTGAGCCGGTGAGGGTGACGGCGTCGAGTTCGAGCGTGGCGCGGTCGAGGGCGAGCGTGGTGTTGGGCTCGAAAATGAGCGAGCCGCGGAAGTTGTTGCTCGACAGGCGCAGGGTTTCGAACGGGGTGGAGATGGCCTGCTCGCCGGGCCAGACGGCGATGAGATGGTGGGGTTTGTAGCTGAGGCTGAGAATCTCAAACCGGTCCGCCGACCAGGCCCAGCCGGAATTGGGGTCCGCGAGTTCGAGGCCGGTCACGATGGCGTCGATGCGGTTGGGGAAGCCGTTGATGGTGATGTCATCGGCCGAGGCGATCCAGCCGGCGGCGCGGCGTTCCTCCAGCCAGCCGGCGAGGGCGCTCTCGCGGGATTTGGCGGACCAGTACCAGTAGCCGCCCCAGCCGAGGGCCGCGAGGATGATGATTGCAAGAAGTATACGCATTCCCTAACCCGAATTGTGATGCGTGCCGTTTCCACCTGGGACCGAAACCGTTATAGCACAGTGCCGGACATACCCCGGCGGGAAGTGGAGAAACAGTGGAAAACCGGAACGGCGCGCTATGGGTGTTTGGATACGGGTCCCTGATCTGGGATCCGGGATTTGCGTATGAGGAAAAAACCCTTGCGGTTCTGCGCGGTTACCGGCGGGCGTTTTGCATGACGTCGATCCATTACCGGGGCACGGCGGAGGATCCGGGCCTGGTTCTGGCGCTCGATGAGGATGGGCAGGGGGCCTGCGAGGGCGTGATTTACCGCGTGGCCGATGAGGTGGCGGATGCGGTTTTGGCGTACCTGCGGGAGCGGGAGCTGATTTCCTATGCCTATGACGAGGCCTGGCTCGATGTGGAGGCGGCGGACGGGCGTGTTCTGCGGGCGGTGACCTATGTGATGAACCGCGACCATGACCAGTATGCGGGGGCGCTGGATCTGGCGTCGCAGGCGGCGATCATAGCGCGCACGGCCGGGACGCGGGGTCCGAATGCGGATTACCTGATGAACACGGTCGCGAGCCTGGAGGCGCTGGGTATTCATGACGCGGAACTGCATGAACTGGCCGGGATGGTGCGGGGGAGTGCGGGCGGCTGAGGCCGTAAAAAGGCCGGATTTTAATTCGGCGTTTGTTAATAGAATTTGCGACGGGTTTGAGGCGTATTCGGGTAAAATTGAATGCGTCATGAAAAGTCCTGTAGTGACGGCGACTTCGCGGATTTTTGCGCTGTTTGGGGTGTTTTTTCGCGTAAACCTGGACGTTTACCTTTAGAATTTTGTTAATTATCAGTTTTACTTCGGGCGTGCTAGTTCAGTTGTGACGAAAACTGACTGAATTGGGGGCAGAATGAGTTTACTTGGTGGTGTAGGTGGGGTTGTTGATCCCGTTGTTGACGGATTGCTTGGTGGAAATGAAGGCGATACCGGGGTCAATGAACCCGGGCCGGACGCGGTGGCGCCGGTTGAGGAGGTTGTCGACGGCCTGATCGGCACCGGCGACGAGGGCGATGGTCTCGAGGGCGGCGGATCCCTGACGTTTGGGCATGGCACGTCCGTGGACGCGCCGGCGGTGCGGCACGACTTCAGTGTTGGCGAAGAGGAAACCGATTTTCTGATCGATTCCGAGCGGGCCTATGCGATTGCCCAGCAGGCGGTTTTTATGGCCCGTGACATGGTGGCCGGTCTGGCGGCGCATACTGAAGGTCTTGGCGTTGCGGATCCGTATGGACTTGAGGCCGCTACGGCTGGTGTGGATCAGGCGTCACCGCTGGAACAGTACCGTGAAAGTCAGCAGGCAGCAGCTTCTGAATGACGGGCCGGTTGCGGTGTTTGACGAAAGCGGTTGGGAATTTCCTGACCGCTTTTTTTTTATGATTTTGTGACGGGCTGGACCTCGAGGACAATGCCGTCCTTGGCGGTGACACGGACTTTGGTGTGATGGGCGAGTGGCGTGTCCGGTTCGCGGATGGGCCAGGGGATGCCGTCAATGATGACTTTTGGCTCCGAGTGGCCCTCGCGGTCGATGGTGCCGGTTTTGCCGATGATGGTGCCGGTGCGGTCGTTGAGGCGGGCGGCGGCGTCGGTGGCTTTTTTGCGGAAGAACAGCGCCTTGCCCACAAACACGAGCGCGATTGTCAGCAGGGCGAAGATCGTCAGCTGGGCCATCAGGCTGAGGCCGGGGATCAGGAGGAGCGTGACGAACACCACGATGGCCGCAAGGGCGGGCCAGATGAGGTAAGTCGTGGCGGTGAGCATTTCCAAAGCGGCGAAGGCGATGCCCGCGCCGAGCCACCACCAGGGCGAGACGGCGGATGCGACCTCTGCGGGTTCCATGTCAGCCGTTTCCTTTCTGGCCAAGCAAGTCCGTCAGATCCCTGATGCCACCGATGGCGCCGATGAGGCTGGCGGCCTCGAGAGGGACCATGACGGTTTTGGAGTTGGGGGAGGCGGCGACGTCGCGCAGGGCCTCGGTGTATTTTTGCGCGACGAAGTAGTTCAGGGCCTGGATGTCGCCGCGGGCGACGGCCTCGGAGACCATTGTGGTGGCCTTTGCCTCGGCCTGGGCCAGACGTTCGCGGGCCTCGGCGTCGAGGAAGGCGGCTTCCTTGCGGCCCTCGGCCTCGCGGATCTGGGCCTCGCGCTCACCTTCGGCCTTGAGGATGGCGGAGGCTTTCTGGCCCTCGGCGGTGAGAATTTCGGCGCGCTTGTCCCGTTCGGCCTTCATCTGGCGGGCCATGGCCTCGGTAATGTCGGGCGGGGGTGCCAGGTCCTTGATCTCAACACGGGTGACCTTGACGCCCCAGGGATTGGACGCGGCGTCGATCACCGACAGAAGCCGTATATTGATCGCGTCGCGATTAGAAAGAGATTCATCAAGATCCATCGATCCGAGCACGGAGCGGATGTTTGTCTGGCTGATATTTCGCAGGGCGCGGTCGAGATCGCGGACCTCGTAGGCCGCACGGGAGGCGTCGACCACCTGGTAAAACGCGACGGCATCGGCCACGAGCATGGCGTTGTCGCGGGTGATGACCTCCTGTTCCTCGATATCAAGGACGGTTTCCATCATGTTGATTTTTGAACCGATCCGGTCAATCATCGGGACAAGAAAACGCAGTCCGGGCTGAAGGGTACGGACGTAGCGGCCGAAGCGTTCCACCGTCCAGTTCTCCCCCTGCGGCACGGATTTGACCACCGTGAAAATCAGGATGACTGCGAAGGCGAGCAGGGCGATGACGGGTACGCCGATGGCGTCCAGTGCGGGTGAGCCGAGGGTATCCATGATTATTGGTCCTTTTCAGCGGGTGTCTTGCGGGTTACAGGCTTTAATGAAAAATTTTATGGATTAACGTTTTCTGAACGACCTGATGATCCATGAAAGACACGGGTGGCTGGTTATGGGCTATGATCGGAGAATAGGCAATATATGGCCAGGAACATGATGTTGAGTCACCAGTCGGAACCCCAGTTTTCCCAGCCGGTGCGTCAGATCGTTCTGATGCTGATCGTGTTGGGTCTGACCGCGGGTGTTGCGGTTTTGATGTATCCGGCGGTGGCGCCGGTGTTTTTGTCCTCGCCCTACCTTAACGGTTTCATTCTGTTCGTTTTTCTGGTCGGGGTTTTCGCGACCTTCTGGCAGGTGCGGACGCTGATTTCCTCGGTCAGCTGGATTGAGAGCTTTGCGCTGGACCGGCCGGGGCACGAGTTTACGCGCGCGCCGCGGCTTCTGGCCTCGCTGGCCGCGCTTCTGTCGAGCCGTCAGGCGCGGCGGGCTTTGACCTCAACCTCCACGGGCAGCATTTTGGACTCCGTCGGCACCCGGATCGAGGAACAGCGGGATCTGACCCGGTATCTGATCAACCTTCTGATTTTCCTTGGACTTCTCGGCACGTTCTATGGTCTGGCGACGGTTGTTCCAGCCGTGGTCGACACCATCCGGTCGCTGGCCCCGCAGGAGGGGCAGAGCGCGATTGAGGTGTTCGACAACCTGATGTCGGGCCTGGAGGAACAGCTCGGCGGTATGGGGACGGCCTTTGCCTCGTCGCTGCTTGGTCTGGCCGGGTCGCTGGTTGTGGGGCTTTTGGAGCTGTTCGCCAGTCATGCGCAGAACCGGTTCTACCGGGAGTTGGAGGAATGGCTGTCCTCGATCACGAAGATCGGTCTGCCGGGCATTGAGAATGAGGAGGCGCTGACCGCCGGAAACGTGCTGGCCGTGATCGGGCAGACGGCGGAGCAGATTGACGGGCTGCGCGAGGTTGTGGAGCAGAACGTCCACCGGGCGCAGGCCACGGAGGCGCAGATATCCGCGCTGGTCGAGAAGCTGGCCGAGCCGCGCCCCGATCCGATTCAGCCGGAAATGATTGAGAGGATTGCCGTGGCGCAGGAGCGTGTGGCTGCGATCCTGGAGGCCCAGGATGAGGATGCCGGGCAGCTCGATGCGGAAACGCGGGCGCGGCTGCGGTCGATTGACACGCAGGTTCTGCGCATTCTTGAGGATCTGTCCGCCGGGCGTCAGGATCTGGTCACGGAAATCCGCCAGGATATTGCCGCCCTGGCTGAGGCGCTGCGCGCCGTGGCGGCACACAGGGATCTCTAGACATGGCTTTAAGCCGCAGGGCATCGGGACGCTTTTCCAACACGATCTGGCCGGGTTTCGTGGATGCGATGACTGCGCTGATTTTGGTGCTGTTCTTCGTTCTGTCGATCTTCATGATCGTGCAGTTCGTGTTGCGTGACACCATCACGGGGCAGACGCGGGAACTGGGCGAGATGTCGTTGCAGGTGGCGAACCTGGCGGATGCGCTGGGGCTTGAGAGGACGCGGGCGGATACGCAGGAAAACCTGGTTGCGACCCTGACCACCGAGCGCGATGCGGCGGAGGAGGAGATCCGTTCGTATGAGTCGCGCGTGGCGAGCCTTCTGGAGCGCAATGCCAGTCTGGCCGGGACGCTGGACGAGCGGGAGGAGCGCATTGCGGCCCTGATCGCGTCGAACGCGTCCCTGACCGGCGATCTGAGTGACGCGCGGGAGGCCAATGAGGCGCTGACCGGCGATCTGACCGCGGCGCGGGAGACCAATGAGGAACTCCTGACCGCGCAGGAGGCGCTGGAACTGGCGCTGACCCAGGCGCGGGAGGAGATCGACGCGGGCGTGGAGCAGGCGCGGCTGGCGGCAGCAAAACGCGAGGCGCTTGAGGATCTGGTGGCGTCGCTTGAGAGTGACCGCGATACCCTGGCCGGTGAGCGGGACGCCCTGGCAGGTGAGCGCGATGAATTGCAGGCGCAGGTGGCGGCCCAGGCCGAGGAGCTGTCGGACGCGGAGAAGGAGCGGATTGCCGAGGCCGCCGCGGCGGAGGCGCTGCGCGAGCGGCTGGCCAATGCGGATGCGGAACTGACCGCGATGACGCTGAACCTGGAGCGCGAACGGCAGCGGGCGGAGGATACGCTCACGCTGCTCGCCGCGGCGGAGGCCGCGCGGGACGAGTACCAGGAGGCGGGCGAGGCGGCCCTGTCGGCGGCGGACCGGCATGAGGCGGAAATGGCCCAGGCGCGGGCTCTGCTGGCCGAGCAGGAGCAGATTTCAGCCGAGGCGCAGCGGCAGGTGGCGCTTCTGAACCAGCAGACGGCGGAGCTGCGCTCTCAGCTTGATGAGTTGCAGGGTCTTTTGGACGACTCACTGGCCGAGGAGATCGCGGCGCAGGTGCAGATCGAAACTTTGGGGGCCAATCTCAACGCCGCTCTGGCGCGGGTTGCGGCGGAGGAAAAAGCGCGGGCCGAGCTTGAGGCGCGGGAGGCCGAACGGCTGCGGCTTGAGGCCGAGGCTCTGCGCGAGGAGGCGCAGGACCTGGAGAGCTACCGCTCCGAGTTCTTTGGCCGGATGAGCCGCATTCTGGGTGCGCGTGAGGGTGTGCAGGTCGTGGGCGACCGGTTCGTGTTTGACAGTGAGGTTCTGTTCTCCACCGGGTCGGCCAACCTGAACGCCGAGGGCCGCGAGCAGGTGGCACGGGTGGCGCAGGTTATCCGCGACATCTCCGACGAGGTGCCCGCACAGATCGACTGGATTTTGCGTGTGGACGGGCATACGGACAAAATCCCGCTGGGTCCGGGGCGGCAGTTCCGCGACAACTGGGAACTGAGCCAGGCCCGGGCCCTGTCGGTGGTGCGCTACATGATTGACCAGCAGGGCATCCCCGCGGACCGGCTGGCGGCGACGGGCTTTGGCGAGTTCCAGCCGATCGACACAGGCGACAGCCCCGAGGCCCTGGCGCGGAACCGGCGGATTGAGATCAAGTTTACGGAGCGGTGAGGGTAAGCTTGAAATCGCGCTCGCGAGTATCCAGTATCGCGTGACGCACGGAAATTTTCAGGAACCTTGGGATGAAAAGCGAAAATACGAAAATCCCCGTCAAAGGTGGTTGGATTGTTCGTTCCACTGTCTCCGGACAGGTTGTTGCTGCGGAGACGCCTAAAGGCGTGAGCCGCGCGAGCGAAATATCGCGTGCGGCCGTAAGTGAGGCTTCCACAAAGCGGGGCGCGGCGCTTAAGCGGTTGGCGGATCGCTAGACGGCATTACAGGCTGACGCTCGCTGACGCGTTGACCGCCCATGATGAGGCCCTGGTGTATGGGGGGCGTGAGGGTGTAAGCAGTTTTCACCTGATCGAGTCCGGCCTGGCGCGTCCCTACTCCGGTTATCACCGTTCGATTGAGCGCAAAGCAGCCGCCCTGTTGCACAGCATGGTTGGCAATCATGGGTTTGTGGACGGCAACAAGCGTACGGCCTGGCTGCTGGTGGAAATTCTGATTGTGCGCAGTGGTTATGTTTTGGACATCCCGGACGATGAGCCAATTGATGACCTCGTGGTGGACGTGGCGGCAGGGCGGATTGGGTTTGACGAACTCGTGTCCTGGTTTGGCTCGCGCCTGGTGCGGGACTCGTAGGGCCCGGCCACACTCCAAGATAATGGGAAAGTGAATGGTTTTGGAGGGTGGGGTTCGTTAGCATGGCCCCCAGGGTTCCCGGATGGATCTTTTGATCCATGGTCTTTTTCAGCATTTGCGAGGAGGTTTCAGGATGGGTTCGGAATTTATTACACGACGGTCGCTGGTGACCGGCGCCGCGGCACTGGGCGGAATGGCCCTGATTGGGGAGGGTGTGACGGGGCTGGTGCGGCCAGCGGTGGCGGCGGGGGGACTGCGGCCTACGCGGACGATGCGGGGTGGCAGCAATAATTATCGGCCCAATGCGCCTCTGGTGGACCGGTTGGGGTCGGGGTTTCATGTGCATGGGACGGTGCGGCAGGCCGGGGGCGGTGAGCCGCTGTCGAATGTGCGCATTCAGATCTGGGCGGCGACAACGCGGGGTGGCGAGCGGGAGCCGAGCAATCATGGCAGTGTCATGACGGCGGCGGATGGCTCGTTTGTTCTGGAAATGGATCAGATCGTGCCGAATTTTGGCCAGCCGCATGCGCATCTGGCCTATGATGACGGGCGGTTTGAGACGGTGTTCCTGCGGCCCGTGATGGGCAGTGCCAGTGATACGAGCGTCCGGGCGGATTTCGTGCTGGCCCCGGTTTAAACCGCGATCAGTGCGGGAGGTGGCGTGACCTCACGTCAGACGTTTTTTGAGGATCGGCCCGGGCTTGCCTGGGCCGTTTGGGGTATATTGGCCGCGCTGGTGACCGTGCCGGTGGTGGTGGCGCTCAACAGCCCGTGGCTGCCGGGGCGGAACCCGGCCTATGTCATGGCGGGGCTGGCCGGGATTTTGGGGCTGGCGATGCTGCTGTTCCAGCCGCTTCTGGCGGCGGGATACCTGCCGGGGCCGGGACCGCTTTTGGCGCGGTGGCTGCATCGGGCTCTGGGTGTGGGAATTGTGGTTGCGGTGCTGCTGCATGTGGCGGGGCTTTATGTGACAAGCCCGCCCGATACGGTCGATGCGCTGTTGCTGGTCTCGCCGACTCCGTTCTCGGTTTACGTGGTGACTGCGTTTTGGGGAGTGATTGTCACGGCTGCTCTGGTGGCCGCGCGGCGTCGGCTGGGATGGCGGGCGTCCACCTGGCGGGTTGTGCATAACGCATTGGCCGCCATGGTGGTTGGCTCTACTGTGGTGCATGCCCTGCTGATTGAGGGCACGATGGGACCGGTTTCGAAACAGATCCTGTGCGCTGCGGTGGTGGTGGCAACAGCTGCAACCTTGGTTCACCTCAGACTCGTGCGGCCGTGGCGGATGCGACGGCGGCGGTCACGGGACGTTTGAATGTTTCGATGTAAAGGCGCTGATGTCGCGGAAGTTCCGCAATTGTCAGATGCCGGTTTTGGGGTCCCCTGATTTCCGCGGGGTGCGGAAAGGCTTTGATCAGAGAACAAAGCCTACGATAGCGAGTACGATAACCACCAGACCGACGAGATAGATGATGGAATGCATGGGGAGATCCTCCGTTCTGTTGCTGCTCCGTGTTGTGGGAGGTTAACGCCGACGTGAGGATTTGGTTCCCGGTCAGGTTTCCGTCGTGGGTTGCGTGGCGGCCAGGGAGCCGCGACCCATGGTCCGCAGAAGGGCCACGGCCTGGTGGGGCTGAAGGTTGAGCGGGGTCACGCGGTCCACGCCGACAATGGCGGTGGAGCCGGTCCAGGGGCTGGGGGAGCCGGGCAGGAATACGGAGACGCGGGTGTCGTCGCGCTCGACCTCGAAGGCGATGGCATCCTGGTCGTCGAACTTTACGAGAACGGGGCGGACGAGGCTGTCGCCGTCGCCCTCGGCAATGCCGCCGATGACGCCCCGGGTTGCGGCGTAGCCTGGCACCAGATTGATCAGGATATTGTCGAGACGGTCGACATGGTGGCGGATGAAGGCGGCTTTCGCGAAGAGACCGGCCAGGTAGCAGACCAGCACGATCAGGAAAATCGCGAGCAGGTTCGCCGCGGCAATGCCGCCCACATGGCCGAAGGGCAGGAGCTTTTCCAGGGGACGGGCGACAATCATGCTAAAGTGGAAGAGCTTTTCCAGCAGGATCAGAACAACGGCGAGGGGGACGATGAAGAGCACGCCTCCGAGGATGGTGGTTTTCATGGCTGTTCCCTGCGCTGTGGCCCCTGACGGGGGTTGTTATCGACTTTTCAGGGCAGCGTGGGAAGGGGCCTGTGGCTGTGTCGCTGCTGCGGCGGCAGCTGTTGGCGGCATGTGGCGGACGGCCGGGACGGTCAATTCGGTGTGGAAGGTGGTGGCCCCGGCGCTTTGGCACAGGGCCGGGGGCAGGGTGATGCGGTCGGTGTGGATGGAGGGGGCCCCGGAGATGGCGGGGAAGGCGCTGGGGAAGATTTCGAAATGCATGTGCGGTGGCCCGGCGTCATGGCGGCCGGGCGGGATGGTGGTGAAGCGGATGCGGCCGTTATTGTCCGCGATGCCCACGCCGCGCAGCCAGTTGGCGTCCGGCACGTCATGGATCGAATAGCGCCCGGCGGCGTCGCAGTGCCAGAGATAGATGACGTGACCGGGAAGCGGCGTTCGATCCCGGTCGGAAACGAGGGTGATCTCGAGGGACAGGGGCGGGCCGCTGGCCTTGCCGTTTCGGTTGCCGAACGAGGGGCGCAGGTCGCGGCGGATGATGCCGCCCCCGGTCAGGGCCGCGACGGTGAGGTCGTTCAGTGTGTCATGGCCGTCATCGCGCAAGGCGCCGGTGGTGTGCCAGGGGGTGGTGGCGCATTCGAACGTTGCAGCCGGGCTGGCGAGGACCGCGGCGCCGAGGCGGCTCATGATGTCGAGCAGGCGGCTTCGCCCGATCAGGTCGGGCAGGTCTCCGGCAAGTCCACGGTTGCGGGCGGGCTCTGTCATGTCGCGCTCCTCTGGCTGCTCCCTGGTATCTGAACGGATGGGCGGCGGGGTTCCGTCGCGGGTTTGGAACCGGATCTGGCGGGGTGCGATCACGATCCGTCACGGACGCGTGACGCGGTGGTCCGATCGCATTTTCGGCCCGTAGTACCGTGCACATGCAGCTTCGCATGAGCATTACAGGGAGATTTCAGACGATGCTTTCCAATACTCTTAAAGCCGCGGCCGTGGTGGCCTGCACAGCCTCTGCCGCTTCCGCCCAGACCATCGTGGACATCGCCGCGGGCGACGAGCGTTTCTCGACGCTCGTTGCCGCCGTGACCGCCGCGGACCTGGTGGATACGCTGAAGGGTGAGGGGCCGTTCACGGTGTATGCGCCGGTGAATGACGCGTTTGCAGCCCTGCCCGATGGCACGGTAGAGACACTGCTTGAGCCGGAAAACAAGGAGCAGCTGACCAATGTTCTGCTCTATCACGTGGATGACCGAAACCTGCCGGCCTCGGGCATTCCCGAGGGATCGAACTATTTCCAGCCGGTGCTGGCCTCCGAGCGGCTCTGCATCACCAAATCCGCCGACGGTGTGATGATCGCTGACGGAACCGGTGAGATGGCCAATGTGGTGATCGCGGACATTCAGGCCGACAACGGTGTGATCCATGTGATCGACAAGGTTCTGCTGCCGGGTACGCGTCCGGACTGCCACTGATCCGGCTTTCGACAGAGTTGTAACAGGTCCCCTCATTTTTCCGCATGAGGGGCCTGGCCCGGGGTGAGATACGCCGTTTCCGTCGTCCCTCCTTGGCGTTCACCCCGGATTGCGCCGCCCGACAACCCACACGGGCGGCGCATTTATTTTGACGTTTTCCCTCATTTTCAGGTGTTTGCCCGTGACGCGACCCGGAGGCGGGCGTGGCGCGGGGGAACTTTATTCCGTTCCGGCGCTTTGGTTTTGCGGGTGGCCGGGGACGCATTGTGCGGGTTTTGGCCACGGATGTCAGAGCGGATTGGAGAAAACATGTGTCGCGTGCTTGCATATATCGGGCCGGAAATTCCTCTTGGGAAGCTGCTGCTGGAGCCGGAGAACAGCCTGGTGAACCAGAGCCTCGATCCGGAGCTGCATCCGCATCTGCAACTGGCGGGGTGGGGATTTGGTGTCTGGAGTGAGCATCTGCTGAAACCGGATGAGCCGCTTCTTTATCACCGGCCCAAGGCCGCGTTTTACGATGACAATGCGCCAGGCGTGATCCCGAGTTTGCAGGCCCATACGCTGCTCGCGCATGTGCGGGCTTCGGGCTATGACTCCGGCGTGGTGCAGACGGATGAGAACTGTCATCCGTTTTCCTTTGACGGCACGCCCTGGATCATGGCCCAGAACGGGGCTCTGCCCAACTGGAGGCTGTTGCAGCGGGAGCTTCTGCCGCACTGTAAGCACCGGTATCTGAAGCAGATGCGGGGGACGACGGACACGGAGTTTCTGTATGTTCTGCTGCTGTCTCTGCTGGAGGGACACAGTGACGCGGAGGTTCAGGCCGGGTTTGAGCGGATGCTGGAGGTTGTGGTTGAGGCGATGGACCGGCTTGACCTGGCTGCGCTGACCAAGCTGAAGATCGCGCTGGCCGCGCCGGGGCGCATCATTGGCGTGAATTACGGCTGTGGTCGCGACGGGGAGACGGATCCGGCGGGCGACTGGAAGGCCCTGCGCCCCGGTGCCGGTGGTGAGGGGGACATGCCGCTGTCGATGCTCCTGGAGCCGATGTATCTGCTGATGGGGCGTAACTTCGAGGACCATGAGGGGACCTATGAGGTTGACGCCTGTCCGGAGGATGAGGCGACGCTCGCGATTTTCGCCTCGGAGCCGCTGACGGATGAGGGGGAGGACTGGCTGGAGATCGGGTTTGGCGAGATGGTGTCCCTGAGGCGGGTGGAGGGGACGGTTGAGAAGACGGTGACGAAGCTGCGGGTTTGATTGGGTGTTTGGTTTCGGGGCTGAAGAACGTGGCATTTGTGCCCATGAGATGAGGGCAGCGACGACCGCGGGCGAAGCGGAGCGCCGCCCATGGGGGCGGTTGGCGCTGCCCGGCGTAAACGCCGGGCGGGTGTGTTGAGGTGGAACGGGTTATTTCCGGTCCCGATCCGCCCGCATCCTCCGCTCCAGTCCCCTGAGCGCTAATGACAGACCCACCGTCATAATCAGGTAGATGATCGCCACCACGTTATACGTCTCGAAATACCGGAACGAGCCGGAGGCGTAGATTTTGCCGAGCTGGGTGATGTCGGCGACCCCGAGGACGGAGACGAGGGAGCTGTCCTTGATCAGCGCGATGAAGTCGTTGCCGAGGGGGGGCAGGATGGTGCGGATGGCCTGGGGGAGCGTGATGAGGCGGAAGCGTTGCCAGGGGGTGAGGCCGAGGGCGCGGGCGGCCTCGAGCTGGCCCTGGTCGACGGACTGGATGCCGGCGCGGAAAACCTCGGCGATGAAGGAGGCGTAGCCGAGTGTGAGGGCGAGGATGGCCCGCCACATGAGGGAGAGGTCGCGGGTCTGCATTTCCTCGAACCCCAGCGGTGTGGTGATGGCATTTATGAGGCCGACCAGAGCGGGGGCGCCGACGAAGGCGATGTAGAAGAGCAGCACCAGGATGGGGATGCCGCGCATTATCTCGATATAAAATCGCGCGGTCTGGCGGAGGATCACCGAGTTCGAGAGCACACAGACGGCGAGGAGAAGGCCAAGAAGGCTTGCCAGCGTGAAGGAGACCACGGTGACGAAAATCGTGATGCGGATGCCTTTGGCCAGTGTCGCGAGGATCTGCGCGTACATCTCGTCGGTGACGATCGCGACCATAAACCAGCCGGTGATGGCGCAGGCGACCAGCAGCCACCATGGAAACGTGCGCCAGATATGTAGAATCCGGGCGCGCTTTGGCGGCGCGCCTGCGCTGTTTGAGGGGGTCACGGGGCGGGGCCGGGGGCGTTACTGGCCCATTTTATAGTCGAGGAACCATTTTTTGTTCAGCGCGTCAATGGTGCCGTCCGCATGCATTTCCGCGATGGCGGCGTTGACGGGCTCCACCAGGTCGGAGCCTTTGGGGAAGATGAAGCCGAAATCCTCGGAGCCAAGCGCGTCACCGGTGAGTTTGAAGGTGTCGGGGTTGGCGTCCACGTATCCCTGGCCCGCGGTGCCGTCGGTCAGCACGAGGTCCACGTCGCCCGAGCGCAGGGCCTGGACACCCGCGCCGAAGGTCTCAAAGAGCTTGATGCGGGGATTGGCCTCGTCGCCGTCGAGCACGTCATAGACGGTGACATAGAAGGGCGTGGTGCCTGGCTGCGCTGCGGCGAGGCCGTCCTCGAAGGCGGCGAAGCTGGTGGCATCGTCAAAGCGGGTTTCGTCGGCGCGCACCAGCATGAACATTTCGGAGCGCATGTAGGGGTCGGAGAAGTCCACGACCTCAGCGCGGTCCTCGCGGATGGTGATACCGGTCATGCCGATATCGTACTGGCCTTCGGATACCGCGGGGATCATGGCGTCCCAGCTGGAGTTCTCAATGACCGGGGTGAAGTTGAGGCGGGACGCGATCTCGGCCATGGCGTCGTATTCCCAGCCGACGGCCTCGCCGGTGCCGGGCTCGACGAACTGGAGCGGCGGGTAGGCGTTTTCGGTGACGACGACGACCTCGCGGCCCTCAAGGTCGGGGAGATCGGCCAGGGCGGGTAGGGCTGTGAAGGCTGCGACGGTGAGGGCGGCCAGGGTGATGCGCATGACGGTCTCCATATGGGCGGCGGGTTTCGGTCAGAATGGGGCAGGTGGACGGGCGGTGCAAGATGGGTGGGGGTGGAGCGGCGTGCGACCGGCGATAATGGTATTTGGAGCGGGACGGTGGAGTTCAGCCCGATTTGACAAGCGGCAAATCGGGCTGCGACTGTCCTTGCCGGGGCAGTCGCGCATACGCGACAGCCAGGACAGCCGCGTCCCGATCCAGGCGTCGGGTTCGGTGACAGCCCCCTTCGACCTCCGGGCACAGCCCTGCGGCCGACAGGATCGCGAGGCGCTCCCCCGGAGCCCCTCCATTTGCGATCCTGGTTAAGGGCAACCGTGGCAAAGATACGCCTTTAACTTCCACCGCTTTCCCCTTATCCCGGTCGGATGGCTACCAAACCTTCGGCATTTGCGGTTCATCTTTTCACCGGAACCGGCGCGGTTTTTGCGCTCCTTGCGATGCTGGGGGCGGCGGACAGGAACTGGCTGTCCATGTTTCTCTGGCTTGGCGTGGGGCTGATCGTCGACGGGATCGACGGGCCGCTGGCGCGCAAGGTGGACATCAAGAAAAACGCGGCGAACTGGGACGGATCCCTGCTCGACCTGGTGATAGATTACCTCACCTACGTCTTTATTCCGGCCTTCGCGCTCTATTATTCCGAGCTGCTGCCCGGGGCGATGGGGATGTTTGCGGTGTTCATGATGACGCTGACCAGTGTGGTGTATTTTGCGGATACACGCATGAAGGCGAAAGACAATTCCTTTGTGGGCTTTCCGGCGGTCTGGCACATGCCGCTGCTGGTTCTGTTCGTGTTTCAGCCCGCGCACTGGGTCACGCTGGTGGTCGTGGTGGCGCTGTCGCTGGGGCAGTTTACGTCGCTGAAGTTCATTCATCCGGTGCGCACGGTGCGCTGGCGGCGGTTCAATCTGCCGGTGATGTTCTTCTGGTTCCTGCTGGCCGCATGGTCGGTGGCGGTGGACATGCAGCCGCCGGGGGCCGTGGAGGCGGCGCTGCTGGTGTCGAGCCTGTGGCTTCTGGTGGCGGGAATTGTCATGCAGATCATTCCTGAACGGAATGAGGGCAGTTCTGCCGCCTAAAGTTGCGAAACGCGGCATTTGCTTAATTTAGACGCAGGAATGTCTTGCCCTTTGGGGCGGGGTGGTGCCAACCTCCGCAGCGAAGATCTGACGAGGAAGACATCATGACATCACAAAAATCGGTCTGGACACGACGGGGCGTACTGGCGGCCGGGGCGGGAACCCTGGCGGCACCGTGGATTGCCCGGCCGGCTTTCGCGGCCGACCCGCTGAAGGTGGCCGCGATCTATACCGTTCCGGTGGAACAGCAGTGGGTGAGCCGCATCCATCTCGCCGCCAATGCCGCCCAGGAGCGGGGTGACATCGAGTATGTCTATTCCGAGAACACCTCCAACTCCGACTATGAGCGGGTGATGCGTGAATACTCCGAGGCCGGGCATGACCTGGTGATCGGTGAGGTTTTTGCCGTGGAGCAGGCCGCGCGCAGTGTGGCGCGGGACTATCCCGATACGGCGTATCTGATGGGGTCGTCCTTCAAGCCGGATGAGGAGACGCCGAACTTCGCGGTGTTTGACAACTACATCCAGGATGCGTCCTATCTGTCGGGAATCATTGCCGGAGCCATGACCAAGTCGAACAATATCGGCATGGTTGGCGGCTTCCCGATCCCGGAGGTGAACCGGCTGATGCACGCCTTCATGGCGGGCGCGCGGGAGGTCAATCCGGACATCATCTTCCAGGTGGCCTTCATCGGGTCGTGGTTCGATCCCCCCAAGGCCAAGGAAACCGCCTTTGCCCAGATCGATGCGGGTGCGGACGTGCTCTATGCGGAGCGGTTTGGCGTGTCGGATGCGGCGAAGGAAAAGGGTCTGCTGGCCATTGGCAACGTGATCGACACCCAGTCGGACTATCCCGACACAGTTGTTGCAAGCGCCCTGTGGCATTTTGAGCCGACGCTCGACACGGCCATCGCGAAGGTGCGTGAGGGTACGTTTGGTGCCGATGATTACGGCATCTATTCCTACATGCAGCACGGGGGCTGTTCTCTCGCGCCGCTTGGCACGTTTGAGGGCAAGGTGCCGGAACCGGCGATGGAGCTGGTGGCGGAAAAACAGGCGGCCATTATGGATGGCAGTCTGGTCGTTGAGGTGAACGACGAAGAGCCGAAGTCCTCCTGATGCGGGACGACAACCGGGAGGTGGTTCTCCACCTCTCGACCATTTCCAAACGTTTTGGCTCCGTGAAGGCCTGCGAAGGGATCTCGTTTGACCTGAAGGCGGGCGAGGTGATTGCCCTGCTCGGCGAGAACGGCGCGGGCAAGACCACGCTGATGAATATCCTGTTCGGCAAGTATGTGGCCGATCACGGGACGATCGAGGCGTTTGGACGGACGCTGCCACCGGGGGACAGCCGGGCGGCGCTCGATGCCGGAATTGCGATGGTCCACCAGCATTTCACGCTGGCCGAGAACATGACGGTTCTGGAGAACATCGCGCTGGGCACGCAGCCGCTGTTCTCATGGCGGCTCGACCGGGGCCGGGTGCAGCGGCGGCTGGCGGAGATGAGCGCGGATTTTGGCCTGAAAATTGATCCGGATGCGCGGGTTGCGGACCTGTCCGTGGGCGAACGGCAGAGGGTGGAAATCCTCAAGGCGCTCTACCTGGAGGCGCGTATCCTGATTTTGGATGAGCCGACGGCGGTGCTGACGCCGCAGGAGTCGGATGATCTTTTTTATACCCTGAAACAACTGGTTGCGAGTGGTCTCTCAATAATTTTCATATCCCACAAACTGCATGAGGTGCGCAGCGCGGCGGACCGGGTTCTGGTTTTGCGCGCCGGGCATCTGGTGGGTGAGCGTCGGACGGAAGGGGCGAGCGAGCGGGATTTGGCCGCTCTGATGGTGGGCGCGGAAATCGAGGCGCCGCGGATCACGAAAACGGCGGTGCATGGGCCGCTTGTGCTGCTCGACGATGTGGTGGCCGGGGCGCTGCGCGGCGTCGACATGGAGCTCATGGGCGGTGAGATCCTGGGGATTGCCGGGGTTGCGGGCAATGGGCAGACCTCGCTCGCGGGGCTCTTGTCGGGGATGATTTCGCCCGAATCCGGGCGCTTTGTGGTTCAGGACCGTGAGTTGCGGGAATGGTCGCCGCGGGATGCCCTGGCGCAGGGCATTGCGCGCATCCCGGAGGACCGGCACGCGGTTGGCGTGATCGGGGATTTTTCGGCGGCGGAGAACCTGATCTCGGAGGCGTATCGCGAGAAGCGGTTCAGCCGGCGCGGTTGGATGCGCAAATCGGCGGCGGACGAGTTCGCGCGGGAGATCATCCGCGATTACGAGGTCAAATGTCCCGGTCCCGGCACGCGGGCGCGGCTGCTCTCGGGCGGGAACATGCAGAAACTGATTTTGGGGCGGGCCTTTGACGGCAATCCACCGATTATCCTGGCGAGCCAGCCGACGCGAGGGCTCGATGTGGGAGCGGTGAACTATGTGCAGAACCGGCTTCTGGACGCGCGGGCGCGGGGGGCGGCGATTTTGCTGATTTCTGAGGATCTCGACGAGATCCTGATGCTGTCGGACCGGATCCAGGTGATGTCGGGCGGGCGGTTGTCCATGCCGACGATGCGGGGTGAGTTGACCGCACACCAGATCGGCGCGCGGATGGCCGGTGAGGGGTTTGGCGATGCGGCTTGAACCGGTTGAGCCCAGCATGGGGCGCACGGTCGGGTTTCCGGCCCTGGCGATTGCGGCAACGCTCGTGGTGGCGTCGGCCCTTGCGATGGTGGCCGGGGCCTCGCCCTTTGGGGTGTTTGGCCTGGTGATCCAGGGTGCGGCAGGCTCGTGGTTTGCGTTCCTGGAGACGCTGACGCGGGCGACGCCGCTGATTTTCACCGGGCTGGCCATCGCGGTGGCGTTTCGGGCGCGGCTTTGGAACATCGGGGCGGAGGCGCAGCTCTATATCGGGGGTGTCGTGACGGTGGTGCTGGGTACCGGGGCGTTGCCGTTGCCATCGGTGGTTTTGATCCCGCTGATTGCACTGGTGGCGATCCTCGCCGGTGGGCTTTTGCTGCTGGGGCCTGCGGTG
Source organism: Alphaproteobacteria bacterium (assembly GCA_030427145.1). Taxonomy (GTDB): domain Bacteria; phylum Pseudomonadota; class Alphaproteobacteria; order Rhodobacterales; family Rhodobacteraceae; genus Amaricoccus; species Amaricoccus tamworthensis. The sequence goes on along the minus strand of JAUHWT010000004.1, from coordinate 26,053 downwards.
CTGAAGACGCGGTTTGGGGTCGATGAGGTGGTGACGACGCTGCTTCTCAACTTCATTGTTTTGCTGTTTGTTTCCATGCTTTTGGAGGGCGCTCTTAAGGATCCGATGGGCATGGGCTGGCCGCAGTCGAGCCGGGTGGTGTCCGAGGCGAAATGGCCGAGGATCATTCAGGGCAAGCGGCTGCATTACGGGTTTGTGGTGGCGTTGATCTGTGCCGTGGGCGTGTGGCTTCTGATGGCGCGGTCGGTCTGGGGCTATGAAATGCGGGCCGTGGGGCTGAACCGGGAGGCGGCGCGGTTTGCGGGTATTCCGGTGAACCGGGTGCTGGCGCGCACGGCGATCCTGTCGGGTGGTCTGGCGGCGCTGGCCGGTGTGTCGGAGGTGTCGGGGCTGAAAGGGAACCTGTCGCTCGATCTGTCGCCGGGGTTTGGCTACACGGGGATTGTGGTGGCGATGCTGGCGATGCTCAATCCGCTGGGTGTGATTGCCTCGGCCATTTTCGTGGCGGGAATTTTTGTCGGCGCGGATGCGATGAGCCGGTCGTCGGGTGTACCGTCCTACATTGCGGATGTGATGACGGCGACGGCGCTGCTGACCATGGTGACGGCGATCATGCTGACGCGGTATCGGATCAGGTGGCGGTAACATGGACGCGTTTGAAATCCTTCTGACCGCGAGTTTCTGGGCCGCCGCCATCCGCATTGCCTCGCCGCTGATTTTTGCCACGCTGGGTGAGTTGATCTGTGAGCGGGCGGGTGTTTTGAACCTCGGGATCGAGGGGATCATGGTGGCGGGCGCGTTCAGCGGCTGGTTCACGGTGTATCTGGGCTTTGATCTCTGGACCGGGGTGGCGGTCGCGGGTCTGACCGGGGTGGTGTACGGGCTGCTGCACGGGTTGCTGACGGTGCCGCTGGGGCTGTCGCAGCATGTGACGGGGATTGGCGTAACGCTGCTGGCGACCAGTCTGACCTACTACATTTACCGTATTGCGCTGCCGGAGGTGACGTCGCCGCCGAAGATCGAGGCGTTCCAGCCCTGGGCAGTGCCGGGGCTTTCGGATATTCCGGTGATTGGCGAGGCGTTTTTCACGCAGACGCCGTTTACGTATCTGGCCTTTGTCATGGTGGCCGTGGTGGCCTGGGTGCTGTACCGCACGCCGCTGGGACTTGCGGTCCGGGTGGCAGGGGAGAACCCGGATGCGCTGGAGGCCAAGGGGATCAGTGTGACGGTGGTGCGCATGGGTGCCGTGGCCGTGGGGTCCGGGTTGATGGCAATCGGTGGCGCGTTTCTGACCATGTCGGCCTTTGACTCGTTTTTCTTTGAGATGGTGAACGGGCGCGGCTGGGTCTGTATCGCGCTGGTGGTTTTTGGCTCCTGGCGGCCGGGGAAGGCGCTCCTGGGCGCGGTATTGTTCGCGGCGTTTGACGCCTATCAGGTGCGGCTGCAGGGTATCGTGGAGGCCATTCCGTATCAGGTGTTCCTGATGCTGCCCTATATCATGTCGATTGTGGCGCTGATCGTGGTTGCGCGGCGGGCGAGCTATCCAAAGGCGCTGATGGTGCCATATCGCAAAGGTGAAAGATGAGTCTGGATGTTCTTGTAAAGGATGGGGTTTTGCCGGATGGCCGGCAAGCGGACATTGCCATTCAGGGCGACCGGATTGTGGATGTGGCCCCGGGGATTTCGGCTGAGGCCGGAACGGTTGTGGATGCGGGCGGATGCCTGGTGTCGCCGCCGTTTGTCGATCCGCATTTTCACATGGATGCGACGCTGAGTTACGGGACGCCGCGGATCAATGCGTCGGGGACGCTGCTTGAGGGGATCGCGCTCTGGGGGGAGTTGAAAGAGATCCTGACCCATGAGGCGGTGGTCGAGCGGGCGCTGGCTTATTGTGACTGGGCGGTGTCGATGGGGCTTCTGGCCATTCGGACGCATGTGGATACCTGCGATGACCGGCTTTTGGGTGTTGAGGCGCTGATCGAGGTGCGGGAGCGGGTGAAGGATTACATCGACCTGCAACTGGTGGCGTTCCCGCAGGACGGATTCTATCGCGATCCGACGGCGCGGGCGAATACGATCCGGGCGCTGGACATGGGTGTGGATGTCGTGGGTGGCATTCCGCATTTCGAGCGTACCATGGCCGATGGCCGGCGGTCGGTGACGGAGCTGTGTGAAATTGCGGCCGACCGCGGTCTGCCAGTGGATCTGCACTGTGACGAGACGGATGATCCGGAGTCGCGGCATATTGAGCAGCTGGCCTATGAGACGCAGCGGCTGGGGCTTCAGGGGCGCGTGGCGGGGAGCCATCTGACCTCGATGCATTCGATGGACAACTACTATGTTTCCAAGCTGTTGCCGCTGATTGCGGAGGCGGAGGTCTCGGTCATCCCTAATCCGCTCATCAATATCGTGATCCAGGGGCGGCATGACACGTATCCAAAGCGGCGCGGTCTGACGCGGGTGCCGGAGATGCGGGCGCATGGGATCCGTGTGGGCTGGGGGCAGGACTGCGTGCTGGACCCGTGGTATTCTCTGGGCACGGCGGACATGCTGGATGTGGCTTTTATGGGGCTGCATGTGGCGCAGATGACGAGCCCGGAGGACATGGCGCACTGTTTCCGCATGGTGACGGAGGAGAACGCGGCGATTATCGGGCTGAAGGATTACGGGCTGCACAAGGGTGCGGTGGCGAGCCTGGTGGTGCTCGATGCCGGGAACCCGATTGAGGCTCTGCGGCTCAGGGCCGACCGGCGGGCGGTGATCGCGAAGGGTAAGGTTGTGGCGCAGAGGGCCACGGTGCCGACGGCGCTGTCTCTGCCAGGGCGGCCGGCGAGTGTGGACCGGCGGGTGCGGTGAGGGGTTAGAGCCCCGCCATATCGAAGAGGTGGGTGCAGCGCGCGGCGGTGCGGCAGTAGGTCAGCACGGGCTTGGGCAGACGTTGCAGTTCCGAGCTGAAATCCAGGATGTTCTGCGGCTGAATCCGGCCCGTTTCCACCGGCACCCATGAGAATTTGAGGCCGAGGCGTTCGGCTTCGGCGCCGATATCCTGGGCGCGGGGCTGGCCGGGTTCCTCATTGTCGGGACGGTTGCACATGATCGCGCGGAAACCGAGGTCGCTGATGGTCTGAACATCCTCCACGGCGATTTGGGAGGCGACGCTGTACTCGGACGAGATCTCGATGGTTTTCATGGCGTCAGCTCCGGCTGTATTATTTTCATTAGGAGGGGATTTTGGCATGGTTTCAACAGTTTTGGTGAAATTATGCATGTGGTTTTCCAAGTAGGCGCTTCCCTGCCGATGGGGCGGGACGCTGACGCGCCGCCTGGTGGCGACGCGTCCCTGTTTTGAGGGCCGTGAACCGGGTGATGGATCAGAACAGGAAGTCGCTCGCGTCGAGGTTGTTGATGTCGAAGTTTTCCAGTGTCAGCACGTCGTTGCCGCCGAAGTCGATTTCCACATCGTTGCCCTCCTGGGTGGCGACTGCGACGACCTCGTCCCAGCTGTCGTATTCGTTCCCGGCGGAGATTTTGATGCGGTCCACACCGTTTTCGAAATCGGTGATGGTGTCCCCGCCGCGGCGGAAGAGGAACGTGTCGGCGCCGTCACCACCGGTCATCAGGTCGTCACCGTTGCCGCCGTTGATGTAGTCCCTGCCTTCGCTGCCGGTGATGGTGTCATCGCCGTCGCCGCCATAGAGGCGCAGTTTGATCTGACCGGCGTCGAGATCGCTGGCGTCGATGCTGTCGTCGCCGCCCTGGCCGCGGACCTCAAGCTGTTCGGTGTCGCGGATGTCGAGGGTGAAGGGCCCAAGGTTGACGCGCTCAAATTCGACATGGTCGCCGTTGGAGCGGATTTCAAATTCATCGCCCGCGCCGTCGGCGCCATTGACCTGAACCGTGTCGTGGCCGCTGTCACCGTCCATACGGTCGGAGCCGTCGCCGTTGTTCCAGACCATGGTGTCGTCGCCGGAGCCGCCGTACATTTTGTCGTCGCCACGGTTGCCCACGATGAGGTCGTCGCCGGATCCGCCCTTGAGGTAGTCGTCGCCCTGGGAGCCGAAAATCTCATCGTCGCCTTCATCACCATAGGCACGGAGTTTCACCAGACCCGCGTCGAGGCCGGTGGCTTTGATGATGTCGTTGCCACCGAGGCCGTTTACGATCATTTTCTCGGTGCTGCCGATGTCGAGGGAGAACTGACCGAAGTTGACGCGCTGGAAGTCGAGGCGGTCACCGTTGGAGGCGAGCAGGAACTCGTCGCCGAGGTCGTCGGAGCCGTTCACTTCGGCGGTGTCGTAGCCTGCGCCGCCTTCCATGATGTCGGTGCCGTCGCCGTTGTTCCAGATCATCCTGTCGGAGCCGTTGCCGCCGAGCATGATGTCGTTGCCGCGGTCGCCAACCAGAACGTCGTCTCCGTCCTCGCCGGCCAGGACGTCATTGTCGTCGCCGCCAAATACGGTGTCGTCGCCTGCGCCCGCCACAACGAGATCCTCGCCGGCCAGGGCCTCAATCAGTTCATCTTTGCCTTTGCCGACCAGTACGTCCGCTTCGTCAGAGCCGGTAATTTCCCATTTAGCCATTTTAATGTCTCCAGTTTCAATTTTGGCAACGCCACCGTGGCGTTCCTGTACATGGGTCGTGGCAGGGGCCGGGGTGGTTCAGATTTTTTTCGGATTTTTCGAAATTATTTTTTGGGTGCCTTCACGGAGCGAAAAACCGGCCTTAAGAATTGGGCGGCCGGCGGGCCGTTATGGCCGGGCCGTCACGGGATTTTGCGGGGTGGGCCGGGTATGGCGGAGACGGGCGTTGAAACGGATCGGGATCTGCTGTCACGGATTGCCACGGGAGACCGGTGCGCGATGCGGGATCTATATGAGAGGCATAACGCGCCGCTTTACCGGTTTCTGCTGTCGCGGCTGAGTGACCGGTTCGAGGCGGCGGATGTGATGCAGGAGACGTTCATCGATGTCTGGCGCGGGGCCGGGCGGTTCGAGGGGCGGTCGAGCGTCACCACATGGATGTTCGGGATTGCGCGGAACAAGTCCATTGACCGGATGCGGCGGTCGGGACGGGTGGTTGTGTCGGAACCGGATGAGACGATGGCCGATGATGCTCCGGACCCGGAGGCCGTGGCGGAGGCGGCAAGCGACGCGGACCGGGTGCGCGGCTGTATCCAGGGGCTGGGGGCGCAGCACCGGGCGGCTGTGGAACTCGCGTTTTTTCAGGACCTGGCCTATCGCGAGATTGCCGATATTGAGGGCGTGCCGGTTGGCACGGTGAAGACGCGGATCGCGAGTGCCAAGGAACTGCTAAAGCGGTGTCTGGCGGCGTTCGGGCTGGTGGCCTGACAGTCAGTCGGCCTGGACGCTTTCGACGATTGTGGTTTCCGTGGCGAGGCGTTCAATGCCTGCGTCGCGCGTGCTGTCATCGGTGAAGCCGATCTGCCAGAGGCCGAGGGCGTTGGGGCCGCCGGTGATGGTGGCGCCAATCTCCTGGAGGAGCGCGCGGATCTGGGCCTCGGTGGCGTCGGGTTGGAAGGCCACGGTTACGGTGTCGGTGGGTGTCTCAGATACGGGCACGAAGCGGTCGCCCTGGCCGGGCAGGTTGGGGACGACGGCGAACTGCCAGACACCCACGGCAAGGAGAGCCGTCGCGGCGATGCGCAGGGCTGGGGTCCAGGAGCGGACGGGTGTTTTGGTTTGGGCGGGCGCGGGTGTGGCTTCCTCGCGGTCGATGGCGCGGGAGAGGCGGGCCCAGCCGAACTCACCGGGGCCTGTCTCGGCCGGGGCGTCGCGCAGGGCGGCGATGCCACGCAGAAGGTCGATGTCGGATTTCACCTGTGGGTTGCGGGCGGCCTCGGCCTCGACGGCTGTTGCCTCGTCAGCGTCGAGTTTGCCGCGCACGTAGTCCATCAGGGCGGCGTCAACGCGGTCGTTGTCCATCGGGTCGGGTGTGTCCGTCACTGTACTGCCCCTTTTTGGTCTGCGCTACGCCGGGTCGGTGCTGATTTTCCGGCATTCACTGAATATAGTCGAGTCAAAGGGGCGGGCAGTTCAGATTTCATGGCAAAATAATTTTTGATGCGCTCAGGTGAACCGGGAGCCGGTGCCGTGCGACCAAGAATTGATACGCATTTCAGCAGGAAGGTGGAATTGTGGTGTTTGATGTGAAGTGTGGTTTGAGGGTTCTGGTTTTTCCCCTGCTGCTTGGGCCGGTGGCCTGCCAGCAGGCGGGCGTGACGCCGCCGGTGCCGCAGGCGCAGATCGCGCGGGATGCAGGCGATGTGACCGACCCGACGGAGATTGTGGCTCTGGTCGCGGATGAGGCGGCCGCCGCGCGGCTGACCGAGGGGGCGGCGGAGCGGGGATATGTGTATCTGCGCGGGTCGCGGCTGGCCGGGCTTGGGCTGAACCAGATCGTGTTTCGCATGCCGGACGGTACCGATGGCCCGGGGGCCATTCGGGAACTGGAGGCGATGGAGCCGGGCAGTACGGTGGGGGTGAACCATGCCTACCGTCTGCAGGCGGAGGGGCGGGTTTATGCGCCGGGGATGCTGGCCTGGCCGGAGACGGGATGTGTGGCAGATGTGCCGGTGGGCATGATCGACGGGGTTGTGGACCGGGAGGCCGTGGCGCTGGGCGGGGCGCGGATCGTGCAGCGGGATTTCACCGGGGGAAGCCCGGCGGCGGTCGAGCATGGAACGGCGGTGGCGGAAATTCTGGCGGGGCCTGGAAGGTTGACCGGGGCTGAGGTATTTAGTGCGGTAGTTGTGTCGGACCTGCCTGGTGGAGATGAGGTCGCCGGTGTGGACACGCTGATGCGGGCGTTTGACTGGCTGTCGCAATCGGGCGTGCGGCTGGTTAATGTAAGTTTGGCAGGGCCTTACAACAAAATCCTCGACCGGGGTTTGCAGGCCGCGGATGCACGTGGAATGGTGGTGATTGCTGCGGCGGGGAATTCCGGGTCGGAGAGCCCGCCGCGCTATCCGGCGGCGTTTTCCCAGACGATTGCGGTGACTGCCGTGGATGCGGCGATGGCGCCCTATGCGAAGGCTCCGACGGGTGGGCATATCGATTTTGCCGCGCCTGGCGTGGACATATTCCTTCAGCTGGATGGCGGGGGCCGGTATCTGTCGGGCACGTCGCTGGCGGCACCGTTTGTGACGGCGCTGGTGGCGGGTGAGGGCGGTAGCGGCTCGGCCCAGGACATCCGCGCGCGGCTGGCGCGCGGGGCGGTTGATCTGGGCGAGAGCGGGCGCGACGAGGTGTTTGGCCTCGGTCTGCCGCAGGCCGTGGGGGTGTGCGGCTGAGCGTGCTTCAGATGCCGGCCATCTCGAAGAGGTGGCCGCAGCGCGCGCCGGAGCGGCAGTAGGCGAGCACGGGTTTGGGCAGGTCCTGGATCGCGGCCTGGAAATCGGTGATGTTCTGCGGCTGGATCTGACCCGAGACCACGGGGACGAAGGAGAAGCCGAGGCCGAGGCGTTCGGCTTCGGCCTGGATCTCGGCCACGGGTGGCTGGCCCGGGCTTTCGTTGTCGGGACGGTTGCACATGATGGACTTGAAGCCGTGGTCGGCTATGGCCTGAACGTCATCGACGGTGATCTGGGGCGCGACGCTGTAGTCCTGGTTGATTGGGATGATGTTCATGTGCTGGCTCCGGCTGGGATTTGCGCGGCATTTTGGGGAGAGAGGCCGGGGCGTCAACCGGTTTTGTTGGGAATGAACCCAGGGCGGGCGGCTGCACGCGGGGTGGCGCACCCCGGGCGGGACTGCGCAGTTTATGCCGAAGCCAACCCTCAAACCCTCCGCTGTGCCCTATGATTGACACAGCGCCAGCCCCTGGGGGCGGGCAGGCGCTCGCCCGGCGGGCCTGATGGCCCTTGTTCCGGGCCGGGGGTGATGAACAACCGGTCCGACGCTGGCACGGCTCATCTATGAGCGGGAGCGCCGGTCAGTCGCTTTCGATGCCCAGAGGCAGGGCCGTGGTGTTCTTGATTTCCTCCATGGACAGGCTGGAGGTGACGTTGAAGATGGAGACCTCCTTGATCAGGGCGCGGTAGAAGTTGTCGAAAGCCTTGGCGTTTTCGACGCGGACCTTGAGAATGTAGTCGATGTCGCCTGCGAGGCGGTGGGCCTCGAGCACCTCGGGGCGGTTCTGGACGGCCTTCAGGAAGCGGGCGAGCCAGTCGGCGTCATGCTCGGAGGTGCGAATCAGAACGAAGAAACAGCTCTCCAGCCCGAGTTTCTCCGGATCGAGCACCGCGACCTCGCCTTTTATGACGCCGGATTTGCGCATTTTGCGAATTCTGTTCCAGACCGGCGTCTTGGAGGTGCCAAGTTTTTTGGCGATTTCGTCCAGCGGGAGGCTGGAATCGACCTGGAGCAGGCTGAGAATTTTCCGGTCCAGATCGTCCATTGCGGCTGCCATTCCTAAATTCCTTCAAAAAGCGATACCATTTTTTCGAATTCCGCCAGAAACGGAACGGTGTCCTTATTTGGCGCGTCACGTTGAGAATATAAAGGAAAATATCCTATCTAAAGGCAAGAGTTTTAGTGAGGCCCTGCCATGCGACATTTTCCAGTCTTCCTCGACCTGCGCGGACGCACCGTGGCCGTTTGTGGTGCCGGTGAGGTTGCCGTGGCCAAACTGCGCCTGCTGCTGCGGACCGAGGCGGAGATCGTGGTGTATGGCACCGGTGCCGTCGATGTGGTGCGCGAGTGGGCGCGGGACGGGCGGATTACGCTGGTCGAGCGTGCGCCGGTCTCCGGTGATTTTAATGGCGCGGCGCTTGTTTACGCGGCCGATGCCGATGAGGCGCTGGATGAGCGGACTTCCCATTTGGCGAAAGAGGCCGGGGTTCTTCTGAACGTGGTCGATAATCTCGAAGCCAGTGAGTTCATTACGCCGGCGATTGTGGACCGCGATCCGGTGACTGTTGCGATTGGCACCGAGGGCGCGGCCCCGGTTCTGGCGCGTGGGATCAAGGCGAAGGTTGAGGAAATGCTGCCCTCCTCGCTGGGCCGTCTGACCCGGATCGGGCAGAACTTCCGTGGCCGGGTTGAGGATCTGTCCTCCAAGGCGCGGCGGGCGTTCTGGTCGAAGTTCTATTTCGGGACCGGACCGCAGGCCTTTGAGAAGGGCGAGGATGCGGCCCGTGACGAGCTTGAGCGGCTTCTGGCCGAGGGTGTTGAGAAAGCGACCGGCATTGTGCGCTTCGTGGGTGCCGGTCCGGGTGATCCGGAGCTTCTGACCCTGAAGGCGCGTCGGATGCTGCATGAGGCCGACGTTGTCATTCACGACCGCCTGGTCTCGCCCGCGATCCTGGAACTGGCGCGGCGTGAGGCGCTGGTCATTGAGGTTGGCAAGAAAGGCTTTGGTCAGTCCTGGAAGCAGGAAGACATCAATGACCTTCTGGTGGCCCATGGACGGACCGGTGCGGATGTCGTGCGTCTGAAAGGTGGCGATCCGTCGATCTTTGGCCGGCTGGACGAGGAAATCCGGGTGGTGTCGGAAGCGGGGATCGCGTTCTCCGTGGTGCCGGGCATCACGTCATCGAGCGCGGCGGCCGCGTCCGTGGGACGGTCGCTCACGCGGCGGGGGCGGAACTCGGACTTCCGCGTGCTGACCGGGCATGACGTGAACGGTTTTGCCGCCCATGACTGGCGGGCACTGGCCGCCGAGGGCTCGACGGCTGCGGTCTATATGGGCGTGCGGTCCTCGGAGTTTTTGCGCGGGCGTCTGATGATGCATGGCGCGGCACCCGATGTACCGGTGACGGCGGTGGAGAATGCCAGCCGTCCCGATCAGAGAATAATTTCAACCAACCTGCTGGAACTGCCCGACGCGCTGCGCGCGGCTGAACCGCAGGGACCGGTGATGCTGCTTTTGGGCATAGAGCCCCATGCGGCGCCGGAGGCAATCAGTCAGGCCCGGGAGGCACTCTAGGATGGCGAAACGTTTCAAACCCCAGATCGCAACCGGCAATGACCTGCTCGACGGCGATGTCGTCTATTTCACGCAGGGCCTGAAGTGGTCGCGGTTCATTGGCGACGCCTGGATTGCGACCAATGAGGAGGCCGCCGAGGTGCTCCAGAAGGAAGCATCGAAATTCCCCAATGACATCGTTGGGGTGTACCTGACCGACGTGGCAATCGACGACGAGGGTCGTGCCCGTCCCGATCATTTCCGCGAGGATTTCCGTATGCGCGGACCCAGCAACCGCCCCGAGCACGGGCGCCCGGTCGAGAGGGCCTGAACCATGTATGAGTATACCGATTTTGACGAGGCGTTTGTTCGCGAGCGCGTGGCGGAATTCCGGGGCCAGGTGGAGCGTCGTCTTGACGGCTCCCTGACCGAGGATGAGTTCAAGCCGCTGCGCCTGATGAATGGTCTCTATCTGCAGTTGCATGCCTACATGCTGCGGATCGCGGTGCCCTATGGCACGCTGAATGGTCGGCAGATGCGGCAGTTCGCCTATATCGCGGACCGCTGGGACCGGGGCTACGGGCATTTCACGACCCGTCAGAACATCCAGTTCAACTGGCCGAAACTGCAGGACGTGCCCGACATGCTCGAGGCGCTGGCCGATGTGCAGATGCATGCGATGCAGACCAGTGGCAACTGTATCCGCAACGTGACCGCCGACCATTTCTCTGGTGCCGCTACGGACGAGATTGCTGATCCGCGCCCGACGGCGGAGCTGTTGCGTCAGTGGTCCACGGACCATCCGGAATTTACCTGGCTGGGCCGCAAGTTCAAGATCGCGGTGACGGGGTCCGAGCATGACCGTGCGGTGATCAAGGCCCATGACATTGGTCTGCGCCTGGTTCAGGACGATGACGGCAATCCGGGCTATGAGGTCCTGGTTGGCGGCGGTCTGGGCCGGACGCCGATGCTGGGCAAGGTGGTGCGGGAGTTCCTGCCCAAGGAGCATCTGCTGCCCTATGTCGAGGCGATTTTGCAGGTCTATAACCTGATCGGCCGTCGCGACAACAAGTACAAGGCGCGTATCAAGATCCTGGTCCATGAGACCGGTATTGATGAGATCCGCAGGCTGGTTGAGTCCACGTTCCAGGAGAACCTGGCCCGGTTCAACGGCGTGAACCAGGAGGTTTTCGACCGGATCGAGGCGTCCTTTGCCGCGCCCGAGTTTGAGCCGGTGTATGACGTGACGCCCGCGGTGGATGCGGGGCTTCGCTCCTGGATCGACACGAACGTGGCCGATCACCGTGAGCCGCATTACGCGATCGTCACCATTTCGCTGAAAGGCATTGGTGAGACGCCGGGGGATGCGACCTCCGACCAGATGCGGATCATGGCGGCCCTGGCTGAGGAGTTTGCCCATGATGAGCTGCGCATCAGCCATGAGCAGAATGTCATTCTGCCGCATGTGCCGCGCCGTCATCTGGCCGAGATCTACCGTCGTCTGAAGGATGCGGGTCTGGCTACGGCGAATATCGGTCTGGTCTCCGACATCATCGCCTGCCCGGGCATGGATTACTGTGCGCTGGCAACGGCGCGGTCGATCCCGGTGGCGCAGAAGATCAGTGAGACCTTTGCCGACATCGACCGGCAGCGGGACATTGGACCGCTCAAGATCAAGATCTCGGGCTGCATCAACGCCTGTGGTCATCACCATGTGGGTCACATCGGTATTCTCGGCCTCGATCGTGCGGGTGTTGAGAACTACCAGATCACGCTTGGCGGTGACGGCACGGAGACGGCCTCCATCGGTGAGCGGGCGGGTCCCGGCTTTGCCTATGACGAGATCGTGCCGGCGGTTGAGCGTCTGATCGAGGCGTATCTCGATCACCGCAGTGAGGACACGGAGACGTTCCTCGAGGTGTATCGCCGTATGGGACCGGCACCGTTCAAGGCTGCGCTCTATCCCGAAGCGGAAGCACGGTCGAATGCGGCCTGAGTTTGACGGGTCTGGAAAAAACAGTGGCGCCGGGGTCATCCCGGCGCGGGCCAACTGAGGAGAGGCTGACATGGCGGTAATCATTACTGAGGATGGCATCGCGGCTGACGACTGGGCCGACAAAACGGTATATCCGTTTGACGTGTTCTGGTCGGGGCAGGAGTTGCCCGAGGAAGCGCTGGCCGTGGAGTTTCCCAACGACCGCAAACCGGAGGACCTGGTTCCCTGGCTCGACCGGATCGAGATGATCCGAGTTGAGTTTCCGAGCTTCGCCGATGGCCGTGGTTTCTCGCTGGCACGGCGTCTGCGAACGCTGGGCTATAAGGGTCGTCTGCGGGCGGCCGGGCCGGTTGTGTCGGACCAGCACCGCGCGGCCGTGCGGGTTGGGTTTGACGAGATTGAGCTTCCCGAGTCCGTTGCGGCCCGTCAGCCGGCGGAGCACTGGGTGATCCGCAAGCAGGGATCGTATCAGCAGCGGCTGGCGTCGTAGGGCTTTTCCTGAAAGTGCCGCCTGTGAGACAAGGGCATCGCGGACCTCGGGTGGCGCGATAGCGCCTCCCGTCGTGCCGAAGGCACGCCAGTATTCATTTGCACGCCTCTGGCGTGACGGGCAGGTCGGCGCTGCCCGGCGTTGCCGCCGGGCGATAGTTTTGCGTTGCCGTAACGCATAAAATATCAGTCGCCTGACAAATGTTGGGCACCGTCGCTGCGGCTCTCCCGGCGTGTCGGCACGACACGCCATGCCCGACTTTCCCCCAGGGAGGGCATCCCGGACGGGAGGAATTGCGCAGAAGTTTCAGCAGTTTAAACGGAGCGTTGTAGCCAGGCCGGTCGCAGCCCTCCCAAAGTCGGGCATGGCGCGTCGTGACTCGTGTACCGCGCAGTTGGGGTTGGCGGATCCCAAAAACCGTTTGGACCAACCTGTTCCACTCCCCCTTGCCCTTTTGGTTTTCCAGGCGTATGAGGCCGGTTGCCGCGTGGCGGCCAAGTCTCCGCAACCTTGTTAAAACGGAAAACCGTAAAACATGACCCGTTCGATCATTCCTGGCGTGGCCGCGATGGCCACCATTGTTGTTGCCTCCAATATCCTGGTTCAGTTTCTGTTTGGAAACTGGCTGACCTGGGGGGCGTTTACCTATCCATTCGCGTTTCTGGTCACCGACCTGATGAACCGCATCCACGGGCCAGGCAAGGCTTCGCGGGTGGTTCTGATCGGGTTTGCGGTCGGCATTCTGTGCAGTCTGATCGGCACGCAGATCGAGGGTGAGTTCGGGCCGCTGGTCAGTACGCGCGTGGCCATCGGGTCGGGCGTGGCGTTCCTGGTAGCGCAGTTCCTCGATGTGGGGATTTTCAGCCGTCTGCGGCAGGGTGCGTGGTGGAAGGCGCCGCTGGTGTCGAGCCTGGTGGCCGGGTCGCTGGATACGCTGGTGTTTTTCTCAATCGCATTTGCGGCCGGTCTGTCCTGGATTGCGCCGGGTGTGGATGTGGCCTGGGCCAATGAGGCGGTGCCGCTGCTTGGCGTAGGGCCGGTCAGCCCGCTTTGGGTGAGCCTCGCGGTCGCGGATTTTTGCGTGAAGACGGCGGTGGCCCTGGTGGCTCTGGTGCCGTTCCGTGTGCTGTTGCTGCGTTTGGCACCCGGGGCCTGAACGCATCGCGCCGTCCGGGGAGGACACGGACGGCGCCGACCGGCTTTGGGGCCGGGCGGGAGATGTGGGTTCCCGCTTTGGGACGCGGATCAGTTGGTGACCGGCGCATCCGATGTGCTGAAGTTCGGCACGGGATCGTTTGAGGCGCTGTCGCCCTCGAGGTCGTCCCAGTAACCTTCCGCCAGCATGATGTTGCCGGGGATGTTGTCTTCCCAGCGGTCAACCACGTCGTCGTTCAGGTTCAGGTACAGCTTGCCATCAACGATGCGCCACAGGTCGGGGTTGCCTGGAACCTTGGCATCCACGGCGACGCCATAGGCGCAGTGGCCGTCATACTGGGGGGCGTATTTTTCGGGGTCGGCAAGGAAGGTGTCGCGGTTTTCGGCGCTGGCGAAGGCGAAGGTCGCGCCGTTATGCTCGGCGGTGAACCCGGTGCTGCCGGGGATGCCCTCGGGCTGTGCTTCACCAACCTCGGCCTGTTCTAGATCGAAATAGGCGACGACGTCGTAACCGGATACCGCGAAGCCCGTTTCGTCCACATATTGCGGACCGGCGAAGGCGGCTCCCGCAAGGAGGGTAAAGGCGGCGGTGGTGATCGTAAATCTCATGGGTGCGCTCCTTGTTTGCAGAGAACCCTTCGGTGCGGGGTGCCGGATTTTTTCACCCGCTCCCAAACCCGTGAAGTGCCGTGATCGGATGTGTGATTTGGCGCGTAAACCGACCGCGATCTTTTTTCTTGATTTATTTCGGGAAGGTGGCACGATGAGGTCAACCGAAACAACTGAAAGGAGGTGCTTTAATGTCTTATGGGACTTTGGAGCGTTTGGCGGGTTCTGTTTGCGGAGGTGTTTCCTGACGGTTTGAACCGCGTGGGAACACGTTCGTAGCAACGGGCTCGGCCCAACCGGCCAGCCTCCAGGCTCATAGAAATTTGGGAGGGCCGCAGCGATGCGGCCCTCTCTCTCGTTTTGGAAACCCTGATGCTTGTGATCAACGACGACATTTCCATTGCTGACTGGGAACTGACGGAGAGTTTCGTGCGCTCCTCCGGTCCGGGCGGGCAGAACGTGAACAAGGTCGCAACGGCGGTGGAGTTGCGGTTTGAGGCGGCGCGGTCGCCCAATCTGGCGCCGGATGTGAAGGCGCGGCTGCGCCGGCTGGCGGGGCGGCGTTGGACGGGCGAGGGGGCGGTGATCATCACGGCGGAGAAGTTCCGCACCCAACCGCAAAACCGCGAGGAGGCGCGGCGCAAGCTGCGCGAGCTGATCCAGGCGGCTTTGCATCGGCCCAAGCCGCGCAGACCGACGAAGCCCACCAAAGGCTCGATCCGGCGCAGGCTGGCGGCGAAAACCCATCGTGCGGGGATCAAAGCCGCGCGGGGGCGTGTGGATCCGGAGGAGTAGGGGTATTTACCCTCCGCGACAGCGGCATTAGTGTCAGTGCATTATTGCTTTAGTCCGGTCGGGCGACATGAAACCCAAAATTTTGACGACACTGCCGGAGTATACCCGGGATCTGTTTTTTGCTGACCTTGTGGCGGGTGTGACCGTCGCGATGGTGGCGCTGCCGCTGAGCCTTGCGATTGCCATTGCCTCGGGCGCGGACCCGGCCACGGGACTGGTGACGGCGATTGTGGCGGGGTTTCTGATCTCGGCGATGGGCGGGAGCCGGGTGCAGATCGGTGGGCCGACCGGCGCGTTCATCGTGGTGGTGTTCGGGGTCATTGCAGAGCATGGCTATGACGGGCTGGTGCTCGCGACGCTGATGGCCGGGGTGATCCTTATGGTGGCGGGATGGTTGCGGGCTGGCAACCTGATTACGTGGATCCCGGAGCCGGTGATCAACGGTTTTACCATTGGAATTGCGGTGATTATCGCGACCAGCCAGCTTCAGAACCTGCTGGGGATCGGGCTTGAGGAGGTTCCGGCGGAGTTTTTTGAGAAACTGGCGGTGCTTTTCGACGCGCGGGACGGGGTGTCCGGTGCGGCGTTGGCGGTTGGGCTGGTCACCATGGTTTTGATTATCGTGCTGCGCCGGATTGCGCCGAAGTTTCCGGGTCTGATCGTGGCGGTTGGGGTGACTTCGGCGGTGGTGGCGCTGGGTGCTTTGCCGGTAGATACCATTCAGTCAAGGTTTGGGGATTTGCCACGGGGGCTGCCCATGCCGTCGCTGCCCGAGATCAGTTTGGCGCGGTTGGCGGAACTTCTGCCCTCGGCGATTGTGATTGCGTTTTTGGCGGCAGTGGAGTCGCTTCTGTCGGCCATGGTGGCGGACCGGATGATCGGGGGCGCACACCGGCCGAACGCGGAGGTGCTGGCGCAGGGTGTGGCCAATATCGGATCGGCGCTGTTTGGCGGGTTGCCTGCGACGGGGGCGATTGCGCGGACGGCGACCAATGTGCGGGCCGGGGGACGGACGCCGGTGGCGGGGATCGTTCATGCGCTAACGATCCTTGTGGTGATGCTCGTGGCGGCGCCGCTGGCCGGGTATATGGCGATGCCGGCGCTGGCCGGACTGCTGATCCTGACGGCCTGGAACATGAGCGAGCCGCATAAATGGGGCGGATACCTGCGGGAGCGGCCATCGGACCGGTTTTTGCTGGTGCTGACCATGGTTCTGACGGTGGTGGCCGATCTGACCGTGGCGATTGGCGTGGGGGTTGCCATTGGCCTCGCGCTGCGGCTGCGGCGGCGGAAGGTGCCGCCATCGGACTGGTCGACGCCGGACCGGTGAGGGGCGGCGTTTGACCGGGTTTCCAAGGTCCTGTGGGTCGTTTAAGGAACGGTGTTTCGCGGTATTGGAGCGGGGCCGGTTGTGACGTCTTTTCTGCCTGGTTTTTTGCTGAGCCTGTCGCTCATTCTGGCGATTGGGGCGCAGAATGCGTTTGTGCTGCGCCAGGGGCTGATGGGGCGGCATGTTTTTGCGGTGTGCCTGGCATGTGGGTTGTCGGATGCGATCCTGATTTCGGCGGGTGTGTTTGGTCTGGGGCGGATTTCGGAGGTGCTGCCCGCGATAGTGCCGGTGATGCGCTGGGGCGGGGCGGCGTTTTTGTTTGCCTATGGTCTGCGGAGCTTCTGGGCTGCGTTTCGCAGTTCGGACAGTCTCGACCCGGGAGAGCAGGCGCCGGTGCCGCTGGGGCGGACGCTGGCGGTGTGTCTGGCGCTGACCTGGCTCAACCCGCATGTGTATCTGGATACGGTGATGCTGATCGGGTCGGTGTCCACGCAGTATCCCAGTCAGGCGGAGTTTGGTGCGGGGGCGGTGCTGGCGTCCTTCGTGTTTTTCTTCTCGCTGGGCTATGGCGCGCGGCTGCTGCGGCCGTTATTTGCGCGGCCCATGGCCTGGACGGTGCTTGAGGTGATCATTGGCTGCGTCATGTGGCTGATTGCAGCGTCGCTGGTCTTTGGGGGATAGGGGTTTGCGGCCTTGCGGGTCGGGGGAAGGGCACGTATCCAGATGGTATTGATCGCATGGAGGCCCAGGCGTTTCCTAATTTGCGCATAAGGGTACCCGATGATTGAGATCCTCCTTCAGACATTGCCGTTTTTTGGCCTCATCGCTCTGGGTTGGGGTGCTGGTGTAACCGGTTTTTTCAGCGAGGAAGCCACCGGTTACATTACGAAGTTCGTGTTCTATTTCGCCCTGTCGGCGATGATTTTTCGGTTTGCGGCCAATCTCAGTTTCGCAGATGTTTTTAATCTGACGTCGATTGCGGCGTATCTGGGTGCGACCCTGGTGGTTTATCTGCTGGTGACCGTTGTGGCTTTGATGCGTGGCTGTTCCGTGCCGGAAGCAGCAGTAGAGGCGCAGTGCGGGTCGATTGGAAACATTGGCTTTTTGGGTATTCCGATGCTGGCGCTCCTGATGGGTGAGGCGGCCGTCGGCACAATCATGATCATGCTTGCCGTGGATTTGATCGTTTTTGGAAGTCTTCTGGTTGTTTTGATTACCGGCAGTGGGCGCGGTGGGGTGAGCCCGGCGATGCTGAAACCGGTGGTTATGGGGCTGTTAAAGAACCCCATGGTGGTGTCGATGGCGCTGGGCCTGCTCTGTTCGGGCTGGGCGGTGCCAATCCCGGATCCGGTGAACCAGTTTCTGGCCATTTTGGGAGCGGCGGCGACGCCCTGTGCCCTGTTTGCCATCGGGGCGTCCCTGGCTTCGAAATCGGCTGAGCGGGTGTCCGTAGCGGGGTGGCTGTCTTTTGCCAAGCTGGTTCTGCATCCGGCGATGGTCGCGGTCGCGGTTTATTTCGTGTTCGACGTCGACCCGTACGTGGCGTCGGTTCTGGTGGCTGCCTCGGCCCTGCCAGTTGCCGGGAACATCTATATTGTTGCCCGTCACTATCAGGTGGCGCCGTCGCGGGTCTCAGCCGCCATTTTGTTTTCGACCCTGTGCAGCATCCTGACGGTGTCCTGGGTGATTGCGCGGGTGCAGGTCTGAGCGGAGGGGATTGGCGGTGATTTACGTGGATGCGGATGCCTGTCCGGTGCGTGACGAGACGGTGAAGGTCGCGGAGCGGCATCAGGTGGAGGTGGTGTTTGTCACCAATGGCGGGTTGCGGCCGAGCCGGCATCCGCTGGTGCGGATTGTGGTGGTCGATCAGGGTGCGGATGTGGCGGATATGTGGATTGCCGAGCGGGCCGGTGCGGGAGATGTGTGCATCACCGCCGATGTACCGCTGGCCGCGCGCTGTGTTGAGTCCGGTGCGCTGGTGCTGGGGCCGGACGGGCAGGAGTTTTCGCGGGAGAACGTGGGCGACAGGCTGGCGATGCGGGATCTGATGGCGGATCTGCGGGCGGCCGATCCGTTTCGGCAGGGCGGTGGCAAGCCGTTTTCGAAAGCCGATCGCGGCCGGTATCTGGAGCGGCTCGATGCGGTTTTGCGCCGGGCGGCCAAGGCGTGAGTGCTGTTCCGGTTCTGGTGACGGACCGGCTGGTTTTGCGGGCGCATCGGGAGGAGGATTTCGATGCCATGGCCGCGATGTGGGCCGATCCGGCGGTGGTGCGCTACATATCCGGCGAGGAATATACGCCTGAGGAGACCTGGACCTGGTTTCTGCGCTACGCGGGGCACTGGTCAGTGCGGGGGTATGGCTACTGGGCGATTACCGCGCGGGAGGATGGCCGTTTCATGGGCGAGACGGGGTTGGCCGATTACCGGCGTGAGATTACTCCGGCGTTGAACGGTCGTCCGGAAGCGGGCTGGGTGCTGCGTTCGAAGGAGTTCGGGCAGGGCTATGCCACCGAGGCGGTGAAAGCGGTCACGGCCTGGGCGGATGCGAATATCGGAAGTGCGACGACCGTGTGCCTGTTTGACCCGGAGCACGCGGCCTCCATCCGGGTGGCGGAGAAGGTTGGGTACCGGAAGTTGCGCATGTCGGAATACCGGGGGTCTGAGACGCTCGTGATGACGCGGCCCCGCCGGTGGCCGGGTGCGGGGCCATTGGCTGCCAAATAGCCCGCGTTCAGAGCTGGGAGCCGATGGGCAGGATGGCGTAGACATCGGCCATGAAGTGGTCCCAGGAGGAGCCTGTGGGCTCTTCGTCGAAGACGCGCTGCGTGCCATCGGGTTTGTATGCCGTCCAAGTGATTTGCCCGTCCTCGTCAAGTCTGACGGCGTAGGTTTCGGTTTTGAGGACGTCGCGGAAGGCCTGGGACGTGGCGCGGGTGAATTCGGGCGCGTCGATCAGAATGCCCATCTCCGTGTTGATGTTGACAGAGCGGGGGTCCCAGTTGAACGAGCCGACGAAGAGGTAGCGGTCGTCGATTGTAAAGGTCTTGGCGTGGAGACCGGAGCGGGATTCGCCCCAGTTGATGCCGCGCTGCGCCTCCCTGTCCGCGTCGGGACGCAGTTCGTAGAGGTCCACGCCGCCTTCGAGCAGGGCGCGACGTTTTTTGGCGTAGTGGGCGTAGACGGGTTTCACGTCATTGGAGGCGAGGGAGTTTGTGACGATGGAAACCTCCACGCCCCGCGCCTCAAGGTCGCGCAGCCATTTCGTGCCGCTGTCGCGGGGGACGAAATAGGCGGAGATGATTTCGACTTTTGATTTTGCATCGGCAAAGTAGCCGGTGAGCTGGGAGGCGAGAAACTCCTCACTTCCTTCGGCCCCGGCGGCTTTGGTGGGTGGGTCCGAGTACATCCTGGCGGGAACCCAGTTGAGTTTGAGGGTTGCGCGGGTGAAGTTCTGTTGCCGTGCGGCTCGGATGACGTCCGCGTATTGGGTGTCGCGGGCGTCTCCGATGATCTCGTTCAGCCGTGCTCGGGCGGCCTCGAGGCTGACCTCCGACGGGCCACCTATGACGGCGCGGGCGGGGACGGCGAAGCGGCTGTTCCAGTAGTCGTCGAAGTTCTTTGAGACCTCGTCCACCACCGGTCCGGCCAGAAGCAGGTCGATGTCGGAGTAATTCATCTCCCGCTTGGCGAGGAAGTATTCGTCGCCAATGTTGCGCCCGCCGACGATGGACATGGCATTGTCCGCCGTCATGGATTTGTTGTGCATGCGGCGGTTGATGCGCCGGAAATCCGTGAGGCCGGCGGCAATCAGGCTCTGGTCGCGCCAGAAGGGGTTGAAGAGACGTATTTCGATGTTCTCGTGGCTGTCGAGAGCGGCGGTAACGGCGTCGTAGCCGCTGGTGTCCATGTCATCGAGCAGCAGGCGGACGCGTACGCCCCGGTCAGCGGCCTCCAGAAGGCTCCAGGCGAAAATCTGGCCGGTGAGGTCGTTGTGCAGGAGATAGTATTGCGCGTCGATGGTACGTTCGGCGGACTGTGCCAAGGCCAGGCGTGCGGCGAGGGCTTCCTCACCGTTGCCGATGCGCCGAACGCCGGAGCGGCCGTCGTGGGGATTGCCGAGGTCCTCAACCGCCCGCGACAGCTGCGTGCCGGTTGGCTGGTCCAGCGAGCGCGACGGGGTCTGCTCAAAAGTGCGTGGCGTGGGGGCGCAGGCCGACAGAAGCAGGAGGGACAGCCCCGCCGTCAGGATCAGCTGTTTCATGCCTTGAGCCATTTGGGGTCCTCCACACGCGCAATTCCTGGCAGACTACAAAGCCGGAATTGGCTCTGGCCGCAAGGGTGGAGGGCGCGATTCAGCCCCGGGTGACGAAGTGTCGGTCGCCCGCGTTGCCGAGAAGCCGACTGGCAGTATCGATGGACATCCAGAGGGCTGAATGGCCGGGTTCGGTGGGCTCGCCCATGCGGCGGACAGGACGGGCGAGGTAGATGTGGCAGACCTTGCGGGCCCAAAATTTGTAGTCGGGCAGCCAGGCGTAGCGCTGAAAAGCGCCAAGTTTGCGCTCCACCTGAATTTTCCAGCCGGTTTCCTCAAGGCATTCGCGGTGTAATGCGGGCAGGGGGCTTTCGCCGGGATCAATACCGCCGCCGGGTAGCTGAAAATCGGGGGTGGGGTCCGCCTGGCGGGTAATAAGAACGTCGCGGCCGTCCCGGATCACCGCATAGGCGCCGGGGCGGTCGATGTAGTTCATGCCCGGCACGACCGGTTCGCCAAAACGTCTCATGGGTGTGATGTAGGCGGGCCGACCGGGGTGGTAAAGGTGGGCAATTGCAATCGGGGTCATGAATTCCTATTTGGAGGCTCTGTTTTTTGGGAGTTTGACGTATGAGCCTTGCCGCACGTATCGCGTGGGATGACACAGTCCTGCCCTTTCAGCTGGATCGCGCCGACATCCGTGGCCGCGTGGCCCGTGTGGATACGGTTCTGGACAAAATTCTGGGCCAGCATTCCTATCCGGCGCCTGTTGCAGCGCTGGTGGCGGAGGCGGCTTTGCTCGCGGCCATGATTGGTCAGACGGTCAAACTGCGCTGGAAGCTTCAGATCCAGATCCGTGGCAACGGGCCGATCCGGATGATTGCGGCCGATTACTTCGCGCCGGAGAAGGAGGGAGAGGCCGCCCGGATGCGGGCCTGGGCCGCGTTTGACGTGCCGGAGCTTGAGGCGGCGGCGGGGGCCGCGCCGATTGATCTGCTCGGTGAGGGGCTGTTTGGGCTGTTGATCGACCAGGGGCCGGGCACGTCACCCTATCAGGGGATCACGCCGATTGCGGGTGGATCGCTGGCCTCCTGTGCCGAGACCTATTTCGCGCAGTCCGAACAGCTGCCGACCCGGTTTTCGCTGGCGATGGGTGAGGCAACCGAGCCGGGCGGTGAGACGGCCTGGCGCGGTGGTGGCGTGATGCTGCAGCAGTTGCCCAAGGGCTCGCCCTCTGCGGTGCAGGAGGCGTCCGGGCCGGATGGTCTGCTCGCTCCGGAGGATTTTCTGGATGGCGATGATGCGGAGAACTGGACGCGGGCGAGGATACTGCTCGATACGGTTGAGGAAACCGAGCTGATTGGTCCCCATGTGGGCGCCGAGACCCTGCTGACCCGGCTGTTCCATGAGGAGCAGCCCCGGATATTTGATGCCCAGTCGGTGGAGTTTGGCTGCACCTGTGGGCCGGAAAAGGTTGTGGATTCGCTTGCCAGCTATTCGGCTGAGGACGTGGCCGGAATGGTGACGGATGAGGGTGTGGTGACCGCCGACTGTCAGTTCTGCGGCGCGCATTACGAGTTTGATCCGAAGGATCTGGGGCGGCAGGACGGCGACGGCGGGGAATAGGCTGCTGTCGGAATCTGACGCAACGAGCCTGCAAGGTTGAGTTGTCGTGGATTTGTAGTTACATTTTCGTAGTTACACGGGCGGCGACTGTCCTGATTGTTGTCGCGCCTTTTCCTCTTGGAGGCCTGCCATGACATCCGATGACCGATCGCCCGGTGATCTTCCGCCTTTGACGGAGCGTGAGAAAAAGGTGCTTGCGGAGGAGTTTGGTTTATCGCTCGTGCCGCCTGATCCGGCCAATATCCGGATTGTGGCGGATGCGCGGGACGCAGACGGCCTTTATCGCCCCGTGAAGAAACAGGTGACGGTGCGGCTGGACGCCGATGTGCTTGCCTGGCTGAAATCGCAGGGCAAGGGGTATCAGACCCGCATGAACGAAATCCTGCGCCGGGAAATGATGGCGGTACGGGATCAGCCGGAGGAGTGACGCGGTCGCGGTCGCGCCCTAAACCATCATTTCCTTGGTGTTGGTCAGTTTCAGGTCGGGCCAGTCGCGGGTGACGCGGTCGATGTCCCATTGCAGGCGGGTCATGTAGACCGGGTCGCCGTCGTGGTCCTCGGCCATCTGGCCCTTGTTGGCCTTGGTGAACTCCGCGATTTTGTCGCGGGGACCGGAGATCCAGGAGGCGGAGGTGAACTGGGTCGGCTCGAAGCGCACGGGCAGGCCGTATTCAAGCTCGATGCGGCTCGCCAGAACCTCGAACTGGAGGGGGCCGACGACGCCTACAATCCAGCCGGAGCCGATGGTGGGTTTGAAGAGCTTTGAGGCGCCTTCCTCAGCGAACTGGGTCAGGGCCTTTTCCAGATGCTTGGCCTTCATCGGGTCGCCCGCCCGGACGCTTTGCAGCAGTTCCGGGGCGAAGGACGGTATGCCGGAGAAGCGCAGGTCCTCGCCTTCGGTCAGGGCGTCACCGATGCGCAGTTGGCCGTGGTTTGGGATGCCGATGATGTCGCCGGCCCAGGCGTCCTCGGCGATCTCGCGGTCCTGGGCCAGGAACAGCATGGGGTTGGCGATGGCCATGGGTTTGCCCGAGCGCACATGTTTGAGCTTCATGCCGCGTTTGAAATGGCCGGAGCACAGGCGCACGAAGGCGATGCGGTCGCGGTGTTTGGGGTCCATGTTGGCCTGGACCTTAAAAACGAAGCCGTTCACGTCCGTTTCCCACGGGCCGACGGCGCGGCTCTGGGCGGGGCGGATCTGCGGCGGCGGGCCGAAGGCGCCGATGCCTTTCATCAGTTCGTTGACGCCGAAGGAGTTGATGGCGGAGCCGAACCAGATGGGGGAGAGGTTGCCCTCAAGCATGGCTTTGTGGTCGAATTCCGGCAGCAGTTCGCGGGCCATTTCGACCTCCTCGCGGAGGGTTTCGAGCAGGCTCTCGGGGATGTGGTCGGCCATGCGCGGGTCGTCGAGGCCGTCCATGGAGATGCTCTCGGCGCGTTTGTTGCGGTCGGCGCGGTCCATCAGTTCGAGCCGGTCGTTAAGCATGTCGTAGCAGCCGAGAAAATCGCGGCCCATACCGATGGGCCAGGAGGCAGGGCAGACGTCGAGTTGAAGTTCCTGCTGGATCTCGTCGATGATCTCGAAAGTGTCGCGGGCCTCGCGGTCCATCTTGTTGCAGAAGGTCATGATGGGCAGGTCGCGCATGCGGCAGACCTCGAAGAGCTTGCGCGTCTGGCTCTCAACGCCTTTGGCGCCGTCGATCACCATCACCGCCGCGTCCACCGCCGTCAGGGTGCGGTATGTGTCCTCGGAGAAGTCCGAGTGGCCGGGCGTGTCCACGAGGTTGAACCAGTAGTCCTGAAAGGGAAAGGACATGGCGGAGGCGGAGACGGAGATGCCCCGGTCCTTCTCCATCTGGAGGAAGTCGGATTTTGTGCGGCGGGCCTCACCCTTCGCGCGCACCTGGCCGGCCATCTGGATGGCGCCACCATAGAGGAGGAATTTCTCCGTCAGGGTGGTCTTGCCCGCATCCGGATGCGAGATGATCGCAAAGGTGCGGCGGCGCCCGATCTCGGCGGGCAGGGGCGGGGTGTTTGAGGCGGTGTCCAGCATGGGGGGGATATAGTCGGGCGCGGGGCGGGGCGCAATTGGGGGAATTGGGGTGGTTGATTGACGCGGAGAGGATCGCGGCCGGCACGGGGTGGGAGCATCGCTCCCGCCCATGGGGCGGGTCGGGTGCGATCCGGGGCTGGTGCCCCGGGGGAAGGTGGAAGTGGGGAGCCTTAACCGAGCACCGTGGGAATGAACTTAAGCCAGGGAAGTATCCACTCCAGTTCTGTGGGTACAAGGCCCGCCAGTTTTGCGAGTGCGGATCCAAGAACCGTGCAAACACTGCGCGCCAAACCGTTGATTGCTGTTTTGCGCGTTTGGTTCATCGAGTCACGAAGGAAGTTTCTGACACTTTGGAAGGTCACGAAGGCGGCATTGTCGATGAGAGAAATACAAGCCCAATAGGCGTCTGTTGTTTTGGTGTCGAGGTATTCTGCCAGGCGTTCAGGCAAAGCGGGATCGTAATGTTCCGGGTCGCTTTGCATTGCTTCGCTGATTTCGGTGATGGCATCCGCAATCTCGATTGCGTTTTCCTCAACGATGTCCTGATCTGGACGATTTTCGTTGAGAAACGCAATCCATTCCGGAAGGCGGGAAGTCAGGAGTTCAGCGGCAAGCAGAACTGCGTCGATATCTCCAAGTTTTTCGGGGGCGATTTCGGCGATGTCTTTTCGCAAAGCGTCCAGTCGCAAACGCAGCGTGTTGGTTTGGACGCCCAATCGGATCTGATCCAGTCGGTTGAACTCGTAACAAACAACACTGGCAAAGCGTTGAAATGCCGAGTCGAAACTCATGGAAATGTTGTTCAATGACCCGGAGGCATTCAGTAATGTGACATCTTCGCGTAGATCGGAATGGATGGTTTCTAAGTCAGCTCTAGTGGGTGGTGCGACATTTCTTAGAAAAATGCGTCCATCTTGCTCAACTATGTCTTTAGGGAGCGACTTGTCCGGGACGGGTGGCTCTGGTTCGAGCCAGTGATCAGGGTATGATAGGTCTTCAGGAATAACCACGCCTCGATCACCAATCATAGTGTCGAGTTGGTTCTGAGTTAGACCCAAGGTTAGGGGCAATCGGGTGATTCTTTTAAACCCGTCACCGAGAGCCGCACCGGAGGTGAAAATTGTACGTATATCACAACCCGTGACGTCTGCGTCCATCAGCGGTGATGCTCCATCAAAATTGGTAGCATTAAGTGATGCCTTTCTCAGATAGACTCGCCTGAAGTCGGCACCGGTCATATCTGCGTTGGTAAAATCCGCCCTTGCCAGGTCGGCATTAGCAAACTTTGCGCCACCCAGATCTGCCCCAAAGGTTTGCTGGCCCTGTAAATCGTTAAGATCTATTTGTGGAGCATCTATGTCCGGAATTTTGCTGTTTGCTCCGCGAAAATTTGCATTTCGAAGATCTGCGCCGAAAAATTTACACCCCCAAAGTTGGGTAAATGAGAGATTTGCGTGGTTCAATTTCGCTTTGGATAGGTCTGCACCCTGCAGAAACGCTTGGGAAAGGTTAATACCGATCAGGCGCGGGTGCCGTTCAGCGGTAAGTAGCCCAGTATGATGAAGTCTGTCGTTTAGAACACGCTCAAAATTGATGTTGGCGAAATTCGGAACAAAATCATCGTTTTCCCTGCGCACATTCCATGCCTCAACTCCTTCTAGAAGCCATTTAATGTGTTGCGGGTTGGCCATGAATGGTGAACTGGCCCCCATTTCGACCGGACACCTTGGCTTGACCAAGGAGGCTTAAGGATAGCCTTAAGCACATTCTGATGTCTGAGATTGAAATAATTACCGATGGCGGCCGCCGTCGGCGCTGGTCTG
>JAUHWT010000028.1 GCA_030427145.1 Alphaproteobacteria bacterium | reverse complement strand
CGCAAATCCGTTCCCGAAGGTCCAAAGAGTAAGGTTTGCCCATGATCCACCTCCAAACAGAAGTGAATCAGACGAAGGCGGGCTTGTGAATCCCAATTCGATTCAGATCAAACGCAAACCGCTTTAGTCGGCCCAGGGGCCGTGACGGATGTCGAGCCCGTCGAGGCGGTCAAATCCATGACGGCCGAAAAAGTCTCGTTGACCCTGGATCATGTTGGCCGTTCCACGTGATGTGCGCATGGTATCGAAATAGCTCAGTGCGGCCATCAGAGCTGGAGTTGGATGTCCCTCCAGGGCCGCCGCCGCAACCACCTTGCGCAGGAAACCATGCGTGTCGGTGAGTCTTTTTGCGAAATCCGGAGCGTACATCAGATTTCCGCCCGGGTGGTCGGCAAGTGCGGCGGCCATGTCATCAAGCATCGCGGACCGGATGATGCAGCCTTCGCGCCAGACTTTTGCAACCTCGGGCAGGGGAAGGGGCCATGACCGCTCCTCCGATGCCGCTGTAAGAATGCCAAATCCCTGCGCATAACAAGCGATTTTTCCGGCCAGCAGCGCCATTTCCAGATCTTTCAGGTTCAGGGTGGAGTCTTCCAAGGGCTGTGCCGCTGATCCGAACAGATCCTGACCAGCTTTGCGCGCATCAACTCTGGATGAAAGGTTCCGGGCGGCAACTGCGGCCTCAATGACTGTCGCGGGAGCAGCAAGGTGGAGCGCTTCAATAGCTGTCCAGCGACCGGTACCCTTCTGCCCGGCGGAATCAAGAATGACGTCGAGGAGCGGCTCGCCAGAATGGCTGTCGGCCGTGTTCGCAACCGTTGCTGAGATTTCGATCAGATAGGAGGAAAGCGGTCCGCGGTTCCATTCCGCAAAGGTGCTCCCGATTGCTTTCGAGTCCATACCCATGCCGTCGCGCATGATGCCATAAACCTCGGCGATCATCTGCATGTCGGCATACTCAATACCGTTGTGAACCGTTTTGACGAAATGCCCCGCACCGTCCGGACCCATCCAGGTTGCGCAGGGAGTGTCGCCGAACTTTGCGGCAATTGCGTTCAGGATCGGTTCAACCCGGTCCCATCCGGCTTTTTCACCACCGCCCATGATCGATGGCCCATGACGTGCTCCTTCCTCACCGCCGGATACACCGATTCCAAGGAATGGAACTCCGGCTTGTTCGGCCGCTTTGGCGCGCCGGACGGTGTCATGGTAGTTCGCATTGCCCGCATCGATGATCAGGTCATCCTCGTCGAGTAAAGGACGGATCTGTTCGATCATTGCATCTACCGGTCCGCCCGCCGGCACCATCAGGATAATCGACCGCGGCTTTGCAATCGCTCCGATTAGTTCCTCGAGGGTCTCACATGCAGTAAGTTGCTCCGCCAGTTCACCGGCACCGGCGACAAAATCCCTGGTGACCGAAGTTGTGCGGTTGTAGACGGCAATGGGGAAGCCCTTCTCGGCAATATTGAGGGCCAGCGCCGCACCCATGGTGCCGAGCCCGATAAGTCCAATGTCCGCCATAAGAGTCTCCCGATCCCGTCAGTCCGTTAACAAGCGAGGCGCATTGTTATCAGGCTCGTGGACCAGGGAAAGCCCAAAAACTCCGTGCAAATAACCGGCAGCGTATCAGCGTTCCATTCCCTGCATTGCCACCGCCCCCTGGGAGGTCGCATCAGCGGCCTGGCGAACTATTGCACCCATCCCTGGAACCCGTTCAAGCGTCATTCGGTGCGATGGCCCTGAAACTGAAATTCCCGCAATGACCTCACCATGAACATTGGTGATCGGTGCGGCAACGCAGCGCATCCCAACCGTGCGTTCCTCGTTGTCAAAGGAGTAGCCCTGTTGGCGGATGCGCAGCATTTCGTCCCGCAACCGGTCGCGATCCGTGATCGTGAATTCCGTGAATGCCTCGAGGCGCATTTTTTTCAGAAGCCTCTCGAACCTTTCCTCCGAATACATGGACAGGAGGGCTTTGCCGATGCCGGATGCATGCATGGGAGACTGTGTTCCAGGTGGAAAAAACGCTCGGATTGTCTCGTGGGTTTCCACCTGACTCACGAAGAGAACCTCATCGGATTTTTCGATGCCGAGATTGGCGGTCTCTCTGGTCTCCTCCATGAGCGTGTGCATGAATGGGCGACTTCGCTCAATCAGACCGCCCTGGCGCAGAAACGCGGATCCGATACGGTATGCCTCCGGTCCTATGTTCCACTCTTGGGTGGTGGGATTCATTCGCACGACACCGCGCAACTGAAACGTGGTCAGCATCCGATAGATTGTCGCAGGAGACTGCTCCAGTGCGGCCGAGATTCCAGTGAGTGTCCGTGACCCCTGATCCGTCAGAAGTTCCAGGACATCGAGAGCCCTGTCGAGTGACTGCACCGTGTTTTGAGCCCGATTGTCGTTGAAACTCCTGGGGCGGCCCCTGAGCCTTTTTTCGGTTGGCATGACGTAATCCTGAGAAAAAACCAACAAAAAATCATATTGTGAAAAAATAGTTCATTCAATGAAAAAAACAAGTACCTGTATTTGTTTGGAGAAATTACAATGTCTAACCAATGATCGCATTTTTCAAAAAAATTGCCTCTGCTCGGCCCGGGGTCTATCAGCAACTCAAATTAGAGGAGCGCAACAATGAACTTCCAGAATCCCGTATTCATTCCTGGTCCCACCAACATCCCGGAGGTGTTGCGCAAGGCAGTGGACATGCCGACCCTGGATCACCGTTCCTCGTTGTTCGGAGACATTCTCCAACCCGCGTTAAAGGGTGTGGCGAAGGTTCTGCAATCTGAAACGGCTGAGGTCTTCATTTTTCCCTCAACCGGCACCGGCGGTTGGGAGACTGCACTGACCAACACACTCTCACCTGGCGACCGTGTCCTCGCAGCCCGCAATGGAATGTTCAGTCATCGCTGGATCGACATGTGCCAGCGACATGGGCTTGAGGTTGAGGTGGTCGAAACTCCCTGGGGTGAGGGCATTCACGCTGACCGTTTCGAGGAAATCCTCACAGCCGACAAGTCCCACGAAATCCGCGCAGTGCTTGCGACGCATAACGAGACCGCGACAGGCGTTAGGTCCGACATCGCGGCCATCCGGCGTGCTTTGGACGCGGCCGGGCATCCCGCACTGCTATATGTCGATGGTGTCAGCTCCATCGGTTCAATGGATTTCCGCATGGATGAGTGGGGCGTAGACATTGCGGTGACCGGCTCGCAGAAGGGCTTCATGCTGCCCGCCGGACTGGCCATTGTCGGGTTCAGTCCGCGTGCCATGCAGGCCCTCAAAACTGCGACGCTCCCGCGGACTTTCTTCGATGTGCGCGACATGGCCAAAGGGTATGCGAACAATGCCTATCCCTATACGCCCTCGGTTGGACTGCTGAATGGGCTGAAGCTTTCAACTGAAATGCTGCTGGCGGAAGGACTGGAGAACGTTTTTGCTCGGCACCACCGTATCGCCGAAGGCGTTCGTGCCGCCGCTGGCGCCTGGGGGCTTGACCTCTGTGCAGCCAATCCGAGGGTTTATTCCGATACGGTCAGTGCCATCAAAACACCGCCGGGCTTCAATGCTACTGACATCGTCATTCATGCTGCAGACCGCTATGATGTTGCTTATGGTGTTGGTCTTGGTGAGGTTGCCGGCAAAGTGTTTCGTATCGGACACCTGGGTAGTCTAACGGATGTTATGGCGCTGGCCGGAATCGCGACCGCCGAAATGGTCATGCTCGATCTCGGATTGAAAATCGAAGCGGGCTCCGGCGTCGCCGCCGCCCAGGCCGTCTATCGGGACTCCGAAACAATGGTCACTGGAGCTGCCGCATGATGGATGCTGCTGACACTATATTTATACCCTGTCTGGATGACATGCTCGCGGCGCGGGACCGTATCGCACCTCACATACATGAAACACCGGTCATGACCTCGTCTTTTATCAACGACCTTGCCGGCGCGGATCTGTTCTTTAAATGTGAGAACTTTCAAAAAGCCGGGGCCTTCAAGGTGCGTGGGGCATCCAATGCGGTCTTCGGTCTGCCCGCTGAAAAACTGGAGAAGGGCGTGGCCACACATTCATCCGGCAACCATGCGCTCAGTCTTAGCTACGCCGCCGGTCGCCGGGGCATACCCTGCACGGTCGTGATGCCGCGCACGGCACCGCAGGCGAAGAAAGATGCGGTGATGGGATATGGAGGCCGTATTGTTGAGTGCGAGCCTTCCACCTTTTCCCGCGAGGCCACATTCGCGGAAGTCGTGGCGGAAACCGGCGCCGAGTTCGTGCACCCCTACAACGATCATCGCGTGATCGCCGGACAGGCCACCTGCTCGCATGAACTGCTCGGACAGGTTGACGGGCTTGATGCGGTCATAGCGCCGGTTGGCGGCGGTGGTATGATTTCCGGCACCTGCCTGACGCTGTCGAACCTCGCGCCGAATGTAAAAATCTACGCGGGCGAACCTGAACAGGCGGACGATGCCGCCCGCAGCCTGAAGGCCGGTCACATCATTGCCGAAGATGCGCCTGTGA
Source organism: Alphaproteobacteria bacterium (assembly GCA_030427145.1). Classification (GTDB taxonomy): domain Bacteria; phylum Pseudomonadota; class Alphaproteobacteria; order Rhodobacterales; family Rhodobacteraceae; genus Amaricoccus; species Amaricoccus tamworthensis. Next base: position 36,236 of record JAUHWT010000028.1, on the reverse strand, counting down.
CAGTGGCCGACGGCCTCAAGGTTCCCCTCAAGGAACTGACCTGGCACTTTGTTTCCAACCACGTCACGGACATCCTGACTGTTGGCGAGCAGGAAATCATCGATGCCATGAAGCTGATTTGGAAGCGCATGAAAATCGTCGTCGAACCATCAAGTGCCGTGCCACTTGCAGCGATACTGCGCAACCGCGAGGTGTTCGCAGGCAAGCGCGTGGGCGTGATCCTGACTGGCGGCAATGTCGATCTCGACGCACTACCATGGATAAATAACTGATTGTTTGGGGATAAACTGAAATGAACATGCAACCCGACTTCGCTGCGCTTGAGGTGGGCTATGACGTCCCCGCCGTTCCGGGTATGGACGAAAGCGAAATCCAGACACCGTGCCTTGTGCTCGATCTCGATGCGCTGGAACGCAACATTCGCAAAATGGGTGAACTTGCAGCTCAGATGGGCGTCCGTCACCGCGTTCATGGCAAGATGCATAAATCCGTGGATGTAGCGCTGCTTCAGGCGGAACTTGGGAATGCGTGCGGTGTCTGCTGCCAGAAGGTCAGTGAGGCCGAGGTCTTTGCGCGCGGTGGCATCACCGACATCCTCGTTTCCAACCAGGTCCGCGATCCGGTCAAAATCAAACGGCTCGCCAACATTCCGAAGCTCGGTGCGCGCACAATCGTTTGCGTGGATGACGTCGCCAACGTGGCTGACCTGTCGCAGGCAACCGAGGCCGCCGGCACCACGATTGAATGCCTCGTGGAAATTGACTGCGGCGCGGGTCGTTGCGGTGTTACAACCACGCCGGACGTCGTTGAGATCGCCAAGGCAATTCATTCAGCTCCAAACCTGAAATTCAGCGGCATTCAGGCTTATCAGGGCGCGATGCAGCACCTCGATTCCTATGAGGATCGCAAGGCGAAAATCGATGTGGCTGTGGATTTGGTTCGCGATGCGGTTGCCGCCCTCACTGCCGAGGACTTCGAATGTGACATCGTCGGCGGCGGTGGAACGGGAAGCTACTATTTTGAGGGCAATTCCGGTATCTTTAACGAGCTGCAGTGCGGCTCCTACGCCTTTATGGACGCCGATTATGGGCGCATACTGGATAAGGACGGCAACCGCATCGACCATGGCGAATGGGAAAACGCACTCTTCATCCTGACATCGGTGATGAGCCACGCCAAGGCTGACAAAGCCATCTGCGACGCGGGCCTTAAGGCCCAATCCGTTGACAGTGGCCTGCCCGTGGTGTTCGGCCGCGATGACGTGGAATATGTCAAATGCTCGGATGAGCATGGCGTCATCTCTGACCCGAACGGGGCGCTGAAAGTGAACGAGCGTCTGCGCCTGGTGCCGGGGCATTGTGACCCGACCTGCAATGTCCACGACTGGTATGTGGGCGTGCGGGGCGGCAAGGTAGAAACCCTTTGGCCGGTGTCCGCCCGCGGGAAGGCTTACTGATGATTATTCTTCCCGAAAAGGAAATCGCTTCACTGATCGGTCGGGCGGAAGCTTTCACCGCTGTTGAGAGGGTGTTTGCCTCAATGGCGAAAGGCGACGCGTATAACTTTCCGGTCGTGCGCGAGGCTATCGGTCATGCTGATGCGCTTTACGGATTTAAATCAGGCTTCGACCGATCGAGCCTCGCTCTTGGTTTGAAATCTGGGGGGTACTGGCCCGGCAATGCGGACAAGGGCCTGACCAATCATCAGTCGACCATATTCCTGTTCGATGCGGATACGGGCCGGGTCAAGGCCGCGGTCGGGGGAAACCTTTTGACCGCCCTTCGCACCGCTGCGGCATCGGCTGTGTCGATCCGCCACCTCGCTCCGAAGGGTGCCAAAACTCTTGGGATGATTGGCGCGGGTCATCAGTCGACTTTTCAGATGCGTGCAGCTCTTGAGCAGCGTGCGTTTGAAAGAGTGATTGGCTGGAACCAGCACCCGGAGCGCCTCGACCGGCTCACCGCCGTGGCCGCGGAGGCAGGTCTGCCCTTTGAGAAAGTGAGCCTTGACCGGCTCGGCGGTGAGGCTGATGTGATCATCACTATAACGTCCAGTTTTGATCCTATTCTGAAGGATGCCCAGGTCACTGGCGGTACCCATATCGCCTGCATGGGCACGGACACGGTCGGAAAGCAGGAGGTTGAGAGTGCTCTTGTCGCCCGCGCCACTGCATTCACCGATGAGGTCTCGCAGTCGCTCAGCCTCGGGGAGTGTCAACACGCCGCCCGGGAAGGCCTCATTTCGGAAACGGACATCACTCCCATCGGTGACGTCATCAATGGCAGGCACTCAGGCCGCACCTCCGATGATGAGCTCACGCTGTTCGACGGAACCGGCGTCGGCCTCCAGGATCTGGCGGTGGCCGCTTCGGTGGTCGAACTCGCGCTGGAAAAGGGCAAGGCGATCACTGTCGATTTCTAAAGGCCCGGTGTCGCCTCCAACCGGCGGCGACACTCTTTCACCATGAAGTCGATGAAGAGCCGGATCTTTGGATCCTGCAACCGGCGATGCGGATAGAGGCATCCAAACCGTGACATGCGCGGTGGCGTTTCCTCAAGAACAGGCACCAGTCGGCCATCCGCCAGTTCCGATGCCACTTCAAATTTCGGCTTGTTGACGATCCCCTGTCCATCCAGAGCCCATGTGGTCAGCACGTCCCCATTATCCGCATCCAGCCTTCCCGACACGTCGAGTCGTTTCGGCCCGTCCGGTGTGTCCAGAACCCAGAAATATTCCGGCGACCGGGGATAACGTAACAGCAGACAGCTGTGTTTCGGGATGAGTTCCTTCCAGCTTTCCGGCACACCGCGTCGTTTCAAATAGTCCGGAGACGCGCACAGAACCCGTTCGCAGTCGACGATTTTGCGCAGCTTCAGGTTGGACTCACCAGGATCGCCAACAAAAAAGGCCACATCCATCTCTCCCGTGACAACGTCCACCACCCGGTCCGAAAGATTGAGCCGGATCTCGATCTCCGGATACTTATCGATAAACGTCGAGGTCAGTGGCGCAATGATCCGGCTGCCCGCGTAGATCGGTGCTCCGACCCGGATCACCCCGCGCGGATTGCCCGAAAACCCGGCAACCACCGCCTCCGCATCCTCCAGGGAGTTGACCACACCCCTGGCGTGCTCATAAAATACGCGTCCGGCCTCGGTCGGAGCCAGTTTGCGTGTGGTGCGGTTAAACAGTCGGACCCCAAGGCGTGTTTCCAGTTCCCTGATCCGATTGCTCGCAACCGCAGGCGTGAGCCGCAAATCCCGTCCTCCGGACGTGATACTGCCCAGTTCGACCACACGTATGAAGACCTTGATGCTTTCGAGGTAGGGCATTTTGGGGTCCTCTTTCGGCTTTGGATTGGTGTCGACCGTTAAAAGATGCTGCCCTAAGCGCCGCGGATATTCAATGAAACGTTGAAAGTCTATCCGCATTGGCCTGGTAGATTAAATAATAAAATAGGCGATAGACTTCTATTTAGGCAGAGTTGTGTCGGACAGGCCGGAACGTGGCAGCAGGGCCAGAAAAATGTGGAGTGTCTGAGCGACAGCGTGGTCTGCTCACGAAATGTACCAAGCGGGAGTGTGCAAGGAATGGGCGATATCAGAAAAGAAATCCGGTTTGTTCTGAACGGTGGGGACGTGAGCCTGTCGGATGTTGCGGCCTCGGATACACTTCTTGATTTCCTGCGCATCGACCGACGCCTGACCGGAACCAAGGAAGGCTGCGCCGAAGGTGATTGCGGAGCCTGTACCGTTCTCGTCGGACGCCTGGTGGGTGAGGGCATCCGGTATGAAACCGTGAACGCATGTATCCGTTTCCTCGCGTCGCTTGACGGATGTCATGTGGTGACCGTCGAACATCTTTCCGGCGTCGACGGGCAACTGCACCCCGTCCAACAGGCAATGGTTGAGCATCATGGCAGCCAATGCGGATTCTGTACGCCTGGGTTTGTGATGTCACTTTACGCTCTGTGGATGGAGGCGCCCAATCCGTCAGTGTGCCAGATTGAGACGGCGCTGCAGGGCAACCTTTGCCGTTGTACGGGATATGCCCCCATCATCCGCGCCGCGCTTGCAATTTCCGAGCATGGCAACCCCGGTTCTGACTGGCTGAACACCGAACGCGAGATGATGGTAAAACGTCTCGCGTCCATCAATGACGGCAAACGCGTAGAAGTCGCCCGCGGCGCTGACCGGGCAATTATCCCGGCAAATGCAGCCGACCTCGCCGCCGTTCTTGCGGAACACCCGAAGGCCACAGTCGTCGCCGGGGCCACTGATGTCGGGCTTTGGGTGACGAAATTCCTGCGCGACATTTCCCCTGCGGTTTTCATTGGCAACCTGAGCGACCTTAAACAGATCGACTGCACTGACAATCGTATCAGGATTGGCGCGGGTGTTACCTACTCGGAATGCGAGGACGTCCTTGGTGAGAATTTTCCCCACCTGGTCGAATTCTGGAAACGCATCGCCGGTTGGCAGGTCCGCAATATGGGCACGGTCGGCGGCAATGTCGCAAACGGCTCGCCCATTGGAGACACGCCACCCGTCCTGATCGCGCTTGGCGCGCAGGTTACGCTGCAATCCAGGAAAGGCACCCGTACCCTGCCGATTGAGGACTACTTTATCGACTACGGGAAACAGGACCGCAAACCTGGTGAGTTTGTCGCATGGATCGATATTCCTACCTGCGAACAGGGAACCGTTCATGCGGCCTACAAAATTTCCAAGCGCCGCGATGAGGATATCTCTTCCGTCTGCGCCGCGTTCAACGTCATGGTCGTGGATGGACGGATTATCCACGCCCGCATTGCATTTGGTGGCATGGCCGCAACGCCCAAACGGGCCAGCAATGCGGAACTGCGATTGATCGGAAAGGTCTGGAGCGAGGCTTCCTTCGTCGAAGCCGCCAGGATTCTGGGGGAGGATTTCACACCGCTTACCGATTGGCGTGCCAGCGCGGATTACCGGCTGCGGGTGGCGCAGAACCTGTTCCGCAGGTTCTATCTCGAAAACAGTGACCAGGCGGAACCCGTCCGCCTGATACAGGCGTGAAAAGGGGGAGAGCATCATGAAGGATACGGTTTCAATTCACGGTTCCACCGGTACCGACCTCCACCACGAATCCGCAGTAAAGCACGTCACGGGGCGTGCCGGTTACACGGATGACATCCCTGAACCGATCGGTACGCTGCACGGCTATCTCGGTATCTCTGACGTTGCGCACGCCCGCATCACGGCCATTGATCTGGACGATGTCCGCAGTGCGCCCGGCGTTGTGGACGTATTGCTGGCGGATGACATGCCCGGAAGCAACGATGTCAGCCCCACCCATCTCCACGACGAACCGGTTCTAGCGAAGGATCGTGTGGAATTCTGGGGGCAGGCCATATTCTGTGTGATCGCGACCAGCCGCGATGCCGCCCGCCGGGCCGCGGAACTTGCCCGTATCAGCTACGAGGAACTGTCCCACGCCCTCGATCCCGTCGCAGCTATTGAGGCCGACTACCCACACGTCACCGCGCCACTTCAATTGAAAAACGGTGACGCCGAGGCGGCCCTGGCCGGAGCCGAGCACCGCATCACCGGTCGCATGACGGTCGGCGGTCAGGATCACCTCTATCTCGAGGGCCATATTGCTTTCGCCATGCCGGGTGAGGATGAGGACGTAATCATATATTCCTCCACGCAAAATCCGACTGAGGTCCAGCACATGGTCGCGCACGTGCTTGGCGTGCAATCCAATGCCGTCGTCGTGAACGTGCGTCGGTGCGGTGGCGGCTTCGGCGGCAAGGAAACCCAGATGAACCAGTTCGCGGCGCTCGCCGCCGTGGCTGCCAAAAAGCTCAATCGCGCTGTCAAAATTCGGCCCGACCGCGACGATGACATGAGCTCCACCGGAAAACGGCATGATTTCGTTGTGGATTACGACGTTTCTTTTGACGGAAATGGCGTCATTCAGGGGATGCAGGGCAACTTCATGGCCCGTTGCGGTTATTCCTCTGATCTCTCCGGTCCCGTGACTGACCGCGCTCTTTTTCATGCGGATAACGCCTATTATTACCCCAATGTTCTGCTCCGCTCCCGGCCGATGAAGACAAATACGGTTTCCAACACTGCATTTCGCGGTTTTGGCGGACCACAGGGCGTAATCATCGCGGAACGGATCATGGAGGAAATCGGATATTTCCTTGGCAAGGACAGCCTCGAAATCCGGAAGGCAAATTTCTACGGCAAGACCGACCGCAACGTGACTCCCTACCACCAGACGGTGGGCGATTGCATTATTTCAGAGCTTGTTCAGGAGCTTGAGGGGAGTTCCGATTACGCCACACGCCGCCAGTCCGTGCTCGACTACAACGCCAGGGGCGGCATCATCCGCAAGGGTATTGCATTGACCCCCGTCAAATTCGGCATATCCTTCACCGCAACCTGGTACAACCAGGCCGGTGCGCTGATCCATGTCTACAGCGACGGTTCGATTCATCTGAACCACGGCGGTATCGAAATGGGTCAGGGCCTGAATACCAAAGTTTCACAGGTGGTTGCCGACGCTTTCCAGGTTGACGTGGGTACGATCAAAATCACGCAGACCACCACCGAGAAGGTGCCAAACACTTCCGCCACCGCCGCCTCCTCCGGGGCGGATCTCAACGGCATGGCCGCACTAAATGCAGCAGAGACAATCAAAGAACGTCTGGTTCAGTTCGCGGTGGAGGAATGGGGCGTAACCGCTGGCGAGGTCGCCTTTTTACCGAACACCGTTCAGGTTGGATCGGAGCAGTTCACCTTCGCCGAATTCGTGAACAAGGCTTACTTTGCCCGCGTTCAGATGTCCGCCACCGGCTTCTACAAAACCCCGGAAATTCACTGGGACCGCGATACTGGTACGGGACACCCGTTCTATTATTACGCCTACGGCGCTGCCGTCTCGGAGGTGTCAGTCGACACTTTGACCGGCGAAAACCAGGTCGAACGCACCGACATCCTCCACGATGTTGGCCGGTCCCTGAATCCTGCTTTGGACCTCGGCCAGGTCGAGGGTGCATTCATTCAGGGAATGGGTTGGCTGACGACCGAGGAACTCTGGTGGGATGACAGGGGGCAGCTTCGTACCCATGCGCCGTCCACCTACAAAATCCCCCTGGCGTCCGACCGTCCACGGGAATTCAACGTCCGCCTGGTTGACTGGTCCGAGAACCACAAGCCCACCATCAAACGCTCAAAGGCAGTGGGCGAGCCTCCGTTCATGCTCGGTATTTCCGTCTTTGAGGCACTCTCCATGGCCGTTGCCAGTGTGGCCGATTATCGCGAATGCCCGCGTCTGGATGCCCCGGCCACTCCGGAGCGGGTATTGATGGCGGTCGAGCGGCTTCGGGAAGGGACCGCCTGACATGGCCGCGTGTCGCTCACTCGGGGAATTTCTCGACCGGCACGATCAAATCGTCCGGGTCGTTTTGGAAACGGTCAGGGGGTCCAGCCCGCGTGAGGCCGGTGCGGAGATGCTCGTCACTGATACCGCCATTTGGGGCACCATAGGCGGCGGTCAGCTGGAGTACATGGCCATCGACCATGCCCGCAAATTTATCGCGCAGGGCGCAATCGCTGGACGGATGGAGGTTCCTCTCGGGCCGGAAATCGGCCAGTGCTGCGGAGGCCATGTGACCTTGTCGCTCAAGTTAATGGATGCATTGGACCGTAGCGACGCGCTCAACCGTGAAGAGGCCGCGCGCGCCCAACTTCCCAACGTCCTGATCCTCGGCGCGGGCCACGTGGGCCGCGCTCTTGCCCGCGCACTGGAACCTCTGCCGGTTCGGGCGATCCTGATAGACAGCCGTGCGATTGAGCTCGAACGCGCGGCCGATGGATGTGAAACGCGCCTCAGTGCGATCCCTGAAATGGAGATCACCAATGCACCGACCGGCAGCGCCTACGTCGTTCTCACCCACGACCATGCGCTGGATTTCCTGTTGACTTCCGAGGCTCTGGCGCGTGGTGATGCCGTCTATGTCGGCATGATCGGTTCCGCCACCAAACGGGCCTCGTTCCGGTCCTGGTGTCGGTCTGAACACCCTGATCTCCTGCTTGACGACCTCATTTGTCCGATCGGTTCTCAGGGCAGCGCTGACAAGCGTCCGGAAGTCATTGCCGCTTTCGTGGCCGCGGAGGTTGTTGCCGCGCTCACCACCAATACCTCAGAAAAACAGAATAAAATCAAAAAGAACGCGTGAACTAACGCGCGTCATAACCATAAGGAACCAACAAAGGAGAACAGGGATGAGTGAAAGCTCGTACCGATACCGGCTGGTCGTACATAACGACTTCAGCGCCTTCTGGGCGCTGTTCACTGACAACCTCATCAACCTCATGGTCCTCGCCGGGGTTTGTCAGTTTGTGTTTCAAATGCCACCGGAAATCGTCTTCGGCCGCATCGTGCCCGGTGCCGCTCTTGCCATCATCGCGGGCATCGCCGTTTACGTCCTGATGGCGAAACACATTGCCAACAAGACCGGCCGTGACGTCACCGCGCTGCCATATGGGATCAGCACCCCGGTGATGTTTGTCTACCTGTTCGGCGTCATCGGTCCGATTTACTGGTCGACCAATGACGCAATGCTTGCCTGGCAGGTTGGCATCGGCGCCGGTTTCATGGGCGGTATCGTGGCTGCTCTTGGTGCGATTGTTGGTCCGTTCCTGAAAAAGGTAACACCGCGCGCGGGCATGTTGGGTACGCTCTGTGGCATTGCACTGGTGTTCATCGGCTCGGTTCCACTCGCGACCGTATTTGAGGATCCCATCATCGGTTTTGCCTCCATGGCGATTATCCTCTGGGGTCTCGTGGGCCGCTTTCGCCTGCCGTTTAACATCCCTGCCGGCCTTCTGGCCCTGCTGCTCGGGACGATTGTCGCACTGGTATCCGGTCACGCCTCAATCAGTTTCGATGGTGTGGGGTTCTATCCACCGATTCCGTATTTTGGTGATCTGATGGTGGGCATCCAGCATCTCTTCGCCAATCCCGAACTCTTCCTCGTTCTGGTGCCGGTGCAGATCTACAATTTCATCGAGACCATGAACAACGTAGAATCCGCCGAGGCCGCAGGCGACCACTATCCCGTGGCGACCTGTCAGGTCACCGATGGCGTAGGCACCATGATCGGCGCGTTGTTCGGTTCCCCGTTTCCGACCACGGTTTATATCGGACATCCCGCCTACAAGCGGATGGAGGCACATGCGGGTTACATCATCGGCGTAGCCATCGTCATCCCGTTCGCGGCTTTCTTCGGGTTCCTGGCATTCCTCAACAACCTGATCCCCGTGGCCGCCGCCGCGCCTGTTCTGGTCTTTGTGGCCATCAGCCTCATCACCAACACGGCGCACAGTGTCAAACCGGAGCATATGGCCGCAGTCACAATTGCCATGCTGCCGCACGTCTCGAACTTCCTTATCACCAAATGGGGCTCGCTCCTGAATGCGGTTGGGTCGATGGGAGTCGAGGGTCTGCCTGGGCTGGGTGACGAGGCCCTGACGGCCGCACTCCTGCAACAGGGTGCACATTACGAGGGGCATCTGGCACTGGCACAGGGGGCAATCATCACCGGCCTGATCTGGGGCGCGACCGCCGCCAGCATCATAGACGGCAACTTCAAAAACGCCGCCGGATTTTCCATCGCCGCGGCAGTGATGTCGTCCATCGGCATTATTCACGCCGGAACACTTCAGTTCCCGCAAATATCCGGCATTGTAATCGGGTACCTGATCACCGCCGCGTTTCTGTTCATCTACCCGTTGTTCATTCGGGATGGACAACTCTCGAACGAAAACGCGGTTCTTGATGAACCGGTCCCCGCGTCACGCTAGACAAAACCCGTCGGGTGGCCCATCGGGGGCCGCCTGACCACTCGGGAAAAACAAGATGACAAAACTGCTGCTGCGCGGCCGCGTACTGAATTTCCTCTCCGAACCGCAGGGTCCGGACGATACCGCCTGCTACCGGTATGTCGAGGACGGCGCAATACTGATCCGCGACGGCATGATTGAGGCCGTGGATGACCATGCGAAACTTGCTGTCGCCCATGACGACGCGGAGAAGGTGGACCATCGACCGCATCTCCTGATGGCCGGTTTCATCGATACTCATCTGCATTTTCCGCAGACCCAGGTCATCGCCTCCTGGGGCGCGCAGCTTCTCGACTGGCTTAACAACTACACCTTTCCGGCTGAGTGCGAATACGTGGATGCCGCGCATTCCGCCCGCATGGCGACGCATTTCTTTGACGAACTGACCGCCCACGGCACCACCACCGCCGTTGCCTACTGCTCAGTCCACCGGGAATCCGCGGAGGCCTATTTCACGGAAGGCGAACGACGCAATATGCGCATGATCGGCGGCAAGGTTTTAATGGATCGCAACGCCCCCGATGGCCTGCGCGATACACCGCAATCCGGTTATGACGACACCAAATCCCTGATCTCAAAATGGCACGGCCGGGGCAGGGCGCTCTACGCCATCACGCCGCGTTTCGCCATAACCTCGTCACCGGAACAGATGGATGTCACCGGGACCCTCGCCGCTGAACATCCCGACTGTCACATTCAAACCCATCTTTCCGAAAACCACGCCGAGATCGCCTTCACCGCCGAGCTTTACCCGGAGGCCCGTGACTATCTCGACGTCTACGAGTCCCGTGGTCTGCTTGGCCCCAAAATCCTGCTGGGTCATTCCATTCATCTGAAGGAGCGTGAGATAGCGGCCATTGCCGAGAGCGGTTCACATCCAGTGTTTTGCCCCACCTCAAACCTCTTCCTTGGCAGTGGCCTGTTTGACGACGCCGGCCTCCGAGCGCGCGGCATCACCAGTGCAATTGCTACGGATATCGGCGGTGGCACCAGTTACTCAATGCTTCAGACCCTGAACGAGGGATACAAGATCCTCCAGCTCCAGGGCCAGAAGATGCATCCCCTGAAAGCCTTTCACTGGATCACGCGCGGTAATGCCGAAGTTCTGGAGTTGGATGACAAAATTGGAACCCTGAACGCCGGAACCGAAGCCGACATTGTCGTACTCGACGCCCGCGCCACGTCCTCAATGGCCCTGCGCATGGAAAAGGCTGAAACTCTGGCTGAGGAACTTTTCATTCTTCAAATCATGGGCGATGACCGGGCCATCGCCCAAACCTATGTTGCTGGAAAACCTCAGAAAAACGTGGGTTAGCAGAAAGTTAATTTTAGTGGTGGGCGCGTCAGGCTTTCAGCCAACCCGTCTCCCACGTGACCTCCGTGCTGCCGGTAAATTTTGCGATCCGCGAAAGTTCCGCTTCCAACCGTTGTAGCCGGCCCTTGCCAAAGCGGATCCCGGGCTCGGGCCAGAACCCGTTCACATGCAGTCTCCCGTCGCCGCGGTGACATTTCATGTCCATGCGTCCGATCAAACGATCTCCCTCCAGAACCGGGAAGACGTAATACCCGTAGCGCCGCTTCGGGGCTGGTACAAACACCTCGATACGGTAGTGAAAGCCAAAGAGCCTCTCAGTCCGCTTCCTGTCCCGCAGGGCCGGGTCAAACGGGCTCAAAACGCGCAGCCGTGTTGTTGGATAGGGAGCGTGCTCCGCCAATTCCAGAAGATCCGGGCGGGCATATGCCAGCCGGTAGCTGCCCTCCTCTGCGGTGCCGATCTCAACCGGAATGATGTCGCACGACCGAACGGCCCGTTCGCACCAGGTTTTTGCCTCGGCGGGTCGCACGAGATCCCAGAACGCGGCGATTTCCCCGGATGTGGCAAAGCCCAAACGGTCCAGCGCCGAATTACAGGCCCAGTCGATTGTCTGTTCTTCTGTCGGTTGCGGTCGCAGATTGGCGGCTGGGATCACGCGTTCGGTGAGGTCATATACCTTGCGAAAGCCTTCTCTCCGCGTGACCGAAAGAGCCCCGGTGCGCCAAAGGTATTCAAGCGCGGTTTTCGAGGGATGCCAGTCCCACCAGCCACCGGACATCCGCTTTTCGCCAGCGCCCACCTCTCCCGACGTTACTGGTCCGTGGTCGGACACGTGTTTCAGGATTTCATCGAACTTTGCTTCGAATCCCGCCCGCCGTCCCGCCTGCCAGTTCTGACGCAATCTTTCCCGGTCCCTCTCAAACCTCAGCCGCCAGTACGGAAAAAACTTCGTTGGAATGATTGAAGCATCATGCGTCCAGTGTTCGAAGAGACTGTGATCCCGCTCCAGAAGCGGCGTCAGGTTCCCCTGTTTGTAGGACTGTCTTCGCGCGAAAATGATTTTGTGATGGGCCCGGCAAACCGTGTTGATGCTGTCGACCTGCACAAACCCGATCCGTTCGATCAAATTCAACAGGTCCAGCCCCTTGGCCGACCCAACCGGAGCCTCGGCCAGGGCGTGACGGTCAAGGAAGATCCGGCGCGCGGTACCGTTTGAAATGCGCGGAATTTTGGAGAACCGGGTTTTATTCATGCCGGAAGGGTAGGGCCGTGGGTCCTCGGCTTCAATCCGAATTCAAGCCCTGCACTGCGGCCCCGTATCAGGCCGCTACGTCATGATCCCCGGCATCGCTATCTAATTGGGATTCCAAAGAACCTTCGACGCGGAAGAACCCAACCGCTTCAAGAAGCACCTTCGACTGGCGCGTCAGATTGCGTGCCGCGTTGGTGTTTTCCTCAGCGATCTGAGCGTTTTGCTGCGTGACTTTATCCATCGAACCCACTGCGGAGTTGATCTCGCCAATACCGATGGACTGCTCGCCGGAGGCGGAGGAAATCTGGTTGAGGCTGTCCACCATTTCAGAGATCGTCTCCACGATCAGGCCCAGTTGCGATCCCGTTCCCTTCACCAGTTCGACGCCGTTGCCGACCTGCGAGTTGGAGTTCGAAATCAACCGTTTGATGTCTTCTGCGGAGCCAGACGATCTTTGCGCGAGGGACCTTACTTCTGATGCGACGACCGCAAACCCCTTGCCAGCCTCACCCGCCCGCGCGGCCTCAACCGAAGCATTGAGTGCCAGAAGGTTGGTCTGAAAGGCAATTTCCTCAATGACGTTGATGATGTTGGACATCATCTGGGAGGATTTCTCAATATCGGACATGGCATCAACCGCACGCGTGACCACATCACTTGCCGCAGCTCCCGTCGAGTTTGCAGAGGCGGCACGCTCACAGGCGCTTTTGGCTTTTTGGGCGTTATTCTCTACAGTTGTGGCCAACTCCTCGGTTGCAGCAGCCGTTTCTTCCAAGGTTGCGGCCGAGGATTCCGTGCGTGAGGAAAGGTTCTCGGAGTTGCGGAGGATCTCGTTGGCGGCAACTCCAACCTCGTCCGTTGCACAGCGGATCTACCCCACAACCTCGGTGATCCTGTCGGCTGTGTGATTGGCGCTGTCGGCGAGTTCCGCAAAACGGCCCTGGTAATCACCGTGCATTCTGCGGGTCAGGTCACCGGCGGCCAGAGCGGTCAGGACTGAACCCAGTTCACCGGTTGCCCGGTCAACGATCCCGGTCAGCTGGTTCACGCTGTTGACGATGGACGTGGTCTGTTCGTCCGCATCCTCAATGGCCATGCGCTTCGAGAAATCACCCTCGCCCGCGGCGCCAACCACACGGTCCAGATCGCGGTGAAGCGCTTTTTCCAGTGTGGCGTCGTACCACTCTACAACGTCCCCAAGTACCCGTCCCTGCTGGTCCACAATGGGGTTGCGTTTGGAAACCACCGTGAGGTTCCCAAACTGGAGTTCGATCGAACCGCTTTTCGATGCGGGGTGAAAATCATTGATCGACGCGCCCTCAATGGCCTCGGGGTCCAATCCGCGGAGCCGTTCCTTCAACGTTTCCCCGTTGCTCTCCACATAGCGGCGCATCGAGTAGTTGGCATAGGTGATTTTGTGCTCCGTATCCGATACCAGGAACATCGCATCGCAGGTTTCAAGGGAGGACCGGACCCGACCGGCTTCCTGACCCTGACGGCTTACTTCGCTTACGATTCGGAACAGTTCGCCAATCTCGTCGCCACGGTTCGCGCGTGAGGTTTCGATTTTTGCACCGGTGGCAAGCGACGCGATAACCCTGTTGAGTTCCCCCAGAGGCCTGGTGATACAACGCGCGCTGAACCAGCCAACCAAAGGCAGTACAATCAGAACCGATCCGCAAATCAGTGCAAATGTTTTGGCCAGCCCCACGACCGGCGCCATCACCTCCGCCTCACCCTGGAGCGCGGCCAGAACCCAGCGGGACTCGAGAAAGTTCACAGCTGTGAACCCGACGACGGCAGGCACATTTTCGAATGTGGTCAGCAGATGCCCGTCTTCGCCGTCGAAGCCCGCCTGCAGTCCCTCAACCACCGGGGCCGGCGTCAACAGTTCCAGATCAACGCCGTGAATATGGCTGGACGAATGCAGCAGTCCGTCATCCCCGACCAGCATCGCAAGGCCGGTTTCTCCGAGACCTTCCTCATTGGCGACAATTGCCTCGATGCGGTCCGCGGCCATCTGGAAGGCCAGAACGCCAACCGGATTTCCGTCAGCTTCAACCAGGGGTGCGGCAATGAAGCTTGCTGGCGCTCCGTAGCTGGGTTCATATGGGGAGAATGGCTCAAAAATCAGATTGCCTGGGTCCGGATTGGCCAGCGCGGCGCGAAACGCCCGCCCAAGCCCGGAATCCGCATAGGGCCCACCGATGAAATTTGTGGCGAAATCCAGTTCCTTGAAGACCGAATAGAACAGGTTGCCCTCGAGGTCGAAGAGGAAGATGTCGTAATATCCACGTGTCTCCAGCAACCCGCGCATCTCGGGATGCATCGCGGCGTGTTCCCGGCTGTATGGCGACCAGTCCTTGGGATCGTCCAGCAGGTGCTTTTCACCGGTAGGGTGTGGGTTGTCGGTGATGTAGGTTTTCTGAAGTGCTTCCGTCGGATCGGTCTGTTCGCTGAGACGTCTGAAATGACGGGAAAAATTTTGCGTGGCTTCAATCACCGTTCCGCGGCTGGCCGTGATCCGCAGGTCGTCCTCAACAGATGACAGGTACTGCCGGAACTCGGTTGCCCGGGCTTTAGAGACCGCGTTCAGGCGTTCGATTGCGGTCCGGGAAGCCATCTTCGAAACCTGATG
Source organism: Alphaproteobacteria bacterium (assembly GCA_030427145.1). Lineage (GTDB taxonomy): Bacteria > Pseudomonadota > Alphaproteobacteria > Rhodobacterales > Rhodobacteraceae > Amaricoccus > Amaricoccus tamworthensis. The sequence goes on along the minus strand of JAUHWT010000028.1, from coordinate 21,135 downwards.
GTATCCAATGATCCCGACGGCAAGGCTTGAAAAAATGCCGACCGTTGCGATCAGCATGGGAAGTTTATGACTGATTTTCGTATTTGAAAGACTAAACAAAACAACACACCTTACTACTTCACAATCGACATGCAGGTTCGAGGTAATGACCCGCGGGAAGATAGGTGTGGTGTTTTAAATGGTGGTAAATGTTGGGTTTGAGTTATTTCCCCAATTATAGGGAAACTTGTAAATATTTTTAATTAACCGCACCCGGCCCATCCGGATGCAATTAAATTCATGGAAACCCTCAGGCCAGAGCCTTCCGTTCCTGTCGGCGCCGGTGCAGAACGGGCTCCGTGTATCCCGAGGGTTGTTCCCGCCCACGAATTACCAGGTCAACTGCCGCACGGAATGCGACGCCGTCAAAATGGGGACCCATTTTCTGATACGCAGGATCACCTGAGTTCTGCTCATCGACCACCGCGGCCATCTTTTTCATTGCTGCGAGGACTTCGGCCTCGGTGACGACACCATGATGAAGCCAGTTGGCAAGGTGTTGTGAACTGATGCGGCAGGTTGCGCGATCTTCCATGAGACCGACATTGTTGATGTCGGGAACCTTGGAGCAGCCGACGCCGTGGTCGATCCACCGCACCACGTAGCCCAAAATGCCCTGCGCGTTGTTCTCGACTTCGGCCTGGATTTCCTCCTGCGACCAGTTTCGGCCACGTGCCAGAGGGATTGTGAGCAGATCCTCGAGCTTGCCGCGCGGACCACCGGCGGCAATCTCATTCTGCCGGGCCATCACGTCGACCCGATGGTAGTGGGTCGCGTGCAGGGTCGCCGCGGTTGGGGAGGGTACCCATGCGCAGTTGGCACCTGATTGCGGATGCGCGATTTTCTGATCCAGCATTCCGTTCATCAGATCCGGCATGGCCCACATGCCCTTGCCTATCTGCGCCTTGCCCTGAAGACCGCAGGCCAGACCGATATCGACGTTCCGGTCCTCATAGGCCTTGATCCAGGGCTGTGTCTTGATCTCGTCCTTGCGCAGGAAAGCGCCGGCCTCCATTGAGGTGTGGATCTCGTCCCCCGTCCGGTCGAGGAAGCCGGTGTTTATGAAGGCGACGCGGTGTTTTGCTGCCCGGATGCACTCGCGCAGGTTGGCGGATGTGCGCCGCTCCTCATCCATGATGCCGAGTTTGACGGTGTATTTCGGCAGGCCCAGGGCCTCCTCAACGACGGTGAAAATCCGGTCGGCAAAGACCACTTCCTCGGGTCCATGCATCTTTGGTTTTACCACGTAGACCGAGCCCTTGACCGAGTTCCGCATGCCGGCCGTTTTGTTGAGGTCGTGCATCGCGATCAGAACGGTAATCATCGCGTCCATCAACCCTTCGGGCACCTCATCGCCGTCACGGTCCAGAATGGCCGGATTGGTCATCAGATGTCCGACATTGCGGACCAGCATCAGAGAGCGGCCCTTCAAACTCGCGGCACTGCCATCCGCGGCGGTATAGGCAACATCAGGATTGAGAACCCGCTCAATAGTGCGGCCGCCCTTATTTACGGATTCGGACAGATTGCCGACCATGAGGCCGAGCCAGTTGGCATAGGCGATGACCTTGTCTTCCGCGTCCACGGCCGCGACCGAGTCCTCACAGTCCATGATCGTGGACATGGCGGACTCCAGGACGATATCCGAGATCCCTGCGGAGTCCTGTTTTGCGATCTCGCTCGTGGCGTCCAGCATGATCCGCACATGCAGACCATTGTTGGTCAGAATAATACTCTCCGGTTCATCCGCCGTGCCGGTATAGCCCGTGAAGGCGTTTTCGTCGCGCAATGCGGAGCGGCCGCTGTCAGACGACACCGCGAGGCTGTCGCCCTCAATCACAAGACCGGTCGCTCCGGTCCATGAACCATGAGCCAGTGGCAGTACGTCGTCGAGGAAGGCCCTGGCCCAGTCAATAACCTGTGCACCACGGTTTGGCTCATATTCCTTGCGGATGGGCACGCTACCCATGGCATCCGTGCCGTAGAGCGCATCGTAGAGGGACCCCCAGCGCGCGTTCGCCGCATTCAGCGCGTAGCGGGCATTCATCACCGGGACCACAAGCTGCGGGCCGGGGATCAGCGCGATTTCGGGGTCAACATTCGTCGTTTCAATTTTGAAATCACCGAATTCCGGGACGATGTAGCCGATATGTTCGAGGAATGACCGGTATTCCTTCGCGTCAAACGCCAGGTCCTTCCGGTCCCGGTGCCATGCATCAATTTTCGCCTGCGTCGTTTCGCGGGTCTTCAGAAGGCGCGCGTTGATGGGCGACAGTGCATCGACCATGTCGGCGAAGCCCTTCCAAAAGGCGTCCGGCTCAACGCCGGTACCGGGAATGGCTCTGTCCTCAATGAACGAAGCAAGTGCCGTATCCACCTGCAATCCAAAACGGTTTGTGCGTGATGTCATGTGCCTGTCCTGACGTATTTTTGCCTTCCGTGGCCTCTTGCGACTTAATTGCACATGACAGGCAGAGGGAAACAAGCGGAATCTGCCACACCACAAAACCGACCAAAATCTTAATTGTTGCACGCCAGGACGAAATGCATGAATGAATTCGGCGCAACCGTGAGCAGAAACTGAATTGCACCAGCCAGAACAAACGCCAGCCAACGGCCGTCCCGTCCGCGCCGACCAAACGGAAGCCGACAGCGGTCCAATGACTGTCCGCGGCCATGTCGGGGCTGCCGCGTCCCTTGGTGTTCCGCTTATCGGCAGCAACCTCGCCCTGATCGCCATCGGAATTTCCGACACCGTGATGGTCGGCTGGTACGACGTCAAATCGCTGGCCGCGATCGTTTTGGCCGGGGCCTACTACTTCGTGATTTTCATCTTCGGTACGGGTTTCGGTAACGCGGTAATGCCTCTTGTGGCTGAGGCCGCTGGCGCGGGCAACGACGTTCGGGTTCGTCGGATCACCCGGATGGGGATATGGATTTCTCTCCTGTTCTCGGTAATTACGCTGCCAATGTTCATGTGTTCAGGCAGCGTCCTCAAGTTCCTGGGTCAGGATCCGGAGGTCGCGGGTCTGGCGCAGCAGTACCTGCGCATTGCCGGGCTGGGTGTGGTTCCATCCCTCTTGATCATGGTTCTGAAAAGCTACCTGTCCGCATTGGAGCGCACCGCCATTCTGTTCTGGGGTGGCCTCGTCGCGGTGCCCATGAATATCATCGTCAATTACTGCCTGATCTTCGGTCACTGGGGCCTGCCGGAGCTTGGCATCCGGGGTGCGGCCGTGGCCTCGTTGTCGACGCAGATGATTTCCGTAATCGTTCTGACGGTTTACATATCGTTTTTTGTGAAGCGGCATGCGCTGTTCACACGCCTTTGGCGGCCTGACTGGCCCGTGTTTATCCGGGTTTTTCGGCTGGGTTGGCCCATCGGTTTGACCATGCTGGCCCAGGTGGGATTGTTTGCGGCTTCCACCGTCATGGTTGGCTGGGTGGGCCTGAAGGACCTGGCGGCCCATGGCATTGCCATCCAGCTGGCCTCAATCACATTCATGATCCAGATGGGCTTCTCCGGAGTGGCGACGGTGCGATCGGGCAGGGCCTTTGGCAGCGGTGATGCCCATGTTTTGCGGGTCGGGGCCAGGGTAATACTGGCAATGGCGGTTTGTTTCGCCATTTTAGCGGGTTTGGTTTTCTTCAAATTTCCTGAGCCGCTTACGGGGCTGTTTCTCGCTTCTGATGAGCCGGCCCGGCCGGTCATTATAGCGACCGGTTCTCTGCTGCTCGTTTATGCCGCGATATTTCAGCTTGTGGATGCCTTCCAGTCCATCGCCATGGGGCTGCTGCGTGGTCTTCAGGACGCACGCGCGCCCATGTTGATTGCCGCCGTGTCGTACTGGCTGGTGGGATGTCCCACCAGCCTGATCCTTAGCCGGTTCGTCGGCTGGGGCACGCCAGGTGTGTGGATCGGTCTAATCGTTGGCCTGGCCTGCGCCGCAATCCTGCTGAACTACCGGTTCTGGGCTGTGGTACTGCCCCGCAAAACCCGCAGGATTGCGTAAGGGGTAGCAGCACGGGCTCAGAATGAATCCTTGCGCTTGCGGATCTCGGTAAAGACTTCCACGTCCGACGCATCGACCATGCCCAAGTGCGCACGGATGGCTGAATCTGATGCGCGCAGGAAGGGGTTTGTTTCAAACTCAACTGACAACAGGCCAGGAACCGTAGCTTTTTTCCTCACGCGCATGTCCTCGACCTTGGCTGCGCGCGCGATCAGGGCCTGATTGTCTGGATCGACCGACAGGGCAAATTTGGCGTTCGCCACGGTGTATTCATGGCTGCAGTAAACCATCGTATCGCCCGGCAACGCCGCCAGTTTTTGCAGGCTCTCCCACATCATTTCCGGTGTGCCCTCGAAAATGCGCCCGCAGCCCATCATGAAAAGTGTATCGCCGGAGAAAAGCAGTCCTTCCGTGGCGCAGTGGTAGTTCAGCATGTCGAGGGTGTGCCCAGGTGTGTGCAAAACCTCGAACACCGTGGCGCCGAGTTCCACCTTGTCACCTTCCACAACCCTGCGGTCGAGGCCGGCCACCGTTTTGCCGGTGTCATACCCCGGCCCGGTGACCTCCGCCCCGGTCTCCGCCTTGATCTCTTCAAGGCCGTTGGTGTGATCCGCATGATGGTGCGTGATCCAAATCTGATCGAGCGCCCACCCCGTGACGTCCAGAGCACGGCGCAGTGCCGCGGGATCTCCAACGTCTATGCAGGCGGTCTTCCCCGTTTCCTCGTCGTGGACGAGAACGCCATAATTATCAGACTGATGCGTATACTGGTGCAACTGAACCGGCATGTAATTATCCCCTGTTTTCTGGTTGGCGCGATGATGATGCTACCACCTGACCGGAAGCAAGAGCCGATCGGCAGCAGTTAATTGATCCGTCATGAACGACCGGGCTATGGGTCAGGACGCCATTGCCGTCACGCCCGATACCGTCGTTTCCTCATCCGCCAGTGGCAGCGAAAAGTAGAACGTTGTGCCCTGTCCGGGTGTCGAAACGAACGTCACTTCTCCACCGTAATCCTCTATAATCCTTTTGACAAATGACAGACCTGCACCGGTACCGTAACCGTAAATTTTGTCGGAATTAAGTCGCCGGAAAATTCGGAACACCTCGTCGTGGAACTCTTCCTCTATGCCAATCCCGTTATCGCGAACGAAGAACATGTTTGTTTTGGGGACGCCCCCAACGGTTACCTCCCTGGCGAATCCAACCTCCACCGCCGGTGCACCGGAATCGTTGTATTTCAGGGCGTTTACGATGAGATTCTGAAAAACCGTCGCAATGCGTGTGGGCTGTGCCAAGACTTTGGGCAGGTCGCCGTCGATTTCCAGTACCCCGTTTTTTTCAGAGATTGTTTCCGCGAGGCTCCGGCGGATCTCTCCGACAACCGAAGTGACGTCGACGGCTTCGGGCTGGGTATCCTTCTGCGACAGCCGCGAGAAAAACAGCAGATCGGAGATCAGCCGCTCCATTCGCTGACACAGTTCAGTCATCCGCTCGACGCGGTCACGTGCCCTTTCGCCAAGGTCCTCACGCAACAGGAAGTTTGCATTGATCGTGACACCGCGGAGCGGCTCTTTCAGGTCGTGTGATGCGACATATGCAAAGTTGTCCAGTTCGCCATTTGACCGCAGGAGTTCGGCATTGAGTTCGTCCAGCCTTGCGTTTTGCCGCTCAAGCTGGGCATTCGCGGCCTGGATCTCCGCGAAATGTCTCTGACGAACCCTCTGGCGCCACATCAGAAACGCTACAATTGCCCCTACGGCGACGGCCAGAATTCCGCCAACTGCCAGCCTGACGCGTTCCTGCGTCCAAAATATCGGCTCACCATACCAGCGGGTCACCAAAAACCTGTGCTGTTCCGAGGCGAGAAACCCTGGCGTCAGGCTATTGAACTGTTCGCGCACTGTACCGAGCCCAGGGCGCAGTGCGGGTGCCCGTGGTGCGACATACACGGGCGGGAGGACTTCGACGATCTTTCCAACGGCGCCGCGTTCCTCAATCATGCGATGCGTGGCGGAACTGGCCGCCACCATCGCATCGGCATCACCTGAAAGCACAGCATCGAGAGCCGCTCTCGAGTTCGGCACGAGATCCACACTCAGGCCGGCTTCGGACTCAACAAAGCCGCGCGAGGCACTGTTGGAGCTGACCGCAACCCGAAGTCCGGCCTCCCTCAGATCGGCGAGCGAGGCAATGCCGTCGGAGTTGTTTGCCGGCATGAAGATTGACGTTGTAAATATTTCAATTGGAAGCGAAAAATCCATCCGTTCGCGGCGCGCATCGGTCACCGGAGACTGGGGCAGCATGTCGTACGCGCCCGGTCGTGGTCCGGCCGCCCATTCCTCGGGAGAAATTTCAATAAATTTGAGTGGTTGCCCGGCACGTCGGGCCAGTTCCCTGACCGCTTCCACTGCGTAACCGGTGAACTCGCCATCCTCCGTCACGACCTGAAGTGGCGGAAAATCCGTTACGCCAACGACCAGCACCTCCGGCGCGGGAGGTGGCAGCACGACGCCCCATTTTTGGCGAAGTGCTTCCAGGTCCCCGTTGTCTTCTATTACGGCTACGGCCTCGTTGATGGCTCCCAACAGTTCGGCATGTTCGCGGCGAAGCACGACCACCCTGTCAAAAGCACCAACCGGGGGGCCTACAGCGGCAATCCTGTGGTCGAGTTGTGCTGCATGGGCCTGCCGGAAAAAGGAAACCTCGGTCACCAGCGCGCCGTCAATATCGCCGTCCAAAAGGCGCATCAAAAGGGTGGCGGTATTGGGCATCCGCACTGCAGTATTGCGATCCAGTAGTGGCGAGGGGTTGGACCCCGCTGCGGGGGGCACGACCCCCAGTCGCATGCCGATGAAATCCTCCTGACTGATATCCGCCTCTTCCGTGCGCATGAAAAGCCGCACATGGGTCACGGCCACCGGCTCGGAATAGAGGCTTCCTGGCTCAAGCATCGGAGATGGTGCTACACCGGCCAGAATGTCCGTTGTTCCCTCAGCCTGGGCGGCACGCATTTCGCTGAGATTGGAAAACTGTTGAAATAAAATCTCAATGCCGGCAATTTCGGCAACGCGCTCGATGACCTCTGCCGAAAACCCGTCCACGTCGCCGTCTTCCCCGCTCTCAAAGAACGGCGCCATTTCCGTCCAGCCCACCACGAGTGGCTGCGCGCCGTCCTGCGCGACTGCGGAATTGCCGGCATGAAGAGTGGTTAGAGCTGCCAACCCAAGAATTAAAACAGCTTTAAATTTCAGGCGCATCGAACCTCCAACGTCACATGATCGGTTCCGCGCGACCGCTCAAAAATGACCTTGAGGGGACCGTACAACCATTGATTGCTTAATCATAGTCATTGATGTCCCGGTGTGCGTGGTCGAGTTCTCCAATCTTCAGACAACGAAGACGACTTAAACTGTGGCCTTTGGACAATGACGGTTGATCCGAGTGGAGTGCTGTTGACCTTCCGAGTTAGGCCACTTCGTCGAAACGTCCTCAGTCCATTGAAATCGTGGGGTGGGGATGACTGGATTCAGCCCCATTCGTTAAGGCGGGTAGTTCATGTTCGGTCACGTTGAACGATGACACTCAGGAGAGCCAGAAGGCCGGAGCCGAGCATCAGGAAGACCGATACGGCGTTCAGGACGGGAGTGGAGCCGACCTTTACCATGCGGTCATACATGGTGATTGTGAGCGGCGCATCGGAGCCTACCAGCATGAGCGTGGTGTTAAAGTTCTCAAAAGACACCAGGAAGGCCACCACAAAGGCCGAGAACAGGGCCGGGACGAGGAAAGGCAGCGTGATGGTCGTCAGTACGCGAAGACGGTTAGCGCCGAGGTTCAGGGCGGCTTCCTCCAGTGCCATGTCAAATTTTTCAAGTCGCGCGGCGATTACGAGAGAGGTGATGGTTGTCAGGAAGGAAAACTGGCCCAGAACGATCAGCGGGATGCCGGGCCGAAGCCATGTCAGGTTGATGCCGAGGCCCTGGTCGATGCCGTTGGCGATCATGGAGGCGAACACGAGGATTGAGATGCCGAGGATGACGCCAGGGATCACCAGTGGCACGACCATCAGCACGTAGAGCGCGTTCTTGAAGGGGAAGTCTCGGCGTACAAACAGAAACGCGTTGCAGGTGCCGGCTGCGACCGAAAGGGCGGAGACGATAACGCCGATGTAAAGCGAGTTTCCCAGACCCCGCAACAGACGCTCGTCGTGGAACATGCCGAGTTTTGGTTCGGTGTCGTTGAAGAACCAGTCGAGGGTGAAACCCTGCCACGGCAGCGACGGGAAAAGGGAGTCATTGAAGGCGAAAACTCCGGCGGCGAGAAGAGGGGCTATGAGGTAGAGGAAAAAGATGACGATGTAAGTCGCATAAACGGCGTTGAGGAACGGGGATCGGTTGGCTCGTTTCATCGCGCTACTCCTTTGCCACGGTTGTTGCGAGGCTTTGGCCAGTTAGGCGAAGGCCGACCCAGACCACGAGCGAGGTGAAGGCGAGCAGCAGGACGCCGAAAGTGGCTCCGGCCTCCCAGTTGTAGCGGGTGATGAACTGGTTGTAGATCTGCTCGGTGAACCAGCTGCTGTTTTTGCCGCCGAGTAGAATGGGCGTGAGGTAGCTGCCTGCCGTCAGCATGAAAGTAATGATGCAGCCAGCGACAAGGCCAGGCATGGCGTAGGGGACGATGATGCGGCGGAACACGGTGAAGCGGCTGCCGCCGAGATTATAGCCCGCTTCCAGCATGGCGTCGTCCATACCGTCGAGTGTGGAGACAAGCGGCACGATCATGAAGAGCACGACCGTGTAGACGAGACCAATGATCACGGTGATATCGTTGTAGAGCAGTTCCACGGGGCCGCTGATGACGCCCATCCACTGAAGGCTGCTGGAAACGATGCCTGTTTCTCGCAGGAGGACAATCCATCCGAAAGCACGGACAAGGTCGCTGACCCAGAGGGGGATCAGGCAGAGCAGGAAAAGACCGGCGCGGGCGCGCTTGCGGGCGATTTTGGCGATGTAGTAAGCCACGGGGAAACCGACCACCAGGGCCAGAAAGGTCACGAGGATGGACATCCATGCGGTGCGCAACAGGGTGTTCCAGTAGATGGGCTCGCCAAGAAATGCCGTGTAATTGGCAAAACCCAGTTCATATTCGCCCGGTCCGACCTTCTCCCGCAGCGAGACATAGCCGATGCCAAACTGTGGCAGGGCTATAAGAAGCACGATCCAGAGCGCGAAAGGTGCCATCAACAGAATAAGCGAGAGTTTTCCCGTGTCAGACCGCATCAGGCCGCGTCCCGCGCGAAACAAAGCGCCCGGTCGGCATGCCAGTGGATGTCGATTGGGTCGCCCTCGTTGAACCCGGTTGCTCCGGAGGTATCGGCCACCTCAACGAGTTTTCCGGTCTCGGTTCGCACCAGGATGCGGCTGTTGGCGCCATTGAACAGCAGGCTGTCGACGCGGCCGGAAAGGGTGGCTCCGTCATTGCCCCGGCCAATTGCGACGGCCTCGGGGCGCACGAAAACCTCCACTGCAGACGCCTCGCGCAGGCTGTTCGCGCCGGTCTTGGCCAGGACCGAGCCACCACCGTTGAGGGCCACGCGGGCGGTGCCATCGACCAGACGATCTATGCGTCCTTCCCAGCGGTTGGTGTCACCGACGAAGCCCGCGACGAAGCCGGAGACCGGGTTGTCGTAGAGTTCGCGTGGTGGTCCGATCTGCTCGAATCGGCCGGCGTTCATCACGGCCACATTGTCAGACATTACAAGGGCTTCGGACTGGTCGTGCGTAATATACAGGAACGTGGTCTCGAACTGATGCTGGAGTTGCTTCAGCTCAATCTTCATGTGTTCGCGCAGTTTAAGATCGAGTGCGCCAAGCGGTTCATCGAGCAGAAGCACGTCCGGTTCCAGGACCATGCAGCGTGCGATTGCGATACGCTGTTTCTGGCCCCCGGAAAGTTGCGAGATCTGCTTGTCCTCGACTCCCGGCAGGCCGACACGGTCAAGTACGGCCCGGACCTTTTCACCGATACCGGCTTTGGCGTCGCCCCGGCACCGCAGGCCATAGGCAATGTTTTCGCCCACGTTCATCATGGGGAAGAGAGCGAGGTGCTGAAACACCATCTTCACGTTGCGCTTGTTGGGCGCGAGATTCAGGACCGAATTTTCCTTGAGCAGGATGTCGCCCGCATCGGGATGCTCAAACCCTGCGATCATGCGCATCAGGGTGGTTTTTCCGCAGCCCGATGGGCCGAGAATGGAAAAGAATGAACCGGCGGGCACGCCAAAGCTGACGCCATTCACGGCGGTAAAATTCCCAAAGCGTTTAATGACGCTTTCGCATCTGAGATCATACATGATCCGCCCCCCGATGTCTGAAATTCCGGGTCCGGCGAATGGCCGGAACAGGACAGGGGCGTATTGTCGCCCCTGCCCATGGATGGTGGTAAAAAGTTTTTACTGTGCAGCCTGGATGCGTTCCAGCGCGAGACCTTCCATGTCTTCGATTCCGGCCGGGATGTTCGCAAAGAACTTCAGGTTTTCGAGGTCGGTATCCTCAAAGGCTGCCTGCACGGCGGCGCGTTTGTCCTCAGGCAGGAGATCAATGCCGTTCGGAACGGCAGCGATCGCACCGGTCGAAGCCGACATGATTTCCACATTCTCAGGGCGCATTACGAAGTTTATCCACTTGTAGGCCGCGTCATCGGCTTCTCCGCCACGGGGGATGGCGAAAGTGTCGATCCAGGCAAGCGCACCGGTCTCGGGCGGCACAAAGACGATGTCCGGGTTTTCGCCGAACAGCTTGTAGGCCGTGGAATCCCAGGTTTCCGACACCACGACCTCACCCGACAGCATGAGAGCAGCAAGGTCATCGCCGCCGGTCCAGTAGGTTTTGATTACGGATTTGCAGTCGATCAGCTTTTCAGTGACCTGGTCCAGCATGTCCTGGTAGGCCTCGGGGTCGTCGTAGAGCGCGAACGGGTCCATGCCCATGCCAAAGGCGGTGCCGAGCAGAATGGTACGGCGCAGGCGCATGGAGGTTTTTCCCTCGTAGGCCGGGTCGCAAAGGTCGTTCCATCCAGTCACGTCAGGCGCGACCGATTTGTTGGTCATGATGCCGGAGGTGCCCCACTGGTGCGGCACGGCATAGACCTCGCCGTCGATCGTCGTGTTGGCCTTGACGCCCTCGAGCAGGTTTTCCGACATGACGGAGGTGTCAATCTGACTCAGGTCGAGTGGCTTGTAGATGTTGTATTCCTGCTGGGCGGAGAAAATGCGGTCATGACTGGGTTGGGCCAGATCGTAACCGGAGCCGCCGGTGGCGCGCAGCTTCGCAATCATTTCCTCGTTGTTAGAGAACGTGACCTCAACAACAATGTCGGGATATTCCTCCTCGAATTTGTTGATCAGTTCCTCCGGCGCGTAGCTGCCCCAGGTCATGAGCCGCAGGGTTTCGGCGGAGACAGTCCCCGCGACCAGGCTGAGGGCCGTGCCCGCCAGCAGGAGTTTGAGTGACGCTTTCATGTCTGAGAATCCTTCCGTGTTGGTGTGTGGTTTGTGTGTTATTGTTCTTTTTTGTTGCGCTTTTTTCGCTGGAGGGGACTAGACCCCGAATTAGCCCGTTGGGCAAGGTCCACTTCCCATGCAATGGCATGCCAATGACGCTACGAAAGGCCGAGTCTGTCCCGGAGGCGGTAATATTCCACGGCTGCCGGCAGAAACCACGGTTTGCCGTTGTAGAGGGGACGGGGCGGGAACGCGGTTTTTTCGAGGCCCGTGGTTCCTTCGGGATCGCCTAGAACAGCCAACCCGGTTTTCATTCCGAGGTAGCTTGCCATTCCCACGCCTGCGCCACAGTAGCCCATTGCGTGATGCACCCGGTCCTGTCGACCCATATGGGGCAGGGTGTCGAAGGTGTAGCCGACGAAACCCATCCAGGAGTGTGATATTTGGTAACCAGCGAGCTCGGGAAAGATGCGGATCATCTCGTCGCGCAGGCGGCGGGCGCTGGCGCGGGTGTCGGTTTCGCCCGCACTGACTCGCCCGCCGAAGAGGATGCGGCGTCGGTCCGGGCTGGTTCGGTAGTAGTAAACCACGCGGCGGCTGTCCGAGACGAGGCGGCCTGTGGGGAACAATCCATCAATGAGGTCGGAGGGAAGCACTTCGGTGGCGATTATGTAGCTGCCGATGGGGATGATACGGCGTCTGTGCCAAGGGGAGAGGTCACCGGAATATCCATTGGTGGCAATGACCACGTCCCGGGTTTTGATGGGTCCGCGTGGGGTGGTGACGGTTGCGCCCTTGTGGTCGGAATCGAGCAAGGTTGCTGGTGTCTTGGGATGGATCGAGACGCCAGCCTTGCGGCAAAGGGCGATGAGGCCTGCGTGGTAGCGGCCGGGGTCGATTTCAGCAACGTCATGGTATACCGCGCCCCCGTGGTAGAAATCCGTGCCAAGCTCGCGTCTTTGTTCGGTGCGGGGTATCAGGGTAATCTGGCGCACAAATTCCTTCGGCTGGTTCTCGATGGTTGCTCGCAGATCCCTGAAGGCTGCGGCCGAATGGGCGGCGTGGAAGCGGCCGGAAGTGCGGAAGTCACAGTCAAGGCCCTCGGTTTTGACGAATTCCTCAATATAGGCGCGGGAGGCATGTCCATCCTGAAGAATTCGGCGGGCGGTATCGGCGCCGTGTTTGACTGTGAGTTCCTTCAGGTCAGATTTGATTGAAATGCTGATCTGGCCGCCATTGCGGGTTGAGCAGCCCTGGCCTAGGGCATCTCTCTCAAGTACGATGACACTGCGACCGGCGCGTGCGATTTGCAGCGCTGCGTGAAGGCCGGTGTAGCCCGAGCCAATGACGACCGCGTCGGACCGGTTTGGCAGGTCGGGTGCGGTTCGATCGTCCAGAGGGTAGCGGTCCCACCAATAGGGTGCCGCGCGAAAATCCTTCGTGAAGAATTCAGCCATTGTAAGCCGCAGCGTTATGGACGCTTTCGGACATGGTCAGTCGTCCATTTCGCTGACCTGGTAGATGGATTTTGCGAGCCATTCGGGGTTTACCTCGATACCCCAGCCCGGCGCGTCGGTGACCTCGGCCATTCCGTCCGTGATCGCGTAGGGATCGGTCACGAAAAGGTCCTGCTGCCATGGGTAGTAGTCCTCACCCTCGATGGAAAACTCGAGATACTTTCCCGCATTTGGGATGGCGCGCAAGAGGTGCATGGTGAAGAGCGTCACCAGCGAGAGGTTGGCGCAGTGGGGGGTGACAGGCAGGCCCGCGGCTTCGGCCAGGCGGGCGACCTCAAGCGTGCGGCCCATGCCGCCCACATACATCACGTCGGGCTGCACGATGTCGACGGCGTGCATGTCGATCATGCGTTTCCAGGTGGGGATCATGCAGTCCTGTTCGCCGCCGGTGACGTCGAGCGGCGTGTCGGCGAAGGCCTCGCGAACGGTGCGGGTCTGGTCGAGTTCCCAGTAGGGGCAGGGTTCCTCGTAATGGGTGATGCCGTGGTCGAGCAGCATGTGGCCCCAGGTGATGGCCTGGTCGGGGGCGTAGCAGGAATTGGCGTCCACGAGCAGGGTTACGTCCTCACCGGCGAAGGTTTTGGCGATCGTGGGGATGATTTCTCCGGTGCGGCTCTCCCATTCGTCGCGGCCGCGCCCGACCTCGGCTCCAATGCGGAACTTGAAGGCGTCGAAGCCGTAGTCACCGCGCAGGCGGCGGAAGCGATCTGCCTCGTTGGCAGGCGTGATGTCGCGCTTCATGGACGAGGCGTAGGCGCGGATTTTGCCGGGACTGCCGCCGAGCAGGGTGGCGACGGGGACGCCCGCCTGTTTGCCGCGCAGATCCCAAATGGCGGTTTCCAGGCCGCCCATGGCGCGGCAGATATAGGAGCCGGGGAATTTGTGTTCGCGTTCCTGTATGAGGTTCAGGTGGTCGTCCAGGTCGTCAATGTCGATGCCGATTGTCCAAGGGGCGACCTGGCGGTGGAGAACCTGGGCGGTGATGTCGGAATGGTAGGTGGACATCTGGCCCCAGCCGGTGGCGCCGGTCTCGTCCGTGACCCTGGTGAAACCCACGAAGGGGTTCGAAAATGTCTCGATGCGAATGATTTTCATGCGTTGGCTCACCTTGGATGGACATGGATTGTCCGCATCCACGGATGATTGCATATTGGGCTGGTGATAAGGTCCACTTTGAACCAATGGGCAGACCAATTGAAGGAGCCGCGGTGACGAAATACGCGGGCGGGGCGCTCATCCCGGTCATTCCGATCAGGCACGATGACAGTGCCACGATAACGGTCCAGCTGGTCGCGGCGCTGCGGCGGATGATCCTGTCGGGGCAGTTGCCGGCGGGGGTGCGTCTGCCCGCGAGCCGGACGCTGGCGCGGAGCCAGGGGGTGTCGCGGACCACGGCGGTCAACACCTATGAGCAGCTGGCGGCGGAGGGTTTGCTGCGGTCGCTGGTGGGGTCGGGGACGTATGTGAGTGACACGATCCTACCGCCGGTGCCCGCCCATGAGGTGCCGCGTGGGGAGGACGCGGTGCCGCCGAGGCTGGCGACCCTGAGCCGGGATGCGTCGGACCGGTATTACACGCGCCTGGCGCATCCGGACACGCCACGGGCGTTTGTGACGGGCATGCCCGCGTTTGACGTGTTTCCCATGGCGCTGTGGTCGCGGCTGTCGGCGCGGCACTGGCGGGGCGGGCGCAGCGGGGTGATGCGCTATCCGGACCCGTGCGGGCTGATGGAGTTGCGGCGGAGCGTGAGCCAGCACATGCGGGCGAACCGGGGGGTGACCTGCGCGCCGGAGGAGGTGTTTATCTTCAACGGGGCGCAGGATGCGTTCAACCGGATCGCGTCCATGCTGGTCAATCCGGGCGATCCGGTGTGGTTTGAAAACCCCGGCACGGTGGGCGCACGGAACAGTTTCATTGCCTGCGGAGCCAGGCTGGTGCCGGTGCCGGTGGATGCGGAAGGGTTGGACGTGGCGGCGGGCCTGGAGGCCGCGCCGGAGTTTCGGCTGGCCTTTGTCACGCCCGCGCATCAGCATCCGTTGGGAAACACCATGAGCGTGTCGCGGCGGTTTGAACTGTTGCGGGCGGCGGAGCGGACGGGGGCCTGGATCATCGAGGATGATTACGTGGGGGAGTTCCACTATGGCAGCCACACGCCACCGCCGCTGAAGAGCATGGATGCCTCGGGACGGGTGGTCTATGTGGGCACGTTCTCGAAGTCGATTTTCCCTGCCCTGCGCCTGGGTTTCGTGGTGGCACCGCCCCGGCTGGTGGAGATGTTCGAGCGCACGGCGGCGGCGATGTTGCAGGGCGCGCCCACGGGGGCGCAGGCCATTGTGGCGGATTTCATCGACGAGGGGCATTTCACCACCCATATCCGCAGGATGCGGGAGGTCTATGCCGAACGGCGCGATGCCCTGATGCGGGCGGCGGATCGGGACCTGGAGGGGCTGTTGACGGTACGGCCCACGGAGACCGGGTTTCACACAATCGGGGATCTGGAGGTGTCGGGGCTGTCGGAAACCGTTGTCGCCGGGGCGGCGGGCGCGGCGGGGATCGCCACGGCACCGCTGGGCCGGTTTGCGCTTTCACCGATCGACCGGCAGGGGCTGACGCTTGGGTTCAGCGCGGTGCCCGCCGCGCGGATCGGGCGGAGTGTCGCGGCGCTGGGACGGGTGATGCGGGGGTTGGTATGAGGGTGTGTCCTGTCGACGGGCGTTCGTGTTTATTCCACATTCAGTCGTCCGTGCGGGGTGGAAAGGTTTCAAGTTCGGGGTGGTGTTCGAGATAGTCCCGGCACGTCAGTGTACCGTTCTCCGTGATGACGTAACCGTCCCAGTCTTCCGCGGTCACGACCAATGCATTTCCAGCCTGGTCGTCCCATCGGTAGATTAATAGTGTTCCGTCGTCCAGCTCCAGGGGCGTACCGATATTGTCGTCGCGAAAGAGTATGGTTCCCTGCCTATTTTTCTGGTCATAACCAACGGAAACGACAGCTCCCAACGCCGGGCTGTATTCGGCAGGTTGTTCGATGCAACCGCCCTCAATAAACTTTTCCCAGAAACCACATTCGACGTTGTAGCGAGTAGGGAGTTCGACTGGAGCCTTCATTTCGACCCCGTCATCGCCCTCCGTCAGTGTGATCAGATAGCTTCTGACCGGACCCAGTACGAAGTATTTTCCCGGTGTTACCTCCACTATCGTTTCCGGGGGTCCGCTATCCGGTTGAAACACCGGTGTGAAGGATTTTCTGCGTCCGTCGACGATGAGGCGAACGTGACTGGAGGCCAACTGGAGGGACGTTCGGTTGTGAACGTGGATCCATGTGTTGCCATAGATTTCAGGTTTGGGACCGCGAACCGGACAGGGTTCGAGGGCGGTGGCGGGTCGGGGCAGGGTGACCAGGGCAGCGAGCACGATGGCCCGGCCTGTTAATGCGGTTAAGTGGGGAAATGGTTTCGACATTTTGTGATGTGCTGATGGATCGCTGGATAACTGCATGGGGACTCGGGAAATTAGGAATTGGAACAATGACTGCGGATAAGCCGCAACGGGCAGGATGACCGAAAATGTTGGATAATCCAAACGTGTGAATGTTTCCGTCAGGGGTCCGTGCGGGGTGGAAAGGTTTCAAGTTCGGGGTGGTGTTCGAGATAGTCCCGGCACGTCAGTGTACCGTTCTTCGTGATGACGTAACCATCCCAGTCTTCAATCGTCACGACCAAAGCGTTCCCAGCCTGATCGTCCCGTCGGTAGATTACTGGTGTGCCGTCCTCAAGTTCGAGGGGTGTGCCAATACTGTCGTCCCGGAAGAGAACCGTTCCCTGGCTGCCTTTTGTGTCAAAACCGGAAGAAACGACCGCGCCGAGAGCCGGACTGTATTCAGTGGGTTTTTCCATGCAGATACCCCAGAACACCCTGTCCACGAAACTGCATTCTTCGTAGTAGCGAACGGGCAATTCAACTGGGGCTACCATCTCGATCCCGTCGTCGCCTTCCGTGAGGGTGATCAGATAGCTCCTGACCGGACCCAGAACGAAGTACTTTCCCGGTGTTACCTCTACTATCGTTTCCGTCGGGCCGTTATCAGGCTGCTGAACCGCCATGAAGGATTTTTCGCGTCCGTCGACGATGAGAAGAACGTGACTGGGGACCAAACGCAGGGACGTACGGTCGTCAACGTGGATCCATGTGTTTCCGTAGACTTCAGGTTTGGGGCCTTCAACCGGACAGGGTTCACGGGCGGTGGCGGGAGAAGGCAGGGTGACCAGTGTTGCCAGAATAACGGCGTGGGCTGTTAATCCGTGGCGTGTGGGTGAATGGCTTGAATTTTGCATGGGTACTCAGGGAAATCTGGAACTGTTTTAATGGACGCGGACGAACTGTTCGCCACGATACGCGAATAAGTCATAATAACGAATGGATGCGCGCCTGACCAATGGCGCGCGGGATCATTCCCTGTCCGCCAAAATCAGGTCGGAGGCCTTTTCGCCGACCATCATGGACGGGGCGTTGATGTTACCGGCGGTGATGCGGGGGAAGATGGAGGCGTCGGCCACGCGCAGGCCGTCCAGGCCATGGACCTTCAGGCGGGCGTTGACCACTGCGCACTCCTTTGGGTCGGGGCCCATGGCGCAGGTGCCGCAGGGGTGGAAGACGGTGCCGGCCTGGGCAACGATGTTCGCGCGCAGGTCGTCGGGGTCGGTGACGTTTGCTCCGGGGATGATCTCGCGGAGGATGGAGCCGGCCAGCGGCTGGGCGGCGGCGATGCGGCGCAGGATGTCGACGCCCTCGCAAAGCTCGTTCAGGTCCTCCGGGGCGCTGAGATAGCGGGGGTGGATTTCCGGCGGTGCCATCGGGTCGGCGGAGCGGATATGGAGGTGCCCGCGGCTTTGGGGGTGGCAGTTGGAGATCCCGAGCTGCATCCCGGGGAAGGCGTCGGGGGCGAGCAGGCGACGTTTTCCGGGAGTTTTTCGCGTGTAGCTGACCGGAGAGAAGTAGAGTTGCAGGTTTGGTCGGGGTCGGTCGGGCGAACTGCGAAAGAAGCCGCCGGCCTGGTTGAAGCTGAGCGAGAGTGGGCCGCTCCGGGTCAGCATGTAGCGCAGTCCCATGGCGATGCGTCCCGCCCAGGGGCGCAGGGTGTCGTTGAGGGTGGGGCAGTTGGCCTCATAGATGAAATCGTAGCCGATATGGTCCTGAAGGTTGGAGCCGACGCCGGGGAGGTCCTGGGTGATGTCGAGGCCGAGGTTTTTCAGGCGGCTGGCCTCGCCGATGCCGGAGAGTTGCAGCAGCTGGGGCGAGTTGACGGCGCCGGCGGAGAGGATGACCTCGCGGCGGGCGTGGATGTGCAGGGTTTCGCTGCCGCGCCGGTATTCGATGCCGGTGGCGCGGCGGCCCTCAAAGAGGATGCGGGTCGCGTGGGCGCGTGTGATAACTTGGAGGTTTGCGCGCCGTCGGGCTGGGTTCAGGTAGCCGGTGGCCGCTGAGCAGCGGAAACCGTTGCGGGTGGTGATCTGGTAGAGGCCGACACCTTCCTGGTCCGCGCCGTTGAAATCGCGGTTGCGGGGGAGGCCGGCGGCTTCGGCCGCGGCGACCCAGTCGTGGCTCAGCGGATGCACGCCCTTGTTGGTGCCGGTGATGGTGATGGGTCCGTCGGTGCCGCGCCAGTCGTCCCCGCCCGCGAGGTTGTTTTCCATGCGCCGGAACAGGGGCAGCACGTCCGCATGGGACCAGCCAGGGTTTCCTAGTGCAGCCCAGCCGTCATAGTCCGCTGCCTGACCACGAATGTAGACCATGGCGTTGATGGCGCTCGACCCGCCAAGAACACGTCCACGGGGCCAGTAGCTGACGCGGTTGCCGGTGCCGGGGTCGGGTTCGGTGGAATAGCGCCAGTTGATGCGCGGATTGTGAAACGCCCCGCCATAGCCTATGGGCATGCGAACCCAGAGGTTCAGATCGGAGCCGCCGGCCTCGATCACAGCCACGTCTGATTTTCCGTCCGCGCTGAGCCGATTGGCGAGAACGCAGCCCGCACTGCCTGCGCCCACAATCACGTAGTCGACCTGCATCCGTTCCCCGATCCTCAAACCACAAGTCAGCGGGCGAAATTCGCCCACTGATCGAGGTTACACAAATGTCATGAACCGGGGTCAAGTCGCGGGCCATTCTGTTTGAACTGGCACGCCAATTTTGTCCGGGTGTGGTTCTCAGTAAGAACCGCCTTTTTGAAACGGCACGGCCAGGGTCTTGATGAGGATCAAGGCGTCGAGCACAAGCGACTGGTTCTGGATATAGTCGAGGTCGTAGTGGACACGCTCAAAGGCGGTTTCGGCGTCGTCGATGGGGCCACGGTTGCCATTGGTCTGCGCGAGGCCGGTCACGCCGGGACGGATCTGGTGGCGGGCATGGTAGTACGGGATCATGTCCTCGATGTCGCGGCCTTCGACCTCCAGCACCAGCGCATGGGGGCGGGGTCCGACGAGGGACATGCGACCGCAGAGAACGTCCCATAGTTGGGGCAGTTCGTCGAGGCAGGTTTTGCGCAGGATGCGGCCAAGCGGAGTGATGCGGTCATCGTCGCGGGTGGCCTGGCGGCGGCCCGACAGGTCGGTGCCCTCAACGAACATGGTGCGAAATTTCGTCACGGTGATCACGTCCCGCCCGGCGCCGTAACGGGGCTGGCGGAAAAAGACGGGTCCGGGAGAGGTGAACTTCACACAGACGGCGGTGATGATCAGAAGGGGTGCGAAGGTCAGGAGCAGGATCAGAGCGCCAATGCGGTCTACGGCGGCTTTGATGCGCCAGGATGGTGTTGTGGCATCCGTTCCTGGAATGGTGGCGGGGAACTGTTCGGAACTGAAATCTGAAACTGTCATGTCAGGTGTCCTGCCGGTTGAGGGGTTCCCCGTCCTCGGGGTTGGCCTCTTTTTGGCAGAACGGACGCGTCACGGATGTGATAGACGTCACGGAGGATTTGAATAAAGTTGTTGGGTTCGGTTACTCCGGCTTGCCTGAATTTGAATCAAGCACCCCGAAATCTCGCGATGCAGACCCATCGCGCGCGGTTGAAAAGTAGCCCTCAGCGGCCAGGCCACGCTGAAGCAGTTCGCGAATGGCGGCGGCACGGCTGGGCATTCGGCTCTTGAAGCGCCAGTCGTCCAGCGCTTTGAGCTCGTCCTCCGAGACCATTATCTGCAGTCTTTCCATACGCTTGGAGCTTTGCCCGGACATCTTTCGCATTCCATTGTGGACTGGTGGCGGAATCAAATTCCAACCACATTTTACACCGAATTTTAGGTAAGGTAACTTACTCATAAAGCCCCGGTTGTGCCATTGGAGCTCGTGATGCTGGTGTGGTAAGTTAAGAAATTGATTTCGCTGGACAAATCCGGTTTTGGCCCTACGCTTGCAAGAGGTGCCTGCGTTTGCGGGTCAACAAGACTTTTCAGGAAGGTGGTGGCTGTTGGATTTTGCGGACGAAAATGGGCTGGGAAGAGGCAAAACCGAACTTCTCAAGATCGGTCTTGAGACGGGCGGTGATGCCGGTATGCCGGTCCGTCCCGATTTCGCACGGCTGATGGCACGCTATGGCGGGTCGCCGCGTGTCCTGGTGGTGGAGGATGATCACCTGATCGGGACGGACATCGCGCATTCGCTTCGTGAGACCGGATATGAGGTCGTTGGGATTGCAAATACCCCGGATGCCGCGCTGGATTTTCTTGCGATGAGGGAAGGGCGGATCGACTGTGCCGTGATTGACATACAGTTAGATGATGAAACGTCGCAGCCGGTCGCCGAGCAACTGGACCAGCTGGCCATCCCCTATGTCGTGGTCACGGGCCATACCGAGGCGACGGTGCGCAGGCTTGGCATTGATGCCCCGGTGATTGAAAAACCCTTTGATGGCGTGCGCCTGAGTGCGGACCTGACTTCTCTGCTGCTGGTGCAAATAGAGTTGGACTAAAGCGGTTTGCGTTTGATCTGAATCGAATTGGGATTCACAAGCCCGCCTTCGTCTGATTCACTTCTGTTTGGAGGTGGATCATGGGCAAACCTTACTCTT
>JAUHWT010000036.1 GCA_030427145.1 Alphaproteobacteria bacterium | reverse complement strand
CAGCTCCCCCCGGAAATGGTTAGCAAAGCCACCCCCGGTTTGCGACGCTCCGCGCTGCGAAACGCCTCACCGGAAAGATACAAGTCGGGCATGGCGTGTCCTGCCGACACGCCGGGGATGGTGGCGGAACTTTCGCCCAATACCCGGCCACGGCAGTGGAAAATGCGTTTTTTGGGTTCTGTGAACGTTACAGGCGATAGGGGAAGACGCCACCCCACGGGCGGCCCAACCCCAAACGGCCCCCTCACCCCGGCCGCACGAACCCGCACCTGGCTTCCTCCGCCTCCGCGCGCAGGGCGCAGCCCTCGGCATGGTCGTTGATCAGGCCCATGGCCTGCATGAAGGCAAACACCGTGGTGGGGCCGAGGAACTTCCAGCCGCGCTTTTTGAACTCCTTCGACAGCGCCACGGAGGCCGGGGAGGTCGAGACACTCTGGGGCGCGGCCAAATCCGCCGCCGCGGGCTCAAACCGCCAGACAAACGCCGCCAGAGAGCCCTCGGCCTCGACAAGTTCACACATGCGCCGGGCATTGTTGATGGTGGCGGTGATCTTGCCGCGGTGACGGATGATGCCCTCATTGGCCAGCAGCGCCTCCACCTCCGCATCGCCAAACTCCGCGACGCGCCGCCAGTCAAACCCGGCAAAGGCCGCGCGAAAATTCTCCCGTTTGGCCAGAATGGTGCGCCAGCTCAAACCCGACTGAAAACTCTCCAGACAGAGTTTTTCAAACAGGCGCCTGTCATCGTCCACCGGAAACCCCCATTCCCGGTCATGATAGTCGAGAAACTCCGGCGCGCCCCCGCTCCAGCGGCAGCGTGGCCGGCCATCAGGTCCCGTGAAAAGCTCCGTCATCTTCCTGCCCCCTGACCGAACCGGACATCTCAGCCGGTGCGCGCCTCGAAAAGATTGATCCGCGCGGGCACACGCAGCCCCGCCTCCGTCTCAAAGGGCGCAAAAACCCCGCGTACGCCCTCGAGGATCGCGGTCATGTCCGCCGCATCGCCCGCCCTGTCGCGCATGTGCCGTTTCACCGGCCCCACATGCTGGGTGAGCTCCGCCGCGGCCTCCAGCCCACCGGAGAGCGGCAGTTCGGTATCGACGGCGCGGGAGCGGATACTGCACAGCCCCGCCGCCTCCAGAAGCCCCTCCACGCGGGCCCGGTCCCGAAAGGCCAGCGGGCCCGGACCATCGGGATCGCCCGGCTCCGCCGGCCCCAGCCGGTCCACCGCAACCCGCATGGGCAGGTCGAACCAGGGATTGTGTTCCGACGGGCCCCAGGCCGCAAAGACCAGCCGCGCCCCTGGACGCAAAAGCCCCGCGATATTGCGAAATGCGGCCACGGGATCCTCGAAAAACATCACTCCGAACCGGGAAATGGCGAGGTCAAACCCCTCCCCCCGCGGTGCGCGGACCTGGGCGTCACCGGCTTCAACCGTCACGGTGTCGAGCCCCGCCGCCGCAATCCGCCGGCGCGCCAGCGCCAGAAGCGGCTCCGAAAGATCAAGACCCAGAACGCGGCCGCCAGGGCTCACCCGCGCCCCCGCCTGCAGACAGGTCGCCCCCGCCCCGCAGCCAATATCGAGCACATGCGCACCGGGCTCCGGGGCCGCCTCACGCAGCAGAAGCTCCGCCACCGGGGCGTGCAGTTCATCGAGCCGTGCCTGATGCGCCACCCAGGCCTGGCCGGGATCGCCGCTCCAGAACTGCTGCTGCGCGGTGTTTTTGATGCCAGTCATCACGATGCCCCCTGACGGTTTCCCGGGAGCGTATCCGATCGCAGGGGCGTCACAAGAAAAAACCGGCCCCCGAAGGGACCGGTTCAGCCCGGGCATTGCCGGGTGGGGGGATGCGTTGTCAGACCGCGCGGAGCGTCCGGCCCGTGGCCTGCCGGGCGGTGCGGATCCAGTTTTCCGCGGGGATCATGCGGCCCAGAATGCCCAGCCGGTCGGTCAGGTCCGCCGGATCGAGATCGGCCATGTCGGCGAGGCTGGAAATACCCTTGCGCTGCAGGGCCCAGATCAGCCCCGGACCCGCGCCGGTCAGCTGGCCCAGATCACAGAGCGGCGTGACGGGAGCGGATGCCTTCTCCGGCTCCTCCGTCCGGTCCAGGGGCGCGCCGCTGCCGCTCAACCCGCCCTGAAGGGCGTCAATGAACTCGTTGAGGGCGGCATTGGCCTCGGCCCGGCCCGCATGGGTGGCGGAGGGTCCGAACTCACGGTGGATGAGCGTGCGCGTGACCGGCTTATCCTCCTGAATTTCATCATTTTTCCGGGGAGCGGAGGTGACGCCCGCATCGGCGCTGCGGATGCCGAACGGCACGGGGCCACGGGGGCCGGAATGCATGCGGGCCATGCGCTCGGCGCGCTGACGGTTTCGGTGGGCAATGCGCTGTGCCAGGGTCCGCCGGATGTCCCCGACCGACGTGTCCATGTCGGTGTCATCGGATGTCGTGAGGGTCATGGGACGTCTCCTTTCAGCTGAACCGTGGAACCTGCATGGCGGCGCGGTCCTGCTCGGACTGGCGCTCCATGCGCGCAAGAAACTCCGCGAAGGTCAGCCCAAGACTTTCCTGGAAATCCGCGGGCGCGGTGGCCAGTTCGCTCAGTTCGGCAAGCTGGGCCGAAACACGGTCCTCCTGGGCGATATGCTCATGCAGAAGCTCGGACTGGGCGTCGATGCGGTGCAGAAGGGCGCCCAGGGTTTTGGTCAGTTTCTCAACAGTGGTGCTGTCGGCCATGGGGCCCGCGGGCCGGTCGAGACGGGCGAGAATTTCAGCCTGGGTGGCCTCGATCGCATCAAGCCGCGCGGCAAGGTCACCGCCCTCCCCGGCACCGGCCGTCAGATGGGCGCATTCAGTGGCATATCGAGCGTTTACAATGGCTTGCAGCTCCGCCCCCGCCCCGGTCAGGGCGCTGTTCACCGCCCCGTCATGGGCGCGCAGAAAGGCGAGCGGGCGGGATAAAATCCCGGCTGAATCGGGCAGGACATCGGTGGCGTTGAGCCAGACGGCGTCCTGGCCGAGGCTTGCGGTCAGCGCCTCCTGAAGCGCGTCGGTCCAGTCACCGGGGGGCAGGTCGCCGAGGCGGCCATCCATGTCCGCAGCCGTCACCGGGAAGGCGTAATGCCATGCATCCACACGGTAAACCGACCCCGAGACCAGGGCGCACAGCCCGCGCAGCGCCACGGCCTCGTCGGAAATTTTATCAGCGTCCACAACCATTTCGTGGCTGACAAGCCCTGCCGCAACAAGATCGGCAAGTACGGCCGAAGCACTGTCGGGAGCCCGTGTATCCATGTCCGTCATCCTCCAGGAACCGGCCGGGGCCTCGGGCCCGTCCGGCAAGTCACAAATCTTAACCTGGAATAAACTGGTTAAGCGGGTGTTACCAAAGCGGCTTAATTTTGACGAAAACCCGGGGAGTTTTTGGGGCGTTTTACGCCGGTTTGTGGCCCAACCGGTGCGTGATTTGGCACAGAACTGCAGGAAAGTGGCACAGATTGTGAGTCAAATGGCACAGATTGCACGGGGTTTGTCCGTTTTTGGCGCAGATTGCCGGGGAAACGGCCCGCACGGACGGGTTGCGCGGCACCGGTCACCCCGTCATGCTCGACCCATTGGAAAATGAATTTTGGAGTGACCTAAGGGTCATGGCAAACGGACTGGAGAAGGCGGTCACCGCCTGCGTCGGACTGGGCGCGCTGGCCCTGGGAGTGCCCCTGCCCCCGGGTGTGGTTGAGACCGCCGTCGGGGTGGCGGGACTGACCGAATTCGTCGCGGAAAAAAATCAAAAGTTCGGACCGGAATGTGCGCGGGTGCGCGCCAAAACCAGGAAAGCGGTGCGCGAGGGGTTCGCGGAGTTTTTGCAGGTCGAGGGGGATACGTGGACCGCGGGGGAGGACCTGACCGCGGCCGATGCGGCGCTGGCGAAACATCTTGGGAGCTGCGTGATGGACCGGGAGCGCCTCGCGGAGGATTTTGTGTCGAAGGGGTTCCCAGGCGTGGCGGTCGACAGGCTGATGGGAGAGCTGGCGGGGCATGAGCCGGAGCTGTTTGGGGCGGAGGCCACCGGGTCGGTGTCACACCGGTATGCCCGCCGCGTCCTGGAGGTGAGCCTCAGGGCGGTGGTGGAGAACCGGGAGTATTATGAGGCGCTGGAGCCCTACATCATCTGGAAAATGGGTCTGGCCCTCGGGATCCTGGTCGAGCACGCGGAAACGACACTTAAGCTGTTGAATGATATGGCGGACGCGATCGAACGACTTGAGCGCAAGGCCAACCGTCCCGATCTGACCCGGGCGCAGTCACTGGGGTTTGCCCGCACGATCCTGGAACGGGAGGTTCCCGACGACCAGCTTGAGGCCGCCCTGTTTGAGATCACCAAAAACTTTTTCACCATGCGCACCGAGATCGAGGCCCTGAAAGGGCTGTCGAACGAGGCGCCGGATATCCTGCCCCATCTGGAGGCGGCGCAGGCGGCGCTGGAGCGGGAGGACATGGTCGAGCTGGAGGCGGCGGAGGTAGAACTCCGCGAGGTCAGGCGGATTTATGAGGCGGGGATCGCGGCGCGCCGGGCGCGGGAGGATGCACGGCGGGCGGAGGAGGATCGGCACCGGCGCGCGGAGGACGGGACACGGGCGCGGATCGCGGAAACGCTGGCCAGCGCCGCCGCGGCCCGCCTCGACCGGCGGGGGGCCGCGCAGCATTACGGCGAGGCCGCCGCCCTGTGGCCGGAGGGAAGCCGTGAAAGACTGGTGGCTTTCGTCGCCCAAGGGGATCTTTTGACCGTGGCGGGCGACACGACGGGAGCCGCGACCGCCTTTCAGGCCGCGCTTGACGTCGCAGAGCGGCTGGCGCGGGACGACCCATCCAGTGCCGCAAACGCCCGCGATCTCTCCGTCAGCCTTGACAGGATTGGCAACGTGCGCCGCGACCAGGGGAACCTGGCGGAGGCGCTCGGGGCGTACACGCAGGGCATGGAAATCGCGGAGCGGCTGATGAAAGACGATCCCTCCAGTGCTGCAAACGCCCGCGGCCTCTCCGTCAACCTCAACAAAATCGGGGACGTGCGCAGCGCCCAGGGGAACCTCGCGGAGGCGCTGGAGGCGTACACCAGGGGCATGAAGATCGCGGAGCGGCGGCTGGAGGCTGATCCCTCCAGTGCGGAATACGCCCGCGACCTCTCCGTCAGCCTCGAGCGGATCGGGGACGTACACCGCGATCAGGGGAACCTCGCGGAGGCGCTCGGGGCGTACACCAGTGCCATGGAGATCGCGGAGCGGCTGGTGGAGGCCGATCCCTCCGGTGCCGCAAACGCCCGCGACCTCTTCGTCAGCCTCAGCAAAATCGGGGACGTGCGCCGCGCCCAGGGGAGCCTCGCGGAGGCGCTCGAGACCTGGACGAGGGGCATGGAGATCGCGGAGCGGCTGGTGGAGGCCGATCCCTCAAGCGCGGAATACGTCCGCGACCTCTCCGTCAGCCTCGAGCGGATCGGGGACGTGCGCCGCGACCAAGGCAACCTCACGGAAGCGCTTGGGGTGTACACCAGGGGCATGGAAATCGCGGAGCGGCTGGCGCGGGACGATCCCTCCAGTGCCGCGAACGCCCGCGATCTCTCGGTCAGCCTCACCCGGATCGGGGACGTGCGCAGCGCCCAGGGAAACCTCGCGGAAGCGCTTGGGGTGTACACCAGGGGCATGGAAATCGCGGAGCGGCTGGCGCGGGACGATCCCTCCAGTGCCGCGAACGCCCGTGACCTCTCTGTCAGCCTCGAGCGGATCGGGGACGTGCGCCGCGACCAGGGGAAGCTCGCGGAGGCGTTCGAGGCGTACACAAGGGGTATGGAGATCCGTAAGCGGCTGGCGCGGGACGATCCCTCCAGTGCCGCGAACGCACTCTCTGTCAGCCTCGAGCGGATCGGGGACGTGCGCCGCGACCAGGGGAAGCTCGCGGAGGCGTTCGAGGCGTACACAAGGGGCATGGAGATCGCGGAGCGGCTGGCGCAGGCCGATCCCTCGAATGCGGACTGGGCGCGGGATGTGGTGGTTTCGTACTGGAAACTGGCGCGGGTGGATACGGAGAACGCGGTGGCGCACTGGCGGGAGGTGGTGGCGCGGCTGGGGGCGATGCGGGAGGCGGGTATTCTGCGGCCGGTGGATGAGGGTCTCATTGCGGATGCGGAGGAGAAACTGCGCGGGGCGCTGGAGGGACGCGGCTGAGGGGGCCATTGCCGGGGCCTGGCGTCCCGCTGTTCCGTGCCGGGGGAGCGTCTGCGGGCGTTTGCTCCGCCCGGCCCCGGGGGCAAACGGCATTTGTCCATGAAATACCTCACGGACGGCGGGGGCGGGATCGTGGTTAACAGGGTGTAACCGCGCTGACGGGGGTTTGCCGCGGTCCATTTCAGAAAATGCGCTCCTGGCGTGCCTGGGCACGGCCGGTTTTTACATGGCGCGGTTTGTAAGGGGTAAGGAGAGTTTCGATGGCGGTGATCAATGGCAACAGTGGCAACAACACCCTGAACGGCACCCATAACGATGACCGGATCAGCGGGCGGGGCGGCAATGACCTCCTGCGCGGCCGGGCCGGTCAGGACACGATGTATGGCGGCTCGGGCCGGGATGAGATGTATGGCGGCAATGACAATGACCGCATGTTCGGGGGCAGCGGGCACGACTTCATCCGGGGTGGCCGGGGCGATGATTACATCCGCGGCGGTGGTGGCAATGACACGATCGAGGCGGATCTCGGCACCAACAACGTCCATGGCGGCGGCGGCAATGACGTGATCGTCTCCAGCGGCGCGGGTCTCTACCGGGGCGGGTCGGGCGATGACGTGATCCATGCGGGCAGCGGCACGAACGAGACTCTCGACGGGGGCGCGGGCAATGACACGCTCGACGCCACGCACTGGAACGGCAACTACGAGATCAACCTCGCCACCGGTGTCACCAACTGGTCGCCCGAGAGCTTCATCAATTTCGAGAATGTGGTGACCGGCGACGGGGATGACGACGTCGAGGGAACCGACGGCGCCAATGAGATCCGCGTGGGCGACGGCGATGACACCGTGCAGGCCTGGGGCGGCGACGATCTTGTTTATGGCGGCGCCGGGGACGACAGTCTCGATGGCTGGAGCGGGAATGACACGGTCAACGGGGGGGATGGCAACGACACGGTCTACGGCTATTCCGGCGATGACCATCTGCGCGGCGGGCGCGGCAATGATACCGTGCGTGGTGAGAGTGGCGATGATTTCGTTGGCGGCGGTGACGGCGACGACCTGGTCCATGGCGGGGCCGGCGACGACACCGTGCGCGGCGGTGAGGGTGCCGATGAGATGTGGGGCGGCAGCGGCGAGGACGTGTTCGACTTCGACACGGCCTCCGAAACCACCGGCAGCACGGTCATGGATTTTGAGGGCGCGGGCGGCTGGCATACCGGGGACCGGATCGACCTGCGCAGCATTGACGCGATTGCTGGCGGGGATGACGACGCCTTCACCTTTTATGGCGAGCAGGATTTCTGGGACGGCTATTTCAAGGGCGACGGGGCGCTCTGGGTTCAGGAGGTCGGCGGCGACACGCGGCTTTACGGCCGGATCGACTCGGATGTTGAGATCAACATGACCATCCATGACGGCGCCACCACGGCCGGCGACTGGAACTGGACCGATTTTTATCTCTGAGGTGGGGTGCCGTCCCGCTTTGTGGTGTGGGGGGCTGGAGCCTGGCCCCCGGCGCGGCTTATCGCGAGCGGGGATGGGAACGGGGGCCGCCCCTGTCAGCTGTCCCGCCCGGCGGTGACGCCGGGCAGTATCCGTATTGTTCAAGCGGGTTTTGGCCTCCATTCGCGGTTTTGTGCGATGAGGGTGTTTGCCAGGACGACGAGTTTTCGCATGACGGCGGTCAGGGCGAGTTTTCCGGGTTTGCC
>JAUHWT010000003.1 GCA_030427145.1 Alphaproteobacteria bacterium | reverse complement strand
GGCAAACCCGGAAAACTCGCCCTGACCGCCGTCATGCGAAAACTCGTCGTCCTGGCAAACACCCTCATCGCACAAAACCGCGAATGGAGGCCAAAACCCGCTTGAACAATACGGATACTGCCCGGCGGTGCCGCCGGGCGGGAGGGTTTGAGAGAGTTCTGTCCGGGGGAGAGAAATCGGGAATTCAGAAGAAGGTATCGCGGACCTCGGGTAGCGCGCCGGGGCTTCCCGTGGAGCTAATGGGCTCACACGTCTTCACCCACTGCCCGGACCTGAGGCAGGACGCGCCATGCCCGACTTTGGGAGGGCTCCGACCCGGACGGACAGCGCGTGTCGCGTAAACGCCCGAAACCGTAGAGCAGTTGCCAACGTTGGGGATGCCCTCCCGGGGGGAAAGTCGGGCATGGCGTGTCGTGCCGACACGCCGGGGATGGTGGCGGGACGTTCGCGTAACACCCGAACAGGTATGGAAAAATGCCTGTGGTTCCGGGACTGTTTGAATGTCGCCGCCGGGCGGGAGGGTTGGAATGTTCTCAGTGAAATTCGTCAGTTTGAACCTTTTGCCGAAATCTTCCGCACCGCATCCTTTCGGGCAAAAGCCTTCATTCCCTGGCCGGGGCCGGCGATGAAATCGAGGACGGTTTGGGGTTCGCGGACGGAGAGTGTGCGGAGCCACCAGGCGATGGATTTCTGGATGAACCAGTCCGGATCGGGGACGTAGGCCTCGGCCCAGGTGAGGATGCGGGCGCGGATGGCGCGGTCTTCCGGGCCCGGATGGGTCAGTTTGGCGTAAGGCAGTGTGACCACCAAAGCGGCGCGGCGGGTCCATTTGTCCGGTGAGGTGGTCCAGGCCTCTACGGTTTCAATGCGGTGGGGATGGGCGGTGAGGCGGCGGCTGCCGACATTGCAGGCGTGGTCGGCGATGGCCCAGGCGTCGAACGCGGGCACCCAGCGGAGAAATTCCTGCCAGACCTCCTCCTCATGGTCGGGGATGCGGGCCTGGGTCAGAAGCTTGCTGGCCGCGATCATCGCCTCGTGGATGTTGCTGTCCCAGAGACCGGCGGCAAGGGCGATGCGCTCCTCAACGCTT
Source organism: Alphaproteobacteria bacterium (assembly GCA_030427145.1). Taxonomy (GTDB): domain Bacteria; phylum Pseudomonadota; class Alphaproteobacteria; order Rhodobacterales; family Rhodobacteraceae; genus Amaricoccus; species Amaricoccus tamworthensis. Next base: position 280,512 of record JAUHWT010000003.1, on the reverse strand, counting down.
GCATCCGTCCGCCAGGATTTTACCAGCGGGTCGAGGTCGGGCATGGCGCAGCCGAGATATTCGCGCGGGGCCTTGTGATAGTCGGCCATGCCCGCCGCGTTTTCCGGCGTGGCGGCGGCGCGCAGCCGGGCAATGGCCTCGTCCGGGGTGGTCATTCGACAGTGACGGATTTAGCGAGGTTGCGGGGCTGGTCGACGTCGGTGCCTTTTTGAAGGGCGCAGTGGTAGGAGAGCAGCTGCATCGGGATGGCGTAGAGGATCGGGGCCACAATGGGGGCGCAGTCGGGCAGCTCCAGTGCGGCCCAGGGCTCTCCGGTAGCGGCTTTGGCGCCGTCGCTGTCGGTGACGAGCAGAACCTTTCCGTCGCGGGCCATGACCTCCTCCATGTTGGACATGGATTTGTCGTGGAGATTGCCGGAGGGGGCGAGGACCACAACGGGCACGAACTCGTCCACGAGGGCGATGGGGCCGTGTTTCAGTTCGCCTGATGCGTAACCTTCGGCGTGGATGTAGCTGATTTCTTTGAGTTTCAAAGCGCCTTCGAGGGCGATGGGGAACATGGTGCCGCGACCGAGGAAGAGCACGTCCGTGGCTTTGGCGACCTCGCGGCTGAGGTCGGCAATGGTGGGTTCGAGTTCGAGGGCACGGGTGACGAGTTCGGGCAGGGTGCGCAGGGCGCGGACGAGTTTGGCCTCGCGGTCGCCTGTGATGGTGCCGCGGCGGGAGGCGGTGGAAATGGCGAAGGCGGCCAGCGTCAGAAGCTGACAGGCGAAGGCCTTGGTGGAGGCCACGCCGATTTCCGGACCGGCCAGAATGGGCAGGGCGAGGTCGCTTTCGCGGGCGATGGTGGAGCTGTCGACATTGACCATGGAGACGATCATGCCGCCCTGGGCGCGCACGTAGCGCAGGGCCGCGAGTGTGTCGGCGGTCTCGCCGGACTGGCTGACGAAAATGCCCAGTGTGCGCTCGTTCAGGGGTGGTTCGCGGTAGCGGAATTCGGAGGCGACCTCGATTTCCACCGGCAGGCGCAGCAGGTCCTCAAACCAGTATTTCGCCACGTGACAGGCGTAGTGGGCGGTGCCGCAGGCCACCAGAACGACGCGGTCGAAGCGGGAGATGTCGAGGCCGGTTTCCATGTCGATACGGCCGGTGGAGGGATCGGTATAGCGGGCCAGCGCGTCGGCGAGGACGGCGGGCTGCTCGTGGATCTCCTTGGCCATGAAGTGTTTGAAGCGGCCCTTGTCGACCAGCAGATGGTCGAGGTCGGTGGTCTCGATCTTGCGCTGAACCTCGGCGTTGTCCTCGTCGTAGACGGTGATGACGTTGCGGGTGATGACGGCGTGGTCGCCTTCCTCGAGATAGGCGATGCGGTTGGTCAGCGGGGCGAGTGCCAGCGCGTCGGAGCCTACGAACGCCTCGCCCTCGCCATAGCCGATGGCCAGCGGGGAGCCGCGGCGGGCGGCGATCAGGAGGTCGTCCTGGCCCGCGAAGAGGAAGACCAGCGCGAAGGCGCCGTGCAGACGGGCGAGCGTCAGGCGGGCGGCCTCCAGCGGGGTTTTGCCCGCGCGCAGGTGGCTGTCGCAGAGATGGACAACGACCTCGGTGTCGGTTTCGGTCTGGAAGGTTGCGCCCCCGGCCTCAAGCTCCGCGCGCAGGGTGCTGAAATTCTCGATTATGCCGTTATGGACCACGGCGACGCGGCCCGCCTGGTGGGGGTGGGCGTTGGCCTGGGTGGGTTTGCCGTGGGTGGCCCAGCGGGTGTGGCCGATGCCGGAGAGGCCCGCGAGCGGTTCAGTGACCAGAAGGTCGGAGAGGTTGATCAGCTTGCCCGTGGCGCGGCGGCGGTCGAGGGTGCCGTTGTCGAGCGTGGCAATGCCCGCGCTGTCATAGCCGCGGTATTCGAGGCGTTTGAGCGCTTCGACCATCAGGGGGGCGACCTGGTGTTTTCCGAGGATGCCGACGATGCCGCACATTAGTGGCGTGTCCCGTGCTTGAGGGATTTGAGGCGGTCCATCAGGCGTTTGCCGATGCCGTTTTTCGTGCTCTGACGGGAGCGGGCGAGGGCCAGCGCGCCTGCGGGAACGTCGTCGGTGATGGTGGAGCCTGCGGCTATCATGGCCGCGTTGCCGATGGTGACGGGAGCGACGAGGGCGGAGTTGGAGCCGACGAACACCCTGTCGCCGATGGTGGTGCGGTGTTTGAAGACGCCGTCATAGTTGCAGGTGATGGTGCCCGCGCCAATGTTGGTGCCGGAGCCGAGGGTGGCGTCGCCGATATAGCTGAGGTGGTTGACCTTGGTGTTTTCGGCAATGGTTGCGTTTTTGATTTCGACGAAATTGCCGACATGGGTGTTTTCCGACAGCTCCGCGCCCGGGCGAAGGCGGGCGAAGGGGCCGATGACGGCGCCGCGGCTGACATGGCAGCCTTCCAGGTGGCAGAAGGGGTGGATGGTGACCCCGCTCTCGATTGTCACGTCGGGGCCGAAGACCACGTTGGGGCCGATGCTGACGTCGCGGCCCACGATGGTGTCCTGGGCGAACCAGACGGTGTCGGGGTCGGTGAGGGTGGCGCCGTTTTCCATGGCCTCGATGCGGGCGCGGAACTGGAAGGCGCGCTCGGCCGCGGCAAGGTCGATGCGGGAATTGACGCCGAGGGTCTCGGCCTCGTCGCATTCGACGGCAGTGGCGGAATGGCCATCGGCGCGGGCGAGGCCCACGATGTCGGTGAGGTAGTATTCGCCCTTGGCGTTGTCGTTGGAGATGCGCGGCAGGAGGGTGCGCAGAAGGTTTGCGTCCGCGGCGATCACGCCGGAGTTGCAGAAGGTCTCGGCTTTCTGGAGGTCGCTGGCCTCTTTTTCCTCGACTATTTCAAGCAGCGCGCCATTCGGGTCGCGAATGAGCCGTCCGTAACCGGTGGGGTTGGCGGCGTGGAAGCCGAGGACGATGACGCCTGTGCCTGTGGCGCGGGCCTCCAGCATGGCCTCAAGGGTTTCCTGGCGGATGAGGGGCGTGTCGCCGTAGAGAACGAGCACGTCGCCGTCGAAGCCGTCGAGCGCGTCGAGGCACTGCAGGAGGGCGTGGCCGGTGCCGAGCTGTTCCTCCTGTGTGACGGTCTGGGCTTCGGGGTCGATCTCGTGGACAGCAGAGGTGACGGCCTCGCCGCCATGGCCGGTGACGACGATGGTGCGTTCGGCGTCGAGCGTCCGGGCGGAGGCCATCGCGTGGGCGACGAGGGGTGCGCCGGCAAGGGTGTGGAGGACTTTGGGGGTGTCCGACTGCATGCGCGTGCCCTGGCCCGCGGCCAGAATTACTACGGCTGTTGGCATGTGTCGTGTACTCCGTCTAATGGTTAACGCGTCAAATCAGTGTCACGACAGTTAACAGCGCCCCGCGGCAATCAAAAGAGCGCATGGATCAGTTTCTGTTTCAAAACGTGTCCGTATGTGGTTAAGCGGTAACGCGGATTTTGAGAGGGTTTTCATGCGAACGGCCGTTTTCGATCTGGACGGGACACTGGCGGATACCTCCGCCGACCTGATTGCGGCGGCGAATGCGGCGCTGGCCCATGGGGGGCACGGGGTTGAGCTGGATCCCCTGAGCGACGCGAAGATCGCTTTTGCCGGGGGGCGGGCGATGCTGACGGCGGGTCTGACACGGCTGGAACATCCGGAAATGGCGGGGCAGGTTGAGACGCTTTACCCGGTTCTGCTTGACGCCTATCGCGACAAAATCAGTGTGCACACCAGGCTTTATGACGGGGTTGAGGGCACGCTCGACGCGCTGGAGGCGCGGGGCTGGATTTTGGCGGTCTGTACGAACAAGCCCGAGGCGCTGGCGCTTGATCTGCTGGATCGGCTGGGGCTGGGGCGGCGGTTCAGGGCGATGCTGGGGGCCGATACGCTGCCGGTGCGCAAGCCTGATCCCACGCATCTGCTCGAAACCGTGGCGCGGGCCGGTGGGCGGCGTGAGGCGAGTGTTCTGATTGGCGATACGGTGACGGACCGGGAAACGGCGCGGCGGGCGGAGGTGCCCTGTGTGCTGGTCGGGTTTGGACCGGAGGGACGCGCGGTTGCGGATCTTAACCCGGAGGCCATAGTTGACAGTTATTCCGAGCTTCCGGACGTGCTGGAGGGCCTGGTGCCTGCGGCACGCCGGAGCGCATAAGTGCTTTTTGACGAACCTGGATTGCCGTGATGCCTAAATTTATTGTCGTGTCCGACCTTCATCTTGTGCCGGACCCGGAGGAATTGAGCTGTACCCTGAACCCGGCCGAGAGACTGCATCAGGCGGTGGACCATATCAACGAAACCCATCCCGATGCCGCGTTTTGCATCTTTGCCGGGGACTTGGCTGATGATGCGGCGCGGGGGGCGTATGACGTGCTGAAGAGCGGGACGGACCGGCTGGCGATGCCGTCATATCCGACCATGGGCAATCACGATGACCGGGCGCTGTTTGCGGAGGTGTATCCGCAGCATGTGAACGCGGAGACCGGGCGGATCGATCACGTGCTGGACCTGGACGGGTGCCGGGTGATTGTGCTCGACACGCTCAAGGTCGGTGACGATGCGGGCGAGATGTCGGACGTGCAGTTCGACTGGCTCGATGCGCGGCTCGCGGAGATGCGGGAGACGCCGGTTGTGGTGGTGTCCCATCACGGGATTGCCAATGTTGGGACGCCGCTTGATTTCATCAGCTTCACGCAGAAGGAACGGCTTGCGGAGATTTTGACGCGCTATGGCAATGTGCGCCAGATCATCAGCGGGCATGTGCACCTGTCGACGGCTGGTGTGTGGCTGGGCATTCCGTTCACGACGATTGCGGGCAGTCACTATACCATCCACCCGAGCCTGAAGGGGCCGATCCCCGACATTCCCCGCCGGGCCGGTCCCGCGCAGATGGCGGTGGTTTTGACCAGCCCGGAGGGGGTTGTGGTGCATCACGAGAATTTCGTGGATGGCAATGACCTGCTCCCGGCGGAGTTTTTCCGGTGGGATCCGGATAACTGACCTGTCGCGCGGCGCGGTGTGCGACGGGTCAGTTTGAGGCGGACCCGCCACGGGCCTGTGCGGCTTTCAGGCGTTTGCCGAGGGTTCTGGCGAGAAACGGCCGGATGGGCAGGAATGCGCGGTAGGCCAGCTCCAGTATCGGCGTGACGCCCGGAATTTTGGCGAGGCGCGCGGCCCATTTCCAGCCGGGGAGCGTGTCCCAGACCGCGACAAAAGCGCGTGCGCCGGAGAGAAGTTTGCCGTCGGGCTGGCGCACGTGGAAGCGGGCCATCGCGTCGGTGCGGTTCAGGCCCGCGCCCGGATCGGCATCGCCGTGCGAGACGTCTACAAACCGGAGCTTCTCGGCCCCGTCGCGTGAGGCGTAGTGGTCAATCTCGACCGAGCAGAGCGGGCAGGAGCCATCGTAGTAGACCGTTGGCCCGTCGGGCGGCTCCGCGCCCGGCTGTTCCGGAGATTGCGCGCGGGGATGTTCGGTTGGATTGACCATTCAGGCTGCGGTCCGGTTCAGGCGTTGTCAGTAGTGCGGTTGCGTTCGGCTTCGCGGAACACCGCGAGGGTCGCGAAGATGCCGCTGAGGATCAGGGCGTGGCCTACCACGGAAACACCAAAGACGAAATAACTGCTGAATGCGAGTGCGAAGATGATGCTCCACATCCAGGCGAGGACCTGCATCATCATGTGCGCGGTCATCAGCGGAAGGTTTTGCAGGGGGTTTTTCTTCTCGTTCATGACCCCGTCCCAGGCGGTCCTGATCACGTTCTGTGCAGACATGGTTACCTCCATTGTTGATGGGGAGATTACGGGGGTGTCGGCGTCCTGGATCATGTGGCTCAAGGAAACGTGTGCTGAACTCAACTGCGCGTTATGCAGAGTTGGGGCAGTTGTTGGTCTTAATGCGACAGATGAGTTTGTCGTAAAAAATGTATTAAAAATTTGTCTTTATTGTGCAATACTAAGAATTGGGTGGAACATTTTCAGCGGTTGAGTGATGAGTCTCAGAGGGGTGTTTCATGCGGACCGGGTGTCCGGCATGAGGGTTTCCCATAGTTGGAAAGATTTTTTTATTAGTGACGATGCGGGGTCCGGACGCAGGTTGGCGGGCTTTGCAGGCATGGTGGATCGCGGGGTTGCCCGTATGCTCCAGGCCGGAATTTTTTATTATTCGAAGGTGTTTAACCCGAAAACCTGCCCTGAATTTTCAACAGTGGTGAGGCGTGGAACCGGTGATGTCCGCGGGGTGTGGGGTGCCCTGTCGGTCGGTGTCGGCTTTGCCCGTATTGGCGTGAAAGTGGATTAATCATGGAAAATGAGGACGCTCCGTGGGGTTTTATCAGCGTTCCTGACCTTTTTAACGCGGATTATGCGGATCTGTCGGGTGGTCAGGATGCGTCGATTGCGGCGGTGTTTGGTGGCAATTCGGTAGACTATTCCGATGGCCTGGTTGCCGCGCCGAACTGGACGCCGGGTGGCCCGAACGCGATGAACGCGGCCCTGGCGCAGGTGTGGAAGACCAATACCGAACTGATGGTCAATGCGGCGGGGGGGGACCCGGACCTGGTGGCCATTGCGGGTGATCTGGCGTTTTCGCGCTGGTCCTGGGAGCAGCACGACCAGAATGTCGAGGCCCTGTTCGGTGGGGCGACGCTCAATGAGACGCTGCACCGGGCGTCGGCGTCCTTTACCTCGTGGCAGCACAAGCTCTGGGAGGAGGCGGGCGTCGATACGATTGTGGCGGCCATTGGGGACCACGAGATCGGCGACAACAACTGGCCGGCCGGCCAGCGGACGGCTGCCGTGCCCGCGATGAAGGAGGCGTTTGGCGAGCACATGGTCGATCCGCTCGGCCTTGCGGCGACCTGGAACGGGGTGTCGAGCTTCGCGCCGCAGGGCAGCGGTCAGTATGACGAGGGCTCCTACGTCTATCAGAACAAAAACGTTCTGTTCCTGACGGTGGATGTGTTCAAATACTCGGCCGGTGGTGGTCTGGCGAATGGCGGGGTGGAGGCGTCGGTTGACGGGACGCATCTGCAGTGGATCCGTAATGTTCTCAATGCTGCGGATGCCGATGCCTCGGTGGATCATGTGGTGGTTCAGGGGCATGTGCCGGTTCTGACGCCGGTGAATGCGATCCGGTCGAGCCGGATGACGTTTGAGGACGGCGAGAACTCCGCGTTCTGGCAGGCGCTGCAGTCCCATGGCTCAAATAATGGCGGCAAGGTTAGGGCGTATCTGAACGGGGAGGTGCACGCGACCACCACCGTCGTTGATGATGACAGTGGCATTGTTCAGATCAGCCATGGTGCCAACAACATGGCCGAGCTGGGGAACCAGACCAACCCGTATTTCATGACGTTTGAGGTCACGCCCGACCGGATTGTGGGGCGGGAATTTACGATCCGGAACGACAACAACAACACCTCCGACCGGGTCTGGCAGGGGCATCTGCCCTCGAGCCAGGCGGTGGATACGGTGGTGGGCGGCGCGGTTGAGATCGGGACAATTGAGATCAACGTCTCGTCCGGGTCCGCCGTGACCACGGTCACGGGCAATCTGGAGGCGCCGCTGAGCACTTCGGGGCATCAGACATATGTGGGTGGTCCGGGCGATGACCTGCATGCCGGTGGGCTGGCCGGGGCGGGGTCGGCGTTTTTCCAGAACAACCGCATGTACGGCAATGGCGGCGATGACACCCTGCTGGGCCGTGCGGGGGATGACACGATTTTCGGCGGGGCGGACGACGACACGATTGACGGTGGCACGGGCAGTGATGATCTGACCGGCGGGCCGGGGAATGACGTGTTTCGCTTTGCGACCGGAGACGGAAGTGACGTGATCCGGGATTTTGTGAAGGGTCAGGACCGGATTGAGGTGGGCGTGGGGTCCTTTGCGGCCCTGACCATCACGCCGAGCGGAGGTGACGCGCTGGTGAGCTATCAGGGCGGGCAGATCCGCGTGGCTGGTGTGGCGGCCGGGTCGCTGGATGCGGCTGATTTCGGCTTTGACGTGCCGGATGATCCGGACGATCCGCCCGTGGATCCGCCGACGAATTTCCCGGGTCTTCTGACCATTGATCGCAACGGCAATCAGGTGACGGTGACCGCGACGAGCCGGTTGAACACGGCGATTTTTGATGGGCGGATCGAGGCGGACGGTTTTGGGTTCTCGAACCTTCAGACGCAGAGTTTTGAGAACAATGACAGCGTGTCGATCGTCGGGGGCGATATTGTTTTTGGCATGCGGGTCTATAACTCGCCGAACAACCGGGATGTGTTTTCGTTCAACGTCGACGCGAACGCGACGCTGGATGTGACAGGGGCGTTTGACGTGGTGATCGACAGTGTGCCGGTCGATCCGGGTGATCCGCCCGATGATCCGGACGACCCGCCGGTTGATCCACCGGACGATCCCGATGATCCGCCTGTCGATCCGCCAACGAATTTTCCGGGGCTGCTGACCATTGACCGGAACGGCAATCAGGTGACTGTGACGGCGACGAGCCGGCTGAATACGGCCATTTTCGACGGGCGGATTGAGGCGGATGGGTTCAGTTTTTCAAACATCCAGACCCAGAGTTTTGAGAACAATGACAGCGTCGCGATTGTCGGCGGCGATATTGTCTTTGACATGCGGGTCTATAACTCGCCGAACAACCGGGATGTGTTTTCGTTCAACGTTGACGCGAACGCCACGCTGGATGTGACCGGGGCGTTTGATGTGGTGATTGACAGTGTGCCGGTTAATCCGGGTGATCCGCCGGATGATCCGGACGACCCGCCGGTGGACCCGCCGGACGATCCCGACGATCCCCCCGTTGATCCGCCGGACGATCCGGATGATCCGCCCGTTGATCCGCCGACGAACTTCCCGGGCCTGTTGACGATTGACCGCGATGGCAATGAGGTGACGGTGACCGCGACCAGCCGGTTAAACACGGCGATATTTCAGGGCCGGATTGAGGCGGACGGGTTTGGGTTTTCGAACCTTCAGACGCAGAGTTTTGAGAACAATGACAGCGTCTCAATCTCCGGCGGTGACATCGTTTTCAACATGCGGGTCTATAACTCGCCGAACAACCGGGATGTGTTTTCGTTCAACGTCGATGCCAATGCCACGCTGGATGTGACGGGGGCGTTTGATGTGGTGATCGACAGCGTGCCGGTTGATCCGGGCGACCCGCCCGATGATCCGGACGACCCGCCGGTGGATCCGCCGGATGATCCTGACGATCCCCCCGTTGATCCGCCGACGAATTTTCCCGGGCTGCTCACGATCGACCGGAATGGCGACGAAGTGACCGTGACGGCGACAAGCCGGTTGAACACGGCAATATTCGACGGCCGGATTGAGGCGGACGGGTTCATCTTCTCGGACCTGCAGACGCAGAGTTTTGAGAACAATGACAGCGTCTCGATCTCCGGTGGGGATATTGTCTTTGACATGCGGGTCTACAACTCGCCGGGCAACCGGGACGTGTTTACGTTCAACGTGGACGAAACCGCGACGCTGGACGTGACCGGGGCGTTTGATGTGCTGCTGGTTTAGGTGTGGCCCGGTCAGGGGGCGGTGTTTGCTCACCGCCCCGCAGTGTCATCGGTTGTAGTCGGCGTCGGAGACTTTTTCGAGCCAGGTGACCGGGGTGCCGTCGATGGCTTCCTGGATGGCGTAGTGGGACATGGCGGTGTCAGGCGAGGCGCCGTGCCAGTGTTTTTCGCCGGCGGGGAAGAAGACGACGTCGCCTGCGGTGACTTCCTCAACCGGGCCGCCCTCGCGCTGGACGCGGCCGCGGCCAAACGTGATGATGAGGGCCTGCCCGGCCGGGTGGGTGTGCCACGCCGTGCGGGCGCCGGGCTCGAAGGTGACATGCGCGCCGCTGGTGCGACCGGGTTCCTCGGCCTGAAACATCGGGTCGATGCGCACGGTTCCGGTGAACCAGTCCGCGGGGCCGGGGTTTGACGGCGTGCTGCCGGCTCGGGTGATTTTCATGGGCGGTTTCCTCTTATGGTGTGGCGGGGGACAGACCCCGCCACAAATTTTCAGTCGGCGCGGCTTTCAAAGACGTCTCGCGCCACGGGCATGGCTGAGAACACCCTGGGCCATCCGGCGTAAAAGGCAAGATGCGCCCGGCCCGGCGGCTTTTGATTGACCGGCTGCGGATGTCGGGGTCATGATTTCCGTTCATGGATGGGGTCGGCGGCGGCGCCCTGCCATTCGGAGATGAAACGTACGAAGAGCAGGGTGAGGCTCTCGCGCCGGGACGTGTCGGGCCAGACGGCGAAGTAGCCCAGCGGGAGCAGGCGCCAGTCGGGCAGGAGGCGGGTGAGTTTGCCCTCGGCCTCGCCCCGGGCCGCGAGATGTTCGGGCAGGACGGTGGCGCCGAGGTTTTGCAGGGTAAAGTGATAGAGCGCGTCGACACTGTCGACCTCCAGCCGCGCCTGGCCCAGGACTTTCTCCGAACCGCCATCGGGGCCGTAGAGCGTGGTGTATTCGGAGCGGTGTCTGTAGCGCAGCCAGTCCCAGTCCTCCATGTCGGAGGGGTGCGTGGGGTTGGGCCGTGTGGCGGCGTATCCGGTTCCCGCCACAAGTGCCCGGTCGCTCTCGCCCAGTTTGCGGGACATCATTGAGCTGTCATCGAGCCACCCGACGCGGATGTTTACGTCGAACCCGTCCTCCAGCAGATCGGTGCGGGCGTCGGTGAAGGTGATGGAGAGCGCGACCTGGGGGTGGCGGCGGGCGAATTCGGCGATGGCCGTGGCGAGCGCCGATGAGGACATGAAGGCGGGCATGGAGATGCGCAGGGCGCCGACGGGTTCGAGCGACAGGGCGTTCAACTCGTTGAGGCCGGTTTCGGCGCTGCGCAGCATTTCGGTGACGCGGGCGTAGAACATGCGCCCCTCGTTGGTCAGGGCGATGCGGCGCGTGGTGCGGTAGAGGAGGGTGACGCCGAGATACGTCTCAAGCTCCGACACGGTTTCGCTCACCCGCGACGGGGCGAGGCCGATGGCTTTTGCGGCGGCCCGAAAGGAGCCCTCGTCGACGACGCGCGCGAAGATCGCCATGTGGCGCAGATGCTCGATCATTGTTTCGCCTGCCCGAATTATGACTTCTGCAATCAGGGAATACCCCGATCAATGCGGCGGGGATAGATGTTGGTGGCAACACGAAGGAACGAACCGATGCAGGCGACAACGTTTTTCACAACCGAACACGCCCAACGCTATCTGGGCACACTCTGCAAACATTTTGGTCACAAGGTGCCGACCAGCCATGAGGCCGGCTCCGGGCGGATCGAACTGCCCTTTGGACTATGTCTGCTGAGCGCCCATGCCACGGGCCTGGGCCTGAGCGTTTCGGCGGAGGACCGGCCGGGGCTCGACAGGGCTGTTGAGGTCATTTCGAGCCATCTGGACCGCTTTGCCTTTCGCGAAAATCCGGAGCTGAGCTGGGACATCACTGAGGCCACCGGGGCCTGACGGCCCGCCGTCAGGGACATTTCACCACCTGATCGACATGCCGCAACGCGCTCCGGGGCCGGGGCGCGGCAGGAGAGGCACGCATATCAGACCGGCACATTCTGACCATCCGCGCCCAACCGGGCGCACCAACACGGGAGCATGAGACATGAACCGCAGAACGCTTTTGAGAACCTCGATGGGCGCATCGCTCGCGATCATTTTGGCACAACACGCAGGAGCACAGACAATGGAAGAACAAACCCAGGCGAGCTTTGACACGGTCATGGCGTTTATGGGCGCGATGGGATCGGGCGACATGGAGACCGTGGACCGGCTGATGGCCGATGACATGGTCTGGCACAATGAGGGCGACGAAAGCCTGCCCTGGATTGGCGGCGCGGAGGGCAAGGCGGATGTTTTTGAGTTCCTCGGCGTGTTTTCGGAGAACCTGCAGACGACGATGTGGGAAAACACCGATGCCTTTGCCTCGGGCAACACGGTGGCGGTGTTTGGCAAAATGAACGCGGTTACGCCCCATTCGGGGCAGGAAACCGGGGAGTTCACCTTTGCCCTGCGCGCGAAGGTCCGCGATGGCCAGGTGGTGCTGTGGCACTGGTTTGAGGACAGTTTTGCCGTCAGTCAGGCCTATCACGGCCGGTAAGGAATGGATGGGCGGTGGGGGTTTGATCCCGCCGCCTGCCTGGTGCTGAAAGGAGTTTCGACCATGACCTGTGCCGTAACCGCCGTCTCGGGCCAGTTGGGCCGTGAGATCGCCCGCAAGCTTGTTGAGCTGCCCGGGGATACCCCCGTGATCGGGCTGGCCCGGACGCCCTCCAGGGTTGTTGACCCCGGGGTCGAGGTGCGGCCCGGGGATTATGATGAGCCGGAGCAGCTGAAGGCCTCGCTGGCCGGGGTGGATGCGCTGGTGATCGTGTCGGGCATGGCCGCGCCGGAGGATCGTATTCATCAGCATCGCAACGTGATTGATGCGGCCCGTGCGGCCGGTGTGAAAAAGCTTGTCTATACCAGCATTATCGGGCCGGAGGAGGGCACGCGCTTTTCGCCGGTGGTGCAGAGCAACCGACAGACCGAGGCGGATATTCGCGCGAGCGGGCTTGACTGGGCCATTGGGCGGAACGGCATCTATATTGAGCCGGATATCGAGTATCTCGACGGCTACCGGTCACGCGGGGAGATTGCCAACAGCGCGGGAGAGGGCCGCTGTGGCTATACCACGCGTTCGGAACTTGCCCATGCCTATGCGGCGCTGCTGACCCGCGATGATTTGAATGGCGGCACGTTTGATCTGAACGGTGCGCCGATCACCCAGGCCGAACTGGCGGGATATATCAACCGGACCTTTGGCACGGATCTGGGGTATCGCGATATGACGTCAGAGGACTTCGTGGCTGACCGCAGTGCGGAACTGGGAGATTTTCTGGGGCCGATTATTGGCGGGATTTACGAGGGCATCCGGCAGGGCGCGTATGACCGGCCTGGCCAGTACGCGGAGGTGACCGGCCGTCCGCATCAGTCCTGGGACGATTATTTCTCGACACTTCGCGCCTGATGGCGACGGAAATGACGCGCTGCGGCGTGAGATTGAACACCCATCCTTCCGGCCCAACGGGACCGGTTCCCACAGGAAAGGCAACAGACATGCTGTCACGACTCTCTCCATACTGGCTTTGGGCGCTGCTGGCGCTGCCGGGGCTTGGCGTTTTGGCCGGGATTTTGTCCGCGGAGGGGGCGGAGGCCACCGGTACCGCGATCCACGGCGCGCTGCACCCCACCGGTGAATTTGCCGCGCGTTTCATGATTATAGCGATGCTGGCCTCGCCGCTGGCGCTGGTCTTCCGGGGCTGGCGCGGTCCGCGCTGGCTGAAGAGAAACCGGCGCTATTTTGGCGTTGCGGCCTTTTTCTACGCGCTGGCGCATACGGTGCTGTACCTGATTGATCTGAGCACGGTGCAGAAGATTGTGGTGGATATTCCAAAGTTCTACATCTGGACGGGCTGGATTGCGTTCGTGATTCTCGTGCCGCTGGGCGTGACCTCTTCTGATTATTTTGTGCGCAGGATGGGGCGCAGCTGGAAGACGTTGCAGCGCGCGACCTATGCCGCTGCGGTTCTGACGCTGCTGCACTGGGCGGCTTTGCATGACTGGGGCGGGATTGGCACGGCGCTGGTGCATTTCGGTCCGCTGGCTGTGCTTGAGGGGTACCGCGTCTGGTACTGGTATCTGCGGCCCCGTCCGGAAGCCGCTTAATCGGCTTCCGGCCGTTCTACCGGTTAATGATAAAAACCGATGTCGGACACCGAGACATCGGCATGAAACTCGCGACCGATTGCCAGCACGCCGATGCGGCGGAGTTGGGTCGGGTCGAAGGTGTGGTCATGCCGGTGAGCCTCAAAAGCGGCGAACGGCAGGTGTATGGTGGTCCAGTTATTGTCGGCCACGAATTCAGCCCTGAAGGACTGCCATGGCTTGGTGAGCTGGCTGGTCCGGAGGCGGACCTCGTAGGTCTCTCCGTTGCCGGAGACGTCCATCACCAAACCTGTCCAGTTGCCTGGATCGGTTTCGCCTTCGCTGGCGTCGTCCAAATCGAAGGCCATTTGGACAAAGCCGCCATCGTTTTCGAGTGATACGTTCCCGATGAGGCGATGGGCGGGGCGGCCCCTGACGGTTGTGGCCACCACGGAGCCCGTGGACACACCGCCCATCACCGTGTCGGCGACGAAGTGCCATTGGGGAGACAGTTGCCTGATTGTGTTCATGTAAGGCATTCCTTCGGTGGTTTCCCTGGTTTGCGTCACGAGGGTACCAGACGTGCGGGTTTTGTGATTGCCGGGTGGTCGGTCTTCAGAAGTCCGACGGATTGCACCGTCACCAGCGACCCGGCGGCGCCAAACAGATTGGCGACCATGGCGGCGAAGAGAATACCGGGATAGCCGAAGAGCCAGACGCCCGCCCACGCGAGCGGCAGGTATACGAGGAGAATGCGGCTAAGGCTGAGTGACATGGAGTGAACCGCTTTGGAGCGTGCGTTCATTGCCGCGTTGGCAGTGACGAGGATGCCGTACCCAAACAGGCTCCAGCCGACAAAGGTCAGATAGTCACGCGTGAACCGGGCGGCTTCCGCGTCAGATGCGATGGCCGACGCGATGGGTTCCGCAAGCAGGAAAAGCGATGCGCCGAGCAGGGCTCCATATCCCAGACACATCAGCCAGGACTGTCGCACGGCGGCGCGTGCGCGGTCTTCGGACCCGGCGCCCCAGTTTTGGCCGACGACCGGTCCGATGCCAGCCGACAGGGCCAGAAGTGGTACGAGTGCAACGGACTGAACACGTGTTGCGGCACCAAAACCCGCGACCGCCGCGTCACCGAGGGTTGCGACAGCTGCCGTGACAAAGGCCATTCCGGCCGGGTTGATCGCGTTCGAAAGGGCCGCCGGTACGCTGACGCGCAGGAGCTGGCCCAGCGAGTCGCGAATGCCGGTGAAAATACTGACGGTGAAGTCGAGATATCCGCAGCGCAGTGCGTAAATGATCCCGATGATCGCCGCAGTGCCCCGACCAATTGCCGAAGCGATGGCTGCGCCCTCGGTTCCAAGGCCGGGCACCGGGCCCCAGCCGAATATGAGAACGGGGTTCAGGGCGATGTTGATGACGGCGGCCAGGACCATGAGCAGTGCCGAGACGGTTCCGCTGCCATAGGCGCGAAAAATGGCGTTGACGATCATCATCGTGACAAGCAGCGGGAATGACAGCGCCCAGAACGGCATATAGAGCGCTATTTCGTCGAGCACGCCGGATTTCGCGCCCATCAGGCCGAAGAGCATCGGGAAAGTGAGCCAGACCAGCAGTGCGGTTACCGTAGCCATGATGACGCCGAGGCCAAACGCGTGAAGCCCGTAACGGGCCGTCGTTTCCCTCGAATCGCTGCCGCCAATGCTTTGTGAGACGGTCGCGTTCGCTCCGGCCGAAAGGCCGATGGCCAGAGAGGTGAAGGCCGCGGTTACCGGGAAGATGAACCCGATCGCCGCCAGGGGTGTGGCGCCGAGCTGGCCGAGGAACCAGGCATCGGCCACGCCCACGCTCAGGACGGAGAAGACCCCGAACGACATGGGCGCGGATATGCGTGCGAGGGCCTTCCAGATCGGGCCCTGTGTGAGGTCCTGACCTGCCATCAGGCGGGACCTGCGGGTGTGGCATGAGCGATGGGGAATGCAATCGTCATGTCTGTTGGCTTCCGTCCGTGTTGGTCGTCGTTTGCGCATCATCCCCGGTTCCCGCGTCACGCTGAACTTCCGACAGGCGCGAGGCTGCCACGATGGCGGTCAGGCTCAGGGCGGCCAGAACGGCCAGAACGGTTTCGGGGCCCGCGATATCCGCAAGGGGGCCGAAGAGGCCGCCAAGCACCAGCAGGACGCCGATCAGGGTATTGGACAGCGCGGTGTAGACTGATTTTTGCCCGTGACTGTCCATGTCGGTGAGATGCGTCTTCCGCGCCGCGCGCACACCCTGGTAGGCGATTTGTGAGACGAAGACGTAAACCGCGATCAGCAGACCGGCCTCATCGATCAGATCGAGGAACCCGGTTGCGGACGCGATGGCCAAGACAACGCCCGAGATGGCGCCGGCCAGCATCAGGGACTGCCGGCTGGACCAGTCCGACAACGCGCCCCACAGATACGAGGAGACGATGGATGCGATGGAGGATGCGAGAACAAGAAGGCCGAGATTTCCGAAGCCGGTATCCGTGCTGCCGAGCATGACCAGAAAGGGCGGGGCCAGTGCGGTCGGGATCAGCAGGGCGCGGGTGGCGATGTAATTGCGAAACTCACTGTCGTCCTGCAACGGATCGAGCAGGCCCGACAGCGAGACATCGGCATCTGAGGCACTTTCGTCCTCGGGTTCCTCCAGGCGGGAAAAGACGCCTGCGGCGAGCAGCCACAGACCGCCCGCCACTGCGATGGCCCCGGCCACAAAGAGGGGTTCGCGGGGCAGTATTCCGGTGCTCAGCAGGAGCGCGAAAACCAGAACCGCGACAGCCGCCACGGTGCCTGCCGTTCCCGATACCTTGCCGCGCTTACCTTTTTCCACGGTGCGGGAGAGCACGTCCTTGTAACTGGCTGAACAGGCCGAGCGGGCGATGGCCAGCACCGCGAGCAGCAGGAGAATAACCCATCCCGCAACGGCACTTGGCAGTGTCAGGGCGGCCACCGCCATGCCAAGGGCCGCCAGACCCTGAAGGGCGGCGCCGCCGGCCCAGAAGTACTTTCTGATTTCGCGTCTCTGGATCACACGGGCCAGCAGGAGTTGCGGAAGCAGCGCGCCCGATTCCCTTACCGGGACAAGCATGCCAACCAGGTATCCCGGCGATCCGATGGCATTCAGCAGCCACGCCAGCACAAGCTTGGGGTCGATCAGGCCATCCGCCGTTTTGGTGAGCGCGAGGGACGTCAGGTGTATGCGATAGGATTTGTTCATTTTTCCGCTCAGTGCGCCAAGACAACATCCGATTTAACGTCGCTGCCGGCCTCGATGGCGTCAATCAGGTAGGAGGCGACATCATTGCGTGAAATCAGACCCATCCTCCACTCTTCAGGCTTTCGCAGGACGCGGTATTTCCCGCTTTTGGCTCCGTTTGTCAGGATGACCGGGCGCACGATGGTCCAGTCCGTATCGCTCTGCAGGATCATTTCCTCCTGACGGTCCTTGTCCTCATAGGGCTTGCGGAAGACCGCCTTGTGCGCCGCGCGTTCGATGAAACTCAGCGCGCTTTTGCTGCGGCCGGCGCCGATCCCGGTCACGGCCAACAGGCGGCTGACACCGGCGTTTTTCATTTCCTGGAGTAATATGTCGGTGGATTCTGAAAAGAGGGTTTCCTCCTGCCAGAGCATGGCAGGACGCTCGCGGATCCCCAGTGCATGGATTACGGCCCGCGTGCCTATGAGGGCGCCCGCGACGTCTTGATAGTCAAGTGCGTCGCCCGGATAAGGCTCCAGTCCGGTGGCGGGCTCCATGTCAGCCGCGCTGCGCGCAAACGCCCGCACGGGCAGGTTCCGCGACAGGGCCTCGTTGACGGCGCACTGTCCGATGCCGGAGGTGGCGCCCATGATGAGAATTGGTTTGCTCATGCCGGTTCCGCCTCAAACCGTGTTCAGGACGAGGAACGCCAGCAGGGCGGAAAGGCCAATGCCGGTGGAGAGAAGCAGGTACTGGACGTTTTGCGCCGCGGTAGTCGTCGCGACTGCTTTGGCCTGTGCAACGCGCTCCGGGCGCGTGGGCGTTACGGGGCCGTTTTCGTCCCTCGTGGTCATCTTAACTTCTCCGCTGTCCGTTTTGTTTGTTATCCGGATTACGCCCGGCGGAGATGACTGGATCAATATCGGCGCGTTTTGCCCTGCGCTGGAGGTTCCGGAATTGGAGGACGGACCCGGATTGGTCATGCGGGTTTTGGCAGTGCGTGGCGCACCTGCCTCTCAATCAAGTCGTTGATGCGTCGCGCAACATCGCCAATAGTAGCGTCGGATTATCGGGGGGTGTCGGATGGCAAAACAGGGCAGCGGGCAAATAAACGGTTCTGACCTGGTGTCCGGCCATGGTGCTGGCCAGGCCTGCACTGGAGGTTAGATGGCGCATGCAATCCCATTGGTGCGGGCGATTTCGCTCCTTCCCGCTCTTCGTTGGCTGAACAGGCAGGGCCTGCAGTCGAAAGAGATACTCGGGAACAACGGGATGGCGGGCGCGCCATATTTTGACCCGCTGCGTCCAATTCCGTTGCTGAAGGCCGGTGCGCTGCTGCGGGATATTTCCGCAAGGGTCGGGCCGGATGCGCCCTGTCGGATCGTGTCGGACACCGGAGACCTTGAACTCGTTCAGGTTGGCCGGGTCGCGCTGGGCACGACGACGCCCGCCGAGGCGCTGGGCCGAATATCCGCTGCACTGCCCTTTTTCTGCTCGCACGAACTGCTGAACATTGAGGCCGGTGAGACTGGGTGCGTGGTGCGTCATGCCTATGGCGCGAGGTTTGACGCTGAGACTCTGCATTTGATGTCCCAGTACGCTTTGGCCGTGCTTGACCGGATCTGTGCGATGAGCGGGGCCGCGGCGCCGCGGATCACGCGAGCCGCCCTTCCGCCGCATCCGGAATTCGGGGTCTCCCATCTTGAGCCGTGGTTTGGCGAAGGGCGGGTCGCCGCATCAACCTCGGGTGCACTCATGGTGACCGTTCCGAACACGGTTGCCCTGAGGCATTTCCCGAAATTTTCGCGGGACCGAAGTGCCGAGCTTGCGCGTTTTGGCCTGAAACCGCTGCGGACTGGCGGAGGGTTTGCGGATTCGGTCCGAACCCTGGTTGGGGCGATGCTTGATGACGGCGACGGTGTGCCGGAAATTGGACAACTGGCGGACTCGGCCGGTATCAGCGCGCGCACGGCGCAGCGCTGGCTGAAGGACGAAGGGACCAGCTTCAAGGCCATTCTCGACGACGCGCGACGCGAGCAGGCGACGCGGTTGGTTTCCCATGGAGACGAACCGATATCTGCGGTCGCGGGGCGTCTTGGTTATTCGAAGCAGTCGTCGCTGCATCGCTCCATGCTGCGGTGGACGGGGCAAAGTCCGTCGGCCTATCGCAAAAGCGGGTAGCGACCGGTCTGTCATCTGATCCTGACCGCAACCCAGCGGCACGCCAGTAGCATAGAAACTTATATCGGCAGGGCGAAAATTCGTGGCGCGTAAAGCGAAGTGCCGGGATTTGCGGGAGATATACTGCTGTCATTGGAAAACCAACCGGTCGTCAGGACAGCCAATGGCATTGAAGAATTTGCGACAGGGACCGCCTCACTCCAACGAAGGGTGCAAACGTATTTCCGCCCTGTTGGCATGCCCAGGTACGGCGCTGCTGATGTCGATGATCCTGCTGGGAACGCCCGCCATCGGCGTTGCTCAATCAGGCAATGGGGCGGTTGGGGTCACCGGTCAGGGCGGGACGAAATCGGGATATTCCAGCACGCCGTCACTGGAAGGGCCGAGCGGTGTAACGACCCAGCTCTCGGAGGATGACGCCATTCAGGGCGGGCTGCTGTCGCCGGACGGGACACTTGCGGTATTCGACCCGTGGTACGCTTTTAAACGTCGTCTGAATGAGGATTACGGGCTGCAGTTCAGTGTCAGTCTTCAGAGCCTCTATCAGTCGGCCGACGAGACACTGACAGGCATTTCGGACGCCGCGGCCACCCGCAGCCAGATACAGGGGGCGTGGACGCTGTTCGACCGGGGCGGAAGCAATCCCGGCAAGCTGACGTTCCGGATCCGTAACCGGGAGAGCTGGAACGGGGAGCTGGCGCCGTCGAGGCTGGCCTATCAGTTCGGAAGTGTTGTCAATTCGGGAACCGGCTTCAGCGATGCGGGCTGGGACCTGACGGAACTTGCCTGGCGTCAGTCGTTCCAGGGGGGCCGGTTGCGCGCCATAGGCGGGGTCATCAGCGCGATCTCGTGGTACAACACGACGGCCATGTCCTCCTCGCTGATGGGGTTCCAGAACACTGGCATGCAATCGAGCCTTTCGAAGGCATCGCCGGGACGCGGGCTTGGCTTTGGTTTTGGATACGAGTTTACGCCGAACACCGTGATGGTCGCGGGCGTGCATGATGCGAACGGTACGGCAACGAAAAGCCCGTTTGATACGATCGAACACGGGGAACACTTCTATTCCGCTGAGTTCCGCTACCTGCCGAACGGTCTCAGTAAACAGATGTGGGACGCGGTCAAGCTTCAGGTCTGGTACCAGGACGCTCTCGATGAGAAAGGGTTGGACGCGGCAAATGGTGTGGCCCTGCAGGCGGGGTATCTTTTCGACGACCGCTGGTATCCGTTTGCCTTTGGCGGGTGGTCGGATGGCGATGCTTCGATATTCGAGCATGACCTCGTGGCCGGTCTCGGCGTCAAGCTCGATACCCGCCGCCGCGCCTCAAACGACATGTTCGGGATTGCGGCGGGTTGGGGCAGCCCGGCCAGCGAGGCGCTGCAGGACCAGTACACCGCCGAGATGTTCTATCGGCTGCAGCTGCTGTCCTCCTTCGCCATCACGCCATCGGTGCAGGTCGTACGCAACCCAGCCGCCAACCCAGGAACCGACCAGGTCGTTCTCTGGGGGCTGAGAACCCGGATCCAGTTCTGAATTCCGCTTTGGACAAAAATGAAAAATTTGGAGTAACCCGATGATGAAACGCAGCATGCAAAGGTTCTTAGCGACAGGTGCGACCCTCCTGGCTTCCGCCGTGGCGGCGCAAACAGACGACGGACCGGATTTCGATGGATTTGCGGCGGCCAACGGGCCATCGCCGGGAAATCTCGCCAGTATTGAGGCTGAATGGGCCTGTTCGCAGGAGAGGGACACTCCGGGCTATTTCAAATCACTCAACGGTGCCGAGGTGTCGGACGCGACGCGCAGCCAGTTTTATCCCTGTGCCACCTTCCTCGGCTCGATGGACGGGCCGAACGAGGTCTATGCCTGGCGCAGCGAGGACAGCTACCAGGGTGTGCTTTTCATGAACAACCGCCGCCCCGGCGAGCTGTATCTGACGGGCGGCAACAATCCTCCGGCCCAGGGCGTGGTGCCTGTGGGGCCTTATGTTGCCAAGGTGGATGCGACGACGGGAAAGCAGATCTGGCGGACCATTCTGCAGAACGGCAACGTCTCAGGCGAATGGGTTGGGGCGGCTAACCTGAACATCCTGCCGGATGGCAACATCCCCGTGGCCTTCGGCAACCACCTCGTGAAACTTGATGGCGATACCGGGCTGATCCTGAAACACATTACCCTGCCGGCCGACGCACCCCGCGAGGGCAGCAACTTCAAACACGTCACGATCGCTCCGGATGGAACACTGATCATCAAAAACCAGACGCGCGCCACCCCCTGCAACATTCAGGGCACGCTGGCGGCCTTCCAGTGCCCGGGCGGGGCCGCGAAATCGCCCGGCTCGACGATCCTTGCCATTGATCCCGAAAGTTTCGAGATACTCGACCGGATCGCCGTGCCGGAAAATGCCGTCACGCCACACACGATTACGGAGCATGACGGCAGGATCGCGATCTATGCGCCGACCGTGGCCCGGTTCCACCGGTTCTTCTGGGACCCGGAGGCCGAGAAACTGTCCCATGACACGGACTGGATTATCGACGATTACCTCGACCCGGGTCAGACCGTAGGCGATGCACCAGGAATTCTCGGCGACTGGGTGGTCGTGCAGGTCAACGGGCTGCCGACGACGAAAGCGGCCTCCGCCATGGTGGCGATCAGCCAGTCGGATCCGTCGACGATCACGCGGATCTACCCCTTTGGAACCGACCTGCCGACCGGCATGAGCTGGGCCCCGCCCAAGGGTGCGGTGGACCCGGAACTGAGCATGGTCTTCTCGGCCGACCAGAACATGATGAAGATCGCCGGGATTAATTTCGATCAGGAAACGGGTGAGATGTCGACGGCGTGGACCCTCGATGGCGCGACCACGGCCCTGCAGGCGCTTTACGGTCCGAAGGACTCAAGGGTTCTGGGGACCGCCCGCGCCGAACCGGGAACCACGCTGGAGGAACTCAACCAGACGTCATACCCGCCCTACAGACAGCAGGCGCTATGGCTGAATGCACGGACGGGCGACGTTCTGGCCGAGTCGGATTTCTTCGAGCCGATGAACTTCAACACGCTGCTCAGCCCAGGTTACGGGGGCCGGTTCTATTACATGTGGGATCAGGGGTTCATCGTGTTACAGCCCATGCCGGCGCGCTGAGCGCGGCATCTGGAAAGGGAGAGTATTATGAATGGCTCATTTGCGGCGCTTGCCGTGGTGGTTTGGGGCATGTCAGCCGCCACTTCTTCGGCGCAGCAGGACATTTCGCCGGTCACGCTGACCGACATTCGTGGAATGAAGTTTTGCGAGTTTCTTCTGATTTTTGATGATCACATCGATATCTACAATACGTCCAATGCTGACGGATGTCCCGAAGATAAATGGATGGCCATGGACACGGACAGCATCGCGGCCAATCACGGAGCCGGTGCCGCGCAACTCAACGGCCCGCATTTTTGGGCGATGGATCAGCAGACCATCGGGCTGGGCGAAACAAGGACGTTTGGCGGTATCAGGGCAGGCTATGCGGCAACGCTGCCGCTCGCGGCGCTTGGTTCCGGCAAGGGCGCCGATCCCTACAGCCCGTATGTCAGCGCCAAACTTCAGACCATGGTGTTCAGGGCTGGCGAACCGATCTACCAGCTTGTGGGACCTGATGGGGGTGTCTACGTCCTAAACGCCTACGGGGAGGAGGTGACCGACGGTGATCCCGCCAACCTCGCCGAGCAGCTTTCACCAGCCGATGGCTGGCAGTTTCAGGTGAGCGTGCCGGAGGAGGACCTGACAATTGAAGGCACATCCGACACTCCGGTCGATATGGTGGGGGATGACATGCACCAGTATTACACCCGTATGGAATGAGTGCCGGGAACGGCTTCATCCGGGTTTTCCGGGAATATTTTTTCTGTAACGCGGGGGGCTTTCGGCTGTTCTGAAATAAGCGAAAACCCTAGTCGGCCCGCTCGACGCCACTTCCATGACCCGGGACATGGCGATAGGCTCCGGTGCCATGATGAAAACCGGGACCAGTCTGGCAGGTGTGCCGAAGGCGACAGCGGTCGTTTTGACATTGTGTGTGCTGTGCCTCTTGCTTGGCCTGGCATCCTATTCACGGGTCCAGTCTTTTTTCATGAGCCGCGCGAATGACGAGGGCGTGGCTGATCTGCGGCTGGTTTCGGTCACGATTGAACAGTTGATCGGCCGATATGATCCCATTCCTGCGCTGATCGCGGGTGATCCGGAGTTTCGGGAACTGCTGATAGATCCGTCGCGTGCGGACATGGTGCCGTTGATGAACGAAAAACTCCGGCATCTGGCCCGCGACGTGGGCGCATCCGACATTTATGTGATGAACCGGTCGGGCCGGACCATCGCGGCCAGCAACTACCGCGAGGAGCGCAGCTTCATCGGGGAAAGGTTCGACTACAGGCCGTATTTCCTGCACGCCGCGGCGGGCGAGGCGACGCGGTATCATGCGCTGGGCACGACGTCGGGCGAACGCGGGTTCTTTTTCTCCGCCCCCATCCTGGACGGGCTGGAGGTTGTCGGTGTGCTGGCGGTGAAAATTCCGGTGGATCCGCTTGAGGACCTGTGGCGGGCCAATGACCGGGAGATCTTCGTCTCCGATCTCAACGGCGTCATATTCCTGTCCACCGACAGCAGTCTGCTCTTTCGGACGCTTGAACCTCTCACGCGCGGGGTCAGGCAACGGATTGAGGAGACGCGCCAGTTTCCACTGTCGGTCCTGGAGTCCCTGTCGTTTTCAGTCACCGGGGGTGGGGAGGACCCGGTGGAGGTTCTGTTGGGCGAACCCGGCGAGGAACGGCGGTTCCTGTCCGACAGTGCGTCCCTTGTCCTGCCGGGATGGCATGCCACCGTTTTGCAGCCCATGCGGCTGATCCAGACCAGAACGCTCTTCGCATTGGCGACCTGGGGGCTTGTTGTCCTGGTGCTGACGCTTGCGATGCTGACGATTATTCAGTGGCGCGCGCGTCTGGCGGAGCGGATGGAGCATGAACGCAGCCAGAGGGAAACGCTCGAAGTCATGGTGCGGGAGCGGACCGCCGATCTGGACGCGGCCAATACCAGCCTGCGAAGCGAGATTGAGGAGCGCAAGGCCGCCGAGACGCGGCTGCGCAAAACCCAGGCCGAGCTGGTACAGGCCGGCAAACTGGCGGCCCTGGGGCAGATGTCGGCTGCCCTGTCCCATGAGATCAACCAGCCTTTGGCGGGGATCAAATCCTATGCCGAGAATGCCGCGCAGTATCTTGAGCGGAAGCGCTATGACGAGGTCGGCACCAACATTTCGCACATCTCGAAAATGATTGACCGGGTCGCGCGCATATCGGCGCATCTGAGGAACTTTGCCCGTCGTCCAGGCGACCAGTTGAGCGCCATCCCGGTCAGTGAGGTGATCGCCGAGTCGGTGGAACTGGTCCGGCCGCACACGCGCCGCAATGAGGCCGAGATTGTCTTTGTCCGTCCGGATCAGGAGATCTGGGCCATTGGCGGCCGGCTTCGGTTGCAGCAGGTGATGGTCAACGTGCTGACCAACGCCATCGACGCGATGCGCGATCAGGCGCGGCGCGTTGTTGAGATTACGGCATCCGACCGCGGGGAATATGTCGAGGTGCGGGTGCGCGACACCGGCACCGGTTTGCCGGAAAACGAGGAGGAGTTGATTTTCGAGCCGTTTTTCACAACCAAGCAGGTCGGCAGCGGCATGGGGCTGGGGCTGTCGATCTCGTTTAACATCATCCGGGATTTCGGCGGATCGCTGAGTGCGGCTAACCATCCGGACGGCGGCGCCGAATTCCTCGTGACACTGAAAAAGGCGTATGCGCCCGCCGGGCTGGTGGCTGAGTGATGGCGCCCAGGGTTCTGTTTGTTGATGACGAAGACCATCTTCGGAATGCCGCGTCCCAGACTTTTGAGCTGGCGGAAATCGGGTGCGACTGTTTTTCCGAGGCTGAGGAGGTGCTGGAAAAACTCGACCGGTCCTTTGAGGGCGTCATCGTGTCGGACATCCGCATGCCGGGTATGGACGGTCTTACGCTGATGCGGCGGGTGCTCGAGATCGATGCGGCCCTGCCCATCATTCTGGTGACCGGGCATGGTGATGTTGATCTCGCGGTGTCCTGTATCAAGGAGGGGGCCTATGATTTCCTGGAAAAGCCGTACGAGCCGTCCCGTCTTGTCGCCTCGGTGCGCCGGGCTCTGGAGGCGCGGCGCCTGACGCTGGAGAACCGCGCCCTGCGCCGCCAGGTGGGGTCGTCGGACATCGTTGAGGCGCGGCTGGTGGGTCGCAGCCGCCCGATGGCCCGTCTGCAGGATCAGATCCGAGCGATTGCCGCGACCGATGCCGACGTGCTGATCACCGGTGAAACCGGCACCGGCAAGGAGGTCGCGGCGCGCGCAATACATCGCATCAGTGAACGGTCGAATGGCAATTTCGTGCATATCAACTGCGCGGCGCTGCCGGAAACCACCATTGAGGCGGAACTGTTCGGCCACGAGGCGGGCGCGTTCCCCGGGGCCACGCGCGCGCGTTACGGGAAACTGGAACATGCCCGCCGTGGCATTCTGTGCCTTGACGAGATCGATAGCATGCCCCTGCATCTCCAGGCGAAGTTTCTCGATGTTCTGCACAACAGGACGGTGACCAGGCTGGGCTCGAACGATGCCATACCGCTTGATATCCGGGTGATCGCGCTCGCCAAGTCCGACCTCGAAGGCGCAGTGGAGCAGGGAAGGTTTCGCGCGGATCTGCTTTACCGGCTGAACGTCATTACCATCCGCATTCCCGAGTTGGCCGAGCGGCGCGAGGACATTCCGCGGCTCTTTCCCATTCTTGTGGCTGAGGCCGGCGCGCGCTACAAGGTGACGCCGCCCAATCTCCCTGGCAATCTGCTGGCCTCACTGGCCGCCCGTGACTGGCCGGGCAATGTGCGCGAGTTGCGCAATGCGGCGGAACGCTTTGTTCTGGGCCTCCCCACATCGCCGGATGTCGATGCGACGCCTGATGAAACGCTGGCGGACCTGATGGCGGCCCACGAGAAAGCCCTGATCTCAGCGGCCATGGCGGCCCATGACGGTCGGGTCAAGGACGTCTACGAATCGCTGGGGATCGGCCGCAAGACACTCTACGACAAAATGCAGAAATACGGTCTGAACCGGGAAGACTTCAATATCGAGGAGTGAGTGGGTCGGAGGTGACACACAAATCCGCGGGCCTGTCACATACACCACCCAGGGGCGCCGCCTGTGCCGCCGAAAATTTCAGGTTTCTAGGTGTTTTCGGTTTTGCAATAGTTTGTGAGGTGTATCCCCGACGCCAACGTTTGCCTGAGTGAGCGTTTTGAGTGAGCGGGGATGCCCCGTCTTTTTGGGAGGAAATCATGAAAGCACTTTCAATCACCGCCATCGTTGCGGCGAGCCTTGCCGCGCCCGTATTTGCGCAGGACGAGGACAGGACCGGCTGGCCGGACAGCTTTACGGTAGGCACCGCATCGCAGGGCGGCACCTACTTTGCCTATGGTTCGGGCTGGGCCAACCTTGTTGCCGAGGAACTTGGCATCTCCGGCGGCGGCGAAGTAACCGGTGGCCCGATGCAGAACATGGCGCTGGTCCACACCGGCGACGCACAGTTCGGCATGACGACGATGGGCCCGGCCGCGGAATCCGCGAACGGAACCAATCCGATCGCGCCCGGCCTGCAGATGACCAATGCCTGCGCAATGTTCCCGATGTACCAGACCCCGTTCAGCGTGACGACCCTGTCGTCGTCGGGCATCACCTCGATCTCGGAAATTCCTGAGGGCGCGCGGATTGGCTTCGGTCCTGCCGGTTCGACCTCGGACACTTATTTTCCTCGTATGATGGAGACGCTGGGCGTCAATTTCGAGCGCCGCAATGGCGGCTGGTCGGACCTGGGCGGACAGCTGCAGGACGGTCTGCTGGATGTGATCGCCTTTGCCGCCGGTGTGCCGGTGCCCGCGGTCAGCCAGCTTGAGGTTCAGACCGACGTGAACATCATCGAATTCACTGAGGAGGAGCAGGCTGCCATCATGGAAGCCTATCCGGTGTCGGAATTTGACATTGATGCTTCGACCTACACCACTCTGGAAGCCCCGGCACGGTCGGTGTCGATGTGGAACTTTGCCATCGCGAACTGTGAACTGCCGGAAAGCTTCGTTGAGGCGGTTGTCGATGTCATCATGTCCGACAACGAGCGCATGGTTGGCATTCACAAGGCCGCCGCATCGACCGTTCCGGAGAACTGGGACAAGAACGGTGTCCTGAAATGGCACCCGGGTGCGGCCAAGTGGTTCAAGGAAAACGCCGGTGCCGATATCGCGGATGACATGATCCACGGCATGTAAGCCAGATTGCGGCGTCACGGCGCCGCGACGGTCCGGGGGCCTGCGCCTCCGGACCAAACGACCAATAAATAAGAAAATCCAGCGCATTTGGGGAGAAGGCCGGATGACCAAAGAGACAGCGGCTGAAGACGAACACCTGATCGCCGAGGGTGTCGACGAGGAACTCACCGAGGCAAACCGTCGCCTGTTCGAAGGCTGGCGTTTCCGCGTCATCACCACCCTGGCCGCGCTATATGCGCTGTTTCACATGGCGGCGCTCAACGGTGTGTCGATCTCGGACTGGACCGGTATTGAGATCCCGTTGCTGCCGACCTTCCCGATGGAGACATGGAACTTCCGCATAGTGCATATCGCGGGCGCGCTTGGCCTTGGGTTCCTGCTGTTCCACGCCGCCGCGTTCCGCGACGAGCCGGTTAAAAGTGACGGCGGGTTTGTTCAGAAAGCGGCGTTTGCGCTGATGCTGCCGGCGCTGTTGGCACTTGGAACGACGTTTTATTTTGCTCTCCAGGTGACGGGCGGCGAACTTCCGGAGATGGGCGGACTGACCACCTGGCCCGCCTTTGAGGGGACCCCGGTTTACCGACAGGAAATCTGGTTCTTTGGGTTGCCGCTGCTGGTTGCTTCCTTCGGCGGCATCTTGCTGGGCTGGATGGAACAGGCACCGCGTACGCGGTTTCGGGCTTCCGACATGCTGCTGGTGGTCTGCAGCGTCACCGTGGCGTGTTACCTGATCCCGATCTACGCCACCGCAGCGCGGAACTCCGTCGGGACGCCTTTTGTGCCGATCGGGGTGGCCTTCGCTGCCACGGCCGGAGCCGCGATGATCCTTGAGCTGACGCGTCGCGTCGCGGGACTTGCTCTTGTGATCATCACCGGTATCTTTCTCGTCTACACCTTCACCGCGCATATGCTGCCTGGCATTCTTGCGGTCGATCAGCCTTATTCGTGGCAGCGGTTCTTTGGCCACGTCTATTCCGACTCCGGAATTCTCGGGCCGACGACGGCGGTTTCCTCGACCTACATCATTCTGTTCATTATCTTCGCGGCGTTCCTGCAGGCCTCCAAGGTGGGCGACTATTTCGTCAACTTTGCCTTCGCCGCAGCCGGTCGTGCGCGTGGCGGTCCGGCGAAGGTGGCGATTTTCGCTTCCGGTCTGATGGGCATGATCAACGGGACCTCGGCGGGCAACGTTGTGGCCACCGGTTCGCTTACCATCCCTCTGATGAAGAAGGTCGGCTATCACAGGAAGACCGCCGGAGCGGTCGAGGCTGCGGCCTCCACCGGCGGCCAGATCATGCCGCCGATCATGGGCGCCGGCGCCTTCATCATGGCCGAGATCACCGGCATCCCCTACCAGGAGATTGCGATTGCCGCGATCATTCCGGCGGTGCTCTACTTCGTCAGTGTCTATTTCATGGTCGATTTCGAGGCGGCCAAGCTGGGCATGCGCGGCATGAAGCAGGAGGAACTGCCGAAGCTGAACCGCATGGTCCGGCAGGTGTACCTGTTCATCCCGATCATCATCCTGATTGCCG
Source organism: Alphaproteobacteria bacterium (assembly GCA_030427145.1). Lineage (GTDB taxonomy): Bacteria > Pseudomonadota > Alphaproteobacteria > Rhodobacterales > Rhodobacteraceae > Amaricoccus > Amaricoccus tamworthensis. The sequence goes on along the minus strand of JAUHWT010000003.1, from coordinate 251,498 downwards.
CGCTTTTCATGGGCTACTCGGTGATCCGCGCAGGTACACTGGCAACCATCGCCGCCGCCGTCGTGTCCTGGCTCACGCCGTTCCGCATGGGTCCAAAGGGCATTTTCAAGGCGTTTGAGTTGGCCGGCATCATGTCGATTCAGATCATCGCGGTCTGTGCCTGTGCCGGTATTATCGTCGGTGTCATCAGCCTGACCGGCGTTGGCGCACGGTTCTCAGCCCTGCTTCTGGGTCTGGCCGAGGCATCGCAGCTTCTCGCGCTGTTCTTCGCCATGTGTATCGCGATCCTGCTTGGCATGGGCATGCCGACCACGGCGGCCTATGCGGTGGCCGCGTCGGTGGTTGCGCCGGGTCTGGTGCAGCTGGGCATTCCGCAGTTGACGGCGCATTTCTTCGTCTTCTACTTTGCTGTGCTCTCGGCCATCACGCCACCCGTGGCACTGGCCAGTTACGCGGCGGCGGGTATATCCGGGGCCAATCCGATGGAAACCTCGGTTGCAAGCTTCAAGATCGGTATCGCGGCCTTCATCGTGCCCTTCATGTTCTTCTACAACGGAGCGTTGCTGATGGAAGGAAGCTGGTTCGAAGTCCTTCGGGCCGGGGCCACCGCGATCGTGGGCGTCTTCCTTCTGTCGGGCGGCGTACAGGGCTGGTTCATGGGCGGACGCTCGGCCTGGTTCATCAGGCTGGCACTGATCCTCGCGGCACTCTTCATGATCGAAGGCGGCGGGATTACCGACCTGGTCGGGCTTGGACTGGCAGTCGGCGCCTGGTTTGTCCAGAAGACCTTCAGGCCCGATCCGGCCGCCCCGATCTCCGTCGGCGGCGCCGATTGATGAGGCTGGTGTGATACTCACGACCTGAAAGTCCTGCGGGGTATGCTCCATGCTTCGCAGGACTTTTTTGTATTACAGCGCTGCCGGAAACGTCAAGGATTGGAAGCGGGGAGGCTTGGCGTACATGGGCACCGACATTGTGGAAGTCCGTTCCCCAAAAAGCCGACTTACCCCTTGACCCCAAAAACTCCATGAAATACGTACGCAATCGTTGAGCGGGCGTTGTGTAGTGGTAAGACCTCAGCCTTCCAAGCTGATGACGCGGGTTCGATTCCCGCCGCCCGCTCCAAAGTTTCCTGACATTGTGAGAGACGCGAAGTGCCGATTTTGTCGGCGGTTTTTTTGCGTTTACAAGGTGTGAGCGTGACTGACAGCTTCCAGTTCGGTGGCGTGTTTTGGAACCCGACCGGTGTTTGGCAACATGCTGGCCTGGCCAAGTGAAACAGGTTTAGTCGTGTAGTCGCTTTCGGCGTTATGTTGTAACATAATTTGCAACGCTGTTGCCCGACCGAGGACACAAACCCATGCCCCAACCTGACATCGCCTATGACACTCAAACCTATCGGGAGAACCTGGCGCGGCAGGTGCCGGGAATGGGGGATTTGCACAGGATGGTGGGGGTGCTGCTTGCGGAACGGGTTCCGGAGTCTGGGCGTGTGCTGGTTGTGGGTGCCGGTGGCGGGCTGGAGGTGCGGGCTTTGGCCGAAGGGTGGCCGGGGTGGCGGTTCGAGGGAGTGGATCCGTCACGGGAAATGTTGGGCTTGGCGCGGGAGACGCTGGGAGAGCTGGTCTCGCGGGTGGAATTGGTTGAGGGCTACGTGGATGATGCCGGGGCCGGGCCGTTTGATGGGGCGGTGTGCCTGTTGGTGCTGCATTTTCTGAAGCGGGAAGAGCGGCTTCGGACGTTGCGGGCCATTGCGGAGCGGCTGGAACCGGGGGCGCCTTTGGTCGTGATGCATCACAGCTTTGAGGCGGATGGTCCGTGGCTGCGGCGGTATGCCCGGTATCAGAAGGCCTCGGGGATACCGGTGGAGCAGTCGACCAAAATGGCGGAGGTGATTGCCGAACGTCTGCCCGCGCTGTCTCCGGCGGAAGATGAGGCGTTGTTGCGCGAGGCCGGATTTGAAAGTGTCGAAATGTTTTATGCCGCGTTTTCGTTTCGCGGCTGGGTAGCGTACCGGCGGTCGGGATAGCGCGGACGGATCAGGGCGCTGACTGTTGGGGGACGGACAGGGTGAAGGTGGTCAGACCGTTCTGACATTGCACTCCGATGCCGCCGCCATGGGACGTGGCGATGGAGGAGGCGATGAACAGGCCGAGGCCCAAGCCCTCGGCGGCGGCATTTTGTCCGCGCTGGAAGGGCATGAAGAGGGCGGCGCGGATGCTTTCCGGGATTGGGTCGCCGGTGTTTGAGACGCTGATGGTGACCTGATCGCCAGTGGAGGTGCCGCGGATGTCGATGGTCGTGCCTGGTTTTCCGTGGCTGATGGCGTTCGATATCATGTTGGAGACGGCCTGTGCGATGCGGGGGGCGTCGCAGCGGATGTCGTCGCCAAGGGCGAGGTCGAGGCGGATGTCCTGTTCGGGGCCGGTTGCACGGATTTCCTCGACGACGCCGGCGATGGCCTGGGCGAGCGGGGCACCGGCCACGGGCGTGATCTGGATCCCGCCGCCAAGCCGGGAGCGGGCGTGCATCATGATGTTGTCGATCAGCTCATTCATGCGGTGGAGCGAGCGGCGCATCATGGGGATGAGGCTCAGGGCGCGGTCGCTTTGCGGTTCGCGGGAAAGCTGACGCAGGCCCGCGCCGAATGCGGCGACCGGGTTGCGCAGATCGTGGCCGAGAACGGCGATGAACTCCTCCTGAATTCGGGTGAGTTCGCGTTCGCGCTCGACCTGCATGGACTGCGCCTCAAGCTGTTCCTCGGTTTCAAGCGCACTGCTGATGACGCCCGCGAACATCTCCAGCATGGCGACGACGCGGGGGTGCCTGACGTCCCTTGGTTCCGTGTCGATGGCACAGAGCGTGCCGAAAAACGCGCCGTTGCTGCGGTAGATGGGGATTGAGGCGTAGCTGACGATGCCGAATTTGGCGGCGATCGGATGGTCGCGGTAGACCTCGTCCGTGGCTGCATCGTTGAACATCACGCGGTCGCCGGTGTCGCGGACGGACTGGCAAAAGGTTGAGCGGATTTCGATTTCGTCGCCGGCGAGCAGTCCGAAATTGACCTCGTCCACCGTGCGGCAGGCTACCCAGCGGTCGGCGGTGACACGGGCCACGGCGGCGAAGCGCATGTTTGTGGCCAGCATGATGGTTTCGAGAATGGTGCCGATCAGTTGGCTGCCGGACAGGATCTCGATATCGGCCTGAAAGTCGTGCAGGCCAGCCAGAAAGGCGGCGTGGTCCTGAACGGCGGTGTCGTTCGAAGGTGTATCGTCCATTGTCCGGTATTCCGAGATATTACGGGAGGGATCATAGCGGGCGCGCGAAGCGAATCCAGTCGAAAGCTGTTTGTCGGTTTTTTGGCAAATGCGAAAGGGGGATGGCGCATTTGCTTGAGCCTCGTCGGTGGCGTTGGTAAGTGACCGCAAACACGGATTTACGGGGTCGGGAAAGACATGGCGCGAATGGACAGTGCGGCGGAGGCGCGGGCGAAGTCCCGGTCGCTGGCACCTCTCAGGGCACTCGGGCCGTTTTTGCGCCCCTATACGACACTGGTTGTTGGCGCGGGTCTGGCGCTGATTGTAACGGCGGGGCTGTCGCTGACGCTGCCGATTGCGGTGCGGCGGGTGATCGACGGGTTCTTTGCGGAGTCTCTGCCGCAAATGGATCTGTACTTTGCCGCCGCCATTGGGATTGCGGGTCTTCTCGCGCTCGGCACGGCGCTGAGGTTTTATCTGGTCACGCGGCTGGGAGAGCGGGTGATCGCGGATATCCGGCGGGCGATTTATGACCGGGTGATCGGGATGAGCCCGGCGTTTTATGAGCGCATCATGACCGGTGAGGTTCTGTCGCGGCTGACGACGGATACGACGCTGGTTCTGTCGGTGATCGGCTCGTCGGTCTCGGTGGCGTTGCGCAATGTTCTGATGCTGGTGGGCGGGCTGGTGCTGTTGTTTATCACCAGCGCGAAGCTGACGCTGCTGGTTCTGGTGGGTGTGCCGCTGGTGGTGTTTCCCATTCTGACGCTTGGGCGCAAGCTGCGGGCTTTGTCGCGGGCCAGTCAGGACCGGATTGCGGAATCGAGCGCGCAGGCATCGGAGGCGTTGCAGGCGGCGCAAACCATTCAGGCGAATACACATGAGCGGATCAGCCGTGATGCCTTTGGACGGCTGACCGAGGACGCGTTTTCGACCGCGAAGAAGCGTATTCTGACGCGGGCGGTGATGACGGCGATTGTGATTTTCCTCGTCTTTACCTCAATTGTGGCGGTGTTGTGGATCGGGGCGCGTGATGTGCGGGCGGAGACCATGTCGCCCGGGGCGCTGGTGCAGTTTGTGATTTACGCGGTGCTGGTCGCGGGGGCCGTTGGGTCGCTGTCGGAGATCTGGGGCGAGTTGCAGCGGGCGGCGGGTGCGACGGAACGTATGGTGGAACTGATCCAGGCGGAGGACCCGATTGTCGTAACGGACACACCGAAGGCGCTTCCGAACCCCGTGAAGGGTCGGATCGGGTTTTCCAATGTGACGTTCCATTACCCGGCGCGGCCGGAGATCGCGGCGTTGGATCTGGTGTCGTTTGACGTGAAACCGGGACAGACCGTGGCCCTGGTCGGACCGTCGGGGGCGGGTAAATCGACGGTGTTCCAGTTGCTGCTGCGGTTTTTTGATCCGATGAGCGGGGAGATTACACTCGACGGCGTGCAGCTGCGAGACCTGGCCCTGACGGATTTGCGGTCGCAGTTTGCCTCCGTGCCGCAGGAGCCGGTGATTTTTGCAACCTCGGCGCTGGAGAACATCCGGTTCGGACGGCCTGATGCGACGGATGATGAGGTGCGGGAGGCCGCGCGGGCGGCGGATGCACACCGGTTTATTGAGAAGCTGCCGGACGGATATGACACCTTTGTCGGTGAACGTGGCGTGATGCTTTCCGGAGGGCAGAAGCAGCGGGTTGCGCTGGCGCGGGCGATCCTGCGGGATGCGCCGGTTCTGCTGCTCGATGAGGCCACGAGCGCACTGGATGCGGAGAGTGAACGGGCGGTGCAGCAGGCGGTTGAGACCCTGTCCGAGGGCCGTACGACGCTGATTATTGCGCACCGGCTGGCCACGGTGAAACGGGCGGACCGAATTATCGTGTTCGAGGAAGGCCGCATTGTGGCCGATGGCAATCACGACACGCTGGTGGCGCAGGACGGGCTCTATGCGCGGCTGGCACGGTTGCAGTTTACGGACGGCGCGGCCTAACAGTTACCGCGGTCAGCGCAGGGCGCGACGGGTTTTGAGCGGCTCTTTGGTGATTGCCTGGCGTTGAACGTGGACGAGGTAGCCCAGCGGTTTTTTGAACGCCTCATGCCGCGGGCTGGAGTCCAGAAAGTCAAAGATGCGCAGCAGGTTGACAGGGTGGCGGGCGACCAGCGCTTCGAGCAGGTCCATGGCCGGGTCGGGATCGTGGCCCTCGATAATTCGGGCGGCGGTCTGGGTTGGCGTGAGCAGAACGTAGTCCTGGGGGCGCTGGTCGGTGTCGCGGAGGGCATCGAACGGCGAGGCACCGAGGGCGCGGAATTTCGGCATGTGTATGCGGATGTCCTCCGCCCGGTTTTCTATGACCGTGCCGGACTTCTGCGCAAATCGCATCGGTTTGAGGCGGCGCAGCGCCCGGTCGCGCATGGGAGCGCAGAGCATGTCGAGGTCGGACCGGTCATAGCGCAGATCGTCAAAAACCGAGATCAGCCGGAGGTCCGTGTCCGCGACCATCAGATATGGATCCGCGTTGAGCGCCATGACACGCTCCGCGAAGGGCGTGGTGTCTTCGATGGCGGGTGCGGTTGCGACCTCTGGTTTCAGCAGTTTCATCAGGCGAAAACTCATGGGGTTATGATGTGACGCGGGCAGCGCATGTCCAGTGCCTTACACGTCATTGTGTCGATTTCGGGCGGTTTTCGGCTGCAATCCGGCGCCGGTGTGGTTGATCCGTTGGTTTCCGGCTTTATCTTTTGATGGTGAAGCCATTCGCGGGGGGGGCCATATGCTTCAGGAAAAGAAATCCGAAACCGACGGGGAAAAGCGCAAGGTTCTTCTGCAACGGATTATGGAAGATCTGAGCCGCGAGTCTCCGGAATTCTACTACCAGTCGACCAGCGAGGTTGCGCGGCTGGTACATGCGCAGATCGACAGCGGCAGGCTCAACGCGGACGAACGCAAGCTTCTGGAACCGCTGACCATTCGCGACATTGAGGTGCTGCTCAGCCTGCACTGATATCGTTTGCGCGGGTTTTGGCGCCGTCCGGGTCGAAAAGCCGTGCCAGAACCGGATTACCTGAACCTTCCTTTGCGTAATCCCTTGTCCGGATGGGCGTTCGCCCGCATTATTGATTCATCAATATGAGATGCCCAGGCTGAAACGGGACAGAGACAGGGGAAGAGCGCCATGCAAAAAACGGCGGTATTCGCGGACAAGGTGGCCGTGGAGGAGGAAATGCCGGTCGGGGACCGGTGGACGGCCCGTTCGCTTTATGAGCAGCTTGCACAGACCGTAGACATGCACGGGGCGCGGCCTGCGGTCAGTTTTCAGCTGAAATCCGGCCCGAAGGACAAAAAGGTCACGCTGACCTGGCGCGAGTTGAAGGCCGATGTGACGCGGGCGGCCAATTTATTCCACAATCTGGGAATCGGCCCAAAAGATGTTGTGGCGTATCTTCTGCCCAACGGGATCGAGGCGCCGTTTGTCATGCTGGCCGGGGCCACGGCGGGGATCGTCAATCCCATCAATCCAATCATTTCATCGGAGCATATCGCCGGTATTCTGCGTGAGACGCGGGCCAAGGTAGTCGTGACGCTTGCGCCTTTCCCGAAGACCGATCTGGCGCAGACGGTGGCCGATGCGGTGGCGATGGCGCCGGATGTGGAGACGGTACTCCAGGTGGATCTGGCACGGTATCTGGGCGCGCCGCTGGGATGGATCGTGCCGTTTATCCGGCCGAAAATTGATGTGCGGCACAAGGCGAAGGTCCTGGACCTTTATACGGAGATGGCGCGGTACAATCACGAGTTTCTGGATTTCAAGGAAACTCTCGATGACCGGATGTGCGCCTATTTCCACACGGGCGGGACCACGGGTCTGCCCAAGGTGGCGCAGCACCGGGCGAGCGGGATTTTGTACAATGGCTGGATCGGATCATCGCATCTGTTCACCGAGGACGACACGATGCTGTGTCCGTTACCGATGTTTCATGTGCTGGCGGCCTATCCGGCCTACATGTCGGCTCTGATGTCCGGATGCCATATCGTGTTTCCCACGCCGCAGGGGTATCGCGGCGATGGGGTGATGGACAATTTTTGGAAGCTGGTTGAGCGCTACCGGGCCACCTTCATGATTACGGTCCCGACGGCGGCGGCGGCGTTGCTGCAGCGGCCGGTCAATGCGGATGTATCGACATTGCGACTTGCCATCAGCGGGTCGGCCGCGATGCCGCAGGAGGTGTTCTCGCGTTTTGAGGAGGCCACCGGGGTCAAAATCCTTGAGGGTTATGGCATGACCGAGGCCACGTGCCTCGTGTCGATCAATCCGCCGTTCGGGACGCGCAAGGTGGGCAGTGTCGGGTTTTCGTTCCCATATACGGATGTGCGGATTTTGCATTGCGAATCCGGCGGTAAGATCCAGCGCGAGTGCGGTACGGATGAGGTTGGCGAGATCTGTGTGAAAAACCCCGGGGTGAATGAGCAGGTTTATACCGATCCCGTTCGCAACCGCGAGGTTCTGACCGAGGACGGGTATCTGCGTACCGGCGATCTGGGCCGGATCGACAGTGACAATTACATCTGGATCACCGGACGGGCCAAGGATCTGATCATACGGGGTGGGCACAACATTGACCCGGCGACGATCGAGGAGGCTTTCATGAAGCACCCCGATGTGGCGTTTGCGGGCGCGATTGGTCAGCCGGACCGGCACTCGGGTGAGGTGCCGGCGGTTTATGTTGAACTGTCGGACGGGGCGAACGCGACGGTTGATGAACTGATCCAGCACGCTAATGGCGAAGTCCAGGAGCGTGCGGCCTTCCCGCGGCATGTGGAGGTACTGGATGAACTGCCGAAGACGGCGGTGGGCAAGATATTCAAGCCGGCGTTGCGGCGCCTCGCTATTGCGCGAACCTTTGACTACGCCCTGAAGAAGGAGGGCTCGAAAGTTCGGGTTCTGGGCGTGGAGGAGGACACGAGGCTTGGGCTTGTTGCCGTGGTGTCAGGCGGTGGCGATGCGGCCGACGACGAGGCGGCGGAGCACATTCTGAACTCCTTCACCGTTCCGTGGCGTCGACAGACGGCGGAAGAGGCTGCTGCGTCCACGGAGGAGCAGGCCGGGTGATATCGCGATGTCGGTATTGACCCGGGCCGCGGGTTGCGGGCCGGATTCCAAGGATCAGGACTTGTCCCTGACGCTGTGACGGGTGTTGCAGCCACGGTTGCCGCGGCGGATTTCCGTCTCAAGGCGTATCAGGGCATCGTCCAGTTCCTCGGCCAGTCCATGCATGGAGTTCATCGCGGCATACACGCGGAGCTCCGCAAGTATGTCGAACATCTGGTCGTTGTTTTCTGGTAGATACATGGTCGCCTCAATTTACTGGTCCGAAACCGTGAGGCGTCGGATGACCCTGTCTAGACGTTTTTTTGACCGAACAGTTAGGAAAAAATCCCCGAAAACGCCGCAAAATGGCTGATTTCGGCCAAAAGGTTAACAAAACTGATCGCAATGTGAGTAAATCTGTCTGGTATTTACGATAAATACGGTCCCTGTTTTGTCGCGGCCAGGAATTTCGCCGGACAGTCACGGTTTGCCGGGAATCAATACGTCGCGGGTACGGGAGCCGGGTTTAATGCGAATGATCCGGAGCCAAAAAATGGCGTGAGAATGGCTCGAGCCCGGTATCATTCCAGCTGCGGTGCCGGTATAGCGGAGGCAGGCGCTGAATGCGGGCAAGTGAGCGGAACGGGAATGCGGGATTTTGATGACAGGGCGTTTCGGGACGCTCTTGGCCATTTCACGACGGGCGTCACCGTTGTCACCACCATGACGGAGGACGGGCCGCTTGGCATGACGGTGAACAGCTTCGCGAGCGTGTCGCTGGACCCGCCGCTGGTCCTGTGGTCCCCGGCCCGGCATTCGGACCGCTTCCCGGCTTTTGAGGCCGCGTCCCATTTTGCCATACACGTGCTGAACGAGGACCAAGCCGATCTGTCGATGCGGTTTGCGACGACCGGAACAAATTTCGACGGGCTGGACTATTTGAAGGGAGCAGGGGATGCGCCGCTCTTTGAGGATTGCGCGGCTCGGTTCGAGTGTCGCCATGCCGCAGGCTATGACGGTGGGGATCACCTGATCGTTGTGGGCGAGGTTTTGCGCTTCGATGTGCCAGGGGGGCTGCCGCTGCTTTACCATCGTGGGAGTTATGCCAGGCTGTCGAGGGATTGAGTCTGCGTCCGCGGCGCGGAGTTGGTAGAGTAATAAGTCGGAGGGAAAGTTGGCGCGGTCTCTTGCAAAAACGGTAACGCATGAATTGCGTCAGATGTTGCCGCCGGTTGTGTATTTCGGGATTGGCTTCAATGCACTGGTGCTGACGATTGACGGGCTGTCGCCGGATGCGGCGGCCACTCCGATCTCGCATCTGACGGCCTGTGTGGGTGCATTGCTGGTGGCGAAAGCGGTGATCGGGGCGGAGATGCTGCCGTTCTTCAACCGCTTTAACGGTCGGTCGCGGTTTGTCTCGATCCTGTGGAAGTCGTTTCTCTACTACATTCTGACTACTGTTTTGCATGTGGCGGAGCGCGCATTTTCGGCCAGCCGGAGTTCGGAAGGGTTTGACGCGGGTGTCGCGGCGGATGTGCAGGCGTTTGACTGGAGCCACTTTGGCGTGGTTCAGATGTGGCTCGCCATTCTGGTGTTCACCTATACGTCGCTGATGGTTTTTGTGCGCGATCTGGGGCATGAGAGCGTTTACGACGCCTATTTTCGGTGAGCCTAAGGTCATCCGTCAACCAAAAGGCACCGCGCGGATTGTGACCCTTCCATGACTGATCTTGCCCCCTGGCGGGGCTTTGGGGTACGAGGACGCGCAACTGTTAACCCCGGATCGGATTATGGCGAAAAACAAAGTGAAAAAACCACGCAGGGCGCGTGCGGAAACGCCGCGCGGGTTCCGTGACTATTTTGGTCAGGACGTGGTGGCGCGCTCGGAAATGCTGTCGCGGATCACGGAGGTTTACTACGCTCATGGGTTCGATCCGCTGGAAACCAGCGCGGTTGAGACCGTGGAGGCTCTGGGAAAGTTCCTGCCGGATGTGGACCGGCCGAATGAGGGCGTGTTTGCCTGGGAGGATGGCGACGAGGGCTGGATGGCCCTGCGCTATGATCTGACGGCACCCCTGGCGCGGGCGTTTGCGCAGCACCGGCGCGATCTGCCCAATCCGTACCGGCGCTATGCCGTTGGACCGGTCTGGCGCAATGAGAAGCCGGGGCCGGGTCGGTTTCGGCAGTTTTACCAGTGCGATGCGGATACGGTCGGCTCGGCCAGTGTGGCGGCGGATGCGGAGATCTGCGGCATGTTGGGGTCCGCTCTGACGGCGGCGGGGATTGACGCTGCGGATTATTCGATCCGGATCAACAACCGCAAGGTCATGAATGGCGTTCTCGAAGTGGCCGGGCTGCTCGACAGTGCCGATCCCGAGGCAAAGGCCCACGAACGGGGCATTGTCATGCGGGCGGTCGACAAACTTGACCGTCTTGGCCTCGATGGTGTGCGGGCGCTGCTCGGTGAGGGGCGCAAGGATGAAAGCGGAGACTTTACGAAAGGTGCCGGTCTCGCGGATGAGCAGGCGTCTCTGATCGTGGAATTCATGGGCGCGCGGCGCGATGACGGTGCGGCGACCTGTACGCGGCTGCGTGAGCTGGTGTCCGGGTCGATCACGGGGCTGGAGGGTGTTCAGGAGCTTGAGACCATTGGCGATCTGCTGACGGCGCGGGGGCAGACCGGGTTTATGATTGATCCTTCCGTGGTGCGTGGACTTGGCTATTACACCGGTCCGGTGTTTGAGGCGGAACTGACCTTTGAGGTTCTCGACGAAAAGGGCCGCAGGCAGCAGTTTGGTTCGGTGGCCGGTGGCGGTCGCTATGACGATCTGATCACGCGGTTCACGGGCGAGAAGGTGCCGGGGACGGGTGTTTCGGTTGGTGTGGACCGTCTGCTGGCCGCATTGAAGGCGAAGGGTCGACTTGCGGAACAGGGCGCCGGGCCGGTGGTCGTGACCGTGATGGACAAGGGCCGCATGGCCGATTACCAGGCGATGGCGGCGGAGTTGCGCAATGCCGGTATTCGCGCGGAGGTCTTCCTTGGCGGAGGCAACATGGCCAAGCAGATGAAATATGCGGACCAGCGCAGCAGCCCGGTGGCGATTGTCGAGGGCGGCAATGAACTGGAGCGCGGTGTGGTTCAGGTCAAGGACCTGGTGCTGGGCGCGAAGCTTGCCGCAAACATCGAGAGCAACGATGACTGGAAGGCGCAGCCGGCGCAGCAGGAGATTGCGCGCGGTGATCTGGTCGCACATGTGAAGTCCATGCTGTCGCGGGACGGGGCCTGAGCCATGGTAACCGATCGCGCCTATCTGAAGGGCGCCCGCATGGGTGCGGGCCTGTCGCAGCTTGATGCAGAGATTTCGTCGGTTCTCGGTGTGCTGATGTCGTCGGGCGCGGACCGGGTGGAACCCGAGGTCTTGCAGCCGGCGGATGTTCTGCTCGATCTTTATGGTGAGGACATCCGGGCGCGGGCTTTTGTGACCCGTGATGACCGGGCTGAAATGATGCTGCGGCCGGATTTCACGGTGCCGCTGGTGAGGCTGCATGCGGCGGCTGAACTGGAGGAGGCCCGCTATGCCTATTGCGGGCCGGTCTGGCGGCGGCAGGAGTTTGGGTCGGAGAGGCCGCGCGAATACCTTCAGGCGGGGTTTGAGCTGTTTGGCGCGTCGGATCAGGCGACGGCGGACGCGGAGGTGCTGGCTCTGATTTTGGAGGCGGTTGGCGACGCGGGTGTGCGGTTCGTGACCGGCGACATGGGACTGGCGATTTCGGCGATTGACGCGCTTGATGCAAGTGACGCGCGCAAGGCGGCGCTGCGTCGGCATTTGTGGCGGCCGCAGCGGTTTCAGTCGCTCCTGCGCCGGTACGGCGTGGATCATGCGCTGCATGTGGAAAAACGGCGGGAGCTGGTTGAGGTTCTGAACTCCGGCGGGCTCGATGCCGCGATACGGGACGCGGGCAAGCCGGTTGGACTGCGTTCGGCTGACGAGGTTGCGCGACGGGTACGGGCGCTGGCGGAAGAGAGTGAAACCGCCCCGCTCGATCCGGGCGCGGTGTCGTTTCTGGAGGCCGTTCTGGCGGTGAAGGGAAGCTCGACTGAGGCTCTCGCGCGGTTGCGGGATCTTCAGGACGGGCAGGCCGGATTTGCGCAGGCGGTTGACCGTCTGGAAGCGCGGCTGGCGGCTTTTGAGGCGCGCGGCATTGACCCGGAGGAACTGGCCTTTGAGGGCAGCTTTGGGCGCACGACGCTGGAATATTATGACGGGTTTGTATTCGGGGCCGAGGCTGTCGATGCACCGGATCTGCCCGCCCTGGCCAGTGGCGGGCGGTACGATGCGCTGACGCGGACGCTGAGCCAGGGCGATGGCATGACCGCGGTGGGCGGTATGATCCGGGTTGAGGCGCTGGCGGCACTTCGGAGGGCGGGGGCATGAGCGTAAAGCTGGGAATTCCGTCCAAGGGGCGTTTGCAGGAAGGCACGATCGACTGGTTCGGCGAGCGCGGCATTCGCATTTCCAAAAGCCGGATGGGCCGGGAGTATCAGGGCCAGGTCGAGGGGATCGAGGGGGTCGAACTGGTGCTTATTTCCGCCGGGGAAATTCCGGGGGAACTGGCAGCCGGGCGGTTGCATCTGGGCGTGACCGGGCAGGACCTGGTGCGCGAGGAGATTGCGCGCTGGTCGGAGCGCTTGGTGGAACTGTCGCCAATGGGATTTGGCTTTGCCGATCTGGTGGTGGCGGTGCCCGCATTCTGGGTTGATGTGGTGAGCATGTCCGATCTGGACGCAGCGGCGGCGCGTTTTCGGGCGGTGCACGGACACCGTCTGCGGGTGGCCACGAAGTACCACCACCTGGTGCGCGAGTTTTTCCGCAGCCACGGTGTCGCGGATTACCAGCTTGTGGACAGCCAGGGCGCGACTGAGGGAACGGTGCGGAACCTGACGGCGGAGGCAGTGGCGGATATTACCTCCACGGGATCAACGCTGCGGGAAAACCATTTGCGGGTTCTCGATGACGGTCTGATCCTCAAGAGCGGTGCGACACTGTTTCTTTCGGGTGCGGCGGAATGGGGCGATGGCGAGCGGGAAGCTCTCGTCGAGGTCTGTAGCCGGATTGGTGCCGAGGTGCCGGGGGTTTAGGCCCCGGTGCTGGACGCGACCGCCTTCTTTCGGATTATCTTGCCGCCCATGCGTTGAGGCGGGCGCGCAGGGTGTCGCTGCGGCGGGTGGCGAAAAGGACGTCGTCGATGCGGGTGGTACCGTCCGCCTGGGGAACGACGACCAGGTATTCCGTCCAGGCCGGTTCGCCAATGGCTCCGAAGTTTTTTCGTTTGATCTCAACGATTGCGGAACTCAGAGTCTTCGCCGTGCACTCGCTGACCTCATTTTGGTAAGTCTGGAACAGGGTGCGGCCGGAGGGCATTTCCGGGTTGCCGGAAGCCCGTCGGATCAGGTCGACAAGGGAGTCTGTCAGCACCGGCGCCATTGCGGAGGTGTCTCCCGCGAGGGTAAGGTGGCAGAACTCCTGGCCCAAAGCGTCCCAGTCATAGCCATAGCGGCTTTCCGCGGCGCCGGTGACAGGTACGACATTCAAGGCCGCCGCAACCGCAAGTGGTGCGAGGTGTCGCAGAAACATTTTACAACACTCCGATTTCAGCCAATTCGGCCATGAGTTCGGGGGGCATGTTGTCGGTTTGCGTGTCGTCGTCCAGGTCGGCGGGGGCGTCCAGGCCGTTCAGGTAGCGCCATCCCTGGAACGGGCGACGGGGCTGTGGCACGGTGCGAATGAGTTCGGGATCAAGGATCAGGGCGCAGCGGCGGATGCCGTCCTCCCCGATTTTTTCCTCGAGGGCCACGACCTTCTGTCGGGCGAGGATCAGGCCCTTGAAGACCCAGTAGAGCGAGCCGCCGTCGAGCAGGGCGTCGGCCTGTTTGGGCCAGGCCCGGGTGATGTGGCGCGGGCGGGGATCAATGCCGTCAGCCGCACGCTGCGCCGCGCGGGCCTCCTGCCACTGCCGCAGTTCATCGACGGATTCCACTCCGACGCATAGTTTCACCAGGTTGACCGCTGCCGTCATGTTTGCGCTATCTCCTGTGGACGTGACGCGGTGTGACACAATATAGTGGAAACAAACCGGCGTCATCCGCGAATTCGGCGGTAACCATGAATTGACCGAAAGAGGCGGCGGGCGTATTCTGGACGCTCTCACACCAATCAGGGATTTTCGCAGATGAACAGGCCTGACCGCAGGAATTTCGACGTTGCCCCGTCAGATGAAATGCCCTGGCAGGAGGTCAGTCTGGATGTTCTGCGGGAGAAATACGCGAAAGGTGCGGAGAAGGATCTCGATGGCCCGGAAATGGTCCGGGCCGTGCGGGCGCGGGTAGCCAGGGGGTTGGCGAAGGTCGAGGATGATCCGGCAAAACACGAGCCGGAGTTTCTGCGCGCGCTCGAGACCGGGTTTATTCCCGGCGGGCGGATCAATTCGGCGGCGGGGTCGGATATTCGTGAGGTCACGCTGATCAACTGCTTCGTGCAACCGGTGGGCGACTCGATTTCCGGTAATTCCGACGGCAAGCCTGGAATTTACACCGCCCTGCGGGAGGCTGCGGAAACCATGCGCCGGGGCGGTGGCGTGGGTTATGATTTCTCCACGATCCGGCCAAGGGGCGCGCGGGTGCATGGCACGGACAGTTCCGCGTCGGGCCCGATCAGCTACATGCATGTGTTTGACCAGTCCTGCGCCACGGTGGAATCCGCCGGGTCGCGGCGTGGGGCGCAGATGGGCGTGTTGCGCTGTGACCACCCGGACATCATGGAGTTTGTTGGCGCTAAATCCCAGGCCGGGCGGCTCAACAACTTCAACATTTCCGTGGGCGTGAGCGACGCCTTTATGGCCGCCGTGGACGCGGATGAGGACTTTGACCTCGTGCATGAGGCCGAGCCAGGGCCGGCTCAGATGCGGGCCGGTGCGCGTCAGCGTGAGGACGGCAAGTGGATTTATGCCACGATCAGGGCGCGGGAGCTGTGGCAGATCATTGCCCGCAACACCTATGACGCGGCCGAGCCGGGCGTGTTGTTCCTTGACCGCATCAATGGCGAGAACAACCTGCATTACTGTGAGCGGATCGAGGCGACCAATCCCTGCGGGGAGATCCCCATTCCTGACTACGGATGCTGCTGCCTCGGGTCGATCAATCTAACGCGGTTTGTGGACAACGCATTTGGCGTCGATGCGGTCTTCCGGGCGGAAGCCTTCGCGGATTGCGTGGCGACCGCGATCCGGATGCTCGACAACGTGTTGACCGCGACGGTCTGGCCCCTGCCGGAGCAGGCGACGGAGGCGGCGAACAAGCGCCGCGTGGGTCTGGGGTTCACGGGGCTCGGCGATGCGCTGATCCTGATGGGGCTCAAATACGACAGTGTTGAGGCGCGGGAGTTTGCGGCGGATGTAACGCGGACCATGCGGGATGCGGCCTATCGCGCGTCGGTCGCGCTGGCAAAGGAGAAGGGTGCTTTCAAACTCTTCGATGCGGAGCGGTATCTGGCGTCTGGCATGGCGAAGCGGTTGCCGGAGGATATTCGCGCGGACATCCGCAAATATGGTATCCGCAACAGTCACCTTCTGTCGATTGCACCGACCGGGACGATTTCGCTCGCCTTTGCGGACAACGCCTCCAACGGCATCGAGCCGGCATTTTCCTGGTACTACACCCGCAAGAAGCGGGAGGCCGACAACACAACCCGCGAGTATCAGGTTGAGGATCATGCCTGGCGGCTGTGGAAGGCGCGGGGCGGCAATTCGGACGAATTGCCGGAAGCGTTTCGCAACGCGCTTGAGATTTCCGCGATGGACCACATGGAAATGCAGGCGGCGATCCAGCCCTATATCTGCGCGGCAATTTCCAAGACGGTGAACGTCCCGGAGGACTATCCGTTTGAGGATTTCGAGGATCTGTACCTTCAGGCCTGGAAGCGCGGGCTGAAAGGGATCACGACCTATCGGCCGAATACCGTGCTCGGGTCGGTTCTGTCGGTGGAGAGCAAGGCGGGTGAGGATCTCGACCAGTCCGATGAGGATCGGCGCATTCAGGTGAGCGACGCGCCGCAGGTGGCTCTCGCCGCCCTGCGCTGGCCGCACCGGCCGAGCCTGAAGGCGGGGTCGCCGTCCTGGACCTATATGGTGGAAGCACCGGGGAACCGGTTTGCGGTGTTCGTCGGGCACGTGGAGAACGGGCGCAACCAGCCGTTTGAGGTCTGGGCAAATGGCGAGCAGACGCCGCGCGGCCTGGGTGCGCTGGCGAAGAACCTTTCCATGGACATGCGGGCGCAGGACTCGGACTGGCTGCGCATGAAGCTGGAAAGCCTCGAGAAAACCCCAGGCGCGCCATACCACATGCCGATGCCGCCGGAGGGTAATCTCGTACCGGTTGCGGGGAACGTGAGTGCCTTTGCCAAAGTGGTAAAATTCCGGTGCGAGAGCCTTGGGGTTTTCGACGACGAGGAGGCCGAAACGCCGCTGGTGAATGCGCTGTTCTCGCGCAAGGAGCCCAAATCGGGAGTTGAGGGCACGCTGAGCTGGACGGTGGATATTCTCAACCCGACCACGGGCGATGATTTCGCAATGTTCGTGAAGGAATGTCTGCTGCCGGATGGCACGAAGCGTCCGTTCAGCGTGTGGCTGTCCGGGGCGTATCCGTTGGAGTTCAACGGACTGACCAAGAGTTTGAGCCTCGACATGCGCGTGATCGATCCGGCCTGGATCGGGAAGAAACTGCGTGGTCTGAAGGATCTGCCGGAGGCGCAGGGGGATTTCTTTGCGCGCCAGCCGGGGAGTGCGAAGCAGTCGGTTCAGCCGTCGACGATCGCCTATGTGGCGCGGTTGTTGATCCACCGCTATGCGATGCTTGGGCTTCTTGACAGCGATGGGTTTCCCGTGTCAGGCAGTTCGACCATCTGGAGCGATGCGCCGGTGCCGGAAGAGGCGCCCGCCGTAGGCACGGCGCCCTTGGGGATCGTGGCCGGACGGACGTGCCCCGAATGTGGCCATGCGGCGGTGATCCGGCGGGACGGATGCGATTTCTGCACGGCCTGCGGCTATACCGGCAGCTGCGGCTGATCCCTAATCGAGTGGTGCGCCGAGGGCGGTGGCCATGTTGGCAATGGCGGCGAGTTGCGGTGCGGATTTGCTGAGATGGTCGCGGCCGGAATAGCCCCACCAGTCCCAGCAGCCGTTGGGGTTGCCGCCAAACGGGTTGAACCAGGGCGACGGGATTTTGATGGCCTGCGGGTACAGGATCACGATGCCGTTGGCTTCGGCCCATCGGTTGTAGCCTGTGAGCCGGGCATAGTCCTCACCGATGGTCTCGCGCCCCTGTTTGCAACCGTGGAGGGCAATATGCAGGCGACAGGTTTCGCCCTCCGCGCAGTTCTCGGGAATGTAGGCAAATGCGGTGTCATCCATGCCTGGCGCGTTTTCCGTGTAGCCCGACTGGTCGAAGGTGACGAAACCTTCGTCCCCTGGTTCAACGGGTTGTTGGAGGTCGGCGTAGAGTTGATTGAGGATATCACCCGCCTGGTCGAAGTCACAGTCGATGAGAAAATCGGGACGGGTTTCATTGCAGGGCACGGGGCCGCGTTCGGTCACAAAGCCATGTCCCGCGTCGATTGAGGTGACATAGGCCATGTCATCGGGGCTGACACCGAGCAGCGTGTAGGTTTGGCTCAGCGTATCCATGGTGACGCGTGCGACAGTATCATCGGCCTGACCGTGGAACAGGTAAAGCCGATCGGGGGTGATGCCGTCGATGGGATCAATGAGGTCTTCCGCGGCCATGACCTGGATCATCGCAACCGAGGCCCCGGCGTCGGGTTCAATGAGAAACGGATCCATGCAGACAAAGAGCGCGCGCCAGACCGCGCCGGCCGCGCAGTCATAGGGGCCGCCGGCGACGATGCCGGCCCCGGAGATCGTGCCGGAAAAGGCGACCTGAAGCTGAACGGCCATGAATGCGCCGCTGGACAGGCCGGATACCGTGGTCGTGCCTGGTTCGAGATTGAGATTCGGCAGGGGTTCAGCGGTTGCGATGCCGCTGACAAACAGGGACAGAATCGCCGGGTGCAGCGGGTTTTTCATCGTAGATACCTCCGAAAATGCGGAAAAGACGCTGTCGGTGCTGTGCATCACATATTTTTGGGCTTCAGTTTCATACTACCTGATTCACGGACATACTGCGACTGACCGGGGGTGCTGTGAGCGTTAAAGTTGTGCCATTGCAATTAATTGGGCCGGACCGCCCGTTTGACGCGCAATTGCCCAAAGATTTTGCGGGTAATGGCGACAAAAACAGTTGGTGATTTTGTGCGTATTTGAGGCGCGTTTAGCATGTTTGTTTCCAATCGTGGACCACGGGGGGATAAGGGCTGTAACGTTGTTTGGGGATTCGAAAAGCTGATCGGAGTTATACTGTGACACTCAAAGTAATCGGTGCGGGGTTTGGCCGTACGGGGACAATGTCGACCTATGCCGCGCTCAACGAGCTCGGGTTTCCCTGTTATCATATGGTTGAACTGCTCCAGAACCCGGCCAACCGCGACCATGTCGAGTTTTGGCGGCAGGTTGCGAATTCCGAGCCGGGGACCCAGCATGACTGGGAGAAGGTCTTCAAGAATTACTCGGCGGCGCTCGACAATCCTGCCTGCTGCGTCTGGAAGGAACTGGCTGAGGCCTATCCGGATGCGAAGGTGCTGCTGACCCTGCATCCACGCGGGGCCGATGCTTGGTACGACAGCACGATGGACACAATCTATTTCACTCAGAACACCTGGCAGTACAAGGTGCTGGAAATCTTCACCTCCAAGGAGCGGCGGTTTGGCGAGATGGCGCGCAAGCTCATCTGGCAGCGGTTCCTGCGGGGCACGATGGAGGACCGCGAAAAGGCAAAGGCGCGGTACGAGAACCATATCGAGGAAGTGAAGGCCGCGATCCCGCCCGAGCGCCTGCTTGTGTTTTCCGTCGATCAGGGTTGGGAGCCGCTTTGCGAGTTTCTGGGCGTTGAGGTGCCGGAGAAGGAATTCCCGAACGTCAACGAGCGGGCCAACCTGATGCGGTCGGTGCGTAACAGCAAAAAACGCGCCTATAAGATTCTCGCGGCTCTTGGGGCCGGAGCGCTGGTTCTGCTGCTGATTCTGTCAGCTCTTTTCTGAGACGCGCTCGGCAAGTTTTGCGGCGTCCCAGAGGGCGTCCATTTCCTCAAGAGTGCTTTGATCCGGTGTGCGGCCCTGTGACGCCAGGGCTGTCTCCACCGCGCCGAAGCGCCGGGTGAACTTGGCATTGGCGGCTCGTAGAGCGGCCTCCGGGTCGATTTTCAGGTGGCGGGCAAGGTTCGCCATCACGAACATCAGATCGCCATATTCCTCGGTAATTTTGTCCACGTTGCCACCGTTCATCTCGGCAACGAGTTCTTCCGTTTCCTCAGAAATTTTGTCGAGGACGGAGGTGGCATTGGGCCAGTCGAATCCAACACGTGCGGCACGGTTCTGAAGTTTGACGGCGCGGGTCAGCGCAGGCAGCCCCGCGGCAACGCCGTCGAGGACACTGGCGGTTTCCGGTTTTTCGGCACGTTCGGCCGCCTTGATCTTTTCCCAGTCCGCGACCTGTTGTTCCGGTGACTTGTCGCGGCTGTCATCGCCAAACACGTGTGGATGGCGGCGGAGCATTTTGTCCGAGATGTCCCGCACCACATCGGCAAAGGTGAAGCGGTTTTCCTCTTCCGCCATGCGACTGTGGTAGACCACCTGAAGGAGCAGATCGCCCAGTTCCGAGCGCAGCTCGTCGAAGGCCGCACGCTCAATGGCGTCGGCGACCTCGTAGGCCTCCTCGATGGTGTAGGGGGCGATGGTCTCGTAGGTCTGGACAATGTCCCAGGGACAGCCGGTCTCCGGCTCACGGAGCCGGGCCATAATTTCCAGAAGACGCGGAATGCCGCCTTCGGGGTCGCGGACCAGAGCGTCCGAGGCGGTTTTGCCGGAATTTTCGTTCACGCTCTGCGCCCCGTCCTGATGCTGTTCCCGTTAGGGCCGTGTAGCGCGTGAGGTGCCTGGGATCAATGTGACGGGCATCGTGGTCAGGCCGCGGAAGTGATAGCGGTCGGCGAAGTCCGGTGGACTGGTTGGTTTCAGGTCCGGAAAGCGGCCAAATAGCAGCGGCAGAGCGACAATGAGTTCGCGGCGGGCCAAGGGGGCACCGATGCAGAAATGTATGCCTGCGCCGAAGGACAGGTTGGCCGCGGCGTTGGGCCGGTCAGGATTGAAGCGGTCGGGATCCTCAAATACGGCAGGGTCACGGTTTGCCGCGGCCAGGAGGCATCCAACGGTGTCGCCGCGCCGGAACCTGTGACCGAAGATCTCGACGTCGTCCTTCGCCATGCGGGTGAAGAGGTGCAGGGGCGGGTCGTGGCGGATCATTTCCTCTACGGTTTGGGTCGTGCGGTCTTCGCTGGCAAATAGATCGCCGGGATTGAGGCCTTCGCCGAAGATGGAGGTCAGGCCGTTGCCAATGACGTGAACAGTTGCCTCGTGGCCCGCGTTCAGGAGCAGGATGCAGGTGGCGATGAGTTCGAGCGTGGTGAGTTTGGAACCCTCCGATTCGGCAGTGATGAGTTCGGAGATAAGGTCATCGGACGGGGATCTGCGACGCAGCTCCACGTAATCCCTGAGAAATGCGGTGAACTCAGCGGCGGCCTGGTCGGCGCGGTCCTCAATCTCCCGGTCGCGGCGCACCTGGTACATGGCAACCATGTCGTGGGACCATTTAAGAAGCTGATCCGACATCTCGCCCGGTACGCCGAGCAGCCTCGCTATCACCTCGACGGGCAGACGTTCGGCAAAGCAGGACAGGAGGTCCACGCTGTCGCCGTCCATCCGGTCGAGAAGGTTAATCGTGATGTCCTCGATGTCGCCTGTAAGGCCCGCGATGCGGCGTGAGGTGAAGGCCCGCAGGACGAGTGAGCGCAGCCGCGTATGGACGGGCGGCTCGCGGTCGAGCATGGAAAGCTCGTCGACCGCATAGAAGTTTTTCAGGTGGGCGGGACGTTGCGGTTTCTGGTCCTCCGCCGGTTCCCGCCCAAACCGGCGGTCGCGCAGGATGGCGTTGACGGCAGCATGACCTGCGGCACAGGGGAATCCGTATTCCGTCCAGTGGAACAGATCACCGCAGGCGCGGGCGCGTTCATAGAAGGGATATGGGTTCTGGACGAAATCCGGATCCCGCTGATCCTGTGAGAGTTCCTGCATGCCGCCCCCGTTCTGTCGTGACAGTGAGGGGCAATATCATCGCGGGAGTGGTTTGGTAAGAGGGCGTCAGACGGAAATCGCGCTGGGACCGCCCGTATCCGCAACCTCCATCGGCTGATCGACGGGGCGGCCGATCAGAAAACCCTGGGCGTGGGTGAAACCGAATTCGCGAACCTGACGGAGTTGCTTGTCGGTTTCGATGCCTTCGGCCGTGACCTTTATGCCCTGTGCGCGGGCGGACTGGATGATGGCGCGGATGAGCTCCGCCGTGGCCGGGTTTTCGAGGTCCTGGACAAAACTTCGGTCGAGTTTGATGCGGTGATGGGGAATGCGCGAGAGGTAGGACAGCGCGCTGTAGCCCGTACCGAAATCATCGAGGGCGATCTGGATGCCCCGGTCGATGAGGCTTTTGATGCGGCGGACGGTTCCCGGCTCCTCATTGAGCAGTACGGTCTCAGTGAGTTCCAGTTCCAGGCGTTCCGCCGGGAAGCCGCTTCGGGCAAGGGCCGCGTCAACCTGGTCGACGAATTCCGGCTGGTGGAACTGAAGCGCGGAGATGTTGACCGAGAGCCGGAAATCACCGTCCCAGCCCGCGGCGTCGGAGAGGGCGCGGTTCAGCGACCAGGCGCCCAGTGGCAGGATCAGGCCGGAAGCCTCGGCCAGGCCGATGAACTGGGAGGGCTGCATGTTGCCGCGCTCGGGGTGGGTCCAGCGCATCAGCGCCTCATATCCGGAGACGGAATCACCGGCGAGGTCGAAATAGGGCTGATACACGATTTGCAGGCCATCGTTTTCCATGGCTTCGGCAAGATCAAGTTTGAGACGGCTGTTGTCCTGAAGAGCCGCATCGAGCCGGGGGTCATGCATGACGATGCGGTTGCCGCCCTCGCGTTTGCCACGGCGCAGGGCGAGTTCCGCGTGGAGGAACATGCTGGCCGCGGTGTTGTCGCCGTCGAGCGCGGGGACAAGGCTCATGGTGGCCTGGAGGGAGACGTCGCGGCCATCGATGCTGTGTGCTTCAGAGACGCAGTCGATCAGCATTCCGGCAAAATCGGGAAGCTCGGGGGCCGGGCGCGGTGTGATGACCAGGAAGCGGTCCGATTCGAGGCGGATCATGCGATCACCCGGGCCGAGGATGTCGCGAAGGCGGCTGCCGGTTGCGGCGAGGAGCGTGTCGCCGGCTGCGGCACCAAGGGCCTCGTTGATCTCGTGAAATCGGTCGATGTCGATCAGAAGAATGGAGGAGTTGATGATCTCCATCGCATCCAGATGGGCGAACTGAACCATTCGCGTGACGCTGTTGCGCAGGGTGTCGTCGGGGATGGCTACGGTCGAGTCGTCACGCGCCTCTTTCGGGGCGACGGAATCGGGGCGGGCATGGGCGATCAGCGAGGCAAAGAGCTGTGCCGTGTCCTGCATTCCCTGGGCCGCGCGGGGGCCGAGCCAGCGGCGTCGGGGGTCGATCATCAGGATAAAACCGATGGGCGCGTTGTTTCGCCAGATCGGCATGAGCGTAATGAATTCGCAGTGGATGCCGGTCTGGACCGTGGTGAGTCGGCTGGCACCGGTGGTCGCAAGGGCATGGCGCAGGGGTTTGGGCAGTTCCGTCCAGCCCTGATGGTCATTTCGGGAAAACCGGGACTGGTTGAGCGAGAAGTCAGCGGTGGAGGTCCATAATCGCGCGCCGTCATCTTCCAGAATATAGACCCCCATTGCGGAAATCCCCAGCCGCGCTACCGCAAGTCTCAGCAGCGACATCTCCGGCCGGCCGTCTGGATTGAGAACACTCATCGCACACTTTCAACAAAATTCACCGTTAACTGTCTGAACTACAAACCGCCGCAGCATAATTATTGATTAATGGCGGGGTAATTTTTTGCCAGGTATTTGCACGGGCTTATGGTTTTTGCTGCGCTGACATGGTGCCGTGACAGGGTTGGGCTGTCAATGAATCGGCACGGTTCGGGGCGGGAATTCCCGGTGCGGTGACCGCTTCGAACAACTGTGAAATTATTTTTGCGGAAGCGTCGTTTTGCCCCTTGTCACCCTCAAACGCTTTTGGCTATACACCGCCTCACGGATGCGGGCGTAGCTCAGGGGTAGAGCATAACCTTGCCAAGGTTAGGGTCGTGAGTTCGAATCTCATCGCCCGCTCCAATTTATCAGAACATGGATGGATATCTTCCCCCTCGGGGGCCACGTTCGGTTTTTCCTCAAAGTTTGATGCGGTTGCGCAGTGACGCTCATGGAGCGGTCAGTGGCGTGTAAGGCTCAGGTGCCGACCGGTACGAGATGGTTGTCCCACATCAGACCATCGACCCGGCGCCGGTCGTCGGAGCCGTTTCCGAGGCGGGCTATGCCGCCGGTTCCATCCGTCACGGTGAAGCCCGTGCCGTTTGACGCAATACCGCAGGCGTCGGTTTGTGTGTGGCTGCTGACGAAATTTCCGGTGGTTGCGTCGTAGGTCTGTATCACGCCACCGCGTGGTGAGGTGACGGCTATACGCTCGCCAACTTTGTCCATTGCAATGCTGCCGACATAGCCCTGCATTTCGCGGGTTACGTGCTCCGGGGCCGTGCAGAGAACGGGCGCGGCACCGCGTTTGTGCAGGCCCACCAGAGCGCGGGGATGTCCGGCGCCTTCCCACTGCATGCCGAAAGCGACGGTTCCGGTTTTTGACAGGGCCAGGTGGCGGATGGAGTTCAGGCGCAGGTCGCGGGGCAGGGTCACGGTTTCCGTAACCTGACCTTCCGCGATGTAGCTGAGATTGGGCTGCATGGTCGCGAGGTTCAGTTTGGCGCGGCCGCTGTCCGGATGGGTTTCGATGCCGCCATTTGCCACGACCAGCGTGTCGGTACCCGGAAGCCGTTTGATGTCGTGGGGGCCAATGCCGCCGCTCTCGATCGCCGTGATGCGCCGGTAACCGTCCGTCGCGTCCCAGACGCCGATCATGCCGCGGGCCCAGTTGTAGTCATTCTCGGACGTGAAGAGAACGGAACCGTCGGCGGAGAAGGCCCCGTGGCCGTAGAAATGATGTTCGGGTGGTGAGGCAAGGCGGGATCTTACCTCGCCTGTGGCGCAGTCAATCACCAGTGCGAAGGTGCCAGGTCGCCGAGCGAAGGCCACGGCGTGGGGTTTGGTGGGATGTGCCGCAGCGGCGTGGCCGCGGGCCGGTATGGGGATGCGAAAGGCAATTTCCCGCGCGGAGGTGATGCCGCAGAGCACGAAGCCGCCTTCCGGGGTTCCGGCGGCCGCGAGCCATGCGGGCATTCCCGCGCTGGCCCAGCCGGTTTTGGGAATAACGCCGGCGGCCAGCATTCCGGCGAGGAAGCGGCGGCGAGCGTTCATGTCAGTCACCATCCATGGAGTTGAATCCGGCGGCGATGCCCAGCGACGGGCCCACGCCCTGGGAGACCACGTCACGAATGTCACCGATGGATTGCTGTAGGATTTCGACGCGCAGGCGGGACTGGGGCTGATCGACACCCGCGAAGACGGGATCATCGAGGTTCGCGGCGAGCTTTTGGCTGCGGGCGAACACGGATTCGAGCGAGGCGCGCAGGGTCTCGTCGGTCAGGCTGAATCCAAGGGCAAGATCCTCAAGTGCCGCGAGGGACTGCTGCACGTTGCGCAGTGAACGGCCCGAGCGCCGGGCTTCGGCGCGGGCGGGTCGCGGGCGGTCGAAGGTGCCGAGAGGGCGGCCGAGACGGGTGTCGGCGGTGAATTCGAGGCCGGTGGTGAGGGCCTTGAACAACTCGCGGGCGGCTTCCTCGTCGGTGTGCCAGAGACCGTCCGCCGATGGCGACAGCATCTGTTCGGCCCAGACGGTGTTCCACTCATCGGCCATATCGCGCGCCATTTCGGCAATGTCCGCAGTAACGGTCTGGATGAGAGTGCAGTGGTAGACCGGATCGCCGGCGGAGGAGATGGCCGGATCGTAGATCAGGAATTCCAGCGCGTAGAAGCCGCGGGCTGCAACGGAAACCTCGGCGTAACTCTCCGGGCTTTCCGCGATCGGGTCCCCGTCTGCGATCAGTTTTGCCAGGGTTTTGGGTGTGACGCCGCGTGTGTCGGGCCAGAAGGCGAGCGCGAAGCCGCGGTCACCGGTCTCGGTCGGGCCGAAGCGCAGGTGGCTGATGCGGAGCCAGGCGTCAAATGCCTCGTTCCAGGCGGCACGCAGGTCTTCCGATTCGGGCTCACAGTGGTCTGCTGCCGTATCAGCCAGGTTTGTTGCGGCACTGTCGAAGCGCTCAAAGCCGGGCAGGATGTGTTCGTTGACGATGGTCTCTACACTTTGGGCATGGTCGTCGGCCTGGGCCGCGACCGGGAGAAAAAGGAGGAGCAGGGCCAGGATGCGCATGGGTTAAAGACTTTCCAGAAATCTTATGAGGGCGTCACGGTCGGATTTGGGCAGGTCCACGATCTGGTCGCGGGAGGCCTGCGCCTCGCCGCCGTGCCAGAGAATGGCCTCAAGGCGGTTCCGAGCACGGCCGTCGTGGAGGAAATAGCTGTGGCCGCTGACCTGTTCGGTCAGGCCGGTGCCCCATAGCGGCGCAGTGCGCCATTCCCGACCCGAGGCACGGCCTTCCGGGCGGTCATCGGCCAGACCCTCGCCCATGTCGTGCAGAAGCAGGTCCGTCCAGGGCCAGATGAGCTGAAAGCTTTGCGCGGGACGGTCCTTCAGGCGGTGGGTGACGAAGGCGGGACGGTGGCAGTCGGCGCAGCCGGTCTCATAAAAAATCCGTTTCCCGCGCAGAACCTGCCGGTCGCCAGCGTCGCGGCGTGCAGGAACGCCAAGGTTGCGGCTGTAGAATGTCAGGAGTTCGAGGCCGTCATCATCGATCTCGAATTCCCGGTCGTCGCCATCGCCGTGGGGCGCGTCGATACAGATCGTCTGGGTGGCCGTGCACTCGCCGGAGCCTGCAGGGTAAAGCGGCGAGGAAATGCCCATGTCGCCCGCGAAGGCCTGGGCCGCCTGCTGGAGCACGGTCGGGTTGCCGGCCTTGTGGCCGAAGCGCCCCAGCATGGGCTGGTGATATTCGTCGGACCAGACAATACTGGCCTTGCCGGAGATGCCGTCACCATTCGCATCATCGGGATCGGCATTGGCGAGGATGTCGGCGGCGGGAATGGCCTCAAGAAGGCCCATGCCGATCATCTGCGGGGCGACACGCGGGCTGATCATGGCGTCGGGGTGCATCGGGCCATAGCCGAGATCGGCGGCTTTCCAGTCGGGTTTGCGCAGGCTGACGGTTTCGCCACCTGTCAGTTCCACCGGGATTTCCTCCCATGTTACGTCGAGCCTGTATTCAGCCGCGTGGCCGGTGACGGCCAGGTCCTGAAGCTGGCTGCCATAGGTGGGTTCGGGCAGGGTGGCGAACCAGCCCTCGATATCGGCGGGGATGTCCTCCGGATCGCCGGGGACCGAGACTCGCAGGAACATCGAAATGGCGTTGTCGTCGTTCGCTTCGGGCGGGTGGCCGCGTCCGTCCTTGATGTGGCAGCGCTGGCAGGAGCGGGCGTTGTAAAGCGGACCGAGGCCGTCGGAGGCCAGGGTGGAAGAGGGCGACGAGACCCAGATTTTCTTGAAGAGTCCGTTGCCGACCTTGAAGTCCAGTTCCTCGCTGAATTCGAGATTGCCTGAGAAGTCGGAGAAAGCGTCGGCGGTAGTGCGGGCGCGGACGGTGGCGGCGCCTGCGGACATTTCCTCAAACCGCTGGGGAGCCGAGAAATCCTGGGTGAGGCCGGTAACAGCCGCGATGCGTTCGCGTTCTTCCGCGGTGCGCGGTACAATGTTGAGGTGCGGCTCGTCCAGAGGGCCCGCCTGGGCGGTGCCGGGCAGGGGCGTGAGCGCCAACAGGATCGCGGTTGCCGGGGCGCGCCATCCAGAAGATGTGTGACGTGGCTGGTTGGTCATGGCGTCGTGGGTCCGGCTGCGGTCGATATTGCGGCGTTCAATGGGCGCTTTGCCCCCGATTTGCAACATGGGAACGGCTCACATTCCGCTCACCAGGCCGGATGGAAAGTGGAGCATGGCGCGGACGGGCCGCGCCATGCCGTTTTGACGGAGTTTACTGAAAAACAGCGTTGGGGTTGTCGAGGCTGTCGGAGCCCTCGAAGGCGATCTGGTCGAGCCCGAGGGTCGTGACGACGCGCTCAATGGACCGGGTCTGGTCGATCAGGCCATTGACGCCCCCCATGACCAGCGCTTCGCCGGCCGCGTTGCCCTGCTCAAGCATCATGTCGTAGGAGTAGCCTGCTTCCGCCGCCGTTTTGATCCGTCCGAGGGCCAGCATGGTTGCGGAGAGTTTTTCGCGCATCTCGGCATCAAGTTCCGGGTCGGTTTCAGCGACGAGGTCCGAAAGCGATGGGCCGGAAACCACCGTTCCGTCAACGCCGACATACTCACCCAGATAGACGTTTTGGATGCCCAGACCGTCATAGTAGTGGCTGTTATGGGTGTTGTCGGAGAAGCAGTCGTGTTCCTCCTCCGGGTCGTTCAGCATAAGTCCGAGGCGCATCCGCTCGCCAGCCTGTTCGCCGTAGGAAAGTGAGCCCATGCCCGTCAGCATGGCGGAAATACCCGCGTCCGGATTATCCATCAGGCCGGTACGGGCCTCACCATCGGCGCCCCACTGTGCCGTGATCCATTCGAGGTCGGAGACGAGCAGGTCAGCGGCGGCCTGAAGGTATTCGCCACGACGGTCGCAGTTGCCGTTGGTGCAGTCCTCACCGGCGGCGTAGTCGGTCCAGGGACGGTTGCCCGCACCCGGGGCGTGACCGTTCAGGTCCTGACCCCAGAGCAGAAACTCGATGGCGTGGTAGCCGCTGGCCACGTTGGATTCGATACCGTCTGCTTCCTGAAGCGACTCCTCAATGAGGGCGGGCGTGATTTCGGAGGCGTCAATCTCGGTGCCGGAGAGCGTAAAGCTCGGATTGGCCACGATATTCAGGGCCGCGTATTCGTTTTCGTCGGTCGGGCCGCCATAGGAGGCATCGACGTAGTCAATGAGGCCCTCGTCGAGTGGCCATGCGTTTACCTTGCCTTCCCAGTCATCGACGATGGCATTGCCAAAGCGGAAAACCTCGGTCTGCTGATAGGGCACGCGGGCCGCAAGCCAGGCGGATTTGGCCGCCTGCAGGGCTTCGGCCGACGGGTTGGCGACGAGTTCGCTGATGGCGGACTGGAGGGCTTTGGCCGTGGTCAGGCTGTCGCCATATTCAGCCTCGGCGATATCGGCGTATGTTTCCAGGACTGCACTTTTCTCGACCGCCATGACGGGCGTGGCGAGGGCGAGGCCCATGGCTGTGGAGATCAGGAAGTTGCGTTTCATTCAGTCTGTCCTTCGGTTTCAGTGCAGTGTGTTGTTGTTGGGTCTGTGCGATGGAGCGCTTACGGTGGTTTTTTCTCCGAACCGCATCCGTTTGAGGGCCAGCCCGAATTCGGCGGCCAGCGACGCGACGAGCGGTGCGACATCGGGCCGTACCAGTAGCGTTGCAATGAGCAGCGCGTCCTCACGCTGGCCGTCCGCGGCAGTGGCGATGAAATTGGCAAAACAGGATTCGTCCGAGCCGAGGCAACGGCACTCCACCGAATGGCGCATGATCGGTCTGCGCCCGTGCCGGACACAGAGTTCGCAGAGGTTTTCAAAGGAGCGCAGGGCGCGGTCGCCCTGTTCCCGGCCCAGGGCCATGAAGAGGTCGGAGCGGACGCGGGCCTGTTCCCGCGATCCGGAAAACCACAGGCGCAGATAGATCACGGACGCGGCCTCAATACCGGTCAGTTCGTCCATCACACCCACGGCCTTCGCGCCGCGCATGGGGAGGGGCTGGTTCATTTTGTCAGGATCAGTTTGCCCGCGCGGGTGATGCGCAGGGTATAGGTTTTGTCGTCCAGAACGATGCGGGCCTGAACGCCGCCCCTGGTCAGGTCGGTTGCGTTCCAGGCGGGCGTGGCCGGTGCGAGCGATTCCGGGGCTGCCTTGAGGGTTTCAGGTGCGGTGCGCATGTTCATCTGTGTGTTCCTTTCACCTTGACGGTCCGCTCTTTGATCAGGATCTTTCGCTCGCAATTCGCGTTTCGCACTGGCTGAGACCTTCGGCTGTAATCTTTCGGCTTCCCAAATGAGCGGGATTGCTTGATCTGGATCAAACCTGAGTAAGTTTATCGGAATAGTCAACCCGACTTTTTTGGTCGGAATAAATAATCCGTGTCGCGCCCGGGATTTGTCGGGCATAAAAGCCGTTATCTGACCGGGGTTTGGCCGCGCGCCATTGACCGGTGCATATCCAGTGGCTAAGCCCTTTTGACCGGCGGCCCGATATGCCGTCATCTCTGAAAACACTGTCCTGAAAGGGCCCGCGAAGGCGGGTTGGGAAAAATGACCGACACGTGGAAAAACCGTACCAATCTGATTCATGGAGGCACGCGCCGGAGTCAGTACGGTGAAATGTCGGAAGCAATTTTTCTGACTCAGGCCTTTGTGTATCCAACGGCGGAATCGGCCGAGGCGCGGTTCATTGAATCAGGTGATGATGAGTTCATTTATGCCCGGTACGGCAACCCGACCGTTCGCATGTTCGAGGAGCGCATGGCGATCCTCGAGGGAACGGAGGACGCTTTTGCGACGGCATCGGGCATGGCGGCCGTCAACGGTGCACTGTTCTCGCAACTGAAAGCCGGGTATCACATCGTTTCGGCCCGGGCCCTGTTTGGAAGCTGTCTTTACATCACCGAGACACTGCTGCCCCGGTTTGGCGTGGAAGTGACCTTTGTTGACGGCACCGACAACGACCAGTGGCGTGAAGCAATCCGGCCGGACACGAAACTTGTGTTCCTTGAGACCATGTCGAACCCGACGCTGGATGTGGTGGATCTGAAGGCGGTGTCCGATCTGGCCCATGCGGTTGGCGCGATGGTTGTGGTGGACAATGTGTTTGCAACACCGATTTTTCAGCGCAGTATCGATCTGGGTGCGGATGTTATCATCTACTCGGCGACCAAACACATCGATGGCGGCGGACGCTGCCTTGGCGGGATCGTGCTGGGCACGAAGGAGTTTATCCGCGGCGTGTTCGAGCCGTATCTCAAGCATACCGGTGGCGCGCTCAGCCCGTTCAACGCCTGGGTAATGCTCAAGGGGATGGAAACGCTCGAACTTCGGTGTCGGGCACAGGCGCGGTCTGCTGACGCGATTGCGCGTGCACTGCAGGGACATCCCAAACTGAGCAGGGTGATTTACCCCGGGCTTGAGGATCATCCGCAGGCGGAACTGGTCCAGCGCCAGATGGATTGCGGCGGGACCATGCTGGCGCTGGAGCTTTCCGGCGGCAAGGAGGCGGCTTTCCGGTTTCTGAACGCGCTCAAGGTCTGTCTGATTACCAACAACCTCGGGGACTCCAAGACGCTTGTCACGCATCCTGCCACCACGACGCATCAGCGGCTGTCACCGGAATTGCGGGCGGAACTCGGGATCAGCGACGGTCTTATCCGCCTGTCGGTCGGTCTGGAGGACGAGGCTGACATCATCGCCGATCTGATGCAGGGGCTGGATGCCTGTTAACTGTTTGATTGGAAAGTAAAGCAACATTCCTGTTATGTTCTCCGGAATGTGACTAAAGGGTGTGTTGCTCTTTTGTAACGATTAATAAATTACAAACAAATATCTGAGCATTTGATCGTCATGTGATCTATTTCCCAAAGTTTTTGTTTTCAACTTTTGGTTGAATTATGTAGGTTTTCGGCAGCTTAACGAGTGGCACCGTGCCGATGCCACGTTGGGAAAGTGGTCTTTCATCTTCTGACGAAGGTGTGGACCAAGGGAGATACCAGGTTGTATGTAGCAAATACCCAGACAGGTTCGTCCGAGTCCTCGGTAACTGAAACTCCACAGCATGAAACACGTCAGTCAACGCGACGGCGCAGGCCGGCGGCAACGGATGCCTATCCGGACTTCAGTCGTACCTATCCGTCCGACATGCGGGTTGATGAGGCCTACCGGTCCACGCTCCCGGACCTTCAAAACGGGCCGGAAAGCCTGATCAAGGGCTCCAAAAAGAAGATCCAGCACGTCGGCATATCCAATTTCCGGCTTCCGATCCGCTTCCGGTCGCGCGACGGTGGTGACCTGCAACTGGAAACCTCCGTGACAGGATCGGTTTCGCTTGATGCCAGCAAAAAGGGCATCAACATGAGCCGGATCATCCGGTCATTTTATGACCACGCCGAGAAATCGTTTTCGTTTGAAGTGATCGATGGGGTGCTGGATTCGTACCTTAACGATCTCGACTCGTTCGACGCCCGCATTCAGATGCGCCTCAAGTTCCCGATGATGAAACGCTCTCTGCGGTCCGGGCTTGATGGCTACCAGTATTACAACGTGGCCCTGGAGATGGTGAAGAACGCGGAGAAAACCCAGCGCATTCTGCATCTCGACTACGTTTATTCCTCCACCTGTCCCTGTTCGCTTGAGCTCTCCGAACATGCCCGCCAGACCCGCAACCAGCTCGCCACGCCGCATTCACAACGCTCAGTAGCGCGTGTGTCGGTGGAACTTGTGGGCGATGACGTGCTGTGGTTCGAGGATGTGGTGGATCTGTGCAACCAGGCCATTCCGACCGAGACCCAGGTGATGGTCAAGCGGGAGGATGAGCAGGCCTTCGCGGAACTGAATGCGGCTAACCCGATTTTTGTGGAGGATGCGGTTCGTTTGCTGTGTGAAAGCCTTGAGCGCGATGACCGCATTGGTGATTTCCGGGTGGTGGCAAGCCATCAGGAATCACTGCACAGCCATGACGCGGTTTCCATCCTGACCCACGGCGAAACCTTTCATCAGGCAAGCTTCGATCCGCGCACCTTTGACAGCCTTTATCACACCGGCTGATTCCCGGCGCGATCAGTGACTTGACAGTTCGCACGGGTCGGGCCAACGATCCCGAATGATTGACATCAGGCCCGTGGGATACGTGATTGGCTGGCTTGTGGCCGCGTTGGGCGGCTTCATGCTCATACCGCTGTTCACGGACCTGCATGTGGGCGACAGAAACGCCGGAGCGTTCGCGGCCTCCGCCATCCTTACCATCATGGTGGGTACGGTCACGGCGCTTGCATGCTCCAACAGCGACCGTGAGGATATTGGCGTCCAGGAAAGCTTCCTGCTCGCTACCGGGGTCTGGGCGGTTTTTCCTCTTTTTGGCGCGCTGCCGTTCTGGCTGGGCGAGCCCAATGCGTCTTTTACGGACGCTTTTTTCGAGGCCATGTCGGCCCTGACCACGACCGGCGCCACCGTGTTCACCGGGCTTGAGTACATGTCGCACAGCGTCCTGCTGTGGCGCGGAATGCTGCAGTGGTTTGGTGGGCTTGGCATCGTCGTGGTGGCAATGGTTTTTCTGCCGACCCTGAAGGTCGGTGGTATGCAGATCTTCCGGTCTGAGGCGTTTGACACTATGGGCAAAATGCTGCCACGGGCCGGTGAAATCGCCATGTCGTTGACCATGATTTATGCGGGACTGACCTTCGGCTGTTTCATGGGCTACACCTTCGCGGGGATGGGTTCATTCGATGCGCTGGTGCATTCGATGACCACGGCCTCAACCGGCGGGATGGCCAATCAGGACAGTTCCTTCGCGGAGTTTAATGCCGCGACACATTACGTCGCGATCATCTTCATGATCCTCTCGGCGCTTCCGTTCGTGCGGTTTTTGCAGCTGATCAACGGAACTGCCATGCCCTTTTTCAGGGATACACAGATCCGGACATTCATTCTGGTTCTGGCGGCCTTCGTCCTGATCCTCTCCATCGATTATGCCCTGGAAGCCGAGGAGGCTTTTGGTGAATCCGCGCTGCGGGAGGTGATTTTCAATATCGCCTCCATTTCCACCGGGACCGGGTATTCGAGCGCGGATTATCAGCTGTGGGGGCCGACCGCAGCGGCGATGTTCTTCGTGCTCGGCCTGTTGGGTGGTTGTTCTGGGTCGACTGCCTGTTCGGCGAAGATCTTCCGCTATCAGTTGATGTTCTCTGCCGTGTCGGCGGCGGTGAAGCAGCTTCACAGCCCGAACCGGGTCTATACGCCGCGATATGAGGGCCGGCCCGTGTCCGATGACATTCTGAATTCGGTCATGGTCTTTTTCATGTTCTTCTTCCTGACCATGGCGGTATCGGCAATCCTTCTTATGATGATCGGGCTTGATCCGGTCACCGCCGTATCGGGTGCGGCCACCGCAATTGCCAATATTGGGCCGGGTTTGGGTGATGAAATCGGGCCGGCCGGGAATTTCTCGGGGCTTCCGGCGGCGGCCAAGTGGGTTCTTGCGACCGTGATGCTGATCGGGCGGCTTGAGCTGATGTCGGTCTTTGTGCTGTTCACGGTGGCCTTCTGGCGCGGCTGAGGGTGCCGGTCCTGATTGACCTCAAGCGTGTGCCTGTTAAAGGGTCATCCCGAAATCCGTATCTGACACCGGACCTGTTTACATGGCAAACGCAGCCCCCCGAAGCTTTCAGGAAATCATCCTCCGCCTGCAGTCCTACTGGGCGCAAAAAGGCTGTGCGGTTTTGCAGCCTTACGACATGGAGGTGGGTGCGGGGACGTTTCATCCGGCAACGACGCTGCGTGCGCTCGGGTCCAAATCCTGGGCCGCGGCCTACGTCCAGCCCTCGCGGCGACCGACCGATGGACGGTATGGCGATAACCCCAACCGTCTGCAGCATTATTACCAGTACCAGGTTCTGATCAAACCGTCGCCGCCGGATCTGCAGGAGCTGTACCTTGGTTCTCTGGAAGCCATCGGCATTGACAATACGCTGCATGACATCCGGTTTGTTGAGGATGACTGGGAAAGCCCGACACTGGGTGCATGGGGGCTGGGCTGGGAGGTCTGGTGCGACGGGATGGAGGTGAGCCAGTTCACCTATTTCCAGCAGGTGGGCGGCCATGACTGTTCGCCCGTATCGGGGGAACTGACCTACGGTCTGGAGCGGCTGGCAATGTATGTGCTCGGTGTGGATCACGTGATGGACATGCCGTTCAACGATCCCGACGCGCCGATCCCGCTGACCTATGGCGACGTGTTCCGTCAGACCGAGCAGGAATACTCGCGCTGGAACTTCGATCAGGCGGATGTGGAAACACTGCTGCGCCATTTTGAGGATGCCGAGGCCGAATGCGGTCGTATTCTGGCGGCCGCCGACACGGACGACGCGGGCCGCCGGATCGTCATGGCGCATCCGGCCTATGACCAGTGCATCAAGGCAAGCCACACATTCAACCTGCTCGATGCACGGGGCGTGATTTCCGTGACGGAACGCCAGGCTTACATCGGTCGGGTGCGGGCGCTTGCGAAGGCCTGTGCGGACGCGTATCTGACCACGGAAGCGGCAGGCGGCGCGGAGGCGTGAGCGGTCGCAGGCTGATCCTGTGGTTCGGGGCGTTCGTCGCGGTATTCGCGGCGGCGCTGGTCTATTTCCAGTTCTTCGCCTTTTACGACCGGGATCAGGAAAGCGATGAACTTGTGTTTGGCGGGACCGTGATCCCCGTTTCGAATATCGACATGATCGATGCCCCGACCTCTCCACTGAAACTGCGGGCGTGCTTTGAGGCGGATAGCTCGGTGTTCGCAAGCATGCCGATAGCGGAGAAACCGGTTCCCCTGACACCGCCACCCTGGTTCGGGTGCTTTGATGCCGAACGCATCACCAGGGATCTGGAGGATGGCACGGCCGAGGCAAAACTGGTGGCCGGCGAGAACCCTGAAGGATTTGACGTCATGGCGGCGGTTTATCCTGATGGTTCGGTCTATCTGTGGCGGCAGTTGGGCGAGGAATTCGCGGAATAAACCGCTGTTCGGGTCGGGGAGACACCATGTCTGAAGCATCGGACGTGAAACATCGCAGACTTCAGGAACTTGTGGATGACATCGTCGCCCGGCTCGCAAAGGAGACCGAGCGGGGCGAGGTCGCGGACTACATTCCTGAACTTGCCAAAGTAAATCCCAACCGGTTCGGCATGGCGATTGTGCCGGTCGATACCGGTCGGGCCGTGGTGGCCGGCGACGGTGATGTGCCGTTTTCCATCCAGAGTATCTCAAAGGTCTTTTCCCTGACGCTTGCTCTGGAAAAGGTGGGCGAGGCGCTCTGGAAGCGGGTGAACCGTGAGCCGAGTGGCGATCCATTTAACTCGATTGTCCAGCTTGAATATGAGAAGGGCGTGCCGCGGAACCCGTTCATAAATGCCGGCGCCATCGTGGTTGCGGACGTGATCATGGAGGGTCTGAGCCCGAAGGATGCCACCAATGACATGCTGGGTCTTTGCCGCAGGCTGGCCCATGACGGGTCGGTCTATGTGGACCGGAACGTGGCCCGGTCCGAGCGGCTGACCGGTGCGCGCAACCGGGCTCTCGCGCAGTTTATGGCGGCGGAGGGCAATCTGCGCGGCAGTGTTGAGGATGTGGTGACCACCTATTTCAATCACTGCAGTATCGCGATGACCTGCCGCCAGCTGGCGACGGCGGGGATGTATCTGGCCTGTGCCGGTATACCCATCGGGGCAACGGATGCCTCCATCAACGCTGACCGGGCACGGCGCCTGATGGCGCTGATGATGACCTGCGGACAGTATGACGCCTCGGGTGAGTTTGCGTTTCGGATAGGCATCCCGTCAAAGAGCGGCGTTGGCGGTGGTATTCTCGCCGTGATGCCGGGGGTGGCCTCCATCGCGGTGTGGAGCCCGGGGCTTGACGCCAAGGGCAATTCCCTGCTCGGAACGCGGGCTTTGGAAGAACTGGTCCGGGCAACGGGCTGGTCCGTGTTTGGCCGCATACCGGACCGCGACTGACGGCACCGGCCGTGACGGACGCCATTGTCCGGTTTTGACTTGACCTTGGGCCGCGCATCCGCTTTTGCGTGAGCCGCCTCCAGGAACCCCAGGAAGACTGAAATGCCCGATCTTTTGTTGGAACTTTTTTCAGAGGAAATCCCCGCACGGATGCAGGATGCGGCTGCGGCGGATCTGAAACGACTGGTCACCAATGGCATGGTTGATCGTGGGCTGACCTATGCCCATGCGGAGGCGTTTGCGACACCACGGCGTCTCGTTCTGGCGGTTGAGGGGCTGGCGGATGGTTCGCCCGGCGTCAATGAGGAGCGCAAGGGTCCACGCGTTGGCGCGCCCGAAAAAGCCCTTGAGGGCTTCCTGCGCTCGACGGGTCTGACGAAGGACCAGCTCGAGGTGCGGGAGGTCAAGGGTGCCGAGGTGTACTTCGCGGTCACTCAAAAGCCCGGCCGGTCCGCGGAGGAGATTGTGGCGGAGGTCGTGGACCATGTCGTGCGGAATTTCCCCTGGCCCAAATCCATGCGCTGGGGTGCGGGAACGTTGCGCTGGGTGCGGCCGCTGCATTCGATTCTGTGCATTCTGAGCGATGAATCGGAGAGGCGTGTGGTTGGTCTCGAAATCGACGGGATCAAGGCGGGCAGCATCACCCGTGGACACCGTTTCATGGCGCCGGATGCGTTCTCCGTTTCGTCCTTCGAGGACTACCAGGTGAAACTGGCCCGGGCGAAAGTGAAACTCTCGGCCACGGAACGGCAGGACGCCATCTGGCACGACGCGACGCAGCTTGCTTTTGCGCAGGGCCTGGAGGTCGTGGAGGACAGGGGACTTCTGCGTGAGGTTGCCGGTCTGGTGGAATGGCCGGTTGTTTTGCTTGGCAAAATCGAGGAGCGGTTCCTCGATCTGCCGCCGGAGGTTTTGCAGACCTCCATGAAGGAGCACCAGAAGTTCCTGTCCGTGCGTGAGCCGGAAAGCAAAAAAATTGTTGCCTATATCGTGGTTGCAAACCGCGAGACGGCTGATGCGGGTGCGACCATTCTCGATGGTAACGCGCGGGTCCTGGCAGCGCGCCTTTCTGACGCGGTTTTCTTCTGGGAAAACGATTTGCGCACGCCGCTTGAGGACATGACGTCGAAGCTGGACAGCGTGACGTTCCAGCGTGATCTTGGAAGCCTCGCCTCGCGGATCGACCGGATCGCGGCGCTCGCCGGCGATCTGTCACCGGCGGTCGGTGCGGATGCGGACCTTGCTGTCCGGGCCGCACGTCTGGCCAAGGCGGACCTTTCGAGTGAAATGGTCTACGAGTTTCCGGAACTGCAGGGCGTGATGGGCCGGTATTATTCCGCTCGCGCGGGTGAGGATCCAGCGGTTGCGGCTGCAGCAGCGGAGCACTATTCGCCGCTTGGACCTTCCGATCAGGTGCCGACAGCGCCGGTATCGGTCGCGGTTGCACTGGCTGAGAAGATCGACGTTCTGGCAGGTTTCTGGACAATCGACGAGAAACCGACCGGATCGAAGGACCCGTTTGCCCTGCGCCGGGCGGCTCTTGGTGTGATCCGTCTGATCCTTGAGAACAATGTGCGTCTGCGCCTGTCGGAGGTGTTTGCGGGTCACGGTCCGCGCTGCGACGCTGCCGTCAACGACGCCGAGCGTGTTTTTGACGTGGAAAAGGCCGCGGACCTGCTTGGCTTCTTCGCGGACCGGCTGAAGGTCTACCTGCGGGATGAAGGCATCCGGCATGACGTGATCGACGCCTGCTTCGCGCTCGGTGGTCAGGACGACCTAGTCCCACTGGTGGCGCGGGTGCGGGCCTTGCAGGAGTTTCTGGGCACGGATGACGCGCCGAACCTGCTGGCCGGGTACCGTCGCGCCGTGAACATCCTCGAGCGTGAGGAGAAAAACGACGGGATTGAGTACTCGCTCGACCCGGACATCAACTTCGCGGAAACCGACAGCGAAAAGGCTCTGTTTGCGGCCCTTGACCGGGCGGACGCCGACCTGCGACCGGCGCTCGCGGCGGAGGACTACGCGGCTGCGATGACGGCGCTTTCGGCCCTGCGCGGTCCGATTGACGCGTTTTTTGAGGACACCAAGGTCAATGCCGACAGCCCGACGGTACGGCGCAACCGGCTTTGCCTGCTCAACCGGGTGCGTCGGGTTATGAACCAGGTTGCTGTCTTCTCCAGCCTGGATGGATAAACCGGTGGCGTGAGTGCCCGGCCATTTAGGCTTTGTCGTTTGGTGTTTCGGCGTTATGTTGCGGCGCAATGAAACACGATCAGAAACTCGATGCCACCGCGTTGCCCGTCATCGGACTGGACGCGGGTGAAGCCGTTTCTCCAGGGTATTATGGCCGCAGGGCCGCAATGCTGGCGCGGCTTCAGGCTTTGGGTTTGCCGGTTCCGGACGGGTTTGCGCTGTCGTTTGAGACCGTCAACAATCTGGCGCAGGGTGGGTCTCTGCCGCCACTACCGGAACTTCATGCAGGAAAACCGCTCATCGTGCGCAATTCCCCGGGGCAACGGTCCTGGGGCGGTTCTCCAGGCGGCAAATTCCTTGGAGTAAACCCTTTTGAACCGGACGCCCTGATCGATTTGATGGGTGAGGCACCGGCGCTCGAGGTCTGTTTGCGGCTCGTTTCCGGGTATTCCAAAGAGGTTTTCGGCTTTGATCCGGTCGGACCGGATGCGGGTGCCGATCCCGCGACCCTTCGCGATGACGTGGCGGCCGCTTTGGCGGAGTTTGAAACCTCGATTGGCCAGTCGTTTCCGCCCGATCTCCACAGTCAGATTGAGGGACTGGCGCGTGCCAAGGCGACGATGTGGTATTCCGTTTCCACACGCGTCCTGCGGGAGGCCAAAGGTGCGCCGGCTGACGCCGGGCTCGGGCTGATCGTGCAGGAAATGCCCCTGGGGCAGGGCGAGACAGTCACGGGCGAGGTCCAGTTCGTCGACAGCGGCGATGGCCGACCGGGTGTCTTTGGGGTGGCCCGTCCGCTGATGGACCGCAAAACGGGGCGTGAGCCGGACCAGTCCGGTAACGACCTCGAAAACGTCAGTGCGGAAGCTCTTGAACAGCTGCGCCATGCTGCGGACGTGATCGGACGCGACACCGGCGACGCCATGCGGGTGAGTTTTGTCCTGAACGGAGATGATGTCAGTATCGTCGATGCTGTTCCCGTTAGACGCAACGCCCGTGCCGACGTGCGTATTTCGGTCGATCTGGCCAGGGCGGGACGTATCAGCCGTGAACATGCCATCCTCCGCATTGATCCGCTCAGTCTGGGCGAGCACCTCCACCAGCAGATCGCACCTGATTTTCAGCGCGACCTGTTCGGCACGGGGTTTGCCGCCAGTCCGGGCGCGGCGACGGGCCGCATTGTGTTTCGGGCCGAGGACGCCCAGTCGGCGGCCGCGCGTGATGAGGCGACCATCCTCGTCCGCAGCGAAACCGGTCCGGAGGACATCCGGGGCATGCACTCGGCACAGGGCGTTCTGACCATTCACGGCGGTAATTCGAGCCACGCCGCGGTGATCGCCCGTGGTATAGGTCTTCCCTGCGTTGTAGGCGCCAGCGGATTGCGGATTTCGTTTGAGGACCGAACCCTGACTGCGCCAGGCGGGCGGGTGCTTCGGGAAGGTGACTGGATCACCATAGACGGGACCAGTGGCGAGGTTCTGGTTGGCTCGGCCAATATGATACCGCCCGAAATCGGCGGGCCGTTGCATGACCTCTTGAACTGGGCCGATGAGGTCCGGGCGCTGGAGGTGCGTGCAAATGCCGACACGCCGGCTGACGCAAGGACCGCGAGGGAATTTCGCGCGGACGGCATCGGGCTCTGTCGCACCGAGCACATGTTTTTTGAGGATGATCGCATTGGCGTAATGCGGCGGATGATATTGGCGGAGGATGACAACCGACGGCAGGACCTTCTGGATCGTCTTCTGCCGATGCAGCGCGAGGACTTTGTGCAGATGCTCGAGATCATGCGCGGCCTGCCCGTAACCATCCGTCTGCTAGACCCGCCACTGCATGAGTTTATGCCGACCGGACCGGATGACGTGGCCGAGTTTGCCGCCGCGGTGAACATGCCGGTTGAGCGGTTGAAAGCACGTCTGCGCGAACTCTCCGAAGTTAACCCGATGCTGGGTATGCGCGGTGTGCGTCTGGGTGTCGTCATGCCGTCGATCTATGAGATGCAGGCGCGCGCAATTTTTGAGGCACTCATTGAGGTGAACCGCACGCCAGGCAAGCGGGCGGTGCCGGAGATTATGCTGCCACTGGTCACGGCCAACCGTGAGGCCGAGCTGATCCGGGCGCGCATTGATGCCGTGGCGCAGGCCGTCCAGCGTGAAAGCGGCATGTCGTTCGAATATGGCGTTGGGATCATGGTCGAAACGCCGAGGGCGGCGCTCAGGGCCGGGGATTTGGCGGAAACCTCGACTTTCCTGTCCTTCGGCACAAATGACCTCACCCAGATGACCTATGGCCTTTCACGGGACGATGCGGGCCGGTTCATGCGGGAATATGTTAGCCTCGGAGTGTTTCGCGAGGATCCGTTCCGCACGCTCGATATAGAGGGGGTGGGCGAACTGCTGCTGACCGCCGCCAGGCGCGGCAGGGAGCGCAATCCGGCAATCGTACTTGGGCTCTGTGGTGAGCATGGGGGCGATCCTTCGTCGATCCGGTTCTGTCAGGTTGCCGGTTTTGATTACGTGTCCTGTTCGCCCTATCGGGTGCCTGTCGCGCGCCTGGCGGCGGCGCAGGCGGCACTGCTCAGCCGGGATGCTGGACGGAGCCACGAATCCCCTGACGCCTGATTCTGCCGATTCCCCGGGTGGAGTTCGGATTATCCAGAGCGAATCCCGGAAGGCTCTTCGAAGTCCCGGAGTCCAGTAATAAATTTCATCAAAGTTAATGCGGCCGCCAGATGAGTAGCGATCGCCGCAAAAATAGTTAAAAACAGATTAATGTCAGTAGCATTTCGTTTTACTTTTTTAACCATTCAGTAGGCATGGGCAGGTTTCCGCTCATTTTTTGAAAATAGTAGACTCATTGTTGCCGGTTCTGGCACAAGGCACTAAATGCCTAGCCCGATTGTGCGGTGCAGCATGACGGGGCCGCAGTGGCGGCTGGCAGAGGGAAGTGACTGGATGTTGAAAGATTTTGTGCGCGGTCGCCGTGTATGGACAGCTTTGGCCGCGGTTTCGGTAGTTGTGGGTCTGACCATGGAATCCACGGGTGCGTTCGCTGAGAACACGTCCGCAAAATCCCTGTCCGAGCAGTTTGTCATGGCCATGAAGGCCGAGACGCGTGGTATGGATACCAACGGCAAACGCAGGATCAGTGAGTTTGCGACGGCCATGCGCCCAATGGCGCGGTCGGAAAGCACCGTGACGGTTGCCTCGCGCTCCATGCCGGCCGACCTGTCGGTGTCGACCCTGGACGCCATGAACGCCACCACCGGCGATGCCGAGTGGAAATGTCTTGCGACGGCGATCTATTACGAATCCCGTGGTGAGCCGCTGGCTGGACAGATTGCCGTGGCCGAGGTTATTCTCAACCGTGTGGATTCCCGCCGCTATCCCAATACAATCTGTGCCGTGACCAACCAGGGGGCAGGGACCGGCCGTCGTGACTGTCAGTTTTCCTTCGCCTGTGACGGGCGCAGTGACGTGATGACCAATGCGGTGCCGCGTGCACGGTCCGAGAAACTGGCCACACTGATGCTGCAGGGACGTCCGCGTCTGGTGACTGATGGCGCTACGCATTTTCATGCGACTTATGTGCGCCCGTCCTGGTCGCGTCGCCTGACGCAGACCGCAGCAATCGGACGCCACATCTTCTACCGTCTGCCAACCCGTTCCGCCCAGAACTAGGTTGCGTGATTACTGACCCGGTTGCCGGGTCAGTCCGCGAAGTTCTGCGCGAGGTAGAAGTCGCCGCAGGCCGCGCCTTTGGGGTCAACTCCAATACCGCTTCCGATGCGTCTGAAATCTTTCGACAAAAGGGATTTTCGGTGTTTCGGTGAAGCCATCCAGCGGTTCACAACCTGCTGCGCCAGGCTGGCATATGTGTGGCGGGGCACGGGCTCTTTGGTGTCACCATAGGTGAAGTTGCACCCGCTGTAACTCGCTGAAATGGGCCGGCCAAGAAGGCGGTAAACCTTGTCCATCGCGATGTTTTCGCCAGCCATGCGGAATTTGACCTGCTGGCGTTTGATGCGCTGGCTCAGGTTGCGCTGACCGCGGACGGGCAGTTCGTGGCTGTGCTGCCTCAGGCGGGCCATATTTTTGGCATGGTCACTGGCAGCTTTTGCCAGATTTGAATCGGCGGCAAGCGGTGCGCGGCCGTTTTGTTTCCGGATCGAGTTCGAGAACAGGAGAACGGCCTCATTGAACAGGTTCTGGTCAAGACGCTGCGGTTCGATGGTCCGGTTGAGGTGCTTCGGAACGGATCCGGCGCTGGCGTCAGGTCCATTCAGGACGAACGCCGCCATCATGCAGGTTGCGAATATCAGCTTCCGGCTCATGGTTCTCTGTTCCCCCGGTTCTGGTCTCTGTTGCTTCGGGCACACGACCTGGCCCGCGACATAATCCTGACCTGAACAGCCTGCCCAAACCTTAACATTTGCGACCTCGGAGGGGCCAATGTTAATTGCGGTTAATTGGCATTTACTTTGCATGTCCGCCGCGTTGCCGTATTATATTCACATCAATTGAACCGGGCGGTCGGGGTGTGGCCTCCTGTTATTATCGAAATTTGGGAGAGAGGGTGCCGTAATGGCGAGTTCACCTGCTATTTGCAACTTTGGCTGGAAAGCGGTGCCTTTTGAGTTGTCGGATACGGTGGGTAACATGTGGACCCTCAACCGGCTCAAACGCAGGCATGGTCTTCTGGTCGTTTTTATCTGCAACCACTGCCCATATGTGATTGCCATTGCCGATCGTTTCAGGCCGCTTGCCGCTGATTTGCGGGACCTGGGCATTGGCATGGCCGCAATCTGTTCCAACTCGCCCGTGACCCACCCGCAGGACAGTTTTGAGAACATGGGCAAGTTCGCCCGCGAACACCGGTTCGACTTTCCCTATCTGCACGATGCCGATCAGCGGGTGGCACGGACCTGGGGCGCGGCCTGCACGCCGGACTTCTTCGGGTTCAATGGCGATCTGGAACTGCAGTACCGGGGCAGGCTGGATGACAGCGGCAAGAGCCAGACACCTGGCGCCCGGCCGGAACTCCTTGATGCCATGAGACTTGTTGCCGAAACGGGCAAGGGCCCGGAGCACCAGGTGCCCTCGATGGGCTGCTCCATCAAATGGGAGCTTGCCTGAACACACCGTTTCCCGATGAGGTAAGACATTGCCGGTTATCCCGGTTTCGGGCTATCCCATGGTACCCGGGCAAGTCCCGGCAATGGATGCTGTATGAATTAATAATGTGACTTCAGGGCAGGAGTGGTTTTATGAGCAGGCGTTATTTCGGAACGGATGGAATTCGCGGCCGGGCCAATGAGGAGCGCATGAATGTCGGTGTTGCCGTCAGCCTTGGTCAGGCGGCGGGCCGGTATTTTCGCAACGGTGACCGCAACCACCGCGTGGTGATCGGCAAGGACAC
The DNA here is from genome assembly GCA_030427145.1 of Alphaproteobacteria bacterium. Taxonomy (GTDB): domain Bacteria; phylum Pseudomonadota; class Alphaproteobacteria; order Rhodobacterales; family Rhodobacteraceae; genus Amaricoccus; species Amaricoccus tamworthensis. The sequence continues at coordinate 207,425 of JAUHWT010000003.1, read as the reverse complement.
GCGCCGGTCCTGCTATATGCTCGAAAACGCCCTCACGGCCGGATTTACCTCCGTTGGCATGGACGTGTTTCTTCTCGGCCCCGTCCCGACACCCGCGATTGGTCGGCTGACCCGGTCGATGCGGGCTGATCTTGGCGTGATGATCTCGGCCTCCCACAACCCGTTTCCGGATAACGGCATCAAACTCTTCGGCCCGGACGGGTTCAAACTGTCCGATGAGGTGGAAGAAGCGATTGAGGTGATGATGGGCGAGGATCCGGTGTTGTCCGGACCCGAACAGATCGGCAAGGCCAAAAGGATTGATGACGGCCGCTTCCGCTACATGGAGTTCGCCAAGACCACCTTCGCCCGACGTCGCAGGCTTGATGGCATAAGCGTGGTGGTCGACTGCGCGAACGGCGCCGCCTACAAAACCGCGCCGGAGGTGCTGTGGGAGTTGGGCGCGGAGGTGATCCCCATTGGCGTGACCCCGAACGGCCTGAACATCAACCAGAACTGCGGCTCGACCTCGCCGGATATCGCCGCCGCCTCCGTCGTCGCCAATGGCGCCGATCTTGGCATCTGTCTTGATGGCGATGCGGACCGTGTCATGATCATCGATGAGCATGGTCACGTCGCCGATGGCGATCAGATCATGGGTCTCATCGCCGGCCGGTGGGCGGAAAAGGGCATTCTGGCCCATAAAACCCTGGTGGCGACCGTGATGTCGAACCTTGGTCTGGAGCGTCACCTGGAGGGGCGAGGCCTGAAACTGCTCCGTACCGCGGTTGGTGACCGCTACGTGGTCGAGGCTATGCGTAAGGGAGGCTTCAACCTCGGTGGTGAGCAGTCCGGCCATATCGTCATGACCGACCACGTGACCACGGGGGATGGCCTGATCGCGGCACTTCAGTTCCTCTCGGCCATGGTGGAAACCGGGGAGCGGGCTAGTGAGCTGGCAAACGTGTTCGAGCCACTGCCGCAGATGCTGACCAATGTCCGCTACGGACCGGAAGCGAAGCCTCTGGAGCACGACAGCGTACTGGCGGCAATTGAGGCCGGCGAGCGACGTCTGAATGGTCTGGGACGGCTTTTGATCCGCAAGTCCGGCACGGAACCTTTGGTGCGTATCATGGGCGAGTGCGAGGACCCCGAACTGCTGAAGAGCGTTGTCGCGGATATAGAGAGCGAGGTCGTTCGTGTCGCGGGTCCGGTCAGCGCGGTCTGACCGGTTCGGTCCGGGGCGGACGGGCCAGAACCAGGCCGCAGACGATCAGGACATAAGAACCGATTGCGGAGAGTGTGACGGGCTCGTCGAGCAGGATCACGCCGAGGATTCCAGCCCAGACCGGGATCATGTAACCAACGGTAGAGGCAAAAACGATGCCAGCCCTCCGGATCACGGTAAACCGCAAAAACTGCGCGAAGCCGGTCTGCACCACGCCAAGAAAACACAGCGCAATCACCGGCGTCAGTCCCGGCGTCACCTCTGGCAGATGCGTAAGTCCGACCGGCAGGGTCATTACGGCGGCACAGATGTGCATTCCCGTTACGGCCGAGAGAGGCGGGATTTTCGGCATGGCACGAACCGTGATCGCGGACACCGCAAAGGACAGGGACGCGAGCAGGCAGGCGATCTGACCCGCGGCCTGTGCATTCGCTCCGATCTGCGCGATGGCATCCGGCCCGGACAGCAGCGCGAGACCCGCGAGGCCAATGCCAAATCCGGCCCAACGGGCGGGCGTGATGTGATCCCCGAATATGATCCGCGTCAGCGCGAGCGTGAACAATGGAATGGCGGCAATCAGAACCGCCACCACGCCGCTCGGCACGGTTTGTAGCGACCAGGCAATCAGGTTGAATGGCACCGCCAGCCCGATGAAGCCCAAAAACGCGCACCAGAGCCACTCGCGCCTGCCGGACGGCAGCTTGCCTCCCGTGGCCAGGAGTCCCACGGTCAATGCGATGGCCGCCAGGCTGATCCGGCCCCAAACGACGGTGACCGGCTCAAATCCCTGCAGCGACAGAACGATCAGCAGAAAGGATGAGCCCCAGATAAAGGCAAGCGTAAACAGGAGGGCGTAGGCAATACGGTCAGGCTGCATCAGGTGACAGGTTTCTTTCTGCGGCCGAACTGCGCGATGGCAGCGCCGGTCAGGATCAGGAGCATGGCCCAGAGAAGCTGGGGCGGCACGGCTTCATTCAACACCACCGCACCGATGAGCACGGCCCAGACCGGCACCTGGTAATTCACGAGGCTCAGGAAAGACGGGCCGGCGGTCCGAACCACATAAACGAGAATGATCGTCGCGAAGGCCGTGGGGAACAGCCCGAGATACACCGCGCCCAGAACGGGGATGGAGGAGGCTGCGTGCGGCACCCCTTCGCGAAGCAGAGCGAAGGGCACGATGACAATCGTTGCGACAATCAACCCTCCGGCCGCGAAGCTGGGGAACGGCCCCTGGGGCGTACGGCGGGTGATGATGGACCCGGTTGCGTAGCAGGCCGCAGCCCCGACACAGGCGAGTTTCGCAAGCCACAGGCCGCCGTCGCTCTCGGTCAGGTCCGACGTGCCAATGAGGACCAGAACTCCAACAAAACCAATGGCAAAGCCAATTGCCCGTCGCCAAGTGATGCGCTCTCCGGGAACGAGATGATGGGCAAGCACGAGCGTAAACAGCGGCACGATCGCCATTGTCAGACCGGCAAATCCCGATGTCGTGTGCTGCTGGCCCCATGAGAGCAGGGCAAAGGGAATGGCGTTGGTGAACAGGCCCATACCGATGCAGCCGAGCCAGATCCGCCGGCCCATGGGGGTGTGCGTATCCGGCAGGCCGTAACCGGCCCCATAAGCCCATGCGGTCAGGATCGCGGCGGCGAGCGTGATACGAAATGCCGCGACCGTGACCGGACCAAACCCGTCCAGCGCCAGTTCAACACCCAGAAAGGACGACCCCCAGATGAGTCCGAGCAGGGCGAGCAGCAACCATGAGGTCAGGGTTGGGTGTGACTGTTCCAAGGGGGCGGGGCATCCGGTTTTAAATGCGGGTATTTAGTCCCTAATGCCGGGCAATGACCATAGGCCGCGGGTGGACCTGGGCGTTTTGTGGGCAATGCCATGAAAAAAATATCTTGGCACATGTTTGGGAATCGACTATCCGGACCCCGGGCGCGACCCCGGATTAGGGTGAGCGGGGCGGGCTCAGTGAACTCACCCTTACGACGGAGCTGGCACAATGAGCCATTCCCCGGCCGAAGCGGCATTGACCGCGGCCCCCCCCAAACCAGATTCAAAACCCGCACGTCCCGAGTTTTCCTCCGGTCCATGCCCCAAGCGTCCCGGCTGGAATGCCGAGGCCGTGGTTGCGAAGGCGTATCTTGGGCGGTCCCACCGTGCGGCGAAACCGAAAGCCCAGATCAAGGAAGCGATTGATCGTATTGCGGGCATTCTTGGTGTCCCCGAAGGATACCGGGTGGGCATCGTTCCCGCCTCCGATACCGGTGCTTTCGAGATGGCGATGTGGTCGATGCTGGGCGCGCGCCCCGTGGACATGCTGGTTTGGGAAAGCTTCGGTCAGGGCTGGGCCACGGATGCGACCAAGCAGCTCAAGCTGGATGACGTCCGGGTTCTGACCGCCGGGTATGGCGAACTTCCCGACCTGAACGACGTCCGCAAGGACGCTGATGTGTGTTTCACCTGGAACGGCACGACCTCCGGCGCACGTGTCCCAAATGCGGACTGGATTGCCGCCGATCGTGAGGGCCTGACCTTCTGTGACGCGACATCGGCGGTGTTTGCGCAGGATATGGACTGGTCGAAGCTGGATGTGACCACTTTCTCCTGGCAGAAGGCGATGGGTGGCGAGGCCGCGCATGGCGTGCTGATCCTCAGCCCCCGTGCGGTTGAGCGGCTTGAAAGCTACACCCCCGACCGCCCGCTGCCGAAGATTTTCCGCCTGACCAAGGGTGGCAAGCTGATCGACGGTGTGTTCACCGGTGCGACCATCAACACGCCGTCCATGCTGTGCGTTGCCGACTGCATCGACGCGCTTGACTGGATGGATGGAATTGGCGGTCTGAACGCGACAATGGCGCGGGCCAACGCCAATGCCACGGCGCTGCAGGACTGGATGGACGCGACACCCTGGGTTGAAAACCTCGTCTCCGCGCCGGAGGCCCGGTCGAACACGTCCGTCTGCCTCAAAATCGTTGATCCGGCGATTGGATCGCTCGACGAGGACGCCCAGCGTGCTTTCGTCAAATCCATGACCAAACTCCTGGAAACCGAGGAAGCCGCCTACGATATCGGTGGTTACCGCGACGCGCCTCCGGGCCTTCGGATCTGGTGCGGCTCCACCGTCGATACGGCTGATATCGAGGCACTGACCGCGTGGCTCGACTGGGCGTTTGAGACGGCGAAAGCCGATCTGGGAACCGCCTGAGCCGGACCGGTGCGCCTGCGTGACGCGACGCCCGCTGATATTCCGATGCTGCGACACTGGGACGAACAGCCCCATGTCATGGCATCCGGAATTGAGGACTGGGACTGGGAGGAGATGCTCGGCAACAACCCCGACTGGCGCGATCTTCTGATTGCCGAGGTCAAGGGGCGGCCGGGGGGTTTCCTCCAAATCATTGATCCCGACCGTGAGGACACGCATTACTGGGGCGACTGTGGCCCCGGCCTGCGTGCCATCGACATCTGGATTGGTGAGGTCACGGATACCGGGCGCGGCATCGGCACCCAAATGATGCGGTCAGCTTTGAGCCGCTGTTTTTCCAACCCTGACGTCAGCGCCGTTCTGATCGACCCGCTGATGACCAACACCGCCGCCCACCGGTTTTACCGCCGTCTGGGTTTCAAATCCCTCGGGGAGCGCCGTTTTGGTGACGACGACTGCCTCGTATTCGAACTGACCCGCGCCGACTGGCGCAAAGGAGACTGAAATGCCCAAGGTTCTGATTTCCGACAAACTTTCCGACGCCGCCGTACAGATTTTCCGCGACCGCGGGGTGGAGGTCGATTTCCAGCCCAGCCTCGGCAAGGACGCCGAAAAACTCGCGGAGATCATTGGCAACTATGATGGTCTGGCCATCCGCTCCGCTACCAAGGCGACGGCAGACCTGATCGCCAAAGCCGACAACCTGAAGGTCATCGGCCGCGCCGGTATTGGCGTGGACAATGTCGACATCTCCGCGGCGAGCGCCAAGGGGATCGTGGTGATGAACACGCCGTTCGGCAACTCCATCACCACGGCGGAGCACGCCATCGCCATGATGTTCGCCTGCACCCGCCAGATCCCCGCTGCCGACGCCTCGACCCGCGCCGGCAAGTGGGAGAAGTCGAAATTTATGGGTTCAGAGATTACCGGCAAAACACTCGGACTGATCGGTGCCGGTAACATCGGTTCCGTCGTCGCCAGCCGTGCGCTTGGCCTGAAAATGAAGGTCATCGCCTTCGACCCGTTCCTCTCCGCCGAAAAGGCGCAGAGCATGGGTGTGGAGCGTGTCGAGGACCTCGATGACCTGCTCGGCCGCGCCGATTTCATCACACTGCACCTGCCGAAAACGGAAAAAACCGCGAACATTCTGTCGGCAGAGCGGATCGCGAAGATCAAGCCTGGCGCGCGCCTGATCAACTGTGCCCGCGGTGGTCTGGTGGATGAGGCCGCCGTGGCCGAGGCGCTGAAATCCGGTCAGCTGGCCGGTGCCGCGTTCGACGTCTATGCCGTCGAGCCAGCAACCGACAACGTGCTGTTTAACGCGCCCAACGTGGTCTGCACGCCGCACCTCGGCGCGTCCACCAGCGAGGCGCAGGAAAACGTGGCGCTGCAGGTGGCCGAGCAGATGTCGGACTATTTGATGGATGGTGCCATTTCGAACGCGCTGAACGCGCCGTCTGTGACTGCGGAGGAAGCTCCGATCCTCAAGCCCTGGGTTGATCTGGCCGAAATGCTGGGCAGCTTCGCGGGTCAGGTGACGGAACACGCCATCCGCGAGATTGAAATTGAGTTCGTGGGCACCGTAGGAGACCTGAACCTCAAACCGCTGACCGCTGCACTGACCTCCGGTCTGCTGCTGCCGCTCGTGGGCGAGGGTGGGGTGAACATGGTATCCGCTCCGGTGGTGGCCCGTGACCGTGGCATCAAGATCACTGAGACCCGCAAGGATTCCCAGGGCGCCTTTGGCAGCTACATGCGTCTGATCGTGACGACCGAGGTCCAGACCCGCTCCGTCGCCGGTACGATCTATTCCGACGGCAAGCCGCGTTTCATTCAGATCAAGGGCATCAACTTCGAGACCGAGCGCATGACGCACATGCTCTACACCACCAACAACGACACCCCGGGCTATATTGGTGCGTTGGGAACAAAGCTGGGAGAGCATGGGGTGAACATCGCGACATTCGGACTTGGCCGGTCGCAGAAGAGCGGCGAGGCCATTGCGCTGATCGGTGTGGACGAGAGCATTACGGCGTCCGTGCTTGAGGAAATTGCGGCACTGCCTCAGGTCGTTCAGGCCAAGGCCCTGAACTTCTGACCTTTTGCCGACGGGCTGATGATCCGTTGATGACATGGTCATCGAAACTGAAAGCGTCTCCCGTCATGCGGGGGCCGTTTTCGTTGTATCGATGTCGATCGGTGTTCGGTCGTGGTTTTCCGTTGCCCGTGAACACCCATCCGCTATAACGCACCCCGGCGAAACGAAAAGGCATTATCATGGCGAATGTAGTGGTTGTCGGCGCCCAGTGGGGTGACGAGGGCAAGGGAAAGCTTGTGGACTGGCTGTCGGAACGTGCGGACGTGATCGTACGGTTCCAGGGCGGTCACAACGCCGGACATACACTTGTCATTGACGGCAAGGTTTACAAACTCTCGCTGCTGCCGTCTGGCATCGTGCGAAGCGGCAAGCTGTCGGTGATCGGCAACGGCGTGGTTCTGGATCCGTGGTCCCTGCTGGCTGAAATCGAGAAGATCAGCGACCAGGGTGTGCCGGTGACACCGGATAACCTGCTCATCGCGGAAAACACGCCGCTGATCCTGCCGCTGCACCAGGATCTGGACCAGATCCGCGAAACCGCTGCGGGCAAGGCCAAGATCGGCACCACCGGACGCGGCATTGGCCCGGCCTACGAGGACAAGGTGGGCCGCCGGTCCGTACGGGTGGCTGACCTTGCTGACCGTGATACCCTGCAGACGCGCCTTGACCGGCTGCTCGCCCATCACGACGCCCTGCGGAAGGGTCTTGGGGCCGAGCCCATCGACCGGGCCAAGCTGATGGCGGAACTGCTTGAGGTCGCGCCGCGCATTCTGCCCTATGCCGGACCGGCCTGGCGGGTGCTTGACAAAAACCGCCGCGAGGGCAAACGCATTCTGTTCGAAGGGGCGCAGGGCGCGCTGCTCGACATCGACTTCGGAACCTATCCCTATGTAACCTCATCCAACACCCAGTCCGGCATGGCCGCGACGGGATCCGGCATGGGGCCTGGGGCCGTGGATTTCGTGCTTGGCATCGTGAAAGCCTACACAACCCGTGTTGGAGAGGGCCCGTTCCCGGCGGAACTCTTTGATGACGACGGACAGCGTCTTGGTGAGCGAGGCCATGAGTTTGGCACCGTCACCGGCCGTCAGCGCCGCTGCGGCTGGTTCGACAGTGTTCTGGTCCGCCAGACCTGCACCACGGGCGGCGTCAACGGTATTGCCCTGACAAAACTCGACGTGCTGGACGGGTTTGAGGAACTCAAAATCTGCGTGGCCTATGAACTTGACGGCAAACGCATCGACTACCTTCCCACCGCCGCATCGCAGCAGGCCCGCGTAAAGCCGATCTACGAGACGCTGCCAGGCTGGTCGGAAACCACCGCTGGGGCACGCAGCTGGGGTGAGTTGCCGGCGCAGGCCATCAAATACGTGCGCCGTGTAGAGGAACTGATTGGATGCCCGGTCGCGATTCTCTCCACAAGCCCGGAACGGGACGACACGATCCTGGTCACCGATCCGTTCGCTGCATGAAGCAGCTGAGCTGGAAAACCCGGCGGCGCCTTTCGCTTGTGGCGCTGCTGGTCTGGCTGCCGCTCTATGTGGTTCTGGCGGTCAATGTCGTGGAGATGTTTGACCGCCCTGGAATTCTCTGGGAACTTCTGATTTTCGTGGTTCTGGGGTTCCTTTGGATGATCCCCCTGCGGTTTGTGTTCCTGGGGGTTGGAAAACCGGACCCGGACGCCCCACATGATGGGGATGACGCGAAATAACATTTTCTGGCGGGGACCTTTATGGCTGGACTGTTTCGAACTGCACTGATCCTTTTTGCCCTTGGCGGCGCTACGGCTTCGGCCGAGCAGATTGGCGAGGTCACGACCGCCTTCAAGATCCTCGGAGCGAACCACACCATTTCCGTTGAGGCGTTTGACGACCCGCAGGTTGAGGGTGTCAGCTGCTTCGTCAGCCGGGCCCGCACCGGTGGCATATCCGGCAGTCTTGGTCTTGCAGAGGACACGTCCGACGCTTCCATCGCCTGCCGTCAGACCGGACCGATCAAATTCCTTGAGGAGCTTGAGGATGGTGAGGAGGTCTTTAACCGCCGCGCCTCCATCATGTTCAAGCGCATTCAGGTTGTCCGTTTCCACGACGAGGACCGCGACACACTGGTCTACCTGACCTATTCCGACAAGGTCATTGAGGGCTCGCCCAAAAACGCGGTCTCGGCCGTGGTGATCCGTCCCTGGGATGAGTGACTTCCCGTTCCGGTTCCCTGATCCCGTAACGCTTGTGGGCGGTGGCCCGGTGGATACGAATGTCCTGTCGGCCTGCATCAATCTCGCGCCCGCGCTGATGGCGGCCGATGGCGGTGGCAACACCGTTCTGCCTCACGGTCGCGAATTTCACAGCGTTATCGGGGACATGGACTCGGTCGTGGATGTAAAAGGTCTTGAGGCGCGGGGTGTAAGGATGCACCACGTGGCGGAGCAGGACAGCACCGATCTCGAAAAATGCGTCACCCGCATCCATGCGCCACTGATCCTTGGGGTCGGGTTCACCGGAGGTCGTGTGGATCACCAGCTTGGGGCGCTGAACGTCCTGTCAAAATTCCCCGACCGCGCAATTGCCCTGGTGGGACGGCAGGATGTCTGCTTTGTCTGCCATGGTAATCTGCGGTTTGAACTCGTTGAAAAAACGCGGGTTTCCCTGTTTCCCATGGCGCCGGCTAGGGCCGTGAAGGGGCGTGGACTCAAATGGTCGCCGGAGGGAATTGATTTTGCGCCCGCGGGGCTCACCGGAACGTCGAATGAGGCTTTGGGCGGTCCCGTCGAGCTTGCCTTCGAGGGCGGACCGGTTCTGGTAATCCTGCCGCAGGATGAACTGCGACAGGTTTTTGATGTTCTGACGGAACGTCAGGTTTAGCCGGTAACTTCCTCAATCGTAACGGCAACCGCGTCCGTGATGGAGACCTCAACGCGGTCGCCCGGGTTAAGGCGTTCCGCGAAGCTGCGCAGCTCTCCCGGCACCGTAACGCGGTTGGTGGTGCCGTCAGGCATGGTGAGGGTCGCGAAACCGGTGGCGCTGTCGTAGGAGACGACCTCAACGACCAGATTGCGGGTTGCCACGGCCATCGCGCCGGGTTTTTCGCCTTCGGGTGCGGAAATGCTGTCAATCACGGTCAGGTCGCCGCCCGGATCCATCGGATCGGCCATGTTGACCGCTACGGACTCGTAGTAATCCGCCACAACCTTGTCGCCGGCCTCGAGCTGGTCGAGGTTCGGAATTCCGTCATTGGCGAATACAGTGATCGTGTCTCCGGTCTCGTCGGCCGTCATGGTTACGATCCGCTCGTCGTAATCGACGGAGGTAACGGTTGCCGTGCTCGAAACGATGTCCTCGCTGACGGCTCCGTCGCTTCCGGTCATGCCGGAACAGCCGGCCAGCGCCAGTGCGGATGCCGACAGTATGGTCCACAAGGTCTTCATGCAATTTCCTTTCCCGTTGTCTGCGGGCTTTCAAATTTGCCCGGTGGTTGTGGAATACGCTGGCCTTGACAGCCTTACAAGCTTCATGCGGGCCGCGTCCTCATGCCTGTTGCACATGTATCGGTCGGGCTCTGAAATGCTTTCGTATTCTTTCACATGGAACGCATAATTAATGGCGATCCGCCAAAATGGTTTGGAAAACGCGATCCATCTGGTAAACCCGATCAGTTAACTCGAATACCGGGTTTTTGTTGCGGCGAAGTACAAATGGGGTGGTCTCTTGCCTGAACAGCTCAACCGGATCATCGACCTGCTTGACAGCGCGGACAGCGGTGCGGGACCGGACGCGGTCCGGCAGACGTTTGTAAAAGGATTTCAGTCTCTTGGCGCTGATTTTCTCAATATCGGAGCGCTGGACAGGCAGTCCGGAGATCCGGTTTGGCTCAGCTGTTCCATGCGGACGGACTGGATCGATCGCTACGTTGAGATGAATTACCAGAAGGTCGATCCATTCCTCAATGTTGAGCAACTCGACAGCAACCCACTGCGCTGGAAGGCGAATGGTCCCCACAATCTGCGCGACACCGGCATCGAAAAAACGCGCCTGTTCTTCGATGAGCTGGCCGAAACCGGCTACGGTGATATCATGGTCGTGCCCACCGGCATCGACAGCCAGGGGCACGTGAGGCTGGTTGGTTTCGGTGCCCGGGATCTTGGCCGCGAAATTGACGATCCGGTCCGGGGCAGTCTGTTCCGGATTTACTCCGGACTGGCGTCAGCCCGGATCAGGCCCCCTGAATCAGGGCATGCCAGTCTGATGCTCGACCGCCGCCCACGCCTGAGCCCACGGGAACGGGATGTGCTCTATCTGCTCGCGGAGGGGCAGATGAACGCACGGATTTCCGAACGTCTTGGGATCTCTGAAATTACGGTGCGTAAGCATCTGACATCAGCAAAGAAAAAGCTGAATGCCGTGACCCGGGAACACGCGGTGGCAATCGCTCTGACGCAGGGTTTGATCCATCCCTGATGCCTTCCGGTCAAGGTATCGATATCGATACCTACCAAAATCCGCCGATACATGGGAAACAGACTTAACTGATAGCCATGGGGTGTTTGTAGCAGGATGGTGTTTTGATTTCGGCGGGAGTTGTGGGAGATTTCCAGTTCCCTGACCCAAAACGGGTTGGCCCGGTCGACATGGCTTTTACCAGCAATTTGTAAGCAAAAAAGTTTCCTCTTACTTCAAAAATGCACGCTTCGGCGTGCATTTTTTTCTTTTTTGGGAACAACTTGTGCGCGTGTCCCGCTACACTGTGTCAGCAGGACGGTACGTTCACCGCGAGCCCGCCGAGCGAGGTCTCCTTGTATTTGACATCCATGTCGCGACCGGTCTGGCGCATGGTCTCAATACAGGCGTCGAGGCTGACCAGATGCTCGCCATCCCCGCGCAGGGCAAGCGATGCCGCGGACACCGCCTTGATCGCTCCCAGCCCGTTCCGCTCGATACAGGGCGCCTGAACCAGTCCCGCAATGGGATCGCAGGTCATGCCCAGATGGTGTTCCAGGGCTATCTCCGCCGCATTCTCAATCTGACGCGGCGTTCCCCCCAGGCAGGCCGCAAGCCCGGCGGCCGCCATTGCCGCCGCTGAACCAACCTCTCCCTGACACCCAACCTCAGCCCCGGAAATGGAGGCATTGCTCTTGATGATGGCGCCAACCGCCGACGCGGTCAGCAGAAATTCCGGCACTTTCGAAGAAGTGGCCCCCGGAACATGGCTCAGCATGTAGCGGATGGTGGCCGGAACGACGCCCGCCGCGCCATTTGTGGGTGCCGTGACCACCTGCCCACCTGCGGCGTTTTCCTCATTTACCGCAATGGCGTAGACCGAAATCCAGTCGTTGATCGTGTGCGGTGCCGTCAGGTTGCGCCCCTGTTCGGCAACCAGATCGTCGTGGATGCGCTTCGCCCGCCGGCGCAGGCTCAGCCCACCGGGAAGCGTTCCCTCGCGCGAGAGGCCCTCGTCGATGCAGCCGGACATGACCTCCCAAATTCGTTTCAGACCACGGTCCAGTTCCTCTGGTGACATATGCGCCAGTTCGTTTTCCCGCTTCATGCGCGCAACGGATTTTCCGGATTCATCCGCCATCCGCACCATTTCCGCCGCGTTCCGGAAAGGGTGCGGTACGTCCAGCGGCGCGCTGTCGTCCCCAGCGTTCTCAAGTTCACGGGCCGTGACCACAAAGCCGCCGCCGACCGAGTAATAGGTCTCGGTGTCCGCGAGGTTGTCATCCGCGTCCCAGGCCTCAAGAACCATGCCATTGGCGTGACCGGGCAGGGGCTCGCCATAGTCGAAAACCATGTCGGTGTCGGGATCGAAGCGCATTTCACCGAGCTCCGGTACGTCAATCACATGTTTCTCAGTGATCTCCGCAAGCACCGCCTCGGCGCGGTCCGCGTCATAGTTCTGCGGCGTGAACCCCGCCAGCCCCAGGATCACGGCGCGGTCGGTGGCATGTCCCTTGCCCGTGAAGGCCAGGGATCCGTGAAGCACGCAGCGAAGCCGCGCGGGATCACCCGATCCGGGGATGCGATCGCGACCGTCACTCACACGTTTCAGAAACCGTTCCGCGGCAATCATCGGACCCATCGTGTGGGACGAGGAGGGGCCGATTCCCACCTTGAAAATATCGAAGACACTCAGAAACATTGCGACCCTTTCCGACACTTCTGATGCTCTAGCCTGGACGAACCGCCCGGGTCTGGCAAATTGCGACGGAATACACCGCTGACCGCGACCGTTTTGATGGTTTGAATTGTACCGGTTTCCGCAATCCGTCTTTCGGTCGCCCGCCAACCGTCCTATAAGTTTCACATTGTGAATGGAGGTTCCATGCCAGAAAGTCTTTCTCCCGCCGATGTCGCAAAACGTAACGCAGCGGCAAGAGCACTTAATTTTGTTGAGGACGGTATGAAGCTTGGCCTGGGGACGGGGTCGACCGCCGCCTGGTTCGTACGTCTCCTTTCCGAGAGGATCACGGCGGAAGGTCTTGATATCACCGCCGTTGCCACGTCCAGCACCACGGTTTTCCTGGCGGAGGATCTCGGCGTCCCGCTGCGCTCCCTCGACCGTGTCGGGCGTCTCGATCTGACGGTTGACGGGGCCGATGAGTTTGACATTGGCCTCAACCTCATAAAGGGCGGCGGGGCCGCGCTGCTACAGGAAAAAATCGTGGCCTCATCGAGTGACCGCCTGGTGATCATCACGGACCCGGCAAAACGGGTGAAGGACCTGGGCGCGTTCCCGTTGCCGGTTGAGGTTGTGCAGTTCGGCTCCTCCCTGACACAGGCGGCCATTGACGAAATCCTCAGGGACGCCGATGTCGATGGCACCGATATCACTCTGCGGCTCAACAAGGAAAAGCCGCTGGTAACGGATGAGGGGCACTACATCCTCGACCTGCACCTGGGACGGATCGGGAACCCCGCCCAACTCGCCCATGATCTGAACACGCTTCCTGGTGTGGTCGAGTCCGGGCTGTTCATTGATCTGGCCGATGCGGTGGTGGTTGGTCATGAAAACGGTGAGACCGAGTTGATCCTGCGGGATACGGCATTAGATGCTGTTGAAATGATGCACAACGAGGATGCCTGAACCTGGTATGACGAATTTTGACTTCGATCTGTTCGTGATCGGCGGAGGCTCCGGCGGTGTGCGGGCGGCCCGCACTGCCTCGCAGCATGGAGCGAAAGTGGGTCTGGCGGAGGAATTCCGCTATGGCGGTACCTGTGTCATTCGCGGCTGCGTGCCCAAGAAGCTCATGGTCTACGCCAGTTCCTTCGCGGATGCCTTTGAGGACTCGCACGGGTTTGGCTGGAATACCGGTGAAAACACCTTCGACTGGGGCCGTCTGATCTCGAACAAGGATGCGGAGATCAGCCGGCTGGAAAACATCTATCGCGGCAACCTGACCAAAGCGGGCGTCAATGTGTTCCCGACCCGCGCCATTGTGCGCGACGCCCACACGATAGAGTTGGCCGATGGCCAGGTGTTCAGGACCAAGCACATCCTCATCGCAACGGGTGGATCGCCTGTGGTGCCGGACATCCCAGGTGCGGAGTACGGCATTACCTCGAACGAGATTTTTGATCTGGACCGTCAGCCGGGGCGTATTGCCATCGTGGGTGGTGGATACATCGCCTGTGAGTTCGCCGGGATCCTGAACGGTCTTGGCACGCATGTTCTTCAGCTCTACCGGGGGGAACAGATCCTGCGCGGTTTCGACGACGACATTCGCAACCATGTGGCGGACGCCATGCGCGAACGGGGTGTGAGCCTCGAGTTGCAGCGTGACGTGGTCAGGGTTGAGAAAGACGGGGACGGCCTGAAAATTACGCTCGACAATGGTGAGACCCATATCGTCGACCATATCATGTTCGCCACCGGACGGCGCGCCAGCACTGACGGGCTGGGCGTTAAGGAGACCGGCGTAAAACTTCGCGAAAACGGCTCCATCGTGGTGGACGAGTGGTCGCAGACCTCCGTTCCGTCGATCTTCGCGGTTGGCGATGTAACCGGGCGCGCGGCGCTGACCCCGGTGGCGATCCGGGACGGCCACGCCTTCGCCGACACCATGTTCGGCAACCGCGAGGTTCGGGCCTACGAGGGAGTTATCGCAACTGCGATCTTTACCCAGCCCGAGGCCGGAACGGTCGGCATGACCGAGGCTGAGGCGCGTGAACAGGGCGAGGTCGAGATCTATCGCTCGACCTTCCGCCCCATGATTGCCACCCTGGGCGGCGGCAGTGAAAAGATGCTGATGAAAATGATCGTGTCCAAAACCGATCAGAAGGTTCTCGGCGTGCATATCGTGGGCCACGGCGCTGCGGAGATGGTACAGCTTATCGCCATCCCCATGCGCATGGGGGCCACGAAAGCGGACTTCGACGCCACCATGGCGGTGCATCCGACTGCAGCTGAGGAGCTGGTGACGATGCGCGTACCGGTAGAATGAGTGGTTGAATTTAATCTCGGGACGGACAATCGTGCGTCCTGCGTGAACAATACCTTGAAAAGGAGTGCAGTGGCGGATGCCTGGCAATAACGACGGAGGAGGTCCCTGGGGCGGCAGGAAAGGCGGCAGTCAGGGCAGCGGTTCACGGGGTTCGGGGAACAACGGCAACGGCCGTAATCCGTGGGGCGGCGGCAACCGGGGCGGCGGCGATCGCGGCCCCGGCGGGCAGCCTCCGGTTCCCGACATTGATGAAATCGTACGCAAGGGCCAGGAACAGCTGAAGGTTCTCATGGGCGGTCGCGGTGGCGGCGGCGGTGGAACCGGCAGCGGTTCCGGTGGCCCCGGTGGTCTGCCTGGTGGCGGCATCAGCCGCGGCGGCATTGGAATTATCGCGGCCATTCTCGTGATCGGCTGGGCGTTCATGTCGTTCTATACCGTGCGTCCGGAAGAGCAGTCCGTAGAGCTGACGCTGGGCGAATGCCGCGGCGACTGTATCGGAAATCCCGGTCTTAACTTTGCACCCTGGCCAGTTGTGACGCGTGTTATCCTGCCGGTAACGCAGGAGAATTTCGTCGATATCGGCTCCGGAACCGTGCGCGGCGCCAGCGACGGCCTGATGCTGACCGGCGATGAGAACATCGTGGACATCAACTTCCAGGTCGTCTGGAACATTCGTGATGCGGCCCAGTACCTGTTCAATCTCGCCGATCCGGAAAAGACCATCGACGCGGTGTCCGAATCCGCGATGCGTGAGGTTGTCTCCCGCTCCGAGCTGTCACCCATTCTGTCCCGCGACCGTGGCATCATCAGCCAGGAGGTGCAGGAACTGATCCAGAGTACGCTTGATGACTACAGCTCCGGCGTGAACATCGTGCGTGTGAACTTCGACAAGGCCGACCCGCCCGCGGGCGTGATCGATGCCTTCCGTGAGGTCCAGGCCGCCCGTCAGGAACGCTCCACGCTGCAGAACCGTGCGGACGCGTATTCCAACGAGCGTCTCGCCGCCGCACGTGGTCAGTCGGCACAGCTGCTGCAGGAAGCCGAAGGCTACCGCGCCCAGGTGGTCAACGCGGCTCAGGGTGAGGCAAGCCGCTTCTCCGCCGTTCTGGAGGAATATTTGAAAGCCCCGGACGTAACCCGCAAACGTCTTTATCTTGAGGCCATGGAGGACGTGCTAGGCGACGTGCAGATGTTCCTCATGGATACGCAGGAAGGAGGGCAGGGTGTCGTACCCTATCTGCCGCTCAACGAGTTGCGCCGTCCGACGGGAGGAGCTGAATAATGCGTAAGGCACCAGTACTTCTTATCGGCCTCGCGGTCATTGTCTTCCTGCTCTTCAATGCCTTGTTCATTGTGGACGAGCGTGAAAAGGCGATGGTCCTTCAGTTCGGTCAGGTCAAGGCCGTCAAGGAGGAGCCCGGTCTCGCCGTAAAGGTTCCGTTCATCCAGAACGTGGTCTACTACGACGCACGTATTCAGGGGCTGGAAACCAGCGCCCTTGAGGTTACGCCGCTCGATGACCGCCGTCTGATTGTTGACGCCTTCGCCCGTTGGCGGATCTCCGATGTGGAGCAGTTCCGTCGCGCCGTGGGTGTCGGTGGCATGACCGCAGCGGCACAGCGTCTTGAGGCCATCCTCAACGCCAACGTTCGTGAGGCTCTGGGTTCCGTCCGGTCCGAAACCGTTCTGTCCGCCGACCGTGTCGGTCTGATGAACACGATCCAGGATGCCGCAACCGTGGAGGCGCGCGCTCTGGGTATCGAGATCATTGACGTGCGTCTGAAACGGGCCGACCTGCCGGAGCAGAACCTCGAGGCAACGCTTCAGAGGATGAAATCCGAACGTGAGCGTGAGGCCGCGGATGAGCGCGCCCGCGGTAACGAGGCCGCCCAGCGTGTGCGCGCCCAGGCCGACAGGACCGCGATCGAGATCGTCTCCGAGGCCGAGCGTGACGCCAACATCATCAACGGTGAGGCGGATGCCGAGCGCAACCGCATTCTTGCCGAGGCTTTCACCGCGGATGAGGAGTTCTTCGCCTTTCTGCGGTCCATGGAAGCCTATCGCTCATCGCTCAAGGGCGACAACACCACCCTGATGGTGGAGCCCGACAGCGAGTTCTTTGACTACCTGCGGTCGCCGAACACCGGCGGAGATGAGACCGCGGAGGAATGATGCACGATCTGTTGCTGGGTCTGGGCCTGGTGGCAATCATTGAGGGGCTGGTGTTTGCACTGGCCCCCATGCGCATCCAGGATATTCTGGAGGCGCTTGAGAAAATTCCGCCCGAAAAGAGGCGTACAATGGGACTTGTTGTGGTGGCTTTGGGGGTTGGTCTTGTCTGGCTCGCAAAACAGTAGGCCCTCACAGCGGTGTTATGTTACCAAACTGTGAATTGTGGTCGGGAACACGCGGGGGCAGAACCCGGACCATAAAGCGGTACGTGTGTGGGACGTACCGTCCAATCGGAGGACTGGAATTGAAAACCAAGATCGAAAAGACAGCCGTAGCCCGCGCGGAAGAGCAGACAGGCATCGGCAGGTATTTACTTACATTTGGAATTCTCATCGGCATGGCGCTTGCAATGGTCGTGTCGACCGCATCGGGCGCCTGGTCGCAGGACAACCGCCCGGTCAGCTTCGCGGACCTGGCTGACCGTCTGAGCCCGGCGGTGGTCAACATCACCACCACCACGACCATTGCTCAGGCCACGCCTGGACCTACGCCAATGCTGCCGGAAGGCTCGCCCTTCAGCGACATGTTCCGTGACTTCATGGAACGTGGACAGCGGGATCAGGACGGAAACCGCCCCCAGCGCCGCTCCAGCGCGCTTGGATCGGGCTTTGTGATCTCGGCTGACGGATACATCGTCACCAACAACCACGTCATCGAGTCCGCTGACGGCATTTCCATCGAGTTTTTCGACGGATCCGAACTCGATGCGCGCATCATAGGCCGCGACCCCCGCACCGACATCGCGCTCCTGAAGGTCGACAGCGAAGAGCCGCTGCCCTTCGTTGCCTTCGGTGATTCCGACGCGGCCAAGGTGGGCGACTGGGTTCTGGCCATCGGTAACCCGCTGGGACAGGGTTTCTCGGTCTCGGCCGGTATCGTCTCGGCCCGCAACCGGACGCTTCAGGGCTCCTATGACGACTTCATCCAGACTGATGCGGCAATCAACCGCGGCAACTCCGGCGGCCCGCTCTTCAACATGGATGGCAAGGTGATCGGCGTAAACACCGCCATCCTCAGCCCCAACGGCGGCTCCATCGGCATCGGTTTCGCCATGTCCTCGGCCGTTGTGAGCCAGGTCGTCGATCAGCTGCTGGAATACGGTGAAACCCGTCGCGGCTGGCTCGGTGTCCGCATCCAGAACGTGGACCCCGACATGGCCGATGCGCTTGGCCTCGCCTCCGCCAACGGCGCGATGGTCACTGACGTGCCGCCGGGTCCGGCACAGGATGCCGGCGTGCAGACCGGAGATGTCATCGTAAGCTTCGACGGTGAGCCGATTGAGGACACCCGCGAACTGGTGCGCGTCGTCGCTGACACCGAAGTCGGACGCATCGTTGAGGTCGAGGTGTTCCGCGATGATGAGCGTATCGCCCTGAACGTCGAAATCGGTCGCCTGGAAGAAGAGGTCACTCTGGCCTCCGCCGCTGATGACGGCGACAACCCGGCCGCGAACCGCGAGGAAACCCTGTTCGGCATGACCGTGTCTATCCTGAACGACAACCTGCGTCAGCAGTTCGGTCTCAGCCAGGAAACCAAGGGCCTCGTGGTCGTCACCGTTGATCCGGATTCGGACGCGTTCGAGAAGGGCATCCGGGAGGGCGACATCATCACCGAGGTCGGTCAGTCCGCAGTCTCCACGCCGCGCGACATGGTCAAGCAGGTCGAGGCTGCCGAGGATGCGGGACGCAAATCCGTGCTGCTTCTGGTCCGCCGCAACGATCAGCCGCGCTTCGTGGCGCTGAACCTCAGCCACTAAGGGCACAGCAGACAAAAACAAAAGGCTCCGACCGAAAGGCCGGGGCCTTTTTTTTCGTGGGAACTGCCGTGGTCAGATCGACTTTTGGTTCACGCGTTTCGACAGTTCCGCCGCGCTCTCGCGCCGTTCGCTGTAGCGGTCAACAAGATAGGCACTGCTGTCACGGGTCAGGAGCGTGAACTTCACCAGCTCCTCCATCACATCCACAATACGGTCGTAATAGGACGACGCCCGCATCCGCCCAGCCTCATCAAATTCGTTAAACGCCTTGGCGACCGAGGACTGGTTCGGGATGGTCACGAGCCGCATCCAGCGCCCCAGAATGCGCATCTGGTTCACCGCGTTGAAACTCTGTGATCCGCCACTGACCTGCATCACCGCAAGTGTCTTGCCCTGCGTGGGACGGACCGCGCCAAGCGAGAGCGGTATCCAGTCGATCTGCGTTTTCATGATACCGGACATGGCGCCATGGCGTTCCGGTGAACACCAGACCATGCCCTCAGACCACGTCACCAGATCCCGCAGTTCTCGCACTTTTGGGTGGGACGCCTCCGCATCATCCGGCAGGGGCAAACCGCTGGGGTTGAACACCCGCGTTTCCGCCCCCAGCCGTTCCAGAATGCGCGCGGCCTCCTCATTCACCAGGCGGCTGTAGGAGCGTTTGCGAACTGATCCGTGCAGCAGCAGAATCCGTGGTTTGTGCGTTGAACGACCGGATGGGAAAAGGCGGTCATCGTCGATGGATTTGAAATGCCGGTCCTCAAGTGAGGGCGTATCAGACAAGCCTGTTGCCCTCCGCGTCGATCAGCGGCGTTCCGTCCTCCTTGGCCAGGGGCCCCGGCGGAAGACGGTCGAGCAGAGCAAAAACGGTTTCACTCGGGCGGCACAGCCGAACCCCGTTGGGGCAGCACACAATGGGTCTGTCCACCAGGATCGGGTATTCCAGCATCGCCTCCAGAATGGCCGCGTTGCTGACCGAGGCATCGGTCAGCCCAAGGCTCTCGGCGGGTGTGTTCCGGGTGCGCATCGCCTCCCGCGGCGTCAGTCCGGCCGCGGCAAAAAGCCCCAGCAGCTGCGGTCTGCTCCAACCCGTGCGCAGGTATTCCAGAACAACCGGTTCCTCACCCGCGGCACGGAGAATTGCGAGAACGTTTCGGGACGTCCCGCAATCCGGATTGTGATGCACAACAACCGTCATTTTGCCCCTTCACCCTCCGGGAACCAGTGTCGCGTCGCATTGGCAAACGCAACCAGCGACAGCATCACCGGCACCTCGACCAGCACGCCAACTACCGTGGCCAGTGCGGCACCCGATCCAAGCCCGAACAGACTGATTGCCACCGCAACCGCCAGTTCAAAGAAATTCGACGTCCCGATCATCGCACAGGGGGCCGCAATATTGAAAGGGATGTTCCAGGCCTTCGCCGCACCATAGGTGAGGAAAAAGATTCCATAGGACTGGATGAGCAGCGGCACCGCGATCATGGCGATCACCAGAGGCCGATCGAGAATGACCTCACCCTGAAACCCGAAGAGCAGAACAACGGTCGCGAGTAGCCCCACCATGGAAAACGGCTGCACCCGGCTGCGAAACGCGTCCACCGCGTCCTCACCGCCATCGCGCACCAGCCGCTCACGGGTGATGTAACCGGCCAACAGCGGAATAACCACATAAAGCCCAACCGACAGGATCAGAGTCCCCCAGGGCACCGCAATATCGGTGACACCAAGCAGAAACGCAACAATCGGCGCAAAAGCAAACACCATGATCACATCATTCACGCTGACCTGGACCAGCGTGTAGTTCGGATCACCCCGCGTCAGGTTCGACCACACAAACACCATTGCCGTACACGGCGCCGCGCCCAGCAGGATAACCCCCGCGAGATAGGCCTGCGCGTCATCGGCTGGAATGAAACCCGCAAACACATGGTTGAAAAACAGCACACCGAGCGCGGCCATGGTAAACGGCTTGATCAGCCAGTTAACGATCAGCGTGACGATCAGACCTTTGGGTTTCTCGCCGATATGGCGGAGCGATCCGAAATCGACCCCAACCATCATTGGATAGACCATGGCCCAGATTAGCACCGCCACCGGCAGGTTGACCGAAGCCACCTCCAGAGACGCCAGCGCGCCAAACAGACCAGGCATCAGGTTTCCAAGCAGAAGCCCCGCTCCGATGGCCAAAGCCACCCAGAGCGAGAGCCAGCGTTCAAACAAAGTCATACAGGTACTTCCTCTACCTTTTCCTCACTCAGGCGTCCGGACGCGATTGCCGACGCCGCCACCATGACCGCAGTCGTCCCAAGCATGAGCGCAAGCCCGCCAACCTGGTAGGTCAGGCCCGACAGAACCGTCCCCAGAAGGCGCCCTGCCGCGTTGGCCATGTAGTAAAACCCGACATCCATCGTGACCCGCTCGGCCTTTGTGAAGGCCAGAATCAGGTAGGAATGCAGGGACGAGTTCACTGCGAAAATCGCACCAAACGCCAGCAGCCCGACCACCAGCAGCACGGTCAGCCAGGTCTGCGGTTCCGGCGAGATCAGGGCCGCCACGGTCAACACCGCCGGAACCGCCGCCAGTGTCCAGGCCCAGCCACGGGCCGCGCCAATCAGTTCAGATTCCGGCCGGCTGGAAGCGCGCATCAGCCGCGGCGCCGCCGCCTGAACCGCGCCATAGAGAATGATCCAGCCCGCCATGAACGTGCCGATCATGAAAAACGCCGCCCGGTTGCCTTCCTCGGTCCCGTCCGACAGCACCGCATAGAAATAGATCGGAATGCCCACCACAAACCACACGTCACGCGCCCCGAACAGAAACACGCGCGCCGCGCTCAGCCAGTTGACGTTGGGTGATTTGGAAAAAACTTCCGAGAACTTTGCGCCCTTGCGCCCCTTTGGCAGACCCGGCGGCATGGCAAAAAGCACTGCCACCAGGATCACCGCCAGCACCGCCGCCATGACCAGAATGGCCGGCACGAAGCCAAGCGTCGCCAGCATCGCCGCACCGAGCAGAAAACCAAAGCCTTTCACCGCGTTCTTGGACCCGGTCAGGAGCGCCACCCAGCGAAACAGCCCGCCGTTTTCCGTAGGGGCCAGCAGTTTCACCGCCGATTTCGACGACATCTTGGACAGGTCTTTGGCTATACCACTCGCGCCCTGAACCAGCATCACAAACGCCACGGACGCTCCGACAGCCCAGTCCGGGTCGAGCTGCGCCAGCGCCAGCAGCGCCAGAACCTGAATGCCCAGCCCTGCATAGAGCGTCGAGGTCAGGCCAAAGCGCGCCGCGATCCAGCCCGCGGAGAGGTTCGTGACCATGCCCGCGATTTCATAAAGAACGAAGAGATAGGCGAGTTGAACCGGCGAAAACCCAAGCGTGTGAAAATGCAGCAGCACCAGCATCCGGAGCGCGCCGTCCGTCAGCATAAAGGCCCAGTAGGCCGCGGTCACGGCGACATACGCGCCAAGACCTTCCTGTTTCGCGGGGCCGGAACCGGTCACAGCCCGTCTCCCACCATCAGCGCAACATCCACCAGGCGGTGCGCGTATCCCATCTCGTTGTCATACCAGGCGTAGATTTTTACCTGGGTGCCGTTGATCACCATCGTCGACGGCGCATCCACGATGCTCGAACGCGTGTCATTGGTGTAATCGGCGGACACAAGCGGGCGCTCCTCGTAGCCCAGAATACCCTTCAACGGACCATCGGCAGCAGCTTTAAAGAGCCCGTTCAACTCCTCTGCCGTGGTCTCGCGCTCCACCTCAAACACGCAGTCGGTAATCGACGCGTTCAGCAGGGGCACCCGCACCGCACGGCCGTTCAGCCGGCCCTTCAGTTCGGGATAGATCAGCGTAATCGCCGTGGCCGAACCGGTGGTGGTCGGGATCAGCGAGTTCAGCGCCGACCGCGCCCTGCGCAGATCCTTTGCGGGTTTGTCCACGATGGTCTGCGTGTTGGTCACGTCATGAATTGTCGTGATGGAGCCGTGCTTTATGCCGATATTCTCGTGAATTACCTTCACCACCGGCGCAAGACAGTTGGTGGTGCAGGAGGCCGCCGTCACGATCCGGTGCTCATCGGGATTGTAGGTGTCGTTGTTGACGCCATAAACGATATTCGTGGTCGGCCCGTCCTTCACCGGTGCGGAGACCACAACCTTTTTGACGCCCGCATCGAAATAGGGCGCCAGTTTGGCCTCGGTCTTGAACACGCCTGTGCAGTCAATCACCACATCCACGCCATCAAGGGGCAGGGCGCTCAAATCGCGCGCGCCAATAAAGGGCAGGCGGGTGCCGTTGATGGTCAGGCTGTCCGCATCATTGGAAAATTCCGCGTCCCAGCGTCCATGAACCGTGTCAAATTCCAAAAGATGCGCGTGCATCTCCGCATCGCCCACGGCGTCATTGATCCAGGCGATCTCCGCCCCCCGCTCAAGCAGCGGTTTCAGCGCGAGTTTTCCCATACGGCCAAGGCCGTTCAGTGCATAGACGGTCATGCGGATACTCCGGCGTTTTCGTGGCCGATTTCATCCACGGCTTTCTGAAGGGAAATGCGGTCGAGCGCCTCAATGGGCAGCGCGGTGAACGCCTTGATGCGGTTTTGCAGCGCGCCATAGGTCTGCTGGAAGGCCAGCGCCTTTTGCGCGTCGGTGCCCTCGGCCTTGACCGGATCGGGCATGCCCCAGTGTGCACTGACGGGCTGGCCGCTCCACGCCGGACATTCCTCTTCCGCCGCCCGGTCACAGACGGTGAAGACGAAATCGAATTTCGGTGCGTCCTCCGCCTGAAACTCGCCCACGTTTTTCGCGCGCAGAACCGAGATGTCGTGTCCCTTCTGCTCAAGGATCTCGAGCGCAAAGGGGTTCAGCTCCGAACGGGGTTTGGTGCCGGCGGACCATGCCGTGAACCGGTCACCGGCATCGCGACGCAGGATGGATTCGGCAAAAATCGAGCGGGCGGAGTTACCGGTGCAGATGAACAGTACGTTGTATTTGGGCCGTGTCATGGGGTGTTTCCCTGATTTTGTCTGTGAAAACAGTGGGGCGCAAAGTTCCGGACGACCACCGCAGCAGTCGTCCATCAAATAGGTCAAAAGCCCGCGCAACCCGTCCACATCGGCAAAATACCGGATGCTGCGGCCCTGACGTTCGTTTCGGATCAGGCCGGACTGTGCGAGAATGGAGAGATTCGTGGACATGGTGTTTTGACGGACATCCAGAGCCGCTCCGATCTCTCCGGCCGCCATTCCGTCCTCTCCGGACCGTATGAGCAGGCGGAGCACATCCAGTCTGGTTTCCTGGCTGAGGGCGGCAAAGGCGGTGAGGGCGCTGTTCTTATCCATATATCGTGAAATATAGATATATTCGCCCGCGTCAATCCCCGACGGGGGTATTCTCCCGTGAACTTTTTATGTCGGGTTCGCCTCGATAATCCGGTCGAGCAGGTGCGATATGTCCTCAATCCGCTCCGCGACCAGATGCACCACGTCGCCATCCCGCTGCACGCGGCCCGTTACCCGCAGACACCGGCCCGCGATGACCGCACGCCGGTATTTCTCGAAAACCTTTTTCCAGATCACGATATTGCCCGTGCCGGTTTCATCCTCCAGCGTCACGAAAATCACGCCCTTGGCCGTTCCGGGCCGTTGCCGGCAGGTCACCAGCCCCGCCAGGGTCACGCGACTGCCATCGGGGGGTAGCACCAGCTGCTCCGCCAGCATGCAGTGCGGCGGCCGGGGCCAGGACATTGGGAGCGCGGGCATTGTTTGGCGCAGTTGCATGGTGTCAGCCTTCCCTCAATACTGTGTCGAGACCATATGGTGCCGAAGGGATGCAGACATGGCGGGATATTCGGGCACGCCACTTTTGAAAAAACTGGGCTACCGCGAGGGCCGGCGCGCGCTTTTCTCCGCCCTGCCACAGGACCTTGAAATGCTGGCCACCGGGCCCGGATTTGCCAGTGTTGACCGGCTGGAAACCCTCGATGATCCCATCCCGGCGGGTCCGTATGACGTCATCCACGTCTTTGAAAAGAAACGCGAAATCCTTGAGAAAAAGCTGCCGGATCTGCGCGCCGCGCTTGATCCCTCCGGCATGATCTGGGTGTCCTGGCCGAAAAAGGCCTCCGGTGTAAAAACCACCCTCCACGGCAATGTCGTCCGCACCCTCATCCTTGCCGCGGGCCTGGTGGACATCAAGGTCTGTGCGGTGGACGCGATCTGGTCCGGTCTCAAGGTCGTCATCCCCGTGGCTGACCGCCCCTGAGACCTCAATCCGTCCTGAAACACATTCCGTCTGCATGAGAACAAAACTGGAACAAAAAAGAATTGAATGCAACCCCGGCATTTTTTGGTGGCGGCACCGGACAGCAGTGATTAGACAGCCGAAATGACATTGTGGATTAAAAACCGGACCCCGAAATGCCCCTGATCACGTATATTGAGCATAACG
Source organism: Alphaproteobacteria bacterium (assembly GCA_030427145.1). Lineage (GTDB taxonomy): Bacteria > Pseudomonadota > Alphaproteobacteria > Rhodobacterales > Rhodobacteraceae > Amaricoccus > Amaricoccus tamworthensis. The sequence goes on along the minus strand of JAUHWT010000003.1, from coordinate 182,024 downwards.
GCACCAAACATGAGGTTGACGTGCCCAACGGACTGACCGTGATGGAGGGCGCGCGCGACAACAACATTCCGGGTATCGAGGCCGACTGCGGCGGCGCATGTGCCTGTTCGACCTGCCATGTTTATGTGGATGAAAACTGGGTGGACCGTCTGCCCGCGAAGGATCCCATGGAAGAGGACATGCTCGATTTCGCATGGCAGCCCGACCCGGTCAAAAGCCGCCTGACCTGCCAGCTTCGCGTGACCGATGACCTCAACGGTCTCGTGGTCAAAATGCCGGAAAAACAGATCTGATCCTCCGGGCAACAGCCCTTTTTCTGCTCAGCCTCCTCGTCGCCGGGCCATCCGTGGCCTGCGACCTGCCACCAGGCCCGCCCAACACCGACCGGGCGGAAACCGACGCGGGCCGTGGTCCGCGTGAGGCCTGGTTTACCCACGCCACCGACCGCTATCCCCACGGCGCCCTTGGCGATCCGGTCGAGGCCGGTGGCCTCGCCGTTCAGACCCGCCACGGTCGCGCGGATGGCCTTTGTCCCATCGTCGTCGAACTGCCCGCCAACCGTGTCTTTGAGGATGCCATGCCCCGCATCGCCGACCTCGACGGCGATGGCCGCAACGAGGTCGTAGTGGTCGAATCCGACGCAGGCAAAGGCGCCCGCCTGACCGCATGGGGCCTGCGCGGCGGTCGGCTGAAACGTATCGCCTCAACCCCCTGGATCGGTCGACCCAACCGCTGGCTGGCACCTGTCGGTATTGCCGATCTGACCGGCGACGGCAGGCTGGAGGTCGCCTATGTGGAAACCCCGCATCTGGGCAAAACCCTGCGACTGGTCGCGCTCAGGAACGGTCGTTTTGTGGAACTGGCCAGTAAGTCAGGTCTCACCAATCACCGCTTTGGCGAGCCGTGGATGGATGGCGGTATCCGGGACTGTTTCGACGACGCCCCGGCGGAGATTGTCACCGCCAATGGTGACTGGACCCGGGTCATCATCAGCCGCCTCGACGGCGATAAAATCGTGAGCTTCGACGTGGGCCCGCTGGACCTGACCCAGGGCCACCGCGATTTTGACAACGCCCTGGCCTGTCGCTGAAGGACTTTTCCTACAGAGCCCGCCAGCCGATATCCGTCCGGTAAAACCCGCCGGGCCAGTCGACCCGCTCCACCGCACCATAGGCCGCATCCCGCGCAGCCTTCAGATCATCCGCCCGTGCCGTCACGTTCAAAACCCGCCCGCCATTGCTGACAATCCCGGTATCGGCCTTTTTCGTCCCGGCATGAAAAATCTTGGTGCCGGGATCCTCCAGGCGCGGCAGGCCAATCACCTCACCCTTGCGGTACTCTCCGGGATAGCCCTTCGCGGCCACAACCACCGTCATCGCGTGATCATCCGCCCAGTTGATCGCTGGAGCCGAGGCAATCGTCCCGTTGGCGCAGGCGAGACAGGCATCAAACAGCTGCGCCCCCATCCGCATGGCCAGAACCTGCGCTTCCGGATCGCCCAGCCGCACATTGTATTCCACCAGCCGCGGTTTGCCGTTTTCGATCATCAGACCGGCAAACAGAATGCCCTGGAACGGCGTGCCGCGCTTCACCATCTCGCGCAGCGTTGGTCGAATGATGGTCTCAATGGCGGCTTCCGTCACCTCCGCCGTCATGACCGGGGCAGGGGAATAGGCGCCCATCCCGCCCGTATTGGGACCGGCATCGCCATCATGGGCCCGCTTGTGGTCCTGCGCCGTACCAAGCAGCAGCAGATCCTCACCATCGGCCAAAACAAAGAGGCTCGCCTCCTCGCCCGACATGAACTCCTCGATCACGACCCTGGCACCGGGACCATCCGCAAAAATCGCGTCGAGTGCCGCCTGCGCATCCTCCAGCGTTTCCGCGACCGTCACACCCTTGCCCGCGGCCAGGCCATCCGCCTTGATGACAATCGGCGCGCCCTGGCTCTCCAGCCAGTCCCGCGCGTCACCGTGATCCTCAAACGTTCGGCTTGCCGCCGTCGGCGCGTCACAGGCCTCGCAGATTTCCTTGGTGAAGGATTTCGACGCCTCCAGCATTGCAGCGTCCTGACCGGGCCCGAGCGTTGTTACGCCGGCTCCACGCAGCACATCCGCGACCCCGGCCGCGAGTGGCGCTTCCGGGCCGACCACCACAAAATCAACGCCTTCCCGCTGGCAGAATTCCAGAACCGCCGTGCCGTCCTCGGCATTCAGCGCCACGCATTCCGCGTCCTGTGCGATGCCGGCATTGCCAGGCGCGCACCAGAGTTTGCCACAGGTCGGGTTCTGCGCGAACGCCCAGACGATCGCGTGTTCGCGGCCGCCTCCACCCAGAACGAGAACATTCATGACACACTCCTCTTGGCCCGGTTTTCCGGGCGTTCTAAGGTGGCCCGCACGGCGGCGCAAGCGGGAGTGACATGGATCTGTTCGAGGAAGGCCCAACGGGCACCAACGCACCTGAGTTTACGGTTTCGGAACTGTCCGGGGCGGTCAAACGCCTGATTGAGGGCGAGTTTTCCCATGTCCGCATCCGGGGCGAGGTGGGCCGCGTCTCGCGCCCCGCATCCGGCCACGTCTATCTCGACCTCAAGGACGACCGCGCCGTACTCGCCGGTGTGATCTGGAAAGGCACCGCCCGCCAACTCGACATGCAGCCTGAGGAGGGCATGGAGGTCATCGCCACCGGCCGTCTCACCACATTCCCGGGCAGTTCCCGCTACCAGATCATTATCGAAACCATTGCCCCCGCCGGGGTTGGCGCCCTCATGGCGATGCTCGAAAAGCGCCGCAAGGCCCTCGCGGCCGAGGGGCTTTTCAACGCGGACCGCAAACGCCCGCTGCCCTACCTGCCGGAGGTGGTCGGTGTGGTCACATCGCCCTCCGGCGCCGTGATCCGCGACATTCTGCACCGCCTGCGCGAGCGGTTCCCGCGCCGTGTCATTCTCTGGCCGGTGCCGGTCCAGGGCGAAAAATGCGCGCCCGCCGTCGCCCAGGCCATCGCAGGCCTCAACGCGCTTGAGCCGGGTGGCGACATCCCACGCCCCGACGTTCTGATCGTCGCCCGTGGCGGTGGCAGTCTCGAGGATCTCTGGGGCTTCAATGAGGAGGCCGTGGTCCGCGCCGTCGCGGCCAGTTCCATCCCGGTGATCTCGGCCATCGGCCACGAAACCGACACGACCCTGATCGACCATGTAGCCGACCGCCGCGCGCCGACGCCAACCGCCGCCGCTGAAATGGCCGTCCCGGTGCGCGATGATCTCGTGGTCGCTTTGGCCAATCTCGAACACCGCCGCCGCGGTGCCCTGACCCGCGACCTGTCCCAGAAAACCCAGCGTTTGCGCGATCTGGGCCGCGGCCTGCCGCGCCCGGAAATGCTGCTGGCCGACCGCGCCCAGCGCCTCGATACGCTCTCCATGCGACTGCCGCGCGCGCTTCTGGCTTTCGCCCAGTCCCGCCGCGTGCGTTTGGGGCAGGGGCCGGCCGCCCGCTTTGGCCCGCACCTCCTCACTCAGGTCGTGGACCGGCGACGCCAGACCCTCGCGCTGCACGCCCAGGGACTGCGCCCGGCGGTAATGCTCAACGGGTTGAAACGCCTGTCATCCGATGTCGAAACCCGCTCCGCCCGCCTGCACCGGGTTGGCGGACGGCTGACGGAAAACGCCTCATTCCGTCTTAAGGCCCAGTCCAGCCTGCTGCAAAGCCTCGGCCCCGCCCAGGTCCTGAAACGCGGCTACGCAATCGTCCGCGACGACAAGGGGGCGGTCCTGACCCGGGCGTCTGAGGCAAAAAAAGCCGTGTCGCTGGAACTGGAGTTTTCGGACGGCCGCATGACGCCCGGCAAGGCGACGCCCAAACGCGCGAAAAAGACGGACCCGAAACAGGACACGCTTTTCTAGAGGTATTTGGGGTATGTTTGCGTCATATGACGACTTTGGCCCTGACCCTTCAGGGAACGGCGCGTTGTCTAATGAGGTGCCGGTAGGTCAGCTTTAAGTTCATCTGACAGTGTGTTGTTTCCACACAAAATTTTAAAGTTTCTGTCGACCGTAGTCCTATTCAGCGGGATGCCCGTGGTGACGCTTGCGAATTTTACGGTCGGTCATTCGAAGATACACCAGCCCGCCAATAACCGGCACGGCCAGCACGATCGGCAGAAAGAAATCAAAGGCTGTCATGTTGTATCCTCCTTTCGGATATACCCTGTAATATAGTGTGCGGCACCGTGAAAAGCGAGTCCCGCCGTCAACCACCATATCATGACTGCGTCAGCACTTTGTAAACTGTCCGCGAGGCGACGCAGCACCGCAAACCCGATCAGACCGAGCCCCATATTGCTTGAGAACGCGGCAAACAGTTTGATCCGTTCATTGCGAATGGTAATCCTGTCCCTGACCATCGGAACCCGCTGCCTCATCCGGTCGCCTCTGTCATTTCCCCAAATCCTTCGGGCGACACAAATCCCAATTTGCAGCCTTTGACAATGCCGCAGCCACGGTCGGTCGCTGATTTAAGCAATGCACGAATTTCAACAATGCGAACCGGCCGGGGTCAACCTTGACGTTAACGATGCGTGTTACCACGTAAATTTACCGAAAAACTACTGACATGTTACCTTGACACCTAACGCGCGGTTACTAACATGGGCTGCGATTCAAAACCAAAAAACACGCTCATGGGACGGAACACATCTTGACGCATTTCGGCATCTCCACGGCTCTGCTGACCCCGTTTCACACGGATGGCGCGATCCATCTCCAGGCTCTGCTGGCCCATGCCAATTCCGTTCTGGCCAACGGAGCCGACGGCGTGACGCTCTTTGGCACCACGGGCGAGGGCGCCTCCATCGGTTACGACGAACGCGCCATCGCCATTTCCGCGCTGCTCGACAGCGGCATCCCCGCCGACAAAATCACCCTCGGCGTCTGTGCCTGCGCGGTATCCGATGCGCTTGCCCAGGTGCGGCAGGGGCTGGACGTAGGCATCACGCGCTTCCTCCTGCTGCCGCCGTTCTACTTCAAGGGGTCAGAGGATGACGGCCTCTTCATCTGGCACCAGTACCTGTTCGAGGCCGCCGGTCCGTCCGCAAAGTTCATCCTATACCACATCCCGCAGCTGACCCAGGTGCCGCTCTCCGTCGACCTCGTCTCCCGCCTGCGCCGGGCGTTTCCCGAACGCATCGTCGCCATCAAGGACAGCGCGGGCCAGTGGGACAACACCCAGGCATTCCTTGAGAGCGGCGTCGTTCCCGTCCTCGTCGGTGACGAACGCCTGCTCCACCGCGCCGCGGCCCTTGGTGCAGCCGGGTCGATCTGCGGCATGGCCAACCTCTACCCGCGCCGGATGCAAAACCTCTTCACCAACCAGACCGAGGACACCGCCCTCTCGGCCGAGGTGAGCACCGTCGTCTCCGTCCCGTTCATTCCCGCACTCAAACACGTCATGAGCGTGCGCACCGGCAATGGCGACTGGGCCAACCTGCGCGCGCCCCTGCGTCCCCTTTCGGCGGCGGACATGGCGACGATCGACGCGGAAATCCGGGGCGTGGACGCGGCATGACCGACGCCGCGCTCCTGCGACAGCGCGACCACGCGTATTCCAGCTTCACTGAGAAGCTGCTGTCCCGGGACATCGAACCCGGACAGATCATCTCGCAGCGGGAACTCACCGAACTGACCGGAATGCCGCTTGCGGCCATTCGCGAAATGATCCCGCGCCTCGAGGCCGACGGGCTGATCCGCACGGTTCCCAAACGCGGGCTCCAGGTTCTGTCCATCGACATCGAACTCGTCCGCAACGCCTTTCAACTGCGCAGCATCATCGAAGGCCGGGCCATCGTCGAATTCTGCCGCACGGCATTCACGGAGGAAATCCAGGACCTCCTGCGCCAGCATCTCGACATCCGCGAACGGGCCAGCGCCGGTGTGTCGCCGGACGTCCTGAAAACCGCGCAGAGGATCGACTGGGCTTTCCACGATCGCATCATCGACGCGCTGAACAATCCGCTCGTGTCGAACATTCACCGCGTCAACGCCCTCAAAATCCGGCTGATCCGCAATTCGGACACCAGAATGCTGCCCGAACTTGTGGTATCCGTGCTTGACGAGCACCTCGCCATACTGCGCGCCGTCGAACGCCGCGACAGCACTGGTGCCCTTGAGGCAATTGAGGCACATATCGAAAGTGGAAAGAGACGCGCCCTTGGCGTGTAGCAAACCTTTCGCCGGTACGGTATCCGGCGAATAAAACAGCGGCGCAACCGCCGCATTCCAGCAACGGAGGAAACCAAATGATCACCACCCTGACACGGCGCACGCTTCTGGCGCTTACCGCTGCGGCCATCGCCGCCCCGGTCTATGCCGCCGACAACATCGTCCTGCGCATGTCCACGCCCGCGTCCGAGACCGACCAGCGGTCCGTGGCCCTGGCCGAGGTCTTCGCGCCGGCCGTTGCCGATTTCGCAACCTATGAGCCCCACTACAACGGCTCCCTGATCGCCCAGGGCTCCGAGCTTGAGGCCATTGCCTCCGGCGATCTGGAAATGTCCATCGCATCCGCCCAGGAACTGGCACAGTTCTTCCCGGAGTTCTCCATCTTCGCCACCGGCTACGTTCACCAGAGCGCCGACCACCAGGTTGCGGTCTTCAACGACGAACTGATGGATCCGTTCAAACAGAAGGTTGAGGACGAGCTTGGCGTCAAACTCCTCGCCGTGATGTATCTCGGCCAGCGTCACGTGAACCTGCGCCAGACGAAGGACGAACTGACCGTCAACACACCCGAGGACCTTGCGGGCGTAAACCTGCGCATGCCGGGCACCGACGCATGGCAGTTCCTCGGCAAGGCGCTCGGAGCCAACCCGACACCCATGGCCTTCACCGAGGTCTACACCGCGCTTCAGACCGGATCGGTCGATGGCCAGGACAATCCGCTGCCCACCGTGGTTGACGCCAAATTCTACGAGGTCACGAACCAGATCGCCCTGACATCGCACCTCGTCGATCTCAACTACATCGCCTTCTCCAAAGAGGTCTGGGACGGCCTGACCGGGGAGCAGCAGGCAGCGGTTCAGGAGGCCGCCGTGGCGGCAGCGGACAGCGGTCGCGCCGAGCAGCTTCAAAAAGAGGCTGACCTCGTGGCCTTCCTCGAGGAGCAGGGACTGGCAATCTATGAGCCCGACCTCGCCGCCTTCCGCGAGCATGTCCAGGCCCAGTATGCCGGGTCCGACCTCGCCGCCGACTGGCCCGAAGGTGTTCTGGAAAAAATCAACGCCCTCGGCGCACAGTAAGCCCGCGGGCTGAACACCCCGGTCCCGGCCAGCCCACTGGCCGGGACGCACCCAGCCGCCCACAGCCGGACAGTCCCATGAGAAAAACACTCGCGGTCCTTGGTCGTGCTGCCGAAGCCGTCGCGGCGGCAATGATGGCAGCCATGTTTCTGACCTTCATCCTTCAGATCACCATCCGCTACACGGCCCGGCTGGACGGTCTGGCGGAAAGTTTCCCACTGCTCGACCCCACCCGCTACGGCTGGACGCTCGAGTTCTGTCTGCTTCTCTGGGTCTGGCTGATTTTCTGGGGCAACGCCTTTGTCGTGCGCGACCGCGATCACGTGACTTTCGACATCCTGTTCAACTGGGTGCGCCCCGCCGTCCGCCGCTGGTTTGTCATCATCTTCGGCGTCGCGATCAGCGTGGGCCTCATCCTCTCAATTGAGCCCACCTGGTCCAAGTTCTTCATCCTGCGCCTGAAGAAAACCGCCACCCTGTCTGCCGTTTTCGGCGACTGGATCCGCATGCGGGACATCTATTCCGTCTATATCTTCTTCCTCGTCGCGGTCGCCCTTCGCTACGCCTGGGCCGTGTACCGCGCCGTGCGCTACGGCGTGGCCGAGCCCGTGCATGACTATGGCGGAGACGCGCCCAAATGAGTTTCGAGTTCCTCGTCTGCATCTTCACGCTGTTCTTCCTGGCCGCCATTGGCGCGCCCATCGCCTACGCAATCCTGATCGGCTCGCTCGCCTATCTGGTCGCTGCGGGCGAGGGGCTTGGCGTCACCGGCAAGGTGCTGATGGATGGCCTCTACCAGAGCTTCATCCTGCTCGCCGTGCCGCTTTTCATCGTGGCCGCCAACATCATGAACGCCGGCACCATCAGCGACCGCCTTCTGGGCTTCTGCGTCGCTCTCGTCGGCCGGTTCCGCGGCGGCATGGGGCACGTCAATGTCGTGGCCTCCCTGATCTTTTCCGGCATGTCAGGCTCCGCCGTGGCGGATGCCGCGGGGATCGGCAAAATCATCATCGGCATGATGACCAAAAGCGGCCACTACACCCGGGGATACGCCGCCGCCATCACCGCCGCCTCAGCCACCATCGGCCCGATCATCCCGCCATCGATCCCCATGGTGCTCTACGCGCTTGTCTCCAATTCCTCGATTGGCTATTTGTTTTTGGGCGGCATCGTACCGGGCGTCATGATGGGCGCGGTCCTGATGGCCATGAACACCTTTCTCTCCCACCAGCGCGGTTTCGCGCTGGAAGAGCCCATCCCGCTCTCCGAACTGCCCGGCCGCACCGTCAACGCCTTCCCTGCGCTGCTAATGCCCGCGATCCTGCTCTATGGCATCTATGGCGGTGTCACCACGCCCACCGAGGCCGCCGCCGTTGCAGCTTTCTATGCCCTGATGCTCGCCGCGTTCTTCTACCGCGCTCTGAGCTTCCGCGCCCTGTACGGCATCCTCGTGGAAAGCGCCCGGTCCTCCGCCGCCGTCGGCCTCGTCATCGGTGGCGCCCTGATCCTGAACTACGTGGTGGCGTCGGAGAACATCCCAGGCCTGCTGGCGGAGCGACTGGTCGATCTCGACATCGACCCGCTGGCTTTCATGCTCGGTGTGAACGTCCTGCTGCTTTTGCTCGGCTGCGTGCTGGACGCGACAACGATCATCCTCGTGATCATTCCGCTCTTCCTGCCCACCTGCCGCGAGCTTGGCATCGACCTCGTGCACTTCGGTGTCGTGGCCGTAGTGAACTGCATGATCGGTCTCATTACGCCGCCCTACGGCATTCTGCTTTTCGTCCTGAATGCCGTAACCCGCATCCCCCTGACCGAGATCATCCGCGAGATCTGGCCCTTCCTCACGGCCCTCCTCCTCGCGCTCCTCGCCCTCGTCCTCTTCCCCGGCCTCGTCCTCTGGCTCCCCCGCATGTTCGGCTACGCGGGCTAGGCGCGCGCTAAACCGCCCGTGCGAAAACACCCGCACGGGCGCACCGGGCGCATATGTACCGATCAAACCTGATAATTTCGGGGGTGATTGGAGGCGAGTACCGGAATCGAACCGGTGTACACGGATTTGCAATCCGCTGCGTCACCACTCCGCCAACTCGCCAACTGCGGCGTCTGATTAGGTCGAGTTGCGGGCGGCGTCAAGCTGATTTCATGAGCAGTTTCGCAACTTCCGCCATGCTTCCTCAATTTACCCGTAGGGGGGCCCGCCAGCCACAGGTGCCTGTCCCGCTACGCACGGTTTTTACGCCACGGCATGTCCCTGTCCCAGTCGCCAGCCATGATACAGCCGTAAGGGATCACCTCGTCCACCACGTCGGCAAGGTCGAACTTCGCGATCTGACGCCGCACCTCCGCCGCATTTTTATAGGCTGATGGCAACTCGGTCGAATCCGGAATGCCACAGTAAAACCGCGTGTCCAGACCACGCGTCTCCGCCTCGAGATCCCCAAGTCCACGGCGGCGGTGTTCCGTGCGGCTCAGGTTGCGCCCGGCGCCATGGGGCGAAAAGCCCAGCGCATTCGGGTTGTTCCTGCCCCGCGCGATCAATACCGGTTCCGCCATGTTCAGCGGGATCAGGGTCAGATCGGTGGCGTCTTCGGCCCATCCGTCGAATGCGGGCGTTGCACCCTTGCCGTGATAAAACAGCCCGTCACTCCTGCGAAAGACGAAGTTGTGCTCATTCCAGAACCGGTCCTGGGCTTTGCCCGCAGCATCGTGGATCGCGAAATGGTTGGCCCGTGTCCATTCCCGCAGGATCTGCAATGCCTGCCAATAGGCCTCGCCATCCGCGCTGTCCGCCGGGATCCAGGCGTTGCATTTCAGTGTCTCGGGACTGAGTTTTTTCCGCCAGGCGTCAGCGGTTTTCATGCCCGCCCTGTAGAGCTTCGAGCCAAAACCGCGTGATCCATGATGGGTCACCAGTGCCGTTTCCCCGCTGCTGGCAAGCGTGCCAACAAAGGCGAAATGATTGCCGTCACCCTGCGTGCCAAAGTGATGGTCAGCGATTTCAGCGAGGTCGGCGGTAAACGGGTTGTCCGGGAATTTTGCCGCAATATCACGTGGCATCGGCATGTCGTCGCGTCCACCTGGACCGAAATGGGTCGCCTGGTGGACCGCGTCAAGCACATCCGCCGGCGACCGGTCCGGATAGGTCGACAGCGCAACGGAACAGCAGATGTCATCGGAATGCATCCCCGGATGGATCGCCTCCGACACCGCCACGCCACCAACCGGAATGGTTCCCACGGACCCGGCAGGACAGGAATCCGGCAGCGCCGCGCCGGCTTTCAACACCGGCGTCCGCATCAGAACCTCCATGGTCTCCCGCACGTTAACGAGGTTGATCTCCTCGTCCTCAGTCTCCGCTTCCGCCAGCAGGGCAAAAGGCAGCCCGCTTGTCAGCCCGAGTTTCGGTGGCGGAATAAACCGTTTCAGCGCTTCGGGGTCGATGGCCCCGACGGCGTTCGCTTCCTCCAGCATGGCGCGGAACCAGGAGCCAGGTTTGATCCCGGCCTCAATCAGATCCTTTCCGGTAAACGTCACATCAAATCTCCCGCTTAAAAAAATGGCTTGCTCTAATTGTCTCTCCCGGCCTGAATTATGGCTTCGAATTCACTGTTTCTCTTCCGCCCGCTCTTCAAGCGCCCGCAGCACAAAAACCCGTATGGCCGAGGCCAAGCCCCGGTCCGGGCCGCGGTCCACGTCTATTCGGCTCGCAAGCTCATTGATGCCCAGATCCCGTTCGCGGGCGATTCGCCGGAAATGCCGCCAGAACTCCGGCTCCAGCGAGACCGACGTGCGGTGGCCATTGAGCGTCAGGGAGTGTTTCTCCGGGCGGCCGCCGGTCATTCCCCGTCCGGCCCGTCGTCGCGGTCCGTCTCCCGTTTGTGTCCGTCCACATGCCGACCGCGCCGTTCCTCCGCATCGCGCCGCGCCCGCCGCTCCGCCAGGGTTTCGCCCGACAGGGCCGCGTTGGCGTCACCCTCGCGCCGGGCTTTGTCCCGGGCCTTCTGCTTGCGAACCGTGCGCAGGTTGACGACTTTTGACATGGACCCGCTCCCGCTCAGAGCTGATTGGTGCTGAACGTGTCGCACTGGTCCTCGTCGCCGGTGCGAAAGCCCGTGTCGAACCAGCGCTGACGCTGTTCGCTCGTGCCGTGGGTGAAGCTGTCAGGCACCACCACGCCATTCATCGAGCGCTGCAGTGCATCGTCGCCAATCCGTGCGGCCGTATCGAGCGCGCTGCGGATATCCTCCTCCGTCAGCTGAAAATCATCGACCACATGCCGGGCCCAGACCCCGGAATAGCAGTCCGCCTGCAACTCGACCCGCACCGACAGAGCATTCGATTCAGCCTGGCTGACCGATCGGCGCATCTGATTCACCTCGCCCAGAAGCCCAGTGAGGTTCTGCACGTGATGTCCCACCTCATGCGCGACAACATAGGCCTTGGCGAAATCCCCCTGTGCACCCAGCTCCTGCTCCATCACCCGGAAGAAATCCATGTCTAGATACACCTGCCGGTCGCCGGGGCAGTAAAACGGCCCCATGGCCGACTGCGCCGCGCCGCAGGCCGAACTGGTCGCGCCGGTGAACAGAACCAGCGTCGGTTCCTCGTACTGATATCCGGAGGCCGCAAAAATATCCGTCCAGACCTCCTCCGTCTGGCGCAGGACCACGCTGACAAATTCCTCCGCCTCGTCGTCGATCTGACCGGAATCGGCCGATTGTGAGGTGGTCACCTGATTGCCACCCACACCGCCGCCGCCAAGAAACGGCGTCAGGTCCACCCCGAAGAACAGGCCCACCAGGATCACGACGATCATGCCAAGCCCGCCAATGCCTCCGGCCCGTCCCATACCGCCGCCGCGCCTGCGGTCCTGAATATTTCCACTCGTGCGTTTTCCACGCCACTTCATGCCGTTCTCCCGCTGGAGTTGTTCCGCTGAGGTATATTCTGACGCCTCTGCCTGAAAATGGTATCCCCAAAAACGAAAAACGCCCCGGACCGCCTGAACGTTCCGGGGCGATAAACTTAAATTATCGGTAGTGAAGTGCCCCTCAGGCCTTCGGCCCGATCATGTCCTTCGGCTGCACCACCCGGTCAAACGTTGCCTCATCGACGAAGCCCAGACGGATGGCTTCTTCCTTGAGCGTGGTGCGGTTTTTATGCGCCGTCTTCGCTACCATCGTCGCGTTGTCATAGCCGATCTCGGGTGCCAGCGCCGTTACCAGCATCAGGCTTTCCCACATCAGTTTGGAAATCCGCTCCTCATCCGCCTGGATGCCCGCCACGCAGTTGTCGGTGAAGGCCACCGCCGCATCGCCCAGCAACTGCATGGACTGCAGCACGTTGTAGGACATCATCGGCTTGTAGACGTTCAGCTCAAAATGACCCTGGCTGCCCGCGAAACCCACCGCCGCGTCATTGCCCATCACATGGGCGCAGACCATGGTCAGCGCCTCGGCCTGGGTCGGGTTGACCTTGCCCGGCATGATGGACGAGCCCGGCTCATTTTCCGGCAGCATCAGCTCACCCAGACCACAGCGCGGCCCGGACCCCAGCAGACGAATGTCATTGGCGATTTTGAAGAGGCTCGCCGCCACGGTCTTCAGCGCACCGGACATTTCCACCAGCGCGTCATGTCCCGCCAGTGCCTCAAATTTGTTCGGCGCCGTCACGAAGGGCAGGGAGGTGATGTCCGCCACCTTCGCCGCCACGGCTTCCGCAAAGCCCACTTTCGTGTTCAGCCCGGTGCCAACGGCCGTACCACCCTGGGCCAGCGGATAGATGTTGTGCAGAGCCGCCGTCACCCGCTTGATGCCCTGTTCCACCTGATAGGCATAGCCGCCAAATTCCTGACCCAGCGTCAGGGGCGTCGCGTCCTGGGTATGCGTACGACCGATTTTGATGATGTCGTTAAACTCCGCGGATTTCTCGACCAGCGCCGCGTGCAGCTTCTGAAGACCCGGCAGGGTCACGTCCCGCGCCGTCATGGCCACCGCGATATGCATGGCCGTCGGGAAGGTGTCGTTCGAGGACTGGCTCATGTTGCAGTGATCGTTCGGATGTACCGGATCCTTCGACCCGATCTCGCCACCCAGAATTTCAATCGCACGGTTCGAGATGACCTCATTGGCGTTCATGTTGGACTGCGTACCCGAACCGGTCTGCCAAACCACCAGCGGGAAATGGTCGTCCCACTTCCCCTCGATCACCTCACCCGCCGCCTGGGAAATCGCCTCGGCCAGCTTGCCGTCCAGCTTGCCCTCAGCGGCATTGACCTCCGCACAGGCCTTCTTGATCACACCTAGCGCCCGGACAATGGCCACCGGCTGCTTTTCCCAGCCAATCGGGAAATTCCGGATCGACCTCTGGGTCTGCGCGCCCCAGTAACGGTCCGCAGGGACGTCCAGCGGTCCAAAGCTGTCGGTTTCGGTGCGTGTGGCGGTCATCCGGCTCTCCTGTAATAAATTTACCCCCATATACCGGCGCTCCGCGACAAACTCCAATGGCAAATGGCGGGTTTTTGCCACACCTGGCAATGCGGGCCTGCCGGACGGCCTGACCGTCGCCGCTCCCGACCCCAAACGCCAATCGCAGGCCTGTTACACCTGAAACGATTGACCTTCCCCTGATAAACCTCTCTAGTCCGGACAGGACAACGGCAACCGTAGGGAGGTGTTTATGGAAGAGTTCTCTTTGAGCCCCGATTTCATGCGTGGCCTGATCCTGAAAACCCGGGCCATTATGGCAAATGCGGGCCACACATCGGATGACGAGGGCAACCTGGCCGATGACGAGGGGCCGAAACGCTCCATTGGCTACGACCATGACATGTCCTCCGAGGAGGTGATCTCCCTGATCGAGGACCTGGAGCCGGATCAGCAGGCCGAACTGGTGGCCCTGTTCTGGATCGGGCGCGGCGACATGGAACCCGAGGAATGGCAGGAGGCGATCAATCTCGCCGTGGAACGCCAGGCCGGCTCAACCGCCGATTACCTGCTTAGCCACCCGCATATCGCGGAACACTGGGACAACGCGCTCGACCGCCTTTACGACGGCACCGAAACCGTGGAAACCGGAGAATACTGAACGCGCTGAACGGGCAGGGATCGCAGCAGCGCCGGATTGGACGGCGCCCAGGCGCGCGCCTCTAGTGTTTGCGGAACTTGTCGAGGCTGACGATCTCGGCGTCGTGCTCTTCCTCTTCGACCTCTTCCTCCTCGATCTCCAGTTCCTCCTCCTCGGCGGCCTTCTCATGGCCGTCGAAGCGCAGACCGAATTCCACGGACGGGTCGACAAAGGTTTTCACGGCGGCGAACGGAATCACCAGAGGCTCCGGCTGATCCCCGAAATTCAGCGTCACGGTGAACTTCTCGGGCGTGACCTCCAGGTTCTCGAACCACTCCTGCAGAACAATCGTCATGTCCTCGGGATACCGCTCAAACAGGGCCGGGGCGATTTCCACATCCGGATGGGTCGTGTCGAAGGTTATGAAGAAATGGTGGTTCCCAGGCAGTCCCTCCTCGGAGACCTGCTGGAGCACATCGATGATCAGCTGGCGCAGGGCGCGCTGCATCAGATGCCCGTAATTGATTGCATCAGCCATTTTCTACCGTCCCAAGGCCCGTTTGTACGACCATACCCCATTTCGCGGTCATGGAAAGAGGCAGCTGTCAGATGCGGGGAGTTTTCAGATTTTGAGCCGGACGGCAAGCCCGTTTGGCCGGCGAATGGCGGTCCGCGGTGCGTCAGTTCAAACAAATTGGGAAAGTGCAGGCTTCTGTTGCCAGGTGCCTGCGAACCCCGCCTGACGCTGCAAGGCGCCAGGGCTTAAGATTTCGGTAGAATTACTGCTTACGCAGCAACGCGTACCGGAGCGTAGTTGTTGTTTGCAACTATACTTTTTGAACCGATAACGGTGGTATCTCACCGGGTGAAAGCAAACCCCTTTAGACGTCCGTCGATCCTGTTTCGGCCCCATGATCCCCAAACAAAGGATTTTGGTGGAGCCGCCGGGTACCGCCCCCGGGTCCGATCCGCTTATTACGGGCGCGTTTATCACCATAGTTCCCGAAGGAACGTGACAGATATAGGTCAGACGGGTGAAAAACGGAAGGGGTCAGCCCAAAAATCCGCAGCAATTTTTATATGCTACCCGGCGTCACCACCGGGCGGGCTGTGATGGCCGCACCACCACAACCCAGGGCCACTACTTACCAGTGTCCGGTGTTTTCCATGCTCTTCCACGGCTCCGCAGGTTCCAGGGCATCGCCCTCCTGCAAAAGCTCGATGGACACGTTGTCGGGGCTGCGCACAAACGCCATGTGACCGTCGCGGGGTGGGCGGTTGATCGTCACACCGGCATCCTGAAGCTTGGCGCACATCTCATAGATGTTGCCAACGCTGTAGGCCAGATGACCGAAATGACGGCTGTCCGAGGGCAGACCCTCATCGCCATCCCAGTTGTATGTCAGCTCCACCGGGCATTCCGGCTGACCCTCGGGAGCCATGAAAATCAGGGTAAAACGGCCGCCCTCATTCTCGATCCGCCGGGTCTCCTTCAGGCCGAGCAGCTCATAGAATTTGATGTTTTCCTCAAGGTCCTTCACCCGCACCATTGTGTGGAGATATTTTACCTTCATATTGCGTATTCCTCGCCGTATCTTTCAACATATGGTAGAAACCGATTCCCCCGGAACCAGCCCGTACAAGAGGTAACATATGTCGCTGACCGCAGAACAAAAGGCCGAAATCGAGGAACAGCGCGGCACGACGAGCCAAACCCTGCGCACCACGGCCCCGGGCATGGAAAAGCACCTCTACAGGGCCGTTCCCGTGCTCGATCACGGTTTTGTCCGGGTCGTGGACTACATGGGCGACGACGCCGCCATAACCCAGGCCGCCCGTGTCTCCTACGGGCGCGGCACCAAATCCGTTCAAAACGACGAGGGCCTGATCCGCTATCTCATGCGCCACTGGCACTCCACACCGTTCGAGATGTGCGAGATCAAACTGCACGTCAAACTGCCCGTGTTCGTGGCCCGCCAGTGGATCCGCCACCGCACCGCCAATGTAAACGAATACTCCGCCCGCTATTCCATCCTCGACCGCGAGTTCTACATTCCCGCGCCGGAGCATCTGGCCGCGCAAAGCTCCATCAACAATCAGGGCAGGGGTGCGACGCTGGAGGGCGAGGAAGCCGCCAACGTGCTCGAAATCCTCAAATCCGACGCCAACCGTGCCTATGACCATTACGAGGGCATGCTCGCGACCGAAAACCAGGCCGGTCTGGCCCGTGAACTGGCCCGCATGAACCTGCCCGCGAATGTCTATACCCAGTGGTACTGGAAGGTGGACCTGCACAACCTTTTCCACTTCCTGCGCCTGCGCGCCGACAGCCACGCCCAGTACGAGATCCGCGTCTATGCCGAGGCCATTTGCGACATGGTCCGCGATTGGGTCCCCGCCGCCTACGGCGCCTTCGAGGATTACCGCCTGAACTCCGTCCAGTTCTCCGGCAAAGCCATGGACGTCCTCCGCCGCCGCCTCAGGGGCGAGACCGTCACCCAGCAGGACAGCGGCATGAGCGCCCGCGAATGGCGGGAGTTTGAGGAGAGTTTGGGAGGGTAAATGGAAGACATCTATTCCCAAGTTACCAATTTTTTGGGCCATGTCCTCCTGACGGGAGGTGGGGCCGCCGCCGTCGCATTTTTGGTATTCAGGCTTTTTTCCGAGCGGTGGCTGCAATCTAAATTTGACGAGAAACTAGAAGCATTCAGACACGAAAATGCGAAAGAACTTCAACAGTTTAAGTTAAAAGCAGACGGAGTGCTCGATGCCAAAATTCGTTTTCAACAAAAGCAATTTGAAGTAATTAGCGTGTGTTGGTCTGGCATGAACGAAGCACTCGGTGCAGTACAAGAATTAGTCAATCCGTTTCAACACTACGAAGACATCGGAGCAATGAGCCTTCCGTTACGTAAAGAATACGTCGAAAAACTGGATCTTTTTGAGGCGCAGAAACAAGAGATTTTAGATTCTGAAGATCCAACGGAAAGTTTGATCGAAGCGCAATTTTGGAGGCGATATAACTCTGCTGCAAACTTGATCAGGGACTTTGGTAATAAATTGTATTTAAACCAAATTTATTTGGATGGCGAATTGTTCAAAAAATTCGAGGCGATTAAGTTTCTGATGAGGCAGATGCTTATAAGCAAGAAAATGAGCAAACAAGTCGCTGTGTCAAATTGCGAGGAAACTGTAACGAGTAACCTGGAAAGATGTGATGAAATTTTGAATGATATTTCGTTTCAGATACGAAGTAGATTTGATCTTGCTTGATATTAAAAATTCTATTTGCCCTACGAAACCTGCGCTTGCCTGAATTTTTCGATCGTTGAGCACCGACAGTCACGCCCAGTACGAGGTTGGAGTTCACGCCGAGGTGGTCCGCGACATGGTGTGTCGTGCCGACACACCTGGAAAGCCGCCAGGGCACCTCTCAATCACCATCCCATCAAAATAAACTGGCGTAAAACCGTCACGTTCCTAGCCAAATCTCCCCGTCACCTGAATTTTTCAGGTGATTGATACCGGCAAGTACGCTACGCCCCGCAACCAGAAATTGAATTGCCCGGTATTTCATGATATCCGGCCACTGGTCGTGGAGGGGGATTGTTGCAGACGGAGAGCACCATAAAAAGTGACCGGCAGCTGCCCTCTGCCGGGGTGATCTGTGCGGTTGCACTGCTCGTCATCGCACTCGCCGGTGCGGTCACATCACTGGTCGTTACCGGCGTCCGGAACAACCAGGTCGCGCAAATCGAGACCCAGAGAGCCGTGTCGGAGGCTCATCTTTCAAGGGCCCGCAGCTGCATGGACCTGGCCGCCGACAACATGGGCGATCCTGGTCTGCTCGAGCGCGCGCGGCTTCAGATCAACATGTCCAAGGGCATCGTGGCCTGCCTTGTCCGCAACCGTGACAACGCGGTGCTCGACGTGGCCCAGGCCGCCGAATGCATCCGGCTGTTGGAAGTGGAAAATCAACTTCAGGTTGAATCAACGGGCGGCGGTGTCTCCACCGTTCCGCCCTGCTGACCAACCGTTTTTTTACGCCCCGACGATGTTGTGCTCCGGGCCGTAGGAGAACCCGGTGATGTTCTCGACCCGGTCCTCATGGATCACCAGAATGTCGTGCTCCCGGTAGCCACCAGCCCCCGGCACCCCTTCGGGCAGTGTCAGCATCGGCTCCATCGACACCACCATGCCGGGCTCCAGAACCGTCTCAATATCCTCGCGCAGTTCCAGCCCCGCCTCACGACCGTAATAGTGCGACAGGACGCCAAACGAATGCCCGTAACCAAAGGTCCGGTAGCGCAGCAGATCCCGTTCCTCAAAGAACCCGTTGATTTCCGCCACAATATCACAGCACCGCACCCCCGGCCGGATCAGGCTGATCCCCAGCTCATGCGCCCCCACATTCGCCTCCCATATCTCCAGTGAGGCCGCATCCGGCTCGCCCAAAAACAGCGTTCGCTCCAGTGCGGTGTAATAGCCCGAGACCATCGGAAACACGTTCAGGCTCAGAATATCACCCGGCTCCAGCGCCCGCGACGTCACCGGGTTGTGCGCCCCGTCCGTGTTGATGCCCGACTGAAACCAGACCCAGTTGTCCCGGATTTCACTGTCGGGAAACCGCTCCGCCACGGCCCTCTCCACCGCGTCGCGCCCCGCCATGGCCACGTCGATCTCCCGCGTCCCTGGACGGATCGCGTCGCGTATGGCTTCACCACCGATATCCGCAATCCGCGCACTTTCCCGGATCAGGTCGATCTCCGCCGCGGACTTCACCATCCGCTGCCGCATCGAGGCCTCCGCCACATCCTCCACCGTTTTGGGCGCCAGAAACGCCTCCAGTTTCCCGCGCGCCTGCAGCGTCAGGTGGTCATGTTCCACCCCGATACGCTTCCCCCGACCGGCCAGATCCGCCACCGCGCGCCAGTAATTGTCCCGCTGCCAGTCGGTATAGATCACGTTCTCCCCGTGACACCGCCGCCAGGGCTGGCTGAGGTCGATATTGGCGCTGACCGTGACACTGCGCTCCGCCGTCACCACCAGCCCATAGGGCCGGCCAAACGCGCAGTAGAGAAAGCCGCTGTAATACGCGATGCCGTGCATGGAGGTGAGAATCACCGCATCCAGCCCGCGCTCCGCCATGATCCGCCGCAACCCGGCCAGCCGCGCGTCATACTCCTCCGCCGAAAACGGCAGCGGCGCCTTCTCTCCATTGTGCAGCGTGAAAAAGTCCTGACGTGTCGTTTTCATACCCGGATCTCCCGTTCGACGGGCGGCCGCGCCCATGCGGGCCCGCCCTGACTTCCCGGCGTACAGGATGTTCCGGTCGCTCCCCGGCGCGGCCCTTACGGGGCCGTTGGCGACGCCATCGCCAAACCGACGTCCGAAATTTGCCAGAGGCGATTCAAAAGTAAAGTGGTTTTGCGCGGGAATCCCATTCCGCCCACGCCGTACTTTAATGTGGCACGCCCAACACAACTTTCCCGCCCGGCGGCACCGCCGGGCAGCGCCGACTTCCCCCATGGGAGGCGCTCTCGCGCCACCCGAAGTCGCCACCGCCCTCGGACTACAGGCGGCAACCTAGGAAAGGGCGCAGACACTATGCCAGCGACTGTCCGTCAGCCGCCATGCACCCGGTCCCACGCCTCCACCGACGCCCGCGCCTGTTTGCCGACCTCCTCAATGCTCCAGGACGGCGAAAACAGCGACGACCCAAGGCCATAGCCCGAGGCTCCCGCCGCATGCCACTCCTCAAAATTCGCGGGCCCAACGCCACCCACGGCATAAATATCCGTCTCCGGCGGCAACACGGCCCGCACGGCTTTCAGTCCGCCGACACCCATCATGCCCGCCGGGAAAATCTTCAGCGCATCCGCACCGGCCTCAAGTGCCGCAAAACACTCGGTTGGCGAAAACACCCCCGGATAGGACCCCATCCCGAGGCTTTTGGTGTGCCGGATCACCTCCGTATTGCAGTTGGGCGACACGATAAACGTGGCACCGGTCGCCCTGACCTTATCGACCTGCTCCGTGGTCAGAACCGTACCCGCACCGATATTGGCCCGGTCGCCAAAGGCCTGTTGCATGTCACCAATGCTACGATAGGGATCGGGCGAGTTCAGCGGCACCTCGATCCAGTCAATCCCGGCATCCAGAATGACCTGCACGGTATCTACGGCCTTTGCCGGCTCCAGCCCGCGCAGAATTGCAATCAGTTTACGGCTCATAGGGGTACTCCCGCCTTTGTAAGGTCAGCATGGGCCTGGGACAGGCCCGACAGTGTCATTTCAGAGGCATCGGCCTCCCGCGCTTCCAGTCCGCACAGCGACAGCGCCCGGCGGTAATTCGCGGAGAGGCTCTTGTTGCCGATCAGAACCAGGTCCCGCCCCAGCCAGTAGGGCTTCGATCCGGCCAGTTCCATCCCGACCAGTAGACCCGACAGACGCGCCCGCGCCGCCGCCGGTTCCAGCCCGCTCAGCAGCGATCCCGCGCGAATGCGAAACAGGTTCGCCGCCGCCTGTTCAGGCTTCGACAGCGCCGTTTCCACGGCCGCGTCAAACTCCGCCTCATCCCAGCCATCACTGGTCACCGAATGGCGCAGCACCGAGTTCTTCGACAGAAGCGCAAACATCTCACCGGTCATGAAGGTGTTGAAACTGACGATCTCGCCTGCGGAGATATGCACCCATTTCGTATGCGTTCCGGGCAGGCACAAAACCCCGTCAAAATCCGGCTCCTTCTTCAGAAACCCCGCAACCTGGGTTTCCTCACCCCGCATCACGTCATCCGGTCCGCTCTGCTGCACGCCCGGCACGATATGGAACGAAAACCGCGGGTCTTTCACCGGCGCGCGCACAAACCCGCCCGCGCTCACCGGAGGGCAGGGCGCCCTGGCATAGGCCGCCTCGACCCAGCCCTGCCGCGCCCCAACCATGCCACAGGCCACGGCGGGGGTAACCTCACCCTCCGTCAGCCACGGCTCGATCAGCGCCAGCAGCGCGGGCTCAAAACCGTCCCGGTCCAGCGTGCCCATGCCCGCATCCGACCCGGCTTCCTCAACGGCGCGGCCATCCGCACCCATCTTCCACGCGCGCAGGTTCGACGTGCCCCAGTCAACCGCAATCCATGTATCCATATTCAAACTCCCGCTCAGCCCGTCATCACCGCGCCGCCATCCACCACCATCGCCTGACCGGTCATCATGCGCGAGGTGTTCGACGCGAGAAACAGAACCGCGTCCACAATATCAGCCTCCACCAGATGCTCCTTCAGGCACTGTTTGTCGAGCATGGCCGCAAGCGACTCCGGCGTGGCCCACAGATCCTTCTGCCGCTGCGTCAGCACCCAGCCCGGCATGACCGCGTTCACCCGAATGCCATCCGGCCCAAACTCCCGCGCCAGCCCACGGGTCAGCCCCGTGATCCCAGCCTTGGCGGTAACATAGCTGTCCATCCCACCCATGCCCAGCATGTAGGAGATCGAGGAGAAATTGATGATCGACCCGCCACCCACGGTCTTCATGCCCGGATGCGCCGCCTGCGCCGTGAAGAAATGCGGCCGCAGATTGATCGCCTGGGCCATGTCCCATTCCGCGACCGTGTAGCCGTCCACCTCATGCCGCTGGTCCACCGCCGCATTGTTCACCAGCACCGTGACGGTCCCATGCGCCGTCGCCGCCTGCGCCATGCAGTCCTGCAGCGCCTCCACATCCACCACGTCGCATTTCATGAACAGCGGCCTGCGCCCGTGCTTCGCCTCCATTTCGTCCACGAACGCCCCCGCGTCCGAACGCTGCACGAAGGCCACATTCGCCCCCTGTGCCATAAACCCGTCCGTCAGCGCGGCCCCAATGCCCGAACCGCCCCCCGTGATAAAAACACTTGCTCCCGACAGATCATGAAAAGTTGCGTGTCCGCTCATCCGGCCGTTTCCCCTTTTTAGTTTTTTTGCTCACGCGTCGAATCGCCGCGCGAAATCCGCCGTCATGCATCCGGCATAACGCACCGGGTTCAAGCGCTTTTTCCAAACCGCCCCCTCGGCCTTAATGCCAAGTCCGGGCTTGCGGATGCACCGCGCAGGGTATTTAAACTGCGCACAATTGCATTACGGCCCCGGCTTCTCCGCAACATGCAGCACGCCTGCCGCCATTGGCGGAGAGGATGACCGGTGCCATTCGAGGGAGGAAAAAACATGAAAGTTCTGCTTATTGGCGCCGCCGGCATGATCGGCCGCAAATTCGTCCAGTCACTGCTCGACAACCCCGTGCCGGGTCTCTCCGGTCTCATGCTGGCCGACGCCGTGCCGGGCCCCGACTATCCCGACGCGAACATCCCCATCACCTCCCACACCTTCAATATCGCCGATGAGGGCGTGTTTGAGCCGCTGATCGCCGAGCGCCCCGACGCGGTGGTGCATCTCGCGGCCATCGTGTCCGGCGAGGCCGAGACCGATTTCGACAAGGGCTATGCCGTCAATTTCGACGCCACCCGCAACCTCTTCGACGCCATCCGCCTGCAGGAGGGCTACACCCCCCGCGTGGTCAGCGCGTCCTCCATCGCCGTCTTCGGCGCGCCGTTCCCCGATACAATTCCGGGCGATTTCCACCTCACGCCGCTCACCAGCTACGGCACGCAGAAGGCCATGGGCGAACTGCTCCTGTGCGACTACACCCGCCGCGGCTTCATGGATGGCGTCGCCCTGCGTCTGCCCACCATCTGCATCCGTCCGGGCAAGGCCAACCTCGCCGCATCCTCCTTCTTCTCCAACATCCTGCGCGAGCCGCTGGCGGGGCAGGAGGCCGTTCTGCCCGTGGATGACAGCGTCCGTCACTGGCACGCCAGCCCCCGTTCCGCCGTGGGCTTCCTGCGTCACGCGCTGACAATGGACACCACCCCGATTGGCCCCCGCCGCGCCCTGACCATGCCCGGCCTCTCCGCCACCGTGGCCGAGCAGATCGAGGCCCTGCGCGAGGTCGCGGGTGACCGCGCCGTGGCGCTCATCCGCCGCGAACCCGATCCGTTCATCGAGAAAATCGTTTCCGGCTGGGCCACCCGTTTCGACGACAGCCGGGCGCGCAGCCTCGGTTTCACCTCCGACGCCTCCTTCCGCGAGATCATCGAAAACCATCTCGAGGACGAGGGCCTGGAACTCGTCTGACACCGGGGGCATGCGCCCATGAAACCGCTCCTCGCGGCCATAGCCACGGCCCTCGGCCTCTCCTGGGGCCCGTCCGCTCCGGCGGCCACGGCCGGGGATGGCCGCGAGGTGTACCGCCTGTTCCTGGATGGCGGGTTCGACACGATCTGGTCCCAAATGACCCCCGAAATGCGCGCGGCTCTCGGGTCCGTCCGAGCCCTCTCGGACGTCCAGGCCGATGTTTTGACCCGCTACGGCGCGGAGGCCGACCTCCTCACTGAGACCACCCGGCCACAGGGCGCCCACACCGTATACCTGCGCACCGCCCGCTGGACCACGGCACCCGTTCCTATCCAGTTCATCGTCACCTTCACCGCAAAAAACCGCATCGCCGGTCTCTATGTGGGCGAACAGCTCACCCCCGCCGACAGCCGATTTCTCGACTACCAAACCAAAACCTCACTGCGCCTGCCGGTTGAGGGCGAATGGTACGTCTACTGGGGCGGCCGCGACATCATCGACAACTACCACGCCATCGACCCCGGCCAGCGGTTCGCCATGGACCTGATCGCCATGGAAAACGGCGCCAGCCACGCGGGCGACCCGACCCGCCTCACCAGCTACCACTGCTGGGACCGCCCCATCCTCGCCCCGGCCGACGGCACCGTGATCTCAACCGTCACCGACGCTCCCGACCAGCCCATCGGCTCTACCGACCCGGACAATCCCGCCGGAAACCATGTCTGGATCGATTTCGGCAACAGCGAGTACGGCCTCTTCGCCCATTTCCGCCAGGGCAGCGTCGCGGTCACACCCGGCCAGCAGGTCACCACCGGCACTGCACTGGGCCGCTGCGGCAATTCCGGCAACACCTCGGAGCCGCACCTGCATTTCCACCTGCAAACCACACCCGAACTGGGGCAGGGCGAGGGCCTCCCCGCCTTCTTCGTCGACTACATCGCGGACGGCCAACCCGTCACCCGCGGCGAACCGCAGCGCGGCCAGACTATCCGGCCCGTATCCTCCGGCGATTGACCGGGATCAAGGATCGCACACGGTCCACACCCTAAACTCCGGCCCGCATTCCATCCCGCAGTGAGGCACCGCCATGCCGTCCCGCGCCATTGTCCCGTTTCTTGCGCTCACCTTCCTCATCACCTGGGGGATCGTCGGCCTCTACATCGTCGCGCCGGACTGGGCCACGGCCACGTTCGGCGCCATCAGCGGATCGCACCCGCTCTTCTTCCTCGCCACCTGGGCCCCCGCCATTTCCGCCCTGGTCCTCGTCTCCCGCCACGGCGGCCTTCCGGGCCTGCGCGCCTTCCTCTCCCGCCTTCTCATCTGGCGTGTGCCCGCCGCCTGGGCGGCGTTCGTGCTTCTCGGTATTCCCCTCACATTCATCGTCGGATCCCTAATCGGCGGCGGCCCCCTGTTTGCGCCCATGCCGCCGGAAGGCGCGGGCGCACTCGTGGCCGTAATGGTGATGATGCTCTTTCTCGGCCCCATTGAAGAATTTGGCTGGCGCGGCCTCCTGCAACCGCTGTTGCAGCGTCACATGGCGCCACTATGGGCCGGCGCGCTGATCGGCGCGATCTGGGGCATCTGGCACCTTCCGGCCTTCTTCCTCGCAGGAACCGTTTTCGGCGGCTGGAATTTTCTGCCGTTTTTCATGGGCAATGTTGTGCTCGCCATCCTCGTAACGCCAATCCTCAACCGCTCGGGCGGCAGCCTGCTCTGGCCCATGCTGTTCCACTGGCAACTCATAAACCCGTTCTGGCCCGACGCCCGCCCCTGGGACACCTGCATCCTCGCGGGCGCAGCACTCGTTGTGGTCTGGCGCAACCGCACCACCATGCTAACCCGCCAGGCCGCGGTCACGGAGGTTATTCCGCGCCAGCGCCCGGAAACCGCACCCCGACCACATCCACAATGAAAAACGGAAAATACCCCTCCGTCCCAAAGAGGTTCCCCGCCTCCACATGGTGGGGCAGGCGATAGCCCTCCACCTCCCGGAAATCCGACATGTAGCCGCCAAACCGTTGCAGGCGGTATTCCTTCTCCGTGTTTGCGTCGGTCCAGCGGTCGAACGCCACTTTTACCGGCCGCCCCTCCGCATCCACGGTCACATCCACCGCCTGCTCCAGGTCCCCGTGCCGCACCGTGACCCGCGCCGTCTCCGCATCCGCCGCCGTCCAGGTCACACCGTCACGGGGCAGCACCGCCGCGGGGGACCAAAACACCGCCTCCGCCACATACCGCCCAAAAGCCGAGCGCGTATGGTCCGCATCCCCTCCCACCCGCGCCACCGGAATCAGTCCGAGGAGCCAAAACCGCGTCCATTTCCCCGAATCCGACCCCGCCACCGCCATGCCGCCCCGCGTCCGCACCGACCAGACAAACCCCTCCGGTGCGGCCAGAATCTCCTTCGCCTCAATCGGCTGGTAACCGGGGCTTTCCTTTGTTCCCAGACCCATCCGGCCGGTCATCCGCAGGTCAACAACCGGCCAAAGCCGCGTACCTTCCGCAATCGCAAAGCGGAAAAACCGCTGCGCCGGTTCCGGCAGATCCGCCACCATTTCCGCCAAAAAAACCCGAGGCGCACCCGGCTGCACCCCGGTCAGCCGCGCCCACTCCGCCCGGTCCGCCCGCGCGTCCCGCAACCGCAGCAGGGCCAGGCCCGCCAGGCCCAGCGCAACCAGAACCAAAATGGCGACCATCAGTTTCAAGGCATCCACCCGCGTTTAAAACCACCCGGGCAAACCCTAAGCCCGGACCGCGCAAATCCGCGATGACCTGGATCAATCCGCCGGTGTCAGCCCCCTGGGGCGCTTCCGCCGTGCCGCCGCACCCGCCGCGCGTCCCGCCACATTCACCAGCCGCCGAAAGGTCGGGCATTCCATATGGCTTGGCGCCGGGCAGTCCGCCACATGCCGGATCGTGTCGCGCAGCGCCGTCAGCTCCCGGATCCGCCGGTCCAGCGCATCCGCCCGCTCATGCAGCTCCGCCCGTGGCAGCTCCGGCCTGCCGTCACTGCCAAACATGCCCCGGATGTCCCCCAGCGCAAATCCCGCCGTCCGTCCCATCGCAATCAGCTTCAACCGCAACAGAACACCCGGCTTGAACTGCCGCCGCAACCCGTGCCGCGCCACGGAGGAAATCAGCCCGGTCTCCTCGTAATACCGCAGCGTAGAGGCGGGCAGCCCGCTCTTTTGCGCCACCTCACCAATATCGAGCAGTTTCATGCTTGACCTCAAGTTGACTTGAGGTCGTAGCTTACGTGCCGGTCCAATTTCAGACAAGAGGATACGGCACATGCAACCCGACCAAACCACACGATCCGACACCCAAACGGGCAGGGCGGGTCCGCTCTGTCTCGCACTCGCGATGTTCCTCGCGTCCCTCGGCACCAGCATCGCAAACATCGCACTTCCCGACATCGCCACGGGTTTCGACGCCGGTTTCGAGCAGGTCCGGTGGGTCGCCATCTCCTTCCTCGCCGCCCTCACGGTCACCAGCCCCGTCGCGGGCCGCCTCGGCGACCGGATCGGCCGCCGCCGGGCCCTCATCCTGGGCCTCGCGGTCTTCACCCTCGGCTCAGCCCTCTGCGCGCTCGCCCCTGGTCTCCCCGCGCTCGTGGCCGCCCGCGCACTCCAGGGCGCGGGTGCCGCCTTCCTGATGACGTTGACGATTGCCCTCGTCCACGCGACCGCGCCCGCCAACCGGGTCGGCCACTACATGGGTCTGCTCGGCACCACCGCCGCCATCGGCACCGCGTTCGGCCCGTCTCTCGGCGGGTTCCTCGTGGCCTGGCTCGACTGGCGCGCCACATTCGCAATCCTCATCCCCGGCACGCTCCCCGCCATTTGGCTCGCCTGGTCAGCCCTGCCAGCCGATGCGCCAACGGCCGTGACACCAGCGCCCGAACCGGTCAAACCGCCCCTGCGCCAAATACTTCCCGGCCTGACCGCCAATCTGCTCGTGGCCATGACCATGATGTCCACCCTCATCGTCGGCCCGTTCTTCCTCAACCACGGCCTCGGCCTCAGCGCCGCCGCCGCCGGCCTCGTTCTCTCAACCGGGCCCGCCATCGCGGGGCTCTGCGGCATCCCCTCCGGCCGCGTCGTCGACCGCTGGGGCACGACACGCGCGCTTGCCCTCGGCCTGACCGGCCTCACCACCGGCGCCTTCGCCCTCGCGATTCTGCCCCAGACCTTCGGGATCACCGGCTACATACTCGCCATCATCCTGCTTACCCCCGGCTATCAGCTCTTCCAGGTCGCCAACAACACCGCCTTCATGTCCCTCGCTCCAACAAACGCCCGCGGCACGGTCTCGGGTCTCCTGAACCTCTCGCGCAATCTGGGCTTCGTGGCCGGAGCATCCCTGATGGGCGCGGTTTTCGCCTTTGGCACCGGCGCGGACGTGGCGGGCGACGTCACACCCGCCGCCGTCTCCAACGGAATGCGCCACGTCTACCTGCTGGCTGGTGGCCTCATGGCCTGCGCCTTCATCATAACCCGCCCGCGCCGCGAGAAACCGGGTGACACCAGGCCCATGCACGATATGGTCCCGGGACAAACAGGGGAGCGGCAAAACTATGCCCAGTGACGTGCATCCACAGATCCAGGCGATCATCGACATGATGGCCGAGCGCAACATCCCGATGGTGCAGGATCTCATCACCGAAGCCGCCCGGCAGCAGTCGGAGGCCATGGCGGCGGCACGGCGCGAAAACTACCCGCCACCCGAGGTGATGGAGGTCGAAAACACCTCCACCGGCGCGGGTTACGGCCACGTGCCCGTGCGCATCTACCGCACCTCCAACGCCGGCAACGCGCCCGTCATCGTCTTCTACCACGGCGGCGGCCACGTGCTCGGCAGTCTCGACAGCTACGACACCACCGCCCGCCATATGGCCAAAAGCTGCGGCTGCACGCTCGTCTCCGTCGATTACCGCATGGCCCCTGAGTTTCCGTACCCCGCCGCCGTGGACGACTGTTACGACGCCACCCGCTGGGTCGCCGACAACGCTGAAACGCTGCGCGTCGACCCCGACCGCATCGCCATCGCGGGCGACAGCGCGGGCGGCAACCTCGCCGCCGTCGTGGCGCTCATGGCCCGTGACGCCGGTGCGCCAAAAATCGGGGCCCAGATCCTCGTCTACCCGGTCATCGACTACCGCGGCGGCACGCCATCATACGACCGCTACGGAAAGGGATATGGTGTGCTGGAAACCGAATCCGTTGTCTGGTTCATGGAACGCTATCTGCCCGACGCGGCCCGCCGCGACGAATGGCGGGCCTGTCCCGCCAACGCCCCGAGCCTGGCAGACCTGCCACCCGCCTTTGTCCTGACCGCAGAATGCGACGTCCTTCACGACGAGGGCGTGACCTATGCCGGTCTCCTGACCAAAGCGGGCGTGGAGATGGAGCACGGGGAATTCCCCGGCATGGTCCACGGCTTCTTCGGCTGGCTCGGTCTTGTCGATGATGCCGAACGCGCCCACGCCACAGTGGCCCGGTTCCTCACACGCATCTGGTCCTGATGGCGTAAGGGTGGCTCAGGCCGTGATCTGCGGAACCGGACGCCGGACCTGCGCCAGGAACGGCTCGGTCTTCGGACACTCGGCCAGAGCCTCCTCCATCGCGTCATAAAGATCGTCGAGCGATACCGGTTTGCGCACCGCAGGGCGCAGCCCCAGTTCCGACCGCGCACAGCGGAAATCCTCGTCATCGGTCTCGGTCATCGGAATGACGGGAATGTCGCATTTCGGCGCGTCAAGTTTCCGGATTAGCCGCGTGGCGTTAAATCCGTCGAGAATGGGCATCTCGATATCCATGAACACCAGATCGAAACTGCCCTTCTTCGCCTGGGTCATCGCATCGAGACCACTGGTCACAAACGTCGCCTCATGCCCGGCCATTTCCAGATAGCCCGCAAGCACCTTTTGCGTCACGATATTGTCCTCGGCCACCAGCACCCGCGCACCGCGCTTCGCACTGCGACCGATTGCAGCGGCCCCGCTGTCCTCCGCCTGTTCCTCGTCCCGCTCAATCTTCGAGGCATCCGCCGCCGGGATCCAGAAGCTGAACTCACTGCCCTTGCCAGGCTCGCTTTTTAGCGTGATACCCCCGCCCATCAACTCCACCAGCTCCCGGCAGATCGCGAGCCCAAGTCCGGTCCCGCCACGCTTGCGCGCGTTCTCCGAATCCACCTGGGCATAGCGCTCGAACAGGGACTTCTGCGCATCCGGCGCAATCCCGATCCCGGTATCCTTCACCGACACCCGCAAAATGCCCCGCGAATGCGCCTCATAGTCCAGCCGCACGTCGATCTGCCCGGCATCGGTGTATTTCAGCGCGTTGCTCACCAGGTTCATGATCACCTGCCGGATGCGCACCGGATCACACATGATCAGCTCCGGCACCGCATCGCTGGCGTGGTTCGTCATGCGAATGCGGTCCCGCGTCTCGATATTCGCGAGCAGCGACACGGCCTCTTCCGACATCCGCCGAATATCAACCGGGGCAGGGAAGAGCTTCACCCGCTCCGATTCCAGCCGCGACATGTCGAGAAGGTCGTTCACAATGGACAGAAGATGTTTGGCCGACCCCTGAACAATGCTGGCCCGCTCCCGCTGGGCCGGGCTCAGCTCGTCATGCAGCATCAGATCCAGAATACCCAGAACCCCGTTCATGGGCGTGCGGATCTCGTGGCTGATGGTGGCGAGGAAACGCGACTTGGCCTCGTTGTTCTCATCCACCTCGCGCCGGCGCCGCTCCAGCTCCTTCTTGCGCTGAACTGATTCCGTGACGTCCCAGTTCACGCCAATATAGGTCACATACCCATCCTGCACACAGGCCCGTGCCTTGGCCCGCACGTGCCGCACCGTTCCATCCGGCCGCACGATCCGGTACTGGGTGTTGTAGGGTTTGCGTCCGTTAAACGCCTCCGCAACCGTTTTCTCGGCCTCCTCGCGGTCATCGGGGTGCAGCGCATCGCGCCAGACGGAGTAATCCAGGTGCCGCGGCGCGTCCGACAGGTCGTAAAGCTCGCGCATCCGCACGTCCCAGTAAATCTTCCGGGTCTGCGGGTCATATTCCCAAACACCAATGCGCAGGGAATCGAGCGCCACATCGAGGCGGCTGGTCGTCTCGACAATCCGCGCCTCGCGATGACGCAGCTTTTCGATGTTTTTCTGGCGTTCGACGGTCAGCCGCCGCGTATACAGCATCAGCCCGCCCACAAGGAGTACCGAGGACAGGGTCAGAACCCGGATCAGTTGCACCGTACCATGCATGAAGGTCCAGCCCCCCACCGGCATCGCAAACAGTGTCCACGCACCCCCCGGCACCGACACGTCCATCTGAACCGGATCCTCGGCCAGGATGGTTCTGCTGCCGTAAATCGGCGCCAGTCCCGGCCCGGTCATGTTGCTGGGGCGCGCCGTTGTCAGCATGATCCGCAGATCCGGCGAGGTTTCCGCAAACCCCACGCGATCCATCACGGACCGGGTGTTGAGCGTTCCCGCCACATGACCCCAGACCTGTCGCGTGCCGTCCTCCTCGCTGATCCAGACCGGCGTCCAGAGCAGAATCGCTGAGTGATCCATTTGGCGGATAAACCGCGTGCCCTGAGCCTCAGGGTTGTGCTCAAGCTGATCGAAGAACTCGTCCTCGACCGGCACCCATCCCTTTTTCAGAATCTCGCCCGTGGCCGCATTGATCGCAAACAGCCCGTCCACCGACGTTTCACCGCCCGCAATCGACTTTGCCGCGGTATCAAAAATCTCCTGATTAAGTTCTCCATGAGCCGCCGCCGCACCGGCAATCCCGGCCAGCACCTCCATGTCCCGCTCAATCACCTTTTGCAGGGCAATATGCGCAGCCTCCAGCGATTTCCCGACCTCGGCACGCTCAACATGCCGGGTCGTGGCAGCCGTCTGGCGTTCGGCCACAATGCCGAATGCCGCGATAATCGCCATTGAGGCAATTATCGGCAAAAATCCCAATCCGGAGCGTGTTGCGTTCCGGACTTTTTCCAAAAGTCTTCTATTCAATGCGGGTATCCCGAGGATGGTGACCGCCTGTCTCGATGTGCCGCGGTTCCGGGAGGATCTGGTGGTCGGCGTCTCCGCCCGTCGCGGTGATTGATGGCTCTACTCTCTGCACAACCCAGAATTGTTTACAGAGCCACGAATGCCATAGAGTAAAGAACCGGTCAACAAATTTGATACCATTACGTACAATTTTAAGTAGAAAAAGCGGTGAATTGACGTAAATCAATTTACCTTACGTTAACTCTTCGGGCGCCAGCTACTGCCCCGCCCGGGCGGCCGACGGCGACGGTCCGACCAAATTGGGCGGAACCTATTGCCCCCGGCGGGACAGGCCCATACTTGAATGGCGCCGGTCAAAGGTCTAGGACATTTTGACCAATAGCTTTGATTTCGGGTCTGGGGGATACATGAGGGTTGCTGCTGATTTGACGGAAGCCGTGGGCGGTACGCCCCTGATCCGGCTGAAAAAAGCATCGGAACTGACGGGATGTGACATCTTTGGCAAAGCCGAGTTCATGAACCCGGGCCAGTCGGTCAAGGACCGCGCGGCCCTCTCGATCATTCAGCACGCTGTCAAATCCGGCGAACTCCGCCCCGGCGGCACCATTGTCGAGGGCACCGCGGGCAATACCGGCATCGGCCTCGCGCTTATCGGTGCGGCCATGGGGTTCCGCACCGTCATCGTGATTCCCGAAACCCAGAGCAAGGAAAAGAAGGACATGCTGCGCTCCTGCGGGGCGGAGCTTGTGGAGGTCCCGGCAAAACCCTATCGCGACCCGAACAACTATGTCCGCTATTCCGGGCGCCTTGCCGCCGCCCTGAACGAGACCCTGCCGAACGGTGCGATCTGGGCCAACCAGTTCGACAATGTCGCCAACCGCCAGGCCCATATCGACACGACCGGCCCCGAAATTCTGTCCCAGCTTGACGGCCATGTCGACGGTTTTATCTGCGCCGTGGGCTCCGGCGGCACTCTCGCGGGCGTGGCGACCGCGCTCCGCGCCAAAAAACCGCAGGTCAAAATCGGCCTGGCCGACCCCGACGGCGCCGCGCTCTACAATTACTACAGCCACGGCGAACTGAAATCCGAAGGTTCCTCCATCACCGAGGGCATCGGGCAGGGGCGCATTACCGCCAACCTCGAAGGGCTCGAGGTCGACATGCCCTACAACATCCACGACGCCGAGGCGATCGAGACCGTCTTCGACCTTCTCGAGGATGAGGGCCTCTGCCTCGGTCCGTCCTCCGGCGTCAACGTGGCCGGTGCCATCCACATGGCCCGGGATCTCGGACCGGGCAAAACCGTGGTCACGATCCTTTGTGACGTGGGCAACCGCTACCAGTCCAAGCTCTACAATCCGGAATTCCTGCGCTCCAAAAACCTGAAGGTGCCCGAGTGGCTGTCACGCCCGGCCCAGGACATCCCGGATGTCATGGAGGGCTGAGATCCCCTCCGCCGCTGAAAACCCGTCGCGGGCGCGCCTCCCCAGGCTCGCTGCGCTCGCCCTAACCCTGTGTGTTTTGCTCTTCGCGGGGATCCTCCACGCCCAGACCAGCGGCCTGAGCGAGGAAATGCGCCGCGATTTCGAGCGCTG
Source organism: Alphaproteobacteria bacterium (assembly GCA_030427145.1). Taxonomy (GTDB): domain Bacteria; phylum Pseudomonadota; class Alphaproteobacteria; order Rhodobacterales; family Rhodobacteraceae; genus Amaricoccus; species Amaricoccus tamworthensis. The sequence goes on along the minus strand of JAUHWT010000003.1, from coordinate 148,871 downwards.
GGACGCCATCGCCTCCGAGGCCGAAGCCCTCGTTGACAATAACAACATGTCTGTTGGCCGGCTCGAGGAAATGCGCTCGACCCTCGTCGACATCCGGGCCGAGGCCACCCAACTGGCCGACGACAACCGCTCGGTCGTCTCCGATCTGAATGAGCGTCTTGAGGCCCTGGGCGAGCCGCCGCCCGACAGTGTCTCGGAACCACCCGACGTGGCCGAGGTCCGCAGCGAACTGGAAACCGAGATCCGCCTCGCCAACGCCCCCGTGCAGCGCGCCGACGAGATCATCCAGCGCATCAACTACCTCCTGCGCCTCTATGACCGCAGCATGTTCCGCCGTCTCTCCGACGAGGCGACACGGCACTACCCGATGCCCGTACGCCCGGTGAACTGGGGCATCGCCTGGACCGACCTAAAGGAAAGTTTCGAGCGCCAGCTCGCCGTCGCGCGCATGATCCCGCTGGAAAACAGCGTCCGCGACCACATCATCACCCGCCTGCCGGTCAACATCCTGTTCATCGCCGTGGGGCTCACCCTTGCGATCTACATTCGTCGCAGGCTCGCCGCCTGGGCGGAATACCGCATCGTCACCGCCAGCCACAAACGCTCCGTCGCGCTCGCCGTGGCGCTGCGCAATCTCGTGGCCCTGCTGATTCCGACCATTGGCGCGGGCATGGTGTTTGGCGTCCTCCGGTACGAAAACCTCGTGGACGAGACCGGCTCCGCCTTCGTCTTTTACCTGCCGTCCTTCGTTCTGGTGATCATCGCCGCGGGCTGGCTGCGCACCTCGCTTTTCGCCCCCCGCGCGTCCCGCCACCGCCCGTTGCCCCTCGACGACGCCACCGCCGTTTCGGGCGGCAACACGGTCCTGGCCCTCGGTTTCCTCGTCGCGCTCAACATCATCCACCGCGACACCAGCGCCGCCTGGAACCTCAGCCCCACGGCCCAGTCCGTGCTGCTTTTCCCGGTCACCGTCCTCGCGGCCCTCATGCTTTGGAGGGCCGCCGGCACCATTCGCGCCATCCGCGACAGCCTTCTGGTCCTGATCGAGGCTTCCAGCGTCGACATGAACGCGGCCAGCATGGGCGTTTACATCATCCGCATGGTCGAACGCATCGTGCGCTTTGTGGCCGTCGCGGCCCCGTTCATCGCCGCCGCGGGCTACATGAACCTGGCCCGGTTTTCCACCTTCCCGGTGGCCAAAACCCTCGGGCTGATCGCCGCCGCCGCGGTGGTGTTCGACGTCTTCACCACCCTCGCCAGAAGCTGGCTTACGGAAAAACGCATCGAGAGCCAGACGCCCGCCTCCGGCACCGATGACGGCCTGATCCCGGTCATTATCGGGGCGGTCATCATGGTCGGCTCGATCCCGCTTTTCCTGATGATCTGGGGCGTCAACTGGCCCGAAATCGTTGAACTGATCCAGCTGATGGGGCAAGGCGTCACGCTCGGCAACATGCGCATCTCCTTCGCCGGGGTGGTCAAGTTCCTCTTTGTCGCGGGCCTCATCCTCGGGATCTTCCGCGTCCTTCAGTCCCTCGTGCGCGGTGTCGTCCTGCCGCGCACCAAACTCGACGCGGGCGTGCGCAATGCGGTGACGGCCGGTCTTGGCTATGTCGGCGTCGCCATCGCGCTGCTCGCCGGTGTCTCCGCCGCCGGCTTCGACCTCAGCGGCCTCGCCATCGTCGCCGGTGCGCTCTCCGTGGGCATCGGCTTTGGCCTGCAAAACATCGTCTCGAATTTCGTCTCCGGCATCATCCTCCTGATCGAGCGCCCCATCAAGGAAGGCGACTGGATCGAGGTCGCGGGCTTCTCCGGCTACGTAAAAGGCACCCGGGTCCGGTCAACCGAGATCGAAACCTTCGAGCGCGGCTCCGTGATCGTGCCCAATTCCGACCTCATTGCGGGCACCGTGCTCAACCGCACCCACACCAACACGTTCGGCCGCCTGGCCGTCCCGGTCGGCGTCAGCTACGACAGCGACCCCCGCCAGGTCGAAAAAATCCTGATCGACATCATCGAACAGAACCCTCTGGTCCTCGAAAACCCGGCCCCCACCGTGCTCTTCATGGAATTCGGCCCCAGCTCCCTCAATTTCGAGATCCGTTGCTACCTGCGCGACGTGAACTACATGATGACCGTCCTGTCCGACACCAATTTCGAGATCTTTGAGCGCTTCGCCAAAGAGGGCATCACCATCCCGTTCCCCCAACAGACCCTTCACCTCCACGAGCCCGAAAAACTCGCGAAGGCTTTTGGGCGGGGTGAAACCATACGCCCGGAACCCGCCCCACAGGAGGAGTGAATCCCGGGTCGGTTTGGTCACAGCGTAAGCGGCTTCCTTGGAGGGCTATCAACTCAAAACGGCTCCACCCTCCTCCCTGACCTGAGGCTCGACGCGCCATGCCCGACTTTGGGAGGGCTTCGTCCCGGTTGTGAGCCGCCTGTCGCCCAAACTCCCGAAACCATTGAGCGGAGGCCGATGTCGCGGATGCCCTCCCGGGGGGAAAGTCGGGCATGGCGTGTCGTGCCGACACGCCGGGGATGGTGGCAATACTGTTGCCCAACACCAAGGCGATGCTGAATCACGGCACCTGCACCTCACCTCAGCGCAAGAACAAACACCAGCACCCCAAGCGCCACATGGACGCCAATTATCACCGCGCCCACCCGCCGGTTCAAATCCACGGCGTGCCAGGAGCCGTGATTGATCGACCGGCGATGCACCACCAGGGTCAGGATCAGGATCTGCAAAATCACACTGAAGGTCAGCATGGACACCTGATCCACCAGCCCGAACACCGCGTCGAACCCCGTCGCGTCCTCCATGCGGTAGCGGTTGAACACGGCCGCAAACACCGATCCTGTCGTCATGCCCACCCGGGTTCCAAACTCGTCAATCGGCACAAAAACCACCAGCACGGTAATCACAAAGGCCACGAAAAATCCGGTGAATTTCTCAAACAGGAATGGCGAGAGGTTTCGCTCCAGGTCAAGCGACACGGCCAGTCTCGAAAACGTAGGACGCCCCGTCCGAACCCCAAATCCGGTATCATAGGTGACATCCGTCGCCGCGAGTTCCAGCGCGCCGGTCCGCCACCCAGGAGCCCGCACAAAATCTGCAACCCTCGAATCCGTGTTATCCGGCACGAATTTAATAACGCCGATGCTTTTCGCCGCCTCAACCTGAAACACCAGTCTCTGCTCATCAAACGGATATTCCCGCACGTCGAAGGGATGATCCACGACCCCATCGAACGCGACCGCCGTATAGCTCGCTCCGTCGGGCAGGTCCCGTTGCGCAAACACCTCGGTCGACCCGGACCGGACCAGAAGCTCCATATCACTCTCCGGGTCAAACTTCCCGGCCGGATCAATGAACCACAGATACCCCGCCACGCGAAAACTGCCGTCACTCGGCTCAATCGAGGAAACCGAGGTCACAAAAACCCCAACGCGGATGTCACGGGGTCCGGTCTGCGCCTGCGCCCAGACCACGGACACGAGCCATGCCAGCACACAGACCAGCAACACCGCGCCACGCCGAACGCGGGTTCTGTCTCCGGCTGCGGTCACCAGTTCACACCAATGCTGTTCATGCTGTCGTCAACGGCCATCAATTCCCTCCCGAACTCCGTCAAAAAGAGCTGATCGGAAACCGCCCGGCAATCTTGATCGGTATTCATCATCTACAGAGTGCTACCACCCTCGGGGGCAACCGCTGCCGGTGCCGTCGGCTTGACCGGGATCCGCCCGGTCTCGGTCCCGTCCTCATCCGACATCATCCAGACCGTCCCCGTCACAACCGCGACCAGCACCACCGTCATTCCCACCGGCAGCAGCCCGATCACCAGAATCTGGCGCCCCTCCCGCCGCCACGCGAGACCGAAAATTCCCGCGAGTGCGGCGATCCCGAACGCGACAATCTGATAGCGCACCAGAACGTCCAGCCGCCGGAACCCGGTGTCGAGATTGCGCGGTCCCTCGACCGAGGCCGACATGTACCACGACGTCACGAACACACCCGCCCAGAGTGCGGTCAGGAAAATGATGAAAACCAGTTTGCGTGACATGGCCTGGAGGCCCTCCTTTGCGGAATCCATACCGGGTCGGTATGGCTCCCTGGAAGGGGCATTTGCCGTGCAATTTCGGCCATTTTCGGCAAAACCCCCAGCAATCTGTGCCATTTGACTCACAATCTGTGCCACTTCTCTGTCAATCTGCGCCACTTCGGCAGCCGATTGGGACACTTCGGGCCCGAAACCTGACAGGTGATCTTGACAGGTGCCCCGCGTTTGGCCATATAGCGCGCTCCGGTCGGTGTCCTGCCGTCCGGAGTAATCGTTTGAGCAATGCGCGCAGTTTGCAGGCGCGGGGAGAGCCCCGCAAAAACGCCGGAGATCCGGGGCCACAGGACGCGGGTAAAAGAAGGAACAACGCGGATGTTCGCGGTAATTAAGACGGGCGGCAAACAGTACAGGGTTGCCGTCAACGATATTCTCACAGTGGAAAAACTGGTCGGTGAGGCCGGAGAAGCTGTTGAATTTGGTGAGGTTTTGATGCTCGTTGGCGACAAGGTCACCGTTGGTGCACCCCTTGTTGGCGGTGCGTCGGTCAAGGCTGAGGTGCTTGAGCAGTTCCGTGGTGAGAAGGTCATCTCCTTCAAGAAACGCCGCCGGAAACACTCCTCCAAAAGCACCCGCGGCCACCGTCAGTATCTGACCCGCGTAAAAATCACCGACATCGTCGGTGGTGCGAAGAAAACCGCCAAGGTCAAAAAAGCCGAGGCCCCCGCTGAAGAAACAGCGGCCGAGTAACGAGGAGAAAGCACAATGGCACATAAAAAAGCAGGCGGCTCATCCCGTAACGGTCGCGACAGCGCCGGTCGCCGTCTTGGGATCAAGAAGTACGGCGGCGAAAAAGTCATTCCTGGCAACATCGTAGCCCGTCAGCGCGGCACCAAATGGTGGCCGGGTGAGGGCGTGGGCATGGGCCGCGACCACACGATCTTTGCGACCGAAGAAGGCACCGTTTCCTTCCGTAAGGGCTTCAAGGGTCGTACCTTTATCTCCGTGCTCCCGGCAGCGGAAGCTGCGGAATAAGGCACAGCCGACCGACAGATCTGTCAAGAAAGGCCGGCCGGTGAGCCGGCCTTTACTGTATTGGAAGATGATTTCAGATGGACCCCGCCGAGCGACTTCAGGATCGTATTGAGCTGAAAACCTTCGTTTTGCGCCCCCTGACGCGGGCGGATGCGGGGCTGCTGGGTCTTTACGCCAGCGACCGCCGCGTGGCCGAGATGGTCAGTTCCATCCCCCATCCGTACCCTCCGGGTGCGGCCGACGCCTACCTTAACCGTGTGACTTCGGACGACCGGCAGGAGCAGGTCTGGGGCATCGACGCGGGCAAGGATGGCGAAAACGGCCTTGTGGGTGTCGTGAGCCTCAAGCATCGCGATGCGGATAAGGCGGAGATCGGTTACTGGGTCGCGCCGGCCGTCTGGGGAACCGGCTATGCCAGCCAGTCCGTGGCGGCGGTGGTCGAACAGGCCCGGGCCGCGGGCCTGCGGGCTTTGACCGCGAACGCCTTCCAGGAAAATGAGGCCTCGATCAAGGTTCTCATGCGTAACGGTTTCAAATATATCGGTGAATCCGAGGTGTACTCACTGGCGCGAAACAGCAGGGTCGCGGCCTTTGACTATCGCCTCGATCTGCAAAACGACTAATCAGGGATACGGGGCGCGGGGAAATGAAGTTTTTGGATCTTGCCCGCGTCTATGTGCGCTCCGGCGCCGGCGGCAACGGCTGCGCAAGTTTTCGGCGTGAGAAGTACATCGAATATGGCGGGCCCGATGGCGGTGATGGCGGCAAAGGCGGTAACGTGTATGCGGAGGCCGTTGAGGGCCTCAACACGCTGATCGACTTCCGCTATCAGCAGCATTTCTTTGCCAAAAACGGCCAGCCCGGCCGGGGCAGCCAACGCACCGGCAAGAGCGCGGATGACGTGGTCCTGAAGGTTCCGGTCGGCACCGAGATCCTTGAGGAGGATGGTGAGACGGTAATTGCGGACCTCGATCAGGTCGGTGACCGTGTGCTTCTGGCCCGTGGCGGTAATGGCGGCTGGGGCAACCTGCATTTCAAGACCGCGACCAACCAGGCACCGCGCAATGCCAATCCCGGTCAGGAAGGCGTTGAGCTGACCATCTGGCTCCGCCTCAAGCTGATCGCGGATGCGGGGCTGGTCGGGCTGCCGAATGCCGGAAAATCAACGTTCCTGGCCGCGACCTCCAATGCACGCCCGAAGATCGCCGATTATCCCTTCACGACACTGCACCCGAACCTCGGCGTGGTCGGCGTGGACGGGGCCGAGTTCGTTGTGGCTGACATTCCGGGTCTGATCGAGGGTGCCCATGAGGGTCGGGGGCTCGGGGATACGTTCCTGGGCCATGTTGAACGGTGTTCCGTGCTGTTGCATCTGGTGGACGCCACGTCGGAGACGCTGGTTGAGGATTACCGGACGGTGCGCCAGGAGCTTGATCTCTACGGTGATATCCTTGGCAACAAGCCGGTGGTTTTGGCAATCAACAAGATTGACAGCCTCGGTGAGGACGAAATTCGTGAGGCGTCCGAGGCACTTGCGGACGCTGCCGGGGTGCGGGTCCATGCAATTTCCGGGGCGGCCGGGATGGGTATTACGGATGTGTTGCGCGCCCTGCGTACGGTGATTGACGAAGGAAAGGCGAAGGAGGCTGAGCCGGAAGGAGCGGATGAGCCATGGCGTCCCTGACTTCGGCCGAACGTCTCTCCCAGGCCAAAACGGTTGTTCTAAAAATTGGCTCGGCCCTGCTCGTCGACCCTGAAACGCGGGAGCCTAGGCTTCAGTGGCTTGAGGGTCTGGCTCGGGACGTGGCTGAACTGCGCCGTCAGGGGCGCAATGTCGTCATTGTGTCCTCCGGGTCGATTTCTCTGGGACGGAGTGTTCTGCGCCTGCCAGAGGGGCCTTTGGCGCTGGAAAAAAGCCAGGCCGCCGCGGCGGTTGGGCAGATCAAGCTTGCGCGGGCCTACGAGATGGTGCTCGCGCCCTTTGGGATCGTGACGGCCCAGGTGTTGGTGACGCTGGAGGACAGCGAGGCGCGGCGGCGGTATCTGAATTCGCGTCGCACTTTGGAGACGCTTCTGGAACTCGGCACGGTTCCGATCGTGAACGAAAACGACACCGTCGCCACGGATGAAATCCGCTATGGGGATAATGACCGGCTGGCCGCGCAGGTGGCGAGCATGGCGGGTGCGGATATTCTCGTGCTTCTGTCTGACGTTGACGGGTTTTACAGTGCCAACCCGAAGGCGGATCCGACTGCGAAACGCTATGAGACGATTGAGGAAATCACGCCCGAGATCGAGGCCATGGCCGGTGGGCCGGGCAGCAATTATTCGAGCGGAGGCATGGCAACCAAGGTCATGGCGGCGCGGATTGCCACAAGGGCCGGGTGCTCGATGGCAATTTGCGAAGGTGCCGTGGAACGACCGGTATCGGCCCTGCTGAACGGGGCGGCCTGTACCTGGTTTGAGGCCGTTGGCGACCCGCATGTGGCACGCAAACGCTGGATTACGGGCATGAAACCCCGTGGACGTATCATGGTGGACAGCGGGGCCGTGTCGGCGCTGGCCTCGGGCAAGTCGCTGCTCTCGGCTGGCGTGACGGAAGTGATTGGATCGTTTTCCCGGGGGGATCCGATTGATATTGTTGACGGGACCGGCACGGTCATCGCCCGCGCGCTGGCGGGTTATGGTGCCGTGGATGCAAGAAAAATTATGGGTCACAGATCGTCGCGGATACCGGAGCTGCTCGGATTTCAGGGGCGTGCCGAGGTGATACACCGCAACGACATGGTGATGCAGTTGGGAGTAAGGACATGAATGAAATAACCGAAATCAGATCCCTGATGCAGGATATGGGAGAGCGCGCTCGCGCGGCCGCGTCGGTTCTGTCCACGACCCCACCGGAGAAAAAGAAAGCCGCGCTTCTGGCTGCCGCGGATGCGATCATGGCTGACGCCGCCGCGATTATGGAAGCGAACGGCATTGATATGGAGGGCGGCCGCGCCAAGGGTCTGAGTTCCGCGATGCTCGACCGCCTGCTGCTGGATCAGGCGCGGATCGAGGCCATGGCCGGGGGGCTCCGCTCCATTGCGGAGCAGGACGATCCCGTAGGTGAGGTGATGGCCGAATGGGACCGCCCGACAGGTCTGCACATCCGCAGGGTCCGTACGCCCATTGGCGTGATTGGCGTGATTTTTGAGAGCCGACCCAACGTGACGGCGGATGCCGGTGCCCTGTGCCTGAAGGCCGGCAACGCCGTGATTCTGCGCGGCGGGTCCGAGGCCGCGAAGTCCAACGCGGCGATCCATGCGGCTCTGGTCAAGGGGCTCAAGAGCGCAGGCCTGCCGGAAGACAGCATCCAGCTTGTTCCAACCACGGACCGCGCGGCGGTGGGTGAGATGCTGACCATGACGGACCATATCGACGTTATCGTGCCCCGCGGCGGCAAGGGTCTGGTTGGACGGGTACAGCAGGACGCCCGCGTGCCGGTGTTTGCGCATCTGGAAGGCATCGTTCACATCTATATCGACCGCTCGGCCGATATGGAGAAGGCGCGGGCGGTCATCTTGAACGCAAAAACCCGCCGGACCGGGATCTGCGGCGCGGCGGAGTGTCTGCTGATCGACCGTGCGTTTTATGAGGGTGAGGGCGCACCGTTCATCAACGACCTGGTGTCTGCCGGTGTTGAGGTGCGCGGCGATGATGAGCTTTTCTCCATTCGCGGCGTGGTTCCGGCGGGCGAGGATGACTGGGGGCGTGAGTTCCTCGACATGATCATCGCGGCCCGGATCGTGGATGGCGTGGAGGATGCGGTTGCGCATATCCGGAAATATGGCTCCAACCATACTGACTGCATCATCGCGGAAGACGACGCCGTGGCGGATACTTTTTTCCGGAACCTCGACAGTGCGATTCTGATGCGCAACGCCTCCACCCAGTTCGCGGATGGCGGCGAGTTTGGCATGGGCGCGGAGATTGGCATTGCGACCGGCAAGCTGCATGCGCGTGGTCCGGTCGGGGCCGAGCAGCTGACCAGCTTTAAATATCTTGTTGAGGGGAACGGAACGGTCCGCGCCTGAAACAAAAAAAGCCGGAAGTCTGACTTCCGGCTTTTTCGTCTGGAAAGGTTCGGGATCAGCCGCGCCAGGTGCGGATCGGGCCGCAGTCCATATGGACGAAGTTTGAGCGCGCGTAGGTGCCAACACCGCCACCGTTGCAGGACTTTGCAGCTCCGGCAATCTGGTTAACGGAACGGCCGCGGAGACGGACATCCGCGGCCATGGCCTGCATGTGATAGGAATTTTGTGCGGCCCCGCGCAGCATGCGGTTGGTCCTGGGGGTGCGGTAGCCGGAAATCATGAGATAGGGCTCGTCGGTATCCATTTTCTGGCTGGAGGCCGCGAGAATGTCGAGGTTGCGCGGATCGTAATCCTTGACCGCATTCTGACGCCAGTCACGCATAAAGTAGCTTATTTCTGCCATTACTTCGGGGATGTACTTGCCATTCGCGTAGTAAATGGTGTCGATGGATTCTCCGGTACGCTGACTGTACATTCTAATACGACGAATATCGCCGGCCTGCCGAAGAAAGCCGAACGTTTTCGAATATACCGGTGCTGCTGCTACTGTTGCAATTCCAGTGAACACGCCAAGGAACTGCCTGCGGGACGGACGAAAATTGTCACTGTCCATTTTTTTATTGCCTCATTACTGCTCTCGAGCGACTTTTTTTCGCGCTCCTGTTATATAGATGCCACAGTCAGCAGCTTTTTCCAAGTACTGATTGTTAACCGATCATGCGTAAGCAGAAATCTGCCAAAGTGGTTAATCTATGGTTAGCGCGTGCCAATCATGGTAAAAAAAGTCAACGGTCCATCGGTTGCTTCGTTAGGATCGCACTCATATTTGTCGGGCAAGAAGACAAAAAACTGAAAAGAGGCGGAGATGGAATTTTCCATTGTAAGGGTCACAGCCGGGGCAGTTCTGCTGGGATCTTCGATTGTCGGTGTCCAGGATCTGCAGGCGCAGGCGCTGGCCCTCGAAGAAGCGGCGCCGGTTACGGAAACCGCGCTGGAACAGGCACCCGTGTTTACGCCGGAACAGGCGGAACTGATGTACGGGATTTCAAGGCTGGAGCCCGGGCGCCGGGAAACGGTCGAGGAATTCTATGCTCTGCGGGATTTTGAGTTTTTCTGGTCTGAAAGCATGGAATTGCTCGCTGAGGCCGTGGCGGAAGCGCCGATACATGGCCTGCCGGCGGACCGCTATGATCTTGCCGTCGTGACCGTGGCCGAGGCTGCCGATCCGGCGGTGCTCGTTCGCGCCGAGATGGCTGCGATGGATGTGTTTTTGCAACTCGCAGGGGATCTGTCCGCGGGTATTTTGACGCCGATCTCGCTGGACGAGGAGATGGCGATCAAAACTGTACGTGCTGATGATGCGGATATTCTGAGCCGTCTTTCCAGTTCGACGGTGGACCAGGTGCTGGCGGACATGGAGCCGCAGGCGCCGGAATACCGCGAACTGATTGCGGAGCATCTGCGTCTTCGCTCAATGCTTGAGAGCAACCCCTGGGGCGCGAAGATGCCCACGGGCGAGACACTGCATCCGGGTGACCGGGACTTGCGTGTGGTGGACCTGCGCGGGCGGTTGCAGCGTCTGGGCTATGGTCCGGAGCAAAGTGTTGAGGATCCGGAGGTTTTTGACGACGCCCTGGCAGCGGAGGTGAAGACATTCCAGCGGGATTACGGCCTGATCGACGATGGTGTCGCGGGCTTCCGCACCTTCCAGGCGATGAACGCGTCGCCGGAGGACCGCCTGAAGCAGGTTCTGGTCAATCTCGAGCGCATGCGCTGGTTGAACCATGATCTTGGGGAGCGGAGGATCATGGCGAATATTCCGGATTATTCCGCTACCATGTATATTGGGGACACGCCGGTCTGGCATTCCCGCACGGTTGTTGGCGATGCCGAGGAAACCCGGACGCCGGAATTCTCCGATGAAATGACCTATATGGTGGTCAATCCGACCTGGCATATTCCCGACAGCATCGCGACGCGGGTCTACCTGCCGAAGCTTCGCAAGGATCCTACGGTTCTCGACCGGAACGGAATGAGCCTCTACACCAGATCGGGCAAAAAGATTGACCCGCGGCTTGTGAACTTTACGCAGTATTCCGATGAGAGTTTCCCGTTCCGGGTGAAGCAGAATCCGAGCCTGGACAATGCGCTTGGCCGGGTGAAGTTCATGTTCCCCAACGAGTTCTCGATTTACCTGCACGACACGCCGGCGCAGAGCTATTTCAAGAAGGACGCGCGGGCATTCTCGAATGGTTGCGTGCGGTTGGAGCAGCCGATTGATCTGGCGCTTGAGCTGCTCGATGGTCAGTACGACAACCCGCAGGCCTCATTTGATGGTTGGTTGCGGAGCAAAAAAGAGCGGCACGTAAACCTTGAGAAACCGGTTGAGGTTCACCTTGTTTACCGTACGGTCTGGAGCGACCCGGAAGAGGGTATCCGGTATCGCGCGGACATCTACGGACGCGATGCGACGGTGTTCAATGCACTTGCGGCCAAGGGTGTTGACCTGAGCGGTGATGCGGCAGAATGGGCGCAGCATGGAGCTTTGCAGGCTGCGGAAAACAGGGGCTGACATGATATCCATTGCCGAACTGGCCAAAGCCCTGGGGGCGGATGCCGCCGGGGATGAAAAACTCATGGTGTCCGGCGCGGCAGAGCCTGGCACGGCCCAGCGGCACGCGGTCGCACTCGCCATGAGCCCGGAGTTTGCGGACGAACTGAAGAATGGCGCGGCTGAAGCGGCCATTTTGTGGCCCGATGCCGACTGGCAGGCCATGGGTCTGAAGGCCGCGATTTTCGCGCCGCGTCCGCGCTATGTGCTCTCGGGTGTGACGGAGGTGTTCGACCATCCTTTGCACGTGGAGGACGGCATCAGCTCAATGGCCGTTATCGATCCGTCTGCCGAGATTGGCGAAGGCGCGTCCATTGGTCCGTTCGTCGTGATCGGGGGCAATGTGAAGATCGGCAGGGGATGCCGTATTCTGCCGCACGTGATGATTTCGGAGAACGTGGAGATTGGCGATGACGCGCTGCTCCATGCGGGTGTCAAGATTGGTGCGCGTGTCAGGATTGGCGACCGGTTCATTGCCCAGCCCGGTGCGGTGCTTGGCGGAGACGGGTTCTCATTCGTGACACCGACCCCGGGTGTTGTTGACGAAGCACGGTCCACAGGTGCGATTACGTCACAGGACCAGGAGTCCTATGTCCGGATCAATTCGCTTGGCGCGGTCGTGGTCGGCGATGATGTTGAGGTGGGGGCGAATTCCTGCATCGACCGTGGTACGATCCGCGACACGTCCATCGGAAACGGCACCAAAATCGATAACCTCGTTCAGATTGGCCACAATGTTCAGGTGGGGCATACCTGCCTGATCTGCGGTCATTCCGGCATTGGGGGGTCGACGCGTATCGGCGACCGGGTGGTCATTGGGGGGGCGGCCTCGATTGCCGATCACCTCCATATTGGCAACAATTCGGTGATTACCGGGAACTCCGGCGTGGCCAGCAATGTGGGCGAAAACCGTATCATGATGGGCTATCCGGCAGTGCGGATGGACCAGAACGTGTCCATGTACAAGGCGCTCCGGCGGCTTCCCCGGATTCTTGACAAGTTCATGACAGATCAGAAACAGGTTCCCTAGCCGCCCGCAAAGCCGTAAACCACTGTTGCGAACGTGACTGATGGAGTTAACATGTCGGATACGGCAACTTTGACGGTAAGTGACCGGCTGATGGACATTCTGGCCGAGCAGGCCATTGTCGACCGCAGCGAGATCAGCCCTTCCTCCACGCTGGAAGACCTCGGAATTGATTCCGTGGCCCTCGTGGAAGTGATTTTTTCCATTGAGGAAACTTTTGATATCGCGGTGCCCTTCAACGCCAATGAGGCGGAGTCCGGGGAGTTCGATATCAGCTCGGTGGGTGGAATGATCAAGGCCGTAGAGGATCTGATCTCTTCCCGGAATGACTGATCTGTCTGCCAGGCGCGTGGTCATTACCGGCCAGGGCGCGTTCAACGCTCTCGGTAAGACCGCAGCGGAAACCTGCGATGCCATGAAAAATGGACGGTCGGGTATCGGTCCTCTGGATTTTCCGGGGGTGGAACGCCTGTCCATTCGTATCGGCGGTCAGGTGACCGGGTATGATCCCGCGGAGTTTTTCAGCCGACAGCAGCTTACGCTTTTCGATCCATTTACCCAGTTCGCCATGATTGCGGCCGGTGAGGCTATCACGCAGTCCGGGCTGGAATTTGAGGATGCGGAGTTGTCCGAGCGGTCGGGCGTGATCCTTGGGACCTCCGGCGGCGGTTTGCAGACGCAGGACGAAAACTACCGGCTTGTTTATGAGGAAGGCAAAAACCGCGTACATCCGTTTGTGGTGCCGCGCCTGATGAACAACTCTGCGGCTAGTCACGTGTCGATGGCCCATAACCTTCAGGGGCCGACTTTCACCGTTGCGAGCGCCTGTTCGTCGTCGAACCATGCCATGGGTCAGGCCTTTGCGCTTATCAAAAGCGGCCAGGCCGATGTGATTGTGACCGGTGGCAGTGAGAGCATGCTGTGCTTTGGTGGCATCAAGGCGTGGGAAGGTCTGAGGGTGATGTCCAAAGATGGGTGCCGTCCGTTCTCAGCCAACCGCAACGGTATGGTGCAGGGCGAGGGGGCCGCGGTCTTCATTTTCGAGGATTATGAACATGCCCGCGCGCGCGGCGCGAATATTCTCGCGGAGGTCACGGGCTTTGCGATGAGTTCGGATGCGTCCGATATCGTGACACCCAATATTCGTGGGGCCATCCGGGCGATGCGCGGTGCGTTGCGGAGCGCGGGTCTGAACCCGGAAAGCGTCGGTTACATCAATGCTCACGGTACCGGGACGGCGGCGAATGACCGGACCGAATGCGCGGCGGTGCGTGAGGTGTTTGGCGTGCACGCCGACAACCTGATGATTTCCTCCACCAAGTCGATGCACGGGCATCTGATTGGCGGGACGGGGGCGGTGGAACTGCTGGCCTGCGTGATGGCGTTGCGGGAGGGTGTGGTCGCGCCGACGATCAATCACGAGGAGTTCGATCCGGAATGTGACCTGGACGTGGTGCCCAATGAGGCGCGTGAGGCGCGCGTCACGGCCGCCATGAGCAACGCATTCGCGTTTGGTGGGCTGAATGCGGTGCTGCTGCTGACGGCCGTTTAGAGGGCGTTACTGCTGGGGCTGTTGCTGCGATGCGTTGCTCAGCGGTTCCAGTTCGTTGAACGCGGCAGTGAAGCCGTCCAGTGACAGGTTCAGAATGATTTCCTGTGCGGGGTTCGACATGGACCGGAGGCTGACCAGCCCCTGTTGACCGGCTTTGAGGTCGTTCAGGAACTCCTCGTCAAACGCGAAGCGGGAAAAACACCCGGCACCGTCACACCATACGAATGGAAACTGGCGGGGATCGTTGTCATCGACCTGCATGACGAGGCCCGCAGTCAGCAGGGTTCCGAGGGGTGTGAGAACGGTGACGCCCGCTTTGGCCGGTGTATCGTCCTCGATCCGGACGATGTTGAAATCCGCAACCGGCTGGTTTCGGTAATTCAGCGCCACCTGGTACATGTAGCAGTCGCTTTCGTCCGGTGCGCACAGGACCTGCCAGTCGCCATGGGTCGATTTGACCTGGATGCGGGATTCCGCCGCGGCGGGATCACCTGCGGGTGGTGTTGCCGGAGTGCTTCCGGTTTCCGCTGCCGGTGCCTCGGTTTCCGTCGTGTCCTGGGCCATCGCGCCGGATGCGATGAAGAGGGCCGCGATTGCCGCGGTCGTAGCCTGTAACATGTGTTTCATTTGCCGCTCGCGTCCTTCCTTTGATGAAAGATCTTTGAGTGTGCGAAATCGCACTCCGCAGACATGGTGTCAACAGCGGCGCAGGGATGCTCAGGAGGCTGTTACAAGTGAAAAGGGCGCGGCAACGCCACACCCTTTTCCCGCATTTTGCGACTTTCCCTGTCGGACTTGCCGAACTTCGTGGCGGAAAGCTAGAACGCGATTCCCCATCGGTCAAGTGCTTTGGAACGTTGGTATAATCAAAATATTTGTCTGATTTTCATGACATTCAGCCAAAAAAAAGGCCGGTGAAGTTCACCGGCCAAGTTCAACAGGGAGGAAGTCGCGTGTCCCTTGACCAAACGGTGCCGGGACACATTGATGAAACTAAATGCAAATGATTAACATAGTGTTTCCAGAAAATTTTATGAGTGGAAGCGGTCAATGGCGGATGACGGGATTTTTGTTGGCGGCGGAGGACCGTCATACGGCGAACCGCGTGAACTGCTGCTTCGATACGCAAACCGGCATGGTTTGATCACCGGAGCCACCGGTACGGGCAAGACCGTTACGCTGCAGATACTGGCCGAGGGGTTCTCGGCCGCCGGAGTGCCGGTGTTCGTTCAGGACGTGAAGGGGGACGTGTCGGGGCTCTCCCAGCCCGGCAAGGGCGAGGGCAAGCTGCATGAGGCGCTGACCGGGCGGGCGACTACCATTGGAATGCCTGATTTTGGCTATCAAAACTATCCGACCGTGTTTTGGGATCTTTTCGGTGAGACCGGACATCCCGTACGCACGACCGTCAGTGAGATGGGGCCGCTGCTTCTGTCGCGCATGATGGACCTGACGGAGGCCCAGGAGGGCGTTCTCAATATTCTGTTCCGTGTGGCGGATGAACAGGGCCTGGCGCTTCTCGATCTTAAGGATCTGCAGTCTATGCTGGTCTGGCTCGGTGACAATGCCAGTGAGGTTGGGCGGACCTATGGCAATATTGCCTCCGCGTCGGTGGGGGCCATTCAGCGCAACCTTCTGGTGTTGGAAAATCAGGGGGCGAACCAGTTTTTTGGAGAGCCGTCGCTGTCCCTGTCCGATTTTATTGCGACCGATGAGGGGATGGGCCGGATCAACGTGCTGATGTCGGACCGGCTGATGCAGTCGCCGCGGCTCTACGCGACCTTCCTGCTTTGGCTCTTGTCCGAGCTGTTCGAGGAACTGCCCGAGGTGGGCAATCCGGACAAACCAAAAATGGTGTTTTTCTTCGATGAGGCGCATCTTCTGTTCAAGGACGGATCGGACGCGCTGACGGAGAAGGTGGTTCAGGTTGTCCGGCTGATCCGGTCCAAAGGAGTCGGGGTCTATTTCGTGACCCAGAACCCGGATGACGTTCCGGGTGATGTTCTGGCGCAGCTGGGGAACCGGATCCAGCACGCGCTGCGCGCCTACACGCCACGTGACAAAAAGGCCCTGCGGCAGGCGGCGGAGACGTTCCGGCCCAACCCTGATTTTGACACGGAAGAGGCGATCCAGAATGTGGGGACCGGTGAGGCGGTCGTGTCGCTTCTGGAGGACAAGGGGGTTCCGGCGATGGTCAGCCGCACTCTGATCCGGCCTCCAAAGTCCCGCATGGGTCCAATCACTGAAGAAGAGCGCGCAGCGTCCATTGCGGCGTCGCCCATGGCGGGTCGCTATGACGTGGCCATTGACCGTGAATCCGCCTCCGAGATCCTGGCAAAACGGGCTGACGAGGCGGCTCGTGAGGCGGAGGAGCTGGAACGCAAGGCCGCCGAGGAGGATGAGGCCGCGAAGCGTGTCAAGGAACTTGAGGCGGAACTGAGAAAGTACAGGGCCCCCACGGGATCCCGGTCGAAACCCGGAACCGGGAGCAGCTATTCCCGGACCAGCCGGTCATCCAGTTCCCCGTCGCTTGGGGCGGAACTGGCCAAGACCGTGGTGAAACAGCTGAATTCGCGACAGGGCAAAGCCCTGGTGCGCGGCATTCTGGGGTCGCTGTTCAAGGGTCGGTAAGGGGCCTGAGCGCCCCTTGTGCTACAGCAGTTTGCGGACGCGGATGCGGGTGAGGCGGTTGTTTTCCCGTTCCAGCACCTCGAACCGGAACCCGTGGAAGCTGAACACCTGACCGGCATTGGGGATGGCCTGTGCCTCGTGGATGACAAGCCCGGCGATGGTGTTGGCCTCCTCATCCGGGAGCGACCAGTCACAGTCGCGGTTGAGGTCGCGGATCGTCACGCCACCATCGACCTCAACCGATCCGTCCTCGTTGGGCTCAATCCCTGAGGATTTTTGCGTGTCATGCTCGTCGGTAATGTCGCCGACGATTTCCTCGATAATGTCCTCAAGCGTGATCAGGCCGTGCAGGGCGCCGTACTCGTCAACGACGAGGGCAAAATGTGAGCGGCGCAGAAGGAAGGCGCGCATCTGTTCGTCGAGAGGCGTAGTCTCGGGCACGAAGTAGGGCTCCATCGCCACTTCCTCAATGTTCAGCTCGCTAAAGTCGGCAGGCGACTCGCGGCTGTCGAGGCCGAGCTGGTGGACGGCACGGGACAGGTCCTTGGCGTGCAACACCCCGATGATGTTTTCCGGGTCCTCGCGGTAGAGCGGGATGCGGGTGTGCTGGGACTCCAGTGCCTTTGCGAGGATCTCCGCCGGGGGCAGGTCCGCGTCGATCATTTCGATTTCGCGGCGGTGGAGCATGACTTCCTCCACCCGCCGCTGACCAAGGTCCAGTGCGCCGAGCAGGCGGTCGCGGTCGTCTTTTTCAACCGCGCCTTCCGAGTGGTGGAGGGCAATCGCTCCCGCGATTTCTTCCTGGGCGGCCAGGAAATGGGCCTCCGGGTCGGTGCTGACGCCGAACACGCCGAGTATGGTGCGAACGAAGGCGCGGACGGCATTCACGACCGGAGAAAGGACCACAACCACGCCGCGTATAAGGGGAGAAACACGCGCCGCCATCGTCTCGGCATTGGTGATGGCGTAGGTCTTGGGCAGTACCTCGGAAAACACCAGCACGAGGCCGGTCATTACCAGCGTGGCAATGGCGACCGCGCCCTCGCCCAGAAGCACGGTGAAAAACATGGTCGCAAGCGATGTCGCGAGGATGTTGACGAGGTTGTTTCCAAGCAGAATGGCCCCGATCAGGCGTTCCTTGTCCTCGATGAGTTTCAGGGCCACGCCGGCACCACGGTCGCCCTTGCCGTCCATGGAGTGGAGTTTGCCGCGCTTGGCCGTGGTCAGGGCCGTCTCCGACCCGGAAAACACGGCCGAAAGACATAACAGCACCAGAATTGCGATTCCCGTTATGACGATCGGCCAGAACGACGTGGCCGCTTCTGCGGTTTCCATAACTTTTGAGCCCTGTGAATACTTCGAGGTATCTAGGGTTTATGGGGCCAGTCGTCGCCGTCTTCAAGGTCCGGGGCAGTTTCCGCGGCAAGAGGGTGTTTTTCAAAAACAAGCTCCTTCATCCGCGCGTCCTGCACATGGGTATAGATTTCGGTCGTTCCGATGCTGGCGTGACCGAGCAGGGTCTGAATGACCCTGAGATCCGCGCCATGCGATAAAAGATGCGTGGCGAAGGCGTGCCGCAGGGTGTGGGGCGAAATTGAGGACGGGTCGAGGCCCGCATTGGCGGCGAGTTCCTTTGTCAGGAGGAAGAAACGCTCCCGGGTCATGTGACCGCGTTTTCCGCGGGCCGGAAACAGATGGGCGGAGTCCGGTTTGCCTTTTTTAGTAGCGAGCGCCTGAAGCCGGTCACGCTCGGTCAGCCAGGCC
Source organism: Alphaproteobacteria bacterium (assembly GCA_030427145.1). Taxonomy (GTDB): domain Bacteria; phylum Pseudomonadota; class Alphaproteobacteria; order Rhodobacterales; family Rhodobacteraceae; genus Amaricoccus; species Amaricoccus tamworthensis. Next base: position 130,111 of record JAUHWT010000003.1, on the reverse strand, counting down.
TCCAGCGCGGTTTTGGCCGGTACGGAAAGGGGTACCATGCGTTCGCGACCGCCCTTGCCCCGGACGAGGATCATCTGCGGATTGCCGCGCACGGCCGCGACGGGCAGAGAAACGAGTTCGGTTACACGCAGGCCGGTGGCGTAGAGAATCTGCATCAGGCACGTGTTGCGCAGGCGTTCGGTCTGGTTTTTTCCGGTCGATGAGGCGGCCTCCAGAAGCCGGTCCACGTTGTCCTCGCTTAGCGTGCCGGGCAGGGCGCGGCGGCGTTTGGGGCCTTTTATGAGCGCGGCGGGGTCATCCTCGCGCCAGCCCTCAAGGAAGCAGAACCGATAGAACTGCCGCAGGGCTGAAAGGCGCCGGGCCCTCGTGGTTTCGGCCATGCCCCGGTCGGTCTGGTCCACCAGATAGGCCTCAATATCGGGGCGCATTGCCTCGATGATGTCGGTGTTTCTGGACATGAGGAACTCCTCGTAATCCAAGAGGTCCCGGGCATAGGAGGCGATTGTGTTGGAGGCGGCGTCCCGTTCGGCCTGAATTGCCTCCAGAAACTGCGCGATGCGGTCCCGCGATTTCAATCCGGCCTCCCGGAACCCAGTACGGTCTGGATCGCGATTTTGCGGGCGGTTTCTTCCTGTCCGGCTTTACGTAAGAGTAGCAGCGCGGAGCGGAGGGAGTCCGGAGCGACGTCCGTTCCGCCCTGAAGCAGGTCAAGCGCGGCGAACAGAGCCTCGCCCTGGCGTTTCTCGCGGAGCATTCTTTGCAGACGCACATCGCGAATGGACGGATCGCCGGTTGGTGCGAAGGCGTTTTTGACAGCCGTGGAGACCGGATCTTTCGTTAAGTGCTGTGGGGTCTGACCGTTCGCCAGATCGACAAGGATTTTGTTTGGGTAGTCTGCGGGAATGTCGGTGAGGTCCGTTTCTCCGGCAAGTAGAAGCAGGTCCAGCACTGCGAATTGTGCGTCCTGGGGCAGGGACTGCCGGTCGATTTCACTCAGTTGTGGCCCGTAGGCATAGGCGAAGGCGGAACGGAGGCCCCGCTCAGTGAAGACCTCGTCCGCGGCCAGTATGGCGTCCGGGAGGTCAGCCTGGTCCGAGTCGGCCAGAGCGGCATCGAGATCCTGGGTGGCGGCGACGCGGTCCCAGATGCCCCCGGATGCGGCCGGTTTTGCGGATCGGTAGGCCTCAAACAGGACTTCCGGCGACACGGTAGTGGCCAGAACGAGGCGTTCGGCCGCTTCGGCCCGGATGCGCAGCGGGGCGTGTTCGTCAAGATCGAAGTGGAGAAAGGCCAAAGGAAGCCGGGCGGCCGGCCGTGGCAGACCAACGGCTTCGCGCATCAGGAAATCCAGCGGTGTCAGAGGGTCGGGCGCCTCGGGGGCCGGCTCCTCCTCAAAGAGTTCGGGATCGAGAAAACGTGCCAACAGGGCATGCTGTGCCGGGTCGAAGGCGTCGACCTCCTGACCCATCGTCAGTGTGATTTCTGCGGCTCCCCAGTCTCCGCCACGCGCGAGGCAGAAGATCCTAGCGGGCAGGGTCGGCGACAGCGTGGGTTTGCGGCGAAGTTCGCGGCAGGGCGCGTCCGCATGGTTGCTCAACAGGCCGACATCGAACCAGCGGCGGAAAATCGCAGGGTCTTCCGCACCGGTCATGCCGATCAGGGCTTCGGTTTCCTCAAGGGCACCGAGTTCGAGAAGACGGTCAAGTCGCGCAACAAAGATGTCGCGGCCATCCTCGGTGCTGCCTGGCGTTGGGGTTGCGGCAAGCAGGATGCGTTTGAACAGACGAATGGTCTCGGGCACGCCGCGGCCACCATGCTCGCTGACCAGGGTGAGGGCCGTCGCTGCATCCGTGGGTCCCCAGATGTCGGCATTGAACCCTGTGTCCTGTGGAGAGAGAATTCCGGCAGACGCGTATGCCGCGTTACTCAGAACCGTGGTGGTTACTTCCTCGACGCCAAAGGCCGAATTGCCGGATTGCTCCGGGGCCGCGCCGGTTTCGCTTACGCTTTCCGAGAGCCATGGAATTGCGCTGCGTGGGTCGTTCGCCCATGCCGGTGCCGCCAGCAAAAAGCCGGCTGCCGCAAGACCCGTGCGCAGGATTAACGGTCTACATCGCATCTATGGGTTTGGAGATTTCCGCCGTGGGTGCGGGCAAGTCGGAAAATATCGCCATCGCCAGCAGATAAGCGGCTGACGCGACGACCAAAAACAAAAAACCCTTAAAAACGTATCCCATTCCGAATTGTCCTGCCTTCCTGGCTTGACCCTAGGCCAAGGTCCTGTTCAATCACATGACAATGACCGACCTTGACTTAATGAGTGGTGTACTACCGGTGCGTCCGAATAACAAATGACATGAATGAACCGGAAAAATCCAGCCTTCCTAATGGGTTTGAAACGCTTAAACTGCAAAAAACCCTTGTGCTCGTGGGGCTGATGGGAGCTGGCAAGACGAGTGTCGGCAAAAGAGTGGCCGCAATCCTTAATGTTGATTTCGTTGATTCCGATTCGGAGATCGTTGAGGCGGCCGGAATGAGCATTCCAGAGATCTTCGCCGGCCTCGGTGAGGCGGCTTTTCGCGACGGCGAGCGGCGGGTGATTGCGCGTCTTCTGGCCGGTCGTCCCTGCGTTCTTGCAACCGGTGGTGGTGCGTTCATGGAGGCGCGGACCCGGGAAGAAATCAAGGCGCATGGCACCTCGGTGTGGATCAGGGCGGACGTCCAGCTTCTCTGGGAACGCGTGCGGGGACGACCAGGGCGCCCGCTGCTGGACAATCCGAATCCGCGGCAGGTCCTTGCGGACCTGGAACGTCGTCGTGCACCCATTTATGCCGAAGCCGATGTAATCGTCGAAAGCGTGCGCGGGGCAAGCCACGTGGACATGGCGGTTCGAATTATCGAATCCGTGCGGGCTTATGACGGTGCAGCCACAACCGGTGACATAACCATTGGGGAGCAATGTTGATGGAGCGTGAAACGGTCAGGGTGTCGCTCGGCGATCGTTCCTATGACATTCGCATCGGATCCGGGCTGCTGGCGGAGGCGGGCGTTGAGATGGGGCCTTTGGTTGGGTCGGCGAAGGTTGCGGTGGTGACCGAGAGGAACGTTGCCGCCCACCACCTGGAAACACTCGAGCAAAGCCTGAGTGACGCCGGAATCGCTTTTGAGGTGCTGGTACTTGAGCCGGGAGAGACGACAAAGTCCTGGGCTGCGCTTCAACAGACCGTTGAATGGCTGATCGAAAAACGGATCGACCGGGGCGATGTTGTTGTCGCACTGGGCGGTGGGGTCATTGGCGATCTCGTCGGGTTTGCCGCGGCCATCAACAGGCGGGGTGTGAGGTTCATTCAAATCCCCACGACGCTGCTTGCACAGGTGGATAGTTCAGTGGGTGGCAAAACGGCGATCAATTCGCCGCTGGGAAAAAACCTCATCGGGGCGTTTCACCAGCCGTCGCTGGTTCTGGCGGATACGGGGCTACTCGCAACATTGTCGGAACGCGATTATCTCGCCGGTTATGGTGAGGTGGTCAAATACGGGTTGCTTGGGGACGCGGCGTTTTTTCACTGGCTTGAGGAAAACGGTCCGTCTGCCTTGCAGGGAGATTTGGAGGCAAGGAACTACCTCGTGAAACGCTCCTGCGAGATGAAAGCGAAGATTGTGGAGGAGGATGAGACCGAACGCGGTCGGCGGGCGCTCCTGAACCTCGGTCACACGTTTGGGCATGCACTTGAGGCCGCGACCGGATATTCCAACCGCCTGCTGCATGGTGAGGGAGTGTCAGTCGGTTGCATGCTGGCATTTGAGGCGAGTGTGGGCATGGGCCTTTGTTCGCAGGAACTGCCCGGCAGGATTGCTCAGCACTACGCAAAAATGGGCATGCGGTATCGTATGGAGGATATCGGGGGGAGTTTGCCCGATGCGGATGTGCTGATCGATCTGATGGGCCAGGACAAGAAGGTCGAGGCCGGCCGTTTGACCTTTATTCTGGCGCGCGACATCGGTGATGCGTTCGTTTGCAAGGATGCCGATATCGGTGCGGTTAGACGGGTGTTGGAGGCCAATCTGGCGGCACGGACGCAGTGAGGGCGATTCCATTTCCGTCCCTAAATGGCCGGTCTGATTGACTGTCGGGAAAATCTGCAGTCGACACACGTATAGCGCGAACAATCTCTGAAAATATGTGATAATTTCGCCAGACCGGCGAATTTACAGATATTGCAGTCGGTTCCGGGGCGACGTTATCTGACAAACCTGTGACAATCGGGGCGGGATCGGGAGAGGGGCGCGAATTTTCCTTGCTATTGGAGGGCGGAAAATCACACTGTGTTAACTGGGGAATGCAATAAGTTAATGATTCCCGGGATCAAATTGGAAAGGCTTACGAAATTGGCTCCGCAACCGAACCTGAACGTGGTGTCCGCCGCTGGTTTCGCAGCGGCCTTTTCCGGTGCCTTTTTTGCCGTTCCTGCACATGCGGATGAGGATGAGGGCGGTTTGCCGCCGGCGCTCGAGTTCATCGTTGAAAATGAATATATCGACGCTGAAAACCCCGATTTCGTTGCCACGGTCCGGGCTGGTGTTGCCGTAAGCCCGGCCTATCTGGGGTCGAGCGAATACGAGCTTGGGCCAAGTGCAGCGCTTCGGCTCGACTATGTCCGTTTCCCCGGCGGGTTTGAGTATGGTTCCGGTGACGCGGTCGGTTTTCGGCGTGGTTTGGGACTTCGCGGATCGGTCGGTTATATCGGTAAGCGTGACTCCGGCGACTATGAGGAGATTGAAGGCCTCGACGATATTGACCGCGCGTTTGAGGCCGGTTTCGGGATCGGTTACGAGCAGAGAAACTACCGTGTTTTCGCGGATATCAGATACGGTTTCATCGGTCACCACGCCTGGGTCGGCGATGTGGGCGCGGATGCGATTGCCTATCCGATTGAAGGTTTGACCCTGACCCTTGGGCCGCGGATCTCGCTCGGTGACGAAAGGTTTGCTGACGAGTATTTCGGAGTGTCCGAGGAGGAATCGGCCCGGTCAGGTATCGAGGCCTATGACGCTGAGGGCGGTGTTCTGGGGGCGGGTGTGCTTCTGGAGGCCCGGTACCAGTTTAACGAGCGTTGGGGCCTTGAGGGCAGCGCGGAGTATATGCGCCTGATGAACGATGCTGCGGACTCTCCGATCGCGGAAAGCGGTTCGGAGGATCAGTATGAGTTCCGCTTCAGCCTGACGCGCCGGATCAGCCTGGATTTCTAGACCAACAGTTTGAACCGGACCTAGTCGTCGCGGGCCAGTGCCCGTTGTCTTGCCAGCGCGCTGTTCTTGTCGGACACGCCAACGAGGTTTGCGACAAGCCGGAGCAGCCCATGTTCCTCGTCGTTGATGCCGTCCGCTGCGGCCACACGCCAGAGCGCTTCCACAATGCCTTCGCGGTCCTCATAGGGTACGGCAGCCTTGATGAGCCGTGTGAACCTCACGGTATCGGGTGCCTCGGATTCGGTCTGTTCAGCTTCCCGACGCAGGTCTTCGACCTCCTGTGCCCCGAGACTGTAGTAATCTGACAGAACGCGGCTGATCCGCTCGCGTTCGGCTTCGGTATAGGTGTGGTCGGTTCTTGCGATCCTGACCATGAGGGCAGCCAGGGCGAGCCGCGCGTCATGCGGGTCGAGCGTGTCCTCGGTCGGGGTGCCGGCGAGACGGCGGAGAAGGTCTGCTATCATTTGGTGTATGTAGGCTTTCCTCCGCCTTATACCAGACGCGACTGGTCCACGGCGGCTCTCACGAAATCGGCAAACAGCGGGTGTGGTTCAAATGGCTTTGACTTGAGCTCCGGGTGGAACTGTACGCCAATGTACCAGGGATGATCCGGAATTTCCACGATCTCCGGAAGGCGACCGTCCGGAGACAGGCCGGAAAAAACAAGACCGCATTTTTCCAGCTTGTCGCGATACTCTATATCCACCTCGTAACGGTGACGGTGGCGCTCGGAAATGTCCGTGGTGCCGTAGATTTTGGCGACCTGGCTGTCGGGCTTGAGCGTGGCGTTGTATGCGCCGAGCCGCATGGTTCCGCCCTTGTTGTCGGTGACGGCGCGTTTGATCGTGCGGTTGCCCTCGACCCATTCCTTCAGGTGGTAGATGACGTGGGTGTAATTGTTGTGACCCCGCTCGTAGTCAAATTCCTCGGAGCCGGCGTCCTCCAGGCCAAGGATGTTGCGTGAGGCTTCGATCACGGCCATCTGCATCCCCAGGCAGATTCCGAGATAGGGAATTTTACGGGTGCGGGCGAACCGGGCCGCGTTGATCTTGCCCTGGGTGCCGCGTTCGCCGAAACCGCCCGGCACTAGGATGGCGTTGTAGCCGTCGAGTAGCGGTGCAATGTCGTTGCCGGTTTCGAACTTCTCCGCGTCGATCCATTCCGCGCTGACCTTCACACGGTTGGCGATGCCGCCGTGGGTGAGGGCCTCGGCGATGGATTTGTAGGCGTCTTCAAGCTGGGTGTATTTGCCGACGATCGCGACCTTTACCTCGCCCTCGGCATTGTGGATACGGTCGACCACGTCGTCCCATTTGTCGAGTTTCGGCTTCGGGGCGGGTGAAATGCCGAATGCGTCGAGAACCGCCTGGTCGAGGCCTTCCTGGTGGTAGGCCAGGGGCGCTTCGTAAATGGAGCGCAGATCGTTGGCGGCAATCACGGCGTCGGGGCGGACGTTACAGAACAGTGCGAGTTTCTCGCGTTCCTTCTTCGGGATCGGGTGTTCCGAGCGACAGACAAGTACGTCCGGCGCGATGCCGATGGACCGCAGTTCCTTGACCGAGTGCTGCGTTGGTTTTGTTTTAAGCTCGCCGCTGGCCTTAATGAAGGGCAGGAGGGTGAGGTGCATGAAAATGCACTGGCCGCGTTCACGGTCCTGGCCGAATTGACGAATAGCCTCGAAGAAGGGAAGTCCCTCGATGTCGCCCACGGTTCCGCCGATCTCGCAAAGCATGAAGTCAACCTCGTCACCGTCTACGGCAAGGAAATCCTTGATTTCATTTGTAACGTGCGGAATGACTTGGATGGTCTTTCCGAGGTAGTCGCCGCGGCGTTCCTTATCGAGGACGTTGGAATAGATGCGGCCTGAGGACACGGAGTCCGTGTTCCGTGCGGCAACTCCGGTGAACCTTTCGTAGTGGCCCAGATCGAGGTCGGTTTCGGCGCCATCGTCGGTGACGAAAACCTCACCGTGCTCGAAAGGCGACATGGTTCCGGGGTCGACGTTGAGGTAGGGGTCCAGCTTCCGAAGCCGTACGGAGTAGCCCCGGGCCTGGAGAAGCGCGCCCAATGCCGCGGACGCAAGGCCTTTGCCCAGTGACGAAACCACGCCACCTGTGATGAAGATATACCTTGCCATATTTGATATTCCCGTGACGTTAGGCTTTGGAGCAACCTCTGCGAAATCCTGCCCCACGGGACTCAATCCTTAAGCGAGATCCCGTTGAGCGGCAATAGGCTGACGCCAATTCCCTTGCCTCTTTTGGAAGGGAATTGAGCGGTTTCCACTGACGTTCCGTTTATTCGACGGCTGGTGGTGTTGCCGGCTCGTCAGCGGCCGGTGGTGTCGACGGACCATCTTCCGGCAGCGGTGGCAGGAGATCGTTCCCAAGCGGGGAGGAAGCGGGGGAGCCGTCGCCAGATGAGCCTACGGAAGGCGCAAGTCCGTCGATCACGGAATTCGAGGCGCCGTCGCGAACACCAATAACGGTCAGCCCGAGGGACGTGACAACAAACGCGATGCCTAGCATCCATGTGACCTTGGAAAGTGCGGTTGCCGCGCCACGTCCGGTCATGACGCCACCGCCACCTCCGCCGCCCATGCCGAGGCCACCGCCTTCCGACCTTTGGAGAAGGACGACGACGATAAGCGCAAGCGCAATGATCAGATGAACGGTTAGTACGACGGTTGCCATGGCGGTCCCGGTAATAGCAGTTGAACAGCGGGTTCTCTATCCGCTCACCGGAGGCTTGTCGACACTCAATTGCCAAAGCGTCCGATGGAATGAAATCGGGCCGCCCGGCGGATGTGCCGGGGCGGCCCGAAAACGTGTTTGACCGGATGTATCAGTTCCGGGATTTGTCGACCATTTTGCCTTCGGAGATCCAGGGCATCATGGCGCGGAGTTTTGCTCCAACTTCCTCAATCTGGTGGTCGTCGTTGCGGCGGCGGGTTGCCTTGAAGGACGGCTGGCCGGCGATGTTCTCCGACATGAAGGCGGAGACAAATTTACCGGTCTGAATGTCGTCCAGAACCTCTTTCATCCGTGCCTTGGTCTCAGCGTAGGGCAGGATCCGCGGACCGGAGACGTACTCGCCATACTCGGCCGTGTTGGAGATCGAGTAGTTCATGTTCGCGATGCCGCCCTCATAGATCAGGTCCACGATGAGCTTCACTTCGTGCAGGCACTCGAAATAGGCCATTTCAGGCTCGTAACCGGCTTCCACAAGCGTCTCGAAGCCCATGCGGATCAGTTCAACGAGACCGCCACAGAGAACGGCCTGTTCGCCGAAGAGGTCGGTTTCGCACTCTTCCTTGAAGTCGGTTTCGATGATGCCCGAACGGCCGCCGCCGATGGCGGAGCAGTAGGATTTGCCGATTTCAAGCGCATTGCCGGAAGCGTCGTTGTGAACCGCAACGAGGCAGGGGACGCCGCCGCCCTTGACGAATTCGCCGCGTACAGTGTGACCAGGGCCTTTCGGCGCCATCATGATCACGTCGACACCCGGTTTCGGCTCAATGAGGCCGAAATGGACGTTGAGACCGTGTGCGAAAGCGATTGCGGAGCCTTCACGCAGGTTGTCGTGAATGTACTTTTTGTATGTGTCACCCTGAAGCTCGTCGGGCATGGTCATCATAATGACATCGGCCCATTTGGCGGCTTCGTCGATAGCCATGGTCTGGAGGCCTTCACCTTCGGCCTTTGCGATGCTGGCGCTGCCGGGGCGGAGGGCTACGGCAACATTCTTCGCGCCGCTGTCGCGCAGGTTCAGTGCGTGGGCGTGGCCCTGGCTGCCGTAGCCGACGATTGCGACCTTCTTGTCCTTGATCAGGTTAATGTCGCAGTCGCGATCGTAGTAAACTCGCATTGGATATGCTCCCTTAGGTATTGATGGGCGGAGCATAGGGGTTTACGCGAGATTGGGTTTTCCATTATCAGGCTTTATGCGGAATTTTCGGAACCCTTATTCGCTGCTCAGGAGATAATCGAAAAATTTATGTCTGAAGTCGATGATATGGACAGACGTCTTCTGCGCCTGCTTCAGGATGATGCGGATATGCCAATCTCCCAACTGGCCGAACTGGCCGGTGTTTCGACGGGAGCGTGCTGGCGCAGACTTGAACGCCTGGAAAGCAGCGGCGTTATTCTCGGCCGGGAGATTGAGGTGGATTACCGCGCGCTTGGGTATGAGGTGCAGGTGTTTTTGCGGGTGACCCTGGAAAAAACCGAACCGAACGCATTTCATGAGTTCCTGAAGGCCGCTCGGGATGTGGCTGAAGTCGGAGACATCCAAAGCCTTCTGGGACGAGTGGATATCCGCATGGATGTTCGCGCAAGGGATCTGGCCCATTATCAGGAGATTTACCGGGAACGCATTTTGACGCTTCCGCACATCTCGGAGATTGAGGCCCTGATGCTGGTCAGTGAGGTGAAAAACACAAACAGGCTTCCGATCTGATGGCGTATGTTCCTGACGATACGGATCGGGCGGTGCTGCGTGTACTTCTCTCGGATGGCAGTCTCAACGCCCGTGAAGTCGGTGCGAGGGTAGGCCTGTCCCAGCCGGCGGCCTGGCGGCGGATTCAGAAGCTGCGTGAGGCCGGTGTCATTGCCGGACGACGGATCGTGCTGGACCGTGATAAGCTGGGGTTTTCTGTTGTCGTGTTTCTGGGAATTCGGCTCGCGGTAAAGGGTAGGCTCGATCTGGAGGCGTTTGAGCGCGCGGTAAAGGCGATCCCGGAGGTGCAGCTGGTTCAGCACGTTCTCGGCGTCTACGATTACCGATTGAAGGTCGTGGCGCGGGATCTCAGTGACTTTGAGCGCATCCTGCGCCGCCGTATTATGACGCTGCCGGGCATGGGAGCGGTGGAGTCGAATGTCATGCTCTCGGAGGAGAAAGCCTCCGCACCCCTTCTGTAGTCAGTTGACCGGGTCCGTTTGGCGGGCGCCCATACCGAGCCCCAACGCCATGACGGATTTTCTTACCGGTGCCAGTCCGTGCAGAAGTTTCAGCGCGGAACGGCGGTAATCACGCAGGACCAGGTTTTCCTGCATGGCCGCCCGGTTCAGGGCATCAATCCCCGCGACGCGCGCGACGATGTCGGGATGTCTCTGGCGGTTGTATTTGCCCAGCAGATCCTGAGCGCCAATGTCCTTTCCTTTGGTCCGGGCGGTGGCGCAGAGCTCCCCCAGCGTTGCGATGTCCGCGAGGCTCATGTTTAAGCCCTGCGCGCCGATGGGAGGGACCACATGGGCCGCTTCCGCGACCAGCGCGGTCCGCGGGCCATTAAGACGGTCCGCGACCTGGGAGATGATGGGCCACACCTTTCGTTCGCTTTCCAGTGAAAGTCGGCCATTCACACCGCAGGAGCGCAGGTTGAGGTCGTACTCGAACGCTTCACGATCCAGAGCGGCCAATTCCATGGCGCGAGGTCCCGTGTCCATCCAGACGATGGCCGACCGGTGGTGGCCGTCCATGCCGGGCAGCGGCACGAGCGTGAATGGCCCGCCTGTCCGGTGGATTTCCGTTGATACATTGTGGTGAGGGGCAGTGTGGGTGACGGTGAACACCAGTGCCTTTTGGCCGTAGCTCCATTTTTTGGCATCAATGTCGAGAATTTCACGGATGCGGCTGTTTCGCCCGTCTGCGCCGATGGTCAGTTGAGCGGTGATCTGCGAACCGTCGCTAAGCCGGTGGATGTTCCCGGAAGTACGCGGCGTGAAGTGTTCGACGCCCATTCCGTTTAGCAGAAAGACATTTTCGCGTTGGCTCAGGTTCTCTGTCATTTCATGGCGAAGGAGCCAGTTTGGCAGATTGAAGCCGAAGACCTCTTCGCCCACATCAGTCGCGTTGAAATCGACCTCGTCGCGGATGGCCGGTTCCTCGCCGCCGGCATCGGCAATCCTCATGGTGGCAAGAGCGGTCGCATGTTTCCCGAGTGTGTCCCACAGGCCTGATTTTTGCAGCAGTCGCACCGAGGGCATCAGAAAAGCGGTGCTGCGCAGATCTGATCCCGCCTCGGTCGAAGATGTGATTACCGGAGCAGGGTCGACACAGGCGACAGTGAAGCCTTCCGACGCGAAGAGGGCGGTTGCGGCGAGGCCCGCGACGCCACCTCCGGCGACCAGGACTTCTACGCATTCGGGGGGTTGGGTCATGTCGGTCCGCCTCTTCGGCTAGCGGTTTTACGCGAGGTTGCGCAGGAAACCGGTCAGGTCGTCGGTCTGATGGTGAATGTAAGCCTGGTCGGACTTTTGTCCGACGAGCACAGTTTGCATACCCAGCTCGTAGGGGATTTCCAGATTGCGGGCTTCATCCTCGAACATGGCGGCTGTCCCCGGTTCAAAACCGTCAAGTTCTATCACTCGGTCGAACGCGGTCCGGTGTGGCTTGGGCGTGAAGCCCGCACATTCAATACCGTAGAAGGCATCAAAGGCGCCATCAATTCCCCGCGCCCTGGTCACCCGGCGGGCGTGTTCCTTTGATCCATTGGTGAACACGATCCGGCGGCCGGGCAGGTTGTGAAGGCTATCCACCAGATCCAGATCCGGCGAGAGCGCGTCCAGCGCGATGTCGTGCACCTCATCAAGGAAGGGGTGTGGATCAATGCCGTGATTGAGCATCAGGCTGGCGAGCGTCGTGCCGTGTTCCCGCCAGTACCGGGATCTGAGTTCGGCCGCTTCCTGATACTCCAGTTTGAGTTCGCGCATCACATATCCGGTCATCTTTTCCTGGATGCCGTGAAACAGGTTCGCGTCCGGTGGATAAAGCGTGTGGTCCAGATCGAAGACCCACGTCGTGACATTCTGAAACTTTTCTTTCGGCATGCTCTCTAATTACGCCGGTCCGGTTCCGAGGGCAAACCCAATACGTTCGCGATTGCGTGGGGAATGTCCGCGCAACGTTGACAAGGAATGCCGCGCCGCCCAAACATCGCGCATGACGCATGGCATGTATCCCAATCGCGACGCCTATGACATGGTGCTCGAAGCCATCGACCGGGGCGAGTTCAAGCCGGGCGACAAGCTTGTGGAATCTGAGCTGGCGGTTCGGTTCGGCGTGTCACGGACGCCAATCCGGGAGGCACTTCAGAGGCTTGAGACCCAGTCGGTCCTGACGAGGGATGGCCGTTCCCTTGTTGTGTCGAGTCTCGATCACGATGAACTGGCCGAGCTGTATGTCGTGCGGTCGGAGCTTGAGGGGCTTGCCGCGCGTCTGGCCGCGCAACATGCCGGTCCGGAAGAGATCAGGGTTCTTTGGACGATGATCGATAAGGACCGCGAACTGATCGGGCGGCCTGACCTGCTCTCGCGCTCAAACAAGCGTTTTCACCGCCAGATACACCTCGCCAGCCACAACCGGTTCCTTATTCAGCAACTGGAATCGGTCAGGCGCTCCATGGCGCTGCTTGCCACCACGTCGCTGGAAGTCGATGGGCGGAGTGAGAAGGCGCTGGAAGAGCATGAGCGGATTGTTCGGGCCATTGAGGCGCGGGACGGGCCGGAGGCCGATGCAGCCCTTCAGGAGCATCTCAGCCGCGCTTTTGAGACCAGGCTGCTGGCGGAATCCGGGGCGGATGGCAATTTCGACGACGGTGACGGTCGGGCATGACGCCGGCCTTTATCGGGTGTCGTCAATGCCGTGTTCGGTCTTCGCCCAGTAGGACGGTTTGACGAATACTTCGAAGACCGCCCGATAGGCTGCCACCGCTCCAAGAAGCCAGTAGAGCGACATGACCGGTGACCAGAACGCAAGGGTATTGCGTCCGCTGTCGAGTGCAGCCACAAATGCGGTGAACAGCATGATCACCTGTCCAGCCATCATGGAAGATATCATGCCAAATGCGAGCCAATGCGGTATTCCGGCCAAAAGATCGAAGTCGTAGCCCAGCATGGCCAGCCAGAGTGCCCAAAACAGGGGTATGGCGAGGTATGATGTGATTGCTCCGAGAAAGAGAATCTGAAATCCCATGAAACCACGAAAGCCAAGATCGCGTGCCAGGGCAATCGGGCGCCGCATGTGGGTAACCCATGTGATCACGTACCCCTTGAGCCAACGTGATCTCTGTTTGATCCACGCAACTGGACGGTGATTGGCCTCTTCCATCGTTGTCGACGGGATCATGTCGCAGCGGTAGCCAAAACGGGCGAGCCGCATGCCAAGGTCCGCGTCTTCCGTGACATTATGCGCGTCCCAGGCCCCTATTTCTTCAAGCACGTTCCGGCGGAAGAATACCGTGGTTCCGCCCAATGGAATCGGGATGCCGAGCTTTTGCACGCCTAGCAACACAATCCTGAACCAGATGGCATATTCGATGGTAAAGCAGCGCGAGATGACATTCCGGTTGGTGTTGAAAAAATCGAGGTATCCCTGAACGCAGACCACCTCCGGCGGCGATGCCTGTAGATGTTCAACCACCTTTTGGATCTGATCAGGGTCGGGACGGTCCTCGGCGTCATAAATGCCCACAATCTCGCCCTCGCAGAAGGGAAGAGCATAGTTCATGGCGCGGGGTTTGGTGCGTAGTCCGTTTCCGGGAACGGTGATGATGTCGAAATTTGGAGGAAGACCGACTGCATCAATTGCCATCAGGGTTTTGAGGTCGTCTTCCTCCAGCACAAGCTTGATATCGAGCAACGCTGGGGGATAGTTCAACGACTTCATGGCATTGACGAGCTTCGGTACGACCGCACATTCGTCGTTAAGTGGTATCAGCAGGGACACCCTCGGCAGTTTCCTGTAGTCCATTAGCTTCAGGCCACCGTGGCTTTCTGTTTTGTTCTTCCCCTTAACCCGCACGAACAGGGCTGTCAGTCTCAGACACATGGTCAGCGCGTTCATTGCAAGGATCCAGAACATGAGGATTTGCAATGCAAGAAGCGGAGAAAAAGAAGTAAATGTGAAAATGACGGCAACCGCAGCGATCCATTTCCCTCGGTTGATTGACTGTGTCCATGAGCGGCAGCTGTAACCTTCCGGGGTCCGTATATTCGCCTCGGCATCCATGCGACCGCGGCATGCATTTGAGATTGCGACACGGATTTGCTCGACCGAGGTCAGAGTAAAGGAAACGCGTTTCGCCTCGATTTGGGAGAAGAGTTTTCTCGCGGCGGCGGAGTCATCAGGGCTGGACACCGCAATCACCAGGGTAGAGCCCACCCGGCGCCATGGCACCGCACCGATTGCAAGGCAGGCGTATGGATCGATGCCATCCATCAAGCTGGCATCGATGGGGCTGTCGTTCAGATCGACGCGCCCCAGGCCGGACTGGCTCGAAAGGGCGGACTGAAGCTGTTCGTCAGTGATACAATGATTGTTTACAAGAATTTGGCCGAGTTTCTGGTCCTGGGTTCTCTGCTGTTCCAAGGCGTCCTGGAGAACGCTTTCCTCGATCAGACCCTGTTGAACAAGGGTGCTGCCAAGTGGTTTCCGGACCGCAACCGGCTTCGGTTCGGCAATGGCCGGTTTGGCCGCCGTTATAATTGGCAATACTCGTGCCATAGGAATACTCACAAAATTACTTTGAGAGTATTACTAGGTGCGCATTAAGATGAAGTTAAGTTAACCGGGTGTTAATGATTAAACCGGTTCCTTAACCCTTTTCTCCATCTCACTGACAAAACGTTCAAAAAGGTAGAAGCTGTCCTGCGGTCCGGGGCTTGCCTCGGGGTGCTGCTGGACCGAGAAGACCGGGCGGTCGCGCATGGCGATGCCACAGTTGGAGCCATCGAAAAGGGACACATGTGTCTCCGCGACGGTGTCGGGGAGCGATTGACCATCGACGGCAAACCCGTGGTTCATGGAGGTCACTTCCACTTTACCGGTTTCAAGGTCTTTCACGGGATGATTGGCGCCGTGGTGGCCGTGGTTCATTTTGATTGTACGGGCACCGAGCGCCAGAGCCAGCATCTGGTGTCCAAGGCATATTCCGAAAACCGGGATGTCGGTCTTTTCGAGAACCGTCTTGATCATCGGAACGGCGTATTCGCCAGTTGCAGCCGGGTCGCCAGGCCCGTTGGAGAGGAACAATCCCTGCGGTTCGTGTGCGAGCACCTCTTCGGCGGTGGCCGTCGCGGGCAGTACAATGACCTCACAGCCAGCGGACGCGAGACACCGCAGAATGTTGCGTTTGGCGCCATAATCGACGGCAACCACGCGAAAACCTGGGGTTTCGTTCGGGGTGAAGCCATCGGGCCATGCCCAGCGCATTTCGTTCCAGCGGTAGCTTTGGGCACAGGTGACGTCTTTGGCGAGGTCGAGTCCCTCGATGCCAGGAAACGCGCGAGCCATTTGAAGGAGGGCGTCCGTGTCGAAATTGCCCTCCGGGTCGTGTGCGATGACCGCGTGGGGGGCGCCGAGGGAGCGGATTGATCTGGTCAGCCGACGCGTGTCGATGCCGCCAACACCGATCCGGCCGTTCTTCCGCATCCATTCGGAGATATGGTTGGTATTGCGCCAGTTGGACGGGTCGGTCGGATCCCATTTGACGACGATGCCGGCCGCCCAGGGCGCCGTGGCTTCGTCATCATCATCGTTTGTGCCGACATTACCGATATGTGGAAAGGTGAATGTCACGACCTGTCCGGCGTAGGAGGGGTCGGTCATGATCTCCTGATAACCGGTCATGGCCGTATTAAAGCAGAGTTCCGCAGCCTCGGTGCCGGTCGCGCCGAACCCGTTTCCGTAAAAAATCTGACCATCATTCAGGACGATACACCCGGTTGGTCGCGACTGTCCGAAGGTCAGCGCGGCGTCGGTTTTTTCGGTGGGTGAAGGGTTCTGCGACATGTTCGAATCCTCTAAAATTCGGGGGAAATTACGTTCAGTGTGGCCTAGGGTCAAGGAGTGGGTTTTTTGAAAACTACAATTTTTACAATAACTTACACTTTGTGAAGAAACTTGCGAATAATTTGTGTCATCATTATATTCCCCAAAACCTGACCCGCATGGGTCGACTGGACATGGTGTGTAATGATCCGCGAACGGTTTTCTCGAGATCTCAAGGCGGCAATTAAGTCGGATGACCCGGTTCGGGCCGCGACTTTGCGGCTGATTTGTGCGGCCATCAAGGATCAGGAGCTTCACCTCCGAAATGATGACGGAGCGGGTGAGCTGTCTGATGACAAGATTATGGGTTTCCTGCTTAAAATGGTCGAACAGCGTGAGCGCAGTGCGGCCGCTTATGAGGAGGCCGGGCAGCTTGATCTGGCTGATGAGGAGCGGAAGGAGATCGAAATTATTCGAACCTATTTGCCCAAGCAGCTTTCTGAATGTGAGGTCGAGCAGGCGATCGACAAGGCGATTGAGAGAACGGGTGCGAGCTCGATTCGGGACATCAATCGCGTTATGGCCAACCTTAAGGCCAACCACAGCGGACAAATGGATTTCGGCAGGGCCTGTGCCAGCCTGAAAAACGCCTTCCGCTGATTCAATACCAATGCATCTGATGCCGTCTCCCGCCTGTTCATCGTACACGCGGGCTTTTATTTAGGCGGTCCCAGGGGAATGGTTGCGGTCGCCCGTAATCCGCCCTGTTCCCGGTTTTCCAGTGTGACCTGTCCTCTATGCGCGACGATTATGGTTCGTGCTATGGAGAGGCCGAGGCCGGTGCCACCGGTTGAAAGGCTCCGGCTGTTGTCGCCGCGGACGAATGGTTGGAAAACGCTCTCGAGAGATTCGGTCGGGATGCCTGGCCCTTCGTCGTCGATCGCGACGAATGCGGAAGTGTCGTCCCGCGTGAGTGACACGCTTGCTGAGCCACCATATCGGATTGCATTGTCGATCAGGTTGCCGACGGCGCGGCCAAGGCCTACGCGCCGGGCTTTTACCTCAATACCTTCGGGGGCGGTGCATTTCACTCCGCGATCTTCACAGAGTTGCCTGACGAGGCTCCCAAGGTCGATGCGGCCAAAAGGTTCGGTGTCTTCGCCTTTCTGCGCGTAACTGACCAGCCCGTCCGCCATGACTGTCATCTCGTCGAGAATGCGTACCATCGCGTCGCGCTGTTCGTCTTCATCGACCATTTCGGCCCTTATGCGAAGGCTGGTCATGGGTGTTCTGAGATCGTGACCGACAGCCGCCAGCATTCGCACGCGTTCCGCATCGAACCGGGCGATTTCATCCTGCATCACGTTGAACGCGCGCGCGGCGTCCCGCATCTCTCTGGGGCCTTCCTCAGGGACGCGGATACTGCGATCGCCGCGGCCAACGGCTTTGGCGGCATTTGAGAGTTCCGCCAAGGGTTTCGTGAGATGGCGCGCGATCAGCATTGAGACTCCAAGCACCAGCAAAAGCGAGAGGATCAGCACCGTCAGGAACAATTGGCCGTCGATGCGTTCAGGCGGCGGCTTTACCCCGCGGGTGACCACGTTCAGCCATTCCGGGCGGCCATCGCGCTGGGTAAGTGGTATGGTAATCGCAATCACTTCCTCGGCTCTGAAGCGGCTGCGAAAGTTGTCATTGGCGTCGGGCTGCTGCCGGTCGATGATGGACACCCTAACATCGTCGCGTCCCAGGGCGTCTGATAGCTGTTGAGCGAATGCGCTTGAGCGTCTGTCCGGAGCGGATTCCTGGAGCATGGGTTTGTTCTGAACCCTGACCCGTGCAAACCGGGTTGAGGCATCGTCAGCTATGAGACGGCGCGTGGGAGCGTCGACGGTCTCCATGGCGGGAACAAGCGCCGCGGTGCGTTCAATTTCGCGTTCTATGCTGGCGTTGCGGTCAAACCTCTGTTGTTCAAGCGTCAGAATAACCAGACCAATGAGGTTCGCAAAAACAATAGCCGAGACCAGCAGCAGGATGATACGGCCCGCCAGAGCGTCGGGCAGGAACCGTCGGAGCCTTTCCATCATCCGTCCTCTGTGACATCGGCAGCCAGCCTGTAGCCTCCACCCCATTCGGTAAGGAGTATCTGTGGCTTTTTGGGGTCGAGCTCAAGTTTCCGGCGAAGACGGCTCATCTGGTTGTCGATTGCGCGGTCGTAGGCCTTCGCTTCCCGTCCGGCGGTCATGTCCAGGAGGGCTGAGCGGCTGAGGACCGTCCGTGGATGGTCAAGGAAGATCCCCATGAGCCTGTTTTCGGCGGTTGTCAGGTCCGCCGTCCGGCCATCATCGGCGGTAAGCTTCATTGCGTCGGGATCGTGCAGCCACGATGCGAACCGTCGCCGGCCACTCGGCGGTGCCGCGATTTCCGGGGGAGCGCGCCGCAGGATGGCCCGGACGCGGGCGAGAAGTTCGCGCGGGTTGAACGGTTTTACAAGGTAGTCATCCGCGCCAAGCTCAAGGCCAACGATCCGATCGGTTTCATCTGCCATAGCCGTGAGGAGTAGAACCGGCGGACCGTTATGGGCGACCAGCCAGCGGCACAGGCTGAGACCGTCTTCGCCAGGCATCATGATGTCGAGAATGACGATATGAATTGCGGACCCCGCGAGGACTCCCCGTGCTTCCGATGCGTTCCCGGCAAGTTGCGTCCGAAAGCCGTGCTTCCGCAGGTACTGACCCAGCGGTTCACGGATGTCGCGAGCGTCGTCCACGATAAGGACATGTGGGGCGATTGGATCGGACAAATCGGGTCTCCAACGTTGCGGATCGGGCGTCGTGAGGTGCAGATAACATTTTTTTCCCGCGAAAAATCAATCTTTTGCTGCCTTGCAGGGGGGTGATTTGTCGCAAAACGTATCAGGCCAATATGTTGCGACAAACCGCGACAAACCTGGGTGTCGCCTGACAAACCTTTTTGGGAATGAGTTGCTACCTAGGGATCAGCGGGACGACAGGCGTCTCCATTGAAACCGAAAGGACAAAACATGAAAAAGAGCAACATCATCCCCGTTACGTTTTTGGCCGCCGCTACCGTGTTGTCGGGTCTGACTTTTGCTACGGCACAAACGGAGGCTGACAACACCACCGCTCCGACGGAAGTCTCGGAATCCGACGGACGTATCGTTCATGCCAAATTTGGCGGTGGCCGCGGTGATCATCGCGGTGGTCGTGCAATGTTTGGCCAGATCCTGAAGAACGTTGACGCGGATGCTGACGGGTCCGTCAGTCAGACCGAAATTGATTCATACCGCTCGGCTCTGGTAACTGGCGCGGATCAGTCGGGCGAGGGGAATATTTCTCTTGATGAATTCGAGTCGATCTATCTCGAAATCGTTCGCAACCGCATGGTCGATACCTTCCAGAACCTCGATGAGGACGGTGACGGCGTGATCACCCAGGCCGAGATGGACGAGCGTTTCGGCAATATTGTTGAGCGCATGGACCGCAACGATGACGGCGTCCTGAATGGCGATGACCGTCGTGGTGACGGACACCGCCATGATCGGGACCACCGTCGCGGAGATGGCCACCGCCGGGGATAACTGCGGACTGGGCGGGGAAACCATCCCGCTTCGTCGCACTGCTGATGTGTAGTGCGTGAAAAGCGCGGGTGCCGGACGGTGCCCGCGCTCATGCGTTTCGTTTTCCTGTGTTGGAACTGCCCTTCAAGTCTCTATAACCGCACTGACGAAGTCGAGCGATTGGGGGAGCAGATGAAAAAACGCATATTTGGTCGGGTCGATGGCACGGCCGTTGAGGAGATCACGCTGGAGAGTGCCTCGGCCGCGGTGTCGATTATTAGTCTGGGAACCTGTGTTCGTGACTGGCGTGTTGATGGACCCAAAGGGAGTTTGGGCGTGGTGCTGGGCTTTCCAAAGGTCGAGGACTACGTCGAACACGCCAGATCACACGGCGTTATCGCGGGGCGGATCGCGAATCGGACGGCAAACTCGGAATTTGAACTGGAAGGCAGACGCTATCAACTGACCACGAATGACGGCCCCAATCATCTGCATGGTGGTGTAAAGGGGCTGGAGCGGCGTGTCTGGAATATGGATCACGACGAAAAGCGTGAGGCCGTTATTCTGACCTATTCGAGTCCTGATGGGGAGCAGGGCTATCCCGGGCATGTCGAGTTCATGGTTGAATACCGGTTGGAGGGGCCGCGGCTTATCTGTGAAATGCACGGGCGGCCGGATCGCCCAACGCCAATCAATCTGGCTCAGCACAGTTACTACAACCTCGGTACCGGACCGGATGTGCGGGACCATATATTGTATGTTGATGCGGCGGAGTACACGCCGTCGGATGAAGCGCTGATTCCACTGGGCACGATTGAGACCGTGGAGGGTACGCATCTCGATTTCCGGACGCCGCGTGCCGTTGGTGATTCGCCCACAGGTGAAACGGGTCTCGACAATAATCTGGTCCTTGCGGCGGATCGTGATACCTCAAAACCGGCTACCACGGTGTACTGTGAAGAGACGGATCTTCAGTTGTCACTTTGGACAAAAGAGCCTGCTATTCAGGTATTTAATTCAGCTGAGATGGTGATTGAGACGCCGGGACATGATGGCAAACGCTATGGTCCGTACGCGGGTTTGTGCGTAGAGGCGCAGCACTTTCCCGACAGCATGCACAACCCCGACTGGCCGAGCATAATCCGCACTCCGGAGAACCCATATCTCCAACAACTCACGGTTGAAATTGGGAAAAATTGAATCAATTTTTTGGCGAAGCAAAGGCGGAGTTCGTGATTCTGTCGCGGAACCGCCTTATTTCATTGTAACTATCTGCAATCGTTAATGAAAATTAACCACTACCCGGTGTAGGGGGTGCATTGGTGTCAACCACAAAATGTGCGAAATTCGCATATATTTTGGTTGACCGGGCGGCCTCTTTGCCTGCAATTAGTACTCGAAATTCAGACGCGCACAATATCTGGTGTGTTATCCTGGATGCGGCAGAAGCCGCCAGCCACATGGTAACGGGCCGGAGACGAGTATCAGAGGCAGGACATGAAAATAGAGCGACGCTTTACGAAACACGAAACCGGTGCCTACGGAGCGATCGATTTCAAAACCACCGCCTCTGAAATTCGCAGCCCCGACGGTTCGGTCGTCTTCAGCCTCACCGACCTTGAGGTTCCCGTTTCCTGGAGCCAGGTGGCATCTGATGTCCTTGCGCAAAAATATTTCCGGAAGGCTGGCGTCCCGGCGGCCACTCGTAAAGTGCGTGAAAAGGGTGTGCCGTCGTTTCTCTGGCGCTCCGTCCCGGACGAGGCCAAGCTCGCCAAATTGCCGAAAGAAGAACGCTACGGTGGAGAGACCTCTGCCAAGCAGGTCTTCGACCGCCTCGCCGGGGCCTGGTCCTACTGGGGCTGGAAGGGAGGCTATTTCTCCACCGAGGAGGATGCGCGGGCTTATTATGATGAAATGCGTTACTCGCTTGCCTGCCAGATGGGAGCGCCCAACAGCCCGCAGTGGTTCAATACCGGTTTGCACTGGGCCTACGGCATCGATGGGCCGGGGCAGGGACATTATTATGTCGATTTCGAGACGGAGCAGCTGACGAAGTCGAAATCCGCTTATGAGCATCCGCAGCCGCATGCCTGCTTCATTCAGTCGGTTGAGGATGACCTCGTAAACGACGGCGGCATCATGGACCTGTGGACCCGTGAGGCACGCCTTTTCAAATATGGTTCCGGAACCGGTACGAACTTTTCATCGCTGCGCGCTGCAAACGAGTCGCTTGGCGGCGGCGGTAGATCGTCTGGTCTAATGTCGTTCCTGAAGATCGGGGACCGCGCGGCGGGCGCCATCAAGTCGGGCGGCACCACACGTCGCGCCGCCAAAATGGTGATCTGCGACATGGATCACCCGGATATTGAGGACTTCATCAACTGGAAGGTTCTTGAGGAGCAGAAGGTCGCGAGCCTCGTCGCCGGTTCCAAGGTTCATGAGCAGCGGCTGAACGCAATCTTTACTGCCATCCGCAGCTGGGATGGCGCGGAAGCTGATGCGTTTGATCCAAAGAAAAACCCAACGCTCAAGAAAGCGGTACGTGAAGCCAAAAAGGCAATGGTGCCGGAAACCTACATCAACCGTGTCCTGCAGTACGCGGCCCAGGGTTTCACATCGATTGACTTTCAGACCTACGACACCGACTGGGATTCCGAGGCATATCTGACTGTTTCCGGGCAAAACTCGAACAACTCGGTGCGCGTGACCGATGCGTTCCTCAAGGCGGTACGTGATGACGCCGACTGGGAACTGGTGCGACGGACTGATGGAGAAGTTGCACGGACCGTGCGGGCGCGTGATCTTTGGGAACAGATCGGGCACGCGGCCTGGGCCTGTGCCGATCCTGGTATCCAGTATCACGATACCATCAACGCCTGGCACACATGCCCGGAGGATGGTGAGATCCGTGGGTCCAACCCATGCTCCGAGTACATGTTTCTCGACGACACCGCCTGTAACCTTGCGTCGATGAACCTTCTGACGTTCCTGAAAGACGGCAAGTTTGATGCGCGCAGCTACATGCATGCCAGCCGTCTCTGGACCATCACGCTGGAAATTTCGGTTTTGATGGCCCAGTTCCCGTCGGAGCGAATTGCCGAACTGTCTTACCGGTTTCGGACCCTGGGGCTTGGCTACGCCAATATTGGTGGCCTGCTCATGAACCTTGGTCACAGCTACGACTCCGACGAGGGCCGAGCGCTGTGTGGAGCGTTGACCGCCGTAATGACGGGCGTGGCTTACAGGACGTCGGCTGAAATGGCGGCGGAGCTTGGAGCTTTCCCGGGCTATGAAAAGAACGCGAAACACATGCTGCGCGTCATGCGGAACCATCGCCGGGCGGCACAGGGTGCGCTGACCGACTATGAGGGGCTTTCGGTCCCACCGGTCGCGCTCGACCATGCCAATTGCCCAGACGGTAATCTGCTGAACCTGGCCCATGCGGTCTGGAATGAGGCCGTTGCTCTTGGCGAGAAACACGGCTACCGCAACGCCCAGACGACGGTAATCGCGCCGACAGGCACAATCGGTCTTGTAATGGATTGCGATACCACGGGTATTGAGCCGGACTTCGCGCTTGTGAAGTTTAAGAAGCTTGCGGGTGGTGGCTACTTCAAGATCATCAACCGCTCGGTCCCTGCAGCACTTTCAAACCTCGGCTACTCCCGGGATGAGGTTGAGGAAATCGTTGCCTATGCGGTTGGCCACGGCACACTCGACAATGCTCCCGGTATCAACCCGACCTCTCTTGTTGGGCACGGGTTTGGTCAGACTGAGATTAACAAGATCGAAAAGGCTCTACCGACCGCGTTCGACATTCGTTTCGTGTTCAACCAATGGACGCTGGGTGAGGAGTTTTGCACAGGAATTCTCGGTATTCCACAGGAACGCCTGACCGATCCGGGCTTCGATCTCCTGCGTCACCTTGGGTACACGAAAGAGCAGGTTGAGGCCGCGAACAACCACATTTGTGGCACCATGACGCTGGAGGGAGCGCCGCACCTGAAGGATGAGCACCAGTCTGTTTTCGACTGTGCCAACCCATGCGGCAAGATCGGCAAACGCTACCTCTCCGTTGAGAGCCATATCCGTATGATGGCGGCGGCACAGAGCTTCATTTCGGGCGCGATTTCCAAGACCGTCAACATGCCGAACGATGCATCCATTGAGGACTGCAAGGCTGCCTACGAGTTGAGCTGGTCGCTCGGCGTAAAGGCGAATGCACTTTACCGCGATGGTTCGAAACTCTCCCAGCCGCTCTCGTCCGCGCTGATCGAGGATGACGAGGACCTGGAAGAAACGCTCACCGAAGCACCGCAGGGTGAGCGCGTCACTGTGATGGCTGAAAAGATCGTCGAGAAGATCATCGTCAAGGAGATCGAACGCTCAAACCGCCAGAAGCTGCCCGAACGGCGCAAGGGATACACCCAGAAAGCCATTGTCGGTGGCCACAAGGTATACCTGCGGACCGGTGAATATGAGGATGGTCAGCTTGGCGAGATATTTATCGACATGCACAAGGAGGGCGCCGCCTTCCGCGCGATGATGAACAATTTCGCAATCGCCGTGTCGGTGGGTCTTCAGTACGGCGTTCCGCTTGAGGAGTTTGTCGAGGCCTTCACCTTCACCCGGTTTGAGCCGGCTGGAATGGTTCAGGGCAACGACAGTATCAAGAATGCCACGTCGATCCTCGACTACATTTTCCGGGAACTGGCGGTGTCCTATCTGGACCGGACTGACCTTGCCCATGTCAAACCCACCGGCGAGAGCTTTGATGATCTTGGCCGCGGCGTTGGCGAGGGTCAGGATGGCGGCGAGGGAGTGGAAACGGAAGTCTCCCACCCGAGTTCGATCGACATGATCCGTCAGGTTTCCTCGACCGGCTACCTGCGCAAGCGTCTTCCTCAGGAACTGATGGTCCTTCAGGGCGGTGCGATGAGCGAGGTGATGGATCTGGAAGGCGGCCTAAGCGGTGTCTCGGTTTCGGAAACGGTGCAGACCTCCGCTTCCGTGACCGCGATGGACGAACGCGCCCGGGCGAAAATGCAGGGATACGAGGGCGATCCCTGTGACGAATGTGGGAACTTCACCCTGGTGCGGAACGGCACCTGCATGAAGTGCAACTCCTGCGGCGGAACTTCCGGCTGCAGCTGATTTACAGGCCAAAGGTCGCGCAACATCCCGTCGAGCAGTTGGGGGACAAGACGACCGATCAAATCTACCTAGGGACCCTTCGGGGTCCCTTTTTTTGTGTCCCGGTAGTGGAGAAAAACGCAATTAATTTCGCCATGTCGGACGAAATGGTTAAGCTGATTAGGGTTTTGTTTGGAATTTGGTAAGAAAATCGGTTTTGCAGGCAAGACGCGGGCGCGGCACATGATTTGAGCCGAAGAGAACCGGGGAACGAAGAGGAATTTGAGGCTCCTCTTCGTTTCTTTCAGGCGACTGATTTTGGATCAGGTCTCGAGCGTCGCATCCATGGTGATTTCCGCATTCAAAACCTTGGACACGGGGCAGCCCGTTTTGGCGCCTTCGGCGGCTTTCTGGAACGCGTCGGAATCCGCACCCGGTACTTTCGCGTTCACCACCAGGTGAACGGCGGTGATGGTCGGGCCGGCATCCAGCATCTCAAGTGTCACGGTTGCGGAGGTTTCAATCTTTTCCGGGGTCATTCCCTCGCCGCCGAGCACGTTGGACAGGGCCATGGAATAACATCCGGCGTGCGCCGCAGCGATAAGCTCCTCGGGGTTCGAGCCGGCATCGTCGCCGAAACGTTTTCCGAAGCTGTACGCAACCTTGTCGAGTACTCCGGAATCGGTGGATACGGTCCCGCTCCCGGTCTTGAGTTCTCCGTTCCAGACGGCTGATCCTGTACGTTTCATTGACGCTCTCCAGTTGGAAGTTGTGGTCACACAGACCTATGATGTGGCCTGTGTGAATGCAACGCGGTCGTTGGAGCTCGGGTTCCGTTTTCGGAGCGTCAGGCGCGTCGTCGCCGACGTTTGCTGTCAGCCCGTCCGCCCGTGTTGAACGACACATCGGGCAGGCTGACCTGCCTCAGCAGACGGGGGAATTCATCGACCGCGTGTGGAATTGCGTTTGCGGCGACGAAATGTTCCTGGAATTTTGGTTCAATCGCCGTTTCGACCTTCTGGATATTGGTCACCAGTGTTTCGACCTCGCGACGGGATGCCGAATTCAAAAGCGCGATGCGGGCCCCGGTCCCGGCGGCATTGCCTGCGGAGGTTACCTTGTCGAGCTCGCAATCGGGTATCATGCCCAGAACCATGGCGTGTTTGGGCGAGATATGCGCACCAAACGCACCGGCCAGCACCACTCGGCCGAGCGTGTATTCCCCAAGCTGATCCATCAGAAGTTTGGCACCGGCATAGAGCGCTGATTTTGCGAGTTGAATGGCGCGGACGTCTCCCTGGGTCACCATGATACGCGGGCGGCCCGGCCCGTTTTCCTCCTGCATTACATAGGAGTTGGTCCGACCGTCGGTGACGCAGCGGGCGCATCCGGTTTGTTCCGCGCTTCCAATGAGGCCGGTCCGGTCGATCAGTCCCGCCATTCGCATTTCCGCGATCACTTCAATGATGCCCGAACCGCATATGCCGTTTATTCCGGTGGTTTTTGTGGCGGCCTCAAATCCTGGCTCGTCAGACCAGAGGTGGCAGCCAATCACGCGGAACCTCGGTTCTCCGGTGTCTGGATCGATTTCGACCCGTTCGATGGCCCCCGGTGCTGCGCGTTGACCGGAAGAAATTTGCGCACCCTCAAAAGCGGGGCCGGTCGGGGATGAACAGGCCAGAACACGTCGGTGGTCTCCAAGCAGGATTTCCGCATTCGTGCCGACGTCAACCACCAGTGTGAGTTCTTCGGACTGGTTTGGAGCCTCTGAGAGGGCAACCGCGGCGGCATCCGCACCAACATGGCCCGCGATACAGGGGAGGATGTAGATCCTGGCGTCCGGGTGCATCGATATGTCGATCTCGCTGGCCCAGAGGGTCATGGACTTCGCCGTCGCCAGCGCAAACGGTGCCTGACCAAGTTCCACTGGATCAATGCCCAGCAGCAGATGATGCATGACCGGGTTGGCCACGATCACGGTTTCCATGATGAAGCCCGGATCGATCATTGCTTCCGCGGCGGCCTGGTTGACGAGAGTATTGATTGCCTCGCGAACAACCCGTGTCATGTCGGCCGCTCCGCCGGGATTCATCATGGCGTAGGAAACCCGGCTCATCAGATCCTCACCGAACCGGATCTGGGGATTCATAAGGCCCGAGGACGCCAGGACCTCTCCGCTCTGAAGATCGCAAAGATGTCCCGCGATGGTTGTTGAGCCAAGGTCGATCGCAAGCCCGTAGATCGAACCTTCGAAGAATCCTGGCCAGACATGCATGATGCGGGCTTCGCCCAGGCTGTTGCCGTGATACACGGCGCAGGTCACCTTCCATTTGCCTTCGCGCAGTGCGGGCTGGAGCATCTGAACCGTGCGAAGATCGCCCTTCACATGGGCCAGCCCCCATTGCTCAGCCAGCGCATTTTCAAGCCTTTCAAGGTCACCGCTTGGTTCGTGCATGTCCGGTTCGGCAACCTCGACGTAGTAAAGCCGCGTGGCAGGATCCATGATGATTTGCCGGGCTTCAGCGCGTTTGCGGACGACCTGTTTGTGGACCTGACTTTCGGGGGGTACGTCGATAACGACATTGCCCTCCACTTTGGCCTGACATCCGAGACGCCGTCCCTTTGCCAGACCGCGTTTGCGGTCGTAGCGTTCCTCAACCGTGTTAAACTCCGACAGTGCATTATCCTGCACTGTTACGCCGAATTTGGAGAACTCGCCATAGGACGGACTGATCTGGCACTTGGAACAGATGCCACGCCCGCCACACACCGAGTCGAGATCGACGCCCAGCTGTCTCGCGGCATCGAGTATTGCCGTACCCTTTGGAAAATGCCCCCGCTTCCCGGATGGGGTGAAGATCACAAGTGGATCGGCGGAATTACCCATGATGTGCGCGATGTCCCTTATGCCCGGCGACGACGGCGGCCTTCCCGCCCGGCGCGGGCACCGGCCGGAGCCTCGCCTTCAACGGTGGGCGGCTTGTTGTGTTTGATCCAGGTCGCACCGTGGGGATCGTTGTTGGTGAGCAGGTTTGCCGCACGGATCGCTTCCATTTCCTGTGGCCGAACCGGATTCATGATGGCAGAGGTCATGCCAGCGGCAATCGCCATCGGTAGAAACGCGGCGTTGATCCCGTGGCGGTTTGGCAGTCCGAAGGAAATGTTGGACGCGCCACAGGTGGTGTTGACGCCCAGTTCCTCACGCAGTTTGCGCACGAGTGCGAATACCTGAAGGCCGGCCGTTGCCATGGCGCCAATTGGCATCACAAGCGGATCCACAACGATGTCGTGGGCCGGAATGCCGAAATCAGCCGCACGCTCCACGATCTTTTTGGCGACAGCGAAACGCACATCCGGATCTTCCGAAATACCGGTGTCATCATTGGAGATTGCAACGACGGGAACATTGTATTTTTTGACCAGCGGCAGAACCAGATCGAGACGGTCCTCCTCTCCCGTTACCGAATTGAGGAGGGGGCGGCCGCCGGCAACCTCAAGGCCGGCCTGCAACGCCCCAGGGACGCTTGAATCGATACAAAGCGGAACATCCACAAGCCCCTGAACCAGTTCGATGACCTGACGCATCAGGGGCGGTTCGGTTTCGTTCGGGTTGGGGTTTGAGTTGTAGACCACGCCCGCATTGATATCGAGCATGGTCGCCCCACACGCCACCTGTTCCAGCGCGTCCTTCTCAACCGTTGAGAAGTCGCCTGCTTCCAGTTCGGCCGCGAGTTTCTTGCGACCCGTTGGATTGATGCGCTCGCCAATGACGCAGAACGGCTGATCAAAGCCGATGATTGCGGTTTTCGTACGGGATTCAACGACGGTTCTGGTCATTTTCAGTTGGCTTTCAATGTTCGAATGCGCGCCCATAGGGCTGGATCGGTGAAGTCGTCAATCGTCTGGTGTGCTCCGGCCTGAACAAGTTCGTTCGGCGCAAGGCTGCTTGTTAAACCAAATACATGTGCCCCGGCATTGCGGGCGGACCGCAGGCCGGACCCGCTATCCTCAAATGCAATGGATTGTGACGGTGTCGCTTTGAGCTTGGCCATTGCGGTCTGGTAGGGCATCGGGTCCGGTTTCGCCCGTTCACATTCCTCGCCAACAATCATGGTCTCAAAACGGCCCTCAAGGTTTGTGGCGCCCAGCATGGCTTCCATATTGGCGCGCGGCGCATTGGTTACCACGCCAGTTGCCAAGCCCTCTGCTTCAGCCCAATCAAGAAGCTTGGAAATTCCATGAATGGGTTGAACGTCGCTGCCGAGGGATTTGCGAAAAATGTCCTCTTTTTCGTCCGCGAGTTCAATGTGCTGTCCTGGCAGAGAAGGGAACAGGTCGCGCATGATTTCAGGGTTCGATCTGCCCTGTACCCGTTTTCGGTAATCAGGCTCGCTCATCGTTGGCATTCCATACTTTTCCAGCAGGCTGTTGAAAGCCTTCAGGTGCAGTGGATCGCTTTCGACGAGCGTCCCGTCGAGGTCAAACAGAAGTGCGTAACGTGTCATGCACGGGCGCGGATGTTTTCCGTGGAGGTTGCCCCGCTCACGTATTCCGTCGTTTTGGTTATGCCTCCAAGCGGAAAGAAGTGAACCCGCTCGACGGCAAAATCGGGATTTCGGGCCTTATGAGCGGCAAGTTCGGAAAGGATTTGATCCGGCTCAAACGGAAGGACCAGCTTGCTGAGATCGGTCGCCCGTTTTTGCA
The DNA here is from genome assembly GCA_030427145.1 of Alphaproteobacteria bacterium. Taxonomy (GTDB): domain Bacteria; phylum Pseudomonadota; class Alphaproteobacteria; order Rhodobacterales; family Rhodobacteraceae; genus Amaricoccus; species Amaricoccus tamworthensis. The sequence continues at coordinate 100,680 of JAUHWT010000003.1, read as the reverse complement.
GCACGCGTAGCGATGGACCGACTCCGCAGGCCATGGCGAACTTGATCATGGTCTGCAGTTTGGCTGGCCCCGCCACCCCAATATGAACGGGCAGGGTGATACCGTTTTCGCGGAGGCGGTCACACCAATCGATGACGGGCTGTGATTCGAAACAGAACTGGGTCGCGATTGCCATGCGTGCGTCCGTGCGCGTCTGGAAGTCGTTTTTCCACTGCAGGGCGTGCGTCACGTGGGTTGTGGAACCGTCGGGATCGATATCCATGTTGCCTTCCGGATGGCCGGCCACATGGAGGTCGGTGAACCCAAACTCGTCAAAAAGCCCGGTTTCGAGCAGTTGCATCGAGTCGGAATAGGCGCCGTGGGGCTTGTCGATTCCGCCGGCAAGCACCAGAGCCTGTCGAACTCCAACGTCGGAATAGGCGGCGATCCGGTTCCTCAGATCGTTGCGGTCGATGATTCCACGGGCCGGGAAGTGCGGCATCACCTGGAAACCCTCATCGACCAGTCGCCGGGCGGTCGCGAGCATGTCGTCGAATTCGAACCCGTCTATGTGGGCGACGTAGACGCGCGTTCCGGCAGGCAGGATGGCGCGGAAGTCGTCAATTTTCGCCGCGGTCCGTGGCATGACCTCGATTGAAAAATCCTGGAGAAACCCGGCAACTTCCGAGGATCCGCCCTGGGGCGGGGTACGGCGCAGACGGCTGAAATTCAAAATATTCGCCACGGCTTGTCTCCAGTTGTTCACGTTGTCGCGGGCGCCCGTCCGTCATTTGCAATCAGGGCCTTGATTTCTTCGACAGTAAATTGCGAATCCAGTCGGGCGGCTTCTTCATAAGCGACATCCGCGGGATCACCTTCGACCTCATATGGTTCTCCCTTCCGCCAGTCGGCTAGGTATGCGTCCTCATCTTTTGCCCCAACCTTCATGGCGCAGCGGTCGATCGCCTGCTCAAACCGCTCCGGCAACTGCACTTTTGCGGCCCGGCGGCCCGTGCCGACGATGACCTGAGCGGGTATATCCCGCCAGTAGACGATGGTAACCTTGGGCATGTGGTCCGTTGCCTCCTGCGTCCAGGGCCCGCACGTTAGCGGGCATTCGTAAAATATTTGGCAGATAAAGATTGCCGGATGAAATATCCACCTGTATATTCCGCAACTGCAAATCTCATTGTCGGTATGGACCGGTGCATCATGACCAATACTTCAAAGGCTCCTGCGGGCCTGTCTTTCGAATTTTTCCCCCCCAGTACTCCGAAGGCTGAACTTCGTTTGTGGCGGACGGTTGAGCGCCTTGCGCCTCTGGCTCCCGATTACGTGTCGGTGACCTATGGTGCGGGTGGCACAACACGTGACCGGACCAATGTTGCCATTCGGACGATCATTGAGCGTGCGCGCCTCAATGTTGCGGGGCATCTGACCTGTGTCGGTGCGTCCCGGGAAGAAACTCTCGACGTCGCGCGTTCCTATGCCCGCATGGGCGTGCGCCGGATTGTCGCCTTGCGTGGCGATGCGCCCGGTGGAGCGTCGAAATTCGAACCGCACCCTGACGGATTTGCCAGTGCTGCAGAACTTGTTGAGGGACTTTCCGCGATTGGCGACTTCGATATCGCGGTTGCCGGTTATCCGGAGGTCCACCCGGAAGCTGAAAGCATTGAGCAGGAAACCCGGTATCTGAAGCGCAAGGTTGAGGCCGGTGCGTCGAGGATCATCACCCAGTTCTGTTTCGAGACGGATGATTTTCTGCGCTTTAGGGACCGCTGTGAAAAGGCGGGCATTCATGTGCCGATTATCCCCGGCATCCTGCCTGTCGAAAACTTCGACAAAATGCGGAACTTCGCGAAACGCTGTGGAGCGGGCGTCCCCGACTGGATGACCAAGGCGTTTGGATATGCTAAAGATGCGGAGCAGGAGCACCTTCTGGCTGTATCCATTGCTTCCGAGCAGTGTGACAGGTTGGTTCAGGAGGGCGTTGACAGTCTGCATTTCTACACTCTGAACAATCCGGATCTCACCTGGGATATCTGCCGCGCTCTTGGCTATGAGGCGGCACCTCTGGTGGCGGCCGGACAGGCTGGCGCGGCCTGATACTGCAGACGTCAAAGCAGGTGGATTTGTATCAACGTGGCCGTTTGGTTGCGTTGATATTGATGGATGGAAATCTTGCCATGGATTGCAGTCTCCTGTAGCGTCATCTTAAACCTGCGGAATGTTCCGCAAGAAGAAATTTGGCATAGATGGCGCAGAATCTTACGGATGCTGCGCAGGAACCCGATGCTTTGGCGCGTAAGCGTCCGGTAAATGCGCCTGCGCAGACCAGTCCAGAGCTTTATGCGGCGTTGGATCTGGGAACCAACAGCTGCCGCATGTTGATCGCTACACCCGATGCCGGGCATTTTCGTGTGGTCGATGCTTTCGCAAAATCCGTGCGCCTCGGATCCGGTCTGGAGAGAACCGGAAACCTTTCGCGGGGCGGTATTGCGCGTACAATCTCCGCACTGGAGATATGCGCTGACAAGCTGAAGAAACACCGCATTCGGAATGCTGGAAATCTGCGGCTTGTGGCGACTGAAGCCTGCCGTAGGGCAGGCAACGGAATTGATTTTCTTCGGCTGGCGGAAAAGCGAACGGGTCTCAATCTTGAGTTGATCCGCCCGGAAGAGGAAGCACGCCTCGCCGTGATTTCCTGTGCGCCGCTGGTTGCTTCGTCGGCGCGTCAGGTCCTCGTGTTCGATATTGGTGGCGGCTCGACCGAGCTGGTCTGGATCGACCTTATGGATGTTCCCAGGGAACGCAGGGCGCAGGCCATTGTGAACCTTCAGATGGGCGGCACGGAAGCCCTGACCAAAGACCGGGCGCGTATCGTCGACTTCATTTCGGTCCCGCTCGGCGTGGCGACGCTGCACGAGAGGTATTCGGACGTTACCGATGATGCTGCACGGTTCGCGCTTATGTCGTGGTATTTTGAGGAGCAACTGGCCGGTTTTAAGCCGTATCAGGAAATTCTCTCAGACGAGCAGTTGTCGCGGTTTCAGATGATCGGTACGTCGGGCACGGTTACCACGGTCGGCGCCGCGCATCTTGGCTTGCGGCGCTATGACAGACGCAAGGTTGATGGTATGCGGCTTTCGACAAAAGCTATTGAGGATGTGATCGCAAGGTTCCTGAAACTGGGACCGGAAGGGCGACGAAACGATATTGGCCTCGGTCGAGACCGGTCGGAACTGATCATGTCCGGTGCCGCGATTTTGCAGACACTGCTGCGGATTTGGCCTACGGATTCCATGCGCGTAGCCGATCGTGGGCTTCGCGAGGGCATGTTGTTTGCCATGATGAGTGCAAACGGAGCTTACTCCGGAATGGCAGGGCACCGTTGAAAAAACCTGGAAAGCCAAATTCGGGGCGCGGACGCCGGGACCTGCGTGTGCGTGTCAAAACGGCCAAGGGCCGCAAGCTGTCCTCCACACGCTGGTTGGAGCGGCAGTTGAATGATCCCTATGTTCAGCGCGCGAAAGCTGAGGGATATCGGGGGCGGGCGGCCTATAAAATCATCGAGATTGATGATCGGTTTGGTTTTTTGAAACCGGGCGCCAGAGTTGTGGATCTGGGATGTGCGCCGGGCGGTTGGTGTCAGGTTGCTGTAGCGCGTGTTAATTCCCTCGGCCAAAACCGAAAAAAACCTAAAGGCACGGTATTGGGCGTGGACCTTCAGGAGGTCGATCCCATTCCGGGTGCCGAGATCCACGTTTTGGATTTCCTTGATGAGGGCGCGGACGAAAAGGTCCGTCAATGGCTTGATGGATCGGCGGATGCGGTTATCTCGGACATGGCCGCGAAGTCCTCGGGGCATGCCGGGACAGATCATCTTCGAATCATGGGCCTGTGCGAGGCGGCGGCTGAGTTCGCTATGGACGTGCTCGAACCCGGCGGCACGTTTGTCGCCAAGGTGCTGGCCGGAGGCGCCGAAGCCAATTTAATCCGCAGGCTCAATCTTGCGTTTGCCAAGGTGGTTCACTTCAAGCCGCCGGCAAGCCGTTCAGACTCGTCGGAAAAGTTCCTCGTAGCGACCGGGTTTCGGGGAAGGCCGGGCGAAGAGTAACCTGTCCCGCGGTGGTGTTGGCGGTGCATCTGGTTCGAAAAACAGCGCGCGCTACTACATTTTCCGTGAAGAATTCGTGGATGTCAGCCTCCAAGTCTTTTCATTTTACCCGGTCCATGGAATAGGACCGGCCTGAACAACCGTTGCTGGGAGTGTGACAATGGACCTTCGCGAAGCCTTGACGTTTGATGATGTTCTTTTGGTTCCCGGTGCCTCCGACGTTTTGCCCGGGTCCGCCGATACGCGCACGATGGTTACCCCGAAAATTTCGCTGAATATTCCGTTGCTGAGTTCCGCGATGGATACGGTCACCGAGGCCAAAATGGCAATTGCCATGGCCCAGTCCGGCGGTCTTGGGGTCATCCATCGCAACCTGACCATTGAGGAACAGTGTGACGAGGTTCGCAGGGTCAAGCGTTTCGTTTCCGGCGTCGTCGATAACCCGGTCACCCTTCGACCCGATCAGACGCTTGGAGATGCCAAGGCGCTTCAGGAGCGTTTTCGGGTCTCCGGTTTCCCTGTGATTAATGGGGATGGTGTTGTCGTTGGTATAGTGACCAACCGAGACATGAGGTTCGCGATTGATGACGCAACTCCGGTCAGCGTCATGATGACCGGCAACGATCTGGCCATGCTGCGCTCTCCTGCCAATCTCGATGAGGCCAAAAGCCTCATGGAAGCACGTCGCATTGAGAAACTGATGGTGGTTGATGACGCGGGTCGGCTGACCGGGCTTTTGACCATAAAGGACATCGAGCAGGCGGTTCTAAACCCGCTGGCCGCGAAGGATGAACAGGGCCGTCTTCGTGTTGGGGCTGCATCAACCGTTGGCGACGCGGGTTATGAGCGTTCGATTGCTCTGTTGGACGCGGGTGTTGATGTGGTGGTGATCGACACGGCCCATGGCCACTCGAGCGGTGTGGCTGACGCGGTCCGCAGAATTAAAACGGACCGTCCTGAAGCCCAGATTATTGCGGGCAATGTTGCTACTGCCGAGGCTACGCGAGCACTCATTGATGCGGGTGCTGACGGGATTAAAGTGGGTATTGGCCCAGGGTCCATCTGTACGACGAGGATTGTGGCCGGCGTTGGTGTGCCCCAGATGACGGCAATCAGTGACTGTGCCAAAGAAGCCGCCAAGACGGGTCATGTCATCATCGCTGATGGCGGCATTAAGTTCTCCGGCGATTTTGCCAAGGCTATTGGGGCCGGCGCCCACTGCGCAATGGTTGGATCATCACTCGCGGGTACGGACGAGGCCCCTGGCGAGGTCATTCTGTATCAGGGGCGCAGCTTCAAATCCTACCGCGGTATGGGAAGTGTAGGAGCCATGGCGCGCGGGTCCGCTGACCGGTACTTCCAAAAGGAGGCCAGCGCCGACAAGCTTGTGCCCGAGGGGATTGAGGGGCAGGTGCCGTACAAAGGCGGAGTTTCAGCCGTGCTGCACCAACTCGTCGGCGGGCTTCGTGCCGCAATGGGGTATACCGGTAATGGCACGGTCCCGGAAATGCAGACCAACTGCAAATTTGTTCGCATCACCGGTTCGGGCCTTCGGGAAAGTCATGTGCACGACGTGCAGATTACCCGGGAGAGCCCGAACTACCGGATGGGTTGATCGCAAAGCTCCTACAAATTGCACATTAAAAAAAGCGTCACGGAAATTCCGTGACGCTTTTTTTTGAACCGCACCAGGGCAGTCGCAGCTACATGACGGCTCCGATCTGCCAAGGAACGAACTCGTGGTCGCCCAGCCCAAGTGCTTCACTCTTCGATTTCTCGCCCGACGCCACGCGCAGGACATGATCGAGAATCTGTTCGCCTTTATCCTGAATGGAAACACCCTGAGATACGATGTCGCCGCAGTTGATGTCCATGTCGTCGGGCATGGCCTCAAACAACCGGTCGTTTGTTGCGACCTTGATTGTCGGGGCTGGCTTGGAGCCGAAGGCGGAGCCGCGTCCGGTGGTGAAAACGACCACCTGTGCACCGCTTGAAATTTGGCCGGTTACCGAGGCGGGGTCGTAACCGGGCGAATCCATGAAGGAAAAACCCGGTTTTTTCGACACTTCGCCGTACTGCAACACTTCGGTTAGCGGCGTTGTGCCGCCCTTGGCCGCGGCGCCAAGTGATTTTTCCAGGATCGTGGTCAGTCCGCCCGCCTTGTTTCCCGGTGAGGGGTTGTTATCCATCGACCCGTTATTGATGCGGGTGTATTCCTCCCACCAGCGAATGCGTTCGATGAGTTTGTCCGCAGTCTCACGGTCGGCAGCCCGACGCAGGAGAAGCTGTTCGGCGCCGTAGATCTCCGGGGTTTCCGCGAGAATGACCGTTCCGCCCAGTCCAACGAGCAGATCGCTTGCCGCTCCAAGTGCTGGGTTGGCCGTGACGCCTGAAAGCCCATCGGATCCGCCGCACTGCAGGGCAAGTTTCAGTTCGGATGCCGGCACCGGTTCGCGCTCAATCGCATTGACCTCGGGCAGAAGTTCGCGGACCTGTTCGATGATACGCTCAATTGTTTTCGTTGTCCCCCCGGTGTCCTGAATGGTCAGGCCATGAAACCGTTCCTGACCATTCGAGTCGAACATGGTCTTCATGCGGGCAATCTGCATCACCTCGCAGCCCAGACCCACGAAAATCGCCGCACCCACGTTGGCGTGGGTTGCGTGGCCCCAGAGCACCCTTTGCAGGTTTGCATAACCCGGGCTGTTCGTCGCCATGGCGCAGCCGGTGCCGTGACTGAAGGCGGCAACGCCATCAACGTTGGGGTAGTCGTCGAGCATGCCGGACGAGTTGATTTTGTCCGCGGCGCGCCGAATTACCGTGGCGGAACAGTTCACCGTGGCGCAGATGGCAATCATATTGCGCGTTCCAACCTGACCGTTCGGTCGACGGTAACCCATAAACTGCTTCGGCGCTGGCTTGGGAATGGCCGCACTGGCCGCCTCCAGATCCACGCCTATTTCATATTCCTGGTCATGGCTTCCAAATGCGCAGTTATGCGTGTGTACGTGTTCACCGGCGGAGATATCCTGGCTGGCGTAGCCGATAATCTGACCGAATTTGTAAATCGCTCCGCCATTTGGGATGGCCACATTGGCTATCTTGTGCCCCGCGGACAGAGGCTGTTCGAGCGAAGGTCCGGTTCCAAGGGGCTGCGACCCCGGATCGAGCCTGCGGGCTACGACCGAGATGTTGTCGCTGGCGTGAAGTTTCAGAAGCGGATTGGAAGCGGGCATTTGTTGGCTCTTGCATTTATGTCTTTTGCCGTACTCTTACGCTTTTGACCGGAAAACAAAACCCACGACTTTTGTTCCGGCGCGGTGGAGCAACCATCTGGCCAAAAAGCTCGTTCCCGTTTACGGGTAACGGAGCAAAAACATTGGGAGCAGGGATCACCGAAATGGATAAACGTGTCTATGTCATCAATGGTCCCAATCTTAACCTGCTGGGCGTCCGCCAGCCCGAGGTCTACGGGCCTGAGACATTGGCTGATGTTGAAAAGCAGTGTGTGGACCTGGGTTCGGATATCAATCTGGACGTTCGTTTCCTGCAGAGCAGCCATGAGGGGGCCATCGTTGACTGGATTCATGAAGCTCGGGAAGACGCGGTGGGTATCATCATCAATCCGGCTGCCTATTCCCATACCTCGGTGGCGATACTGGACGCGTTGAACACGTTCGATGGTCCGGTAATTGAGGTCCATATTTCGAACATCCACAAGCGTGAGGAATTCCGGCACCACTCTTTCGTTTCCTCCCGTGCGGACGGCGTCATCGCGGGCTGCGGAACGCAGGGATACATGCTGGCAATGCAAAGAATTGACCGCCTCGTGCGGTCCTGAATACGTAAAGGGGGATACACTGTGAGGATTGCGTGCGCCGGCGAGGCGATGGTTGAACTGTCGCTTGATGGCGACTCCGCGACGATGGGGTTTGCGGGAGATGTGCTCAATACGGCGATTTACCTTCGTCGAAATTTACCGCCGGATCACGATGTCAGCTTTGTTTCTCTGGTCGGTGACGATGTCCTTTCGGACAGGCTGCGGGATTTTGTGGCGTCAGAGGGCATTGACGTCTCGGGCATGACCCGTCTGGAAGGGCTTTTGACTGGTCTCTACGCGATCAATACTGATGAAAACGGTGAGCGGTCGTTCCTGTACTGGCGTGAGAACTCCGCGGCGAGACGCCTGTTTCAGAGGGATGGGTTTGAGGCTCTGGAGGGTGCCGGCGTAGTCTACCTGTCGGCGATTACTTTGGCTGTCATTTCGCCGGAGGCGCGGGAGTCGCTGTTTTCCTGGCTGAGTGACTATCGAAGCCGTGGCGGACTGTTTGCCTTCGACTCGAACTACAGGCCCCGGCTGTGGTCCGACGTGTCAACAGCGCGGGCCGTGGTGGAACGGGCATGGCGAATGTCCGATATCGCGCTTCCCAGTGTGGATGACGAAATGGCCCTGTTTGGTGATGATGATGAACAGGGAGTGATCGAGCGCTTCCGGTCATGGAACGTGGGTAAAGGTTCGCTGAAACGTGGTGCAACCGGTCCTCTTTCGATCCGGGAGGAGGATGCCGTCGAACAGACGTTTGAACCGGCGGAGCGGGTTGTCGATACGACCGCAGCTGGCGACAGCTTCAATGGCGGTTTTTTGGCGGAATACATTAAATCGGGTTCGCTTGCAGACGCAATGATGGCGGGTCACAGGTGCGCTTCGCATGTGGTCGGGTTTCGGGGCGCCATTGTACCGAAATCGGCCTGAGGCGTTATCTGGTCTGATTTAAATGTCGCGTTGGCCCTATCCGACTGTGGCGCATTTTGTCATTTGAGGGCAGGGCACGCTGATGTGCCATATCGGCAGTTGATGAATTCAGGCCACACCTGGTGAAACGACCGGTGCGGTGGTACGACAGGCGAAGAATATGAAGCCATTACATGAGTTCCTTTCTCCTCCCATGTTGGAAAAGCCGATTGTGTTGTCGGAGGGTGAGGATCCGCGGGTTGCAAAGGCTGCGGTGACCGCGGTTGGGGAAGGGCTGGCGAATGTTTTACTGGTGGGTGAAACCGGCGCCGTTAGGGCTGCCGTTGCCTCGGCTGGCGGTAATCCGGACACTGTAGCGATCGATGATCCATCGGCTTCTGCGAAGCTCCCGCAACTGATTGATCTGCTGGTTGAACTCAGGGCGAAGAAAGGCATGACGCATGACTCCGCGTCTATCGCCGTGCGCGATCCTCTGGTCTTTTCCGCACTCATGGTGCGGGCGGGATTGGCTGCGGGTACAATCGGTGGGGCTAGAGCCACCACGTCTGATACCGTCCGTGCGGCGCTGCAGATGATCGGGCGGGGTGCTGGCGTGGGAATGGTGTCCAGCTATTTCTTGATGCGGTTGGATGAGACGCGGTTTCCGGACAACAACGTATTGGTGTTCTCCGACTGTGGCATGGTCATTCAGCCGAATGCGGAAGAGTTGTCGGAGATTGCCTTGGCATCCGCGAGATCTTTCACGGATCTGACTGGCCGGGAGGCGCGCGTCGCCATGCTCAGTTTCTCGACGAAGGGAAGTGCGTCCCACGCTCTCGTCGACAAGGTGGCTGAAGCAACGGCGCTGGTTCGTTCAAAGAACGCAAATCTCAAAGTTGATGGGGAGATGCAGTTTGATGCCGCGTTTGTTCCCGCGGTCGGAGCATCCAAGGCCCCGGGTTCGGATGTTGCCGGCCACGCAAACGTTTTCGTTTTCCCAGGCCTCGAGGCTGGCAATATCGGCTACAAGATTGCCCAGCGGATCGGTGGTGCGGAAGCGACAGGCCCAATACTTCAGGGGCTTGCGGCGCCGGCCAATGACCTTTCAAGAGGCTGCACCACGGAGGACGTCCTGAACGTGATTGCCGTCACCGCGCGCCAGGCGGCCGCGCTGGAGGTTTAGTACAAACCGGATCTGTACAGCTTCCTGCGGGCTTCGACGCGTTCTATGGTCCAGTCCTGCCAACTGTGCCGCCGCGAGAACGCGTTGCGCCAGTTTCCGGCATCCGGTTCGTAGAGGTAGGCGTCACGTATAATGATGACTGTGTCTCCATTATTGGTGCAGTCGCAATACGGCGCGAGCACGGTTTGCTTCGCAGGTGCCCTTCCCCTCACAACCTGGATGCCCGAGTCTTCGTTCTGGTCGGCGTCAAGATCCGACACAAGGTTGTGATGGTTGTTAATTTCGGGCGCCGCGGGCTGTTCCAGGTCACCGGCATACTGCCATCCGTTTGGGAGTGTCGGGTCAGTCGCTTCCTCGAGTGCCCTGGCACTGTTCAGTCCGGTGCTGAACGCGGCTATTGTGATAAATGTCAGGCACCTGATACTCTGCCTCGCCTTATCCATAGGACCCTGGCTCCCTCGTTTGATTGACGGTGAGGCATCATCCTAACAAATTTTCGGAAAATTGTGTCGGTTGTTTGCAGGTATGGTTACTGGAGATCCGGTTGCTCAAACCGCTGGAGACAAACCGTAAATCGCAAGGCCCCAGCAGGGGAGAGCGATGAAAAAGGCAAGAAAAGCATTTCGAACATGAATATATTTGCGACGGGCAATGACTGAAACAGTGTGGCACTGCGTCGCGAGGTCATTGATGTAGTCTTCTTCAGAGATCGCCATGAATTCGGACTTGAACTCATCAACCGATCTTTTGGAAATCGTCCCAAAGAAGAGAAGGGAGCGTCCCTTGGCGCCGTTGCCGGTTCTCGGGATCAGGGTCATGCCGATGAAAAAATATGCCACCATGATCGGGGCAATGCTCGCGGCCACGTACACGGCTGACAGTGCATCTACACCGCGACTTCGAAGCAGAGCGGCCAAAACGCCAACCATCAAGCTGGAGGTCGGAATAAGCAGGAGAACCTTTGCGTCGGATGCCCGGATTGCCTCCAGTTGCCGCTCCAGGTTGGCTTCCAGCGCGTCGCGATGGCTGAAAATTTGGGGCATGATGTCGAACCTCGAATGCCCGACATGATTGACTCAGGTCATCAGGGAAAACAATGCCTTGCCTGCGGAGACACCCGCAATCCCAGTTTGTGAACGGTCAGGTGTCCATCTTGAGAGCGGAAATGAACGCTTCCTGCGGGATATCGACGCGGCCAAACTGACGCATCTTTTTCTTGCCGGCCTTCTGTTTGTCCAGAAGCTTGCGCTTACGCGAAACGTCGCCGCCGTAACATTTTGCCGTTACGTCTTTACGCAGGGCGGAGATGGTTTCCCGCGCGATGATACGCCCGCCAATCGCGGCCTGAATGGGGATTTTGAACAGATGCTGTGGGATGAGCTCCTTCAGCTTTTCGCACATGGCACGGCCACGGGACTCGGCGCGGGCGCGGTGAACCATCATTGAGAGAGCGTCCACGGGCTCGTCGTTCACCAGTATTTGCATTTTGACGAGGTCGTCCTGCTGGTATCCAGTCACCTGATAGTCGAAACTTGCGTATCCCTTCGTGACTGACTTTAGCCTGTCGTAGAAATCGAAGACCACCTCATTGAGCGGCAGGTCGTAAATGACCATGGCCCGCGACCCGGCATAGGTGAGGTCCAGTTGGATGCCACGACGGTCCTGGCACAGTTTCAGTACGTCGCCGAGGAATTCATCGGGTACGAGAACGGTTGCCTTGATCCTTGGCTCCTCGACATGATCGACCTTAACCATCTCCGGCATGTCGGCCGGGTTGTGCAACTCGATCATTGAGCCGTCATTCATGTAGACCTGATAGATAACCGAAGGTGCGGTTGTGATCAGATCAATGTCATATTCGCGCTCAAGCCTGTCACGAATGACCTCGAGGTGAAGAAGTCCCAGGAAACCGCAGCGGAAACCAAATCCAAGTGCGGCCGATGTTTCCATCTCTGCCGAGAAACTCGCATCGTTTAACTGGAGTTTTTCGATCGCGTCGCGCAGATCCTCAATTTCCGCACTGTCCACCGGGAAAAGTCCACAGAACACCACCGGCTGGGCTGGCTTGAAGCCAGGGAGCATCGACTCCGTTCCCTTTTTCTCTGTAGTGATGGTGTCGCCAACCCGGGTGTCACGAACCTGTTTAATGGAGGCCGTGAGGAATCCCATTTCACCGGGGCCGAGTTCCGGAACCTGGACCATCTGTGGTGTGAATACCCCAACGCGGTCCACGGGATAGACCGCATTAGTGGACATCATCCGGATGCGGGCACCTTTTTTCAGTTTACCATCAAGGACACGAACCAAAACCACCACGCCCAAATAGGCATCATACCAGCTGTCGACGAGCATCACTTTGAGGGGGGCGTTCGCATCTCCCTTTGGTGCGGGCAGCCGGGTCACGATGGCTTCCAGTACATCCGGAATGCCCAGGCCGGTTTTTGCGGATATTTCCACGGCGTCGGATGCATCGATCCCAATGACGTCCTCAATCTGCTCCCGCACCCTGTCGGGTTCGGCAGCGGGCAGGTCCACCTTGTTCAGGACCGCGACGATTTCGTGATCCGCATCGATTGCCTGATAGACATTCGCAAGGGTCTGTGCTTCGACCCCCTGAGAGGCATCCACTACGAGCAGGGAGCCCTCAACGGCCCGCATTGACCGGGAAACCTCGTATGCAAAGTCAACATGACCGGGTGTGTCGATCAGGTTCAGAATATACTTCTCGCCATCTTTTGCCGTGTAATCGATACGGACCGTGTTGGCCTTGATTGTAATACCGCGCTCACGTTCGATATCCATGCTGTCAAGCAGTTGCGCTTTCATGTCGCGGTCAGCGACCGTGCCGGTTGACTGGATCAGCCGGTCGGCAAGCGTCGATTTTCCGTGGTCGATATGCGCCACGATGGAAAAATTACGGATGTGTGATATGTCGGTCATCAGCGCGGTATGGGCAGGTTTTCCGGCTCCGTCAAGAAGGCGTTTGTTTCGCGTTTTTGCGGGTTTTTCACTAATGTAGAGGCGGTGTCCCTGAGATATGCGATTGCAGACTTTTTTGTTGCGGTTGTCAGTCGAGTGATCGCTGGCCGAGTTTGACTTTCGGCGCTGATTCTGGTAAAATAAAGTATTACTGTTTTAAATTGAAGTTAAATTCAAGTAATGCTTGATTATTATGCTTGGGTACGCCTTCTGTTGTGCGCGGCTCTACGGGTAGACATCTTGGTGCGTCGGATCAGCCGCTTGTGTGAATTTTAGCGTGTGCCGTTGTGTCTGAGCGAATTCGGTAGATTTTATTCACCAAACGAGCCGCTCGATTGGCTGCTGCCCAATGCATGTATCCGCGCGGGGGTCAGGCCGGGATTCTCTTGGAACGCGGTATCACCGGTCACAGTCAAGCAAAGGACCAGCCATGTCTGATATGGACTATGAGGTAATCGCCAACGTGTCGCCACGTTCCATCGGTCGAAACTCGCTGTTTGATACGGACATCAGGATCGACGCGAGCAATGTCGGTGAATTTGCGTCAACAGATGACGACGTTCGGGACGCCAAACGCGCGCTTCGGGACGCGGGATTTCATGTTTTTGAGGAGGCGTCGAACGATAAAACACTGTCCATCGGCGCCGATGCAAAGCTGTTCCGAAGTTTTTTTGGCGCAAAGCTGACAAAACAAAAGACCGAAATAGCGCCAAACAATGAAATTACGTTTATGGGCACCGATGACAGTGATCCGGACGCGTCGCTTCTCAACGCGCCGGAGTCGCTGTCTCCGTTGATAGAGGGGGCCGTCATCGCCCGTCCGCCCACCTATTTCGGTGTTTCCGCAATTCCGCCCGTGGCACCGATCCATTCCTCCGCCTATCAGTATCTGAGTGTACCCGATGGGGTTGCCGTGATGCTACGCGCCTCTCGGGTTCATCGTCTGGGTGTGACCGGTAAGGGCGTGACCGTCGGTATGCTTGATACCGGATTTTATAGGCACCCGTTCTTCACCGAACGTGGCTACCGTTCCTACAAAACACTCCTCGGGCCTGGTGCTTCGGATCCCGGAAGCGATTCCAACGGGCATGGTACAGGTGAGAGTGCGAACATCTTCGCCTGCGCGCCCGATATCACGCTCCTGCCGGTTAAAACTGGCAACGATCCGGTTGGTGCCATCAATATGGCGCTTTCGAATTCGAAGAAGCCACACGTTCTGACGAACAGTTGGGGGTATCACATCGACTTCCCGAACACTTCCATTCCCAACTGGTTGAAACCTCTGGAGGCGGCGGTGGCCAACGCGGTCGCGCAGGGAGTCGTTGTCTGTTTTTCGGCAGGGAATGGTCATCTTGCGTTCCCGGGGAGCCATCCTGACGTCATCTCGGTCGGTGGTGTGCATGTGAACCTGCCCGACACTCTGGACTTTGAGGCATCCAGTTATGCGTCCAGTTTTGACTCGTCGTTCTACCCGGGTCGATCCGTGCCTGATGTTTGCGGACTGACCGGCAAAAGGATCACCATAAGCGGAAGCGGTTACGCGCCTAGTATCCTGCTTCCCGTGCAGGAAGGCGCGCAACTGGACAGCATCACACCGACCACCGGCTCAGGAACGGACGGTTGGGGGTTGTTTTCGGGTACGTCAGCGGCCTGTCCTCAAATTGCGGGCATCGTTGCGCTGATGCTGGAAAAAGAACCCTCGGCGACGCCCGCGAAAATCAAGCAGGCGCTGGAAAAAAGTGCGCGGGATGTGAAGAAGGGGACTACGGCCAATGGCGATACCGCGACTTCCGGGCCGGACAAGGCAACCGGAGCCGGCCTGGCGGACGCCAAATGGGCTTACCTGAACACGATGGGAGGGGTCGCGGCCAAATTCTTCTCCGCTCCCAAGGAAACCCAGATGGCAATGGTGACGTCCGGGGCGATGCCCGAGATATCAACGGAGTTTGTCGAGGACCTCATTGAGACATTGCGTTCCCGCTGACGAACTGGACAGGTATATAATAGATGGGCGCGCATCATGCGCGCCCTCCATCTGGCTGGAGAACCAAAATGGCCGATGACGATGTGATTAATGCCCAGTTGGTAATGATAAGGGATGACGGGTCGTCAATCCTCGAAGACGGCCCCTCCCTGAAAGACACGTCTCCGGAGCGCAGGACCGCAATTTCGGCCCGACTGGAATCTCTGGGGTTTCAGGTCGTGACGGGAGACGGCAACACGCTTTCCATATCGGGAAGTGCGGACCGGTTTGCAGAGGTGTTTGGGTTGGACGCCAAACTGCTGCATCATGGGCTTGCCGCGTCCGCGTCGAAGATACCGGAACAACTGGAACCTTACGTAGCGGATGTGTTTGTTCCGCCAACGCCCGAACTGTTCCGCTAACGGAAAGTATTTCAGGTTTGGAGGATTGCGCCGATCCGGTCGCGAACCTCACGCCCGATTGCGGCCGTACGTTCATCAGTCATTGCTGCGAGCAGGTCGGACATCGCGGGATCCAAATCAATCGATGTACTTCCCGGCATGGTAGGTGCCGCGTTGAGAAGATTGTTGACCGCTTCGCAGGAGCCCAGGGGATCCGGTTCTTCGAGAAGTCTTAAGGCGACGGTCTGAACCAGGAAATTACGCAGCGCCCCAATTTCGGCCATTGCGGCCAGCATCTGTTTGTTGGATTCCATCGCTTCTGCCCGTAATCGTTAATCACCGGGAACATAACGCATACAAAAAAACGAATGGTTAACCATGGGTGCGCGCCAGTGAAGTACATCCGGGTTGCCAACTCACGTTTCATGTCCAATTGCCTTGGCTTTCGCTATGTGCAAAACAGGAGCGTGAAGTTTGAAATGAAACCATCTAAAGCGTTGAGTTTGTTGCATTCGACTGAAAGCAACTGCTTTTCCTTGAAAGAGGACCGGCACATTCGTGTCAGGGAGCCCTGATTGAAAACCATTGAGACGACCGAAGAGCTGGCCCAGTTCTGCTCTGAATGTTCCAGGTATCCGTATGTGACTGTCGATACGGAGTTTTTAAGAGAGAGAACCTATTTTTCCCAGCTTTGTCTGGTGCAGTTGGCCCGGCCGGGGGACGACGATCGCGAGGACGCGGTACTTGTTGATATACTGGCCGACGGGCTGTCGCTCGAGCCGCTTTATGATTTGTTTCGCAACCCCGACGTGGTTAAGGTTTTTCACGCTGCCCGTCAGGATCTCGAGATTTTTCAGGTCGAGGCCGGTGTTATTCCCCAGCCGTTTTTTGATACCCAGGTTGCCGCCATGGTGTGCGGCTACGGCGACCAGGTGGGGTATGAAACTCTTGTAAGGCGGATTGCCAATCAGAGTATCGACAAGTCCTCCCGCTTCACCGACTGGAGCCGCAGACCGCTGAGCGCGGCGCAGAAGAAATACGCCATAGGTGATGTCACGCACCTGCGCGTCATTTATGAGGATTTGGCGGAACAGCTCAAAGAAAGCGGCCGTAGTGCGTGGGTGGAGGAGGAGCTTTCGATACTCCTGAACCCTGACACCTATACCATCGACCCGGAAGATGCATGGCAGCGTGTTAAAACCCGGACGACCTCGCCGCGTTTTCTCGCCGCACTCAAGGAACTCGCGAAATTCAGGGAAGCGACCGCACGCGATCGCAATGTTCCCCGGAATCGCATCTATAAAGACGACGCGATGATGGAACTGGCGGCCAACCGTCCCAAAGACTTGGAAGAGCTAGGTAAATCACGGCTTCTCTTACGGGAGGCACGCAAGGGAGACATTGCAGAGGGCATCCTCAAGGCTCTGAGGGTCGCCGAAATCATGCCGCGCGACGAGATTCCCAAACCGGAGGAGCGACCGCGGACTGCGAACAATGCCACCGCCTTGTGTGACCTGCTGCGCGTGTTCCTGAAGGCCCGTTCCACACAGGAGGGCGTGGCGCAAAAACTGATCGCCTCGTCGGCTGACCTCGACCGTCTTGCATCGGAAAAGAAGCCTGACATCGCAGCCCTCAAAGGGTGGAGGTTCGAGGTATTCGGACGGGACGCAATGCGGCTTAAACGCGGCGAAATCGCGCTCTCAGCCAATGGGTCTGAAATCAACGTGGTTAAGATTGGCGGTTAAAAGGTCATCTTAGGGAGAGTGTGCGCGAGACGCCCGCTCCCTGGATGCTGACGCCGCGGATCGATTCAAGTTCGGCGTTGGTGTAGAACCGGGCCGCTCTCAGTTCGCGGGTTTGGGCCGGACCGGGTTGCTGCGTGACATCGGGCGGAAGAGCGACAAACGCCATTTCGACCAGACCATTTGGTCCCGGTTCTCCGTCACGGTATTCCACCAGACTTGCTCCGTAGTACCCTTGGGTCGGCGCCACGCCCTCTACCCGAACGATGACACCGTGAAGTGCGGGTTCCACGGTTGCTGACGCAATGGAAACCGCTACGGGTTCGGGCAGCGGTTCGGGACCGCCGAGGCTAAACGTGCTGTCACCCGAGCCTTCACGTCCCAGGAAAGA
Source organism: Alphaproteobacteria bacterium (assembly GCA_030427145.1). Classification (GTDB taxonomy): domain Bacteria; phylum Pseudomonadota; class Alphaproteobacteria; order Rhodobacterales; family Rhodobacteraceae; genus Amaricoccus; species Amaricoccus tamworthensis. The sequence goes on along the minus strand of JAUHWT010000003.1, from coordinate 83,193 downwards.
CGGAACCTCCATCGAGCACCCGGAAAAAACGGTCAAGCCGATAAGAATTAGCCAAATTTTTTGCATGGTTCCCCGTCTTTAGCCCCAGCAGGAAATAGACGCTGACCCGGTCAATGAAAAGTAAAAAAGGGGCGGCTTCACTGGACCTTGCGCCATTATCGCCCTAAGTGCGAAAGGAACAGTGGCGGTAATGGACGAATCCGGTGGCTACGAAGAATTTTGAAAACATAGTTGAAGATTTTGAGTTTCTTGAGGACTGGGAAGACCGGTACCGCTATGTGATCGAAATGGGTAAAAAGATGCCTGAACTGGATGAGGCTCTGCGTGTTCCGGCTACGAAGGTCAATGGTTGCGCCAGCCAGGTCTGGATTGTGCCACGAATTGAAGGTTCCGGTGAGGAAGCCGTATTTGATTTCGATGGCGACTCGGATGCGATGATCGTCCGTGGTCTGATCGCATCCCTGCATGCGTTGTATTCCGGCCTGACCATATCCGATGTTCTCGGTGTGGACGCTGCGAAGGAGTTGGGACGACTTGGCCTCGACGAGCATTTGTCGGCGCAGCGATCAAACGGTTTGACGGCAATGATCGCGAGAATCCGAGCAGTCGCGGATGCGGCTAAATCCGGTCGTCTTGACAATTTGGAGGCCTGACATGCGTTCTACCCTTCAGGATTTGCTTTCAGAGCGGGACTGGATCCTCGCTGATGGTGCAACCGGCACCAACCTGTTCAATATGGGTCTGGAGTCCGGTGAGGCGCCCGAACTTTGGAATATCGATGCGCCTGAAAAAATCCTGGCCCTGTATCGCGGCGCGTCCGACGCGGGCAGTGATCTTTTCCTGACCAACAGCTTTGGAGGCAACGCCAGTCGCCTGGCGCTGCACGAAGCCTCGGATCGTGTCTCCGAGATCAACAAAAAGGCCGCAATGCTGGCACGCGAGGTTGCGGATGCCTCGGATAGCCCCGTGGTGGTTGCCGGGTCCATGGGGCCAACCGGAGAAATAATGCAGCCACATGGTCCGCTTTCCATTGAAGCGGCGGCAGATCTTTTCGAGGAACAAGCCGAAGCCCTGATGGAGGGCGGTGCGGATGTTCTCTGGGTGGAGACAATCTCGGCACCCGAGGAGTTTACAGCGGCGTCCATCGGAATCGGTCGGGTAGGGGCCCCGTGGTGCGGCACCATGAGTTTTGATACGTCCGGACGGACGATGATGGGGCTGACCTCTGCTGACATGGTGCGTCTGGTTGCCGAACTGCCTCATGCACCGTTGGCCTTCGGGGCCAATTGTGGCGTCGGTGCATCGGATCTGTTGAGGACGGTGATCGGCTTCAGGGATGCTGGTGCACCGCTTCCCGTGATCGCGAAGGGAAATGCCGGCATACCGAAATACGTTGATGGCCATATTCACTACGACGGGACGCCGGAGCTCATGGCTGATTACGCGCTCCTCGCTCGGGATTGTGGGGCACGGATCATCGGCGGATGCTGTGGCACAACGCCGGCTCATCTCTTGGCCATGCGAAAGGCATTGGAAAACGCCGGAGACCGGGGGGGCGTCCCGTCTTTGGACACGATTGCCGCGCGGTTGGGTGCATTTTCCTCGGATAGTGATGGCACCGAAGGCGGGCCCAAACCGGAACGCCAAAGGCGCCGCCGTCGGGGGTAATTAAACGGCCTTCTTTAAAACAATTCCATTTGCGGGTTGAGGCGCTCCGGCTTTTTAAACAGGTCGCAACGCAGGGACTCAGAGCCGGTGCAATAGCCCAGCTTTTTGGTCGCGTTCTGAAACCGCTTGGCAAGCAGTTGCGCGTGCTGCCCCGTGCCCGTCATGCGCTTGCTCCATTCGGAACTGTAGTCGGAGCCGTCGTGGTATTCCCTAACTCGTGCCATCACGCGCGAGGCGTAACCGGGTTTGCAGCGCGACAGCCATTCCTGGAACAGCGGGCTGACTTCCCGGGGCAGGCGCAAGGCGATATAGCTGGCCCGGGTCGCACCTGCTTCGCGTGCTGATTTTAGTATGTTTTCCAACTCGTGGTCAGTCAGACCGGGTACTACAGGTGCAATCATCACCCTGACAGGAACGCCCTTTTCCGCAAGTCTTGAAATTGTCGCCAGTCTCCGAGTGGGGGCAGGAGCCCTTGGCTCCATGGAGCGCGACAGTTCCGGATCCAGGGTGGTCACTGATATCCCGACACTCGCGATGCCGCGCTTTGCCATCGATCCGATGACGTCAAGATCCTGTTCGATCAGGGTGCCTTTTGTGACGATTGATACCGGATGGCTCCATTCGTTCAGAACCTCGAGAACCTGTCGAGTAATTCTGAGTTGCCGCTCAATCGGTTGGTAGGGGTCGGTGTTGGTCCCCATTGCCAGCGTCGCGACCCGGTAACTTCGTTTTGCTATTTCTTTTTTCAGTAGTGCCGCTGCGTTTGGCTTCGCTGTCAGCTTCGTCTCGAAATCGAGGCCCGGAGACAGGCCGAGATAAGCGTGCGACGGTCGTGCGAAACAGTAAACACAACCGTGCTCACAACCGCGGTAGGCGTTCAGGGACCGGTCAAAGGGAATGTCCGGCGAGGTGTTCCGGGCGATCACGCTCTTCGGAGTCTCGGTCGCAACCTCAGTGCGGACAGGCGGGATATCCTCTTCGTTTGTCCAACCGTCATCAAATTCCACGGTTTCGAAGCGCTCAAAACGGCCAGTGGGGTTGGTGTGCGAGCCGCGGCCGCGCAGATTTAGCGCTCTCTTAAGTTTCGATTCCCTGTCTGCCATGACGCATTTATAGAACAAAAGTAGAACATGCGCCAGACGATCAGCAACATGGAATATTTTTTTCAGACGTGGCCAACTCAATGTCGTCGCTGATACCGGCAAAGTCGTTTACGTCCCGCGAATTTTTGCAATTTACGGTAGCGGTCAATTGCTGAGATCACGTCATTCGCCCTTAGGCGGGATGAAAGGATAGCCATGGCTGACGAAGAAGAAGATTTTGACCTCAACGACCTCAGCGATGAGGAACTTGTCCCTCAGATGTTTGACGACCTTTATGACGGGCTTGCTGACGAGATCGTCGAAGGTGTGAATATTCTTCTTGAGCGCGGTTGGCAGCCTTACGACATTCTGACGAAAGCTCTTGTTGAGGGCATGCGCATTGTAGGAATCGATTTCAGGGACGGTATCCTTTTTGTGCCTGAAGTGCTTCTTGCAGCAAATGCCATGAAGGCCGGGATGAAAATCCTGAAGCCACTCCTCATCGAAACCGGCGCTCCACGTCTCGGCAAAATGGTGATTGGAACCGTAAAGGGCGACATTCATGATATCGGCAAAAACCTTGTCTCTATGATGATGGAAGGGGCCGGTTTTGAGGTGGTGGATCTTGGCATTAACAATGCTGTTGAGGCCTACCTCGAGGCACTCGAAACGGAAGAGGCCGACATTCTTGGCATGTCGGCGCTGCTGACAACCACAATGCCCTATATGAAGGTTGTGATCGACACGCTCAATGACAAGGGCATGCGGGACGACTACATCATTCTCGTGGGCGGCGCGCCGCTGAATGAGGAGTTTGGCAAGGCTATTGGTGCTGACGCATACTGCAGGGATGCAGCGGTCGCAGTTGAAACGGCCAAGGAATTCATGGCCCGTAAGCACAACCAGTTGGCGTCCTCGGCCTGAAAGTTGCCGGGTTGTTTTTGCGGTTGAGCGTTGCCGGTGTTAGTGTGGTCTGATCCCGCAAGGGTTCCTAAATGAATGAACCGTCAAACATTGAGCAGCCGGGAAAGGCGAGCATCCTCGTGCTGGCCTGCGGCGCTTTGGCTCGGGAAATACTCGAGATTTTCCGATTGAACGGTTTTGACCATATCGAACTGAAGTGTCTTCCGGCCGATCTTCATTTGCAACCGCAGAGAATACCTGACGCGGTAGAAGCAGCTGTTCGGAAGTGCCGGAGCGATTACGAGGAGATTTTCGTTGCGTATGCCGACTGCGGTACCGGCGGCCTGCTGAAGGCCAGATGTGATGATCTCGGTGTGGCAATGATTGAAGGCCCACATTGCTACAGTTTTTTTGAAGGCAACGAAGTATTCGCCGCAAGAGGTGATGAGGAGATGACCGCGTTTTACCTGACGGACTTTCTCGTCCGTCAGTTCGATGCGTTCGTCTGGCAACCAATGGGGCTGCACCGCCACCCTGAACTGCGCGACATGATTTTTGGGAACTACACCAAACTGGTGTATCTAGCTCAGACCAACGATGACGAACTCTCGAGGAAAGCGGCCACCTGTGCCCAACGCTTGGGCCTCGAATACGAGCGTCGCCAAACCGGCTACGGCGATTTGGAGAAAGTCCTCACAAAGGTCAGCCGTTCAGGTAGTTTTGCCGGCTGAGGTTATATTTCGCCATTTTCTCGTTGAGCGTCCGCCGGGGAAGGGCGAGTTCAGCCATGACAGCCGAAACAGATCCGGCATTTCGGCGGAGGGCATGATCAATGAGCATTTTCTCGAACATCTCAACGTGCTCCTTCAGTGGCTTGTCCGTATCGATCGCCATGGATGGAGCCTCAAAGCCATCGTCAATCAATAGAGCCGAGATATTGTTTTCTCCACGACGGGACTGGAGAACAGCCCGTTCCGCGAGATTGATCAGCTGCCGCACGTTACCCGGCCACGGCGCTTGAATGAGGTTTGCCGCATCAGCCGCATTGAGCTGCGGAGCCTCGCAGCCGTATTCATCGGCCAGTTCCACTGTGTAGTTCGTGAATAGCGTCAGGATGTCCTTACCCCGGTTTCTTAGCGGCGGTGCCTGCAACACAAGTGCGGCTAAGCGGTAATACAGGTCGTTTCTGAACCCTTCTACCGAGCCAGAGCCACCGGTGAGAACGCTGGATACAGCGATTACCCTGACGTTGACCGGTCTGGCAGTCTCCGGGCCGTCGGAAACCGCGTTGATGAGATCAAGCAGTTTTGCCTGTGCGGCATCGGATAGATGTTCGATGTCCTCCAGGCAAAGCGTTCCTCCCTCTGCCTGCTCCACCAGAGGTTTCTCCGGCCAGTTTGGTCCTCCAAACAGAATCGCATCCTGCAGCTCTCGTTCCGTCGATGCGCAGTTCAGGGTAATCATGGGTTTTGATGCGCGCGGTCCGCATGCGTGGACGGACTTGGCGACCAGACTTTTGCCGGTCCCGGTTTCGCCCGTTACCAGTACATGTCCGTCCGCCTGTGCGATGTCGAGAATGTTTTCGCGCAACTTCTCAATTGCCGGACTCTCTCCGACCAGCTTTCGCAGCATGGCGTTGGGATCGGACAGTTCCTTGCGCAGGGCCCTGGTTTCCATGGTCCTCGCGCGCAGTTGTGCGGCGCGGGAACAAAGGTCCGCCAGTTGCTCTGGCTGGAACGGTTTCTCCACAAAATCATAGGCGCCAATTCTCATGGCTTCCACGGCCATCGGGACATCCCCATGGCCCGTCATTAGGATCACTGGAAGTCCAGGATCGATGGACTGAAGCCGTCGCAGAAGCGTCATCCCGTCAATGCCAGGCATTCTGATGTCGGTCAGGACAATGCCTGGGTAGTCGGCGGTCAAAACCTTGAGCGCGTCCTCGGCGGCTTCAAAGCTGTCCGCTTCGAAACCCGAGAGCTTCAGCCATTGTGAAACGGAATCTCTCAGATCCGCTTCATCATCGATGATCATCACGGTAGGTGTGGATGTGTTTTCCATGATCTCTATTACTCTGCGGCCTGGGTCTGGGACTCTATTGGGGGCAGTATCAATTCGAAGACAGCGCCTCCGTCCGGAGCATTCCTGGCGACAAGTCGGCCGCCAAGTTCCCCAGCGAATCCGGCTGAAATGGCGAGTCCCAGTCCCAGGCCCTCGCCTGGACGCTTGGTCGTGTAAAAGGGTTCAAACAGTTGGTCAGGATCCTTGAGACCCATTCCGTTGTCGGTGATCGACAGGACGATGGATTCGCCCTCTACCAGTAGGATGTCGATCTTGCGGTCTTCCATCGGTCGAACGGCATCCAGCGCATTGCGCAGGAGGTTCACGATGATCTGTTCGGTACGCAGAGGGTCTGCGCGGAGCCGTACGGGTTCGGACGGGACAACCGTATTGATGGCGACCGACATTTTTCCAAGTTGCGGCGACATCATCGACAGTGCTTCGCGAACACTGTCCCGCAGATCAATCTCGACAAGTTCGACCGGCCGTTTTGTGGCGTATGATTTAAGCTGACGCGTAATCGCACCCATGCGGTTGATCAGATCGTCAATCCGTTGGAATGATGTCATCGCCTCATCCAGACGCCGCCGTGACAGGAGCAGCCTCGCGCCCGCTAGGTAGGTTTTCATCGCCGCAAGCGGCTGATTAAGCTCATGGCTTACTGCGGCGGACATCTGTCCCAAAGCCGCCAATTTGGATGCCTGTTCCAGACTTTGTTCAGCTTCCTGCAGGTTCTTCTCAACACGCCTGCGCGTCGCGATTTCGTTGGAGAGTTTTCGGTTCAACTGCCGTAGAATGTCGGACTCGCCCTGTATTCGCGCGCTTTCCGCCTCGTGTCGACGCGACAGCAGGTAAAACAGGAGCGCCAGCAGCAAGGCAAGCACCATGAAAATACCCGCTAGAATGGCGTTTACCCGTGCCCGGACATCCTCAAGCGTCGAATAATATGTCAGTTGCCAGGATCCGTGTCCCAGGGGCACCTTGGACGCCAGCAATGGCGTCTGGTCGAAATAGACGTAAGGCACACCACCCAGCCGTTCCTCAACCGTACGGATCGCATGTCTGACCGAGGGACGCTCGTTCTCCGGCACAAGTATCTCGTCAGTCGTCCGGCCGCGCCACGAAGGCTCGGAAGCCAGCAGGATTGAACCTTCCTCGTCAGAAACGATGACTTTGGAACCCTGCAGGCGCCAACTGTTCTCTACCGAGGCCAGGTCCACCGAAACCACGATGACACCGACAAAGCGGTCATCAAATGTCAGTTTTCGTGAATAGTGGAACTGGTACGGAGTCTCGCCGCCACCTGTCACGGTAAATTCGGTCTTATCACTGCCAATGGCGGCCAGGAAAAAGTTTTGGTCGCCTTCGTAGTCATTCAGTTCATGGCTGCCGCCGGCTACGACCACGTTTCCGTCCGTATTCAGCAGGAATATGGCACCGTATCCGAGTTCCTCCTGAAAGGCGGCAAGGTCCTCGTCAATATTGGCGAACTCGCCCAGTCGGAGGGGGATGGTGAGAATGGGGTCCCGCGACAGAAGGAGAGGTGCCACGGAATGTGAAACCATCTTGGCCTTGATGGTTCCGGCATACAACGTCGCACGTGTCTTGGCCTTTGCGGCCTCTTCCTCAACGAAGGATCGGGTGAGGTAAATCTGACTGGCCCAGATGACCAATGCCATCAATACAACCGATAGAACCATGCCGATGCGCATCCAGAAGCGCTTCTGATCGGCATGTTCTTTTCCGGTCGGTTTTTTTGGCGTCATGATGCCAAAAACTTAGGCGGTATTGGTGATTTGCTCAAGTGTCCTGAAAAACCGCGTTAACAACACCGGCAAACAACCGCGCACCATCAACTCCGGGATGGATGGGGTCAATCACCCGCTCGGGATGCGGCATCAAACCCAGCACCCTGCGGTTCTCTGAAAGGACCCCTGCAATGTCATCCACGGACCCGTTTGGATTGTTGGAATACCGGAAGGCAATGCGATCCTCACCAACAAGTTTTTCAAGCGTATGCTGGTCCGCGATGAAGTTCCCGTCATGGTGGGCAATTGGAAAACGAACCTTTTCACCGGTGGCATACTGGCTGGTGAAGAGGCTGTTATTCGTCGCCACGGTGAGTTCCTCGGTCGCGCAGAGAAACTTCAGCCCCGCATTGCGCATCAGCGCACCCGGCAACAGCCCCGTTTCGATCAGGATCTGAAAACCGTTGCAGATGCCAAGAACATGTCCGCCCGAATGAGCAAAATCCGCAACGGCGCGAACCACAGGCGAATTTGCGGCGATAGCACCGCAGCGCAGATAGTCACCGAAGGAAAACCCACCCGGAATGGCCAAAAGGTCCAGACCTTTGGGCAGGGTCGTGTCCTTGTGCCAGATCATTTGGGTTTCCGCGCCCGCCGCGTCGAAAGCTACGGCTAGGTCCCGGTCACAGTTGGATCCGGGGAATACCAGTACACCAACGCGAAAAGTCACAGGATTTCCACCTCGTAATCCTCGATCACCGTGTTGGCGAGCAGCTTCTCGCACATTTTTTCGACACGGGTGCGGGCCGTATCGGCGTTGGTGTCGCTGAGATCGAGTTCGATCATTTTACCGACGCGCACGCCGTCGACATCATCAAACCCTAGGTTGTCGAGTGCGTGCAATACGGCCTCACCCTGCGGATCAAGGACGCCGTTTTTGAGCGTGATAAGAACTTTAGCCTGCATTGTCAGTTCACCAGTTTTGGCCCGGCGGCGGGCTTTCCGTTAGTGCGCGGCATGACGCCGAGACGTTTTGCCACTTCCGTGTAGGCATCTCCCAGATCGCCGAGATCCTGGCGGAAAACGTCCTTGTCGAGTTTTCGTCCCGTTTCAATATCCCAAAGACGACAGCTGTCCGGGCTGATTTCATCGGCGATCACCAGACGCTGAAAGTCGCCCTCAATGACGCGCCCAATTTCGATTTTGAAGTCCACGAGCCTGATACCGACGCCAAGGAACATGCCGGACAGGAAATCGTTAACGCGCAGCGATAGGGCAATCATGTCGTCCAAATCCTGCTGCGAGGCCCAGCCGAACGCCGCAATATGCTCTTCCGTTACCAGTGGGTCACCGAGGCTGTCGTCCTTGTAGCAGAATTCGATGATTGGGCGTGGCATCTGCTGGCCTTCCGGCAGGCCCAGCCGTTTGCTCAGAGTACCGGCTGCAAAGTTGCGGACAATCACCTCAAGCGGGATCATTTCCACGCTGCGGATCAGCTGCTCGCGCATGTTCAGGCGCTTGATGAAATGAGTGGGTACTCCGATGGAGTTCAGCCCGGTCATGAAGTGTTCGCTGAGCCGGTTGTTCAGAACGCCTTTACCATCGATGGTGGCTTTTTTCTCGGCGTTGAAAGCGGTGGCGTCATCCTTGAAATACTGAATGAGAGTGTCCGGTTCGGGCCCTTCGTACAGAATTTTTGCCTTGCCTTCGTAAATCAGTCTGCGCCGGGCCATGTGCCTCTCCGAAAAATGGGCCGGTACGGGCGCCGTTCCGTGCCGCTCCGGTTGCCGGTTCTCTATACTTTCCCCGAAAAAGGAGCAAGCACCGACATGGGCCTCTTGTCGGATGCGTGTCCTGGTGATTAGGTACGCGCGACGTCAGACAGGCAGCAGGAGACCGAAATGTCCAGTTTTGATGAACGGGAAAAGGGCTTTGAGAACAAGTTCGCCCATGATCAGGAAATGATCTTCAAGGCCGAGGCGCGGCGAAACAAACTAATCGGCCTTTGGGCTGCTGATCTGCTCGGTAAAACCGGCGACGACGCCATGTCCTATGCGAGGGAAGTCATCAAGGCTGATTTCGAGGAATCGGGAGACGAGGACGTCTATCGCAAGCTGGCTCATGATCTGGGCAACCGTGCGGACGAGAAAACCATCCGTTCCAAAATGGTTGAACTGCTGGCCGAAGCCAAGGTCCAGATTTTCAACGAGAGTTGAGTACCGAACGCTTCGCGTTCACGACCCCAAAAAAAATGCCTGTCCGAATGCACCGGACAGGCATTTTTTGTGTTTTGATATTGAGCGGACGTAAGCGGGCCGGGGCGTTTACTCTTCCCCGAACACCCGCCGGAAAATCGTGCCAACATGCTTCGTATGATATCCCAGATCGAAGCAGTCCTCGATCTCCGCTTCGGTCATAGCGGCGGTTACGTCCTCGTCGGCCTTGAGTTCCTCCAGGAAATCGGCTCCCTGTTCCCACACTTTCATCGCATTTCGCTGAACGAGTGAGTAGGAATCCTCCCGGCTCACACCTTTCTGGGTCAGCGCCAGCAGGACGCGCTGGGAATGGATCAGGCCCCGAAACTTGTTCATGTTGGCTATCATGTTGTCGGGATAGACCACCAGCTTGTCGATCACGCCCGTCAGACGGTTCAGTGCGAAATCCAAAGTGATCGTCGCATCCGGCCCGATCATGCGCTCGACTGACGAGTGGCTGATGTCACGCTCGTGCCAAAGCGCCACGTTTTCCATTGCGGGTGTCACGGACATGCGAACGATACGGGCCAGTCCCGTCAGGTTTTCGGTCAGTACGGGGTTCCGTTTGTGCGGCATTGCGCTGGAACCCTTTTGTCCCGGAGAGAAGTACTCCTCCGCCTCGAGAACTTCCGTGCGCTGCAGGTGACGGATTTCAGTCGCGATGCGTTCGATGGAGGATGCAACGACGCCGAGAGTGGCAAAATACATGGCGTGGCGGTCGCGTGGAATGACCTGCGTGGACACGGGCTCTGGTTTCAGGCCCAGCGCTTTGGCCACATGTTCCTCAACACTGGGGTCGATATTCGCAAACGTGCCCACAGCACCCGAAATGGCGCCGGTCGCGATTTCCTCACGGGCCGCGAGTAAGCGTTCCCGGTTCCGGTCCATTTCCGCATAGGCCAGCGCGAGTTTGACACCAAAGGTCGTGGGCTCGGCGTGGATGCCGTGGCTCCGTCCGATGGTGACCGTATCCCTGTGCTCAAATGCACGCTTTTTGAGGGCCGCCAGCAGACGATCCATGTCAGCGAGAAGAATGTCGGTCGCCCGGACGAGCTGAACATTAAAACACGTGTCCAGCACGTCCGAGGACGTCATGCCCTGGTGGACGAAGCGGGAATCCTCACCGACATGTTCCGCAAGATGCGTGAGAAAGGCAATTACGTCATGTTTGGTGACGGCTTCGATCTCATCAATTCGGGCGACATCGAATTCCACGTCCCTGGCTTTCCAGACCGACTCTGCTGCCGACTTTGGGATGACCCCAAGTTCCGCCTGCGCGTCGCAGGCATGTGCTTCGATTTCATACCAGATCTTGAATTTGGTTGCCGGCGACCAGATTTCTACCATTTCAGGGCGGGAATAACGCGGGATCACTGGGCGTGCCTTTCGGATTGTGAAGGGTTCGCGGTCTGATAGACTGCCCGGCTCTGTTGCACAAGCGAGGCTAACCATGCGGCTAAGCGCATTCGGTGGTGTCTGGGAAATTGAGCGGACAATTACCAACCATCTCGACGGATCCCTGTCCCGTTTTTCGGGTACGGCGGATTTTGGAACCGGTCCCGATCTCGGCCAGTATCGGGAGGAGGGGCGCCTCGAACTTGATGGAGGAACCGTACTTGTGGCAACGCGAAGCTATCGCTGGACCGACGCGACCGACAGGATTGATATTTATTTTGACCATGGCGGTTACTTCCACGGGTTCGGGCATGCCGAGGTGACGCCACTTGCGGAACATCTCTGTGGTGATGACCTTTACAGAGTGGGTTACGATTTCCAGGCATGGCCGGTCTGGACCGCCACCTGGCGTGTTGAGGGACCCGCCAAGGATTATCTGATGACGTCAACCTATCGGCGTACTGGACAGGCCATCGCAATTCGGGCATGAAAGTTGCAACGCAGCATCAGGGAAATCATGGGAGTTTGCGATGTCAGATACGATGACCAATCCGGTTTTGAGTGAGGCCGTCTGGAAAGCCGAAGGCGCCGGGCTTTGGCTGAAGCGGGCCGTACTTGTGGCCGGCGGCGTTGCACTCCTGTCGCTCGCTGCGAAAGTTCAGGTGCCGGTGTGGCCCTCGCCGGTTCCGGTGACCCTGACAACGTTCGCCGTGCTTACCCTCGGTGCCGCATATGGTCCGCGTCTCGGCTTTGCTACCATTCTCGCCTACATACTCGTTGGGATGCTGGGTTGGGATGTGTTTGCCGGCTCCTCGGCTGAAGCAAACGGCCTGACCTACATGATGGGCAGCACTGGCGGTTACCTGGTTGGTTACGTCCTCGCAACTCTCGCGCTTGGATTTGCCGCCCGAAACGGATGGGACAGAAACGTAGCCGGTATGGGCGTCGCAATGCTGGTCGGCAACGCATTGATCTACATTCCTGGCATTCTGTGGTTGGCGCACCTCTACACCTGGGAAAAACCGATCCTCGAGTGGGGTTTGACGCCATTCCTGATTGGTGATGCCCTGAAACTGGTTCTGGCTGCTCTGATCGTCCCGGCGGTGTGGAAGCTGGTCGGCAACGCGCGCGGCTAACCGCTGGTCGATAACTGGATTTTCTGATCAAGCCCGGGCGCAACGTCCGGGCTTTTTCTTTTGAATGGCGTTTATTCCACGAAACGGACTGCGCCAATATGGTCGAGGTTCCGGTTCCTTTGCCCGTAGTCGATGCCATATCCGACAACAAATCTGTCGGGAATTTCAAAGCCAGTCCAGGTGGCCTTGATGTCGACCTCGCGCCGTGATGGCTTGTCGAGCAGCGCGCAAACCTCGAGCCGGGCAGGGTTCCTCGTGCCAAGAATTGCCAGAACGTGGTTCAGCGTGAAACCCGTATCAACAATATCCTCAACGACCAGAACATCCCGTCCTTCGATCTCTCCGCGCAAATCCTTCAGAATGCGGACTTCCCGGCTGCTCTCGGTGGAATTGCCGTAGGATGAGGCTTCGAGGAAATCGACCTCGATGGGCAGTTTGATTTCCCGCACGAGGTCAGCGGTAAAAATGAACGATCCCCTCAACAGGCTGACTATGACCAGCTTGTCGGTTCCCTCATAAAATTCAGTAATCTCACGCGCGAGTTCCTCAACCCGGGCTGCGATTGCTTTGGCGGAAATCAGCTCGTCAATGACGTATTTCGGGTCGGACATCCATATTCCTGGCGCTAATTTGGCGTTGAAGGTTGAATTTCGCTCACCCTATTGTCATTGACGGTCGGCGACAATCGCTTCCTGACCTGCAAGGTGTCCATGCCCACTCACGCCGAAAAACGCGTCATGCCGTACAGCCCGCAACAGATGTATGACCTGATTGCCGATATCCGGAAGTACCCGGAATTCCTGCCCTGGTGTTCCGCCTGTCGTATACGCTCAACCAGACCGCTGAGCGGAGGCGAAGGGTCAGTCATTGATGCCGACATGGTCATCTCATTCAAGGTATTTCGGGAAAAGTTCGGCAGCCGCGTCACCCTAAGGCCTGAAAATTCGACCATTGATGTCGAGTATCTGGACGGTCCGTTCCGCTACCTGAACAACCACTGGAAATTTTTGCCAGCTGAGGGTGGTGGGTGCGAAGTCGACTTTTTCGTCGATTTCGAATTCAAATCCGCAATCCTGCAGAAGATCATCGGTGTTGTTTTCGGCGAGGCCATGCAACGGATCGTCAGGGCCTTCGAGCAGCGCGCCGAAAAACTCTACGGTGCGTCGACCAGCTGAAGTGCTAGGGCCAGTGCGGTTTCGACACTGCGCATCCGTACGTTCTCCCGTCCGATAGCGCCAAACTCACGCTTTTCGGTCAGGGTCCGGCCTTCAAAGCTCAGACCGAACCAGACGAGGCCCTCCGGCTTTGCTTCCGATGCGCCAGGGCCTGCGACACCTGTGATTGCGATGGAAAGTTGCGCGTCTGAATTTTCGATTGCGCCGATGGCCATCTGACGTGCAACGGGCTCCGAAACCGCGCCGTGTTCAGCGAGAGTTTCAGGGCTGACATTCAGGTGTGCGGTTTTGGCCGCGTAGGAATAGGTGACGAAGCCCCGATCCACGACATTGGAGGAGCCGGGTATTGCCGTCAGCGCCGCACTGACCATTCCGCCGGTGCAGCTTTCGGCAGTAACCGTCATGATGCCGCGGCTTCTGCAGACGTCCAACAGTTTCGTGGCAAGCTCTTCCATCATTTCATCAGAAACCCGTGCGAAATCGCGGCCGCAATTGTGACCACAACCGCCGCAAATACGCCGGCCGCCACATCGTCAAGCATTACTCCCACCGGTCCATGCATACGGTCGGCGCGACCCACGAGCCAAGGCTTCCAGATATCGAAGATTCGAAACAGGATAAACGCACCGACCCAGCCCGGCCATGGAAACACGTGTGACGCGGCGCCTCCAAACCAAAGCCCCGCTGAGAGGGGAAAGAGCGCGATCCATTGTCCGACGACCTCATCGATAACGATGGAGGAAGGGTCATGATCCGCCGTTCCCATTGTCTCGATGCGCGTGGCATGTAGTCCTGCGAAAAACACGAGGAACGTCGCGGAGAGGAGCAGTGGGAACCCGCCCAGCCAATGAAGCAGCCACGCAACCGGAATGGCAGCCAGCGAGCCGAATGTACCCGGAGCCACTGGAATGAGCCCCACGAAGCCGAATGTCGCGATGAACCGGGTCATTGGGATACCACCGTCGCTGTAGCCATTGCAGCGATGCCTTCCCCGCGTCCGGTAAACCCAAGTTTTTCGGAAGTTGTTGCTTTCACGCTGACGCGACCGACATCAATCCCGAGTATCCGGGCGAGTTCGGCGCGCATAGGGTCTGAATGTGGTCCGATTTTGGGGCGTTCGCATATGATCGTGCAGTCGATCGACGAAATCGCAAACCCACGTGCTTTCACGCGTTCAGCGGATTTTACCAGAAACACTTCCGACGCCGCACCTTTCCACTTTGGGTCTGACGGTGGAAACCATTGACCAATGTCGCCCTCGGCAATGGCGCCAAATAGCGCGTCGGTGACGGCATGCATGGCCACATCCGCGTCGGAATGTCCCTTCAGCGCTTGGTCATGCGGGATGCTTATGCCGCAGAGTACAACGCTGTCACCCTCGGTGAAGGCGTGTACGTCGTAGCCATTGCCGCACCGGACATCCATCGTATTACTCCCGATCTCGTGCTGTGCGCGGCTGTAGTCCGACGCAGTCGTAATTTTGTAGTTGGATTCGCTGCCCGAAACAATCCGGACATCCATCCCCGCAGCTCTCGCAACTGCGACATCGTCAGCAAGGTCACATGAAGAATTTTCGTGCGCCGACAGGATTTCGCGGAAGCGAAACCCCTGTGGCGTTTGCGCCCTCCATAGGCCCGTACGGTCCTGAGGAGTGGTCGCGTGATCGCCATCCGACTTCCATAGAGCGTCGATGACGCGGAGTGCCGGGAAGGCACCTTTCCCGGTTTTCAGGGACTCGCGGACATCGCGGATTATGTCCAGCGTAACGAAGGGTCGGGCTGCATCGTGGATCAGGACATATTGAGGGTTCCGGGCCTCCAAAGCTTTTAGGCCCTCAAGTACGGACGCCGCACGATGCTGTCCGCCATGTACCGGGGGAAGCAGCCTGTTGTCGTTCAGTCCCTGGGTCGCGTGCGCATACCTCTCGGCGTCGTCGGTGTGAATGACGACTTTGACGGTGTCAATTACGGGGCTGGAAAGAAATGCCGTTATTGTGTGACGCAGTATTGGCTGGCCATTCAGGTCAAGATACTGTTTGGGAGTATCGCCTCCCATGCGGCTTCCGCGACCGGCGGCAACGATCAGGCCGACTGTTTTCATTGCGCACCCCTCAGTGTTTGGAAGCGTATACAAAGCGGAAACGTCAGGCACAACTATGACCGATTGCGCTTACGGATTGCATAAATTGTGATCATCGCCTAAGCGTCTGTGAAAATATGCCTTGGAAATAATCAAATGATATCCCAAATGGACGGCCATTTTCTCAATCCGCCTGTTTTTCTTGCACCTATGGCTGGAATAACGGACGTTCCCTTTCGTTCGGTTGTCCTTGGGTGTGGTGCCGGATTCGTAGTGTCTGAAATGGTGGCGTCCGCTGAAATGGTTCATGCAAAGTCTTCCGTGCGCAGCCGGGCCCTCCCAGGCGCGGAAGTGCGGCGGTCCGCCGTGCAGCTGGCCGGACGGGAAGCGGGTCACATGGCTGAGGCCGCCAGAATCTGTGAGGCTGGCGGAGCTGGGATCATCGACATAAATTTCGGCTGTCCAGCAAAAAAAGTCACAAACGGCTGGTCCGGGGCTGCCCTGATGCGGGAGCCCGATCACGCAATGCGCCTCGTGGATGCGGTTGTGGCTGCGGTTGACGTGCCCGTTACGCTGAAAATGCGTCTGGGTTGGGACGAAAACCAGCTTAATGCGCCGGAGATTGCAAAACGTGCCGAAAATGCGGGTGTCCGAATGATAACCGTCCACGGCCGTACCCGGTGTCAGTTTTATAAAGGTTCGGCCGACTGGGCCAAAATTGCGCCAGTCGTGGAAGCCGTGAATGTACCGGTCATCGCGAACGGCGATATTGTTGATGCTTCAACCGCAAGGCAGGCCATGAGCAACTCCGGTGCCCGTTCGGTCATGGTTGGGCGCGGCGCACAGGGGCAGCCGTGGATCATAAATCGCCTCTCTGATGAACTTAACGGTAGAACCCCGCCGGAGGATCCGGGCCTGAAGGAGCGGACTGAAATTATCCTGACCCACTACGATCACATTCTGTCCTTCTATGGGCGCGATCTGGGTGTGCGCGTGGCGCGGAAACACCTGGGCTGGTATCTTGAGCGAGTGGATGGCGCCACCGACCTGCGTGCGCGTGTCCTGCGCATGGGTGATCCAAATGACGTGAGTACGGCTATCGGAGCCGAACTGCCCCATTGTTCTACTGCGCGTATGGATATCGCATCATGAGCGGTGTTTCGTTCGATGCGCTTTGGAGCGCCATTCCTTATCCTGCATTCATTGTCGCGCCCGATGACTCCATCGCCGGAGCCAATCCGTCAGCCGAGGAATTCGGCTCCACTTCTGAGAAACAGATGCACGGCAAGCCGGTGGATTACTACCTCGGCGCGAACAGCGTTGTTATGGAGGTGGTGCGTCAGGCGCGAAAGAACGACATTCCCGTGACCCAGTACAACGTCATGGTGGGTTGGTTGGGCAATGTGCCAACCCTGCAGAACGTTCACGCCGTCCCGATGCGGGAAGCCTGCGATAAAATTCTCATTCTGCTTCACCCACAGGGACGGGCGGCAAAGATGGACCGAAGCCTGACACACCGGTCGGCGGCGCGGTCGGTCTCCGGCATGGCCGCCATGCTGGCACACGAGATCCGCAATCCGCTCGCCGGTATTTCCGGGGCCGCACAATTGCTGGAAATGGGTCTGACGGATGCGGACCGTGAACTGACAGGCCTGATCCGGGGTGAGGCTGAACGGATCGGCAGCCTGGTGGATCGGGTGGAGAAATTCGGTGACCTGCGGCCCACGCAACGGATCGCTTTCAACATTCACGACGTCCTCGACAGGACCCGGCGTTCCGCGCAGGCCGGTTTCGCCAACCACGTCCGCTTCCGCGAGGATTTCGATCCGTCCCTGCCTCCGGCACTCGGTGATCCGGACCAGATGTTGCAGGTTTTCCAAAACCTCATGAAAAATGCGGCCGAGGCCCTGCCGCCAACTGGTGGTTTGATCACGGTCACAACCGCATTCCGGCCGGGAGTAAAGCTGTCCAGGCCGGGTGGACGCAGCGAAAGCCTGCCGCTCCTGGTTGTGATTGGGGACAACGGGCCGGGCATCCCCGACTCGATGGTGGCGGACATCTTCGACCCGTTCGTCAGTTCCAAAGTGAACGGAACAGGTCTCGGGCTGTCTCTGGTTTCGAAAATCATCTCCGATCATGGCGGCGTCGTCGAATGCGAAAGCCGACCGGGTCGCACACGTTTTCTTGTCCGGCTTCCGATCAGCCGAGACGAACAGGTATCTGAAGAGGGATAGGTCATGGAGGGAACAATTCTGGTCGCGGACGACGACCGCACCATCCGAACGGTTCTGGCGCAGGCTTTGACCCGCGCCGGATGCAAGGTCCGGGCCACCGGAACCACCTCCACGCTCTGGCGCTGGATAGACGAGGGCGAGGGGGATGTGGTCGTCACTGACGTCATGATGCCCGACGGCGATGCGCTGGACCTCCTGCCGGCCATCAAGCGTCGTAGACCGGAGCTTCCGGTGATCGTCATGAGCGCACAGAACACGGTAATGACCGCCATTCGCGCCGCAGAGGTTGGTGTCTACGAATACCTGCCCAAACCGTTTGATTTGCGCGAGGTGCTGGGACAGGTCTCGAAGGCGCTGAAGCAGACAAGCAGGCGTGTTGTGTCTCCGGATGACGAGAGCATCGCACCGAAGGACGAAAACCTTCCCCTCATTGGTCGCAGCCCGGCGATGCAGGAGGTCTACCGGATCCTTGCGCGTCTTATGAATACGGATCTTGGCGTGATGATCACCGGGGAGAGCGGAACCGGTAAGGAGCTTGTTGCCCGCGCCCTGCACAATTTTGGTCTTCGCAAGGACGGGCCCTTTGTTGCCGTCAACATGGCGGCGATTCCGCGTGAACTGATCGAATCGGAGCTTTTCGGTCATGAAAAAGGCGCATTTACCGGTGCGGACCGCGCCGCGCCGGGTAAATTTGAGCAGGCGAGGGGAGGGACGCTGTTCCTCGATGAGGTTGGCGATATGCCCATCGATGCCCAGACCCGACTCCTCCGCGTGCTTCAGGAGGGTGAGTTCACCCGCGTCGGCGGCAGGGAAGTTCAGTCCGCCGATGTGAGGATCGTGGCGGCCACACACCAGGATCTTTCGGAACTCATTCGCGAGGGCCGGTTCCGCGAGGACCTTTTCTACCGCCTGAACGTCGTTCCAATCAGCATTCCGCCGCTCCGCGACCGGCTTGAGGATGTTCCTGACCTGACCCGGGCGTTCCTTCGCAGGGCGGAAGCGGAGGGCCTGCCGCGGAGGGTGATCTCAAAGGAAGCGCTTGAGATTCTTGGGAAACAGGAGTGGACCGGCAACGTTCGGGAACTGGAAAACCTCGTTCGGAGGCTCTGCGTCCTTTGCACGGAGGACGTGATTTCCGGTGCTGCAGTAGCGCGTGAGATCGCCCAGAGACCCTCATCCGCCTCCAATGACCAGGACGCCCAGCCCCAACGCCTTGCCCATGCGATTGAGGCTCATTTGAAGCGGTACTTCGACCTCCACGGGAATGGCCTTCCTCCGGTTGGACTCTATGATCGAATTCTAAAGGAAATGGAGTTGCCGCTTATCGCGCTATCCCTGTCGGCAACGCGTGGGAACCAGATAAAAACGGCTGAATTGTTGGGAATTAACCGTAATACGCTCAGAAAAAAGATCCGTGACCTCGACATTCGGGTGACACGTGGCAAAAAAATGATGTAAGAGAGCCACAGTCGAGCACAATTGAAGCGCCGCTGAAGCATGCGCCTGCATCCTCTGAGCATACTGGGCGAACGCCTGGTAGTATCCATGAATAACCGAAACGCCCGCATGGGCGTCTTCTGGCTTATGGTTGTGTTGGGTGTTATTCTCGGCATCGCTACATTCGCATCCCTTGGTGGACTTGAGGGCCTGAGTGGTCGCAAAACACTCCGGGCCATTCTCGTCGCTGACTTCATCTATGCCCTGATGGTCGCCACGTTTGTCGGGAGGCATCTTGCGGCCATGATTGCGGCAAGGCGCCGACAGTCGGCAGGGTCGCGGCTTCATGTGCGGCTCGTGCGCATGTTCACGGCACTGGCCATCATTCCGACGGTTCTCGTAGCTATTTTTGCAACGATTACGCTCAATTTTGGTCTGGAGGGCTGGTTCTCGGACCGGGTGCGCGACGTGGTCTCAAACTCACTCGCTGCCGCTCAGGCCTACGAGGAAGAGCATACGAGTACCCTGACCGCCGATACGCGCGTCCTCGCCCAATACATTAGCGACCAGAAACGACGATACCCACTGCTATCCGGTGGCGGGCTGCGCGAAACCCTGACCAACGGTCAGATCCAGATGCAGCGGGCGCTCTCAAAGGCTTACATTATTGATGGCGACGGAACCATCAGGGCCCGCGGCGAGCGCAGTTACCTGTTCTATTATTCCCGTCCTTTGCCCGAGGAACTGGAGCGCGCCCGAAACGGTGAGCTCGTCATCATCCAGGATTGGGAAAACAACGAGTTCCGGGCGCTCGTGGAGCTCGAAAGATTTAGCGATCACTTCCTCTTTGTCAGCCGGGAAGTCGACGGTGAAATCCTCGGCCTGCTGGATGAAACACAGGAAACGGTCCTTCTCTATCAACAGCTCGAAAAAGAACGCGGCAGTTTGCTGTTTGAGTTTGCTCTGATCTATCTGGGCTTTGCTCTGGTCGTCATCCTCGGCGCCATGTGGATGGGCATGTGGTTCGCGGAACGTCTTGCACGGCCGGTTGGCCGCCTGGCGAGTGCCGCGGAACGTGTTGGTAGCGGAGACTTCAATGTGCGCGTCAGGGAAGCCGCCGGTGACGACGAGATTGCCCTGCTTGGACAGGCGTTCAACAAAATGACCCGACAGGTGAAAGGCCAGCGGGATGCGCTGGTCTCGGCTCACCAAGACACTGAACGCAGAAGACGACTTTTCGACTCGGTACTTTCGAGCGTTACGGCCGGTGTCGTTGGCCTCGGCGATGACTGCTATGTGGAGGTTATGAACACTGCCGCCTCGGACCTGCTGGACCTCAATCCTGAAGAGGCGATTGACCGTCCCCTTGAATTTGCAGTGCCCGAATTTATGGATCTGCAACAGCAGTTGCAAAACGGTCGCATCAACGTGGTGAAGGGAGAGATAAAACTTCGCCGCCATGGTCGTGAGAAAGATCTCCTTGTCAGAATGGCCAAGAGGAATTCGAACGAGGGCGACCTTGAGGGCTACGTAATCTCCTTTGACGACGTGACGGACCTTGTTGCCGCTCAAAGGCTCGCCGCCTGGGGTGATGTAGCGAGACGCATTGCCCATGAGGTCAAAAACCCGCTCACACCAATTCAGTTGTCTGCCGAACGTATCCGGCGAAAGTTCGGTCCCAAGCTTGGGGATGACCAGCAGGCCATGGTTCGCATGACCGACGTCATCATTCGTCAGACGGACGATTTGAGGCGGATCGTCGACGAGTTCTCAAAATTTGCACGCATGCCGGCGCCGGATCGTAAGGCGCTCGATTTGACCAAACTGGTCGAGGAAGCCGTGCTGCTACAGGAAAATGGTCGGCCTGACATCCGCTACGTCACGGAACTTCCGGATCACGCGGTGCTGGCACAACTCGACAGCACCATGATCAGTCAGGCTCTAACCAACCTGATGAAGAATGCGGCTGAGGCGGTCGATGACCGCGTCGCCGAAACGCCGCAACCGCGCGGACAAATCATGGTTCGACTGGTCACGTCGCCGGAGCACCTGCAGATCGAGATCGAGGACAACGGCTCCGGGTTGCCCGACGCGGCGAGCAGGCTGTTTGAGCCCTATGTGACCAACCGGGAAAAGGGCACCGGCCTTGGTCTTTCCATCGTCAAAAAGATTATCGAGGAACACGACGGCACGCTGGAATTGTTGCCGTCCCATGGCTTTGAGGACGGCGGTACGAAGGGAGCCCTCGCGAAAATTACCCTGCCTCATGTGAGGATTGAAAGCCCGGCCGGTGAGGACCGTTCGGAAAAAGAAAAGATAACCGAGAAGTTGAGAGAGAGAATAAAATGACCGACATTCTCGTAGTCGATGACGAGCAGGATATCCGGGACCTTATCGGAGATATTCTGGAAGACGAGGGCCATGGTGTCCGGCTGGCCTGGAACAGCGATACCGCATTTGAGGAGATCAACCGGGCGGCACCCGACCTGATCATTCTCGACATTTGGCTCAAGGACAGCCGGTTCGATGGCATCGACATTCTCAAACGGGTCCGACGTGATAATTCCGCGATCCCTGTTGTGATCATTTCCGGTCACGGGAACATTGAAATCGCGGTGGCCGCGATCAAACAGGGCGCATACGATTTCATCGAGAAGCCCTTTAACATTGATCAGTTGACCGTGGTAATTGAACGCGCCCTGGAGGCGTCGCGTTTGCGCCGGGAAAACGCATCTCTTCGTGGGCAGGACGCGTCCGAACAGGTCATGCTCGGGAAAAGCGCGGCCTTCCGTCAGATGAAATCACAACTCGACAAGGTCGCCCGCACCAACAGCCGCATCATGCTGTCGGGCCCGCCAGGATCGGGCAAGGACGTGGCCGCACGTTACATCCATTCGAATTCGGACCGGGCCAAGGGCCCGTTCATTATCGTGAATTCCGCCTCGATCGCCGCCAACCAGATGGAGGAGGTGCTTTTCGGTCGTGACACCCCGGAGCGTGGCGTCGAGCCGGGACTTTTGGAGCGGGCCAATTCCGGCACGATTTTCTTCGATGAGGTTGCCGATATGCCCATCGGCACACAGTCGAAGATCCTCCGGGTGCTGGTGGATCAGTCTTTTCAGCGCGTCGGTGGGACTGACACGGTCCGCGTGGATGTGCGGGTGCTTTCGGCAACCACCCGTGACCTGGAGGCCGAAATGCAGGCCGGGCGTTTCCGCACGGAACTCTACCACCGCCTCAACGTGGTGCCGGTCAGCGTACCAGGGCTTGAAGCCCGCCGGGAGGATATCCCGGAACTCGCCGCGCATTTTCTTGAGCAGTTGAACAAGGCACAGGGCCTGCCCCAACGTCTGCTTGCACTGGAAACCGAAGCCCAGTTGCAGACCATGCGCTGGCCCGGAAACATCCGGCAATTGCGCAACATCCTCGAGCGCGCGCTGATCCTGGGGCCCGACAAGGGCCGGATTGAGCCTGGCGAACTCGCGATGGAGGCGCCCACTGCCGACGAGGGCGATCCCGGCCTGCTTGGGGCTACGTTCGCGGGGCTGCCGCTGCGCGAGGCGCGGGAGACGTTCGAGCGCGAGTATCTTGTCGCACAAATCAGTCGTTTCGGAGGGAACATTTCCAGGACCGCGAGTTTCGTGGGAATGGAACGCTCGGCCTTGCATCGCAAGCTCAAGTCATTGAATGTCATTCCGGCAGGCCGGGGGCAGCGCAATGACGAGGCGCAGGAACCAGCCTGACCGTAATTTGGTTAGTGCCGGGGCTTAGGCTGTATGAAAATCATCGTTTGCGGTGCGGGACAGGTGGGGGGGCAGATTGCCCGTCATCTCTCCCGCGAGCAGGACGCCAATCAGGTAACCGTGGTAGACAACAACCCGGCCCTTGTTAGGCGTTTGACGGAAGCCTACGACGTCAGCGGTGTGACCGGATTTGCCTCACATCCTGATGTGCTCGAACAGGCAGGCGCGCGTGATGCCGATATGGTCATTGCTGCAACCCAGTCGGATGAGGTCAACATGGTCGTGTGCCAGGTGGCCCACTCGGTATTTTCCGTTCCTAGGAAGATTGCCCGCCTGCGGTCGCCGTCCTACCTCAATACTCTCTATTCCGACCTGTATCGGCGCGAACACCTCCCCATTGATGTGGTCATTTCGCCGGAGTTTGCTGTCGCCGATGCGGTTATGCAGCGGCTCGCTGCGCCTGCTGCATTCGATATTGAGGCGTTCCTTGAAGAAAAGGCCCAGCTGGTCGGGATTTCCCTCGACCGTGACTGCAGCGTGCTCAACACGCCTCTCAGGCAGCTCTCAGAGCTTTTCACTACACTGCGGGCGCATGTTGTGGGCATTCGGCGCGGTGAACGTCTTTTTGTGCCGGAGCCCCCGGATCAGCTCTACGAGGGCGACCAGGTTTACGTGTTCTGCGTGACCGAAGACCTTCAGCGTGTGATGGAGGTATACGGGAAGGCAAGTCTCGACGTTCAGCGCACGCTGATTATCGGCGCAGGCAATATCGGCTTGAACGTTGCTCAAAAACTCGAGTCCAAAGGACGCAAATCCAGGGTCAAGCTCATCGAGAAAAATATGGATCGTGCGGAACATGCCGCCGATACGCTAAAGCGGTCCATAGTTCTCAATGGCGATGCCCTGGACCTCGAACTGCTCCATGAGGCGAACGTGCGCCGCGTGGATGCCGCTCTGGCACTGACGGACGACGACAAGACCAATATCCTCGCCTGCGTGAGAGCCAAGAACGAGGGCGCGAAACTTGTGGTCGCGCTGGTCAATGATCCCTCGCTAATTGGTCTGATCGCACCCATGGGCATCGACGCCTACGTCAACCCAAGAGCCACTACTGTATCCTCCATCCTCCGCTACGTGCGCCATGGTCGCATCCGGGCGGTGTATTCAATCGGTGATGGAGAGGCCGAGGTGATTGAGGCACAGGTTCTGGGAACCTCCGCCATTGCCGGAAGGCTGATCCGGGATGCTGAATTTCCTGAATCGAGCATCGTCGGCCTGATCCAGAAAAAGGATCGTATCATGGTGCCCAAGGGAGACACCCGCATCGAGGAGGGTGACGTCCTCACCATTTTCGCAACCAGCGAAGCAGTTGCCGAGGTGGAGCGGTTGTTCCAGGTCGGCCTGGATTTCTTCTAGGTTGATGTCGTACCTTCGCCAGTTTCCGGCTTTTGTCCTGCTGCTCCTGTTTTCGGCTGCCCTGATGATGGTCCCGGCGATCGACGCGCTGATCGACCACAACATGCTTATTTCACGGACGTTTTTTTATCACTCCGTGTTTTTTGCCGTAATTTCGGTGCTTCTTGGACTGGCCACGACCAACTGGCATCCGAGAGTTCCAGAGCGATACCATCTCCTGACGCTCCTGATGGTATACATCCTACTGCCGATATTCCTGGCGGCCCCGCTCGTACCCCTCGTGCCGAACATGGATTTCATGGATCTCTACTTCGAGATGCTGTCCAGTCTGAGCACGACTGGTGCGTCGGTATTCGAACGTCCCGCCCTGATCTCCGATACGATCCACCTGTGGCGCTCACTTGTCGGTTGGCTCGGTGGTCTGATCGTGCTGGTCACGACCTTCGCCGTTCTGGCGCCGCTCAATCTCGGCGGCTTTGAGATCAGCGACAAAACGGGCGGCCAGTATTTGCGGCATGGGGCAGGGACCATTGAGGAGGCAAGCCGCCGTATCGTTCAGAAGGCGCGGACGATTACGCCCATATACGTCATGGGCACCTTTGTTCTGGCTTTGATCCTGACCGTTTGCGGTGATCGTCCGTTCGTGGCCCTCTGTCATGCGATGGCGACTGTATCCACAAGTGGTGTGTCTCCCATAGGCGGCGTCGAAGGGGCCGGCTCTGGACGACTTGGCGAGATTGCCATCGCAATTTTCCTGTTGTCCGCAGTGTCCCAGAAAACCGTATTCAGGAGCCGTTGGACCGAACGTATCCCGCGCTTCTCTGATCCGCAGATGCAGTTGATGCTGATATGCGTGCTGGGAATCACCGTGGTACTGTTCTGCCGCAACTTCATTGGTGCGGCAGAGGTGGATCGGCAGGACAATCTTGCCGCAGCGGCACAGGGGGTGTGGGGGTCGATCTTCACAATTTTGTCATTCCTCACCACGACAGGCTTTGAGAGCAGTGACTGGCGCACCATGCAGGTCTGGTCGGGACTGCAAAGTCCGGGGCTGATTCTCCTCGGTGTGGCCGTGATGGGCGGGGGTATCGCTACCACAGCTGGTGGTGTGAAGCTGCTCAGGGTCTATGCGCTGTACCGCCTGGGGCTGCAGGAGATGGATCTTCTGGTCCATCCCAGCAGTGTCCGCAGGCAGGGTCACGGCGACAAGATGATTTCAGACCGTGGGCCCCAGACAGCCTTTGTTTTTCTGATGCTTTTTCTCGCCACGCTGTCACTTCTCCTCGTTGCGCTCAGCGCTACAGGTCTCGGATTTGAACGCAGCCTGACGCTTGCCATTGCCTCTCTAACGACGACTGGCCCCGCAATTCTGACCCTGTCGGACGGCTTTGGTTATGCGGATCTCAACGATGCCGCGCAGGTGATTTTCTCCGCGGGCATGATCATCGGGCGTATGGAGGCGCTGGTGATCATTGCGCTCTTCAACCCCGCGTACTGGCGGAATTGATGTCACTTCTGCAAAGTGGCCACAGTCGGGGAAAAATGATGCACTGCACTAGAAATCCCAAAAACCGGCAACCATAATTGTAAGGCAACGAAAACATAAGCCGTTCCCGGATGGCATATACAACTTAAGGCTGAGAAAAATGGCTGCCGACAGACAAAATCTCCAGGATGCGTTCCTCAATAACGTAAGAAAAGCAAAAGTTCCCGTAACGATCTTTCTTATGAACGGCGTTAAGCTCCAGGGTGTGATCACTTGGTTTGACAACTTTTGCGTTCTTCTGCGTCGGGACGGCCAGTCTCAACTGGTCTATAAGCACGCCATTTCTACCGTAATGCCGGCCCAGCCGATCAACCTTTACGAGCCGGAAGATAGCTGATCAGGAACAGCGGATGCGGACGGTTGTTCTGCATCCAGCCAGACTAAACGGGTCCGAAAGGGACCCGTCCGACGCGCTTGAGGAAGCGGTCAGTCTGGCCGCCGCACTGGATCTCGAAGTCGTCGCATCCGATGCCGTCCCGCTCCCAAAGGCGCGTGCCGGTACTTTGTTTGGCTCCGGCAAGCTGGAAGAGCTTGCCGAACTGGTTTCGTCGAATGAGGCTGGGCTGGTTGTGGTCGACGCGGTCGTCACACCTGTGCAGCAGCGCAACCTCGAGAAAGCGTGGAACTGCAAGGTTCTCGACCGGACGGGTCTTATCCTTGAGATCTTTGGTGATCGCGCCAAAACGAGGGAAGGGGTCCTTCAGGTCGAACTGGCCCATCTAAGTTACCAGAAATCCCGGCTCGTGCGCAGCTGGACACACCTTGAGCGCCAGCGCGGTGGTGTTGGCTTTCTGGGTGGCCCCGGAGAAACCCAGATTGAGGCCGACCGTCGTGCCTTGGACGAGCGCATGGTCCGCATCCGAAAGTCGCTCGACAAGGTCATCCGGACCCGTGGTCAGCACCGTTCGGCCCGGAAGCGCGTTCCGTTTCCGGTTGTAGCTCTCGTCGGTTACACCAACGCGGGCAAGTCGACGCTCTTTAATCGCCTGACGGGCGAAACCGTTCTGGCGCGCGACATGCTCTTCGCAACCCTCGACCCGACCATGCGCTCTATCACGCTGCCGAGTGGTCGTCAGGTTATTCTGTCGGATACGGTTGGGTTTATCTCAGATCTGCCAACACAGCTGGTGGCGGCATTTCGCGCCACTCTTGAGGAGGTGTTGGAAGCTGACCTGATCGTCCATGTCCGCGATATTACCCACGCTGAAACCGCGCACCAGGCTCAGAATGTCCACGAGGTTTTGGAACAGCTTGGTCTTGATGAGGAACGGCAATCGGGAACGCTGGAGGTCTGGAACAAGGTCGACAAACTGACCGGCGAAGACCTGGACGCAACGTTGAATTCCGCCGCCCGTGGGGGAGATACTCTCGCCATATCAGCGGTGTCCGGCATGGGCGTGGATGCGCTGCTTGAACGAATTGAGCAGGAACTGGCCTCTGAAATGGTTGAGGACCAGGTCGAGCTGGAGTTCAGCGACGGGAAAAGAAGGTCGTGGTTGTTTGATCGCAATGTCGTGCTGAGTGAAAAGGTTCAGGAAGGCGGTTATCTCTTTGATGTGCGATGGTCTCAGCGGGACCGTGAACGCTTCCGAAAACTTTAATAATATCGTATAAATATCTGAAAATAATATAAAATTTATATTTTATTCCAGTCTGACATTCGGTTTCTCAGCCATGTCCGCTGGCGTTTTGCAAACTGCCGGGTCGCTATGGTGGCGTCCTGAATAGCCTTATCAAGGTCCACATGGCCTTCAAGAAAACTGATAAGCTGCGATGCTCCCAGGGCACGTGCGGCAGGGAGGTTGCGATCATATCCATTGTTCATGAATTGCCGGCATTCTTCCAGAGCTCCGAGTTCCACCATTTTCCTGAACCGGGCCTCGATGCGCTCGTTCAGAACTTCGGTGGGTGGATTGATGAGTGTCTTCTCGCAGGATGATCCGTCGACCAATGGCGCGGTCTTTTCCATCTGCCATTTGTACAGTGGGCGTCCGGTGCTCGTGAGGACTTCCCACGAACGCTGCACGCGCATTGGGTTATTCGTGTCGATACGGAAGCGGATTTCCGGATCACTGGCTTCAAGATCAGCGATCATTTTGTGCAACTCGTTGCTGTTCAGCAGAGCTTGGGACGCCGCACGTACCTCCGGCTTGATTTCCGGCACGTGAGCCAGCCCGTTGGTGAGTGCGTCGAAATAGAGCCCGGTACCGCCAACGACAATCACGGACAGGTCTTTGGTGTGGGCCTCGCGAAGTATCGGTGCAACGTCGCGCAACCAGGCGCCAACGGAATAGCGGCAATCCGCTTTCACGTGCCCGTAGAGGCGATGATCAGCCAAAGCGAGATCTGACGGCTGAGGTCTCGCGGACAGAATGCTCCAGCAGTCATAAACCTGAAGGGCGTCCGCATTGATGATTACGGAAGGTGAGGTTTCGGCCAGCCGTAATGCATGGTCGGATTTGCCGCTCGCAGTAGGACCCGCAATGAGCGTTGTTTGTGATGTCATGAGAATAACCGGTGGCGGGGTATCACAACCACAAAACCAAATAACATAATCATCATTATGTGCATATAGCGCCTGTCATCCCCATCGCCAAAAGGTATCCCGCGGTGACCGTGGTCAAATTCCCGATACCAGGGTTTTGCAGCCAATCTTCCGTTGACCCGTTCGCGGATTTGTTTTGCAATTGCAAGGCACATGATCACCACAGGGATTAATGATGACCTCCGGCACAATCAACGGCAAAGACGTGCACCCCGCGGTTCCGCGACTTGCTGAAGAATGTCTCGGCGGCAAACTCAACCGGCGTGAGTTTCTGGCCCGCGCCACGGCACTTGGTGTCACGGTTCCGGCCGCATACGGTTTGCTTGGGCTCAGTGTACCGCATGTCGCCAGAGCGCAGGAAGGCAAACCCGGTGGCGTGCTGCGGGTGTCCATGTCCGTCATGGAAATCAGCGATCCCCGGATTTTCGACTGGTCGGAAAAAGGCAATGCCTGTCGCGGTTTCCTCGAAAACCTGGTGCGGTATTCGCCTGATTTCGGCTTTGAGCCCTACCTTCTGGAAAGCTGGGAGGTAAATGGGGATGCTACGAATTACGTTCTGAAACTGCGCCGTGGCGTCAAATGGTCCAATGGTGACGACTTCACCGCAGACGATGTTGTGTTCAATTTCCGGCGCTGGTGCGAACGTCACGTCCCCGGCAATTCGATGGCGTCCCGCGTTGGACCCCTCATCGAGAAAAAAGGCGAGGAAACCTATATCGGAACCGTGACCGAGGATGACGGCACGACCGTCGAACGGGATCTGGTCCGGGACGTTTTTGGTGCACGCGAGGATGCGGTCATTCTGGTGGATGATTACACGGTTGAGCTTAATCTAAGCTCCCCTGATATCACGATCATTCCGGGGATCACCGACTACCCCGCTCTCATCGTCCATCGCAGTTTCGATGAAACCGGTGCGGACATCACCCAAAACCCCATTGGAACCGGTCCCTGGGAACTCGTGAGCCATGAGCCCGGCGTACGCTCGGTCACACGCCGTCGGACGGATGGCAATTCCTGGTGGGGCGATGAGGTGTTCGGTCCCGTTTTTCTCGATGGTGTCGAATTCATCGACCATGGCACCAATCCTGCCGCCGAAATTGCGGCCTTCGAGGCTGGTCAGCTTCACGCAAATTACCAGACCACAGCCGATTTCGTAGATGCATTTGATGATCTGGGGCTTCAAAAAGCCAGCGTCGTCACGGCCGCCACAATCTGCATTCGCATGAACGTTAACCATCCCCCTTTCGACAATGTCGAGGTGCGGCGGGCCATCCAGATGGCGGTGGATAACGAGATTATTCTGGATCTTGGATATCAGGGCATGGGCGAGGTTGCGGAAAACCATCACTGCGGCCCCATGCATCCGGAATACAAAAAACTACCTCCCAAAATGGCCGTGCCCGAGTCGGCGATGAAACTCCTGACCGCAGCCGGTCACGCGGACACGGAGTTTGAACTTCTTTCCATCGATGACGACTGGCGGCGAAACTCAACCGATGCCGTAGCCGCCCAGATGCGCGATGCGGGCATGAAGGTTCGGCGCATTGTCATGCCGGGAAGCACCTTTTGGAACGGATGGGTCGGATACCCCTTCTCTTCAACGAACTGGAACATGCGGCCGCTGGGAGTTCAGATCTACGCTCTCGCCTATCGCAGCGGCGAGGCTTGGAACGAAACCGGTTTTTCCGACGAGGAGTTTGACCGGCTTTTGGATGAGGCCCTGAAAATAGCCGATGCTGAAAAACGCAGTGAACTCATGGGCCGAATGGAAAAAATCCTCCAGGATTCCGGTGTCCTGATCCAGCCCTTCTGGCGCTCCCTGTTCAGGCACATGACATCCGATGTACGGGGCCTGGGAATGCACCCGACCTTTGAAACCCATTTCGAACAGGTCTGGCTCGACGGCTGAGCAGGTGCGGCCACCCTGCCCCAGGACTTTTATCCCGGGCGCTCCGCTTTGATTTAGCTGTCCCAACCTTCGCGACAAAGGATGGGCAAATCTTTGCCTAATGTGATTTTCGTTACGGAACCGTTAGTCTTCTACCCATTAATTTACCATTTGATAATTGGTTAATAGTCTTTTCTGTGCAAAAAGCCTCGCCACGGCGAGGGAATGCATTGTGGCGGATCGCAGAAGGTAATCGGAACACAAATGTCACCAGATGAAAAACTAAACAGCCCGGCTTCCGGCCTGAGGGGCATGTCAGGCCTTTTCCTGACAATCGCGATTTTCAGCGTTTTCGTGAACCTGCTGATGCTGACCGGCCCGCTCTACATGCTGCAAATCTACGACCGGGTTCTGCCGAGCCGGTCCGAGGCCACCCTGCTCGCGCTGACCGTGCTGATTGCCGGTCTGTACGCCTTCATGGGGATCCTCGACTACATCCGTGGACGGGTTTCCGCCCGCATAGGTGCCACGATGCAGGCGCGGCTCGACGCGCGGGTGTTCGACGCCACCATGCGCCGCTCGGTCCTGTCAACGGAACGCTCCAAGCCCGCAACCGGATTGCGTGATCTGG
The DNA here is from genome assembly GCA_030427145.1 of Alphaproteobacteria bacterium. Lineage (GTDB taxonomy): Bacteria > Pseudomonadota > Alphaproteobacteria > Rhodobacterales > Rhodobacteraceae > Amaricoccus > Amaricoccus tamworthensis. The sequence continues at coordinate 52,248 of JAUHWT010000003.1, read as the reverse complement.
AAGCGGTTCAGCGGCTCATGTCCTCGCCGGTTCTTTTTGCCATTTTCGACATGCCCTGGGCGCCGTTCTTCATTTTCGCGATTTACACGTTCCACCCATGGCTCGGACACCTTTCCGTCGTCGGTGCCCTAATCCTGGTCGCAATGACCGTTCTCAACCAGTTGATGACGCGCAAGCCGGAGGCGGTCGCCTCCGCCGCAACGATGCAGGGCGACGCCTATGCGGAGAACGTCCGCCAACAGGGTGAAATGGTCCGTGCTCTTGGCATGAGCGGCGCGACGCTCGAACGCTGGCAGGCCATGCGCCAAAAGGCCATCCAGGCACAGATTTCATCGAGCGACCGGGTCAGCAAGTTTTCGACAATGACGAAAACATTCCGGTTTTTCCTGCAGTCCGCCGTGCTGGGCCTCGGTGCTTACCTCGTCCTTGAGGGGCAGATGACCGCAGGTGCCATGATTGCCGGCTCGATCCTTCTGGGCCGTGCGCTTGCACCCGTTGAACAGGCCATTGGTGGTTGGCCGCTGGTGCTGCGCGCCCGACAGTCCTGGGACCGGCTCAAGGACCTTTTGTCCTCCACACCCGAACTGCAGCAGCACACCAAACTGCCGCGCCCCCGCGCCTATCTGGACGTGAACCAGGTGACGGTTTTCCCGCCAGATCAGCAAAAGGCCAGCCTGCGCATCGCGTCTTTCAACGTCAAACCGGGTCAGGCCCTTGGCGTGATTGGCCCCTCGGCTTCGGGCAAGTCCACCCTCGCCCGTGTTCTAACCGGGATCTGGCGTCCGGCTTCCGGTTCCGTGCGCCTCGATGGCGCGGCGCTCGATCACTACGATCCGGACGTGCTGGGCAGCTATATAGGCTACCTTCCGCAGGACGTCGTTCTTTTCGACGGGACCATTGCCGAGAACATCGCGCGGATGCAGACAAACCCTGATGACAACGCCATCGTCACCGCCGCCAAAAAGGCCGGTGCGCATGAGATGATCCTCGAACTTCCGAACGGATATGATACGCCCGTCTCCGCCGGAGGAGCGCGTCTATCCGGCGGCCAAAAACAGCGCATTGGCCTCGCCCGCGCCTTCTACGGCGATCCGGTTCTGATGGTGCTGGATGAGCCCAACTCCAACCTGGACTCAAGTGGTCAGGACGCCCTCAACGCCGCCATCCGCGACGCCAAGGAAAGCGGCAAGGCCGTGATCATCATGGCACACCGTCCGGCTGGCATCGCGGAATGTGATCTTATTCTCATCGTCGATGGCGGCATGATCAAGGCGTTCGGCCCAAGAGACGAGGTTCTTCGTGCCCATGTCAAAAACTACTCGCAGGTCGCGGGCCGAATTGAGGGAGGGCCCAAATCATGAGTTCTGAAGCAGGCAACCGCTGGAACCTTCGCAAGTTTCTGGTTTTTGGATACATCTGCCTCTTCCTTCTTGTCGGAGGCATTGGCAGCTGGGCCGTGCTGACAAGCATTCGGGGCGCCGTTGTGGCGGCCGGTTCAATTGAGGTCGAAGGAAACCGCCAGATCGTCCAGCATCTCAGCGGCGGCGTCATTTCCGCGATTCATGCCCGCGACGGCGACGAGGTCCAGGAAGGCGACATTCTCATCCAGCTTGAGGGACGCACCCTGATCACCGAGCTTGAAATCGTCGAGGGACAATGGTTCGAGGTCCTGGCCCGCAAGAGCCGTCTGTCCTCCGAGCGGGATGGGCTCCATGAAATCCAGTTTGTTCCGGAACTGCTTGAGGAAGCCGAAAACCATCCTGAAATTCAGCAGCTCATGGACGCCCAGATCCAGCAGTTTGAGGCCCGCCGACAGCTGCGTGAGGAGGAAACGCAACAGCTCGCGGAACGCCAGGTCCAGATATCAAACCAGATCGACGGGCTGGTCTCCCTCGCCGCCGCAACTGATACCCAGATCAACCTCCTCGACGAGGAAATTGAGGGTCAGGAAGAGCTCTACAAGCAGGGTCTCACCCAGGTTGCACGTGTGTTGGCCCTTCGCCGGGACCTTGCCTCGCTCCACGGGACCGAAGGCCAAGTTGCGGCCTCCATCTCGGAAAACCGCGGTAAGATCGCGGAGATTGAGATCGAGCGTGTACGCCTCATGACCGCCCAGCGGGACGAGGCAATCACCCAGCTTCGTGACATTGAATACCGCGAAATCGAGCTGCGCGAGCGCCGGCGCGCCCTTCTGGATCAGGTCGAACGTCTCGACCTGCGCGCCCCGGTTTCCGGCGTGGTCTATGGCAGCACGGCCGACACGTTGCGTGGCGTTATCCGCGCGGCCGAGCCGGTCATGTATATCGTACCGAAGGACACGCCTCTTGTCGCCCGCACCCAGATCGAAACCATTCACATCGATCAGGTTTTCGTGGGTCAGGAAGCCAACCTCCGGTTCTCGGCCTTCGATATGCGCACCACGCCCGAACTGCCTGGCAAGGTCCACGCGGTTTCGGCTGACGCGATTGTCGATGAGCAGCTTGGCGCACGCTATTATCGGGTCGACATTGAGGTTGATGCCAACATGATCGATGCGCTTGGTGACAAAACCCTCCTGCCCGGCATGCCGGTTGAGGCGTATATCAGCACCAGTCCGCGCAGCCCGCTCAATTACCTGTTGAAGCCATTCCTGGATTACTTCAACCGGGCCTTCCGCGACGGCTGATCGTCCCGGAAAACCACCTCATTCGAAGCACAAAAAAGGGGCCGGAGTTTTTTCCGGCCCCTTTTTGATGAAGGTGTAAATATCTATTCCGTTTCGGCGCCGGAAGCCTGATCCACCTGCGCGGTTCCCGCCGCCGGGATCCAATTCAGATCGGTCTCACCGGAGTTCGCCTGGAGCGTTGCCATCGCGCCGTTCGGCGAGCCGCCCGGCACCTCAACCCATTCGGTCCGCACCAGAATACTGGTGGCCGCGGGTATCAAGCTCCAGACAATCACGCTTGCGACCAGTCCGGCAGTGATAAGACGCAGCGACCGTGTTGAGGACATTGGGGGAATACTCCGGGAACCTGATTTTGTTGACCCCTCGAAAATCGTATCTAAGTCCTAACGCGCGCTTAACCACCACTGCAAAATTTTGCAGTACGCAGTGAGAGTGCACTCAGCGTTCCTTATCCGTCGCACTTTCGTGCCAGCGTCTCAGCAGCAGATGGCTGACAATGCTCAACGCCGTGTAGATGATCACCCCGGTCAGCGCGACGAGCAACAGGGCCGCGAACATGCGCGGGATGTTCAGCCGGTAACCAGATTCCAGGATGCGAAACGCCAGCCCGGACCCGATACCCCCCGTACCGGCCACGTATTCCGCCACAATCGCGCCAATCAAACTCAGACCGCCTGCAATCCGTAGCCCGCCGAGGAAATACGGCAGTGCCGACGGAACCTGGAGATAAATGAGCTTCTGCCAGGGTGTCGCACCGTAGATGTCGAACAGATCGCGCAGGTTATGGTCCGCCGATTTCAGTCCCAGCGTCGTGTTAGACAGCACCGGAAAAAACGCCACCAGCCAAGCGCATAACAACAGGGCCGCAACCTTTGAATCCATATAGATGAAAATGAGCGGGGCAATCGCGACGATAGGCACGACCTGAAGAACAACCGCAAACGGAAAGAATGACATCTCCAGTACCCGGGATCGGGAAAACAGCACGGCAATCCCTACCCCACCGACAACCGCGAGTATCAGCGCAAGCGCCGTGATTTTCAGTGTGACAAGGAACGACTGGTAAAGGATTGGCCAATCCTCAACCAGGGTCTGTACAACCAGTTTCGGTCCGGGAAGTATGTAATGCGGGATTTCATTCCAGGCGACCAGCCGGTCCCACGCAACAATCGCAGCGATGATGACCAGCACCGGCAGAAGCCAGCGGCCGATCCTTTCAAACCGGGTACGGCGCGAGCGGCGAAGTTCTTCGCGGTCGACCATTCCCGCCGTGGATCCATCCGCATTTCCGATCATACCGCCGCTCCAATACCACGGCGCAGGCTTTCCGAGACGTTCCGGCACCAACCGGCATACTCGGCCGATGTGCGAAACGCTTCATCCCGGCTCCTGTCCGTGTCGATAAGGGTCTCTTCGACAACCCGCCCGGGCGCCGTTCCCATGGTAAGAATCCGATCAGAGAGATACACGCTTTCAAAAACCGAATGCGTGACAAAAACGACGGTACATCCCAGTTTCGACTTCAGTGACAGCAGGTCATCATTGAGCCGGAACCGGGTAATCTCATCCAGTGCGGCAAACGGCTCGTCCATCAAAATGAGTTTCGGCCGGGTGACGAGCGCCCGCGCGATGGACACTCTCATCTTCATTCCGCCCGAAAGCTCACGCGGCCAGGCACCCCGAAATCCCTCAAGGCCCACAAGGCGCAACGCTTCGTCAACAACCGGTTTCGCGTCACCGAAGCTCATGCCGCGCAGTTTAAGCGGCAACCAGACGTTCTTCTCGACCGTGGTCCAGGGCATCAGTGTTGGTTCCTGAAACACAACGGCCAGTTCCGACTTTCCACACCGTCGTTCGATGGTCCCGGATGTCGGCTGGATCAGGCCCGCGATCAGTCTTAGCGCCGTGGATTTTCCACAGCCCGATGGCCCGAGGAGCGATACAAACTCGCCTTCAAACACGTCAAATGACAACCCGCGCAGAGCCGCGGCATTCTCCCCAAACACCTTCTCCACATTTCGCAGTTCCAGCGCTCTGGGGGTGGCGGAGTCGACTGAAGCTGTCATTCCATACCAGCCATGCGGCTCAAGCGTCCTGATCCGGAAACCGCGCGTTTGCGGAACCGATCAGGGCTTCAGGTCCATTCCATGTCCCTTGCCGACAAACTCGGTCGTGAAGGTTTTTGAGGTGTCCAGCCCTCCCTCAACGATACCGGCGGCGACCATCTTGTCGTAGAAGTCCTGAACCTTCTCGGCCGTCATGACGCCGATGCCGCTTTCCAGCGCCTCACCACTGTCGACGATGCCGTATTCGTTCATCTTCTCAATAGCGAAGGCGATTTTGTCGTCAGACATTTCGGGGTTCGCTTCCTTGATCAGGGCGTTCCCGGCGCTCGGGTCGTTGTAGAGATAGTTGTACCAGCCCTCAATCGAGCCTTCGACGAAGCACTCAACCACTTCCGGCCGTTCCGAGATCGTCTGCGTCATCGTCTCAACCGTCGTGGCGTATGTCGAAAAACCGGCATCGGCGATCAGGAAGGCCTGCGGCACGAAGCCCCCTTCCCGTTCAATTACGTAAGGTTCCGAAGAGAGATAACCCTGCATCGCCATTCCCTCGTCCGCGAGGAACGGCGCCGGGTTAAATGTGTATGGCTCGCGCTGTTCCTCGGTGAATCCGTACTCGTTCATCATCCACTGATAAAACGTCTGAAAGCCGCTTTCGGAAATGATCAGACGCAGGTCCTTCAGGTCCTCCCAGGTTTCCGCCGCACCCGGGTGGGTCAGGATCACCTGGGGGTGTTTTTGAAAGATCGCGGCAACCGTAATCAGGGGAACACCCTGCTCGATTGCGGCAAAGGAACGAAGCAGATCACCGCCCATATAGAAGTCGATCTTGCCAGCCATCATCAGGGCGCGGTTGTTGACCTGCGGCCCACCGGGAACGATGGTCACATTCAGACCACAGGCCTCATAGGTGCCATCCGCTACCGCCTGATAAAACCCGCCATGTTCGGGCTGTGCGACCCAGTTCGTGCCAAAGCTGACCGCTTCGAGCGCGGAACCCGTGCCGGGCGTGACGATCACTGCGCCCAGAGCAATTGCGGTTGCGGAAATCCGGTTCATTCTCTTCTCCCCCAGGACGGGCCGGTCGCACTGCAGCACGCTTGCCCACACCGCTCCGGTTAACTCCCGGCCCGTAACGGCATCGAGGTGGTTTTTCAACCATATTGCCCCGGACACACCGTGATTTGAGCCTGTTTCCGCCGCTCATCCGTAGTGTGCCCACGATTTGATCAGCACCACGCATCCACTCCGGACGGATGCGTTACGGGCCCAAAAAAAATCTGCGTCGCGCAAAACATTTCCGCCCGATTGCCCTTGCAAAGCCCGAAACGGACTAGTATCTCCAGCGCCACGCGGACTGGTAGCTCAGTTGGATAGAGTACTTGACTACGAATCAAGGGGCCGAGGGTTCGAATCCTTCCCAGTCCGCCAACTTCCCTCAAAATTGATAAACTAGGCGTCGGCGGTGCATTGCTGAGTTGACTGACAGACAAATGGTTTTTGTGCTTCCCTCTCGTCCCGCACACCAGTGCTGACTCCCGGTATTCGGGTGACGGGCATCGTTCAGCGCTGCCGAAAGCTAATTTCTTTCTGCCAGGTGCGCTGATTGCTGCGGTTTTGTTGTACGGGTAGATGACCCGTCCAAGTGTCATGGCAGCCCCAGGTCCCTCCACACAATTTAATTAAATTTCCCCAAATCCACGTTTGGTTAAGGTTTGTTAACACTTTTGGGTAAGGAATTATAAAACCGTACCAGAACCAATAAAAAAGAGGCCGGTCCGTCGCGCCAGCAGATCAACTGCCGGGGGCCCGAGCCCATAACGAGCAGGCGCATGGTTAACACATGAAAAAACTGGGGAGTTTCTGGGGTCTGATTTTTGCCTATTGGCGATCGGACCGCTGGCTGGAGGCCTGGGCGCTGACGGTCGTCATTTTCGGCATGACCACCGTTCTCAGCAAGGCAAGCGTCTGGACGGCCACCGCAAGTGCCGATTTCATCGCGGCTCTGGCCGAGTTTCATCTTTTGGGCACGAGGGCCGAGGCGGCCTCAATCCTTCTTCTCGCCGCCGGGGCCTATCTTGGGATCTACGTCGCAAGAATGACCGGCGTGGCCGTGCGCCACGTGCTGTCCACAACGCTCCACCGCCGCGCACGGGCCTGGCTTGCCGACCAGTTTGATGCCGCTGTTCTCTCCGACCGAAAGGTAGCCTATGACCTTATGAGCGACCGCTCCGGCACCGGAAACGCGGCGAGCCTGCCCGACGCCATCGACCAGCGCGTCGATGAGTGTACGGCCGGCCTCTATGGCGGTGTCATTGGACTCGCAATGGGCCTTTGGGGATCGGTCGCGTCCATCTGGTTCGTTTCGCAGGCCCTGATCGAACGCAGCCAGCCGGTCGAACTGCTCGACCGATGGGGCGCTGCGATTCCCGATCTCGTGGCCCCGTTTGTCGGCCCGGATATGGCCACGCGCTTTGATCTCAGCCCAGGCATCTATGGTACCGCGCTACTCGCCGGCCTTCTGGTGCTCGTCTATGTTCCGACCTTCACGGCCCTCGCCTGGCTGATCGGACGGGTTCTGGAGCGCCTGCAACTCGAGAGACAGAAACACGACGGCGCATGGCGTGCCGAGATCGGTGCCATGCTGGGCCGGGTCTCCCAAATGGCGATCTCCCAGGGCGAACGCGCGCAGCGCCGGATCAACTCATGCCTCTACAGCAGACTGGACCGCACCTGGCACCGGCAGAACGGCTGGAGTGCGGTGATGATGATGTTCACAAACGTCTACAATTTTCTCTCGCACCGCATGCTCGCCTACCTGCCCGCCCTGCCCGGCTACATGTCCGGCGCCATGAGCTTCCGCGACTTCGCGGCCAGTTCCGAACTGACGGCGGAACTGATCGGTGACATTTCCTGGTTCATAAACGTCATGCCGGCCATCGCCATGCTGCGCGCCAATGCGGGTCGTCTGACCGAACTGGCCCGCGCCATTGAGCGTGTGCGCGAGCGGGACGCGTTTTACGGCGAAACCGGCGTCAGCCGTTTCCAGCGACGGTTCCGCGAGAATGGCCCGCTGCTTTCACTCGAAAACCTGGCCCTCCACCATCGCGGAAAGGACACCGACCCGTTCCTGAGTGTGCCGAAACTCACCCTCGGTCCCGGCGACCGGGTCTACCTGCGCGGCTGCAACGGTTGCGGCAAAAGCTCCCTGCTGAAGGCGGTGGCCGGGATCTGGCCCTATGGCGCGGGACAGATCGACCTGAAGCGCGGGGCGCGCACGTTCTTCGCCGGCCAGGAACCCGACCTTCCGGACCATCTGACCCTGGGCGAACTCGTCTGCTATCCGGACGCGCCCGGGGATTTCGACGACATCTCGATCGCGGACGCCCTCTCGCGGGCGGGGCTCGGCCGCTTCATCTCCTCGATCCGCGAGCCGCTCCACGAGGGCAAAAACTGGCGCAATGTCCTCTCGGGCGGTCAGAAACAGCGTCTTGTCCTTGCGCGCATCCTGCTCCAGGAGCCCGATATTCTTCTGCTCGATGAGGCCACCTCCGCACTCGACACGGAAGCAGCAGCCGATTTTCACATCGCCCTGGCCGAGCGCCTGCCTGATGCGGCGATCCTCTCCGTCCTCCATGGCGGGTTTTTGCCGGAAGGCCCGGAAGGCGAGCCATTCTACAACAGGGTTCTCGACGTGCGCGACGGCATCGGGCAGGTAAGTGACATCGGAAGTGACGCCGCAGGGTTCCGCCATTTCGCCGCGGAATGATCTGACGGCAGGCCGGAAGGAACAGCGTCGTGCAACATGAAGCCCAGGCCCGGTCGTATCTCGACCGGATGACCACCATCGAGAAGATAGGTCAGCTCAACCTGCTCGCCGCCGGTGAGGGGTTGGCCACCGGCGCCGGCGGCGATACGCCACTCGCTCGGCGGCTCGATGACGGAATGATCGGGGCGGTGTTCGGAACCAAATCCCTCGCCTCGGCAAAGGCGATGCAGGAACGCGCGGTGCGCGGCTCCCGTCTCGGCATCCCCCTCTTTTTCGCGGAGGACGTCATCCACGGACACCGGACCGTGTTTCCCCTGCCTGTCGCTCTCGCCTGTTCCTGGGACATGGACCTCATCGAGAAAACCGCGCATTTCGCCGCCCGAGAGGCCGCCTCCGAGGGTCTGAACCAGGTCTTTGCCCCAATGATCGACGTCTCACGCGATCCGCGCTGGGGCCGCGTCGCTGAAAGCCCGGGCGAGGACCCGTTTTTGGCCGGTCGCATTGCCGCAGCGATGGTCCGGGGTTTCCAGGGTGCCGACCCCTCCGAAAAAGACCGCGTGGCCGCCTGCCTGAAACACTTCGTCGCTTACGGTGCTACGCAGTCCGGGCGCGATTACGACAACGCAAGCATGGCGCTGGAGGACCTCCTGACCGTGCATCTGCGCCCCTTCGCCGATGGTGTGACAGCGGGCGCGGCAAGCGTCATGGCCGCGTTTAACGCGGTCAACAAGATCCCGATGCACGCGAACGGGGACCTGATCGAGGGCTGGCTGCGCGCCGGTCAGGAATTCGACGGTTTGATGGTGTCGGACTACACCGGCGTGATGGAACTCTCGGCGCATGGCATCGGCAATCGCGATGCCGCCGTGATCCGGGCACTGCTTGCCGGTGTGGACATGGACATGGTGGGCGAGGACTACCTGCACGCGCTTCCGCAACTGGCCGAAAACGGTATTGATGCGGCGGACGCCGGTCTGTCGCTTGGGGCCGACGAGGTCCTGGACCTGATCGACCGGGCCTGCATGCGGGTTCTGACTTTCAAGGCACGGGTCGGCCTGCTGGACGATCCGTTCGCGCGCCTCGGCGGCGGCGTTGCGACGCCACCCCGCGATGAGGGCCTGACTCTGGCCCAAAAGGCCGCAGCACAAAGCGCGGTTCTGCTGCAAAACAACGGTGTACTGCCCCTTCCCGGTGAGGCAAAACCCGCCCTTGTTGGGCCGTTCGTGGCCGATCGTGCGAACATGCTCGGGACCTGGGCCGTGTCCGGAGACGCCCGTCAGGTCCGCACCCTTCAGGAAGCGGTGGAGGACATCACCGGCCGTGCGGTGCCCACCGCCTTCGGTGCAAACATCGTCGACGAGCCCTGGCTCGTTGACCGGCTCAACGTCCATGGCCAAACCGTCAGCTTCGATGACCGGGACCCGGACGACATGGTCGCTGAGGCGTTGGACGCCGTGCGGGATGCTGATGTGGTGATCGCAGCGGTGGGTGAGGCCAAGGAGCATGCGGGCGAGAGTTCATCGCGCCTCGTCCCCGACCTGCCCCGCCCCCAGCGTGAGTTGCTCCGGGCCATGTCGCGCACCGGCAAACCCCTGATTGTCCTTGTCTTTGCCGGGCGACCGCTTGCGCTTGGCCCCGAGGTCAACGATGCGGATGCCGTAATCTACTGCTGGCATGGTGGTTTGCGCGGGCCTGACGGTGTTGCCGATCTCGTCTTCGGCCGCAGTAACCCGACCGGCCGCCTCGCCGCCACCCTGCCCGCGCATCCCGCCCAAACGCCCCTGCATCACTCCGAGGAGGCAACCGGTCGTCCTGATCCCGGCAGATTTCAGAAATTCCGCACCGGCTGGCTCGACCTGCCCGACGGCTTCCGGGGCTATCCCTTTGGGTTTGGTCTTGGCTATTCAGAAATTGAATATGCCACCCCTGTCGTCAACAATTCGCAAATCAGCGGTGACGGCCCGCTGCAGGTTCATGTGGACGTAAAAAATACCGGCTCGCGGGAACAGCTTGAAACCGTTCAGCTCTACCTCTCCGACCCGGTTGCCTGGATCACCCGCCCTGCCCGCTGGCTCGCGGATTTCCGGCAGGTCCGGATCGCCCCAGGCGCTACTGAGCGGGTGGCCTTCACCATCACACGCGGGATGCTGTCATACTGGGTCGCACCGTCGCTGGCCAACGCAACTCTGGAATGGGACCCGGGCGAATTTCAGATTCATATCGGCCCCAACAGCCGGGACACAAAGACGGTTAGTTTGCAATGGCTGGAATAGTTCGTGGTCTCGACGACGGGGCTCTCTGCGACCGTGTGTCTGAGGCGACGGCGCGCTACTTTACCCACTGGAGCCATCCCGAAAGCGGCATGGCACGTGAACGCAGCGGTGGCGCGTTTGGATATGATGTCGAGGACACGGTAACCACTGGCGGGACCGGATTCGGCCTGATGGCACAGGTCGTATCAGCCGAGCGGGGCTGGTTTCCCCGCAGAAGCCTGCAGGACCGCCTCGACCGGCTTGTTGGTTTCCTTGAGGAAGCGGACCGGTTTGACGGCGTGTTTCCGCATTTCCTTTCCGGTCGGTCCGGCCGGGTTCTCCCGTTTTCGTCCGAAGATGATGGTGGCGACATTGTCGAGACCGCGTTCCTGATGAGCGGGCTTCTGGTTGCGGCAGCATATTTCGACGATTGCCCGCAACTCGTAGCCCGGATCGAGCGGCTTTATGCGGACGTCAATTGGCTCGCCCATGTCAGGGAATCCGACGGCGCGGTGATCTGGCACCGTCACCCTGACCGTCCCTGGAAGGAACACGCCCTCGCCCTTGGCGGCTGGAACGAATGTCTGCCGGTATTTCTCCTCGGCGCAGGATCGCCGACACACCCGCTTCCAACGCGCAGCTATCATGAAGTCTGGGCAAAAACTCCGGTATTTCTCAATGGTCGCAGCTATGGCGGTGTCACTCTCCCGCTCGGACCCGACCGGGGCGGTCCCCTGTTTCTGTCACAGTACCCGTTTCTTGCCATCGACCCGCGCGAACTGGTGGATGACTACGCCGATTATGGCGATCAGGCCAGAGCGCATGCTCTTGTAAATCATTGGCATTGCTTGGAAAATCCGAATGGTCACGCGGGTTACGGGCCGCAGTGCTGGGGGCTCACCGCAAGCGACGATCCCGACGGTTATGCCGCTCACGCGCCCGATCGGGACAACGGTACCATAACACCTACGGCCGCCCTCTCCTCATTCTCCTATTGTCCGGAACACTCCATGCCGGTCCTGCGCCACCTGCACGACGATCTTGGCGACCGTTTGTGGGGGGAATACGGTTTCTACGATGCTTTCTGTCCCTCGCGTGACTGGGTTGCCTCAACCAATCTTGCCATTGATCAGGGCCCGATAACGGTGGGCCTCGAAAACCATCGCAGCGGCCTGATCTGGAAACTCGGCATGAGCCGACCGGAAATCATCAACGGCCTGAAACGGCTGGATTTCAAATCACCCTGGATCAACCCCGTGGCATAGGTGTGGTCACGCCTACACCGCTCCGCCTTGCAACAGCGGCTCCCTCCGCGCCATGCGCCGGAGCATGCTGTCCACGGTCGCGATTTCCGGCTGCGACATTACATGATCGCTGCGCGGAAACATGTCCGCCCTGATCCGTCCTCCTGCATGTGCCAGACCGTGAAGCGTCTCGGAATATTCCGGCAGCAGAATGAACGGATCGCGACTGCCGGTGCTGACATACCCCTCAAGCCCGTCAAGATCCCGTATCGGCCGTGGATTGCCTGCCGCACCCACACGGCACCCGGTCAGCGCGAAGAAGGCGTCACAGTTGCACCCGTCGCGCGCCACGTGCTCAATGGTCATGCAGGCCCCCTGGCTGAAGCCTCCCACAACCAGCGGTACACCCTCGGGCGCGGCCACCATTGTGGCCGCGATATCCCCTCTGATCTGTTCAAGCGACCTGGATATCTCCTCCAGTGTTTCATCCGTCATGGGGGCGCTGGTGGGGGACGAATACCAGGCATTTCCCGCCGCGCGGGGCAGCACGTAGTGGACGTCCGGGGCCGTTAGATGCCTCACCAGAGTGTCCATCATTGCTTCCGGCGCACCATAACGACCGTGGATTACGGCACAGATTACGGCGGCATTTTGCACCGCTACACCCGAAGTGAAAGCAATTATATCCGCGGATATACTGGTCATGAAATGCCACCACACGATTCCTGATCAGGTTAAACGTGGCACAATTTTCAGGCGAGTAAAGCGCTCATACCCGCTCCGCAAACCGGTCACTCAATGCAGTACCAACGCGCCAGCAGGCCAGTGGTGGCCGGTCACCCGGCCACCTGATGCGTCAGAAAGCCTTGGCCAGTTGCAGTTTGATGTTGCGGCCTGGCGCCGGACGGGTTGATAGATGTGGGGTGTAGTCGTGGTCGAACAGGTTCTCGACACCGACCCGGAGGACCGTTCCTGACAGTATACCATTGTATTCTGGAACGTATGTCGCGCGGATGTTGTGAACTCCAAACCCAGGGGTTTCCTGACCGTTGAAATCAATGGACCGGTCGGCCACGAGTTCCCAGCTCAGATCAAGGACATCACCCCAGGTTTTGCCCACTGTCACCTGAATGCTGTCGGCCGGTGTGCTCCGCCAATCGATGGTGTTGCCAAGCAGGGTTTCCTCGCCATCCGCGATGTTGAGGTTCATGTCTATGTAGACGCCGGATGGCATGGAATAGGACGCCTCGACCTCCAGACCTTCGGTTTCGACATCATCGATGTTCTGGCTGTCGGTCGTATAGGACGTCACGTCCCAGAGTTTGGTCTGGTACAGGTTCGCCTTGATCGCGAAAGCATCACCGTCAGTCAAAACGGACAGGTTGTCGAATGAGCCGCCGGCCTCCCAGGTGCGGGCTTTCTCGGGCTGGTGCATCAGAACCGGATCGCCGAGATCGTCAATAATGGGCAGGTTTTCGGTGTAGGCACCGCTCGCAAACAGCGCGAAGCCATTGGCAAACTCGTAGCGGGCCGACAGGCCGCCCATCAGGGCGCTGTTGTTCCAGGTCCCGTCATTCGGCGCGGTCGAGCCGTCGATATGCGAGTGCTCGTAACGGAGTGCGGGTGATATCGTCCAGCCGGTTCCGATGCGCATGTCATCGACGAGGAACACCGCGACCCGGTCGTCAGTGCCACCGGGGGCGGAGTTTGCGTCCTTCCTCTCCCGCCGGGAGACCTCAAAGCCGGTGCGCAGGTCGTGGACCGCGAAACCGGAACTGAAGAAGCTCGTGTTTTTCACCGTCAGTTTGGTGGTTTCGTACTGATGGTCGGCTTTCACCGTACCAAAACCACCGTCCGGAAACCCGCCGGGAAAGTTACAGGGGTTCGCCGGAGAATCGCAGATGGAACTGCCCTCAACATATTCCTGGTCGATCTGCTGATCCGCATAGGAAAGATTGACGTTCAGGTTGATCAGGTCATTTCGGAGCGGCTGCCAGTCGTAGTTCAGGGCAACGGTCCGGGACTCAACGGTCCGGTCGACATTGCCGAACGTGCCGCCGGTGGTCTGGAACGTGTCGTAGGGTACGTCCTTTTCATCGGTATTGGTGTCCGTGATGGACAGTGTCAGGGCCTGGTCACGTTCCACACCAAACCTGTAACGACCTTTCAACAGCCGCGACGGAAGCTCGTAGTCGCTGGCCCCGATCGTGTTGCCGTCCCCGTCCGTCTGCTCGTTCTGTTGCCGCCATGTGAAGTTTCCCAGCATTTCAAGATTTTCCGAAGGCTGCCATGCGAGGATGGTGGAGCTTACAAACCCATCGCCATTGCTGGAATACTGTAGCGATTCCCGACCCGCGAAGCCGATCTCGCCAAACGTGAAGTCACTGGCGTCCTTGGTCTCAAGCTGCACGACACCGCCGACGATGCCGGAGCCAAACTCAAAACTGCCAACCGTTCCGCGGATCACGTTGACCTCGCGATAGAGTTCGGGATCCGTGAAAATCTGCGTGCCGAGACGGTAGATTTCCTCCGACCCCACGCTTGCGCCATCGATCTGAACCGCGACCTTCTGGTCCGTGCCATAAGTGCCGTTCGCACCAAACCCGCGGATATTGATGCCCGATCCCTGCGGGGTGGAGCCGTTCACGAGGTTTACGCCCGGTACGCTGTCGATGAGTTCCGCGACGGTGCCGGCCTGGCGGTCGTCCATCTCGTCCTGGTCGATTTCCGTAATCGGGACCGCCGTGTCGGTCTGAACCTCGCGTTTGCTTTCGGTCACCACAATCGTACCGAGGTGAAGACCTTCCGCGTCCTGTGCAGAAGCGGAGGCGGCAATAAGGGTGATCATGGCCGTGGAACCAAAGAGCATGGTTCGCGACTGACAAAATGTCATGGCGGCTGTCCTTTCGTGAGTTCAGCTTGGAAGGGGCCGTAAGCTCGCGAAAGGCTGGCGGGAGGCTGTTTTTGGATTGATTTGCAGCGCGGTCGCGCTTGCCACTTGCAGCGGTTACGTAACTTGACTAAAAACGTCAAGATAATTCACGAAATCAGACAGCGACGCGTGACCCGGTCATCGCTCAGCCATCACATAACGCGACGGAGTTGTGCGCAATGGCTGAAAATTCATCACTGTCCCCTGCCCAAATCAGAGAGCACCGGGCCGAGCATCCCGGTTTGCGGGACCGCGACTTTGCCGAGAAATTCGGGATCAGCGAGGCTCAGCTTGTGGCCGCCTGGTGCGGTGAGGGCGTTACACGCATTCCATCCCATCCCGATAACGTGATGGCCCTGGCCCAGAGCCTCGGCGAGGTCATGGCCCTGACCCGCAACGTGTCCTGTGTTAACGAGAAGGTCGGCGTCTACGAAAAGTATCATACCGGCCACCATGCGGCGATGGTCCTCGGCGAAGATATCGACCTGCGCATGTTCCCCGCCCACTGGTGCCATGCGTTTATTGTGGAGCGGGAAAGCGACCGCGGGCTACGGCGCAGTGTTCAGGTTTTTGACGCCGCAGGAGACGCCGTGCACAAAATTCACCTGCGCGACAGCTCCGATCTGAGCGCATGGGAGCAGGCCCGCTGGGATCTTGCGGTTGATGACCAGTCGCCGGTGATCGAGGTGGAACCGCGCAAACCGGTTGAGGTCGCCAAATCCGTGCCGGAGAAGGTCGAGATCCTTCGGAAGGAATGGACGCGAATGACGGACACGCACCAGTTCCTTCGCCTGACGTCGAAACTCAAAATGAACCGGCTTGGCGCTTACCGGATTGTGGGTGAGCCGTTTGTTCGGGCGCTGACGCCCGGGTCGGTGAACCAGATGCTGACTGAGGTGAAGAACTCCGGCATTGAGGTTATGGTGTTTGTCGGGAACCGGGGCTGCATTCAGATCCACTCGGGACCGGTTGAAACGCTCTCGCCCATGGGGCCGTGGCAGAACGTGATGGATCCCGGATTTAATCTGCATCTGCGCCTCGATCACGTCGCCGAGGTCTGGGCGGTTACAAAGCCCACGCAGCGCGGTCCGGCGGTGTCGCTGGAGGCGTTCGATGCCGAGGGCGCGTTGATTTTCCAGGTGTTCGGTGTCGGCAAGGAAGGCCGGGACAGCCGACCGCAATGGCAGGAGATTGTGGCCGGCCTTGAAGGCCTTCAGGCGGAGGCTGTTTGAACCATGCGGTTTGGTCTGCAGCTTTCAATCGGTTTCCCTGTCTGCATGAAACGGGTTTCAGCTCTTTCGGGTGTCATTGCGGGTCTCCTGTTGACCGGTGCTGCCCCCCTTGCCGCGCAGGATCAGGGAGGCGTGGTGTCCATCGGCGGGTCCGTGACGGAGATCGTCTATGCGCTCGGTCAGGAGAACCGGCTTGTCGCCCGCGACACCACCTCCACCTGGCCTGAAGAGGTCAATACGCTGCCGGATGTCGGGTATATGCGTGCGCTCTCGCCGGAGGGCGTTCTGTCGGTGTCTCCCGCGCTGATCCTGTCGGAGGAAGGCGCCGGGCCGCCCGAGACCATCAGCGTTTTGGAGGCCGCGTCGGTGCCCTTTGTGACGGTACCGGAAGTCTACAGCAGCGAGGGCATCTCGGAAAAGATCCGGCTTGTTGGTGAGGCGCTGGACGTGAGGGACGAGGCCGACGTCCTTGCCGCGCAGGTCGAACGCGAACTCGAGGCTGCGCAGGCGACCGCCTCCGGCGTCAGCGATCCAAAGCGCGTGTTGTTCATCCTGTCGACCCAGGGCGGGCGCATCATGGCGGCTGGTGAGGGCAGCGCCGCTGATGCCATCATCCGTATGAGCGGAGCGGTGAATGCCATGTCCGGTTTCGAGGGCTACAAGCCCGTGTCGGACGAGGCCGTGAGCGCCGCCGCCCCTGATGCGATCCTGATGATGGACCGGACCGGAGACCATGCGATTGAGGACGCGGATCTTCTGGCCATGCCGGCCCTACGCAATACGCCTGCGGCAAACCATGGGCAAGTTATCCGCATGAATGGCCTCCTGCTTTTGGGGTTCGGACCCCGTACCGCATTGGCCGTGACAGAACTCAACAGCAGGCTTTACGGGAAATGACGGCGGTGAGCACCACCCTCGCGCTGCCCGTTGACCGCCGTCAGCGGGCGCGCCGGCTGCATCTGTGGCTGGCGGCGGCTTTGGCTGTTGTGGCGCTCGCCAGTCTGGATACCGGCGCGACGGGGCTCTCCCTGCCCCATCTTCTGGGCACGTTGGCTGGAGGGGGTGAGTTGTCGGCGGTGGAGCGTACGGTACTGTTCGACATCCGTCTGCCGCGTGTGTTTCTGGGCATGTGCGTGGGTGCAGCGCTGGCGGTGTCGGGCACGGTGATGCAGGGCCTGTTCCGCAACCCGCTTGCGGATCCCGGGATTGTCGGCGTCAGTTCCGGCGCCGGGCTTGGGGCCATCGGGGCCATCGTGCTCGGTGCCGCGCTGCCCGTGTCCGTTCAGGCCGTGATCGGCACTCATCTGGTTCCGGTCGCGGCATTTGTCGGCAGTTGGCTTACGACCCTGACGCTCTACCGTGTGGCTACCCGGCGCGGTTTTACGTCAGTGGCGACGATGCTGCTCGCGGGTATCGCTTTGGGCGCGCTGTTTGCGGCGCTGTCTGGGGTGATGATTTATCTGGCCGATGACCGTCAGTTGCGGGATCTCACATTCTGGGGTCTGGGTTCTCTGGCCGGGGCGAGCTGGGCAAAACTGGTTACCGCCGGGCCGATCATGGTTCTGGCCATGCTGGTTGCGTTCACCCTTGGTCGCGGTCTGAACGGCCTGGCTCTCGGTGAGGCCACTGCCTCGCATATCGGGATCCCGGTGCAGCGGCTCAAGAACATGGCCATTCTGACGGTCGCGGCCGCTACTGGCGCCGCCGTGGCGGTGTCAGGCGGTATTGGGTTTATCGGGATCGTGGTGCCGCACCTCCTGCGTCTCGCCTCCGGGCCGGATCATGGGCCGCTTTTGATTAATTCAGCACTGCTTGGCGCCATATTGCTGGTGATTGCCGATACCATTGCCCGGGTGGTGGTGGCTCCAACCGAACTGCCCATTGGCATTATCACGGCGGTTTTGGGGGCTCCGGTGTTCCTGTGGATTCTGCTGCGCCGTCGCGGCATTCTGGAGGTGTGACATGCTGAGCGCCAGAAACATCCGGGTTGATATTGGCGGCACCGCAATCCTGCATGGCGTTGATTTCACTGCGCGTCCGGGCCAGGTCACGGCAATTGCCGGACCCAACGGGTCAGGGAAAACCACGCTATTGAAAGCGGTGACCGGTGAGGTTCCCTCGACCGGAGACATCATGCTGAACGGCTACGACACCCGCACCCTGCCCCCGTGGCAACTGGCGGCAATGCGCGGGGTTTTGCCCCAGAGTACGGTTCTCGCCTTTCCGTTCACGGTGATTGAGGTCGTGCGCATGGGGCTGCTGCGCGGAACGTCCGGCAATCACGACCGTCGGGCCATGGACGCGCTGGGCCTTGTCGGGTTGGCGGATTACGCCGGGCGGTACTACCAGGAATTATCGGGTGGTGAGCAGCAGAGGGTTCAGTTTGCCCGTGTGCTCGCCCAGGTCTGGCACCCCGTTGAAAACGGTGAGCCGCGCTGGATCCTGTTAGATGAGCCCGTGGCCAGCCTCGATATTGGACACCAGCTGGAGGTCATGCGCCTGTTGCGCGACTACGCCGAGGCCGGTGGTGGGGTCGTGGCGGTTATGCATGACCTGAACCTCACCGCCATGTTTGCCGACAGCATGACACTGATCTCCGGTGGCCGTGTTCTGGCACATGGGACCGCGGAGGCCGTGATGACCGATGTCAACCTGTCCCGCGCCTATAACTGTCCCCTGAGGGTCAATCATGTGCCGGATAATGTCAGCACTTTTCTTCACCCGGCTGGCGCCACCGGCTGAGAACCCGGCACTGGGCGCATGGACATTCCTCCACGATGGCGGTTATCCATTTGCCTGACGCATAAATCCGGCTGAATTTTTTCTGCCGGAACACAGGAGAGGAACCTCAACATGATCCGCGAAGTTGCCGAGCTTAAAATCAAACCCGGTGAGGAAGAGGCCTTCGTTGCGGCCGTGGCGGAGGCGGTTCCGCATTTCCGCGCGGCCAGGGGCTGCAAATCCATGCGGCTTGAGCGGGTGGTCGAGGCTCCGGAGATTTTTCGGCTGATCGTGATCTGGGAAACCCTCGAAAACCACATGGTCGATTTCCGCGAGTCCGACGGCTTCCAGGCTTGGCGCGGACTGGTAGGCGGCTTCTTCGCGGAGCCGCCAAAAGTGGATCACAGCGAAGTCGCCCTCGTCGGTTTCGAATAGGCGTGCCGCCGTTACGGGGCCGGACAGCATGAGAGCCGATTACATCATCGTCGGCGGAGGCTCCGCCGGCTGCGTGCTGGCCAATCGCCTGAGTGAAAATCCGGCCAACAGCGTCCTGCTGCTCGAGGCTGGTGGAGAGGACTGGAACCCGCTCATCCACATTCCGGCCGGTTACGTGAAAACCATGGTCGACCGGCGTGTGAACTGGATGTTCACGACCAAACCGGATGAGCATTCCGGCAACCGGGCCATTGATTTCCCGCGCGGCCGGGTTCTGGGTGGATCCTCGGCGATCAACGCCATGCTCTACGTGCGCGGCCAGCCGCAGGACTACGACGCCTGGAGCGCGGCGGGCAATTTCGGCTGGTCGTATGACGAAATCCTGCCCTATTTTCGCAAATCCGAGGGCTGCGAAAGCGCGGAAATACTGGCCAACGACACTGACGGCTGCCACGGCCGCGACGGTCCCCTGGCGGTCAACACCGTGCGCAGCACCTACCCGATTCTCGACCGCCTCATGGAATCCGCGGAGTCTCTCGGCTACCCAGGCGGCCAGGATTTCAACGGAAAGGACCAGGAGGGGCTCGCCTATTCCCAGGTGACGCAAAAGCGCGGTCTGCGTTTTTCCGCCAAACGGGCCTATCTGCAACCGGCACGGCGCCGCAAAAACCTTCGTGTGGAAAAGCACGCCCAAGTGTCGGAACTGCTTTTTGCACCGGATGAGCGGGTCGTGGGTGTCCGGTTTCGGCGCGGCGACCAGGTGCTGGAAGCCCACGCGAACCGGGAAGTCATCCTGTCTGCCGGTGCGATCCAGTCGCCCCAGATCCTTGAACTGTCGGGGATCGGTCGTGCGGGGCATCTGCACGGTCTTGGTATTGAGGTTCGGCGCAATCTGGTGGGCGTGGGCGAGCACCTGGCGGATCACTACATTTCGAGACTTTCCTGGCGGCTGAACCAGAAGCTCTCGGTTAACCATTTGTCCCGGGGGCTTCCACTCCTGGGTGAGATCCTGCGTTTTGCGTTTCGCCGCGACGGGGTGTTGTCGATGCCGGCGGGCATGATGATGGGGTTTGTGCGCTCCTCGCCCACGCTTGAGACGCCTGACATTCAGTATCACATTGCCAATGCCAGTTTCTCGAACCCCGCCAAACGGATTTTCCATGACTTCCCCGGCATGACCATCGGCCCCTGCCAGCTGAGACCGCTGAGCCGTGGTTCGGTCCATGTGTCCTCCCGGGACGTCACCGTGCAGCCGGACATTATCACCAACTACCTTCAGCACGCGGAGGACTGCCGGGTGCATGTCGCGGCCATGCGGATCGCGCGAAAACTCATGGAAACCGATCGGATGCGTGAGGTCGTCGAGAGCGAGATGAAACCAGGTGCGGACCTGGTTGCCGACGACGAACTGCTCGACTATGCGCGCAACACGGGCGTCACGCTCTATCACCCGGTATCCACCTGCCGCATGGGTCCCAACCCGCGTGCCGGCGATGTGGTGGATCCGCGACTGCGTGTCTATGGGCTGCAGGGTTTGCGGGTAGTGGATGCGTCGATCATGCCGAGCCTCGTTTCCGGCAATACCAACGCACCGGTCATGATGATTGCCGAAAAAGCGGCTGATATGATCCTTGAGGATGCTGTCTGACAGCGGCAGCCGCTCACTGAAGCTGATCGCCGGTGGCGGTCAGATCCCGCATCAGCCACCGGCCAAACATCAGCAGGAGCAGCAGGGGTGGCAGAATGGTCAGCGTCGCCAGCGCCATGCCCGGACCGCTTAATTGCCCGATCAACTGGACGCCGCGCACCAGCGTGTAGTTCTGTTCGGTCGTGCTGACCATCAGCGGCCAGAGATACTGGTTCCAGCCGATCATGAAGGACACCAGAAACAGGGCCATCCCCCGACGCCGCGACAGCGGCACGATAATGTCGATCAGAAACCGCCACGGACCGGCCGCGTCGAGTTTCGCTGCTTCGAGATATTCCTCTGGAAAGCTGCGGAATAGCTGACGAAAAAAAAGCGTACCCAGCGCGGCCGCGATAGCTGGCAGAACCATACCAATGCGGGTGTCGATCAGACCCAGTGCCGATGTCACCTGAAACGTGGTCACGAACCGGGCCTCTATCGGGAACAGCAGCGTCACGAAGATCAGGGCGAACAACGCACCGGCGAAAGGCTGACGAAAATAGACCAGCGCGTAGGCCGCCAGCAGTGAAAACACGGTGGTGAAGGTGGCGACACCCGTTGCAACCACCACCGAATTCCAAAGCATCCGGGCCGTGGTGATTTGTTCAGTAAACCCGGCCCTTAGCGAGAAAATCCGCGCAAAGTTTTGGAGTGCATCGTCGCCGGGCAAATAGTGGATGCCGCCCTCACGAATATCCGCCGATGACATGGTGGAGGCCATCAGAATCGTCAGAAGCGGTGTGACAAGGAATATTACACCGGCCCCGAGAATGAGGTGGCAGACAATCTGGCGCAGGAGACGGTTTTCGCCCGGGATCACTCGACGAAGGCGGCTTCGGACATGGCCAGAAGTTCATCGAAGATGATCGGTGCTCCGGCGATCACCCGACCACCATTGGCCAGCATGTCCTCCGCGCTCTGTTGCTCGATGCGGCCCCCGGCCTCGGACACCAGCAGTTGACCGGCGAGGCAGTCCCACGCGTTCATGTGTGGCTCGGTGTAGCCGATCAGGCGACCCGCTGCGACATAGGACAGCATCAGCCCGCCGGAGGCGTTGCGGAAATAGATCCCGCCCCGGTCCGCGAGATCCCCGATCAAACGTGGCACCATCCTGGCCGGTGTCCGGCTGTTCATGCCAACCCCGACACTTCCGTCGTTCAGGCCCGTGGTATCGGCTATTTTGATGGGGCGGTCGTTGACCGTTGCGCCCTCGCCCAGTGCGGCGACAAACATCTCGCCGGATGAGGGCTCAAAAATCACGCCGATCTTGGTGCGGTCCTCATGCACGCAGGCAAGGATCACGCACCACTGCGGAATGCCCCTGACGAAGTTCGCGGTGCCGTCGATGGGGTCAATCACCCAGGTCCAGCCGCTATTGGAGGGTACCGTCTCATGCTCCTCACCAACGATCCCGTCATCGGGGAACTCGGCTGTAATGCGTTTGCGCACGAAGGTTTCAACCTCCATGTCAGCGTTGGAGACCATGTCCTGAACGCCCTTGGAACTGATTTCCAGCGCGCCGATATCGCGAAAATAATCGAGCGCAAGCGCACCTGCATCGCGGGCAATTGAAATTGCGGAGGTCTTACGGATTTTCAAATGATTCACAGCAAACGTTCTCCCGTCGCCCTGTCAAATACGAAAGCCGAGGCGGGGTCAAACGAGAACCTCAGGTTTTCTCCATGAGCGGGCAACAGGTCCTGGCCGGCCTTGACGCAGATCTCCTGCTCCTCGCCATCCGCCAGGGTTGCTCCGGTCAGGGCGCCGTAGATAAGGTTCTCGCCGCCGTGCTGTTCGACAAGGTCTACACGGACCTCGCACTGACCGGCGTCGTCGCGTTTCAGCATGTCCGGCCGAATGCCAAGCATCATGTCCGCGTCGCGCGGCAGATCCGGGAACCCGGACAGGGTCAGTGCGCCTGCAATCAGCGAACTGCCATCGTGGCGCACGGGCACCAGGTTGATCTGCGGCGCTCCGATAAAGGACGCGACAAACAGCGTTCTGGGGTTGGAGTAAAGCTCCATCGGCGCGCCCATCTGCTCCACGCGCCCCTCATTAATCACCGCAAGCCGGTCCGCGAGCGTCATGGCTTCGGTCTGGTCGTGGGTGACGTAAACGCTGGTAACTTTCATGCGCCGCTGCAAACGCTTGATTTCGATACGCATCTGCACACGCAGTTTGGCGTCGAGGTTGGACAGCGGTTCGTCAAACAAAAAGACCTTGGGGTCCCGCACGATAGCCCGCCCCATTGCAACCCGCTGGCGCTGACCGCCTGAGAGCTGATTGGGCTGGCGATCGAGAAAACTGTCGATTTTCAGCATCTTCGCAGCCTCACCGACCTTTTTTTCGATGGTCGCCTTGTCGATGCCGCGGTTCTTCAGACCATAGGACATGTTCCCGCGCACGGTCATGTGCGGATAAAGAGCGTAGTTCTGGAACACCATCGCCACGTCCCGCTCGGAGGGCGACACGTTGTTGACGGATTTGCCACCGATGGAAATTTCGCCCTCGGTGATGGTTTCGAGGCCCGCGATCATGCGCAGCAGCGTCGACTTGCCGCATCCGGACGGTCCGACGAACACGATCATTTCGCCGTCGCTGATTTTCATGTCGACCCCGTGGATCGCCTTCGCGCCATTGGGATAGACTTTCTGGACGCCCTTTAACTCAACACCCGACATTATTTCTCACTTTCGACAAGACCTTTGACGAACCACCTCTGGAACACCAGAACCACCAGAACCGGTGGCAGTGTGGCCAGGATCGTCAGGGCAAACGCTTTCTGGAACTGCGGCAGTTCCCCACCTTCGGACAGCACCTGGTAGATTTGCTTGATGCCGATCACCAGCGTGTAGTTTTCCTCTTTCGTCGTCATGATCAGTGGCCAGAGATACTGGTTCCAGCCGACCACAAACATGATGATCAAAATCGCCGCGATCATGGTTTTGGAGAGTGGCACCAGAATGTCCTTGAAGAACCCCCAGGATGTTGCGCCATCAAGCCGCGCGGCCTCCAGCAACTCATCCGGTACGGAGCGGAAGAACTGCCGGAAGAAGAACGTGCCGGTGGCCGAGGCAATCAGCGGCACGATTAGCCCGGTATGCGTGTCCAGAAGGCCAAGATCGGACACCACTTCAAACGACGGAATAATCCGAACCTCGAGAGGCAGAAGCAGCGTCATAAAGATGACCCAGAACAGCGGCACGGCCAGGCGGAAGCGGAAATACACGATGGCATAGGCGGCAAGCATGGAAATCACCACCTTGCCGACCGCAAAGCCGATCCCGAGGATCATGCTGTTTTTGAGCATGGCCAGCGCCGTGACCTTTTTCATCACGCCGCCCTCAACAAACAGAACCTCGTTGTAGTTCTCAAGGAAATGCCCGCCCGGCATGATCTGAAGCCCCTCGCGCAGGATGGTGTCCGGCGCATGGGTCGAGGTTGCGAAGGCGACCCAGATCGGCAGCGTCATGAACAGCGCGCCGAGGATCAGAATGATGTGTGTGGAGATGGAGGAACGTTGCATGTCAGTAATGTATCTTCCTCTCGATAAACCGGAACTGGATCACGGTCAGCGCCAGAACCATCAGCATCAGCACCACCGACTGCGCCGAGGAACCGCCAATATCCGCGCCACGGAATCCGTCCTGAAACACCTTGAAGACCAGTGTGTTGGTCGCCCCGCCCGGCGCGCCGCGCGTAGTGGTGTCGATGATGCCGAAGGTCTCGAAGAAGGCGTAGGTGATGTTGATGACC
The DNA here is from genome assembly GCA_030427145.1 of Alphaproteobacteria bacterium. GTDB lineage: Bacteria > Pseudomonadota > Alphaproteobacteria > Rhodobacterales > Rhodobacteraceae > Amaricoccus > Amaricoccus tamworthensis. The sequence goes on along the minus strand of JAUHWT010000003.1, from coordinate 27,492 downwards.
ATCAGGAAGAACGTGGTCGGCGCCAGTAGCGGGAAGGTGATGGTCCAGAACCGGCGTGTCGGGCTGCGGCAGTCCATCACGGCCGCCTCGTTGACGGATTTGGGAATGCCCTGGAGCCCCGACAGGAAGAAAATGAAGTTCACGCTGACCTGTTTCCAAACGGAAATCAGCACCACCACAAATCCCGCATCAAACGGATCGAGTTTGTGATCAAAGTCAAACCCGATGAAATTCATGAACTTGTAGAGATCACCGATCAGCGGGCTGAACATCAGGTTTCCCATGAGCCCGGCCACGGGCGGCGCAATGGCATAGGCCCACATCAGCAGCGTTTTATAGGTGCTCGCGCCGTGGATCACCTCATTTGCCTTCACGGCCAGCAGGAGAGCTATCGACAGTGAGAGAAACGTGACAAGTGTCGAGAATATAATCGTAAATCCCGCAGCCTGTAGCCAGGACGAAGAACCGATTGTATCGACGTAGTTTTTAAACCAGACAAACTGCGAGGACAGTCCCCATGCGTCCTCCAGCAAAAACGACTGGTAGACCGCCTGAGCAGCCGGCCAAATGAAAAACACCAGAATGATGATGATCTGGGGGGCAACGAACAGATACGGAATGGGACTGTGTTCAAACTGAACGCGCTTCATCGGAACCAGGCTTTCGGAATGCGGATACCGGCCGCCGGAACAAATGCCCGGCGGCCGGAAAGGGATTACTGATAGGTTGCGTTGAAACGCTCGAGCAGATCGTTGCTCTCGGATTCGATGGCCTCAAACGCCTCGTCCACGGAAGACTGACCGGAGAAGATGTTGTCAAACTCCTTGTACATCACTTCGCGGATCTGAACGTAGTAGCCAAGACGGTAACCCTTGGTCCATTCGCCACCCGGCTGTGTCAGCTGAAGAATGCCAATTTCCGCATCCGGAGTGGTTTCGTAGTAACCGTCGGATTTTGCGAGTTCATAGGCTGCGGACGTGATCGGCACGTAACCGGTTTCCTTGTGCCAGTAGTACTGCATGTCCGGGCTGGTCAGGAAGTCGAGGAAGTCGGCAACACCGGCATTTTCCTCGTCGCTTTTGCCCGACAGGGTGAAGAGTGCCGCACCACCGATGAACGTGCCATAGGGCTCCTCGGTGATCGAGGTCCAGTAAGGCAGGTAAGCCGCACCGAACTCAAAATCGGCGCTGGCCTGCAGGCCACCAAACGAGCCGGAGGAGCCCAGCCACATGGCGGCTTTTTTCTGGACAAACGCATCCTGGTTGTCGCCCCACTCACGGCCGTAGAAACCATACCAGCCGTTGTCGAGCCATTCCTTGACCTTGGTCCAGTGCATTTTCAGGTCGGGATTGTTGTAGAGGATCTCAACATCCGTGGAATCGTAGCCGTTGTTTTCCGTTGCCATCTGGATGTTGTGACGGCTGTGGAAGTTCTCGGCGAAGATCCAGGGGCTGTGGCTCTGGGCCAGGGCCTCGTAGCCGGCCTCCTTGATGGCCGGAGCCATTTCCTCAAACTCTTCCCAGGTTGACGGCGGAGCATCGAAGCCCGCTTCCGCCAGAGCGTCCTTGTTGTAGTACAGGAGCGGCGTGGAGGAGTTGAACGGCATGCCGATCATCTTGCCGTCGCTGTCGGCGTAGAAATAGCGGACACCCTCGATGTAGTCGGTCGGGTCGAAACCGTCACCATGCTCGGCCATCAGGTCCGCAACCGGAATGGTCGCGCCGGGAGCGTTGATGATCGTTGCCGCACCGGCGTCAAAAATCTGGATGAGGTTCGGCTGTTCGCCTGCACGGAACGCCGCGATACCGGCGGTCATCGTGTCCTCGTAACCACCCTTGTAGGTGGGGATCAGCGTGTATTCGTCCTGGCTGTCATTATAGCGCGCGGCGATTTCCTCGACGACCTCGCCAAGATGGCCGCTCATGGCGTGCCACCAGTGAATTTCGGTCTGTGCGCTGGCTGCACCGGCCGTGCCGGCAAGTCCTGCTGCAAGCAGGGTGATCAGTTTCATTTTTTGCTCCCTTTCCGGGTCGTAGTTTCGGCAGGTGCGTCTAATTCCATCTGAATGTGTCAGATTGATGACAGTTTCGCGACCTTCCCGATTTTTTTGGTAGATCCTTTCGATTGCACGACAATTCCGTTTCGCATCGACGGAGTCAACTGTTTCGGTTTTGTGGCTGAACCTGAAGTGTTGTGCGATGAAACAAGGGTAAAATATTGAGAACAAACGAGTATCTTGTCAGCGTCCGTTGGTGGTTGGATTTCCCGCAATTTTCGGCATCCAGGGAAATGGTACGCGGATGGTCCGCTCCGATGCGACACCGGACTTTTGCGCGCATCCTCAACACTTTTGGGGCGTCTGGATAAACAGGACGAACAGTTATTTTACGATCCAATTATGAGCCGGAGGCAACCTTGAGGGGAAAAGGCATTAGGGTCGCAGCATCCATGTTTTGGCTCTCCGTCGCTGCGGGCTGCGCCACGCAGCCGACAACCGCGCCTGACTTTGGAGATGACTGCATCATCGGCCGCGCCTCGGTGCAGGATGGAGACAGTCTGGAGATCCGGGGGCAGAGAATTCGTCTCGAGGGAATTGACGCTCCCGAATACGGTCAGACCTGCGACCGTGACGGCAAAACCGAACGCTGTGGGCGCATTGCGGCTTCGCATCTGCGCAGCGAGATCGGCTGGCAGCCGGTCCAGTGCGCCAGTCAGGGATATGACCGCTACGGACGCATGCTGGCCTACTGCTACCAGGACGGCACGGATTTAAACGAGATGATGGTCCGGTCCGGTCACGCCGTCGCCTACCGCCAGTACACCCGCCGTTATGTCAGCGCCGAAACCGAGGCACGTCGCGCCGGACGCGGCATTTGGGCCACTGATTTCGACATGCCCTGGGACTGGCGAAGGGTGAACTGAGTGGAAAACCGAAGAGTAGGAATGGATCCTCAGAAGGTTCTGCTCCAAGTGAACCGGTAATTCGTGACTGCACGACCTGTGGTGACGTCAAGCATTGCCGGTAGCTTGAGTTCGCTAACGGATCACAAACAGTGAATAAAGCTGAGAACCAATGGATGATAATGGCGGTCCGTAGAGGATTCGAACCTCTGGCCTCCGCCTTCGGAGGGCGGCGCTCTATCCAGCTGAGCTAACGGACCGTATCAGGCACATCGTGCGGGACGTCTATAGGACAGGTCGAATTGCGCTGCAATGACGATTTCACCGCCGGATGAACTTAAACGCGCGAGGCCTTCTCCTCGATGCCCGAGCGCCCTTCCCGGCGTTCAAGCTCCGACAGAACGTCGCCCCACGAGACATTTCCCGACTTCAGCATCACCTGAAGGTGGTAGAGCACGTCCGCGGCCTCGCTCACCAGCCCCTCGCGGTCACCCTGGGCCGCGGAGACAATGGCCTCGACGGCTTCCTCACCGAACTTCTCGGCACATTTCGCCGGTCCCCTGGCGAGCATTGCTGCCGTATGGGATTTGCCAGCATCGCCTCCGGCACGGGCCTCAATGGTTGCAAACAGCCGCTCCAGTACGTCACTCATGTCAGTCTCACGGGAATGCCCGCCTCCGCCATCACCGATTTGGCCTCGCCAATGGTGTGGGTGCCAAAGTGAAAAATGGATGCCGCAAGCACCGCGGAGGCGTGACCTTCCGTCACACCCTCGACAAGGTGGTCAAGCGTCCCAACCCCACCGGACGCGATTACCGGAATACGCACCGCATCCGACACCGCCCGCGTCAGGGGCAGGTTGTAACCTGATTTGGTCCCGTCCCGGTCCATCGAGGTCAGAAGGATCTCTCCCGCACCACGCGCTTCCATGCCCTTCGCGAATTCAACCGCATCGATCCCGGTGCCCTTCGTGCCGCCATGGGTGAAAATTTCCCATTTCCCCGGCGCGACGGTCTTGGCATCAATCGCAACCACGATGCACTGGTTGCCAAACTTGTTTGCCGCATCGGCCACAACATCCGGATTGTTCACCGCCGCGGTGTTGAAGCTTACCTTGTCCGCACCGGCAAGCAGCAGAGCCCGCACATCCGCGGGCGTGCGCACACCCCCACCAACGGTCAGGGGCATGAAACACTGCTCCGCCGTGCGCAGCGCCAGGTCGAGCAGCGTGCCGCGGTTTTCCTGCGAGGCCGAAATATCCAGAAAACAGAGCTCATCCGCCCCGGCCGCGTCATAAGCCTTGGCGGCCTCCACCGGATCGCCGGCGTCGATCAGATCAACGAAGTTGACCCCCTTGACCACACGCCCGTTCTTGACGTCGAGACAGGGTATGACACGTACCTTCAGCATCCACGGTCTCCCGTCATTCCGCCAAAAATTTCGCGGCTTCGCCCGGATCAAGCGCGCCCTCGTAGAGCGCCCGCCCGGAAATGGCCCCATCGAGCGGCGCACCGCTTTCCTTGAGTTTCCGCAGGTCATCCATCGACGACACACCGCCCGAGGCGATCACGGGGATACCAACGGCATTCGCAAGATCCGCAGTCGCCGCCACGTTTGGTCCCTGCATTGCGCCGTCGCGCTCAATATCAGTGTAAATGATTGCAGCCACACCGGCATCCTCAAAGCGTTTCGCGAGGTCGACCGCCATGGTCTCACTCGTCTCCGCCCAGCCCTCAACGGCAACCTTCCCGCCGCGGGCATCAATCCCCACCGCGATTTTGCCAGGATGGGCTTTGGCGCATTCACGCACCAGATCCGGATCGCGCAGCGCCGCCGTGCCGAGGATCACCCGCGCCAGGCCCTTTTCGAGCCAGCTTTCCACGGTCTCCCGGTTGCGGATACCGCCGCCCAGCTGCGCCGGGATCGAAATCGCGCCAAGAATTGCGTCAACCGCCGCACCGTTGACCGGCTCGCCCGCGAAGGCCCCGTTCAGATCCACCATATGGAGCCACTGACACCCGGCCGCCTCGAAGGCGCGGGCCTGAGCCGCGGGATCATCGCCGAAAACCGTGGCCTCACTCATTTCACCACGCAACAGGCGAACACAGTTGCCATCCTTAAGGTCAATGGCTGGATAAAGGATCATACGGGGATACTCCACTGCGGCAGTCCCCGCCTGATAGACCGGGTTCCCGGGGATTGCAAAGCCCCCATTGCACACATGCGCAACATCCGTCTCTTGAGGACGCGGGCCACCGTACCTAATCTCTGTAAATGCCGATTGACCAGCCAAGCGACGCGACCCGCCTGCCCCAACACCTGACCCGCTGGTTCGCGGATCGCGGATGGACACCACACAGGCATCAGCTTGACCTCTATGAGCGCCGTGACGACCCCGGCATGCTGCTGATCGCGCCCACAGGTGGCGGCAAAACCCTCGCGGGTTTTTTGCCCACCCTGGCGGAACTTGGCGAAAATCCGGAGCCAGGCCTCCACACGGTCTATGTCTCGCCACTCAAGGCGCTGGCCACCGACATTCGCCGCAACCTTTCCACTCCCATCAATGACATGGGGCTGACCATTCGCGTCGAGGACCGAACCGGCGACACAAAAGCCACGCAAAAAGCACGCCAGAGGGTCGATCCGCCCCATATTCTGCTGACCACGCCGGAATCGCTTGCCCTGATGCTCTCCTACCCCGAAGCCCCGGCGATCTTCGGTGGTGTGCAACGGGTCGTGGTGGACGAGATACATGCGCTTGCGGAATCCAAACGGGGAGACCAGCTGATGCTGTGTCTCTCCCGCCTCCAGACAATCTCGCCCCACATGCGCCGCGTCGGCCTGTCCGCGACGGTCGAGGATCCCCCGGCGCTGGCCGGCGTGCTGGGCCATGGCTCGCGTGTCCTGCTGGCCGATCCTGGTCCGGAACCGCAAATCGCCATGCTCGAGACCGCTGAGCTGCCACCCTGGTCGGGCATGGGCGGGCGTCATGCGGCGCGGGCTGTCATGGACCTGGTAGAAAATGCCAACACCACCCTCATTTTTATAAACACCCGCGCCCAGGCGGAACTGTTCTTCCAGGCGATCTGGGCTGTGAATTCCAAAAACCTGCCCATCGGCCTCCACCACGGCTCACTGTCGCGGGAGGCCAGGCTGAAGGTCGAGCAGGCCATGGTTGCGGGTGAGATGCGGGCCATCGTCTGCACCGGCAGCCTCGATCTCGGCATCGACTGGGGCAATGTTGACCTCGTCATCCAGGTCGGTGCGCCCAAGAATGTCAAACGCCTGGTCCAGCGCATTGGCCGTGCCAACCACACCTACAACGCGCCCTCCCGCGCCGTGCTGGTTCCCGCCAACCGGTTTGAGGTTCTGGAATGCCGGGCGGCGCTGGATGCGGTCGCGGAGCATGATCTGGACGGAGACACCGGCCGTGCCGGCGGTCTCGACGTGCTCTGCCAGCACATTCTTCTTATGGCCTGTTCCGGCCCGGTGGACCCGGACGCGCTGTTCGCGGAAGTGCGCACGGCCGGACCATATGCCGGGATCAGCCGTGCGGAATTTGACGACTGTCTGGAATTCTGTGCGACCGGAGGCTACGCGCTCAAGGCCTATGACCGGTGGCGCCGGCTGGTTGAGCGGGACGGTCTCTATCATCTCCGCGACCCCCGCAGCGCCCGCAACCTGCGCATGAATGTTGGCACCATCGTCGGCACCGAAACCCTCCCCGTGCGGCTTCGTGGCGGAGGTGGCACACCCCTCGGAGAGGTCGAGGAATCCTTCGCCGCAAGTCTTGTCCCGGGCGATACCTTTCTCATTGGGGGCCAGACCGTCAAATTCGAAAACCTCCGCGAAATGGTGGTGCAGGTCAGCCGCCAGCCCACACGCGAGCCGCGTATCGCCGTGTTCATGGGCACCAAACTCGCCACGTCCACCAAGCTCTCGGAACGGGTGATCGGCATCCTCGACGCCCCCGGTCGATGGAAATCAATGCCCGGCTACATCGGGGACTGGCTCGACCTGCAAAACCACATCAGCCGCCTGCCAACACCCGGCCGCCTGCTGGTCGAGACCTTTCAACGTCAGGACCGGGCCCATATTTGCGTCTACGGTTTCGCCGGTCGCAATGCTCACCAGACCCTGGGTCTGCTTCTGACCCGCCGCATGGAGGAAGCGGGCCTCGACCCGCTTGGCTTTGTTTCCAACGACTACGCGCTGCTGATCTGGGGGCTGCAGCCTGTCACCAATCCCGCGGCAATGCTCACCGCGGATGATCTCCGTGCCGGTCTCGACGGCTGGCTCGCCAGCAATGCCGTGATGAAACGCACCTTCCGCAATGTGGCAACCGTGGCCGGGCTTATCGAACGCAACATGCCCGGCCAGCGCAAAACCGGGCGGCAGGCGACATTCTCCTCCGACATTCTCTACGACACCCTGCTGAAATACGACCCCGATCATCTTTTGATGCGTATCACCCGCGATGAGGCCGCGCGCGGTCTGGTCGATTACGGCCGGATCGAAGACATGCTGTCGCGTGTCGAGGGGCGCATTGACGTGGTCCATGCCCCTCACCTGACCCCATTGGCCGCGCCCCTGCTGCTCGAGGTCGGCAAGGTCCCAATCCGCGGCAGCGGCCGTCAGAAGCTCGAGGATCAGGCCGTCGAGGAACTTCTCGCGGAGGCCGGGCTGGCCGTACCGGCGGCATGACGTGGGGAGCCTCTTGCACCCGTCATGGCGTCGTGACATCCCAACCCCATGTCGCACTGGCCGCTTCTGTTCCATAACGCAAATCTCTCCCTGAACCCGACCGGCTCGCTCTGGTGGGAAGGCGAAAGCCTGCTCTGCGTCGCGGACCTGCACCTTGGGAAATCCGAACGCATGGCCCGCCGTGGCGGCAGCCTTCTGCCTCCCTATGAGACCTCCGAGACCCTCGACCGCCTGTCCCGCGAGATCGACGCCCTGGAGCCGCGCAACGTGGTCTGCCTCGGAGACAGCTTTGATGATCTGGAAAGCGCAGGTGCGCTGGGTGAGGCCAATACCGAACGCCTGCTGGCCATGATGGCGGGCCGAAACTGGATCTGGATTACCGGCAACCACGATCCCGGGCCGGTCACCCTGCCCGGAACCCATTGTGCCGAACATCATCTGAATGGCCTTGTCTTCCGGCACATTGCCGAGCCGGATGGTGTTGGGGAGATTTCCGGCCACTACCACCCCAAAGCCCGACTCAGGTTGCGCGGCGTGGGCATTTCCCGCCCCTGCTTCCTCGTGGACGGCAGTCGGCTGATCCTGCCCGCCTTTGGGGCCTTTACCGGCGGTCTGTGCACCACTGACGCGGCCTTTGCCGACGTTATGGGCAACGACGCTCTGGCCGTGCTGACCGGCACAAAAACCGCCGCCATCCCGATGCCGCGCCCACGCCGGCGGGCGCGAAACCAGGAAATGTCAAAAACCCGAAATTTTCCTTTGAAAACTTCTGGACGCCCCCGAAAGCCTTTGCTATAGCGCCCCCACTTCAGATGTTCCGGCGTAGCTCAGTGGTAGAGCAGTTGACTGTTAATCAATTGGTCGTAGGTTCGAACCCTACCGCCGGAGCCAATCACAAAAAAAGCCCAGCAAGGTCAGTGACTTAGCTGGGATTTTTGTTTGGTAACGTCATTCTCATCCCTCTGTGCCCCAAAGCGCGATTTTTACTGCGCACAAAGAGTCGGAGCCAAAGATGGGACGCATTGCCTACCTGACAAAACGTGGAGCCATATGGTGGTATCGCCGCCGCTATCCGGTTATTGTCATCCAATCATCACAAAATAACCAAATATCAGTGCCTTGTTGCGACAATGGTACCAGCCTGCAAGCGCGGGGTCATATGGCCGTCAGCTTGCGCACCCGCTCGAAGAGAGAAGCCCGCATTCTCGGCGGTTTCATCTCTGCGGATTTTGAGCGCGCGTGGGCGATGATCGAGGCAGTGATGAACGAACACGAATTTGATACCGACATGATGGACGCCATAGCGATGACTATGGCCAAGCACTTCCGTTCTCTGATCGAGAAAATCGCCCACGGGCCAGCGTCCAGCTTCCCCGATGGGGTCAAGCTGCGCGCCTACCGCATCTTGGAACAGGACTTGCGCAAGGCGCTCGGTGTCGAAGGCAAAGTGATCATTGCGGACGCGCAGCCAACCCCACCGGTCAAAGAAAGCGAACCGGCAGAAGAAATGTGCCAAGCGGAGCGCGATGCCCTCGCCTATGTTGAAGATCGCGATGATGACTACATGCAAGGCTTTGAGTGCTTCGACCCAGCCCACGAGCCGGAATACCCACGCCTTGCCCATATCGGTGAAGACGCACGAACCAACGACGATTACTATGCCGACTATGTTGTGTCAGATTTCGGTCTGCACACACATGCGTTCCGTGCGACATTGTCGGAATACTTGGCCGCTTGCGAACGGTTGAACCTTGATCCGTCCGGTGCCAACGCCGCTTTCCCGCTCGCGTTGAAAGAAGCAATGGATGCGGCGCAAAAAATCGGAATGGTTCCCGCGCCTGAACCAAAGTCACAGCCTGCGCCTGCGCCTGCGCCGCGAAAGAACAGCACCCAGAAGTTTGCCGACTTTGCCGATAAGTACCTGGCCCTTCGTTGCCAAGGTTTCACGCTTGCGCGCGAAGACGAAACAGCCGACGCCGCGACGGGCCGGAACTTCGAACGGACCTCGCTGCGCAACTGGCAATCGTCGGTTCGATTGTTCGTTGAGATCGTCGGTGATCTGCCGCTGTGCGATATAGGCAAAGAAGAAGTCATAGAATTCAACGATTGGCTTCAAAGACTTCCCAAGAACTTCGGCAAATCGTCCAAGGACAAGCGCACCGCGCGCCAGTTTATCGAAGACGCCGACGAGCACGACACAATCGGGATCAATGAACTGATTGAGAAGCTTAGACGCGAAGGCACGCCGCCCGGTGAGATCGAAGAAGCCGCCGCCGCAGCCCGTGTCGTTCGGCTGTCCGCGACAACGATGAAGCGCCATCAGCAAGCATTGCACGCAATCCTCGCCTATGCGCACGAAAGCGGCGCGATTGACGGCAACCCGTTCAAAGGCCGGACGCTGACCACATCCGAGATCAAACGGCGCAAGCGAAGCGAACGGCGCGTGGTACGGGTTGGTTGGGGTGAAGACATTAATGCCTTGCTCGGCTCTGAAATCTTCCAAAACGAGCTGACAGAACAAGACGAGCCGCTTTTCTGGTGCCCGTTGATCGCAATGTACGCGGGCTTGCGGCTGGAAGAAATCTTGCAACTGAGGGTGAACGACTTTTTCTCGGACGCCGGGATCATGGCGGTGCGGGTCCAGAACGAGATTGGTTCGCAGGAAGTAAAGTCGGAGAACGGTTTTCGGAGCATCCCCCTACACCGGGCCCTGATCGACATTGGACTGCCAGAACTTGTTGGCCTTCGCCGTCAACAAGGACTGAGCCGCCTGTTCCCCCATATTGAACGCTCAAAGTCCAAAGGTACGCTGAGCGCGATCATGTCGAAACGGTTCGGCTATTATACCGCAAGCCGGGGCATCAAGAAGCCGGGCCTCGACTTTCACGCGCTGCGCACGGAGTTTCACGTCAGGCTCGCGCGCGCAAAAGTTCCTGATCACGTGCGCAAGGGCCTGATGGGGCACGAACAGACCGACGTGACCCACAAGAACTATTATCATATTGGCGAAACCATCGAAGCACTTAAAGAGTACGTGGACCTCAACGACATCAATCACTATGGAGTACGGTCCCCGTTCGGAAAAAACTACCACAGGGCTGCCTCACACTTGCGGGTCGTAAACAGCGCGAACGGCTGATACGCGGAACCGCCCTCACGCGCGCGGGTGCCTTTATCCCGCGCGCGCGGGGGCACGCATTACCCGCGTGCGTGAAGGAGCGAGAAGTACGCTGCATCGGAAAACGTCAGCTCGAAGAAATAGCCAATTCACAAGCGCGCCAAACCAAAGTTTCGCCGTAGATTATTCATCCTTTCGCCGCTTTATTAAAGAATGCGCCAAACTCCTGACGCAATTTACCAAAGCAGAAACGAAAGCGCAGAAAGTCAATATTTTTCTTTTGTTTTATATCAGATACTTGCGGGCCGTTTGAAGATTTTCTTCTGCTCAAATCCCAAACCAGCATTGCCGAAACGAAGTATCCGTTCATGTCCACTCCACCAACACCAACTGATGGAGATTGCCATGAAAGACCTTTTCGATTCCGACGCTAAAACACTGTCCGCGCTGATCAACGCAGACTGCCTCGATACACTCAAATCAATCGAGTCGAACTCGGTCGACGCCCAAGTGTACGATCCGCCATACCGGGAAGTACTTGACCACTACTGGGACAAGAACCTCAACCTTTTTCCGATATGGAAAGAGTCGTTCCGGGTCTTGAAGCCGGGTGGATACCTTGTGGTCTTTGGAGACCACCGCAGGTTCCACCGCACAATTTGCGAGCTCGAAGATATCGGCTTCACGCTGATATCTGGAATGGCTTGGACGTATAACAATGGGACACCAGCGTGCCAAAAGATTGACGACCTACACCACGCCCGCGTGAAGCCCGGTCAAGAACCAATCGGCTTGTTTATGAAGCCGCTGCTGGAAAAGACTTATAAGGCGCACCGCAAAAAGCACGGAAACTCCGGGCTTCGGGTCAAAAACACCGTTCCCGGCGTCAAGATGACAAAGTCAACCTTTGACTACCGAAAGCCAAGCCCGACGGAGAGAAACCTCGGCGTTGAACACCTGCAAGCAAAGCGGGTGAACAAACGCGACGAAAGTGGCCGTTCGCTCCACGGCACGACGAGTCGTAAGAACCACGGCCCCTGCGTCAAGCCTGTACAGCTAATGTACCATTTGTTGAAGCTCGTCACCCCGGAGGGCGGTACCGTGATGGACGCATTTATGGGAACAGGAGCGACCGGAATGGCGGCGGCTTGGGCTGGCTTCAATTTCATCGGAATTGAGCGCGACAAATCGTACTTCGAGGTCGCCAAGTTGCGGGTCGAATATGCTCTCAACAATCCAATGCCAAAGTTTCCGCTCTACGCAGCAGAGCGCAAGAAAATGAAGAAGACAGAAAAGTCTTTTTCCAACCTTGCGTCGCACACTACGCCTTGGATTGAGGCGACGACTGACTTGGGCGCGCTCGTGCCCTTGCGTCGCCCTATCCGGGTCAAGCGTGCAATTCAGAAACTGTTGGCGAGCGCTTCCACGCTCTTGGGCAATGCGGTCAATTCAATCAAGGATACGGTCAATAAGGGCAAAGTCTCGCGCCGTCGGCATACAAAAAAGACAGTGTCTATTGCTGGCGTCAGCCCACACGGCACCAATCTGCCGTTTAACCGCCTCCCCTTCGTAAAGATGCTCCCCCTTGTATTCCACAACAAGAATGCGGCCATCGGTCAGCATTACGGTGAAGTCGGGGTAGAATTTCCCGTGCGACAATTGAAGCCAGAAGGACGAGCGCTTCCGGTCGATATTGCGCACCCAGTATCGGACCTTTTCGTGCCGGTCGATGTACAGCGCACGGTGTCGGTCTTCGTCGCTGTCAAACGCGCCATTCAGCGAAAAAAAATGCTTGTTGCGGGCCAGCACATCCAGCTCAATCCCACAGGCCTCCAATTCATCTATGGCCTTGGATATGAATACTACCGCGCTTGGCTTGGTGATATCGGGATGAACGATGCCGCTGTCCAGCCAGTTGGCAAGGCGCGGCAACGTCCAAGTCGGCTCCCGAATGACGCCCGCAAGCTGGCTTTGTAGCTGGTTGATGAAGTTGATTGCGACCTTGCCAATATCACTGACATTTATCGTACCGGTTCAGCTCTTGTCAGTGGAGCGGAACCGGTTCTTGATGTTGTTCATACCGAACGCGGCCAGCCGCCACAGCACCCCAAGGTGGCAGGCTTGATTCCGTTCCAAGTCGGCTTGGAGATGGTCATGCCTCTCGCGCCTGCCGCTGCGCCCGTTTGAAGAAATGCCGTGTTGCCTGATCACGCGCATCTTTGTCGGTCATGACGATATTGCGCATCTCGTTGTCTTGTTGGAACGCCCTGACCATACCTTGGAAAAACGCCTGCGAAAACGCGTTGTAGACCACGTCTGCGGGGTTGTTTTTGACCATTTCGGTCATGTCTTCGTCCATGATGTCGCGCGTCACCCGCTCGAACCGCAGGAAGTCTTCACGCGAGAACTGGGTGCCGTGCCGTTCGTTGAATGAGTCGATGATCTCGGACAACGACCTCTCTTCTTCCTCGGTGTAAGGTTTTGCGCCGAACTCTGTGATCGGGTCGAGCGTGCGCGTGTCACCTGCATTTAGTGACGCGCTGCCTTCCTCGCCCTTCTGCAACTTGAACGCGGACAGGGTCAGCATGTCGTCGGTGATTGTGATATCGGCAGGCACATCCCGAGACGGCAGGAGGCGCGACAACCAAGCTGTGTATGCGTAGAGCTTCTCCAACCAAGCATCGTTGAGCGACACGACCTGTGCCACGAAGGCGTAGAAGCGTTGGAAACTTTTCAGGAGTTGGCGGAACTCCTCTTGTTGTGCCTCGTCTTCATCCAGCTCAAACCTGTCCACTGCGAGGCGGACGGTGCCCTCCAATTTGAGGCGGTCCTGCGTCGTCAGATCACCTTTGAAAAACTGATCGGCAAACCGTTCGACCTCGTCTTTGTGAATATAGGTCGAGGACGAAATGCGCTGTTCCAGGTCATAGATTTGGTTCAGATCGGTGCGTTCTTCCAGCGCGGTGGCCTCGAAAAAGGGCGCGAACGCCTCTTTGACCTCTTCCATCGTGTTCTGGAAGTCGAGAACGAACGTGGGTTTGTCTTTGCCGTAACTGCGGTTCAACCGGGCAAGGGTTTGCACCGCCTGCAACCCGGCGAGTTTTTTGTCGACATACATCGCGACGAGCTTGGGTTGGTCGAACCCGGTCTGGTATTTCTCGGCAACGACAAGGATTTGGAATTCATCTGTGTCGAACTTTTTCGGTAGTTCGGTTTCGGCGAAGCCATTCGCGGTCGCCTCGGTCCAGACATTGCCATCGACGGTCAAATCGCCCGAGAACGCGACCAACGTTTTTAGATCGGCGTATCCCTTTTCTTCGATATACCGGTTCAGTTGTTGCCAGTAACGCAGAGCATGTTCCCGACTTTGGGTCACGATCATCGCCTTCGCCTGACCGTTCAACTTGCCCGCAACGTGGCGGCGGAAGTGTTCGACAATCACCTCGACCTTTTGATCGATGGCGGTCGGATGCAGCGAGGCATAGCGCGCGACACGCGACTGCGCCTTGCGTCCTTTGAAGGCCGGGTCGTCTTCGATGGTTTTTTCGAGCTGGTAGTAAGCGCCATAGGTCGTGTAATTTTTCAGAACATCGACAATGAACTCTTCCTCAATGGCCTGACGCATCGAATAAAGGTGGAACGGGTGCGGTTTGCCGTCTGATCCGATGCGCCCAAACCGTTCCAGCGTCACATTGCGCGGCGTCGCGGTGAAGGCGAGGAACGAGATGTTCTGTTGCGGTCCGCGCGCATTCTGAAAGGCCAGAACCATGTCTTCGATATCGTCGGAGCTGGTCGCATCGCGGGTCAGCGCGTCACTCATCGCTTGCGCCGCTTTGCCGGATTGGGACGAATGCGCCTCGTCAATGATCACGGCGAAGTTCCTTCCGCCCTGACCCGAGATAGTCGCCAGATGCTCGGTGCCGAACTTCTGGATTGTTGTGATGATGATCCGCGCACCTTTCAGGATGGCGTCTTTCAGATCGCGAGACGTGCCATCGATCTTCTTCACCACGCCCTCGGTCTGGGCGAACCCGCCAATGGTGTTCTGCAACTGCCGGTCCAACACCAAACGGTCGGTCACGATGATCGCTGTGTCGAACAGCGGCTGGTCGCCCGTGTCATGCAGGTTGATGATCTGGTGCGCGGTCCACGCGATGGTGTTGGACTTGCCCGACCCGGCGCTGTGCTGGATCAGATAGTTCTGCCCCGCGCCCTTGGATCGCGCGTCCGCCAAGACCTTGCGCACGGCATCGAACTGCTGGAACCGGGGAAAGATCACCACCTCTTTGCCGCCAGAGCGTTCAAGGTGGATGAACCGCCCGATCAGGTCGAGCAGCACCTCGCGCGAGAACACCGCCTTCGTGTCGGGCAGGTCCTTGTAGAGATAGGCGACCCGGTTCTCGCCCGGCACATCGGGGTTTCCGGCACCGCCGTCGCGCCCGCGATTGAACGGCAGGAACCGCGTCTTGCCGTTCATCAGGCGCGTCGTCATCGACACGTTGTCCTGATCCACCGCGAAATGGACGATGGCACCGCGCTTGAAGGTCAAGAGCGGTTCGCCCGCCGGGGAACGGTCCTGCCGATACTGTTTCTCGGCATGTTTGACATTCTGCCCAGTCAACAGGTTTTTCACTTCCAGTGTCGCTACAGGAATGCCGTTGACGAAGGTCACCAGGTCAATGGCGTTCTTGTTCTTCGTCGAATAGGTCACCTGCCGCATCACGGACAGGATGTTCGCCTCGTAAAGCCGCGTCAGATCGGGGTTCAGGTTCGAGGCGGGTTTGAAAAAGCACAGCGCGAACCGGATGTTCGGCACCAGTTTCAGCCCCTCGCGCAGCACGACATGGGTGGGGTTGTCTTTCAGCGCCTTGTCGAGACGTTTCAAAACCTCCGCCTCTGCCTGCGCGCTGTAATGATCTTCCAGCACCTGCCACGCCTCGGGTTGCGTGTGTTTCAGAAAGCGGAACAGCAGCTCGGTGTCGAGCGCATGCGCCACGTCATAATGGGACGGGCAATCGCGCTCGATGTACCCTTGATCAGAAGTCAGGCAGGCGACGATATGCGCCTCGAAGACTTTTTCTTGATGAATATCGGCTGTGGTGTGGGTGTCGGTCATGCGAATAAATGCTCAAATATCTTTCGCGCGTCATCGATGGACTGAATGCCCAGACGCGTGATCGGTTTAGTTCGGAACTCGTCATATCCCTTGAGATTGCTGTTTGCCCCGTCGCGCCCCTTGCGCGCTGGATCGGGGATTTTGTTCTGCCATCCAGCCCCCTTCCAGACCTTCTTTGCGACTTCCACGGTCGCCGGGGGCGAAGGTGGGGCGTACATGCTGACGACCCACAGATTCACGCGGTCTTTGTGGTCAAGTTCGACGCCGATTGTGCGGCGGCGTCCGCGTGTTGCCCAGACTTCAAGGTGCTTTTGTTGACTGGTCGCCGTCTTCGGCTGGACGGGATCGCAGTTGGCGCTGAGTTGGGCGCGGATGAACGCTCTGAGGTCGGCGATTGTGTCAGTCACGTGCCCATCTCCTCTTGGATGGCGTCTAGCTGTGCGTCGGGGGTGCCGGATTTGGCGTAGGTCGTCACGTCGATCTGACCCGTGACAGCGGCGGTGATCAGGGCGGAGCGGTATTCTTTGAGGCGGTCGATGGAGGCGTGTATTGGTGCCTCTAGTGCGTCTAGACGGTCGATCTCGCTCCTGACGAACTGGACGATCTCTGCCTGCTCCTTCTTTGGCGGCACTAGTCCAAAGAGATGCGCGAGGCGTTCGCTCTTGATGCCTGCGGCGGTCGACCCTGACGCATATAGTTGAAGCGATCTTTGGAAAGACGCCGACATCATGAACTGGGCAAGAAAGTCGTTGCTGACCAATGCGCTGTTTGCACGAAACTTCATGATGCGTTGAGCAAATGCCACATCGGTTCTGTCGACTTGGGCGATCTGCCCGAGCGGAGCTTCGGTCGTGAAGATCACATCCCCGATGCGTGGTTTTCCTCTTGCGCTGAGTTTGTCCCAGTCTTCAGCCGTCGTGTATTCCTGTGATCGTTCATAGTCGATTTTGCCGTCACGGATATTGCGGGCGGTCACTAGAAACACGCCCTCGTCAACCTTCTCGGGCGTTCGACCGCGATAGTCGACCTTTGAAGCGATAAGGCGATTGAAGCGGCAGACGGTCCAATGCGCTGGCACGTCGCCAAACCAGTCCACGCCACTGTCTTTAGTGTCCGCAGTATTCGACAGCCCCTTGCAGACAGCAGTATCGCGGACGGTTTCTTTCTTGCCTACAAGCAACGCCACCAAGCGTTGCTTTTTCTCGATCAGCAGGTCTATTCTTGCGGTCTCACGGTCCAGAAAGTCGGCAATCTGGCGTTGGGTCGCGAGGTCGGGGCGATACACCCAATCGTTTGGGAAGTCTGCGAACTTCACAGACTGACGAACGCCTCCACCGAGCGAGTAGTAGTGTTTTGCCAGATCAAGCGCGAGCAGCGAGTAGAACCAGAAGCGCGGGTCGTTGTCGCGCAGGACTTCGACAGCGTCATATGCCGAAGTGATAATCCCGCGCTGCGTCACCAGACCTTGGCGCAGACTTCTCTTGTCGTTTTGCAGGTCGGTCAAACGCAAGACGATGTGACCGGGTTCGACGATCTGATAACCCTCGAAATTCTCCGGTAATAGGCCGCCTACGGTTTCAATGTCCTTCTGAATGATCCGCCCGTAGCTTAACGACAGCAGATTTTTCTCTTTCATCCCGTCGTTCTTGTGACCGCGACGGACACGGAACACTTGATGCAACTTGTCGAGTTGCCAATGGTCTGGTTTCGGTGCCGAGTGAACGCGTTCTTGCAGCGTGATCATTTGCCCGCCTCCTGACCTTGCGCCGCTTTCCAAATCGGCTGTTGTTCCCATCCTTCGGGAAACCCCATCGCCTGCGGGTTGGCGAAGGCGCAGTCTGCCATCAGCGCGCGGACCCGGTCGCACCACGTTGTCCCCGGTGCGATGATCCGCAGCATCTGATCCAGCGTCACCAAGGTGTTGTGGATGTTTCGGGCGTCCGCCCCCTTCATCGCGACCGCCAGCCGCGCCGGGTAGCGCGGGACGATCATCTGAATCGTGAACCGCCGGTTCCACAGCCGCCCATGGTGGGCGCAGATGTTGCGGACATGGCTCATGTGGTGCGCGAAAGAGGTCAGCACCTTTTCATCCAGCCCCAGCGGCTTGGCGATGGCCTGACGCTCTGCCCGGGATTTCAGCCCGCCGTAGAACTTGGAGAGCAAACCAAAGGACATAAGCTCTGCCGCCATCCAGACGGGCGGCAAGGTGGGGTCGGTGTATTTCGTGCGGTAATGCTCTGCAAAGGTATCGCGCGAGCGGTCGAACTCTTTGGTCAGACTGTCCACCATCGACGCATGGTGGCGCACTTTCGAATAGTGCTGCTGGTCCAAGTATCCGTGCGGCCCGTGCGACATGGCCATGTGATGCGCCCAAGAGGCGCGGATCGCCACCTCGACACGCTCAACAGCGTCCATGACCAAAAGGCGGAGCTGCCGGTCGAAGACGTAGAGCGAGAGCACATCGTCAAATGACGTGCCATCCTTGAAGCAATGCCCATCGCCTTGCTTTTCGCCCTCGAACGGAAGCCAGTAGGCGCGCAGCCGGTAGTAGGAGATATGTTGGAGGTAATGACGCGCGCGCGCCTCGTCCGGCACGGTCATGCCGCGTTGTTTCAGGAGTTCGAGCTGGTCATCTACGGAGATTGCGGGTTTGGCAAACTTCATGTTTTGCCCACCCCGAAAACAAGTAACCCGCCGGGGTGCGCAGTACAAAGCCGAAGCTCTGCCCGAGGCGTGGCGGGTCTTGTTGCCCCAATAGGTATGCCAAGGACCTTAAAGAAACAAGAAGGAACCGCGCGGAACAGGCAAAAAATCACTCGACCACCTCCTGCAACAGACCTGCAATCTCGGATTCCAGCGCCTTCAACTCGGCGTCGATCTCTTCAAGCGGTCTGGGCGGCACGTATTTGTAGAAGTAGCGGTTGAAGTTGATTTCATAACCCACGCGCCCCACGCCGCCGTCCGTCGCGTCGGTGTGGGTTTCATCCACCCAAGCGTCGGGAACAAAGGGGAGAACCTCGCGCCGCACATAGGCGCGCCAGTCTTCGCCCAAGGGCACCAGTTCGTGATCGCGCAGATCGGTGTCAGGTTCGGGATTGCCCTTTTTGTCGGTGCAGACCTCGGCGTCTTCGTCGCGTTCGGACAATGCGGACAAGATTGCCTTGCGCACCGGCGCACCGATCTTGACGCCGTTGCTGCGCAGGGCGGTAGAGAGCGCTTTGTCAAAGTCATCGCGACAGGTCCAGCGCTCATCGCCGGGCAAGTGATCCTGCAAGGCGTCCAGCACGCGGGTTTGATCGTCTGCATCGAGCTTCTGGAACGGTTTCGCCTCGCGCAGCGCCTCCAACGCCTCGGGCGTCACCGCAAAGGCGAGTTTCAGCGGGCGTTCGACACGGATTTCGCGGTAGCCGAAGTCGGTCGTGTTGAATATTTTCGACACATCCTCCCAGCCCGAATTGCCGTTCAGCATGTCTTGGTAGATGCGCGCGATCTCTTCGGTCGCATCTTCGGAGATTTCCCGACGCTTGGACCCAAGGGATTTCCGCATGGATTTCCAGAAGCGCTCCCCACTGGCGTCGATCAGTTGCACCTTGCCACGCCGCGCCGTGTCTTTGCGGTTGGTCAGGAGCCAGACATAGGTCTGAATGCCGGTGTTGTAGAAAAGGTCGGTCGGTAGCGCGATGATCGCCTCGACCCAATCGTTTTCCAGCATCCAGCGGCGGATCTCGCTTTCGCCCGACCCGGCCCCGCCGGTGAACAGCGGCGAGCCGTTCATGACAATTCCAATGCGCGAACCTTGTTCGTCATTGCGCATCTTGGAGATCATATGTTGCAGGAACAGGAGCTGCCCGTCCGAGATGCGAGGCAGACCGGCACCGAAGCGACCGGACATGCCCTGTTCCGCCGCCTCGTCCTTGATCGGGTCGGCGTATTTCTTCCAGTCCACGCCGTAGGGAGGATTGGAAAGCATGTAGTGGAAGCGTTTGGTGGCGTGAGCATCTTGGGTCAGCGTGTTGCCGAAGGCGATGTTCTCGGGGTTGTGCCCTGTCACCAGCATGTCGGATTTGCAGATCGCGAAGGACTCGGGGTTGAGTTCCTGCCCGAAGAGTTCGACGCGGATGCGGTCGTTGAGCGCCTTCATCTCCATCTCGGCGATAGACAGCATACCGCCCGTGCCTGCTGCGGGGTCATAAACTTGCCGGATCACGCCCGACCCGGTCAGCGCGTCCTTGTCGTTGATCAGCAGCAGCGAGACGATCAGGCGAATGACCTCGCGCGGGGTGTAATGCTCACCTGCCGTCTCGTTCGAGATTTCCGAAAAGCGGCGGATGAGGTCTTCGAACAGATACCCCATTTCGAGGTTTGAGATGGCATCGGGGTGCAGGTCGATCTGGGTGAACTTGTCAAAGACCTGATACAGCAGACCGGCATCGTTCAGGCGTTTTAGTTGGTCGGTGAACAGGAACTTGTCGAGGAAGATATCGCGGACATTGCCCGAGAACTTGGTGATGTAGTCGATCAGGTTCTTGTGAATGTCCTTGGCGTCCTGACCTTTGAGCGAGGCGAAGGTGAAGCGGGACAGGTTATAGATGCGGATATCTTGCCCGACGGCGCCAGACAGCAGGGTGTCACGCGCCTCGTCGTCCATGTCGTCGGGGAGGTTGCCCGCCATGTCGAGAACGGCAGGTTTGCTCTCTTCAAGGATACAGTCGAGGCGGCGCAGCACGACGAAGGGCAGAATGACCTTGCCATACTCTGACTGCTTGAAGTCGCCGCGCAGCAGTTCCGCGATGGACCAGACGAACGACCCGAGTGACTTGATATCCGTGCTCATGGAAAATGCTCAGCCCCAAAAATATTGAATTGCCGCTGGTTTCCAACCGACGACCTTTGTGGCGAATGTTAGCATGAGACATTCCCCCTATCCAAGGTAGCGCTTTGACAGGACACTCATTTTTCGCTGCGTTCCCGTTTTTCCAGAGGCCGTTCCCGGCCTTGTAGCCTCGCCAAGGGTATCTGCCCTTAGCTGGAAGTGTCGCAACGACGCTCTCGTGATCGTAGGTGTGGGGAGCGCCGGACAGGTTTGTCCCACGACCGCGCGTGGCCCGTCGTCCTGCGGCAAGCAAAAACTTTGAAAAAATCCTTGGGTCTGTGGGCGTTTGAACCAATCTTCGAAGTGTCGGGCGGGAACGGTGCACAGTAAACCGCCGCATAGATGGCTTAGAAAGCAATCACCTCTTGAAGGATCAAGACAAGCGCCACCCCCGCCCGACGCTGGCTCCGTAAGCAAAACGCCCCCGGCCTTTCGGTCGGGGGCGTTTCTTGTCGATTCAGTGCGATCAGCTGAGTCGGTAGATTTGCGTGCGGTAGCTGAGTCGGTAGATTTGCGTGCGGTACCAGTCACCCCAGTCTTCGCCCGCCGTCTTGGGATCATCGCAATGCGCTTGTGCCTGCTCCAAAGTCAGGTTGCGTTTCACAACTCTTCTCTTACCGCCGTGCCATATGCGCACAATCTCATATTTTGTGATGACCTCTCGGTAAGCGTCATACCAGTCTTCGCCACTTGTTTTGCGGTCTTCAAAATACGCTCGCGCCTCTTCATAAGTCAAACCGCGCCGGATAATCCGTTGCTTGCCGTTTTCGCGATGGCGGACAATGATGTAGGTTATTTCATCGATTTGTGAGAACATGTTTTAACTCCGTAGTTGTTCTAAAAAGAATTTGGGTTCGGCCAAAAATCGCGGAAGAAAAAACATGAAAATAAAGGGATTGGGCCGCTTATTCAGCGGCCACCTTGTGGCTTGCTTCGGTCAGGCCCTGGATAAAGTCCAAGGCCTTTTGCGCTTCGCTTGCTGCACGGAAGATGGCGCGGTTGTCCTCCTTCATCGCTTTCATCCAGCCTTCGATATATGCCCCGCTCTGGTCAAAATCCGGGGTCAGGCCAAGGGTCGCACAGATCAGGCAATTGCCGATTTCGGCCACCAGCTCTTCGAAGGCATAGGCCTTGCGGTCGCTGTGCCGCTTGAACCGGTCCAGTCTTTTGTCCGCGCCGGTCCAATGCGTCAGCTCATGGGCCAAGGTGGCATAGTACCCATTGGTGTCGTGGAAGGTGTTGGCCTCGGGCATGTGGATGAAGTCGCCGCCGATATTGTAGAACGCGTGCGGCTGGTTGCTGTGCCGGATATCCGCGCCGGTGGCGGCAAAGAAGGTATCCAGCTCGGGGTCGCGCTCTGTGCCCAAATCCCGCGCCGGATTGGGCTTGGTGTAGAACTCTTCGGGCAAACCGTCGATCTGATCGGCATTGAACACGCGGTAAGACTTGGCAAAGGGAATGACTTTGGTTTCGCCCTCGTTGGCGTCGTCCTCGATCTCGGTCGTGGTGTAGTAAACCACCTGCGATGACTTCTCACCCTTGCGCACAGCCCCGCTAAGGTCTTTGGCCTGCTTGAAGGTCATCCAGCGTGCGGATGTGTAGCCCTTGCTTGCCGCGATGGACCACAAAACCAGCACGTTGATCCCGCGATACGGCTCCCCGTTGTGCCGCTGGGGCAGACCTGCGCCCCCTGCGCCGCCGGTCCAAGGCTTGCGCCAAGGTGCGCACCCGGCCTTGATGGCCGCGATGATCTGATCGGTGATTTCTTGTTGAATGCTGAATTTCTGCTTTGTCATAATCGTCTCCGTTGTTGAAAGCACGGACGATGTGCGTTCGATTTCAGATCCCGGAAGAAGATTTCTGACCGTCGGGTGATTGGTGTTGATCGGTCGGTTTCTGTTCCGAAAATCAGTGCTGATTTCAGGACTGACGCCGCAGGCGCCTGTTCCTGCAAATCTGCCACGTGGCGAACGCGGGAGGGGGCGAGGCAAGTTTTGAAAAGCGGAGGGGTATCACCCGGCAACGCAGCGCGGCGTCAGCCGTGACCGTTGTTGGGGAGACCGCTTTTCAATGCTTGCCCGAGGGGGAGGGCCGCGCCCTCACCCTGACTTTTGGTGGTGATGGAAGTGATCGAAGAAAAAACACTTTGAACTGGGTTTCAGCTTGTGTTTTCTCAACTGTCGAAAAGCGTAAGTTATTATGAAATATGCTTAAAACCGGCTTTCAACAACTACGGCGACAGTTGAAGCCTGTTTTTCAATTCCCTATACGGAAATCAGGGGCCAAAACAGTTCTGGCCCTTCTCCCTATTGGGGCTTGCGTGCAAAGCGGTGATACTGTCGCACGATCCAGACCACCTTAATAAATACATCATAAAATCAATACCTTGCCATCTGGCAAGGCGTTGCCAAACCGTCGCAGTCGTTCCAGCCAAGATTTTTCTGACCGGGCAGAGCAAAAATATTTTGGTTTGTTCTTCGTTTGCACCCAGCTCCTGATCGCAACAGGAGACGATTACGCCATGAGACACATTCACATCCCCAAACCAGACTACATCGGGACTACTCCCGAGATCATTGCGCGCGTGCTGCGCGCCCACAATCCGGGCCTTTCGTATCGCGACCGAAGCGCCTTGACCCGCGCCACCCTTGGGCGGCGCTTCATGGACAAAGAGGTCTGTGTGCTGCGTGCGCCCGGAAACGACAAGCGGATGATCGCGGTGGACACCCCCTTGCCGCCGCTGGCCCGATCACATGTCGAAAGCAAAGCCATCATACGGTGGGTTGATGACAACGGGACCATCATCCTCGAACCCATCAAATAAACCCCTTCCGAAACATTACGGAGCCAAACCTGCCATTTGAAAGGAAACAATTATGGAGCATCACAGCAAGCAATACAGACGCATCAAGAACGCGCTGGCAAAAGCCCGCAAAGAAGAGATCATCGCGCTCAACAACCCGGACAACGCCGTCATCGAAGATGAAAGACCTCGCCCCAGAGAACCCGAAATCTCTGCCGTTTTGACCCGAGCTGGCGCGAGATTTGATCTCAGCGAACTGGGCAATTCTGATAGGCTGCTGGCCAGGTACGGCGACAGAATGGCCTATGTCGTAGGAGCTGACTGGGTCGTTTTCGATGGCCGCTGCTGGGACCGGTATTCAGGAAAAGAACGCGCCATAGGGATGGCAGCGGAGATTGCCCGTGCGATCAAGTTTGAGTGCCAGCATCTCGACAAAGAGGAAGTGCCGTTCCGCTTGCAATGGGCAGAGCGCTCGGGTCGGGCCAGTTCGATCAGGGGGGCATTGGACATGGCGAAACCAGCGGTTCTGGTGCCACTCGATGTGTTCGACCAGAAAAATCATCTTTGGAACGCACAGAACGGCACGCTTGATCTGACCACCGGTCAGCTCGCACAGTTCTCGCCCGCTGATATGCTGACCGGGATGGGGCCGCTGCACTATGACCCGAAGGCGCAGTGCCCAGCATGGGACGCGTTCATCACTGATATCACCTGCGGTGATCGCACGCTCGCC
Organism: Alphaproteobacteria bacterium; assembly: GCA_030427145.1. Classification (GTDB taxonomy): domain Bacteria; phylum Pseudomonadota; class Alphaproteobacteria; order Rhodobacterales; family Rhodobacteraceae; genus Amaricoccus; species Amaricoccus tamworthensis. The sequence goes on along the minus strand of JAUHWT010000003.1, from coordinate 3,244 downwards.
GGATTTCTCCAACGCGCTGTCGGGTATTCGATGTTCGCGCATCAGGAAGAACAAGTCGCCTTTTTCCTCACCGGAGAAGAAACGAACGACAAGATGAACGGGAGCAACGGCAAAAGCCTGTTCCTTGCGATCATGGCTGCGGTCTTCGGGCAGTACCAAACCGGCGTGGACAAAGGGCTGATCACGCAAGACGCGCGCAAATCCGGGATCAACAGCGATGTTGCGGCCTTGTCGGGCAAACGCCTTGGCATCGGCGGTGAGTTCGAGCGCAACGATGTGCTAGCCGAACGCGAGTTCAAACGGCTGACCGGCGAAGATGTCATCAAGGCCCGCTTCCTACGCCAAGAATATTTCGATTTCTACTCGATGGCGACGCTTTGGTATGCGACCAATTATATGCCGCTCATCCAGAGCCAAGACGCCGGGGTTTATCGACGCACAATCATCATTCCATTCCTTGCCAAGTTTTACGACGCCCACGAATGCCCCGAAGGTGGGAAGGTCAAAGACCCTAAATTGAAGGCCCGGTTGCTGGGCGAGTTGGAAGGCATCTTCCGCTGGTGCGTCGAAGGCGCGGTGGCGTATGCCCAAGGCGGATTGAGTGTGCCGGGGCATCTATATGCCGTCCGCAACGCCAAGAAGAACGCCTTCGACCCGTTGTCAGATTTCGCGTCCATCTGCCTTGATATCGGTCCTGACAAGGTCGAACAGGCGGGCAATCTTTTCCGGGCCTATGAACGCTTTGCCGAAGTCAATGAAGGCCAAAAGCTGACAAGCACCGCCTTTGGCCGCCGCCTGAATGGTATGGGCATTGTCAAAGATGCAGAACGGTCCAAGCGGCTAGTTTATCGCCGTGGCGCCCGCCTGAACGAGGTCGGCAAGGCCTATTTCAACGGCACACGCGGCCTCATCGAACTTGAAAATCAGGAGCGCGCAGACCTCCTGCGCGTTGTGTGACTGATCACTTCTGTCGCTGACGCTGCGAGAGCGCTTTGCGGGCTTCCTGCTCCCAAAAGCGCTCCCAATCCCTTGCTTCGCGGTTGTGCGCCGTTTCCACATCCTGTGTCACATCGCTGGGCGGCGCGATGGGCGTTGCCTCGCCCTTGGACTGGCCCAGCTCCGCCCGGTTTTTCTCCGTTGTGGGCGGGTCCGTCGTTTCGCTGAATTGAACAGATGCCGAAGTGATTTGTGAAACCACCCTCCCTGTCGCCTGCCAGATTGCCCGATGCGCTACATTGGCGCTCTTCCGGGCGGCGGCATAGGCGAGATAGGATGCCACGCGTTTCGCGGGCAGCGGCAAGGCGCGACCTGCGATCATGGCCGCGCGCGTTGCCGCTTGGTGTTTGCGCAGCATCGCATTGACCTTTGGGCCGCGATGAACACCGGGAATGTAGTCCGGGCCATCGCCCTGCGATTTTCGACGCAGATTGACGCGGGTGGCGGCTCCGACGCGGTGAAGTTCCGCGTTCACGCGCTTTTCCCAATCCTTGCGCCGCCGCTCGATTTCAACCTTGCCCTGCTTGGCGTCGGTGAGTTCGCGCACCTTCGCACCGAAGACCGGGCGGCCAGCACCGTTGGCGGTCATCCTCCGATCTGTCTCGACAATGTGGATATGCCAGTTTTTCGCGCTCTCGCCATAGGCTTGTGGGCTTGGCGCGTGGAATGCCCATGTGCTGGCGGTGCCGTACTGGTCCCTGAGCCACAGGCAATGGCCGCGCGCGACACGCTGTGCCGCCTCGTGTCCTCCCTCGCACAGTTCATGGGGCAGCGCGATCACGGTCTGGCGTCCGGGCCGCTCGTTGATTTTCTTCGCCGCGCCCTCGGCACCGTTCCACAATTCCGCAAGTGTCCAGTCCTGTGATCCGTCTGGCCCGACAATCTCCCAAAGCAGTACATCGCCTTGCCCATCCTTGCGCCAGAACGTCTTGTCCCGGCGCACATCGTACAGGGGTTCGCCGGTGATATAGGCGGCATAGTAGACCGCGCTTTGGTCCTTGCGCCGTGCAATCGGTTGGGTCCTGTAATGCACCGCCTTGCTCGCGATCTGGGTTATTTTTGTTGTCATGACCTGCCTCCCTATCTCCTAGTCCGAAGGGTCAGTTGCGAGATAGGTCCAAGCGGTAGCGATCTGAAAAAGCGCGTTGTATCCCATGGAAACAGAGGGCGATTTCGGGCAGGCCCGCCGCAGGCGGTGGCGATCAGGCCCGACGCTGCAAACAGAGTTTGCGTAATTGCGCCTTTCAGGTTCTTCCCTCGCGCGCCTCACTTCCCCCGGTCAAAATTTCCCCTGTGCGCATCGCACAGACAATTCCGCGCGCGAAGATTTGAGATCACCCCACCTTGTTTCCTATGTCCTGATAAACACCAGCATAGGAGGGGTCGATGGCACGGATCACGCAAGCACAGGTCGAGAAAGCCATGCGATTGGCACAAGAAAAAGAACGGGCCTTCAAGGAACAGGAACGCAAGGCAGAAAGCCGCAAGAAGGTCATCCTTGGCGGTCTCATCCTGCTCGCGGCACGGAATATCGAACGGGACGGATTGCCAAAGGACAAAGCCGTGGGCTTCTTTCAATTCCTCGCCAATCAAAAAGGCATCGCCCTGCGCGATGCGCGATTCCTCGCGGAGCGCTTGGAAGATGGCTATGCCGCCCCGTTTCAGGAGGCCACCGCCCGATTGGAGGCACAATGCGCAGATCTCAATTCGGGAGGGTCACAGTGATGGAAAAGTTCCCTTGGGATGATGACGCAATTTCCAAACCTGCGCACAACGCCACAAACGAACTACCGCGCTCTTTGTCGGCCCGCGAACTTGTGGCGCTTGGTTTACCCGTGGACGATCCCTTCTGGATGTCTCCCGAAGCCTTCAACGCGCATCTTGCTGAGGTTGAAGGCCAGCAAGCCGCACAGGTCAAAACACTTGGACCTGATGCGCCCGCCGCGCAAAATATCCGCGTGGCGTCTCCCAGCCGTGCACCCTTACCCTCGCTTGATCCGCGCAAGAAGGGGCCAGCCATGACCGAACTCCCCGAAGCCGTGCGCCGCGCGGTCGAGATCATCGCCACACCAAACGCCCCGGACGATCAAGCCATCGGGGCCGCTGCCTATCTGCTGAAATGGTACCAAGCCGAATACCACTGTAAGCGGTGTTTTGATCCCACCTTCCTGAAGGCTTCCTGATCTGCGAGTCCGTTTCCGAGTATAGATTGGAATTGGAGGCTGGGTTGGTAGGAGATATATCGCTC
>JAUHWT010000027.1 GCA_030427145.1 Alphaproteobacteria bacterium | reverse complement strand
CCATCTGCACGTCCGACTTCCGCCGCCAGTGTTCGCGGATGTACCGGTTGAACGCCTCCTGCCGCTCCGGGTTGCCGAACCCGCCGAGCGGGCGCTGCAGCCCCAGCTCACGCCGCCGCTGGCCGATTCTCGACACTGACAGCGCCCCACGATGCCGCAGCACCTCTCCGGTCATTGCCGACAGTTCCAGATCGCTGCACAGGGTCCAGTTGCCGCGCAACACCGCATCGACCGCCGTCCAGTCCTCCGCCGTCAACGCATGCGCCATCACGCGCCCCCCTTCATCGCCGCCAGTGCCGCGCCGAACGCCCTGTCCGCCCTGGTCAGACGCACCTCCTTCGCCGGTGCGGGCGAAACCGGCGCCGACTTTACCGTCGGCGCGGCGATCCGCGGCACCACCAGCGCCGCCGGCGGCACGGGCGCCTGTCCGGGATTGACGAACCGGTCGAGTTCTTCCCCCAACGCCGCCTCGATCAGGTCATGGCGCGGTGGCGTGACGCCGCCCGTCCGGCGCAGACCGTCGATCCGCGCATCCGCCTCACGCTCGATGCGCCGGATGTCCAGCGCATCGACGAAGCCCGCGAGATCCACCCCGCCCCGGCGCAGGTCGAACCGCGCCGTCAGCGCCAGCACCCACGGCCGCAGAAACGCATAGCCCCACAGCCACGGCTCCGCGCCGCCCCTGTCCGATCGGCGCAGCCCGTCGAGCGCCCATGTCACCGGCTCCGGTCCCGTCCGGGCGATCCGCTCGCGAATGAACGTCAGACAGTAAATCTCGCCCGGCTTTTTCTGCGCCGTAGAGGTAGCGCCGGTCATCGCCCGGCACCCCGCCGCCTCGACACAGTCGCGCATCCCGCAGGCCCATGGCTCACCGGCCGCCAGCGCCGCACGGTAAATGTGAAACGCGGTGATCTTCACCGTATTGCCGTTGACCGCCGTGAACGCCGCTGCCTGTTCCCGCGTCGCCAGATTGACGCTCTGACACGGCACCGACAAAATCCCGCAGAGTGCCGCGGCATGAATCCGGTGCTGACCGTCGATCACCGCGAATTTGCCGCCCTCGACCGGCGCCACCAAAACCGGCGAGAATTTCGCCCATTCGAACGCCCTTGCAATCGCCTCGATCGACCGGATGTTTCGCGGGCCGATCTCGCGCTGGTACCGCCCGTCGATCACCATGTCGGCAATCTCGAGCCAGCGCAGATCCGGTGCCGGGCCGAAATCCTCCCGCGCCGGCGGCGCCTTCATGTCACCAATGTCGACCCGGCGAAAATGCCCCTGCATCAGAACACCTCCGCATCTTCCGCCGCCGCCAGCTCGCCGGCCAGCGCCTCGTAGCCGACCGCATCGACGGCATGGTCGGGATCGAACCCGCCGATGTCGGCCCGGGCGCGTTTCAGATCGCCCATCAGCGACGCCGCCATCGACGGCGCGATCGCAACCCCGAGCCGCACCGACCAGACCGCCGCCACCCGGCCGAACAGCGCGCCCGCCTCGCCGTATTTCGCGCCCCGCTCGACCAGCGCCGTCGACGCCCCCTGCAGGATCACGTCCCGCGTCACCGTTCCTGTCATCGCCTTACCTTCCTGCCATCCGCCAGCGCGCCACGCGCTCCGGCCAGTAATGTTGCGCGGCCCATGCCGCCGCCTCGCGCACCACGCCGGCATGGGCCTTTCGATCCGCCCCGCGCCGGCGCAAAGGTTGCAGGACACGCCCTGCTCAAACTCCCGCGCCGCGCGGCGATCGGCCCGCCGCAGCGCGCAGGCCTCGCCGTTGCCGTGCAGCGAACGGTCCATCGCCCTATCCCTTTCGCCTTGCCGCCTGCACCGGGCCGAGCAGCCCCGCGCCGCCCGGCGTCACGCCGAACTGGCGGATGTGGTCGAGCGACTGTTCAACCAGGGCGCAGGCCAGCCGGTCCGCCGTGGTGCCCGATGCCGCCGCCATCCGGTCCAGCGCCTCGAAATCCGAGCCCGCCATGTGTTCAAACCCTTCCGGCCGTCCGCCCATGCCCTGCCTGCCTGCCTGCCGTTGCGCCAATCCGCCGCCGGTGCCTCAACCCACCGGCGGCGGCGCGGGTCGCGGCGGGTTTGTTCGACCAGCCCGTGCCGCGACCCTTCGAACCGGCGGTCCTTCCGGTTCTGCTGACGCCCCCGAAGCGGCCCGGGGAGGAAAAGGGCTGTTGCCCCGGGAACGTCAGCAGAACCGGTCGCGCGGCTGAAAAATCTTTCAGCGCCCGCGCAGCCGGAAAATCAGGGCGCCGCCGATACGGCGCACCGAAAACGTTACAAGCATCGCCAGACCGGCGATGCCGGCCCTCAGCGCCGCGCCTCGATCCGCTGCGCCAGCGCCTCGACCGCCTCGACCCGTTCCGCCAGCCATTCGGCCATGAACGCCGGCATGTCGTGGCACCCGTTCAGCCAGTTGATCACCTGCCGCGCCGAATACCCGGTCGCCGCCGACGCCGCCCGCGCCGTGTCCGCCTGCGTTTCCGCCGGAAACGCCGCGACCAGCATCGCCGCCATCCGCCGCCGCACCCGGTCGCGCCGCCGCGGATCGTATTTCGGCCGCCCCTCGCGGCCCCTCCCGTCCGGCGGCACCACGCCGGACGCTGAAATTTTCTTCAGGCACGTCGAAAATGCAGGATTGTTCATGGAAACTCCGCTCTACTGATACTCGGGATTCGGAACTGCTCGGTTCTGACGCCCCGTCATGCGGGAGTTCGTTTGTATGTCTGGTACGCGTGACAGGGGCGGCGCTCATTGCGCCGCCCCGCAGTTTTCGGTTTGTGTGCCGGCGGCGCCGTGCTGCTCGACCCACAGGTCGATCATCTTGGTCAGCGGACCGGACGGAATGACCTTGCCGCTTTCAACGCGCGAAATCGTCGAGGCATCGACCCCGAGGAAATCCCCGAGCCGTTTCTGGCCCCACCCGGCGCTCTTGCGGATCTGTTTAAGGTTCATGACATTCGACATGGCGAGGATAAATGCATAACGCACATACGCCCGTCAAGGCGAAATGCACATATCATCCGTGCATAATGCACGCATGACGACAGACACCCGCCCCGAACCCGCCATTCGACTGCAACAGGCCCGCGAGCGTGCCGGATTTGACTCCGCGCTCGCCGCCACCAAACGCTTCAACTGGAAGTATGAGACCTACGCGCAGCACGAAAACGGCACGCGCGGGATCACCCGCGCCGCCGCGAAATATGCGACCGCGTTCCGGGTCACCCGCGAATGGCTGTTGTTCGGCGTCGAGGCGCCGGCACCGGACGACCGGCCGCAATCCTCGGTCACGCCATTCCTGCTGCGCCGTGACGGCCCGCACCATCCGTCGAAACATCTGCTGGACATGGCCCGCGCCGCCGGTGCCGGCGGCGACCGCGAGGTGTGGCGCGTGACCAACCAGACGATGATTTCCGCCGGATACCTGCCGGGCGACTTCCTGCTGGTCGACCACGCCGCGACCGATCCCGACGAAGGCGCGCAGGTTCTGATCGCCCTCAACGACCTTGAAATCGGCAGCGCCACCAATCACCTGGCACAGTACGCGCCGCCCTTCGCAATCATCCTCGGCCATGTGACCGGGCATGTATCGGCGCATAATGTCGACGGCGAAAGCGTTGAGATCAAAGGCACCGTCACCGCGAGTTGGCGCCTGAATGACTGACGCCGCAAAGAGGAATTCCAATGGACGTTCTGGATTATCGGATTTACGACATCGAACTGCTCGGCACTCCGCCAAACCACCTTTGCGCTACCGTAGAGATCAAGATCGAGGCGGTGACCAAAGCCGCTGCAGATACGCTGCGGCTACGGATTCATCTAGAAGTCCCAGCTGACGCAACATTATCAGAGCTGCATGAGTCCGTGCATCGCGCGGCAGCGGCACGACTACCCGACATCGCTCGGCTTTTCGGATCTTCAACAGCACATGAGCTGCATACCCTGGCATCGGACGGTTCCCGACTGGCCGACTGGATGAACCGTCACGGCCATAGTTCCTGACACCCATCACCTGTCCCGTCTTCCTAAACCCGGCACCGCGCCGGGTTTTTTCATGACCTCCGCATAGCACCCGATTCGACCCTGTCCAACAATAAATGTGCGTAACGCATTTTTTGTTGGACAGAGCATGTGCATTTCGCATATACATCCCTCCCAGACACGAACAGCGGAGGCACCCCCCAATGAACGCCACGAACGACGCCCGCACCCTCGACTGCCACGACATGGACGACATCGACCACGCGCTCGGCCGGCCAGACGATCCGCTAGGCGAGATCCGCAAAAACCGCATGACCTTCCTGCGCGGCGGTCATCTGGCCCGGCGCAAACTGGCAAGCGGCCATTGGGCGGCAATCGACCCGAACGGCAAAGGCAGCACCATCGACCTTGAGGTCACGCCCGCCGGCCGCCGCGCCCTTGCCGCCTGGCTCCGACAGGCCGCCGCGTGATGCGCCGGGTCTGCATCTGGATCGCCGCCGCCGCCCTGACCGTGGCGACGGCCCTCGTCCTGCTCGCGGCACTGGCGGTTGGCATCGCCTCGGTGGTTCCGGCCGGGGTCGCGCTCCTGTTCCTGACCTTCGCCCGCGGACTTGCCAACGGCCCGCTCGGCACCCGCCCCGGCCGGAGGATCGCGCGATGACCGTCATCCGCGATCTGCGCACCGCCCTGGTCATCGCCCTTGGTGTCGGCATCGGTCTGTGGCTCGGCAACATCCTCTATGACGCGACCCTGCTCGTGATCGACATCAACACATGGCCGGCGGCCGGAGCATACTGACATGGATTTCATGGAAAACCACCTGATGACCCGGCCCGACATGGCCGAGATCGAGCCGGACAACACACCGCGCCAGCCGGTCCACCCGCCCGCGCGCATGCTGGTCCTCGTTCTCGTCATCTGCGCCGCCGTGATCCTTTGCGGCATCGCCATCGCCATCGCGCATGTCCTGCCCCTGCTCTGGCCCCTGTCATGACCCGCCCGCTGAACCGCCGTGCCCTTTCAACCCGCCCCCGCCGCGCGCGCAGGCCCGGGCCGACAATCATGGTTCTGCAATTCCCTCAGCCGCGCAAAACGCGGCGGTTCAGCCGGCCGGTCCCAACACGAAAGGCACCCGACATGCCCCCATCGAAACCCGTCGCCGCCACCCGGCGTCAGGCCTTCATCCTCGGCACCGCCTTCGGCGTTGCCCTGACCATCCTCTTCGCCGCGATCGCCGTCGACGCCGAACTCGCCGACGGCCGCTTTGAACTCGACGGCCGCACGTTCGTCGAACAGGTGACCCGGTGACGGCCACCGAAAGCCTCGCCCTCGGCGCCTTCGCGCTCGCGATGCTGGTCCTGTCCGGAACCACCGCCCCCAAGGTGATCACGGTGAACCGTCACTACCGCATCAGCGAATGCCCCGCCCCCTTCACACCCCCAACCCTGCCGGAGGGTTTCACGGCATGATTTTGACCCTACCTCTCGACATGACGGGTCGCCGGTTTCGGGTTGGTGACGATTGTGGCGACGTGTTCGAAGTCGACGACGATTTTGACGGGCTGACCCTGACACTCGAACTGAAATCGCAGGACGAAGCGAAATCGGTTCTGGCGGCGATCCTTGACCAATACGACGAAATGGCGATGCGCAAAGCCGTGTCGGCCTGACCCCGGAGGAACCCATGTCCGAAGGATTTCACGGCATGACACCAAAATGGAAAATCGAAGGCGACAGATTCCGTGCCGCCGCGGCCAAACTCGATGAGGACATTGAGGCGTTCGCCAACGCAGCCCTGGACACCGACTTGCGGTCTGCATTGATAACCTTGGCTCGATTGTGGTGTCTCCGTGCCGGTGTTGAAGGACTTCTGTCCGGCGATGACTACACCGCCGCCCACGCATCCCTCGCCAAAGCACGCTTCATTCTTGAGTCAACCCCACCCACCACCCGGAGGAGCCCATGAAACAGTCCGAATTTCAGAACTGCGCGATGTGCGGCAAAGGTATGCTCCACCGTGGATCGCCGTTCTTCTACCGTGCCACCGTCGCGCAGATGGTGTGCGACATCAGGGCGATCCAGCGCCAGCACGGGCTTGAAACCATGCTCGGCGGCAACGGCGCTCTGGCAACCGCCTTCATGGACGAGGATCTGGCGCAGCCGATGACGGAAAAAACCATCTGCATCTGCTCCGACTGCGCCATCACCGGCACCTTGCCCCTCGCCGTCCTGTTGGACGAGTGACCCACCTAACCCCGGAGGCATCATGAACGGTATTGAGAGCATCGCCGCAGAGCGGAAAAGACAGGTCGAGCAGGAGGGGTGGACCCGTGGCCATGACGATTCCCACGAGCGTGGCGAGATTGCCGGTGCCGCCGCCTGCTACATCCTCGCCGAGCTTGACGTGGGCCGGGTCGATCTGCGCGATCGCGTTCGAGGTCTTGCCCGCGACTTGTGGCCCTGGCATCGCGACTGGTGGAAGCCAAAGGATCGCCGCCGCGATCTCGTCCGCGCAGGCGCCCTGATAGCGGCCGAGATCGACCGCATCGACCGCGCCGCCGCGCGCAAGTCCGAGTAACCCCAAGAGGCACCCATGGCCCTGCCCTACGCATCATCAACCGCCGGTCAGGCGCGGGAACGTGAAATTCGCACGATCCTGCGCGGTGTCGGCGCGAGTGCAGTCGGCTTCATGGTTGACGACGACGCGGACCAGATCATCGCGCAGTTTCGGCTGCATGGTCGCGAAATCACCATCCCGATCCGGGTCGGCGCCTATCAGGCGGCATGGCTGCGGGAAAACCCGCACACAAAGCGGATGAAATCGACGGAAGAAGAGTATCAGGCAAAGGCACGCCAGCAGGCCGAAAACGCCGCATGGGCGATCATGGCCGACTGGATCAAGGCACAGGCCGCGATGATCGCCGCCGGCTTCCTCGATACCGACGCCGCATTCCTTCCGCACATCGCCCTGCCAGACGGGCGCAGGACCATCGACGCAATCACCGGCGGAGACAGGCCACTGCTGCCGCCACCACAGACATGACCCCCCGGAGGCACTAATGCAGCAAGAAATCGCGTGGAGATCGCTCCACGAGTGGGAGCCGGAAGAAGGGACATGGGCGCTGCTCTGGCCCGGATACTACGGACCTTTCACCGCCTGCTGGATAGATGGCAGGTGGTCGATGTGTGAGGAAAGCGACTTCTCACACGCCACAGTCGGCGCGGAGTTTTTGTTGCCTCACTTAGTTACGGAGGCTGTCCCATACTTCGAGCGCGAATTGCCGCGCCTTCGCGCCATAGCGCGCGGGGATCAATCCAACTAACCCCCGAAAGGAACAGAAATGCCCCTGCAACCCCATGAAGAACGAGTCCTCGCAGAGCGCGCCGAACTGGCCGAAAAGTGCGTGAAGCTGGAGGCGTTCATTGTCTCCGACGACTTCAAGGCCATCGACATTCTCGACCGCGATCTGATCGAGGAACAGCACGACGCCATGACCGTCTACTTGGCGGTTCTGGATCGCCGGATCGAGCGCTTCGCGCCGCAGTCCACTTAACCCGGATGGAGACGATATGACCTGGTTTGTCGAGAAGCGCGTTGAATGGATCGGAGAGATGATCCGGGTCTACGGCTTCATCAACCGTGAGCACATCGAGAAGATGTTCGGAATTTCGACCCCGCAGGCATCTTCGGACCTTCGCGAATTTCAGCGGCGCCACCCTGACGCGGTGACATACGACCGATCAGCCAAGCGCTACGTGTCCAAATAACCCCGGAGGAACCAATGATCGACCTTGAAGACGATATTTTCCAAGCCCACTGCCAGATCGACTATCTGCGCGACCACATCGAAGAAGGAGGGCGCATCCGTCATGTCCGTGACGATCTGGTCACGCTTGACCTGTCGGACGGAAGTGAAACCACCATCAATCTGCGACCGATCCAGAGCCTTCTGAACGGCCTGCGGACGATGACCAGCTAACTCCCGGAGAACCCACATGACCCTCATACTGACCCGCAACCACGTCGATCTTGTTACGGAGGTTGAAAAACACATTGCCGCCGATGCGCTGGTGCAAGGCGTTTACTGGCGCAAACACGGCAACGCCGTTGGCGGCAGGGGCTGCTTTATCTCCTGCCTGACCCATTCCAGCAGCCCTGACGCGGCATTTGAGCGGTTTGGCCTGCCCCCAATGCTGCTCCGAATATGTGAATACGTATTCGAGGCGCTCCCGCCCGACGAGGCAAAGGCATTCTTCCGTGACTTCCCCGGTGCCGTGGCCCGAGACGGGAAGGATCTTACCCGTGTCCCGTGGAAGTTCCTCGCCGCTGAGCTGCGGGCGCTGCCACCGCAGAGTGACGAGATGCAGGCCGTGATTAACCCCGTGATTGCCGGGATGGACCTGCTGGCATCCGGCGGTGTGTGGGATACTGCTGCTGCTGCCAATGCTGCTGCTAATGCTGCTGCTGCTGCTGCTGATGCTGATGCTGATGCCCGATGGGCTGCTGCTGATGCTGCTGATGCTGCCCGATGGGCTGCTGCTTCTGCTGCTGATGCTGCCCGACGGGCTGATGAATCCCGATGGTCTGCAATTGCTGCCCGATGGGCTGCTAATGCTGCCCGATGGGCTGTTGATGCTGCCCGATGGGCTGTTAATGCTGATGATGATGCCCGAAGGGTAGCCCGCATCCGGCAGCGCGACACCATCCTTCGCCTGATAGCGGAGGCATCATGAAACCCGTCCTCACAGCCCTCGCCCTGCTCTGGCCGGTCCAGTGACCCCGAATGACCAGTTCTCAGCGGCCCAACCCCCTACCCGCCTACGCACGGTATCCGGCGGGCAAATCAGAGGAAGGCGTTGTGTTTGTGTCGTTACAAACCACCGTGCGGGCCGCTGAGATTTGGCCGTTCACATGCTGCGATGTGCCAATGCCGCCATCGCAGCGAAACCGGAGGTCCTATGACACAGTCCGTCAAGATAAATGATCGTTATGACCACATCCCAGATACAGGCCCAAACTGGCGCATCTTGGACAGCGAAATGGAATGGGATGAATTCCAGGTTCCCAAAAGGCTTGCGGCGCTACCTGATGCCGCGGTCGATTTGCTCGAGTACGTAACTGCGCAGCAGGAAATCGCCATGCGCGCAGGCTTCGAAAACGGTCGCAAGTCCATGCAGTACGATCTGCGCAAACTTCTTGACGCCGCCCCAAACCCGAAGTCCTAAAAACCCCCGGATATTCCCATGCCCAAACGATCCCACCGCGCCCTCGAAAAGCGCCTGATCAAGGCGGCGCAGGCGGCCGGCTTGCCTGAATACGTGATTCGGCTGCACTATCCCGACGGGACAGTGGGGGAGATCGCAGTGGGCAGGGATCCGCAGACCGTGACCGCATCGGCAAAGGTCATCGACGCCGCCGACGAATGGCTCGCGCGGAATGCGGGCTGATCTCGCCGGGCTGCACCGGGTTCGCGCCACCCTCGCCGGCGGAAAACGCATCGAATACCATTACGCATGGCGCGGCGGCCCGTTGATCTGGAAGACCGGCGCCCCGAACCCGCCCGGATCGCCCGGTTATCACGCCGCCTGGACGGATGCCGCCCGCCCGGCCGCCCACGCCCGCGGCACGTTCCGCGAAATCATCATCGCCTATCAGAACAGCCGCGAATGGCGCGACCTCTCGCCGCGCACCCAAGCCGACTATCGCGTCTGGATCGACCGCATCGACGCCAAATTCGGCACCGCGCCGATCGCCGCGTTCAACCGCCCCGGCATCCGCCCCGTCGCCCTGAACTGGCGCGATCAATGGCACGGCAAACAGGCCGACTACGCATGGACGGTCCTGCGCCGCATCGTCCATTGGGCATACGACCGGACGCTGCTGACGGAAATCCACATCAAGCGCGGCGGCGGATCGTACCGGTCCGACCGCGCCGAAATCATCTGGACGCGCGACGAAATCGCCGCCACCTGCCACGCCGCATCGCCCGAGGTCGCCGCCGCCATCACCATGGCCGAATGGACGGCCCTCGGCCCGGCCGAGCTCGCGGCCCTCTCGCACTGGCACGTCAAACCGACCCCGTCCGGCCGGCGGATCGAGATCCACCGCCACAAGACCGGCCAGCTGCTGGCAACGCCGATCACCCCGGCAATCGCTGCCATCATCGACGCCGCCCCGAAATCCCGCCCGACCATCCTGCGCACCCCGCGCGACCGCGCCTGGTCGCCACAACACCTGTCGAAAGAGGTCAAACGCTTTGCCCGCGCCGCCGGCGTCCGCGACTGCCTGCGCATGTACGACCTGCGCGGAACCGCCTGCACCCGGCTGCTGTCGATCGGCTGCAGCCTCGCCGAAATCGCCCTCGCCATGGGCTGGAGCGTCGAAAACGCCGCCAAGATGATCCACAAGTACGCCGCCCTCGACCCGGCGATCACCGACTCGGTTCTGGCACGGATCGAGAACGGAACTGTAAAATGACCTGTAAAACGCAAAACGGCCCCACCGGGACCGCCAACCGTAAGTAGCTGATTTTGCAGTGGTGGGGGGGACTGGATTCGAACCAGTGTATCGTTACCGAGACGGAGTTACAGTCCGGGCGAAACCGCTGAATCTCAAGCGGATTTTTGCAAAAGCCGCTTGATTCTGACCTATACAAATCAATGACTTACCGGACGTTTGTAAAACGTCGCGGCAGGTCGGTCACCCTCTTAACCACACCTCGCGGGCGGTGTTGCGCGGCCCGGTGTGTGTCTGGCAGTCATGGTGCGGGGTTCACTGTTGGGTGGGGGAGCGGGATGCGGAGGATTCGCACGATTGCGTTCAATACCTGCCTGTTTGCCGCGTCGGTGGCATACTGGATCTGGCAAATCAGGATCGCGCAGGATCTGCTCGGCTGGTAGCGCCGCCTGTCTCGCTTGGAATGATGAAACTGTACCGCGTTTCCGGACGCCGCACACCGCAGACCGAACAGCGCAGCGCCGCCCGGTGCCGGTCGAGGTCGTACTCCGGACCATGCCGAGCGATCAGCGCATCAACCGGCACCCCGGCAATGCGGCCGCACTGGCAGAAAATGTAAAGCTGGTGCCCGGACAGGTTTCGTGCGGCGGTCAAAACGGTTACCCACCTTCGGCGTGACAATGAACTCCGGCCGGTTCTAGGGCACCGTGTCCAGCGCGGCAATGCCACCACCGAAGGCATTTGATTCCCACCCCCGCAAATGATACCCCGCCCCCTGCCCGGTCGCGTCAGGAATCCGCGATGACGCGCTTGCAGGCGGCTCGTCCGACGTCCGCGCCTGCCGGGCACCCGGCACCCGCCCCACTCAGCCCGCCAGCGCTCGGATCTCGGCGAGAACGCCCTGCAGACGGGCAACTTCCGCCTGCAGGGCGGCAACCGTCGTCGCGTCAACCGGCGGTTCTGGCGCGACATCGCGCGCATTCACCCCGCCGAGCGCCGTGAAGATCGCCAGGGCGAGCGCGTCGCGGCATTCATCCGCCCGCGTTGCGTCCGACACGTACGACCCGAAATAGGGCTCGAGCAGCACCGCCGGCGCCGACCCCGCCACCAGACTGGCGTGCCCCCGATCCCCCGGCCCGACCTTTTTCACGCCCCGGTCGCGCAGCCCCAGAACCGCGACCATCGCCCGCTGAACCGGTTCGGCCACCTCCCGGCCCCGTTCGGTGGCACAGAGCGTTTCGGTACCCGTGGCCCCCGGCGCCGCGTTGAAATGCAGCTCGGCCGACACATCCGCGCCCCAGGCATTGACGGCGTCGTAAACCGCGCGGATTTCGGCGGCATAGCTGCGGCTGGCCTCCCGCCGGAACACCCGCACCTGTGCCGGGTTCAGGGCGCGGATCTGTTCGGCCAGCTCGCCGTTCCAGTCGTATTCGGTGCGCCCGTCCGTCGCCCGCACAGCCCCCTGTGCCGACGCGTTGTGGCCCACCACGATCGCGATCTTTCGCATGTCAGTCTCCGTGCTTCGTGGAATCGGGTACCGCGCCGTCACCCGCGCGGATCGGGCTTCCCCAGACGCACCAGCGCCTCGCTGACGTAACGCGCCGCGATGGTGTCGAGCACCGTGTCGCCGGGGATCAGCGCCTTGATGGCGCCCGGCACGGATCGCTGGGCATGGCGCACCGCCAGCACCTTCAGTTCCTCCGCACCCGCCGCCGGCCCGCCGGCGACGGCGGCCATCGCGCCGGACATCAACGCGTCGTGCAGGTCGCGTTTGTGTTTTTCCTCGATCTTGATCCCGGTGTACCGGCGCAGGATCACGCAAAGAACACCGATCAGCGCCGAGAGAATCGCGCCGATCAGGTCTGGTGTCAGAAGGTCCATGGTCATTTCCCCTGTTGAAACGCCGGCATGCGGCAAAACGGCACGGCACGAATGCGCCGGCCGGAACTCTTCGGATCGGTGTGTGACCGCTGTTCGGCGTCGCCCGGGCGACGGCCTCAGAACGCCCGCGGTTCGCTGACGACGCCAACCGGGCGACGGCCGCCGCGGATGTCGGTGTGTTCGGTCATCGGCCGCAGCGGCAGAAAGCCGAGCAGCAGGACGACGCGCTTGCTGGTGATGTAAAATGGCGGCCCCTGGTCGAGACACGGCTGCGCCCACGGACCGAGACGGTATCGCACCGTATTGCCCTCGACCGCCTGAAACGTCGTCAACCCGGCCGGCCCGGAATGGCATTCGTTCAGCGCATCCGCCGACACGCCGACCAGGGTGATCGACGCCCACCAGAGCGCATCGACGTCGCCCCACGGCGTTTCCCGCACCAGCACGATTTCCCGCGTTTCCGGCAGGTAAACCATTTCGATCTGGCGCAGAAACATGCGGGGCGGAATCGCGAGCCACAGCCCGACGATCAGGACAAGCACGCCGCCCAGCCGGTCGAACCTCGACCACCGCGCGTTGACCGGTTTCCGGCCGTTCATTTCACGCCCCCCTTGATGACGGACAGCGCGCCGACGATCGCCCCGCCGGTCAGAAGAACGCGCACCGCCCACTTGCCCGCCCAGCCGCTCCGCTCGGCCGTCTCGACCACATGCACGATCCGCTTGATCAGGCTCTCGGTGTGACCGTCCGGAACATCCAGAAACGCGCGCTTGAGCTGCATACAGACCGCGTGCGTCTGGTCGAGTTTCTGTCGTTCTTCTTCCGTCACGAAATCCTCCCGTTTGCAAATCCCAGGGCCATCACGTCCAAAACTGCCGATACCGCCGCCACGGGCTGTCCACTTGGACGGTCAGACCTGGCGATTTATGGCTCCGAAACCGATGCCGTGAGTGTTTCCTCATCGCTGCCGAAGCTGTTGGATGCGCCGGCCGTCAGAACCGCGGCGGAATAGGTCTGCGCAGTCACGAACCGCAGCGCGCCCGTAACGGGATTGACCGTCACGACCAGATCGATCGTTGGAGTGGGCATCGGGTCCGGGTCCGGATCAGGATCGGGCGGCGGGTCTCCGTTCCATGTGGCAATGAACGCATCCCGACGGTTGCTCCACCGCTCGCGCGCCGCCGACCCGTTCAGGACCGTAAACGAACCGTGCAGCGACGGGTAATTTGTCGGAAGGGCATTGTCGGTCAGGTTCAACCAGTAATTGTTCGCTGAACTCGAATGCACCTTGCTCATTGAGCGGGTCAGATTATTGAAATCGTTATGGTCGACCCGCGAGATCGCGAAGTCGCTGTTGGTGATAAGAACCTGCGGGCTGTAATAGTTGGATTTAAGCGGCGATGCGTGCGTCAACGTGCCGCTTCTGTTCCACAGACCCATCCCGATCAAAACATTGGTGTATGTCTGGACGTTGGTTTCCTGCCCCTGTTTCGTGCTGTTTGAACCAAATGACAGGCCGGTGAAACATTCCTCTCCCAGAATATTCTGAATCGTTCCGGGGAATCCGTCATCAACTTCGACAACATCGTCGCGGGCGATCGTCAACCAACAGTTTTCGATCAGGAACGGGCATCCGGTAATCCTGATTCCGTCCCAAACCTGTTTCAGCCGCCATCCCTTCACTGTCGCGCCGGCGGCAGGACCATCGCGAACAAACACCGCGGCTCCGTTCCCCTTGAACGGGTCCGGCGGCGTATACATCCGGCCCCATTCCTCGGTCAGTGACCACTCACCCAGAACGGTCCCGTTCTGCACGGTTACGGCACCCACATGCTTGTCGACCAGCAGCGGGTAACGCTGCTGGGTTGTGTTCGGCCAACCGGCGGTCCGAAAAATCGCATTGGTGCATTCAAGGATGTCAAAGACATCCGCTTCATCCGTCTTGTACTGCACCCAATTCTGGTCGCCTGTGACTGTTCGCGTAACCATTATGCGCTCCCGGGATTGATGACGGCGGTGATGCCGGTCCATATCTGCGTGCCGGCCAGTGTGAACGTACCGGCCGCGACGCTCTCGGATGCCGTTGTCGGCGCGTCGCGGGTAGCGCAGTATCCGGCGACCGCGCCGACATCGAGGTTGACTTGCTGCGTCCATCCCGAAGGCGTGCCGCTGACGGCGTCCGCGTTGCTGCCGCAGAAAAACGCCACCAAGCCCGCAGCCGGTGTCGCCGTAAACGCGGCGGAAACGGCGGATGCCTCGCCCGTCAGACCGGTTGCGCTGGTGGCCGCGACATCCACCAGCGGTGTCGCGGCGTTAAACGTTCCGGAATCGACGACGGCGACCGTAACCGCGAACTGCTCGCCGGTGCCGTAGGTGCATGTAATGTTTGCCCCTTCGGCACCGGCGGATGTCGCGATGTAGTAAAACAGCCCCGACGAATTCCCGCCGGTGCCTGTATCACCCGTGTCGAAATAGGGTTCGGCCGCGACCACGGTTTCACCGTCCGGTGCAGTCACGGTCAGGGTGTGCTGCGCGCCCCGGTCGATGTGCACGGCCACAATCACCAGATCACCGATCGAATAGGCCGGGTTGGTCGCGGAAAACGACGTCGTGCCGCTGTTGGTTCCCGACGCGATGACCTCGAGGATCACCGGATTGACCGCAGCCCCGAGTGTAATCGCCGCGCTTTCGAGCGTGTCGGATGCGTGTTCATTGACCGCCGTGATCGCGCATGTGACATCCCCGGTCAATCCGGCCGCGTCGATCAATGCCCCGGTTTGTTCCGGGTCGAATGCCGCGCCGTTGAGCTTCCACTGCCGCGACACGTCGGGCGCCGGCGTACCCGCGACCAGGCCGCGACACCCCAGGCTCCCGTCACCGTTGTCGAATATCTGCACTGAAATTACCTTTGCATGCAGATAGAAGTCGAACGGCGGCGTCCCGGTCATTGTCTGGCCGTAGTTGTAGAACCTGTCACCGGTATCGACCGGCCAGTCCTTGTCGTCGAGCGTTCCGATTGTCGGCGCGACCCCCGGCGTTCCATACGGCGTTATGCCGATGACGCCGCCCGACTGCGCCGCGAATGCGTCGTACACGTCGCTGTTGTCAGACGATTTATAAAGAGTGGAACCGGCATCCCACGTCAGCGTCACCGTATCGGTGACGCCTTCAACATGCGCCATCATCGACACCCATGGCTGCGCGCCGCCGACAAATCTGATTCGCAGAGTGTCGGTTGCGTGCGCCTTGACGCTTTCAATCTCATCGTCCTGCAGCAGTACCGGTGTTGCGGCCCCGCCGAATACTCCGGCCACGTCAGCGACGGCAACACTGTGACTGTTGATCTCGATCGCGTTGGTGGTGACTTCTACCGCCCCGGCCGAATTGGTGGCCGTGACCACGCAAACCGCATCCGCAGGTGCGACCGATATGATGTCGGAATATGTCAGGTTCGTTTCCGCCGGGACCGGGTCGCCGTTCTGCACCCATTGCTGCGTGACAATTGGTGCCGGCGTTCCGTCAAAGCTGCCCGGATCGAGTGTGAGCGTGCCACCGACCAGTCCGGTCCCGCTGATCGTGGGCGCCACATCCACCGTCGGCGCAACCACTGACGGCGGCAACGGTTTCTTCGCGCTGTATCCCCGCACCCGCAACCACATGCTCCCGGCACTGGCATAGGGCGGCGGGAACAGGCGGATGCCGTTCGCGCCGCCCATCCAGACATCGCCAAACGGGCTGACCTGCGGCCAGCGCAGGCGGCCCAACAATGGATGTCCGTTGGTTATGTCAGTCCAGGTCAGGCCCCGGTCGATCGACCGCCAGATATACGGAACACCGCGCCGGTCGGCGATCGCATAGAGAATGTCCTGATCGTTCGGATCGACAGCGAACCCGCTGATTTTGCCGCCGCCCATGTGCTGCAGAAGGTTGCATTTTGTGAACGTCACCGGGTTCGACCCGACCTTTGTCGCCCGCCACAGATCACCGTCGGATCGGACGCCAAAACTGGTTGTATCATCGGTCGGATCGATGACCCACATCGGGTCCGCGCCGTAAATCGTTCCGAGATTGGCGCCGAAATCGACCCACTCGGTGAAACTGTCGCCGCCAGAGTCGGAACGGTAGATTTTTCCGCCGGAAATATTGACCGCGAAACAGACATCGGCGTTCTGACCTGAGACGCCGAACACCCCGTTCTGCGCGCCGGTCATCTGTGAAAACAGCACACCGCCATTCGTCGAGCGATAGGTGCCGGCAAAACACAGATTGGCGTCAAGCGGCGAGAATCCGCCGCCGAGAAAATTCTCCTGCGGATGCGGCGACGCGGTGGCGTGTTTCCAGTTTTCGCCGTTGTTGTCGGCAGTCACCAGAATCCGCCTGCTGTAGTTTCCGACACCCAAAACGACCCGGTTTGACCCGGTGACAGGGGGAACGAAACAGATCAGCCCGGAACGCACCGCGTTTGACCCGCCGCCAGGCAGTTCCGACCGGATCACGTCGTCACTGCCGCCCGGGCGCGTCGGCAGGATCTCGTTGAACGTCCAGGCCCGCAGGCCCGAACCCCGCGACCATGCCAGCGTCTTGTCGTTGAGGCCCATGGAAACGGATTCGGGATCTTCCGGGTCGAACGCGATCGAACAGCGCGTTCGCATGTTCGACGACCCGATGAACCCCTGCTGTGCGATCCGGTTCTGTTTCATGTTCGCGGTCATCCGGTGGAACGTCGAGCCGCCGGTCGCGACAGCGTCCTCCACATCGTCGGGATTGCCGAGAATTGCGGGTAGTTCGTGGATCTGCTTGTACCAGTCCCGCGCATAACCGGCACCGGTCGATGAAACGTTGCTCCAATAGGTTCCGCCGTTGACGGATACTTTGGGATAACCCTTGTAATACAGTGCCCAGATGATGTCGTCGTCTGCCGGATGCACGTCGACCGTGTGCAGGTTGGTGTCACTGAGCAGCAGCGTAAACACACTCGACCCTGCGGTGGCCCGATAAACGCCTTTCTTCTCAACCGCGATCGTCATGGTGGCGCCGTCACTGGAATGCACCATGTTCTTGACGGCGCCCGACGGGTAGCCGGTGCCCCAGGAGTTAAACGACGATCCGCCGTCCTGCGACCGTTTGATCCCCTGTTCGGTCGACAGATACAGATCGCCCGTTGTCGGATGCACCAGCAGCGTACCGGTCTGACCCCAGGCGGCGGGGATGGTGAACAATTTACCGCTCCACGTCGCGCCGCCATCGTCCGACCGGTACAGAAAGCCGTTCTGGCGCACGAAACTGCCATTCGGCACCGCGCTGCTGGTCAGTTCGATAATCGCGTACCAGACCCGCTGGTCCTCCGGATCACCTGCCGTTGACGGATCGAACGTGATCTTTCGGTTCACATACCGGTCCCGACAGATGATCCAGTCCTGGTCGCCCGGCTTCGCCAGAACCCGCGTGCAGGTTTTCCACAGATCCGTCGTCAGATAGATGCCCTGAAAATCCTTGCAGTCGTCATCGCCGAAACCGGCGGCATTTACCAACTGCCGCAACGGATTGACCGGGTCGATCGCAATGGAATTCATCGCCGAACAACCCATCCCCTGGAGACGCGGAACGTAATACGTTGCCCCGCCGTCCTCCGAGACCCACAGGCCGGACACGTCCTGCGACAGTGAAATGTACTGCGGCGATCCCAGGCATCTGGCGGCGCCCTGCATGTGTTGGCCGCCGTCGCCATAGACGCCTGCAGCCGCCTGTTCGGCGGTCGTTATGGCGAGCGGGAACCAGTCATAGACCGGGTCTGGATCGGGATCGGGCGGCGGGTCGCCCGGGCCGTCATACGTCAACGGCTTGATGTCGACCGACCGGTCGGACCACGGCCCGGCCAGATCGGTCCTGTAGCGGATCGACAGGTTCGCAAATCCCTCGCCGTATTCTTTCAGATGCCGGTCGTCGGAACTGGTCATCCGCCACACATCCGATCCGAGCGATGTTGTGTCCTCGAACGAATCGTCCTCGTTCGCGTCCGGATGCGATGCGCGAATGTTGGTCCACTGAACCGCCACCGCCGACAGCCCCGAATCCAGCGTCAAGTCAACGGTATAGGTGCCGTCCTCGTAATCGTGGAAATCGCGCGACCAGTCGGCGGCGGTCGGCGTGTCCGGCTTTGAATAGACCGGTGTCGCGACCGGATCGGACCATTCGGAATACGCGACGACCGTTGAGCCGCCGTCGTAATCGTTGCTCGCCGTTGCCGCTATGCGATAGGTCCACCCGACTTCCCCGTCCGTGATGGTATGTGGCGCGACAACATCCGTCTGCGCGGCATCCTCGTCGTCGCGGCGCTCAATCACAAATCCGAGCGTCCTCGCATAGGACCAGTCGCCCGGCGTGCCGGTCAGAATCTGCCCAACCTCGGCCACCCCGATCAAATCCGGCGGCGACAACAGAACCGGCGCGGAAGGCGACGGCGTATCCACATCGTTCGTGTCGATCCGCTGCCAGTTGCCATGCCCGACGCCGCCGCCGTTAAGCGCCGAAATGCCGACCAGAACAACACCGTCCGCCCGGATGCAATCGGAGATGTCGCCAAGCTCCTGCGTCACCAGATCGGTGCCGACGTCAATCGAAATCCGTGCGTTGCCGAGAACCTGAATACGGGCGCCGGTGGCACCGGCCGGCAGCGCGTTGATCCTGACCGCCGCCTGCCACCGCCCGTTGCTGTCCGACGTCAGTATCCAATCGAACTGCGGCTCATCGGTCAAAGTTCCCGCGCCCCGCGCGGAAATCGCGGCGGAATCGACCGTCACCAGCGCATCGGTGGAAAGTTCGCGAAATACCGTCATCACGCGGGCTCCAGGACCATGGTCATCGCGGAAACGGATTCTTCCGCGGCACCGCCCAGGCTGACGGTTGCGGCCGCCGTGTCGCCCGGCGTCACGTTCTGCTGCACAAACACCGCGTGCGTCGCGAACACATGGTCGCCGCCACTGTGATCGGCGGTATACTGCCGGTCCCAGCCGGTGACGGTATAGGTTTTCTCTTTTCCGCTGTGCCACACAACCGACAGAACCAGCGCGTTGCCGCTCGAAATCGTTTCAACCGGCAGGGCGATTTCGTTTGCATCGGCCCCACCATCGCGGTTCGCCGCCGTGGCACTGGTGATCGATCCAATTCCGCCGCGTACCACCATGAGCGAGTAGGACGACTGATTCAGGAATTTGGGCAGGGTGATTTCGGTCAACGGCAAATCGACCGACGTCACCGTGCGGCGCTGCACCGCCATACAGGCGCGATCCTCCAGGGCGCCGCCGGAGATCCTTGTGAAATCCCGAACGTTGGTAAAATCCGCCGGCATGTCGGTCGGGTTTCCGGACGCGGGCACCGTCGGCGTCTCGGTCGCGCTGGTCGTGAACGCCTTGACCTGAATCAGCAACAGATCATCCCCGTCCTGCAGACCGGCAGGCACGGACATGATCTTGTCGTTCTCGACGGTCGACGGCGTGTTGTTGACCAGAATGGTCTGGCCGACGATGCTCAACGGCGCAGCATCGAACTTACCGCCAAAATGCACCTCCATGACGCCATCGCTCCCGGCGGTGAAAATCGCGTCGTAGAATGAATTCGGCGTCATCGGCAGCGTGACATCGGTAAAACCGATTGCCCGCACATCCGTCGGCCAACTCAGCACCCGCCCCCCGGTTGCGTCCTGTATCACCCGCAACCGCACCGAACCGGCGAGGAACGGCGTGATGGAAGCAATGCCTTCATCGCCCGCCAGCGTGCGCCAGCGCCGAACCTCGCCAAACGGCGACGGTGACGGCAACGTGACAACTCCGTCGGTCGCCGACAGTTCGGCCCACTCGTTGCTGACCGCGACCGTTTCGGAATAGGTGACGACATCCGCCACCGCCACGCCGCCATCGGCTATCAGCTTGCCGGTGGCGCCATCCATGACCGCCAGATTGCCGTCCGTTGACACACCGGGTCCGACCACGTCGCCGCCGGTCACTTCCGGTTTGTCGTCGAGATCAGCGTAACTGTTGCTGGTGGCAACCGCGCCAAGGTCGCCCGGCTGCACCGACGTGTCGGCCTTGGCACCCTGCGCGGCGGTGGCGAAATCGCCGGTCGCCGCCGCCGCCGCCGTCCCGAGCGTCGGCAGGTCGTCGAGATCAGCGTAACTGTTGCTGGTGGCGGCCGCGCCGAGATCTTCCGGCTGCACCGACGTGTCGGCCTTGGCGCCCTGCGCAGCGGTGGCGAAATCGCCGGTGGCCGCTGCCGCCGCCGTCCCGAGCGTAGGCTTGTCGTCGAGATCGCCGTAACTGTTGCTGGTGGCGGCCGCGCCGAGATCTTCCGGCTGCACCGAGGTGTCGGCCTTGGCGCCCTGCGCCGCGGTGGCGAAATCCCCGGTCGCCGCGGCGGCGGCGGTCCCGAGCCCCTTGACGGCCGTATGCGGCAACCGTGCCGTGCCCGACAGCGCCGACAGGCCGGAGGCATAAACCGCCCCGGCTGCAGCATCCGCCGCCTTGCGCACAGCCGCATCGCCGCTGTCATCGACCACGACAATCTTGTCTGTTCCGGCCAGATCGGTGCCGGACAGTCCCGTCAGTTCCGTCATGTTGTCCTCGTTAACTTTCCAGCAGGTTCTGCAGCGCCGCCTGCGGCGCGTCGGTGTCGGTTTCGGCCTCGAACGCCATGGCGAGCCGGAACAGCGCGTCGAGCTTCGCGTCGCTGTTGACGCCGATCAGCGCCGCCCAGCCGGCCACCGCCGGGCGCGTGCGGTCGAACTGCATCGCCCCGGCCCAGCGGATGCGCAGCTCGGGCAGATCCTCGGGCGACAGCCCCGGCGCGGTGACCGTCCCGGCCAGAATCGCCTCGACCCGCGACAGCAGCGTTTCCCCGCCGACGGTGACCGCGTTCATCGCCAGGTGCATCGACGTGCGCCCGACCTGCATCGCCCGCCGCCGCTTCGCCAGCAGCGCGGAAACATCGAGCGCGGTCATGTGACGGTCACCACGACGACGGCGGTGCGCATCGGCGCGGGCGGGATCACCTCGAACCGGAACACGCCGTCGACCGGCATCTGCATCACGCCGGAAAACGGCCCGTCGTGGAGCCGCACGCCTTCGGCCGTCACCACCGCGACCGTGCCGCCGGGAACCGTCAGGCTCAGATCGCCGCCCGCCGCCACCGTCACCGCCGACGGCAGGTCCAGCACCGGCCGCGCCATCGGCCAGCCGGTGACGGTGTCGATCGCGGTCGCGTCCGGGTCGGTCACCTCGCCCGCGTAAACCGCCAGCCCCTCGCCGGGCGCCTGCGCGTCGCGCATTGCCTCCGACGCGCAAAAGCCGCCGTACTGCACCAGCCCGGTCGCGGCGTCGTAAACCGAAAACGGGTATCTCATTTTTTCAACATCTGCGTGCCGATGCCCCCAACGGCCAAAATCGCCGGTTGTATCCGGCTGTCGTACACATACGCCGGGTCGGTCAGGTTCTGCGGTTCCGCCTTGAACTGCAGCTCGTATGTGACCGACCCGGACGCGCTGGACGTATCCATGAAAAACGGGATCGGCGCGGGCGCCGAACAGATCGTCGAACCGCCGCGCCGGATCCGGAAATAGTTCTGGCCGGCGAACTCGAAATCGGTGCCGCCATTGGTGAAAATGTGCCGCGCCTCCTGGTCCAACACCGCGTAGGTGTGGAGGAACACCAGCCGGTTGTCGTATTTTTCCACCGTCACCGAGGCGATGGTGTACCACGTCCCGTCGACCGACGCGGTCAGCGGCGTCGTGCGGTTCGCCGCACCAATCTCCGAAATCGCCCCGTCGATCACCTTCAGCGTGCCGATGGTCGCCTCGCCGATCCAGGCCGAATTTGTGATGACGAAATCCGCCGCGATCAGGTCGGTTGAAATCGAATTCGGCAGGATATGCGTCGCCCCCGGCCGCTGCCGGATACCCTCCGGGTCCAGAAACCGGATGTCGCCGTCGGTGTTGTCCTGGTCGACCGTCCAGCGCATCTGCGCCACATGCGCGCCCGCCGGAACCTGTATCCGCCGTTCCTGCGGCAACAGCGCCGCATTGGTGGTGTCGATGATCTCGCCGTCGTTCGACACGTTGACCGGGCTTCCGACGATGGTGTTCGACGTACCACCGGCGCCGAACCGGATCTGCGGCACCGTGCGCATGGTGGTGCCGGTGATCCGGTCGATGCTGCACGAAATCACCAGCCATTCACCCGGCGTCACCGGGAACACGCCGCCGGTGACCTGCACCCAGCCGGCCCCGGTCGCATTGGCGGCGGTATAGCGCAGCTCGCCCTGCGATTTCTTTTCCGGCCGGCTCGAATTCGGGTTCAGCGTAAACGGCTGGTCCGGCGTGCCCCATGTCCGGTTCGACTGGATCTGGTCGTCCGGAATGATGTTCGAGCCCAGATCGCCGATCACCAGCTGCTCGGCGGCGATGGTTCCGCTGGCAATGAAATACTGCGCATCGGCGTAAAACGTGCCGACACCATCCGAGTCCGTCAGGTAAAGCCCGCTCTCGCCAACCCGAAACGCGATGGTCGAGGCGGCAAAATTCTCGGTCGCGGCAACCCGAATATCGATCCCGGCGACGGCCGAGGTGATCGTGCCGTCCGCGGCCTCGAACTCCGCCCGCAGCGTCGTCTCCGAACTGACGATCGCCGCGGTGTTCGACGCCGCCACCGTCTCCACCGTGGTCAGCCGCGCCAGCGCCGCGGTCAGCGACCCGTCCAGACTGGTGTATTGCGCTGTCAGCTCCGCCGACAGCGATGCAATCGACCCTGAATTGTCCGCCGTCGTGATCTCGACCTGCTCGATCCGCGCCAGCGCCGCCGCGTCCTGCCGGAAACAGGCGAGCGCCCCGAAATAGGCCACACCCGACCCGCCGCCCAGAACCCGCTGCCGCACCCGCGCCCGCGCCACCCCGGCCGGGATCTTGACCCGGTCGAACGCGCTCAGCCCCCATGCGGTCGAGGTCGTGGTGACGGCCCGGACAATCGACGCCCCGGCGCTCGCGCCCGCGGCGTTGTAGATGTCGAACACCGCCTCGATCGTCACGTTCGGCCCGGTGCCGCCGGCGGCATAGCGGAATTCGGGCAGATAAAGCTCGCCCGGCTTCACGTCGAATGTCGCGGCGACAACCGCCCGGTTGACGCTGTCGGCCGGCGCCTTGAAAATATGCGCCGCCGGCGCCGCCGCCACCGCCGCCGAACCCGACGCAGGGTCGCGCGCCACCACCTCCCACGCCGGCGGCATGTTGGAAAACCATGCCGGCGCGACACCCGGTCCACTCACCCCGCCCAGCAGCGCCGCGCCGCGGATCAGGTTGAACGGGTTCCAGCCCGCCTCGGTCACCGCCACCCGCGCCGTCAGCGCCGAAACATCGTCCGCGACTTCGACCACCGACTCCGACACCCCGGCAACGGCGGCCTCGTATGCGGTGGTGATTGATTCCGTCGCCAGATACAGCGCCCCGGTCGGCCCGGTGATCTCGACCCGCAGCTCGTCGACCAGGATTTCCGCCTGCGCCCCGGCCAGATGCGCGTCGATCTCCGCCTGCGTCGCCGCCTGCATGGTCAGCGCATGCACCCGCATCTGCACCGCGTCGTCGGTGCTGGTCAGCTTGGCAACGAAATAGAGCGCCACGTCGTCGGCGGTGATCGGCCGCTCGAACGTGAACGACTTCGACTGCACCACGCCCGCCTCGACCCGGAACCCCCAATCGGACAGCCGCCCGAGCGCGTTGTTGCCGCCGAACGCATGGCCGCGGGTCCAGGCTCCGCCGCCGTTGCGCCACTCCACCCGCAACCGCGCGTCGTTGAGGTCACCGGCGTTGATCTCGATCGCCATGGCGACGGTCACATACTGCGCCGCCGGATCGGCGCCGGGCATTTCCCCGGCAAACGCCTTGGTCGCCCGCAGCGTGATGCCGTCGCCGTTGCCGGATGCGACGTCGATGTAAAGCGACGATTTGTAGAGCCCGTTCGGCTTGTCCTGCGCCCCGTGCGCGACGATCCCGGTGGTGGTCCAGTTGTCGAGATCGCCGCCGGTCCAGTTGAAAAACTTCGGATCGGCCAGCCAGCTGCCGTCGCGCAGCCCGGCAATCGACAGATCGCGAAACTCCACCAGCTCGCCCCCGTCGATCAGCGCGTCGATCTGGTCGCGCAGTTCTTCCAGTTCCTCGGTCACATCCCCCGACAGGGTGTTGACCCGCGCCCGCGCATAGGCCGCGTCGGCCAGCGCCGTATTGACCTGCGACAGCGCGGTGAGCGCGCTGGTTTCCATCGCATTGATCCGGTCGCGCAGATCCTCGCGGAAATCGACCTCGGCGATGCGGATGTCGTCGGTGGTGACCTCGCCATCCTCCCAGTCGGTCCACTGAAACAGGATCCGGCCCGACCGCGACCCGCCGCGCATCCGGCACTCATAGGTGGTGGCGTAGCGGATGTTTTCCGAATAAATCTCGAACCCGTCCGACGCATCGGTCAGCACCCGGATCTGCAGCGGGCTTCCCCCCACCGTCAGCGGAATGCCCCCCACCGTCAGCGTCAGCAGCGCCTCGGCCACCGCATCCTGCAGCGGCACGATCGGCCGCGTCTTGACCATCTGGCCGGTTGCCTTGACCCGGATCTGCACCTCGATCCAGTCCATGCCGGTCAGGATCGGCCAGAATGCCCGGATCGCCGGCACCACCGCGTTGCCGGCATCGTCGCGGATCGCCCAGGCCTCGAACCCGGCGGTGGTGAACACATGGCTCGGCGGGTCGATCACGCCCGACCGACCCGGCGTGCCGGGAATGTAGTCGGTTCCGGTCGACCAGCTCCAATCGTTCGGATCGTACTCGGTCAGATCGACCTCGACGTCGCCGTCCGGCAGATCGAGCAGCCCGTCAACCCGCAACACCTTGTCGTCGATGTCGAATTCCGCGTCGGTGAACGTGACCATCTGGCCGGGAATCAGCCCGGAATATTTCGGCGGCAACCGGAACGTCCAGCGCCGCCCGCCCGCGCGCCGTGCCTCGGCCAAACCGGCCTGGTTCAGCCGCTGCACCTGCTCGGCGTCGGACACGAAACTGTACTCAACCCGGCTTTCCCGCGGCAGGTTGCCGTCCTCGGCCAGGTGATCGGCGCTGGTGTGCGGTGCGGTGGTCGTCACCCGCCATCCGTCGGCGGCGTCGCGGAACACGCCGACCACCGAATTGACCGTGTCGTCGATTCCGGCAAATGGCGTGTAGGTCTGTCGGGCGGAAACGTCGATCTCGCCCGCGTCGATCGACGCCACCGCGTCGCGTTCGCCGCCGACGAAAAAATACCACTGCCCGGCGATATGCGCCGGCCGCGCCATGCAGGTCGCGCCAATCGCGGTCAGCGCATCGCCGAGGTCGAGGTTGACCGGGATCTCGCCCCCGGACCGCCACTGCGCCACCGGCCCGGATGCCTGGGTGACCTCCGCCCGGCACCGCTCGATTTCACCGATCCAGTGCGCGATCGGAAACGACGCGAGGTCCGAATTCCGCAGGCCGTAAAACCACGCCCCGTCCCGCTCGAGCCCGAGCAGAAGGTTCAGCGCCTGCACCGCCGGGTAATAATCGCCGTCGCCGCCCCATGTGTCCGGGTCGTCGAACCGCTGCGACCCGACGCCGCCGATGCTGCTGTCGCGCGACGGGTCGTACAGGCGAATGCCGTCAACGACGAAATCGAACTCCGGAAACGCGCCCGCCCATGTTTTCTCGGACACCAGGGTCGTGACGATCGCATAGGCGCCGGAGGTATAGACCCGCCCGGTGCCCCACGGCCGGTCTACGGATGCCGCAACGCCGTTCAGAAACCCGTCAACGCTGGTCTGCGTGCCGTCGTAAAACTTCGCCCAGGCAACCGGGCGGCCCTTGTGGTCGTGAATGAACGCCTGCCCGCGGCCGTCGGCATGGTTTGCCCCGGCGGGAACGAACGCCTCGCCGTTGAACAGGATCGCGTCGAGCCCCTTCACCGGCAGATCCGACAGCGCGTAAACCCGCGTGAACAGCGCGTTCGGAACGTCGCCGTTCGATCCCCATTCGTTGCGCCACACGTCCGACCCCCGGGTCGGCGCGCGCCCAACGATGAAACTGCGCGCAACCGTCGCCCCGGTCTGGATCTGCTGACCGCGCGACAACGCCTGCGGAATCGACGACTTCGGCGCAAGAAACTCCGACGCGGCGTAGTTCAGCGCGAATCCGACGGCGGTTTTCAGGACGAACCCGCCAACGCCGGACAGGAACGTCGACCCGGCCAGCGCCGCGCCGATCCCGCCGGCCGCGCCAACGGCGCCGACAACCGCCCCGACGGCGGCCGTAATCGCGGAAATGACCGGCATCGCCTAAAACACCTTCAGCAAATGGGTTTCGGTCCGCATGTATCCCCGCCGTTCCAGAATTTGCGCCTGCCCGACCCGCTGCACCGCCACCGCACAGGCGGCGGCGCCAAACTCCCGCGCCCATGCCTCGAACGCCTCGAGCAGCCGCACCCCCGCGCCCGCGTTCCGCGCCGCCGGATCGACCCACCACAGCGTTTCCGCCGCGATCACCTGGCCGAAAAACTCATGCCGCGCCGCCATGCCCAAAATCATCCCGCGCGCGAACGGGCCCGGCACGGCGACGAACGCGCACCGGTCCGGTGCTGCAATGTAGGATTTGGCGCAGTCCTCGGCCCAAACCGCGTTGAACGGAAACCCGAACCCGGCCACGCCGTGATACTGGCGCCCCAGATGCACCATCTGAAACCGGTCGGACATTTCCGCCGGCCGAATGGTCAGGCTCACCCCTTCGAGCCCCAGAAATGGGTCCAGTCACCGATCGACCCGGCATCGGCGAAAAACCCGTCGCCGGAGGCAAACGCCCGCTGATCCGCGTCCGACCGCATGGCGGCCGAGGCAATGTTCAGCTGCGCGGTGGCGTCGGTGCATTCCAGATTGATCGACCCGGTCGCGCCTTCCTCCGGTTCGTCGAATTCGATCCGGTCGACCACGCCATGAAACCGCACCCGCGCCGCGCCCGTCTGCGCGCCGGTCTCCGGGTCGAAATACCCGCGCCAGATCGTCACCGGCGCCTGCTTCATGTCGTACCCGCGCACCAGGGCGATCACCCGGTCATCGACCGACGGCAGACGCATGGTCACCCGCTGCACGGTCAGACCCGACACCCGCGGCACCGCCGGAACCTCGATCAGCGACCCGCCGCCGATGAACGCCCGCGACACCGCCGTGCGCGTCACCGGATGCTCGACCAGCCATGTCGCGTCGTAAAGATCCGACCAGACGCCCTCCTCGACCGGCAGACCGGTTTCCACGTCCCGGGCGGTAAACCAGATGAAATCCCGCACCACCTGCCGGGCCGACGTCAACGCGGCGGCATAATCCTCCGCGTCAGACATCCTGCAACACCTGCGCGGCGGAAAACGAAACCCGGCTTCGGCGCGGCCCTGCCATTTCCTCGGCAATGCTGCCCGGCTCGACCCGGAACCAGCCGTATGGCCGGTACAGATCGACCGCCAGCCCCGCCTCCGCCCCCGGGATCAGCACCGGATCGACCCGAAACTGCGCCGTGTACCCGGCCCCGTTGGCGGATATGCTCTCGGTCAGCCGGTGCAGAACCCGGATCGTACCGCTGTCATGGGTAAACGCCAGATGATCGCCCTCGGTCAGCGCGAAATTCGCCGGCAGACCGGTCAGGGCGATGTGCCGCCTGTCGGCATTCACTGACAGGATCTCGACCGCATCCAGCCCCGTGCCGCTGCTCACGCTCGCCGGCCAAGCCCGGCGCACATCCCAGAGCCGAAACAGACTTCCCGCCGCCTCGTGATCGTTCAGACGGGTCCGAATGATCCCCGACGCGACCTTGTCGAGCACCTGCGTGGTATATGCCGCCCGCCACAGCGTCGGCCGCAACAGCTTCGACCGCGTCGTGCCGTCGGCGGCGCGGCTGTACTGCGCGCCAATGTCGAGGTTGACCTCGCACCGCACCCACCGCGGCGCCGCCGGCATGATGTTGTTCTTGACCGCCATCAGAGCATCCGCCCGCGCTGCGCCGACCGCACGACGCGCACCACGTCGCCGGGAAACCGCGCCTGCGCCTGCGCCTGCGCCTGCGCCAGCGCCGCCACGGCTTCCTTCGTCGCCCCCGGTGCGTTGATCGTCGGCGCATAGGTGACGTTGACCGAACCGCCGCCGGACGACCGGACCCCCAGCCTGCCGTCCGCGCCACGCTCCAACGGCAATACCGCCTCCGGCCCGGCCTCGCCCATCAACCCGGTCCGCGTGCCCGCCATCGGAAACAGCGTCGGCGAGTTGACCACGCCGCCTTTGGCAAACGCGATCGGCGCCCCCCTGGAAAACGCATTGCCTTTGGCGCTGCCGAATATCCCGCCCAGGAATTCGCCGAACCCGCCGCCGAACATGCCGGACGTCAACTGCGTGAACGCCGCATTGAATGCCATGCCCGACAGTTCCTGCAACAGCCGCCCGACGGCCTCCTGCGCCGTGGCGCTGCCGTCGACGATGCTGGTGAACATGTTGGTCGTGGCATCCTGCAACCGGTTTGCCGCGCCGGTCACCTGCGTAATGCCGTCTTCCAGACCCTTTGTCGCCCTGGCATAGGTGTCCGCGCTGATGTACCCGCCGTCATACAGCGCGTTGAGCCGTTCCAGCTCGGCCGCATAGGCCTCGGCGGCTGTGCGGGTCGCCGTGTAAACCCGTTCGGCTTCGGCCAGCATCGGGTCCACCCCGCCGCGCCCGCCAGCCGACCTTGTGGGCTTCTGCGCCGTGGCCGCAATCTTCGCCTGTTCGCCCCGCCAGGCGATCAGCTTCTGCCGCGCCTCTTCGGTGGCCTCGGCATTGGCGATAAATTCGCGGCGCTGTTCACGAATGACATTCAGGATCGTGCTGTCGGCCCCCGCCGGTATTTCCGTCTTTGCATCGAATTCCGCCCCAGCCATCGCCCGGGCCCGCCCCACCGGATCGTCCCGGTACTGCAGTTCGATCTCCGCCCGCTGCAAATCGGTGATCGACTGCGCCGCCAGCGCCACCGCATTGTTGACCGCCCGCGCCAGCTCGTCCGCGATCCGCCCCGCCGCCTCGGCCGCCGCCGAAAAATCCCCCGCCGCGTCCTGAGACGCCCCGCGCAGCTGGATCATCGACGCCAGCCCTTCGCCGATCAGACGAACCAGATTGTCCTCTTCTTCGGAAATTCCGCCCGTGACCACCGCCAGGTCTTTGGCCGCATTGAGCAGCCGCGTTTGCGCGGCAATCTGCGCCTCCAGCCGCTCGGTCGCATCCTCGATCTTGCCGGCGTAATCGAGCGCCCGCTGCGCCTGATAGAATTCCTCCACCAGATCCCGCGCCACGCCCCGCGCCTTTTTCGCCTCCCGCGTGAACGCCAAAAATACATCCACATCGAAAAACTGCGCGATCTCGATGCCCTTCATCCCGTCGCCGCTGACTTCCATCAACTCGGCCATCGACTCCGCCAGACCGTCAATCGCCCGCTGCGCCCCCCGCGCCTCGATCTCCGACAGAATGTCCAGGACACTGCGCATCCCCTCGGCCGCCGAACCGAACCGCTCGCGCAGGTCGGCAACCGACATGGATGCCAGGTCGAGACTGTCCTTGTAACTGTCGACCGTCTCCTGTGCTTCCTTGATCGCGTCGGCCAGATCCTTCGCGCCGCCGCCCATGGAAATGAACGCGGCGGCAAGGGGAATTCCGATTGCCGCAATCGTGCCCATGATCGCCCCAACCGGCCCAAGCCCGCCGAGCAGCTGCGGCAACTGCTGCCCGAGCGCCCGGGCGGCACTGGTGCCCGACCCCATCTGCACGGCCATGTCGCCGATCTGGTTCGCGGTGTTCTGGATCACGAACCGCTGGTTGCCGGTCATGCGGCCGAACCGCGCCAACGCCGTCGTCGACCGTTCCGCCGATGCGGCGATCGCCGTGTTCGACTTCTGAAACCGCTGTTCCATTCCGGTCGCTGCCGTCGCCGCCACGTCCTGCGCCCGCTTCATCTGCCGCTCGAACTTCGCCAGCGACGCCTCCATGCGGACGATCAGCGCGTTCTCGAGATCATTTGCCATCGTTCAGCGCCCCGGGTTCATACTTCGCCAGAATTTCGGCGAATTCTTCCTCGCTCAGATGTTCCAGCTTGCCGGACGACGCCGCATTGAACCCGGAAATCATGTTGATCAGATCGGCGTATTCCATCGCCCGCAGGTCGTTCGGCGACAGGTTGAACACCCGGCAAACCTGCGACAGCTCGGAAAACTTCATCGGCGCGGGCGCGTCGCCGCCACCCTTGCCGGCACTCTCGACCCCGACCATCAACCCGATCAGGATCTCACCGGCGATCCCGGCGCTGACCATGTACGGCGTATGGTCGAAATGCGCATCCAACAGCCGCTTGACCTCGAGCGGGCTTTCACCGCCCCCGATCAGCGACAGCCGAATGACATGCCACACGTCTCCGGCGAAAAACCGCCCCGCGGATATGCGCTGGAAAATCTCGCCGACCGCGACCTTGCCGCAGGCCTGTTCGAGGTCCAGAACCCCGCCGAAACTGAGCCGGAAAAGACGCTCTTTCCCGGCCCATTCCGCGATGATCTCCGCCACCTAGCTTGCGTCCGTCCAGGCGCGCTGGCCCGCGCCGACAATCGTCGCGTTGAACGTGACCTTGCCGCTGTTTTCCTTGCCGAGCTCGAGCTGCTGCAGATACGCCGGCAACACCCAGAACCCGCCGTTGTTCGCGGCACTTTCGTCGAGCAGGATCTTGATGTTCTTCTCCGCCCCGTCATCGGCCCATGCCCGCCAGACCGGCCAAGCGGATGTCGTCACCATGCCGGCGATGGTCGCGCTGGTGTCCTGCGATTCCAGATGCCGGATGATCGCCGCCGGCACGTCGAGCGGATCGTCACAGTCCAGAACCGTGTTTTCCCCAAGATTGTTGGTCAGGGTGACACCGAACGAATTTGCCCCGCAGGTATGCGCGAAGCTTTCCGTCTCTTCCCCGTCACCCAGCTGAATGATCAGCCGCGTCGTCTGATTTCCCGTCGCCATGATGTGCTCCTTTTGCCCCTGACGGTGTTTTGCCGCCGATCCTCTCGGCAACGCCCCGGGCCACGAGCGCCTCACCGGTCACCCGCAACACCGATCCCTGCCAGCCCGCGTGGAAAGATTGCGAGCGGCCCGAACTGATGCGATAATGCGCATCAGCCAAAATTCTGATCCTCACCGGGAAATCCCAATGCGTTTTCTGCTGTTCGCCGCCGCCCTCGCGGCCATCCCCGTCACCGCCCGCGCCGACGCCTGCGATGCCTGGTCGCGGCAAAACGCTGCCTGGTCCCGACTGTCCGGTGACGTACTGGCGCAAACCGTGATGCTCGCCACGCTGCCGCTGACTGCCGATCTGTCGGATGACGCGGCGACGCAGATCGACGGAATCCGCGAGGCACTGTTGCAGGCGGTCAACACGTCGATCGCCGAAACCGATGACATCCGCAAAACCGACGCTGCCACCTGCGTCACGCGTCCCTGATCCCTTTTGAAATCGCCCGGGTGATCCGCGCCCGGACCCGCTTCCGCCGCGCCCGCCAGACCGGGTAAAAAAACGGCCGCGCCGTCATCTTTTGCGTGCCGAATTCCAGAAACCGCGCATACCACCCCGGCGACCCCCTGCCGCCGACGTAAACCGTGATCCGCATGGTTCCATATTCGCGGCCGCCAACCGTGCCGATCGTCAGCGCCCCGGCCGGCGCATCCCCCCAGGTCCAGCCGATCGACCCGGCCAGATCGCCGGTATCGTGCGGCGCCTGTGAATACATCTCGTCGACAATGTCATTGGCAATCGCTTCCATCTCGGCCCGCAGGTTCATCCGCACCGACTCCGGCACCGCCGACCAGCGCCGTTTCAGATCGGCCAGCCCCTGCACCATCAGGACCGGTCCTCGACCACCGCCGTCACCTGCACCACCCCATGCGCGGTGATCCCGTCCGGATCGCCCATCACCCGCGCCAGCTCGACGGTGATCGCCACCAGCGCATAGGGATCGTCGAGCGCCGCATCGGCCCGGTGCAGCGCCGCGTAAACCGCATCGACGCTGGCCCGGCACGGGCCCCTGCGCCCCTGATCCCGGTGCCAGACGTCGATCTGCACGGTTTCCTCCCGGCCGACGATGCACGGCCCGGACCCGTCGCCGATGTCGTCATCGGGCCGGAAATCCGATGCGCCGATTTCGATCATCGGAAACACCGCATCCGTCGGCGCCTCATCGTAAACCCGCGCGCCCATCACCGCCGAAACCGCCGCATCGGCTTTCAGAACGGCGACGATCATCCTCTGCAACGCCTGCGACGCGCTCACACCGCCACCCCGCTTTCAACAGTGATCCAGATGAATGCCGGATCGGTCACCGCATCGACGGACCGGATGTTGAACACGGTGCCGCGGCGCGTGTCCCGCATCCGCCAGTCCGTGGTCACCGCCCGCGCGGCGGCCGACTGGCGGATCTTCACCCGGTACACCTCGCGCCCCGCCAGCCGCGCCGCCTCGACAGCCTCCGACCCGCGCAGATGCACGAACGCCGCCCGGCATTCATACGCATCCACCGGGTCGCCCCAACCGGTCTCGACCCCGCCCATGTCGTCCGCGCTCTGCACCGGCGCATCGAACGCCACCGCCTCGCGCAACGATGAAACCCGGTTCACCACGGCAACCGCCGGTACTTCGCGATCAGCCGGGACCAGTAATCCTCGGCAATCCGCGGCAGCGCCCCGTCCGGGTATGTGTACATCTGCGCCGCCCGCAACAGGATCGCGCCGCGCAGATCGGCGGGAACCTGCGACGGCCCGCCAAACCCGGCGACGAACTCCGCCGTCACCGGAAACGGCCGCGCCGGATCGAGCGCCGGGCGCGAAAACTCCGGCCGGAACCGGACCAGCGCCCCGCGCGCATCATGGATCAGAACGACATCGCCGGAATCGACGTCCTGTTCCGCCCCTTCGGCGTCGAACCATGTCACCGTCACCGATGCGACGTCCGGAAACGGCAACCGGATGTCGGACCATGCCGCATGATCCACCGCCCATGTCTGGGTGACGATGCACCGCCCCAGCAGCCCGGCATACCCGTCCAGCTCGGCAACCGCCGCGTCGATCTTCGACGACAGCAGCGCATCATCGTCGGTAAATCCCTCGGCCCGCACATCCCGTTTCAGCTCTTCGAGCGTGACCGGCGCCTGCGACGGCGCGGTGACCAGTCTTGGAATCATGTCTAAACCCTGCGCTGCGCGAAACCCTGCGGCGGATCACCCGCCGCAGGAAAACCGGTCAGGCAACCGGCGCGTCTGCCGCGTTCCCGCGCAGCAGAACAATGCCAACGGCAATCGACGTGCCGCTGTTCTTGGTCGTCACCTGCCGCAGGTAACGTTTCGTGCCGCGGTACCCGACCCTGACCACGGAATCGGCCTCGAGACTCGCCGGGAATTCCCCGATCAGATCGGCCGCGGCGACGTCGGAAAAATCGCCCGATGTGGTGGTGTCGGACTCCTGCAGCTTCGTGGTGAAATCGCCGGAACTGACGATTGCGCCGGTGTTGACCACCAGCAGCGCCGAATTGAACCCCTGAAGGTCCATTGCATCCCCGGTGTCGGTTGCCGCCAGCACCGCAGGGGCGAGCGCCTGCAGGGCGCCCGTCTTCGAATAAAGGTCTTTCACGGGACCATCCTTTCGATTGTGGTTTCAATGGTCGCGGGCGGCGTCGCCGCCCGCCCCGGATCAGTTCGCGATCTTCAGCAGCTTGACCGCTTCGAAATTCTGCACCCCGCCGCCGACGCGCTTGGTGGTGTAGAAATGCACGAACGGCTTGTTGGTGAACGGGTCGCGCAGAACCCGGATGCCGAACCGGTCGATGATCAGATAGGCGCGCGGGAAATTCCCGAACGCGATCGGAAAATCGTTGGCGCCGATCGCCGGCATGTTGTCGTCGGTCCGCACCGGCTTGCCGAGGATCGTCGGAACACCTTCCGAACCCTCGGGAATCCGCCACAGATAGGCGCCGTCGCCGTCCTTCAGCTTGCGCACCGCGCCCATGGTCGCATCCGACATCAGGAACGACGCCCCGTTGCGGTACCCCTGTTTCAGCGCATAGGTCAGGTCGATGATCGCATCGGCCGGATCATCCGCCGCGAACCCGGCCGCGCCGCCGGATTTGACGAATCCGATCTTGCCCCATGCCCAGGACGCATTCGCCACCGGATCATAGGCCAGCAGACCGCGTGGTTTGTTCACCCCGTTGCCGGAAATGAATGCCGCGCCTTCCTGCTCGGCAAAGGCTTCGGCGACTTCGTTGCCCAGCCACTGGCCGATGTCGATCCGCCCGTCGTCGAGCATCTTCTGCGTTGCCGCCGGATTGGCGTAAAGCTCCATGGTGTTGAACACCAGCTGCCGCAGCGTCGGTGCGGCGGTTTCCGGCCGCGCCTCGCGCTCGCCAACCCAACCGGCGCCCGCGCCGCCCATGTTGACCAGCTTGGTATAGGTATCGCCGGAAATCGTCATGACGCTGGAAATGTCGCGCATCACCGAAACGGTGCCGACCACCCGGTCGATGGTCGATGCCATTTCCTCCGGCACCAGGTAACCGCCATCCGGGTCGGAATCGGTGGTCAGCGCCGCCTTGACCTCGAGCGCATGCAGATCGGCATCCACCGCGCGATCCCCTTTGCGGAACCACGAATTGAACGCCCGCGCATGTTCGGCCACCGCCGGATCGGCGGCAGTGCCCGCCCCGCCGGTGCGGATCGCCGCCAGCATCGCGTTCGTTTCATCGAGCGCTTTCTGCAGGGTGGAAATTTCGGTGTTGATGCGGTCGACCTTCTCCGTCTGCACCACATCGGCCTGACCCTTCTTCAGGTCGGCCAGCGCCTTGTCGTTGTCGGCCTTGAATGCCTCGAACGCGCTGCGCATTTCGTTCAGGATTTTCGTCGGGTCCGATACGTCCGCGCGCACGGAAACGACGCCGCGCGCACGGCGCGGGGTTACCATCATGTTCATGCCTTGATCCTCTCAGGCTTTGATCGTTTCAATCAGCTGCATCGCTGCAGCCGCCCATGCGTCAGCGTCCTGCGTGACGGCCGGGACAGCGTCCTGCGTGTCCCCCTTGATCCCGCGAATGAGGCTTCTGCGCTCACTGCGCGGGATATTCTGTTGCGCCAGCAACGCATCGACGCGGCGCACCGCGTTGATCCGATCCGGCGCCGAATTCCCGACGGTCTCCTGCGACAGACCGCTGTCGACACTGTCGGCAAATCCCTGCTCGACCGCTTCGGCCGGGGTCATGAATGTCTCCGCATCCATCAGCCGGACGATTTCATCGCGCTTTGCCCCGGTCCGCGCCTCGTAAATGTCGGCAATTGCCCCGTCGAACCGGGCAAAGGTCTCGGCCGCCTCACTGAAATCGTTCCGGTTGCCGATCACCATCCCCCAGGCATTGTGCACCATCATGAACGTGCCGGTGCCCATGCGGATCTCGTCGCCGGCCATGGCGATGATCGACGCCGCCGATGCGGCCCATCCCATCACCTCGACCGTAACCCGGCGCGGATGACTGCGCAGCAGATTGTAAATCGCGATCCCCTCGAACATGTCGCCGCCGGGCGAATTGATCCGCACCGTCACGTCCCGGTCGCCGATCGACCGCAGCGCCGCTGAAATCCGCTTTGCCGTGACCCCGCCGCCGGACCAGTAATCCTCGCCGATCTGCTCATACATGGTGATCGTCGCATCGTCGTCGGTTGCCGCCGCCTGCGGCGATTCCGCCCACTTCGCCAAAACGTCCGACGGCGCGTCCCAGCGGAAATTCTGCGGCCGCGGGCCGGCGTCAATCTTCGGCAGGCTTCTGATCGTCATCGTCTTCCACTCCTTCGGGTTCCGCCGAACCACCGGCCATGTTTGGCGGGTCGTAATATACGTCGCCGCCCTCGCGCGGGTTTTCGTCCTCTTTCCCGCGCACCTCGTTCGGGCTGAACACGCCCCACTGCATCATCGACACATAAAATTCCTTGCGGGTCTTCAGATCGCCGCGCAGAAGCGCGTTGCGGTTGAACCGCGTGTAAATACCCGGCTCGGCGATCAGATCCCGGTTCACGGTTTCCTCCCACGCGGTCAGATGATCCTCGAGCGTGTAGGTAACGAACCCGATCGACTGCTGCTCGATACCGCTGCCCCAGCTTGTGGTCTTTTCCGTATCGCCAATCATGTGCGGCGGCACTCCGAAAACCATTGCAATGTCGGTTCGCGACATCTTCCGGCTTTCGATCCACTGCGCATCCTCCGCCGTCATCGACAGCGGCGCAACGCTCATCCCCTCTTCGAGGATCAGCGTCCGTCCCTCGCTTTCCCCGCCGGCCCGGTATTCGTCCAGGCTCGCCCGGATCGTCGCCACCCCCTCCGGCCCGAGCCGCCCGGGATGCGTCATCACCGACGACGGCCGCGCCGCATTGCGGAACGTCGCGGCGCCATGCCGTTCCTGCGCCATGCTCAGGCCCAGAACCTCACGCGCATATGCAATCGGCGATACGCCGCGAACCCCGTCCAGCGACAGGCCGACCAGGTGAAACACGTCGCTCTGCGGCAATACCACGCGCGACCCGCTGCGCCGCGTGTATGTGTACCGAATGCCCAGATCGTCGCCCTGCGCCACCTCCATCCGGTCTGGATCGAGCGGATAAAGCGCGATGATCCCGCCGCGCGACCGGACAATCTGGGCGAACGCGTTGCCACGCAGCAGGACATGCGCCGTCATCGTCTGCTTGAACTGCTTCGGCGTCTGCCACCGGTTCGGCCGCCGGCGCAACACCCCGGACACGCCCAGATCGCTGCGTTCCAGCCGGACGTTGTCGTCCCGCCGTTCCATCACCTGCAACGGCAGGTTCGACAGAGCCCCGGAAATCAGCCGGACACAGGCGAACACCGCCGCCAGGCGCATCGCACTTTCCGGCGTCACGCGCTGCCCTGCCGCCGTTTCCGCGCCTGCATTCATCACCTCGGCCAGTTCCTCAACCGAACTGACGACAATGCCGCCAGCCCCGCTCTGGACGGCCGCCTTTGGCTGTTCCGCCGCACCCGACATGCGCCGGAACAGTGAACCGAACATCGACACCCCCTAAACCACCAGCAGCCCGCGGTCGCGATAGGCGGAAACGCCCGCAGCTTCCGGGTTCCAGGACATCAGCTGCACGGAATTGAACATCGCCATCAGCGGGTCGATCTTCGCCGAACCGCTCTGCGCCTTTGTCACGATCACCGCATTTCCCCGAGCTTCCGTTTTCGCATTGCCGACGCACCAGTTCATGATCCGTTGACCGCAATGCACCATGCGCCCGTTCTTGAGCTTCACCGGCGCCGTCTTGATCGCGGCGTTCAGCCTGTATCCCTGACTGACCGCCTGAATGTCGTCGATCGAAAAACCCGCCTCGACCAGACCGTCAATGATCGACCCGACCCCCTCCGGATCCATGCCGATGCCGTTCTTTTCCGGAAACAGCCCCGCATCGCGAATACGCAGGCAAATATCGACGATTTCCGGATTCGCCTCATCCTCGATATTGTCCACCAGCACCAGATCCCCCTCGGCCTCGAGCGCGGTCAACTCGGGTGCGATGACCTTTCGCAGCGTCAGCACCCCACGGTCAGCCCAGGCGCGGCCCCAGCCCTGCCAGACTTTCGTTTCCCGATGACGCCCCAAAACGAACAGCCCGAGCAGGTCATCCAGCCCGCCACCATCGACCCCGGCAACGCACACGTCCGATGTCGCAATGATCGTTTCGAGGTCCAGCCCCTTGACTGCCGCCTTTTCCCAATAATCGGCGCCAACCCACCTACCCGTGTTCATTCCGACGCCGATCTCGACGTTCAGGTGCTGCGACGCGAACAGCGCGACCGATTCAACGCCTTCACGCTCGGCCTTGCGCATGTCGGCCATCAAATCCTCGGCGAAGACAGATCGCCCGAAATTTGGATTGACCAGGCGCCAGGTGTCCGGATCGGTCCAGCGTTCATCCTCGACCATTTCCCGCGGCAATTCATACAGAACGGCCAGCATCGGTAACCGGATTTCTCCATCCCGAACCGCCCGCGCCGTTTGCAGTTCCTTCTCGAACTGACCCGTCGGCCGTTCTTTCGACTGCGTCGTGATCTGCAGAAAAAACCCTTCCGGCCGGGATTTCAGACCGCCGCGCAGCTCGAGGAAAATGTCGGGCGCTTTGTGTTTCGAACCCAGAACATGCGTTTCATCAACCAGGACATAGGCCGCCTTGGAACCCGTCACCACATCCCCGTCCGCCGACAGGATCATGATCACCGCATGTGTATCGAGGTGCCTGATTTCCTTCTTGTGATCTTTCACGTCGAACACGGTCGACAGATCCTGATCGAGTCGGATCATGCCGGCCGCCTGTTTGAACGCGATGTTCGCGATTTTCTGTGTCGGCGCGATAAGCAGCAACTCGGCATCCGGCCGTTCATTCAGAATCGCGGCGGTTACGATGATTGCTGCCGCAATCGCCGACTTGCCATTCTTCTTGGGAACCAGCAGAAAAAACTCGCGGATCGCCCGCCGTTTCGTCTCCGGATCGTATGCCCCGAATATCGCCCGGACAAAATCGAACACCCAATCGCCGCAAATCTCGCCATAGGTTGGCGTACCGATCAGGTCCGGAACCCGCAGCCGCTTGAATATCCGCAGCGCCTTGTCGGCGACCGCATCGTTCAGCGGCAGATCGGGAATAAGCGACCGGCGACCCAGGATGCGTTCCTCCCAGTCCGGCACGGCCGTATTCCATGCGGGATCGTCCAGGTCGAACATCACCGGCACGTCGCCCAGCACTATCAGTTCCTGTATCCCGGTTTCAGGTCATCGCCCCATGGCCCGGATACCCGGCCACTGACCATGTCCCGCGCTTTCCGGCGCGCGGTTTCCTTCTTGCCCGCAGCCGCCGGCGCGGCGTCCTTTTCGGGCTCCTTTCCCGCCCGCGCCAAACGTTCCGCCGCCAGCATCATGTCGTTCTTCGCCACCAGCTGCTCGAACAACCGCATCGCACCGACATTCCCTTTGCCCTCGAATGCCATCTTCGCCGCCGCGGTCAGCTGCCTGGATCGCAACAGATCCCGCGCCTGGTCCCGCACCGTGAGCTCGGCTCTAAAATGCCGCTTCAGCGTCGGAACCGATATGCTCTTGCCGGTGCGCGGATCCAGCACTACCCCCGCAATCCGCTCATTCCCCCACCCCATCGCCAGTAACATACTGACTTTCTTCGAATTTTCCTCCGTCCACTCAAACGGCGGCCGCCCCTTCGTCCGACGGTCCCGATAAACCGGCTCCCCCCAAAGGTTAAACCCCAGAACCTCCCCCGAATTTTCACTCCCCATCAAAAAAAATCCCCGAATGTTGGGGGCACCGGTCTGCGGCGGCGGAGGTTCCGGACTTTCGACCACCCCCCCCTACACATCGCCGCGCCGTTCCTGCCGCTGCTTGACGCTGTCGTGCCAGGCCTTGGACACCGCCTGCAGGTTGCCCCGATCCCAGAACAGATCCGGATCGCCCCGATGCGGCACCTTGTGGTCAACCACCGGGCTGTCCGGCGCAGGCGCCCTGCCGATCAACGGCACGCCCGTCTGCTCGCACCGCATCCCGGCATCCGCGATCACCTCCGCCGACAGCTTCCGCCACCGCGCGGTCGCATACCACCGCCGCCACGCCTGCCCGCCACGCACGGCCGCATCGGCCGTCCCGAACCGCAGGCGCGACGGGGCACGCCCCAACCGGCTCGGCATGCCACGCCCGGCCAACCGGCCCAACGCCTACACCCCACCGCCTGAAGCACGAAGCACCATCGCAAATCCGTTCACATGACTGGCTGAAACAGAAACGCCCGCGGCGGGAACCTTCCCGGGCGGGCGCAATCTCTGATTGTGACAATGTCTGGCAGCGAATGTGTCTTAAGTCAATACCCCATTCGATCC
Organism: Alphaproteobacteria bacterium; assembly: GCA_030427145.1. GTDB lineage: Bacteria > Pseudomonadota > Alphaproteobacteria > Rhodobacterales > Rhodobacteraceae > Amaricoccus > Amaricoccus tamworthensis. The sequence goes on along the minus strand of JAUHWT010000027.1, from coordinate 5,480 downwards.
GACATTCGCGCCAGAGCGCACAGGATCGCCGCAGACAGCGCGTCGACACTTTTTCCGGTAACTTTCCACCCAAACCGCAACAGCACACTGCGCACGCTCTCCGCGCCCAGCACGACCGCATCCACGGCGGCACGCTCGGGAATGGGCCGGCGCCCGCCGCCACCCCGAAGCACCGGCAGAGCGGTGCCGGTCAGACAGACCTCGAGCGCGGAGAGACGGAACCGGCAGTCCAGGCGGGCCACCGCACCGCCGTCGCTGATCCGCCCGGACCCCGAGGCGCCGGAAATGTCGGAAATCGGCACCGACCCGACCCGCTCGACCAGATCGGCATAGAGCAGCGCCACCTGAACCCGGCGGTCGCTGACCGGCAGCACGCAGAGCGGATGCGCCAACCTGACCCGCGCGGTGCGGTACCCGATCCACGTCGAACGCTCCTGCCCGTCATCGCCCCGCGCCTCGACGATCTCGCAGAGATCCACCGGTGCCCGCGCCGCACCGGCCGGCGCGCGCGCACCGGCGCCAACACCGCGCCCCTGCGCCGCCGCCGCCCGCGCCCGCACCAGCGCCTGCACCAGCGCCGCCGCCACCAGCCGCGCCCGCCCCATCGCCGGATCCCCCACCGGCGGCCGTGGGTCAGTCAGCGTCATTTCCCGACCCTCCGCTGAACCTGTTTGATCGCCCAATCAATCACGCCGGACGACGGGACGTGCTTCAACCGGCCTTCGGCATCGACCAGCAGCCAGCCGCCGCCGCAGGCCTTCGCATCCTCCCGCGCCGCATCGATCGCCCTGTCGGCCCGTTCCCAGAGCAGACCCTCGACTTTTGCCGCCATCCTCAGCCCTCCTGTTTGAACAGACCGCGTTGCGCGGCCCTGATTTGTGCCACCCGATGCCGCACGTGGCTCTTGACCCACCGCGCAACGGACAACTCGCACCCAATAATCATCGTGACGCCACCTGCCTGCCCCATGTGAGTGGCGCGCTTGCCACAGCCGCAATGGCACCGTCGGCGGGACCGCGAAGGCGCCGGTACTTTCGTGCGAGGGTCTGTGAAGGCGTTGGCTACGGTCACGGATCGCTCCGTTCAGACGTCGCGTCGAAGTAATCGCGCATCGCAATCTTCGCGAGGTAGCGGCCCAGATAGATTGGCCAGAACGCCGCCTTGAATGCGCCTGCCTGGTCGGTCAGCGACACTGCCCCGCCGACCCAGACCATGATCGCAAAATAGGTCAAATCCTCACCCCTCCACTTCACAACATTTCGCGGCACTAAACCGCGAAACCACAACATCGGCTATTTTCGACCGAAACCATATGGAGGCAATGGAGGCATTATGGAGGCAAATTTGCCGGAAGGTATCAAACCGGACCAATTTAAACCTCTGTTTTAAAACGGGTTTTAGACCCCGTATGGAGGCAATGGAGGCAATGGAGGCAAATCCCCGCATACGTGAAGAAAGCCCCTTGAAAAACACGCCTGTTCCTCGCGCGCGCGCGTGGGTCATGCCGGAAATTGCCTCCATTGCCTCCATTGCCTCCAAAGCCATTGATTTTTCACGTCAATCCCCCCCGGACCCCCGAAAATTGCCTCCATCCCCGGCCGGATTGCCTCCATTGCCTCCATGCCGGGACAGGCCGGGGTGCGGGGAAACCGGACATGCGCCCATGGCATCCGCACCCCGCGCGGCACGATTTCGCGACCGGTGCGGCGCATCGTAGGTATTGTGACACCGCTGACACCAGGCGCGCAGATTGGCCGGGTCGACGTTTTCCGGCCGGTGATCCAGATGCGCGACGGTCAGCACCACCCGCGACCCGGTGACCGGATGCGGCATTCCATTCGCGGCGCGGCAGTCCGGCCAGGCCGGCGAGCCCTCGCACCTGTTGCCGGCCTGCGCACGCCGCGCCCGGCTGATCGCCGGCCAGTCCGGCGGATAGCGTTTCCGGTTTTCCGGTCGGATCGGCATGCCCTCACCCCCTCAGCCGACAATCCGCTCGATTGTCGGGCGATAGAGCCCGTTCCCCGCCTTGCTTGGTTTCCCGTCCTTCCGGATCAGCGCAAACTTGTACTCAATGTCTATCCTCATGTAGGAACCAAAGAGGAGATCGTCGTCATCGTCGGATCGCGTATACCGTCTGGACGCGACGACGTCGGTGACAAAGACTTCCTTGTAAATCCATCCGGGGTCATCCCATGTCTTGTCACTGACAACCACACGGGTCTTGCCCAGAATTATGCCGCGCTTTTCGAGATCACGTATTGCCCTCCGGCGGCGGGACCATCTGCTCAAGCAACTCGTCCCGCCGCCGGGTCGCTTGAGCCACCCGTTTGTTTGCCATCGCCAGATCCGCTTCCAGATTTTCGTATTCGACAACCTCCTGCGTCACCACAGGCAGATTCACCAAAACATCAGACCTCATTCTCGCTTTCTCCTGTCTTCCCTCACACGAAATCGTCGATGTCCGGCGACAGTTTCGCCGGTGTGCCGCGCGCCGCATCACCACCGCCCGACATCGCCGACCACGCGGCGGTGGTGATGCGGATGCCGATGTAGCCGTTCGCATCCGGCCGCTTGTGTGGGCTGAAGGTGACGCCGCCGGCGGTGCGGAACACCCCGGCCTTTTCGCGCAGCCGGCGCTGCACCGTCTGGTTGCCCCACGGCTGGCCGCCCTGTTCGCGCTGATACGCCTGGAACACGGCCACCAGATCGCGGGTTTTCTCGAAATGATCCGGATCGCCGGTGATCGCGCACCAGCCGTCCGACATCAGGAACGAGCGCACCGGGTCGCTGTCCTCGCGGAATTCGGCGGTTGCATCGACCACGCTGGCCGGTTCCCGCAGCCCGCCGTCCATGAACGCCACCGCGCCCTCGAGCAGCCAGTTGAAAATCCCCGCCCGCTCGGCCCAGAGCTTTTTCGGCAACAGCAGATCGACCTCGTCTTTCGGGATCTGCGTCTCGAACGGCACCAGCAGGATCCGCCGCCAGATCCCGTCGTCGGTGCCGCGCACGTTCGGTTTGTGGTTGCCGGAAATGGTCAGCTTGAACACCGGTTCGATCTCGACGAATTCCTCGCGCATTTTTCGGACCAGAATCGGCTCGCCGCCGGTGAAGGATTTGACCGTCGCCTCGCGAAACCGGATGCCTTCCTCCGGCTCGGACGCCCGCACCATCCGCGCGCCCGGCAGACGCACCAGATCCGGTGTCGCGTCCGACCCCTTGCGCATTTCCGAGCCCGTCAGGCTCTCGATCGGCACCGTCGTCGCGTATTCGTCCATGATCTTCGCGATCACATCGACCAGCGTCGATTTCCCGTTTCGGCCGGTTCCGTAAAGAAACACCAGTTTCTGCATCAGAAATCCGGTGATCGAACAGCCGAACCAGCGTTGCAGGAACGCCCGCATCTCCGGGTCCGGCTGGATGTCGGCGAGGAAATCGAGGAACACCGGGCATTCCGCCTCCGGGTCGTAATCGACGTTCATCGCCTTGGAAATCCGGTCCTCGCGCTTTTGCTCGCGGACAACCACGCCATGCCCGGGCCCGTCGCCGTTCGGCGCGATCTCGAGCGTCACGTTGCGCGCGTTGACCAGCATCGGATCGGCATTCATCGCCTCGAGCTTCGCCGCCACATAGGGCCCCGCCTCGCCCATCATGTTGTTGATCGCGTTCGTGTTGCCGCAGTTCCTCGCGTGGGTCAGGTGCCGGTCCCGCGCAGTCTTTACCTTCGCCGCTGCCAGCGCCCCGGCCTCGACCAGAAGCGACAGACGCGCCCGCTCGGCCTTCTGGTCGGCCGTCGACTCGCGCACCGGAGGCAACACCAGCAGCGCCGCCTCCGCATCCTCGCCCGCGTCGATCACCGCCTGATCGACCTCCGACGGCCGGATCTCGAACGCCTCGCGCCGCACCAGCTCGGCGAGGCGGTGCGCCCGCCGGCGGATCGCCATGCTGTCGCCGTCCTGTTCCCACCGGTGCCCGTCCCAAACGAACCAGCCCATGCGCGGCACGAACAGAATGTCCCCGCCCATGTAGAGCCTGATCCGCTGGCCGTTGCCGAAATCGTTGAGCGGCAGCTTCGACCCCTCACAAAGCGTCGCCACATCCGGCGCCGCCGGTTCCACCTGCGTCATTGCCTCAAAGCCTCTTTTTGTGCCGCGCCGAGAAACCGCACCCGGTCCCGCGCGCCCAGGTGCCGGAAACAGGCCAGAATCATCACCTTGACCTCGGTTTCCGTCGCCATCGCCGCCCATCCGTCGGCAAATTCCCGCATCCCGCCCGGCTGCACGTCGTCGAGCGGGTCGCGCAGGTCGATCCAGCCCGCCTGCGCCGCACCGAACCAGCCGTCGACCATCCGCGCCGCATCGTCCGGATCGGCAATTTCCAGCAGAACCCCGAGCAGGATCGCCCGGCCCTCGGCGCTGATGTGCCGGCGCAGTTCCACCCCGGCGGCAATCCACCCGGCCGCGCTCCCGTCCACCAGCGCCACCTCGAGCGCATCGCCGGCCATCGCCGACCCGGCCGCATGCCGAATCATGCCCGCCCCATCCGCCATCAGCCCGCCCGCCCCGGCTGCGCCAGAATGTCGAGCAGCGACCGCATCCGCTTTTGCGCCACTCCGCAAAGCGCCTGACGGGCGATGCTTTCCTCGCGCGCCCGCTCGAGCGGATCCTCCGCCGCCCGCCCCCGGCAAAGCGCCCGGCCGGCCACATGCAGCGCGTCCATCGACCCCGGATCGGTCTCGCGCATCGCATCCCGCACCATCCGCGCCGCATCGTCCCGTTCCGGGCCAAAGCCGAAAAAGCAGGCCACCAGCCCGTTGAACACCATCGCATCGACGAATTTTGCACGGGGCGAGGTCATGGCCGCCCCCAGATCCCGGCATCCTCCGCCGCCCTGAACAGTGCCCGCCAGTCGTCACCGGCGAAGGACAGCGGATCGGCCGGATCGAGATCGCGCGAATACGGCACGCAATTCAGCTTCACCCGCGATTCAAGGTACAGCCATTCCGCGACAAGGATTTCGCGCAGCGCCCCGCTCAGCGCCTCACGCTGCGCCAGATACGGGCATCCCCCCGCCACCAGCGCCCCGGCGGAATACCGGCGGCCGGTCACGACAGCGCCCCCACAATGACCTCGGACAGACCATCCATCGTCCCGTCACCCATGCGCCCGCGCCTCCACCACCGGACGCGGCCCGAACCCCCACGGCCGGCAGGCCAGCACCGCCTTGCCGTGCGCCGCGTCGCCGCCCGTGCCGATGTGCGATGCGGCCGCATCGCCGCTTGCGCCGGACTCCCGCTCGAACCCGAGCCGTTTGCGCCGCTGCCGGATCGCCGGTGCAGTCACCCCGAGATCGGCGGCCATCTGCACGTCCGACTTCCGCCGCCAGTGTTCGCGGATGTACCGGTTGAACGCCTCCTGCCGCTCCGGGTTGCCGAACCCGCCGAGCGGGCGCTGCAGCCCCAGCTCACGCCGCCGCTGGCCGAT
>JAUHWT010000026.1 GCA_030427145.1 Alphaproteobacteria bacterium | reverse complement strand
TGTCAATCGGCATCCAATCTTAACCCCTCATCGGCGTCCAAAATTGACCCCCCTGGTGCTAAGCTGGCCCGGTGCTGCGCAGTCTCCGATTACCGCAGCGGCGCCGGGCCAGTGTGGGGGCGGCCTGGTATTATGCCCGGTTTTTGAAGCGCCAGCTTTCGTTGCCGGTTTCGACGATCTCGCAGTGATGCGTCAGCCGGTCGAGCAGCGCGGTTGTCATCCTGGCGTCGCCGAAGACGCTTGGCCATTCACCGAATGCCAGATTGGTTGTGACGATTATCGAGGTGCGTTCGTAGAGCCTGCTGATCAGGTGGAACAGGAGCTGGCCGCCGGTCTGGGCGAACGGGAGGTAGCCGAGTTCATCGAGGATCAGGAAATCCAAGCGCGATATCAAATCGGCGGTTCGTCCCTGACGCTCGGCGCGGGCTTCGGCGTCCAACTTGTTTACCAGATCGACGACATTGAAGAACCGCCCGCGCCGCCCGTTCCGGATGCAAGCCCTGGCGATGCTGACGGCGAGATGGGTTTTGCCCGTTCCGGTGCCGCCGATCAGGACCAGGTTGCGCTGATGATCAAGGAAGTCCCCGGCGGCCAGATCACGGATCAGGGTCTCGTTGACCTCGGCTGCTTCGAAGTCGAACTCTTCCAGTTCCTTGGCCAGAGGCAGTTTGGCGATGGTCATCTGGTATTTGATCGAGCGGGCCTGCTTCTCCGAGATCTCAGCCGTCAGCAATTCGCCGATGATCTGCTGGGGCTCATGCTGGCGTTTGACGGCGGTGGTCAGAATCTCGTCATAGGCGGCTCTCATCCCGTAGAGCTTCAGCTTTCCCATCGCGTCGAGCACGTCTGAGCGTTCCATCTGTCTGTCTCCTCAAGCTGTCATATCGGTCGCAATTCGCCGTGGGTTCGCAGTTCAGCCGCAGCGCGTCCGGTGTGGTGATTGTCAGGGGTGGCGGCGGTTCCCGGTGGCGGGCCAGGATGTTCAGCACGACGCCCGCAGAATGGACGTTGTGGGACAGCGCCTCGGTACAGGCGGCTTCTACAGCATCAATGCCATCCGTCAGCACAGCGCTCAGGATCTCGACCATCTGGCGGTCGCCGCCGGGCTGGCGTTCCAGCTTACGCTGCACCCGGCGGATCGCAACCGGCAGGTCCCACTCCTTGAATGGCGTACCGTTACGAAGGGCGCCGGGCTTGCGGGCCAGAACAGGTATGTAATGCAGGGGATCGTAGACGGTGTTGTCGCGCCCGAAAGCACGCGCATGGCGACCGACGATCCGGCCATCCTGCCAGCATTCCATCCGATCTGCGTAGGCTCTGATCTCGACCGGCCGCCCCACGGCACGGGCGTCAACCGAGTATCTGTTTTTGTCAAACCGCACGAGGCAGGTCTTGGAGACAGACGCCGTAACCGCGTGGAACCCATCGAACGGGCCAACATAGGGCACGAGGCTCGGGCGCTCTTCTTCGAACACCTCCCAGACCGTTTTGTCCCGCATCTCAGGATGCGTGTTCGCCCGGGCATGGGCCACGCAACGATCTTCCAGCCAGGCATTCAACTCGGCATGGGATTTGAACTTCGGGCGCGGCACAAAGAACCGCCGCCGGATCACGCCGACCTGGTTCTCAACCTGACCCTTCTCCCAGCCCGAGGCAGGCGTGCAGGCAACCGGATCGACCAGATAATGCCCGCACATCTGCTGGAAACGCCGGTTATAGGCACGGTCCTTGCCGACAAAGATCGCATCAACGGCGGTCTTCATATTGTCGTAGATGCCCCGCGCACAGGCACCGCCAAAGAAGGCGAACGCCCTGTCGTGCGCGTCGAACACCATCTCCTGGGTTTCACGGGGATAGGCCCGGACATATGGCATCCTGCTGTAGCACAGGCGGACATGGGCAACCTTGACCGTCACCGTCACGCCATCGAGGATCACGATCTCATGGCTCCAATCGAACTGGTAGGCTTCGCCCGGATCGAAGCTCAGCGGAACATACGCACTGGCCGACGCTTCCCGTGTCGCCTTCGACCAGCCCGCCGCATATCGGCGTATCGCATCATAGCCGCCTCCATAGCCACGGTTACGCAGTTCCTCATAGATCCGGATGAGCGTCAGGCGTTCCCGCTTCGGCCGCCGGACGTTCTCGGCCAGCATCCCGTCCAACTCAGAACGCCAGGGATCAATCTTTGGGCGGGGCTGCGTCGTGCGGTCATAACTGAACTCGGTCGCACCGGATCGGATGACTCTACGCACCGTATTGCGGGATAACCGCAGTTCACGGCAAATCTGCTTGATCGACTTGCCTTCGATAAAATGCGCACGCCTGATCTTCGCGATCGTCTCCACAACCAACATCCCCTGACTGCTCCCCCATGCTTTTGAGGAAGCTTCTGAACAGATTTATAAGGGGGGTCACTTTTGGACGCCGATTACCCCAATATGAGGGTCAAAATTGCATGCCGTTTCACAGAGCGACCCGGTGTAGCCTGCGGGTAGTCTCAGAAAGGTGCCGTTTTTGTCGGTGCCCTTCAGGCTGCCCCAGAGAAACGCCATCTCGGCGTCGCCATCGCCCTGGATCCACTGCGCGGCCCCGGCATCCAGCCACACGATGTTTCTGCATCGATATTGATTGGAAGCTCGCCACCGTCGAAGCGGGCGTCGATTGGCTGTACAAGGTAGGGCCCGGACAGGATTTCAAGGAAAATCGTTGTGCGTTCGCCATCGGGTCCGTTGGCGGCGGTATCCGGCTGCAGGAACCGGGGGCTGATGGAAAGGGTTACTTTATGACATCAAAAAACAGGTACCTATAATGACAAAACTCGAAAACTGGACGCCAGAACGCGTAAAGACGGCGCTCGACGCGCAGGAGATCGTTTTGATCGATGTGCGCACGCCGCCAGAATACATGATGGAGCATATTAAAGGGGCTCTGCTGATGCCAATGGCGTTCTTTCGGCCGGAGGCGCTGCCTACGCAGGACGGAAAGCGTGTCGTGTTACACTGCGGTTCGGGCGTCCGGTCCGCCAAGATGGGAGAAATAGCCATCGAGGCCGGGCTCTCGCCACTCGCGCATATGGAGGGCGGCTTTGGCGCATGGAAGCAGGCCGGTCTGGCGTATACTGGAACCGACATGGCCACGGGCGCGCCCACGGCAATGAATGCGGATTCGTGAACGTGGGACGTGTGGCCGAGCCGGCATCGGGCCGCCTAAAGCCGATTTTTTGCGGCTCGGCCACACAGTTTAAGCACAAATCCAGCTATGCAGCGTTCGCTTTCAGGATATCCATGGCTGCCTGCGCACCTCCCGGTGTGTGAGGGACCCCGGAGTTTGCGAGGCCCATTTCGACGCCGGACAGCGTTGCCATTAGCATGAGGTCGTTAAAATCTCCCAGATGGCCAATGCGGAAGACCCTGTCCGCGACTTTCGACAGCCCGTTGCCCAAGGACATGTCATAGAGCTCCAGCGTCTTGGCGCGGAACGCGTCTGCCGAGTGGCCCTCGGGCATCAGGACTGCTGTCAAGACGCCGGATTCCTGACCTTGCCGATTGCAGAGCACCTCGAGCCCCCATGCCCGGACAGCGGCGCGTGCCGCTGCGCCATTGCGCGCGTGACGGTCAAATACCGCGTCCAATCCTTCCTCGTGCAGCATGTCGATGGCTTCGTTCAGGCCATAGAGAAGGTTGGTCGCGGGAGTGTAGGGAAAGTATCCGGTCTTGTTTGGCCCGGCCATGTCATGCCAATCCCAATAACTGCGCGGCAGGGACGCTTGCTTCGCCGTTTCCATGGCCCTGTCGCTGACCGCATTGAAGCTGAGCCCTGGCGGCAGCATCAGCCCTTTCTGCGATCCGGAGACCGCAACGTCGACGCCCCAGTCGTCAAATTGAAAGTCAATGGATGCAAGACCCGAAATTGTATCGACCATAAGCAGGGCAGGGTGCCCGGCGGCGTCCATCGCTTTGCGGATTTCAGAGATGGGAGACACCGACCCGGTCGACGTCTCGTTGTGTACGACGCAGACAGCCCTGATCCCGTGTGCCCTGTCCGCCCGCAACCGGTCTTCGATCTGATCGGGATCGGCGCCGCCGCGCCAATCACCTTCGATGATCTCCGGGTTCAGCCCGATCCTGCGGGCCAGTTTGCCCCACATGAAAGCGAAGTGACCGGTTTCGAACATCAGGATCCTGTCGCCCGGGGAATGGGTATTCACAAGAGCGGCTTCCCAGGCGCCCGTGCCGGAGGAGGGAAAGATGAACACGTTCTGCCGTGTCCTGAAAATCGACTTCATGCCATCGAGCGCGCGCTGGCCAACTGCTGCGAAATCTGGACCGCGGTGGTCGATGGTCTGTTGGCCGATGGCCCTGAGTATGCGATCGGGCACCGCGCTGGGGCCCGGGATTTGCAGAAAATGTCGTCCGGGTTGGCGCATTGAAGTGTCTCTTTCCTGTTTCGATTGCGGTTCACGCTATGGTATTGCGTAAACGTAATTATGAATTCATAATTCAGTCAATAGCAAAGAACCGGGCAGACAGGCCCGGTGAGAAAGGAACGAAAGAGGTGAGACAGATGCAGGCAGAACACCGTCTTGTCAGACGTGTATCCGCTGCCATCTCTGGTGATGTTATGGCCGACGAAGCCTCCCGGGCCCGATATGCAACTGATGCATCGATCTATCAGATGGTGCCGAAGGCTGTGGTCGTTCCCCGTACGGTGCAGGACATCGAGGCTACGATGGTAGTGGCCCGGGAAGAGGGCGTGCAGGTGCTGCCGCGTGGTGGCGGTACTTCGCAATGCGGTCAGACCGTGAATCATGCCGTCGTGCTCGACAATTCCCGCCACCTGAACCGGATCCTTGAAATCGATACGGAAACGATGCGAGCCTGGGTGGAACCAGGCTTGGTGCTTGACGAGCTTAACCGGGCGCTGAAGCCACATGGTTTGTGGTTTCCCGTCGATCCGTCGACGGCGTCGCGCTGCACGCTGGGAGGTATGGCCGCGAACAACTCTTCAGGGGGAAAGTCCCTGCGCTACGGGGTCATGCGGGACAATGTAAGAGCGATTTCGGCGATCCTGCCTGATGGAACCACGGCGCGTTTCAACGGAACCGGCCCGGCGCCTGGACCGTATGCCGATCTGGTGACCCACCTGCGCGCTTTGGGTCAGCGGGAGGCATCCGAGATCAAGGCCCGCTTCCCCGATCTGCTTCGGCGCGTAGGAGGCTACAATATCGATGCCTTGACCGGCAATGACGTGAACATGGCACATCTGCTGGTGGGGTCGGAAGGCACACTGGCCTATTTTACGGAACTGGAGTTGAGCCTCGCGCCATTACCTGGAGAAAAGGTCACGGGTGTATGTCACTTCCCGACGTTCCGGAGTGCGATGGACGCCGCGCAGTATCTCGTCAAACTTGGCCCGCTGGCCGTGGAGTTGATCGATGACACAATGATCGGGCTGGGGAGGGAAATCCCGCTATTCCGCAAAACGATCAATGCGTTTGTCGAGGGCGATCCCGCTGCTTTGCTGCTGGTGGAATTTGCCGAGGGCGACGCGGCGGCTAACACGGGCAAACTGGCGGCTCTCACGGAACTGATGGGGGATTTGGGATTTTCGTTCAATGGAACCGACGCACGCTGGGGCGGTGTCGTGCCCGTAGTGGATATGGGGCTGCAGGTGGCTATCGGAGAGTATCGCAAGGCCGGGCTCAACATCATGATGTCGATGAAAGAGGCTGGCAAACCGATCTCGTTTGTTGAGGATTGCGCCGTCGCGCTTCCCGATTTGGCGGATTATACCGAGGGCCTCACCGATATCTTTGCGCGGCATGGAACGAGGGGCACCTGGTATGCCCACGCTTCCGTTGGTTGCCTTCACGTGCGCCCGGTTTTGAACCTGCGGCAGGACAGTGATGTTCGGAAGATGCGTGCGATTGCCGAGGAAGCGTTCGATCTTGTCAAACGCTACAAAGGTTCCCATTCGGGTGAACATGGCGATGGGATCGTGCGCTCCGAGTTCCACGAAAAAATGTTCGGGCCGCGCATCGTCAAGGCATTCGAGGAAGTGAAAGCGCTCTTTGACCCGGACGGGTTGATGAACCCTGGCAAGATCGTCAATGCGCCGGCGATGGATGACCGGCGCCTGTTTCGGTACAGTCCGGATTATGCGGTGCCTGAGTTCGAAACGGCACTGGACTGGTCGGCCTGGCCAGGCTCGGGGGGCGGTTTTCAGGGCGCAGTGGAGATGTGCAACAACAACGGGGCCTGCCGGAAACTGAAGGCTGGGGTGATGTGCCCTTCGTTCCGGGCTACCCGCAACGAACGGGATGTGACCCGAGGCCGGGCAAACACGCTGCGCTTTGCGATCAGTGGGCGGTTGCCGGGTGGACTTGCCTCGGATGAGATGGCCGAAACCCTGAAATACTGTGTGTCCTGCAAGGCGTGTCGGCGGGAGTGTCCGACCGGCGTGGACATGGCGCGGATGAAAATCGAGGTGCTGGCCGCGCGGCGCAGGGAGCGCGGACTTGCCTTTGGCGAAAAGCTGGTTGCTTACCTGCCACGCTACGCCCCGTATGCAGCGCGTGTCGCGTGGCTGATTAATCTGCGCAACAGAATCCGCCCGCTGCGAAAGTGGACGGAAGGGCTGACCGGCATCTCAAGTAAGCGGGACATTCCGATCTGGTCGTCAAACCCCTTTCGCGACGATGAGGCGCAGGATGCCGATCCCGATGCTTTGCTGTTTGCGGATGTATTCAACCGCTACTTCGAGCCCGAAAATCTGAGGGCCGCTGTTCGCGTTCTACGCACTGCCGGCCTGCGTGTCGCGATCGCTCGGGATGGCTCGGGAAGATCGCTGGACTGCGGGCGCACCCTGCTGTCGGTCGGATGCGTGGATGAGGCACGGGCCGAGGCTCGGCGGGTGATTGCCGCGACGCGTATTGCCGTGCGACAGGGCGTGCCCGTGGTTGGGCTTGAGCCGTCTTCGATCCTGACCTTCCGGGATGAATTCCCCGCCATGTGCCCGGGACCGGAGGCTGAGGCGCTGGCGGCGGCGACCCTGACAATTGAGGAATTCCTTGTCCGGGACGTTGATCTGCCGCTGAAGCCCGCGGTGGCTCCGATCCATGTTCATGGCCATTGTCACCAAAAGGCCCAGGACGCCGTTTCCCCGGTGATAGCGCTGCTGCGGCGTATTCCGGACGCGCAGGTATCGCTGATCGACAGCGGCTGTTGCGGAATGGCCGGCGCTTTCGGCTATGGTAAGGAAACCTACGACATATCGTTGAAGATGGCGGGCCTTGATCTGTTTCCGGCACTCGCGGCGACACCCGATGACGCCATTTTTGTCGCTGACGGCACGTCCTGTCGCCATCAGATAGCGGATGGGACCACCCGTCAGGCCATTCACGTGGCCCGTTTACTGGATCAACTGTTGCAACCGGGAGTTTGACATGACCCTTGCTGGCCCGATTCAGCGCTCAACCCTGCACGAGGAACTGGTTGAGCGGTTGCGAGACCTGATCGTTCAGGACGGATTGAAGCCGGGAGAAAAGGTCCCGGAAAAACACCTCTGCGAAACATTCGGCGTGTCGCGCACGCCTTTGCGTGAGGCGCTCAAGGTGTTGGCCTTCGAAGGTTTCGTCGTTTTGGAGGCGAACCGGGGTGCCCGTGTCGCGCGGGTGACCCGCAAGGAGCTCGAAGACAGTTTTGCCCTGATCGCAGTGCTCGAACAACTGGCCGGTGAGCAAGCCGGTCGGAATATCGACGACCAGACCGTTGCCCGGATTGAGGAGCTTCATGCCGCCATGATGTCAGCCTATGCTCAACGCGACCGGGAGAAGTATTTTCAGGCCAATCAGGACATTCATCTGGAAGTAATTCGCGCTTCAGGAAATACCCAGCTCGCAACCCATCACAGGCTTCTTGACGCAAGGGTGCGCCGCGCCCGGTTTCTCGTCAACCTGTCCGAAGATCGCTGGACGCAGGCGGTCGAGGAGCACGGAGCGATGATGGACTGCCTGCGCAGGCGCGACGGTAAGGGACTTGGCCAGTTGATGAAGCGGCACATGATGAACAAGTGCGCGGCTTATCTCAAGGCGCTTGATGCCTGCCCAGGCGAAGACGGCTGAGTCCGGGTCTCCGGCGGCTCAGGCCGCCGGGTCGTTTGGAAAGGGTGGCGATATGTCGCAGTCGCCAGCGAGGGCGTTTAGGTCCCTGCGCAAAGCGGCGTTGAGCGTCAGACCGTTTTCGCGGCGGCTTGCTGCGAGCGCGGTCTTGCCGTCACCAGGCAGACGCACCGGATCGTGGCCGGGCAGGGGTGTGGAGGCGCGCATTTCCGAGAACACGCGCGCGGCCTCCTCGGCGAAACCATCCCCGATGCCAAAGGCGGCGGGGTCAATCGCTACGACGAACTGCCCCGTGTTTGTGGGTGATGTTGTGTCCTTCGTGAAATCGACCACGTCCGAGCCAAACGCTGCACCGTTCAGAACGCCTGCCATCAGGCCAATGGCGACCGACAGGCCAAACCCTTTTGGCCCGCCAATTGGCAGAAGGAAGCCTTCGGATTTGCGCGCCGGATCGGTCAGGGGCTTGCCATCGCGCCCGACCATCCAGCCCTCGGGCATCGGTTCACCCCGCTGAAGAAGCGTCTTGATCTTGCCCATGGCGGCCACCGTGGTGGCCATGTCGAACACGAAGGGATCCGGCCCTGTGGCGGGAGCCGAAAAAGCGATCGGATTCGTGCCGATCAGAAGGTCCGAGCCGCCATAGGGTGGCACGTGGTTTGCGCTGCCCACCGCAGCCGCCATGCCAAGCAGTCCCGCCTCAGCCTGTGGTCGTACGTAAAGCGCCAGGGGCCCGGCGTGGTTGCCGCCCCGCACGCCGACCCAGCCAATACCGGTATTCCGCGCCTTTTCGATTGCCAGATCGCGGGCGGCTGCCATTGCGAGATGGCCCAGCCCGTTGTCACCGTCGACGACTGCGGTTGCCACGGTTTCCTGCACCACGGAGATTTTTGGTGTCGGATTGCACCCGCCACCGGCCAGTCGCGCAAGGTATTGACGAAGACGGAAGACACCGTGGGTGCTGTAACCGAAGATGTCAGCCTCGACCATCAAGCCTGCGACACTGGTCGCGTCAGCTTTTGGCACCCCGCGCGCCATGAGCGCGCGGGCGACGAAGTCGATCAGGTCTTCGGTCTCGATGGGAGAACCGTCAGCCATCGTAGGACCCCACGGTTTCTTTCTGCCAGAAAACAACCCGCCGTTGTGTCCACTGCACGATTACGTACAGAGCAAGCCCAACCAGGCTGAGATACAGGATCAGCGAAAACACGCGTGGCGTATTCAATTGCGATGCGGCAACGCGGATCAATTCACCAAACCCTTTACCCCCACCGAGGAATTCGCCTGTGATCGCACCTGCCATCACACCCACTGCGCCAATCTTAAGACCGGTGAATATCTGTGGAAGGCCGGTGGGCAGCTTCATCTTGATGAGCGTCTGCATCCGGCTGGCACCCATGGTCTTGAATAGCATCCGTGCATTTTCATCCGCCGCGTGCAGTCCTGCCGCCGTGCCCACCACGATGGGGAAGGTCGCGATAAATGCGGCCAGTGCAACCTTGGATTCAATGCCGAAGCCCAACCACGCCACGAAGAGTGGTGCGAAGGCTACTTTGGGCATGGTATCAATGGCCACAAGGTATGGCATCACCGCTTTCTCTCCGAACGCGGTCTCTCCCACGAGTACACCCAACGAGAAGCCAATGGCGATGGCCAGCGCAAACCCAATGATCACTTCCTGAATCGTGATCCAAAGCGACACGAGCATGTAATCGCCTGTCAGAAGGTTTGCCCCGACAAAGATCATGTCTTTCAGGGTTTCCATCGGTGTGGGCAGGATGATCGGCGAGACGAGGCCCAGACTTGTCACCAGTTGCCAGGTCCCGATGAACACCACAAAGACAAAAGTCATTGCAATCCAGCGCGGGACCGAGTCGATAAAGGCGACCTCCTGCGTCCAGACAGTATCCTGGACGGTTTCGTCGTCGGCGGGCGCGTTTGTCACATAGTCAGTCACATGTCTTCTCCCTTGTCCAGCATGCCCCGGATCCGGTCGACGATTTCACCGAATTTCGGCGTGGTCATCATGTCGAGTGTCCGTGGCCGCGGCAGGTCGACCGTCACGACTTCCGCGATCCGTCCGGGGCGTGGTTTCATCACGACTATCTCGTCGGAGAGGATCACGGCTTCCTGAATGGAGTGGGTAACAAGGAAGGCGGTTGCTTCCTGTTCGCGACAGATCCTCTGAAGTTCCATGTTCATCATGTCGCGTGACAGCTCATCGAGCGCGCTGAACGGCTCGTCCAGCAGCAGAACCGCGGGTTCGGTGATCAGCATCCGGCAGATCGAAGCGCGCTGCGCCATTCCACCCGAAAGTTCATTTGGATAGACGTTTTCAAAGCCCTTCAGCCCAACGATGTCGAGAAGTTCGGTCGCCTTGTCCAACGCCTTGTTGGCCGCAGCCTTGCCATCGCGGATTTCGATGGGGAGTACGATGTTCTCAACGGCGGTTTTCCAGGGGAAAAGCGTCGCCTGCTGGAACATCATGCCAATGTCCCGGCGGGGCCCCGTCACGGCTCTGTTTTGCAACATCACCCGGCCGGTGGTCGGCGGGATCAGCCCAGCCATGATTTTGAGCAGAGTGGATTTGCCGCAGCCGCTGGACCCGATAACCGAGGTAAAGCTACCTTTACGCAGGGTGAGGCTCACGTTTTCAAGCGCGATCACATGATTGCGCGCGTAGGTCTTGCTGACCTCCGTCAACTCGTAGACCGGCGCGCCAAGAGGCGCGCCGGAGTAGTCGTGTGCAACGGCCGTGTTCATCTGCCCGCCGCCGCGCTACCGATTTCAGCGAATTCGTTCGTCCAAGCCGCGCTCAAATCGTCGAGAGGCCCGAAGATCTCGCCTCCCGCAATGAGGGCTTCCTGCCATTCTTCCCAGACTTCGGCCGGGTACCAGCCCAGATGAGGGGCCTCGTCGGTCGGGATTGTCTTGGAGCGGACCGCGTCAAAGAGAGCGGACTGGAACTCCTTGTCCTCGCCTTCCTGGGGGTTGCCCTCCGCGAGGTGGGACAGGACCGCCTCCCGGTTTGCATCGTCCAGGGCAAAGGCGTGGCCTTTGGCAAATGCACGGCTCCACGCTTCCACCAACTCGCGGTCATTTGCGATAGTATCGGCCATCGTCGCGATACCATTACCGAAGAAGCGGGCAAATTCAGCCGGCGTGATATCGCGAACGGCCATGCCGCGCTGGTTGAGGATCGCGGTGTCCGCGGTCGATGAGGAATAGGCGTCGATCTCACCATTCAGGAAGGCTGCAGTTGCCGGGCCACCGTCACCGACCGTGAGGAATTCGTAATCTTCTCCCGCAGACATGCCCGCGCCTGACATGACATTGCGGGCAAAGCCCACTTCCGCTCCGTCAGCCGTTCCGGTTCCGATCACCTTGCCGGAAAGTTCCTCGATGTTTTGGATTTCGCTGTCCTCCTGCACCGCGATACCAAAGTTGCTGCGCGCGGCGACGTTGTAGATGTGAACCGCGTCCACACCGCGCGTGCGGGCTGCGATCAGGGGACCGGGGCCTGGACGGCCGAAGTGGGCCTGACCTGCGGAGAGCGCCTGCAGAACCGCTCCCGAGCCATTGATGGCTTCGACCGTTACATTCAGGCCCTCTTCCTCAAAGAAGCCTTCACCGATTGCGACAAAAACCGGGAACGAATTGATGGCCGACGGGCTTGGCTGCACGAAGGTGATTTCGCGCAGGTCCTGTGCCAGTGCCGATGTCGCCATCAGGCCTGCGGCCGGAAGAGCGGCAAACAGTGTGGCCGTGAGTGTTCTTCTGTTGATCATGATGGTTGTCCTCCCAATTTTGACGACCCGTTTCGCAGCGTTTCGGCGGCGCAGGGTCTTTTATACGGAGCGCACGAAGTTCCTGAGCGTTCCGATTCCCTCCACGGAGCATTCCAGGGTATCTCCGTCCCTTAGATACTGTGGTGGATCCATGGCGTAGCCGACGCCTGAAGGTGTGCCGGTGGCGATCATGTCTCCGGGTTCGAGCGTAAGACCCTCGGACACGGATGCGATCAATGTTGGTATGTCGAAGATCATGTCCTTCGTGTTGCCGTCCTGACGCTGTTCGCCATTGACCGTGAGACCGATGGACAGGGCATGCGGGTCGTCGATTTCGTCAGCAGTGACGATCACCGGGCCGATCGGGCAGGAACCGTCGAGACCCTTTCCCTTAAAGTACTGCCCCCCGTGGCGGCGCTGGATGTCCCTTGCGGAAATATCGTTGACGATGGTGTATCCGAAGATGTGATCCATCGCGTCCGCTTTGGATATGTTGCGGCCCGCTTTGCCGATAACCACGGTCAACTCGACCTCGTAGTCGATGCATGTCGACACTTCGGGAAAGATCAGAACGTCGCCTTCCGGCGGGACCACCGCGGTCCGCGGTTTGGTAAAGACCACGGGATGCTCGGTCACCCCGACATTCTGGTTTTGGGCCCGGTCACCTTCAGCGATGTGCTCGGCATAGTTGCGCCCGATACAAAAGATGTTTTTTGAAGGCCGTGGGATTGGCGCCATAAGCGGCGCTTCCCGCTGGATCACCTTGTCCTGGTGCATTCCTTCACCGGCCTCGGCCACGAGTTTGCGTGCAGCGTCGAGAGTGGGCTTTCCACCCTCGATCAATGCCTGCATGGACCTGGCGACTTCGGACAGGTTCAGCAGGTTTCCGTTTGACAGATACGCAACGCAGATGGGGTCTCCATCCACTGAAATGGTTGCCAATCGCACTCGGCAATCCTCCTTCGTACTGGTGCCACGTCACGTCGCTCTGTTTATTGCGCGACTCACTGGCACCTCTCCCTTTCCATTCATATTTCGCGGTCCTATGGTTTCAATCAATCAACCAATCATCAAATTGGGCGAAAAATGACCTCAAACGACGACCTGACACAAAGGCTGCGGGATTTGATTGACACGGCGGGATATCGTCACAGTGACCGGGTGCCGCCGGAGCGCGAGTTGTGCAGGTCCCTTGGCACGACGCGTAACCAGTTGCGCAAGGCCCTGGCCGAACTTGAGGCGCAGGGGCGCATCTGGCGGCATGTTGGGCGGGGCACCTTCGTCGGCCCGCGCCCCGTGCTGAACCTGCAGGACGTGACCTATTTGGGGGATCAGTTCAAACCCGAACAGGTGGTGGCCGTGAGGTTCACCATTGAACCGCAGCTGTGCCGTCTTGCAGCGGCGCATGCAACACGCTCAGATCGCGAACAAATGCGGCTTTGTGCACAGAGATGCCGTGAAGCGGACGATTGGCGTTCCTATGAGGCCTGGGATAATAACCTTCACCACGCAATCGCCCGTGCGACGCGCAACCAGCTTTTTCTCTACTTCTTTGAAACACTAAACGCGGTGCGGCGTATGATACTTTGGGGACAGCCACGGGTCACGCGCAAACCGTCGGAAAACTACAGCAGTTTTTACGAGCACGATGTGATTGTTGCCGCCATCGGGGCCGGTGACGCGGAGTTGGCCGCGAACGCGATGCATGTGCACCTTGCGTCGGTTTATTCACGCATTATGCCAGAGTGCGAAATCCCTGCGTTCGGGTCACAGGGTTCGACCAATTTAGAAAATGGTTGAGGCTCCCGTCATCCTGAAACCTTGCAAAAGCCTGGCGACTTTCGTGATTACATTGGTGACGGCTGCGCCGGATTGGTCGGGCCGTGAGGGAAACCCTGAGGGGCACGAAGCTCTCCCGGAACAGACCCTTTAGAATGAAACGCTCAGGAGGAAAGCGATGTCCGATCATGTCATTCCCGCGCCACAGGTGCATGCAATACCAACCCAGGACGGTGGAACCTTCCCCGTCAGACGGGTGTACTGCATTGGCCGCAATTTCGCGGCGCATGCCGTTGAAATGGGGCACGATCCAGACCGGGAACCGCCGTTCTTTTTCCAGAAGAACCCCAACAATTTGGACGCGTCGGGCGAGTTTCCCTATCCGCCACATTCATCCGATGTGCATCACGAGGTGGAACTGCTGGTCGGCCTGAAATCAGGCGGTACCAACATCCCGTTGGAGACCGCGCTGGACCACGTATGGGGCTACGGCGTGTCGCTGGACATGACGCGGCGCGATCTACAGGGCGAGATGAAGAAAATGGGCCGTCCGTGGGAGATCGGAAAAGCCTTCGAACGGTCCGGCCCGGTCGGTCCCTTGCTACCGGTAGCCGAAGTTGGGCATCCGGATCAGGGGCGTATCTCGCTGCTTGTCAACGGAGATCTGCGTCAGGATGGCGATCTCAACCAGATGATCTGGAAGGTGCCGGAAATGATCTCGTATCTCTCGAACTATTTCGAACTGGCTGCAGGTGACGTGATCATGGCTGGCACCCCATCGGGGGTGAACGCGATCGTCAAGGGCGATGTGATGGAAGCGACCATTGAGGGCGTCGGATCGCTGACTGTAACGGTCATTTGATTCGCTGAGAATTCCGTTCCGGTGCGCTATTGATCTGGCGCCCCGGAAGCTGCCTGAAGGTAAGCTCCGCCTATAGGCCTCTGCCCGATCGGCAGCTCATCCCATTAGGTCAAAGAGCGACTTTGTCGCCGCATCAACAGCAAAAAAGACGAAAATGATCCCGGATCCAAGCTTCTCAGATCGAGGGGCAGAACGACAAAAAAGTCATTTTTCAAATTAGGCCAGGATCGTCCGGGCGACAAACCGTGATGTCGCCCGAGACTGGTGCCGTCCTATTGCTTGTACGTGACCTTCAACTGGCTGATTTCACCGTTGAAAGCAAAAGGTTTACGGTCGTAGTAGGCTTCGGAAACCGGGGAGTAGCTGTCCCTGCCGACATCAAAAGCGTCGTTCGCAGTAAATGTAAGCTGAGCAGACCGTGGCACTGTTCCTTCGGCCATCTGCGTACCATTGACGCGTATTGCCACGTCGAGGGCTGGTGGTCTTGCATCATTGGCCACCGTTGTATCGACCTCAATTGTGACCTTTCCGGTGGGCAGCGGATCTGTGGTTTCTATGCGGGTACGTTCTATTTCAAAGAGGTTGTATTCGTAGGTCAGTTTGCCCTCATCGACCCACAACGCGAGGCCGCCGGAGAATGCGCCCAGTGCATAGAGTACACCCTCCGAGTCGTCGGAAAGTTCAGCCTCAATCTTCACGAGGTTGCTTCTTGCTCCGACTTTGGGTGCGGTGAATTCAGGGACCCCGATTACCTCCTGTGTGTAGGTGAACTCGGTCGCCGGATTCGATGGCGCATCTTCGGGATGGAACACAAGCGACCACAGACCTCCGCCAATCGGGAACACCTTGTTGTCTTTCGCGGTTTCGCGGAATGCATCTTTTAGTGCCGTAACCTTATCCGTGTTCCCCTCCGCCAGATTGTGCGCCTGCGAATGGTCGGTGCTCAGGTCATGGAGTTCCCATGTGTCACCGTCGGGTGTCCATTTGAAGATGGACGGGCTGATGCCGGGCGTCCAGGGTGTGCGGGGGCCGAAAACCGATGCGATCCATTCGTTCTCGTAATATGCACGGCTACCCATAACCTCAAAATACTGGTGCGGTTTCTGGCCCTTTGCATCCGCATCGCCAAATGAATATGCGAGGCTGACACCATCCAACGGGTCTTGCGTGATCCCGTCAACGGTTTCCGGCGGGGTGATGTCCAAAACGTCGTAAATCGTGGGAACGATGTCGTTGACATGATGAAATTGGGGACGAGGGGTGTCGTCGGGGTCGATCTGTTTTGGCCATGAAACGACCAGTGGCGTCCGTGTACCGCCGAAATGGGCCGCAACGAGTTTTGTTGAGCGATACGGTGTGGATCCCGCCCATGC
The DNA here is from genome assembly GCA_030427145.1 of Alphaproteobacteria bacterium. Lineage (GTDB taxonomy): Bacteria > Pseudomonadota > Alphaproteobacteria > Rhodobacterales > Rhodobacteraceae > Amaricoccus > Amaricoccus tamworthensis. The sequence continues at coordinate 33,626 of JAUHWT010000026.1, read as the reverse complement.
CCATGCGGCGTGGTACATGTTATCGGCCTTTGGAGAGCCAAGCACGTCCAGTCCGCCAAGTTCGTTCATAACCTTAATGTGGTCCTTGATTTCGGTTCTGATACCGTTCTGAGCAAGGAGTTCGCTGATGGTTCCGTTCTGCCCCTCTGCGCTGGAGCCGTTGTCCCCCCAAATGTAGAAGATCAGGGTATTTTCCCGTACGCCCATATCGTCGAGAGCGTTCAACAGGCGTCCCGCCTGGGTATCAGCGTGTTCGGTATAACCGGCAAAGACCTCCATCAGGCGGAGTTGGAAATCACCTCTGTGTCGTGTTCGATGCCTCAGATCTGGTGAGGCAAGCCAGAGAAAAGCCAAGAGTTGCTTTGACAACGATTGAGGACGTTGCCAGGGCGCGCCTGGCGCCAAAATCGCGATAAAACATGATCGGTGCGGTGATGAACCATATCCGCTGCCAGGTACTGTCCGGCAGAACGTCCATCGAGTACACGGCGCAGTCCCTTGGCACCAGTGTCCGGAGCCTTCAGCGCGAGATGAATGCCTCGGGACGAAATTTTCGTGACATGGTCAGTGAGGCGCGTGTGGAACGTGCAATCGAGTTGTTGCGGGACAATCAAAACACGGTAACCGCCATATCCTCAACGCTGGGGTATTCATCGTCCGCGCATTTCGCGCGTGCGTTCCGGAAAAACGTTGGCCTCTCTCCTCTGGAATTTCGCAACAGATTTCCGGCTTAATCCGTGCGTGTGCATGGGCACGTTTGGCGTGTTCCGGGCCCAATTGCGCCACTCCTAACTCAGTTTGCAACTGCTTTGAACCGGTCCGGGAAGCCCACCAGGTGAGTTGTACCTGACTTCATAAATTTCCGCGGCCGCGGAGATGCCATTCGATTGCAGTGCCTGATGGATCTCCCGATATAATTCCTCCCTTCCGGCAAACATTGCCGGATAATTCTCAAAGTGAACCCAGACCATATAGGTGTAAGGAGGGCGGGTCCCATCGACCAGACGTGCTACCGGTCCAGGTTCTGACAATACACTGATGCAGCGTTTTGCGGCCCGCAGCAGGCATTCATTGACCTCGTTTGGATCCACTTTCTCGCTTATCTGAATGTGATACCAGGGAGCGTACACGTGGCTTGGTCCATACAGATTGGTGAAACTCAGGCGCGCAAGCTGACTGTTTGGAACCACGAAGGTTGTGTTGTCCCATTTTTTCAGGTGTGTGGCCCGCCAGTTTATGTCCGTGACCTGCCCTTCCTCCCCATCCGTAAAGCGAAGCCAGTCTCCGATATTGAAAGGTCGTTCAACACTCAGTGCCACACCGGAGAAGAAGTCTCCCAGTGTTTGTTGCGTTACAATTGCAACAAGTGCGGCCGCGGCCCCGGTGGAAACATAGATTTTCGTCGGTGAGTAATCGTTTACTATCAGAAAAACTATGAGACCAACGAAGAGGAATAATCCATGGAGGACACTCCTTGCCATCTGTGACAGCTTGCCGCGAAGCTTCGACTGATCCTGTGCCACCAGCCAAATTTCGGCGATCCGCGCACATCCTGAGGCAACGGAAAGAAAAATGAGCAATTGAGTGATCTGGCGCGCCGGGCCTACCGCTCCGAAAAGATCGAACGAACTGAACAGATGGATTACAAGGACGCCGAACCCGTATGCCGCGGTCGGAAACAGTATCAGATCGACAACCGCTCCACCCCACGGGTATCTCGAAAGAACACCACGTGCCCTGCGGAGCCGTTTCATAATGCTCCACGTGATGAACGGAACGAGTAGTGCTGCGGCAAGTAATACTCCGTCACGTGGTGCGCCAAGGTCTACCAGCGTTTGTCCCAATTTATTCCGCTCCGTACAGCCGGTCCCAATGTATTGGAGAATAGCTGCGGCTGGCGGCTCTGCAATGGCTGGTATGGGTTCCGCGTATGCGATCCCTGTTGATATTTTTAAGCCCCTGGTCCACGCGAGGCCAGCGGGGATCACGAATGAAGCTCCGGTGAAGGCTGGTTGATCTGGAACGGCAAAGTATTCGGGACGGAGGCGACTGCCGCGATTTCGACAGTGTTAACCACTCGAGCAACGAACGGCGGCACAGCACAAGTCAGTCGAAGAAGTCGCTGTCTCCGTCCGTAAGATATTTGCGGGCTTCCTTCGGAATGAGGTTGACGCCGAGACCTGGGCGGTCGGAAACCTCGATCAGGCCTCCGTTGACGGGCACGCCGTCGAAGCCTTCGGTTATGTCATACCAGAACGGATCGAAGCGGGCGGGGTACTCAAAGGCAATCAGGTTGTCGGGCAGGGTCGCGCAGACCTGCACGAGCGCCGCCAGGCCAAGGATACCGTTGGCCGTGCCGTGAGGTGCAACCGCTATGCCGTGCAAATCCGCATGCTCGGCCACCCACTTTATTTCCGCCAGACCTCCGACGTCGCAGGGGTCGGGACCGATCACGTTGACGGAGTGGCTTTCGATCAGGTGTTTGTAATTCTGACGGAGATAGATCTGTTCGCCGCAATGGATCGGTGTTGTCGTCGCATGGGTCACATCGCGGTAGACGTCGTGATTCACGTAAGGCGAGTAGTCGCCGGTGACCGTGTCCTCGATCCAGAGAAGATTGAGATGTTCCACCGCCCGGGCAAATTTCAGTGCGTCGAGAGGCATGTAGCCTGGTCCCGCGTCGACGGCGAGGCCGATGCTGCTGCCCAGTGTTTCCTTGGCGGCCGTAACGCAGTCCACGAGGAACTTCATGCCGTCTTCGGTGATGACCCCCTTGTGTGGATAGGGAAACGGCGCGTTTTCCTGAACGTCGCCATAGAAGAAATTCGGAACGTCCCGCACCATTGAGGAATGGAAAGAGGTCGGCAGTTTGAACATTGTGAAACCTTCAGGCAGGGCCCGGCCGTATTCCGCCCATTTCACATAGTCCTCCGGCGAATGACCGACGCCGAGTTCGCGCTGATAGAGCGTGCGGTAGGTACGGACCTTGTCGCGTACCTTGCCGCCCAGGAGCCGATAGGCCGGAACGCCGGCGGCCTTGCCTGCAATGTCCCACAGTGCGTGCTCGATGGCACTAACCGCCGAGCCAAAAGGTTTGAATCCGCCGCGGACCCGGATGCGCCGCATGACGCGTTCCACATCGCGGGGATCCTGTCCGACGATCCAGTCGCGCAGGTCCAGCACCTGTGGTTTAACGTAGGGCTTGGGTGTCTCGATCTGGCTCCAGCCCGTTATGCCCTCATCCGTGGTGATCCGGATGACCGGGCTGTCCGCGATGACCGCGCATTTGAGATCGGTGATTTTCACCGTGTCTTCTCCTTTTTTGTTGGCATGTTGTGGCGGCTGGTTTCGGCCATCCGTTGCAGGGTAGGGGGTTACTTCCCCTGTTCCGCCTTCCACTCGAGATATTCGTCCCAGGCCTCAGTCCCCTCCTTCATCGGATAGTACCGGCGCAGGTCGCCGCCCTCGCTCAGGCGCAGGCGGGAGAATTCCTCCCACTCGACGTGTCCCCTGGCCCGGCCAAGAAGTTTGTCGACCATGCCAACGGGAACCACGACCGCACCGTCGTCATCGGCGATGATGATGTCACCCGGCGCCACGTAACAGTTACCGCAGGCAATGGGCACGTTGACGGCGTAGGGAAAGATGCTGCGCTGGGTGTGGTAGTTCGGTGTCACGCCCCTGATCCAGCACCCGATGTCGACCTCCTGGATATTGGGCCAGTCGCGCAGGCAACCGTCAATAATGACACCCTCGCCGCCGCGGCCTTTCAGGTAGGTCATCATCATCTCGCCAAAAACACCACTGTCCATTCTGCCGCGTGCGTCGACGACCACCACGTCGCCTGACTGCGCATGATACAGGGCGTGGCGGTGAAGTTGCGCCTCCGGGTCACCGTACTCGTCGTCCTGGTAGACGTCCTCCCGCAGGGGCATGAACTGCAGCGTCAGTGCGGGCCCAACGATGGAGCGGCCGGGGGTCCAGCTTTTTATTCCCTCGAGATGGGTGTTTCGGATGCCGAGCCGGTGCAGTTCCGCGCTGGCCGTTGCGGCGCCGATGCCCCGGAGAGAGGCGATAACGGACGGGTCCGGCCTTGAGATGTCCGGTGTATGGGTCATTCAAAGAAGTCCTTATCCTCTTCGCGCAGGTATTCCTGCGTTTTATCCACGTTGAGTTCCACGCCCATACCCGGGCGGTCCCACACCTCAATCAGTCCATCGCTGACAAGAGGATCCGGAAGACCGTCCACAATGTCGAACCACCATTCGGGGCGGCCGGTCGGGAGTTCAAAGCCGATATAGTTCAACGGCATGGTGGCACAGACCTGGACGAGGGCGGCCAGGCCGAGAAGCCCATTGCCGGTGCCGTGCGGTGCCATCATGATCCCGTGCAGGTCTGCGTATTCCGCGATCCATTTGATTTCAGCGAGGCCGCCGACATCGCAGGGGTCGGGCCCGATGACGTTGACGGCGTGGCCCTCGATCAGTGACTTGAAATTCTGCCGCAGATAGATCTGTTCGCCGGTGTGTATCGGTGTGGTGGTTGCCTGGGTCACGTCGCGGTAGACGTCCGCGTTGACCCATGGCGTGTAGTCACCGGTGATCATGTCCTCCAGCCACATCAGGTTGAAGGGTTCCACGGCTTTCGCGAATTTCAGGGCGTCAATGGGCGTGAAGCCTGGACCGCAATCCAGCGCGAGACCGGTTTCATCGCCCAGCACCTCCTTCATTGCGGCGACACATTCCAGCAGGTGTGCCATGCCCCGCTCGGTCATCAGGCCGCTTTCGTTGAAACCGTGGAAGGGGTTGGGTTTCTGGACCTCGCCGTAGTGGAAATTCTCGACCTGGTTCTTCATGGGGCTGTGAAATGCCACGCCCATCTTGATAAAGGAAAACCCGTGGGGAAGCTCCATCATTTTCCGGACCGCATCGGCGTAGTCCTCGGGCCGGGTCCCGGCCATTTCAGTACGGATCGCGCCATTGTAGACGCGGACGTGATCGCGGACCTTGCCGCCAAGGAGTTTGTAGACGGGGACACCGGCGGCTTTCCCGGCAATGTCCCACAGCGCGTGCTCGATCATGCTGATGGCTGCGCCCCAGGGCTTGAATGCGCCTCGGCGGCGGATTCGCATCATGACCCGTTCGACATCCGTGGGATCCTCGCCAATGATGGCGTCGCGGAAATGCAGCACGAACGGTTTGAGGAATGGTTTGAAATACTCTCCCTCGCCGTATCCTGATATTCCCTCGTCGGTAATGATGCGAACTACCGGGTTGTCCCCGATCACGGCGCATTTGACGTCAGTAATTTTCATTTTTTCCAATCCCGCTTATTTGGGGTCCCCGCGAAGTAGCGGTGGGTGCCGAGAGTTTTCACTGTAATTGGGGGCAGGGCTCCGGCAGGGCCCGTGCGCCGGTGAGGGGCCGATCGGTGTCAGCCGGGTGGAATTCGCTGTTCGGTTTCGGCGTCGAAGACGTGCAGCCGCTCCTGGTCGAATCCGATCCAGACCTGTTGATCCGCATTTAGCCGATGCTGTGGATCGGTGCTGATCACGAAGGTTTTGCCGCCGATATTGGCGTGCGCATAGGTCAGGTCCCCCGTAGGTTCCACGGTGTAGATCCGCGCCGGGATGGATCCCGGCTTTTCGCCGTCATGGAGGCTAAGGCTGCTGTGTCGTGCGCCGAGTATGATTTTATCGGTTGAGGAAGCGCGGGCGCAGGCGGCGTTGCGCGGGGCGAGTTCCAGCTCCCATCCGTCGCCGGTGGCGACAACCCTGCCGTCTCGCTCGGTTGCCAGGGCGGGAAGAAGGTTCATGGCTGGGCTGCCGACAAAGCCTGCGACAAAGAGGTTGGCGGGTTCCTCGAAGACCCGTTCGGGTGAATCGTACTGTTGCAGGCTGCCGCCACTCATTACGGCCATTTTGTCGGCCATCGTCATTGCCTCAAGCTGGTCGTGGGTGACGTATATGATGGTGGCGTTGAGGTCCTGGTGGAAACGTTTCAATTCCGCGCGCATCTGCACGCGCAGCTTTGCATCCAAGTTCGAGAGTGGTTCGTCCATCAGGAAGACCTGCGGATCGCGGACGAGCGCGCGGCCGAGTGCAACCCGTTGTTGCTGGCCGCCGGAAAGTTCGCGTGGCCGCCTGTCGAGAAGATGGGTGATATCCAGCAGTTTCGCGGCCTCGGAGACCTTCTTTTCGATCTCCGGTTTGGGGACCTTCCGCATTTTGAGCGGAAAGCCAAGATTTTGCTTCACGGTCTTGTTGGGGTAGAGCGCGTAGTTCTGAAAGACCATCGCGATGTCGCGGTCCTTGGGGTCGAGATCATTGATGCGCCGGCCACCAACGTTGATTTCACCGCTGGTGATATCCAGCAGGCCCGCAATCAGGTTAAGGGTTGTCGTCTTGCCACAGCCTGATGGGCCTACAAGTGCGACAAACTCGCCGTCGCCCACTTCAAAGGACACATCCTTCACCGCCTTAAATGCGCCGTAGTTTTTGACTACGTTGCGAAAATCAACCTGCGCCATTCAGGCCCCCGTTCAAATCTTGTATTGATGGTGTCTTCATGCCTTGACCGCTCCCTCGGTCAGTGCCCGGACGAAGTATTTCTGCAGCACCAGGAACATCACGACGACCGGAACACTCATGATAAACGACGCGGCCATGAGGCCGGGCCAGTTGGTGGCGTATTCGGTGAAAAAGCGTTGCAGCCCGACCGGGAGCGTCAGCTTTTCATCGCTGTTGAGAAAGGTCAGCGCGTAGACATATTCGTTCCATGCCGTGATGAAGGAGTAGATTGCCGTTGCGATGATGCCTGGCGCGGACAGGGGCATGACAATCATCCAAAACGCTTGGAAGCGTGTGCAGCCGTCGATACGCGCCGCCTGTTCCAACTCAACGGGTATATTGTCGTAGAACCCCTTGAGCAGCCAGATGGACAGTGGAAGGCCGAAGGTCAGGTATGTGATCACCAGGGAGGCATGTGTGTTCACGAGACCCATCCACCGCATCATGATGAAGAGCGGCATCAGGAAAACGACGGCAGGGAACATGTTGCGAAACAGCACCGAGAAGAAGAGCGCGTTTCGTCCAGGAAACCGGAAGCGTGCGAAGGCATAGGCCGCAGGGACAGCGACCGCCACGCCAAAGATCGTTGTCAGGGTGGAGACGTAAATTGAGTTCCACATGTAGCGCAGGAACTGGATCCCGATGTCGCTCGATGGCGAAAGCAGCCGGTAGTACTGCTCAAGCGTTGGGTTTGAGGGTATGAATTCCGGAGGATACTGGATTGCCGCAAACTGGCTTTTCACCGATGTGATGAGCATCCAAAGCATTGGAAGCACTGAGAAAAGCAGGAGCAGAAAGAGAAAAATCCATCCGGTGAGACTCCATCCACCGATACGTCTGTCGCTCATCAGGAGTACCTCCTGTCGTCGCCTGACGTAAGCGCCCGGACGTAGAAGTATCCAAGCACCACCATCACGGCGAAAAGGATTACGGAATATGCCGATGCTATGCCGAAGCGGATGCGGCCAAAGGCAATCTGGTAGATCTGGGTGATCCAGATGTCACTGGCTCCGGCCGGGCCGCCTCCAGTCATGATCCACGGAATGGTAAAATGGTTCAGGTTTGCCACGAACAGCAACAGCACCGTGATGATCAGAACGCCTTTGAGATGCGGAAGTGTAACATGGATAAACTGGTTCAGGGGGCTGGCCCCATCCACACGTGCGGCCCGCAGAAGCTGCTGCGGTACGGTCTGCAGGCCTGCAAGTATCATGATCATGGCGAAGGGGAATTCTTTCCAGACATTGACCACGATCAGGGATGGAAGGACGCGGTCGACATTATCCAGGAGGTTGAGTTTTTCATCCATGATCCCCATCCGGATCAGGGCGGACCCCAAAACGCCAAGATCGCTGTGGTAAATCCAGCGCCAGACATAGGACGCCGCCACCGCGCTGATGACGTATGGGATCAGGAGCAGTCCGCGCAGCAGTCCGCGCCCGATAAATTCACGGTTCAGAACAAGTGCCGCGCCAAATCCGAGCACCACCGCGAAAAAGGTCGACCAGATTGTCCAGACCATGGTGTTTACGGTGACGTCCCAGAAACTGCTGGCATTCAGTAGCCGGATGTAATTGTCGATGCCATTGAAGATCTTCTCCGACATCGCAAGGCTGGGCGGTGTTTTGTAGAAGGAAAGGACGAAGGTGTAGTAGATCGGGTAAGCGATCACGAGCAGCATGACGATCAGTGCCGGCGCGATGTACATATAATCCCAGCGACCGTCCCAGATCCGGCCAAACAGTCCGCGATCAGCGACATGGTCATGCGGCGGGGACAGGTTATCCGGACCGTCCGGAACGGTATTGGTCAAGGTATTCTCTCCGGTGGGGGGATGGATGGCCCGGCGGGACGGGTGTCCGGCCGGGCTGAATGGTAAGGGCGTGCGCCCGGCGGTATCAGAACCCGTCAAGCAGGCTTTGGATGCGCTGCTCGGCGTCGGCCGTCGCCTCCTCAACCGACATCTTCTCCGTCATGACGTTCTGAAGCATTTCCGGAATGATGATGTTCATGATTTCCGTGCTCTCGGCGACCACAGGGAACGGAATTCCGCTCGGCAGCATCGAGGTCGAGACATCAAGGAACTTGATCGAGTCCAGGCGCTCCTTCATGGCGGTGGTCTTAAAGCCGCGGATATTGCCCGGGTTCGAGCCGGTCCAGTGTAGTTTTGTGGACCATTCCGGACCGGTCATGAAGCAGATCAGCGCCAGAGCGGCATCCCTGTCCATTTCACCCTCAACAACATCCGGATTCATCAGATGGACGTTGCCGCCGCCAAATACCACGGCCCGGCGCTCCGCACCGCGCGGGATTTTCCCGTAGCGCATGTTCTCCACCACCTTCATGGCGGCCTCCTTGTCGCTGCCGGTGGCATTATTGGCGCGGTCGAGCATGGTGCCGTATTCGCTGGGATGTGCGATCACCATTGCAAGCTCGTTGGCGATGAACGGGTCCTGGTTTTCCGTCTGTGTGTTGGTCAGGGCCGAAACCGGCACGGATTTGTCCCGAACATACATGTCGTAGTAGTTCTGCACGGCTTTTCGGGCGCCGGGGGTGTTGATCTCAATCTCCTGCAGGGTTGGTTCCGCCTGGGCCTCGTCAAGCGCGCCCCCGCCTTCGCCCCACATCATGGGCATGAAGCGGAACGGCGTGTTACCCGCGTTTACCCTGGCAACCAGGCCGTAGCCGTTCTTGCCGGTCTCTTCCTTGATGATCCTTGAGTACTCGACAACATCGTCCCAGGTCTCGGGAGCCGTGTCCGGATCGAGGCCCGCTTCCTCAAAGATGCCGGCGTTCCAGATAAATGCCATGGTCTCGTTGTTGGTCGGGATGCCCCAGGTCTTGCCGTTGAGTGTCACGGACTTCATTGCACCCGGCCAGAATTCATCGACGGAGTAGCCCACATCTTCGGGTCCAAGTTCGCTCAGTTGTCCCTTGGAAGCAAATTCCGAGCCCCAGAGGATGGGAAGCCGGGCGACCATGGGTGCCGCATTTCCCAGGGCCGCGGTGCGCAGTTTGTTCAGCAGATCATTGTAGCCAATGTTCTGCGCGTCCAGTTCGATGTTCGGATAGGTTGCAGCGAAGTCGTCGAAAAACGCCTGCTCCATGTCACGTTCAATCTGCGGATGCGCCTCGGTCGTGCCATAGAACCAGTAGGATACCTTTCCCTCGTAATCGAGCGGTGTGATTTTTGAGCATTCCTCCGCGGTGTTCACATCCTCGGTGCCCGCAATGCTCATGACGTGTTCAGGCGTCCAGGTTTCCGGATCAATACCGGTTTTCGTCTCCTGTGCCATGGCGGTGCCCGAGAGCACCATTGCCGACGTGGTCAGCAGTGTGCCGATCCCGCCAACAGTTTTATGCCGCGATGCAGCAATTAAAGAAAACATTGCATCCTCCACTTGTAATTTTTGTTCGTTTTTAGCACATCATTTGATTTGAGCGAGGCCCGTGTCAAGAAAATTGTTTGACCCGAACCCTAATAGGACTGGATCCAGTACGCTGGCGGCCGGGTCGGAAAAGGATGTAAAGATGTGCTGAAACACCGTGGTTTTCCTTGAGTTTCCCGCTTTGCGGGATCGGAGGAGACCACGTATCGCAACCTGAACGCAGACAGGACGATGAAAAAAATGGAAGGTAATCCCGAAGAGGTCCTGAGCGGTGAGTCGCTCTATCAGCGGTTGCTGTCCGACATGACGGCAGGACGTTTCCGCAATGGTACGCGGCTCAGGGTTAAGGCCATTGCGACCGAATACGGGACCAGTGTGAACCCCGTGCGGGAGGTCCTGAGACGCATGGAAGGGGAGGGTCTCGTCCGTTTTGAGAAGAACAAGGGCGCCACGATCACAACGCTGGACCGCCAGGCGGTGATCAATGTGTTTGAGCTGATCCGCCTCGTCGAACCCTACCTCGTCACCGGTTTTGCACGAAGCTGCACCAGTGCGGATGTGGACGAACTTGAACGGATACAGAAGCGGATCCGAGAAACCCCCGCAATCGATAAGCCAAGTTTTGGTCCGCTGGACATGGCGTTTCACGAGACGATTGCGCTGAAGCACTATAACGACCGGGCGAGGCGGACCTGGTTGAACCAGCGGCAGTTGCTCAACACTCTGACGATGCGTCAAAGCCTGACAAAGGGCAGACACCAGGACATTTTGCGCGAGCACGAAATGCTGATCGAGGCATTCCGGGCCAATGATCATGTCCGGGCGATGGAGGTGATAACCGAACATATCGATGGGGCGGGCAGAGCGCTGGAAGCCCACTTGGGGTTTCGGTGAGGTCGCGCATGGTTGACCCGAAAGTCCCAAACCCGGTGTGGTTGCCCCGGTCGGGGTTTGTCGCGTTGTCTGGCGTATTCGTTGATGCGGTTTTATTTCTGGCGGCGCTTTTTGTGAACCCGTCCCCGGCGGGGTCAGGGGAAATCCGCAGTGCCGATTTCTCCCACCCCCTTACCTATGACGTCATTGGTGTCGACGGCAGGTTGACAGTCACCCGGGCCGACGCGGAGGGGTTTGTTTTCCTCGGGAAAGGTGAATGCGTGGAAGTTCAGGGGCCGGTTGTCGTTGACAGGTCGCGGTTGCAGCGTTTGGGGAAGCTGGAGGAGGGCGCGTTTCAGGTCTGCGGCGAGGGGCCGCTTCGTATTGGCCGTCCTGAAGCTGCGCCTTTAGCCGAGTAGGGTTTCAGGGAAATCCGGCCGCCTGCCCGGTGGAGAGAACCGCGGACATCCGTCATGCGAATTCTGCGATCGGTATTGAAAATTCTGATCAACAAAAACTCAAACAATCATCGTAAATGAAATAATTGTCAGGTTTTAAAGAAACTACCGCACATTATTTATTTATAGATATCGGCAAATATAGCTCCCGAATTCAGATTAATTGACGTTGTTTCACGCGGGGGGCTGAAATTGCGAAACGGAACTGTTGCAGGCAGGGTCGAAGAGACCTTCGTCTATCTGGAAGCGAATTTTGACCAGTACAATTTGAATGGTGCGGAAGCCGGATTAAAAGTGGCCGGTGCATGGCAGGATTATTCAGGATCCGGTGTCACGGTAGCGGTAATTGATGACGGGTTCGAGGCAGGTCATGCGGAACTGGCTCACGCCTATGATTCCGGCGCGGACAGGGATTTTCTGGATGACGACAATGACGCGTCCGCGAGTGCCAGTAACACACATGGAACGGCGGTTGCGTCCCTGATCTTTGGTGCACGGGATAACAACGGAATGGATGGTGTTGCCGAAAACGCAAACCTCATCGGTCTCCGCATCGGATTTGGAAGTGAGTTCAGCAGCGCGGCGACCAGCGCGGCTCTCACATATGGATGGCAAAACGCGGACGTAATAAACAATTCCTGGGGAGCCTCTACGCACTTTTCGGACAATCCGCTGCATGCGAGTTTTATTAGCGCGCGAAGTGCGGTGTTCGAGGCCGCGGTGGCAAATGGTCGCGACGGACTTGGCACGGTGATCGTCAACTCGGCAGGCAACTATAAGGAGGATGACGACAACACCAACTATCACGGCCAGAAGAATGCCGTTGAGGTCGTTGTGGTTGGCTCCGTCGATTCCCTTGGCGACGCATCCGACTACTCTTCTCCGGGGGCGTCCGTTCTGGTCTCTGCCGGTGCAACCTTGGCGACTGTCGCCGATTTGTCCGGCGCTGCGGGTGCCTTTGGTGGCGACTACAAGATGGGATCTGGCACATCCTATGCGGCACCGCAGATTGCGGGCGTTGTGGCCCTGATGCTGGAGGCCAATCCCGAGCTCGGCTATCGCGACGTTCAGGAGATCCTCGCTCTCGCCGCGCGCAAAACGGGAACCAGGAATAATTTCGAGGATAACGCGGCCGGTACCTATAACGGTGGGGGCATGCATTTCTCCGATGAGGTCGGATTTGGCGTCGTGAACGCAACCGCTGCCGTGCGCCTTGCGGAAACCTGGGAAAAGACCCAGACGGCCGACAACCTGATCACGACGAATATCGAAAATAACACCTCTCATGTCCTGTCATCAACCGGCAGATACACCACGACCGTCACCACAGCGAAAACGGTCGATCACGTCGAGAAAGTTGAGGTCTATCTCAATATTTCTCATGGAAAAACAAACGAATTGACTGTGAAACTGACGTCGCCGTCCGGCACGGAGGCGGTTCTTATCGCGCGGCCGGATAATGGCACGAACGGGGCCGGTGGCCTGGTTTTCGAGACTACTGCCAACACTTTTTGGGGTGAGTCCGACGCCGGTGAGTGGTCCCTGGAAATCCGGGACCATGCGGGGACGACTTCGGGAACCCTGCATGACTGGTCCCTGACAATCCTTGGCGATGCCGACACTGCCGACACCCTGCATGTCTATACCGACGAATTCGTTTCCGGCTGGAAAGCCGCCCGTCAGGAACTGGAGGACACGGACGGTGGAACCGATACCGTCAACATGTCGGCGGTCACGGAAGACATCGACTTCGACATGAATTCGGGAGCTTCAGGCGCGATTGGCGCCAAAACACTTAAGGTTGCATCCGGGACCCAGGTGGAGCGGGTTTATCTCGGCTCGGGCGACGATGAGGTTCAGGGCAACCAAGTCGACAACATGATCGACGGCGGTCGCGGTCAGGACACGATTGACGGTGGTGCCGGTGACGACATGATAATTGGCGGACGCGGTTCCGATACCCTCTCGGGTGGTGATGGTGCTGACGTTTTCGCAGTGCGTGACCTGCGCGAGGCCGGAGATACGGTTTCCGATTTCTCCTTCAGCGACGGGGACAGTATAAGCGTTGATGTTCTGTGCGAGGCTCTTGGTATCGAGCCGCTCGGTGGCCATATCACACTTGAGGACAGGCCTGGGGGATCGGCAGTGGTTTACACACCGGACACCGGACCGGCCGTGGAGCTTGCGTTTCTCTCCGGCATTTCCCATGCCGTCGGTATCGAGGCGGTGCTTGGACTGGGCGATCCGCTTGTTCCGGTTGACCCCGTCGATCCCGATCCTGATCCCGCCGATCCCGACCCCGTCGATCCGACGCCGGACCCGGACCTGCCTTTCGATCCGTGGGATTTCACGGGGAATACGGTTTACAAATATGGGGACCCGGATTTTGCGACACGGCTCCGGCATGGCATCGATGACGACAGCGGCAACGCGGCTCTGGACCTGTCCGATATGACGAAGGGTGTGCGGATCACCCTCGGATCCGGCAAGATTATCAGGATCATCAAGGCCCAACTCGATATTTCCCAGGGCTCGGTCTTTTACAAGGTCGCTCTCGGCTCAGGCAATGACAGCTTCAAGGCGGACGAAGCCTCAAACATCATTCTGGCCGGTGACGGAAACGACCGAGTCGATGGACTGGAGGGCGATGACTATGTCGAAGGCGGTGCGGGCAAGGACAGAATTGGCGGCGACGAAGGCAATGACACGCTTTTTGGCGGCAGCGGCAATGACCGGCTGGCTGGAGATGATGGAGAGGACTGGCTTAGCGGCGGTGATGGCGACGACCGCATGGACGGTGGTGACGGAAACGACACCTTGCTGGGCGGCGTGGGCGATGACGCCATCAGTTCCGATGACGGTGAGGATCTGATTGAGGGCGGCGCCGGAGACGACAAGGTCGATGGCGATAATGGCAATGACACCGTCTCCGGCGGGATGGGAGACGATTCCGTTTACGGTGGCAAGGGTGATGACGTTCTCTACGGCAATGATGGCGATGACCTGGTTGCCGGAGAGGACGGGGACGACACCATAACTGGCGGTGCCGGTGCCGACACGCTCGAAGGTGGAAAGGGCGACGACATCATTTACGTTGGTGACGGCGCGGATGAAGTGGAGGGCGGCAAGGGCGCGGACCGGTTTGTCTTTGTGGACGCCAATTCCGGCATGGGCATCCTTGATTACGACGCTTCAGAAGGGGATGTTCTCGATGTGTCCGGCCTTCTAACCGGTGCGGCCGCGGGACTGGACCCGATATCGGCCGGGCTCTTTTACTGCACGGCGGCCATTGGGGGTGCGCAGGTGCTGCTCGACACGAACGGTGCTGATGAGGGCGGTGTCGTCGAACTGGGCTTCATCAAGGGTATCAATCCGGGGGATCCCGGTGCCCTTGGCGACGCTGACAACCACGGCGACACCTACCATGATTACACAAACGGCGTGATCAGCACTATGGGACGCGGGAGGTTCAGTCTGAGCGACCAATCCGGCAATGATGAGATTGATTTCTCGGACTGCCAGGACAATGTGACTTTTGACCTCGACCGGGGTGGCAAGATCGGCAGGACCTCGATCAAACTCGAGAAAGGGAGTTCAATCGAAACAATTCGATCCGGCTCCGGCGACGATCGGCTAACGGCCTCGGATCAAAACAGTTTTCTCGATGGCGGTGCCGGGGATGACGCGCTTCGTGGAGGCAGGGCAGATGACGTTCTGATCGGCGGCGGGGGCGACGATCAGCTGTCAGGCGGGTCCGGAGCGGATACGTTTGTCTTTGTCGGGCAGGACGTAGGAAACGGCTTCGATACGGTCAGGGATTTCAGGGAAAACCAAAATGACCGCATTGATGTCACCGGCATTATGGAAGCGTTTGGCCTGAACGGCGACCCGGTAGTGGAGGGCTATTTCCATTTCACGGAAGACAGGAAGGGCGGAGTTCTGATGTTTGACGAAAGTGCCGCTGGCGGCGGTGTCGAACTGGCTTTGTTTAGAGGCGTTTCCGGCGATGAAATCAGCGGTGACTGGTTTGTCTAATGCAACGGGCCTGCGGACTGCCACGGGTTCGGCGTGGCAGTCCGTCGGTTCAGTGTTCAGGGCTGATAGGGGAGCGATGAATGGTGCAGGACGATGCGCAGGTGTCCGTTGTCGTCCTTTCGGTAGCCAAAGCTTTTGTCGACCTTGGTCACGTTCCCGTCCCGGTCGGTCAGGCTGACCCATCCCATCCACATGGCGATATCACCCTCAATGAACTCCGCCGATGTCACGCTTTCCATGGCCCGCCATCCCCTGATCGCGAAACCCGCGTCAAGCGGGTACTCGTCGGAATGGCCACAAAAGTAGGCAAGGGCTCCGTCCATTGTTGGACGAAAGGTCTGATCTCCGCTCGCCAGAGTCGGTTTGAACAGAACGGGTCCAAGATTATAGGCGTAGTTCGTTTCGAGATGAGCCCTGGCGGCTTCACGCGCGGCTTCAATTCCACCTTCTTCGAAGGCCTTTGAGATGGCGATTTTCTGGTCGCCCCAGATTTTGAGGGCTGCAGCAATGTCGTCTGAGGATATCAAAGGCGTATTCTCCTTCGCAGGTTCGGTGCTGGAAAGCGTTCCATACCGATTGTGGTGTCTGTCCGGGAAAACCCTAACGGGTTCCGCGCCAAGCTGATACCCCGTAACTGACCGGACTGACACACACATTTTCACGAGACCATGGCGGGTTTCCGCCGAACGCGTTGAGTGTCGCTCACGTCGGTGCAGGCGCAGTTTCTTTGGGCATATGCCCTTTCGCATTTTCGCGGCGCATCAGCAGGACCTGAAGGCTTTCCTCAAGATCAGCTTTCGGAATGTCGCGTGCGATTACGACAACGCGGCTGGTGGTGTCGGTCCCGGCCCAGGATTTCAGCGGAACAGGTGCGTCGAAGATATGCTGCACGCCGTGAAAAACGAACGGGAAATCCATTTCCTCCACGTGGACGATACCCTTCATCCTCAGAATATCCGGGCCTCTCATGGCGATGAGCGTGTCGAGCCAGAAATCGAACACCCTTTCTGAAATGGGCGTTTTGACTTCAATGGACGCCGTGGTTATCCGGTGATCATGCCGGCTCTGTTCAGGTGCATTTATCACTGAAAGGGTACTGGGCGGTTTCTGCTTCGGTGCGAAACCGCTCAACCCGGCGAGCGGGTTGGCCTTGGGTGCCGAGGTGCCGAGCCACGTCAGTATGTCCTCCTGGCTGACGCTGTTTCGCATGGCCGAGAGCCCGAACAAACTACCCGGGGGTACGCGTCCATGAGTGGCGCGCAGGTGCCGGGCGGTGCTGTTGATCGCGTTCAGACGCACCTCAAAGGTCGCGATCTCACGTGAGCCGACAAGATCGGTTTTGGTCAAAATAATCAGGTCAGCCATGGCAATCTGCTGAAGCGCTTCGGATTGGGTGTCGAGCGTGCGGACACCGTTGACCGCATCAGCCAAAGTGACCACTCCGTCCAGGCGGTAGGTCGCGGCGATCAGCCGGTCGGCTACGAGGGTATGAAGGATTGGTCCAGGATCAGAGATCCCGCTTGCCTCGATCACCACACGATCGAACTCAATTTTGCCGGCGGCTTTTTTGGCAATCAAGGCGCCAAGAGTTTTTGCAAGATCACCCAAGATCGTACAGCACAGGCAGCCGGACTGCAGGAGAACGGTTTCTTCCGTTGCCTCCTCAATCAGGTCGTGATCCAGGCCGACATCGCCGAACTCGTTCATGATCACCGCAATACGGCCTGCATCCGGGTCGCGGATCAGGTGATTGAGTACGGTCGTTTTACCTGCGCCCAGGAACCCCGTGAGCAGGGTCACCGGAACCCTTCTGTCCTCGTCCGTCAATGCCATGACACTAACCTGCCCCGATAGAAAACAAATCGAGGGTATTGGTATGTTATAACATAAGGAGTGGCAACAGATTGCGTCCCGGCCCTATCGCAACGCCTTGCCGCTTTCGATGTCGAAGACATGCAACTGCGACGAATTCAAACATATATCGAGGGTATCGCCCTGCACCGGATGGTCGGCCCCACCGACCCGCGCCAGCAACCTGGCCTCACCTATTCCCAGGTTCAGGAGTGCGTCCGCGCCCAAAAGCTCATCGAGAAGAACCCGGGCCGGATAGGTCATTTCGCCCGCGCCGGCACCGCCCGGCATCACTTCGATATGTTCCGGGCGGACCCCGAGCCGCACCTGGTGTCGTTGGCCGGTATTTACCGGCAGTTGAGGCAGGGCCATGCTGCCGCAGGTGCTTCGCCAACCGCCCGTGTCGTCACGGGTCAGATCGAGGAAATTCATGGCCGGGCTGCCGATGAAGCCCGCTACAAATTCGTCTGCCGGATTGTCATAGACCTCACGCGGCGTGCCGACCTGTGCCACGACACCACCGTTCATAATGACGATCCGGTCGGCCAGGGTCATCGCCTCGACCTGATCATGGGTGACGTAGACCGAGGTGGCTTTAAGTCTTGCGTGTAGTTCCTGCAGTTCAAGGCGCATCTTGACACGCAGCTTGGCGTCAAGGTTGGACAGTGGCTCATCAAACAGGAAAACTTTCGGCGTTCGGACTATGGCCCGGCCAATGGCGACCCGCTGACGCTGTCCACCGGACAGGGCGGCGGGTTTTCGGTCGAGATATTCTGTCAGGCCCAGCAATTCAGCCGTGCGCCCCACTCGGTCCTGGATTTCTGCCGCCGGAACCTTCTGCAGCTTCAGCGCCATTGCCATGTTGTCGAAGACGGATTTGTGCGGGTAGAGCGCATAGTTCTGGAACACCATCGCTACCCCGCGGTCCTTGGGGTCGACATCGTTCATTCGATCACCGCCAATCAGCAGGTCGCCGCGGGTGATGCTTTCAAGTCCGGCAATCATGCGCAGGGTTGTGGATTTACCGCAGCCCGAGGGGCCAAGCAGGACCAGAAACTCTCCTTCCCGGATGGTCAGATCGAACTGCTGCACGGCCTCGACCGCGCCATAGGATTTTCCAATACGGTCCAGTTTCACTTCGGTCATTGTCAGGGTCTCACTTGCCTGCGCCCGCGGTCAGTCCGCCGACGATCTGCTTTTGGAAGATCGCGGTGATGATCAGAATCGGAACAATGGCGATCACGGTTGCGGTTGATATTGTTTCCCAGGGGAAGGCGTATTCGCCAGGGTAGAGCGAAATGCCCACCGGCGCCGTGCGCATGGCGTTTTGGGTCATCAGAACCAGCGCCAGGGGAAACTCGTTCCAGGAAAAAATGAATACGATCAGCCCGGTCGCCACGAAGCCTGGCCAGGACAGCGGGATTACAATGGACCAGAAGATTCGGAAGAAACCCATACCGTCCATCCGTGCGGCCTCCTCGATCTCCGGTGGCAGTGTCGCGAAATAGCTGGCCAGCATCCAGACCGTGAAGGGCAGAAACAGGCCGGTATGGGCGATGATCAATCCAGTATATGTGTTGAGCAGTCCAAGGCTGAGGAATGTCTGGAACAGCGAGGGCAGCAGCGACACCGGCGGGAACATCGAAACGGCAAGAATGAAAACCATCAGAACACCGGCGCGGCGCATTCCCAGCCGCGACAGGGCATACCCGGCCATTCCACCAAAGCTGAGCGCCACGATGGTGCACCCCAGCGCCACAATGAAGCTGTTGAGCACATAGAGCAGAAGCTCGGGCGAGTTGGTGATGATGTTTGTGTAGTTTTTTAGGGTGAATGGCTGGGGGATGTATTGCGGCGGCCAGGCATAAATGCCTTCGGTGGTTTTGAGCGAGGTAAGGACCAGCCAGATGATCGGCAAAAAGGAGATGACCACCGACAGGATCACCAGAGCGTAGAGACCGAAACGTGGACGTTTTTTCATGGTGTCAGTCCCTGTTCCGCAGGGTAAGGATATAGAGCAGGCTCATGGCGAAGATCACGAGGAACTGGACCACGACAATGGCGGCACCGTAATTGAACTCGATGAAGTCAAAGATCACTTTGTAGGCATAGAGCGACAGGCTTTCCGTCGCCGTTACCGGCCCACCATCTGTCAGGTTGAAGGGCAGTTCAAAGGTTCGCAAAGCATCCATCGACCGCACGATCAGAGCCACCAGTATCGGACCTTTCAGCAGCGGCAGGGTAATCTCGCGAAATTCCTGCCAGCGGGTCATGCCGTCCATGCGTCCGGCCTCGTAGAGATCCCGGGGAATTGACTGAAGCCCGGCCAGGATGATCAGGGCCATGAAGCTGGAGGTCTTCCAGACCGCGACAACCACCATTGACAGCATCGCCAGGGTCTCGTCACCCAGCCAATTGATCGGCCGGTCGACAAGCCCCGCCTGGAGGGCAGCCGCATTAAAGAGGCCATAGTCCGTGTTGTACATCCAGCGCCACATCAGGGTGTTCAGCGCGGTGGGCAGCGCCCATGGAAACAGCACGGCGAGTCGCGCAATGCCCTTGAACCGGAAATGTTCGTTCAGCAGAACCGCGAGGCCGATGCCCATCGCCAGTTCCAGCGGAATCGAAATCGCGGTGAACACCAACGTCACCCAAAGCGAGTTCCAGAACCTTTCAGTGCCAGCGAGGGTCGCGTAATGCTTCAGACCGACAAACTGCCAGGGTTCGGAGCCGTCGATGCTGGACTGGCCAAAGCTCAGCACGATGGATTGCAGGATCGGATAGACGAGGATCGCAATGATCACGAGCATCGTCGGGGTGATGAAGGCCATGCCCGTCAGGTGCCTGCGCCTGTCGAGCGGTGAGATCGTGGTTGTCATGGGTCCACCGTTGGGGTGTCAGGGCTGCCCGGCGACCATCGCCGCCGGGCACGGGTTCGTAGTGTCGGAGAGCTTATTCAGCCAGAAGCGCGTCGAGCTGTTCCTGTGCGTCGCTCAGTGCTTCTTCCACCGTTTTCTGCTTGTGCAGGGCATTGGTGATTTCGAGCTGCATGATTTCGGACACGCGGGGATAACTCGCGCCGGTTCCGGCCGAGGGGCGCACCACGCCGAATTCGTAGTTGGCACCGAACTTGGCGAGCACCTCATTGCTCCCCATCGCCTCGTTTTCGTAAACTGAGGGAATAGTCGGTGCGCGGTTGTCTTCAACGGCTGCGGTGAGCTGCTGTTCCTCGGCCGTAAAGAAATTGAGGAAATCCGCCGCTGCTTCCCTGTTTTCCGAATTTGGATTGATGCCGAGGAACCAGCCGCCCATGGTGGTGGAGTTTGCATCCTCATTACCTTCGAAATACGGCACGCGGGTGAAATCGAACTTGCCGGCAACGGGGCTGTTGTCCGCGCTCAGTGGTGCGTGCACGAAGTCCTGCACCATAAGGAAAGCCGCGCGTCCCTGCTGGAACAGCGTACGGGCATCGTCCGGGCGGGCATTCAGGATCGAATCCGGGGTCAACCGGTGTTCATGCAGCAGGTCGACCATGAACTGCGTCGCCTGTATGTTGGCGGGCGAGTTCACCGCGACATTGCCGTCAGCATCATAGAATCCACCACCGTTGCCATTGGTAAAGGCAAGCCAGTTCATGAACAGACCTTCGATTTTCGCCCACATCGACACGAAACCGTAGAGCTGCGGGTTGCCTTCGCCCTCGATTATGGTTTGCGACGCGGACACAACCTCTTCCCAGGTCTGCGGTACGTCGAGCCCGTATTTCTCAAGCAGGTCGCTGCGATAGAAGAAGTGGATGCCGTCGGCGTAAAGCGGCAGGGCGTGTACCTCTCCGTCCACGCTCGAGGCCGCGAGTAGAGAGGGGTTGAATGCATCAATGGTGTCCTCGTCCAGCAGACCGTTGAGCGGCTCCAGCCAGCCGCGCTGCGCAAACTCCCCGGCCCAGATCACATCGACCGCATAGATGTCGGGTGTGGGGCTTTTGGCGGTCAGGCCCGTGACGTAGAGCTTGCGGGTTTCCCCGGGCACGTCGGAGACCTTATTCCACTCGATGCTGACATCCGGGTTTTTCGCGGTATAGCGTTCGATATTGCGTTCGACCGCCGGGCCGTAGCCGCGCGATCCGATGGATAGCACGAGGTCCTGGGCAAAGCCGGGCAGCGCCGTCAGCGCAGCAGCAGTGGCCAAAGCCGATATTCTGAATTTCATGGTGTCCTCCCTTTGGATTATGGCGCGTTCAGCCGGTCTTTGCGGAACCGGCAAACGCGCTTTCGATCATTGATTTCCGGGTCATCAGATGGCTGCGCACGTTGGCGACATGCTGCATTTCGTCACGTACCGGAATTGCCGCTTCGGCAACCGTCAGCAGGCAGACCATCCGGCCGTCGGGTCCGTGGATTGCCACGCAATAGCGGCGAATGCCCTTTGCGTTGCCCATCATGTCATACTGCATCTCTCCAGGATCGACGGCAGTAATCATTCCGCGCGCCTCGCCCCAGTCCAGTGACCTTCGGTCGACCCCGGTGGTGTAAAAAGCTCCGGTATCCCAGGATTTCTCAATCGCCTCCAGCGGACGATGCGCCAGCGCAAGCCGCGAGATGCTGTCGAGTTCATAGGCGCCGCGCATGAAGCCTGGAAAGGCGCGCAGACGGATGGCCTGGTCGGGATGCTGCTGCACGATGTGCCAGAGCATGTTGTGACCACTCAGCATGACGATTTCGGCCGCTGAGGTCAGTCTGTCGCTGAGCGCGGCGCAGGCATCGGCCAGCAGTTCAGGATCAAGCCCGGGGCAGTGCAGCCGCCGCTGGAAGCTGAAATTGGCCATGATCCTGCGGGTTGCGGTGCGGTGGACCAGACCCATTTCCTGCAACTCCGAGATGATTCGATAACCCGTGGAAGCGGGCAGACCCGAGCGCTCCACAACGTCCTGGGCGCTTAAACCGTCCGCTTCGGGGCCGGCCAGGGCCTCCAGGACCGCAATCACTCTGCTTGATGTTCCAGACATTCTTGAATCCCATATTTGGTTTTGTTATTACCATATTTGAGAAACCGGTCAACAGTTCGCCAAAAAAACATCAGGAATGGAGCCGCACATTGAGACCAAACATCCTTTTTATCATGTCAGACGATCATGCCTCCAAGGCGGTCTCAGCCTATGGCCACGGTATCAACCACACCCCGGGAATCGACCGAATCGCCGAGGAAGGCATGCGGCTCGACCACTGCTACGTGACCAATTCAATCTGCACGCCGTCCCGCGCCTCGATTTTGACCGGCACATATAATCACGTGAACGGCGTCACTACACTGGACACCCATATCGACAACCGTTGGCCAAACGTGGCTAAACACCTGCGGCAGTCAGGCTATCAGACCGCGATGGTGGGCAAGTGGCACCTGGGCGAAGGTAAACCGCATGAACCGACCGGGTTTGACTACTGGTCGGTGTTGCCGGGGCAGGGCGACTATTTCGATCCGGTCATGATTGAGATGGGAGAAGAACGCGAGGAGCCTGGTTACGTCACCGACATCATCACTGACAAAAGCCTGGACTGGCTGAAGCAGCGCGATACCGACCGGCCCTTCTTCCTGATGTGTCACCACAAGGCGCCGCACCGCAATTTCGAGCCGCACCCGCGTGACCGTGACATGTTCGAGGGCCAGGTCATTAAGGTGCCCGCTACGTACAACGACGACTACGCCAACCGCGCCCGTGCCGCCGAGGAAGCGCGCATGCGGGTACGGATGGACCTGAAATACGCAGATCTGGGTCTGATCCAGCCCGAGGGCGGTTCGGAAGTGGGCGAGCGCTGCACTCCCGGTGACGTGGACCGGCGGGTGCCGCATCCTTCCGATCCGCGCGATCTGGTTCTGATCGACCGGCACACCGGCGAGACTTTCACCTTCGAGACCGAGGAGGAGCTCGCGCTCTTCAAATACCAGCGCTACATGAAGCGATACCTTGCGACGATCCACGCGGTCGATGAAAACGTTAGCAGGATGCTGGACTGGCTGGACGAGGAAGGTTTGGCCGAGAACACCATCGTCATCTACACCTCCGATCAGGGCTTTTTTCTCGGTGAACACGGCTGGTTCGACAAGCGGTTCATGTATGAAGAGTCGTTGCAGATGCCATTTCTTATCCGCTATCCGGCGGCGATTGCGCCCGGGTCGGTCGCGTATGACTTCGCGACCAACGTCGATTTCGCACCGACCTTCCTCGATTACGCCGGGGTGGCGATTCCAAGCTACATGCAGGGGCGTTCAATGCGTCCGCTACTTGAGCGGAAAGTGCCTGAGGACTGGCCGACAAACGCCTATCACCGCTACTGGATGCACAAGGACGAACATCACAACGCCTGGGCGCATTACGGGCTGCGCAGTCATCGCTACAAATTGATCTACTGGTACAATTCGGATCTTGGCCAACCGGGTGCGCACGGCCCTGACGAGCCGCCCGAATGGGAGCTGTTTGACTGCGAAAAAGATCCACTGGAACTGGTCAACGTGGCGGGGGATCCGGCATATGCGGATGTGTTCAACGACATGCTGGCGCAGCTCGACGCCCGCATGGCCGAGATCGGGGACGTGGCTGAACACGACAGCGCCGGAGCACGCCGCGCGGCCTGAATTCCGCATGACGTATTGAGGGCGGACATGCCGGGGCTGGTGGCGATTTTCTCCACGTGGGCTGGTCCCGCGTACTGTCTTGACGGACTGAGCGGACGCCGACCATAAGCCGATGGCCGTCTTCACCGGGGGCGGTCTGGTTTCATTGTTAAGGAGGCCGGCTCGCTGGACATTCGCTCTCTCGTGACTCAAACGCGGTCAAGCCCCCGGACTGTACGCCTTTTCGAGCCCTCTGACTTCCGGCTCTTCGGAGCCGGGGTCAACCGCCAGGAAGCAGCCGTTCGTCGAGAGGGTAAACCGACATGGTGTCAAAGCCGTCTTCGGTCACCACGCCCTGCTCCTCCAGCTTAACCATGTGATCGCCGCCAACCTCTCCCACCAGCGCCTCGACGCAGAGCGTCAGGCCGGGTTCGAGCACCGCGTCGAAGGCGCCCTCGACCAGACGGTCGGGGTAGGCGATCAGCGGCCACTCGTCGCACATCCCAACCCCATGCATCGGAGAGGAATATTTGAGTGCGTCATATTTGTCCTGAAGCACATGCAGCGAACGGGTCAGCTCCTCCATGTGAAGGCCCGGCCGAAGCAACCCCGTATTGTAGCGGATGTGCTCCACCGCTTCCGTAAAGCTCTCACGCATGTGGGCAGGTGCCAGATCGTCTCCGATCCACCACGTGCGGCTGAGGTCCGCACAGAGGCCATAGGGTGCGATCAGATCGGTGTCGAAGGCGAGAATCTCATTCTCTGAAATGATCCGCGGGCCGCATTCCTGAAACCACGGATTGGTGCGTGGCCCCGAGGTGAGCAGCCGTGTTTCGATCCACTCGCCGCCGCGCCTGATATTCTCGGCATGAAGCACGGCCCAGACGTCGTCCTCGGTCACACCACCCTTGGGGATTTCCGTGCGAGCGAAGTCTTCCATCGCGGCCATGGCGCGCTCGCAGGAGTAGATGGCACAGCGCATGGCGCGCAGCTCGTGCTCCGTCTTGATGCCCCGCGTGCGCTCGGTCACCTCTTCGCCGTCGCGACATTCCAGACCCGCGCGGCGGATCGCATCGAGCCCCGCGGGCTGGATTTTGTCGATCCCGATCCGTGTATGACCGGGCGCGTGGCTGGCCAGAAGGTCCGCCACCTCGGCGGCAAAGGCGTCGGCGGCCGGGCCGATCCGGTCGCCACGGGCGAAGTAGAACATGTCCGCACCGGACCGGCTCTCACGGACGAGCGGGTTGTATTCGGCGAGGAAGGGCGCGTTCCTGTAGTCCCAGAGCACCATGTAGCCGTCGGCGCAGAGCAGGCAGGCGCGGAACGGATTATGGGTGTTCCACAGCTGCATATTGGTGGTGTCGGTCGCGTAGCGGATGTTCAGGGGATCGAACATCAGAAGACCGCCATAGCCGCGGGCCACAACGGCGTCGGTCAGGCGCTGGTGCCTGGTCCTGCGCATCTCGGCCAGGTCCGGCAGGACAAGCCCTGCCTCGCGCCATTCAGCAAGAGCCAGCGCCGTCGGCCCGATCTCGACCCGGTCACCGTCATTTACCGTCCCGTCGCCAAGGCGGGCGCCCTGGCAAGGGTCGATCCTGCGTTGATCCCTGTAATGGGTGTTCGGTTCCTGCTTCATTTCATCCCCACGCAAGCGTCCGACCTCATCGCGATAAAACGACCCTTTCGTCACAGGGCGATTTTCCGAAGTGCTGTTTGTATCGTTTGGAAAACAGGCTCTGCGTTGAGAAACCGCAGGCCGTGGCAACATCGATAGCCCGCATTGGTGTTTGCTGAAGAAGGGTCCGTGCTCTTTCGAGTCTCAGGGTCATCATGTAGGTCTTCGGGCTGACCCCCAGGTAGCGTCTGAACAGTCTTTCAAGTTGTCGCGTGGATATTCCAACCTGGCTGGCAATGATGGACGGTGAAACCGGCTCGTCCAGGTATTCCTGTATATTCGCAATCGCTTTGGATAACTTTTCGTTTCTGTTTTTCATGCCGGACAGGCTGGAATTGCTCTGACGGCAGTGCCCGTCGCGCACGGACCCGCACAGGAGTTGATCCGCGACCCTGTCGGAGGTTTCAGGGCCTGCCTTTTGGCGGATCAATTCCAAAAAAAGATCAAGCGTGGCGGCGCCTCCGCCACAGGACACGATATCGGAGGTCATTTCAAAAACCGTGCAGGCCGGGTCGAGGTTCAGATAACGTTCCTCGAAGACCGGTTTCATTTTCCAATGCGCACTGATGCGGCCTTCGCTGGCTATACCAATGCGGGCGAGAAACAGGGCACCGCCTCCCACACCGCACAGCCGTGCGCCCTGTCGCGCCGCTCGGCGTAACCAGGCCACGGCCTTTCCGGACCTGTGATGGATCTGCGAATTAAAGGCGCAGAAGACAACTACGAATTCACCGCGCTGAACCTCAGGTAACGCACCATCTACCGCCACTGTAAGACCGGATGAGGATGCGACGCTGTCGCCCGTTTCACTCGCTGTTTCCCATTGAAACAGCTCCCGGCCCAGAGTTTCGTTGGCCGCGGCCAGTGAATCGGTTCCCGAACCCAGTTCGAGCGCGGAAAATCCGGGCATCAGTAGGAATACGAAACGGTTCGCTTCAACCGGCGCGCAGGACACCGCTTTCATGCCTCTTTCCGGTCGCGCCATAATTCCCATCCCCTGTCACGAACGCATGTTCGCGCCGTTGGCGTCGTAGATTGGCCCTGAGAGAACCTGAGCGTCGTAGAAGTTGCCCAAAATTTCCACCTGGAGCGTCGTTCCCGGCGTTGCGAACTCGGCTACGACGTAACCCATTGCCATCGACTTGCCGACATGGTGCGCATAGCCGCCCGAGCTTACGTAGCCGACCGGTTCACCATCTTTCAGGATCGCCTCATCATGGGCGACGTCGATCCCATCGACGTCGATGGTCATTGTCACCAGCTTCTGCGACACACCTTCATCGCGCGCCTTCAGCGTTGCCTCTTTGCCGACAAAGTCCTTTTTCCAGTTGATGAAGACATCCATCCCGGATTCGACCGCGTTGAAATCCGGGCGGTATTCCATAGTCCAGACACCCCAACCCTTTTCGAGCCGCATCGACAGCAGCGCACGCGCGCCATACCAGCAAAAGCCCAGATCAGCACCGGCCCCTTTGATGGCGTCTGCAAGGCGTATCAAGTATTGCGGCTTGCAGTAAATCTCATAGCCCAACTCGCCGGAGAAGCTGATCCGGTTGAGGGTCACCGGCACCCCGCCAACAAACGTCTGCCGCACGTCGCGGAACCTGAAGGCTTCGTTGGACACATCGTCGCGTGTGATCCGAGCCAGCAGCTCCCGCGATTTCGGGCCGGACAGGGCGATGCCGTGCCAGTCGTCCGAAACATTGGCGTAGGCAACGCCGGCGGGCAGGTCTTTTTCGAACCAGCGGCGGTGCGCCTCCTGCATGGCCCCCGACCCGAACAGCATGAAATGATCCTCGGCGAGGCAAGCCACCGACAGATCGCCGTAAAGCTTGCCTTTGGGCGTAAGCATCGGTGTCAGCGTCAGGCGTCCAGGCTTGGGTATGTATCCCGCAAGGATGTGGTTCAGGAAATCGCGCGCACCCGCGCCCTTGAATTCGTGCTTGGCGAAGTTGGCGATCTCGATACCACCGACTGCTTCGCGCACGGCCTTGATTTCCCGCGCCACATAGTCATGCGACCGGTTGCGCTCAAAGGTTGGAACTTCATGCGCGTCGTTGGGGCCATCCGCAAACCAGAGCACGTGTTCGAGGCCGAAGCTCTGATCCATCACCGCACCTTTGGCGATCATGCGATCATAGAGCGCGGTCGTTTTTTGCTTGCGGCCTTTGGGCAGGGTTTCATTCGGGAAGGTCATGACGAAGCGGCGTTCGTAGTTTTCCGACGATTTGATCGTGCCCCAGTCAGGTGTCGCGAACTCACCAAAACGCGCGACATCCATCGCCCACACATCAATCGATGGCTCCTCGTCGATCAACCATTCCGCAAGTGTCAGGCCCACGCCGCCGCCCTGGCAAAAGCCCGCCATGACGCCAACGGCTACCCAATAGTTCCTCATACCTGGAACGGGACCGATTAGCGGATTGCCATCCGGGCCAAAGGTAAAGGGACCGTTGATCACATCCTTGATCCCGGCATTGGCCATGGCAGGAAGACGCTCGAAAGCGGTTTCCAGGCGATCCGCCACGCGATCAAGATCCGGCGGCAGCAATTCGTGACCGAAATCCCATGGAGTGCCGCCGATCTTCCAGGGGGTTGCCTGGGCTTCATAGGTGCCCAGCAACATGCCCTGACCTTCCTGACGACAGTATACATTGGCCTCGAAGTCGATGCCATGTGGCAGTTGCCGGCCGAAATTTATCACCTCATCCATCCGCTCGGTAATAAGGTAATGATGCTCCATCGGTTGTACGGGTAGATGGACACCCGCCATGTGGCCCACCTCACGCGCCCACAGACCGCCGCAGTTCACCACATACTCAGCATTGATCATGCCTTTGGGCGTGACGATGTCCCAGCTGCCGTTGGGGCGCTGCTTCATACCGGTGACACCACAATGGGTGAAATACCGGGCTCCGTGGACCCTCGCGGCTTTGGCAAACGCGTAGGTCGTCCCGGACGGGTCCAGATGGCCGTCTTGTGCGTCCCACAGAACCGCATGATAGTGATCCGGATCTATCAGCGGGTGACGCTCGGCCAATTCCCTGGGGGAAATGAATTCCTGATCCAACCCCATGTAACGCGCTTTGGACCGCTCACCTTTCAGGAAGTCATACCATTCCCGCGTGGATGCAGCATAAAACCCACCTGTCTGATGCAGGCCAACCGACTGACCGGAAAGTTCCTCGATCTCCCTGTAGAGATTGATCGTATAGGATTGCAGCCGTGAGATGTTCGGATCCGAACTGATGGTGTGAATGCCCCCCGCCGCATGCCATGAGGAGCCGGATGTCAGCTCGTTCCTTTCCAGCAGCACCGCATCTTTCCAGCCGAATTTGGCCAGATGGAACAGGATGGAGCAGCCGACAACACCGCCACCAATGACTACGACTTTGGCGTGTGACGGCAATTTTCTTCCGGCTGTAAACTCATCGGTCTGAATGGTCGGCATGTCCCGGTATTCCTCAAGTCACCATGTCACGGCGCATCTCAAAAATCAGTGGCCGCGCCACCCTCGGCCTTTCGCCTGGTGACAAAGGCATCAAGCTCCTCTCGAATCGCAGGGTCGAGCGGCGGCGCCTCGTAGGCGGCAAGACGGTTTTTCCATTCCGCGTTTGCCCGTTCGATCGCGATCGGCGATCCGGCCTCGGACCAGGTTTCGAAATTCCGCCAGTCGCTCAGAATCGGGGAATAAAATGCGTCGCGGTATCGCGCCTGGGTGTGATCAGTGCCAAAGAAATGACCCGCCGGTCCGACCTCATTGATTGCGTCCAGCGCCAGATCGTCCCGACCGGTCGAAACCGGCTGAAGGAACTCGGAAACCATCTGCAGAAGGTCTATATCAAGCATGATCTTCTCATAAGAGCAGCACAGTCCTCCTTCGAGCCATCCCGCTCCGTGCATGAGCATGTTGGCGCCCCCATTGATGGCGCCCCAAAGGGAGAAGACCGCCTCATAGGCCGCCTGCGCATCCACCGTATTGGCGGCACACACATTTGAGGAGCGATAGGGAATGCCATAGCGCCGCGCCAACTGCCCGCCGATATGCTGGGCTTTCATGTATTCCGGCGTGCCGAAGGCCGGCGATCCGGTTTTCATGTCCACATTGGAAGTAAAGCCTCCATAGACGACCGGTGCGCCCGGCTGGACCATTTGGCTCAGGGACACGGCCGCCAGGGCTTCGGCATTTTGTAGCGTCACTGCACCTGCAATCGTAATCGGCGCCATCGCCCCTGCCAGCGTAAACGGCGTGATGACAACAGGCTGACCCATTTCAGCCATGGCCATCACGCCCTGCATCATCGGAATGTCGAGTTGGAGCGGAGAGTTCGTATTAATGATCGAAAACACGCAGGCCCGGTCACGCAACTCTTCGCGGGTCAGTCCATGGGCAATCCGTGTCATCTCCATTGCATCCGAAACGCGCTCCTCCCCAAGCGAGTAGATGCAGTAGGCCTTGTCGGTCAGAGTGATGTAATCCTGAATGCAGTCCAGATGCCGGATCGAGGCGTGAATATCCACGGGCTCCACCGGATAACCGCCCGTGACGTGGAGGACATTGTGCATCTGGGCCAGGCGCAGGAAATTGCGGTAATCCTCCCGGTTTCCCGCGCGCCTGCCCTGGTCGGTATCCGAACAGTTCGGCGCGCTCGCCATCATGTTGAAGACAACGCTGTTCCCGCCCATGGTGACGGTATGCCGAGGATTTCTGGCATGCAGCGTGAACTCCGACGGCACGGTTGCAATCACTTCGACGATTAGAGCGGGGTCAAAACGCACACGCGGTTCACCCTCCCTGACGTCGGCCCCCGCCTTTTTCATAATGGCGCGGGCTCCCTGATGCAGCACATCCAGACCAGTTTCCGAAAGCAGTTTCAGGGATGCCTGGTGTATGTATTCGACCTGGTCCTCAGAAATCAGAGTGACCGGCGGATAGGGCAGTGCAAGCCGTCTGAACGGACGCTGCACGAGTGCCGGAGCGGATACTCCATTCTGACGGCGACGCCCACGCCGTCCATGCGCCACCTGCACCATCTGGTCATTGGCCATACGAAGACCCTTTCACTACGGAGGAGTTGCCTCGACCCGCATAAGTTGACCCGGCTCCGCCCGCATCATCCAATACCGCCGCGTGAGAGCTGTTACACTCGCCCCTGAAATGATTCATGGAACCGACGCCTTTCCTATTGGGAACTGCCAGATCAGATCTGTGACCAGTTTTTCGATTGAGACAAATGACCATTAGGAACGCTCATTCATTTTTGTAATGGCTATTGCAGGGCAGTGGACTAAAATGCATGATGATCGCATCCGGGAGAACAGTGCTCCATGACCTTAAAAAACTCTCCCAGCCTCACCTCGCTTCGGGCGTTTTCGGTTGTCGGCGACTGCCTGAGCGTCACGGCCGCGGCGGGGCAGCTTGGAGTCACCCAAAGCGCTGTCAGCAGACAGATCAGGGCGCTGGAAGACTCGCTGGATTTCAGGCTCTTCCACCGCGTCGGAAACAGCATCGCGCTTACTCCGGAAGGCCGGGCCTTTCACCAACGGATCTTCGCGACCTTCGGCCTTCTGGAAGATGCGGTGAACGATGCGACCGGGTCTTTCCGGCGTCAAAAGATAAACCTGTTGGCGCCCCCTACGTTGGCTTCACGGTGGTTGTCCCGGCGTCTGTCGAAATACCCTTTGCGGTTCCCAGGTGTCG
This sequence comes from Alphaproteobacteria bacterium, assembly GCA_030427145.1. GTDB lineage: Bacteria > Pseudomonadota > Alphaproteobacteria > Rhodobacterales > Rhodobacteraceae > Amaricoccus > Amaricoccus tamworthensis. Next base: position 2,467 of record JAUHWT010000026.1, on the reverse strand, counting down.
AACTGGCCGTCCACACCGGGCCACGGCCCAACATCCATATGGACTGCGTTATCCGGTTCGGTTCGCATCCGGCGCCAGGAACGGACCATGTTCAGTTGTTCGTCGAACAGCATGTCGCCGTCTGCTCCCGTGAGCTTTTCGAGGACCGGGAAGCCATGCGCAACGGCTGCCTTTTACACGTTTTCGACAAGGGTGTCCGCTTCCCGCTGTGGGAGGACTGGCAGGCCCTCGAGCCAAATCACCCGGACCTGCCCACCGGGGCATCCATGGAATTTGCGTCACTTGAGCTCGCCATACAGGCTGCCAAAAACTCGGTCGGCGTCGCCGTGGTGGATCGTAACATGATCGAATATGAGCTCGACGCTGGCAGCCTGGTTCAGATCTCGCCCACAATGGTGGAAGGCCCTAACGGCTACTGGCTGGAAATTTCGACTGAACAACAGGCCAAGGCCCGCTCCGTACGGTTTTTTCGCTGGCTCAACAACATGGCGGGCGGAACGCCAGGCATGTTTCAACAGTAGACCAAATCTCGATGAGGAGGTCGTTCGGACTTGGGGCCGGATACACCGGCACCGGAAGGCGTTGGACGTGAACGGGAATGTGCGCGACATCCTCCTCGAGGTCAGGACTCATTGATTTTCGACTGGATCACGACTCACGGATCGAAAACGAACGGTGATCATGTCCGGGTCTATTCTGGGCTCAAGATGCGCAGATGGCGCGGATGGCGCAGCTTGAGCCTCTCTTCTGGAAGTTTCACGGCAACCCGAGGCCACCGTTGATGGTCAACGCCGGTGGGCACAGGGCTATCGTTTGTCGCCCGGTTTCGTTTGAGCGGACTTCGGCGCCGCTATTGCCGTTAGCGTAGTGTCTGCCGCCCGCCGTCCGAGCGCCTCGACATTCTCGAGCCCCTGAACGAACGGGTTGTGCTTTGAAAGCACCGGAATCGCGGCGCAGGTGATTTTTGATTCCGAACAACAATCGTAAGTGACGCGCAGGGACTCTGGATCGAAAATGCCGCCTTGTGACAGGCTGGGAACGCTGAGGTCGGCAAGCGACAAAGCAGCCTGACCCCGCGCATCTATCAGATGATCGAATTCGTAAACGGCCACAGTTTCGTAGAGAAACTATAGCGCCTTCAACCGCTCGATATCTTGAACAATATTGTCGAATGCCTCGCGCGGTAGTGCGGCCCTTTCGGCGGTGCCGGGTGCCGGTGATGTCTGGGACAGCAGGTGGAGAAGACGTGGGAGCGGCCAGGTCTCAGGTGGCATGCGACGCCAGAGCAGCATGTTGCAGACCTCATCGGCGACTTTCGCGCCCGCGGTGCCGGCGACGGCCGCGCAATGCGCGATGATGTCTTCGCTGTAATGCAGCAAGATACGCTGCGCTTCGGCGATCAGCGTTCGCTGAGACCGGGTCAGCCGGACATGCAGTTGCGGCAAAGCCGACTGCGAAACAGAGAATGGTTCCATTTTCATGTGAGGACCCCCTCGGGTTGTGGTGCGCCAGAATGGCGGACCGTCAAGCCGCCCGGACCTGCCGGGCGGGGAGCGTAGGCGGGAGCCTGCGAGGATGATCCTGTCCGGTAAAACTTCACCGGGCAGTGACGGATGTTTCAGCCAAGTGCGGCGACTGCAGTGGACGCGGCGCGCAAATCGTGAATCCGCGCGATAAAATCGCGCATTTCACGGAGTGGTTGGGACGCTATGGCCAGGGCTTCAGCTTCCGGCAGCATCTCGCTCGCCGGGACGTCCATGAAGCTTTCATTTCCATTCTCATCCCAAGCTGGATGGGTTTCCCATCCGTGCACCGTATGTTCTTCGATTTTCCGATCGATATCGGCAATGACGCCGGCAAAGCTTTCGAAAAAGAAAGTTTCGAAGATTCTGCGCTCCTTGGCCAAACGTGCGAGAAGATTTGGTTCCTCTGTCGATTTCCCGCCAAGTGCGGTAGCGATCTGTCCGTCGAGCAGATCTCCCAAGTGAGGGCTCCGAAGTAATAGTTGGCCTGCGCCCCCAGCATCTGTCGGTGCGTGCAGGAGATTCTCCGGTCAAGGTCGACATTCGGGAGCGGATGGGCGGAGTCGCTTACGATTATCTGAACACTCCCACAGGTGAACGCATCGTTGTCGAGACCAGGGGCGATGAGGCAATCGCGGAAGAGACCGGAGTGCTGGTTGATTTTGATCCGGCGGACGCGATGCATCTTTGATGCCGGCTCTGAAAATAGGCTGCGCTAAGCGGATCGGCCTACGGCGGTCTTTCCTGTCCATGTCAGTTTACTATTGGCGCGGACGGCTCCGTTTCCAATCGGGCCCTACGTACCGTCAGGCACACTTGGCATTTTTGGTTTCAGGACATGTGCAAAGTAGGCATCCGTGATACTCGCGGCTCCAGGGCGTCGGTCCAGGTGATCTGGCCTGGCTCCAGCACAATCCCATAATGTGCCAGCGACCGGGCCACAG
>JAUHWT010000035.1 GCA_030427145.1 Alphaproteobacteria bacterium | reverse complement strand
CCCCCATGCTTTTGAGGAAGCTTCTGAACAGATTTATAAGGGGGGTCACTTTTGGACGCCGATTACCCCAATATGAGGGTCAAAATTGCATGCCGTTTCACATCCTCATCTGACTTGGCGGCAGGGTTCGAGGCGATGCTGCGATTGTTCCGACGACGGCAGAGAGCCCGATGCGAACCCCAACAGAAACGTCTCTCTCACGAGCCGAGCGACCTCACACCCAGTTCGCCGGTCCGGGCATAGACCAGAGCGACGGCAACAAGCGCAAGGACGAGATAGAGCCACATGCTCGAAGCGAACCAACTATTTGGGTCGCGAAAGCCGGCGAAAAGTGCAAGATTTGAGGCGAGGTTCACCGTCAGGTGGATTAGGATGGCTGGCAAGATGGACCCGCCGCACAGAGTGTAGGCCGCGCCGATGATGACCGCATAACACATCACGTGCCCGGCAAAGAGCGGCAGTGAAATCTGGGCGTGCGGAGAATCAATCGTCCAGAGCGGCAAATGCCAGACCAGCCAGATCATACCCACCAGCAAAGACGCCGCCAACCACCCGATGTGTTGGTTGAGATGCTCCTGCAAGACCCCACGACAGCCGAGTTCTTCGCCAAGCGGACCGAGGATCAGATTGAAGGCAACTGCAGTGGCGACGATGCCCAGACCGATGGGCGTGGCGTCCTCTGGTGCAGACGGACGCAGCAAAATCAACAGGAAGATCGGCGCGATCATCAGGAACCAGGCGGAGACCGGGATCGTCGAAATTGTCACTGTACGACCGAGAAGCGCAGTGAACTGACCATCGCGCAGGCTCAGAATAATGGCGGCCAGCGACGGCCCCCAGACCATGACGAGCCAGAAGGGAAACCCGCGTATGACGATGAGATATTCGGCCCCGTGGCCGCCGTAATCCGCGCCAGGGACGATGAGGACGCGATGCGCATCGCAAACGACAGCCGCTACGGGCTGGGCGGTGGCATCTTCTGCAAGGACGAGGAACGCGCGCTGAAGCTCGCACGCGATCATTTCGACACCGGCATGGTGCGCATCAACTCTTTCGGTGCAGCCGATCCCAACATGCCCTTTGGTGGCGTCAAGGATTCAGGCTACGGCCGCGAACACGGCGGATTTGGCATGAAGGAATTCGTGAACGTAAAGGCGATCTTCCTGCCATGATCACACTCCACGCTTTGCAATATTCCCGCGCGACGCGCGTCCTGTGGCTGCTGGCCGACCTCGGCCAGTCCTGCAACCGCGTTGACTATGAACGGACGGATGAATTCCGCGCGCCCGACACGTTGTCGAGGGTCCACCCTCTGGGCAAGTCGCCGGTAATAGAGGATGACGGACTGACCCTCGCGGAATCCGCGACGATCCTGCGCTATTTGGCCGCCAGGTTCGGCGACAATAGCCATACGCCACCCGTCGATACGGCGGAGTACTGGCGGCACGAGGCCCTGTTTGACGGGGTCGAGTCCACGCTCGCCCCGGCGGCAATGGGGCCAATCCTGGCTTCATTCCGCGGCGAGTCCGTTCCAGATGCGGCACGGGCCGCTTTAAACCGGCAACTGGATTTCATCTCCGTGGCTGTAGGAGACGGACCTCTGCTCTATGGAGAGACGGCAATGCTGGCCGATATCCAGATCTCCTACATCATCGCGCTTCTCGCGCGGTTCGATCTTCTGGCGGAACATCCGAAGGTTGCCGCCTACTGGGACGCACTGCAGCAACAGCCCGGATATATCGCCGCCGTCCGGTCTGCCGGACCGATGGCTCCCCCCGCCTAAAACGAAAGGACAATCCCATGAATATTCTAATCGCTGGCGCAACCGGCAAGACCGGCCTTACCCTGACCACGAATCTGCTGGACCAAAACCACCACGTGACGGCACTTGTCCGCGAAAACTCCGATACCTCCGATTTACCCGAGGGATGCGAAACACGCCACGGCGATCTGACGGATCTACAACCCGGCGTATGTGAAGGAGCCGACGTGGTTATTTTTGCCGCAGGCTCTGGCGGGTCGACCGGCCCGGAGATGACCGAAAGGGTAGACCGCGACGGCGCCAAACGACTGATCGACCTGGCGAAGGACGCGGGCGTCGCCCGCTTCGTGATGCTCAGTTCCATCGGAGCGGACCAGTCCGACCCGTCGGGCGATCTGGCACATTACCTGAAGGCCAAACACCTGGCTGACGAACACCTTAAAGCGTCCGGCCTGACCTACGCCATCCTGCGCCCGGTCTCCCTGACAAACAACGGGCGCAGCAATGACGTCATCCTCGGCGACAGCGTGGACAAAACAGCCGAAGTCAGCCGCGCCGACGTCGCTGCCGTTCTGGCCGAGGCCGCGACCGGAATCCACGACAACAGGGTCATCGAGATGCAGGCGGCCTGAACGCGTCAAAGGCCTGGGCTCAATCGCCCGGGCCTTTGCCATGGGCCCCAACCGTTCACTCTCAAGCCAAGTGGGTCAGGGCGAAAATCCACAAAATTGTTCTACTGCGCCCCAAACGGCCGGTGTTCCGGAATGTCACCGATCTCCAGCATCCTGGCATCGAGTTTCCGCGTCATCTCAGCCCGAACCTCCGCATATGCGGGATCATCGTAGACGTTGAACAGCTCCAACGGATCCTTTTCGCAGTCAAACAACTCCCATTCCGGCTGTTCATCGACCGATGGATGTGCACCCGGCTGGTCGAGGTCGTCATTGTACCAGTAAATCAGCTTGTAGCGGTGGTCGCGCAGACCATAATGGGCAAAGGCATTGTGGCTCTCATCCTTGTGCATCCAGTAGCGGTGATAGGCCTCCTTCGGCAAATCGCCGGGCACCTGGCCCGCAATCGTACCGCGCGCACTGCGGCCCTGCATGTAGGACGGGATTGGCACACCCGCAAGGTCAAGGAAAGTCGGGGCAAAATCGACATTGGACACAATCGCGTCACAGGTCGTCCCGGCGCCAATCTCACCGGGCAGTCTCGCCAAAAACGGCACCTTCAACATCCGGCAAGGCAGAGCGACAGATCCTGCCAATGCGGGGTACATTGACGTAACCCGACCGGGTATGTCCTCAACCGAATACATTTTCTCCCTTCAGTTTGTTTCTGAATCGGAAACAGCCTCCGCTGACGCGTTGTCAGAGAAACCGAAGCCATGACCAAAGGTGTCATATCTCTATAAGAAATCACAATAGAGGCGCGGCACCTTTGCCGTCGCGACCACGCTCGGACTGTCGGAAAAAAAATTTTTTTGTCCCGACAGCATCCGCACCCAGGTCCTCCCCAATGGAGGAAAAACATGAAACAGGAAAAAGCATTTGAGGCAACGATCAGGGTTCCGTGCTGGTCGGAACCATTCGAGGCACGGAAGCTGCTCGACCACAAAATCGATCTTTTCGTAAGGTCGGCAGCCGAGGCGACGGGAGCACCGGATGCCGCTCTTGCCCTTAAGGTGACAGCCGGACTCGGAAAGACCGCGACCGCACTGCGTTGCATCGCTGAACACGGAGAGGCACTACTGGCCCGTGGCCATGTGCTGATATACGTGCCAACACTTGATCTTGCGGAACGCGCGTGTGCCGATTTTCGCAAACTCGCCCCAGGGCTTCCGTGCCGTGTTATCCGGGGGCGTGACGCACCGCGCCCGGACGACCAAAGCAGGAAAATGTGCGAGCGTGCCGGAATTGCGAAAAAAATATCCGGGCTGGTGCCTTCGGTTACGCAGGCGCTCTGCCGCGGACACTGTCCCGATGGGACGTTCATTGAATCGCCCTGCGCATCCGGATGCCCCCATCTTCAACAAAAGGACATTTCGGGGCCACATGTCGTGTTCACGTCTCACGCCTACCTGACCGTCAATCTTCCTGTCGACCGCGAATACCGTATTGCACTCCGGGTTATTGATGAGAAAGTCTGGCCCACCCTGACGCGCACGTCATATCTCTCGATCGACGACTTCATGCGGACGCCGCCGGGCTCAATTCCGGAGAGTTCTTGCCATCAGCTCTTACGTGCAAAGGATGCGATCGTTGACGGCCTGCAACGTGGCCTGCCGCTTCACGACCATCTGCGGGAATCCGGGATCTCTACCGATGCACTGCTGCGCTTCGCGGCAGCGGAGGAACGGTCGCTGCAACAGTTGGAAATCGGACCCTGGCAATCTGTCGAAACGGCCACATTCCGTGTCGATACCTTCGACACGGGACCCTTTCTTGCGGCAAGACGGCGGCAACAGTTGTTTGAACGCCTGGCTGAAAAGGAATCCGGGTACTGCCCCGGTGTCAGGCTGACCGAACAGGAGACCAGCCATGGCTCCCGGCGCGTGATCCAGTTATCCGGCCTTCATCATCTCAAACGCGACGCACCCCTTCTTTTGCTTGACGCTGATGCCCATCCGGACATCACCGAACAAATCGCACCCGGCGCGGTATTCGTCTCACTCCAGTCTCCACCCAGGGCGGACATTGTCCAGGTCTCAGATCTGACGCTGTCGAACAGCTGGCTGCTTCACCCGGAAGACGGTGCAAAACGGCGAGCCGGAATCCTGGGGGTCATCAGGCGGGAAGTCCTCAGAGCGGCGGGAGGCGGTGTGCTCGTCGTTGCGACGAGGGCCGTACTGAAAGCGCTTCATGAAGATGTCGGCAACCCGATCGCTGGAAGCGGCGACGAGGGCCTGAAGCAACCCCTCATGGGCGCTGATGCCCGCTGGTTCGGCCCACGAACCCAGGGCGTGAATGATTTCGAGGGCTTTGCGGCCATCGTTATCGTCGGCCGCCTGCAGCCTCGCATCGGCGATATCGAGACTGCGGCGCGCGCGGTATTCTCGAGAGATGAACTGCCGATCACCGCGCATGTTTCCGGATCTCTTCCATCCACCGATGCGCAGATGTTAATGCAAGACGGATCCTTCCAGAAGGCCCTTCTGCGCGCGCACCCGGACCCTCGCGCGCAGGCGATCCTTGCCCAGTCGCGCGAATGCGCAACGCTTCAGGCCATTGCACGGCTCCGGCTTGTCGCGCCGGACCGCACGAAGCGGGTGGTCATCATGAGCAGTCTGCCGCTGCCGGACTTCCCGATTACACGCCTGTCCACGCTTGCCGCTCTCGAAAAAAATCTTGAACATGAACCCGACTGGAGGGGAGCCGTGCGCATTGAGAAGGCCCTTCAGGCCTTCGACGGGCGTCCGGTGCGCGGCACCCGACTATCGGCGACCGGGCTCAACATGGACCTGCCACTGCACTTCGAGACGGAAGACAGCGCCAGGCGGTTCCGCAGGGGACGGACAACGTCGCATCTTGTCGGGCTCTGCCGGCGTGCCGCTGCGGCCAAAGGTTGGCCGATCACCGCGCTCCTGCTCCGAAGAGAAAACGGAGGCAAGGCGGTGCCCGCAATTGTTCTTGAAGACCATGCGCCCCTTGATTTGGCCGCAGTGCTCTGGCCGGATCTCACCCCCCAATTGGCATGAACCTGTGCAAGTTTTTTTCAATCGTCGCGAACAAACCAACCTCCTTCGAAGCAGGCCTCACCGCCGCTTTCACAAACGCACCTTGGCAAAGACTCTGCGAAACCCACCAAGGACATGTCGTAATCAAAGAGAATACCGGCCGCCCGACCTGGAATAAACAGGGCAAAACCTGTGGATCGGCATCCACCAACACTGCTTGCCTGGGTGAAAACGGGTTGGAGGAAAACGCTGCGGTCACTCATCTCCGGGGCTTGTCTCGACGAAAGCCCGGAGTTGAGCGACTGCAGCAGAAAGGAAGAACTGGGGAGTGAGTACAGGTTCCACCGGGATGGATCATACGGTTTCCCGGTGCCGGGTTCGGGGTTCCGAAAATTCGACGTGAAAAGGCCGCTGTCCGCGTTAGGCTGGCCGGAACGCACCGACATTCCATTCCCGTTTGATGTTCGTTGGAACAATACGTTTTCATCCGGCAGGTCCGGCATCTCCTCCCCCGACAATTGATCTCCTGACTGACGAAAATTTCGCATGGGGATAGTCGGAGCTGATCACCTGCGCCGTGTATTTCGGCTTTCCCGAATGCAAACGCATCAGGACATTGACCCGTCAAAAAAGGCGGATTTTTCCAGTCAGGAGAACGAAATGCTCACTATACCCGTAGACTACGACGACGCGTGTTCATGTGCCGCCGCGGCTTTTTCATACGCGCGCGAAGCTGCCGATCTGCTCGAAGGACCGATCGCCACCGCACTTGTCGGAAACCCGACGGCGGAACTGGCTCTCCTCGCGCGGCGGGCGAGAGAGCGCAGAATCCTCGACACCTTCTTTTACGAAAGCCTCGTCGACGTCATTGCCGGCATCGACGAAAAAATCGAGGAGAACACGGTGCACGGCTGGGAAACCCACCCGATCTGGGATGAGAACGGCAATGAAGGCTCTACGGACGTGCCGGCCAGCGAGATGCTGCCGGAAGCTGAAGCCCTTGCCCTGGCGTCCCGGCCACTTCGTGTCCTGCGCGATCTCATCGCGCGGGTTCAGGATCTGCGCGCCGCACCGTCCAAAGTTGCGGCCTGTCGCTGAAACCCTTTGCGCTGTCCGGCGACAACAGGCCGGACCGGTTCACCGGCATGGGCTCATGCCCGTGCCTTACCGCCTGACAGGATCAGGCGGATTGACGGCCCGTCATCCCGGCGGGCCAGAATCCGAAGGGATCCTCTCATGAAAATGCAACCCAATCCGGTTTCGTGGTCAGCTTCGCCGCAACCGCATCCCCGGGTGACCCAAACTCAGCGGACGATCATCGCCGAGGCGCAGCGTATCGTGCTGCGCTACGGCCGGGACATCACCGCACACTGCGCGGCTGTCGCCGGCTCTGAGTGCGCGAAATTCGCGGACGAGATTTGCAACACGCTGCTCTGGAGCCGCATGCCACCTGAGACCTGGCCGATCTCCCGACTTCTCGTGTTACTCGGAACAACGCCACCGACAACCGGTATCGCCCGGCAGACCGCAGTGTCACGCGACGCCTTCCGCCGGATCGCATCAGACATCGCGAAGTTGAGGGCCCTAAGGGTTCTCCACGAAACCGTGGCCGTCGAGGAGACGCAGAAGCGTGGCATGTCGCCGCGTGGCAGTGCCCCGGAAACTCCGGGCTCCCGTCCCGGATAAGCGTTCGTGCAGGGAGGACAGGGACCGCGCCCTGCCCTCCCTGCATGACGCCCTGATGACCGCCGGCCTCGACGAGGCTGTACCTTCCCGCCGAGACCGACGGGGTAAATCGTCGTTACTTAAACGTGAGTTCCTGAGCACATACCATTCGACCCCGGTTCTGCGCCGCGAGTTCAGGATCAAAGATTATCCCGTGCGGAGGCTCGTTCCCGATTTCCTGCGCGTCAACCGACCCTGTGCAATTCGGGGCGCGCAGCAGATGCCAGGGCAAGGCTGCCGGACAGTGCGGGAAAACGACCACACGTAATTCACCAAGGTCGAGCAAATGGCGCAGTCCGGGCGAACGCGACACCTGGGTGTCGCGACACGCGCGTCACCAGTCAGTTTCATGTTCTTGCCATTGGTTCACCACGCGGATGCACACGTCCAGCGGCAACTTTGGATTTTCCGGAGGAATACCCATGGCCGGGGCGGAAAATCATCCATCACCGCAATTCACTCTGAGCCATCATTATTCGATTGCACAGGTTCGCCAACCAAAACAGTGTCGACAGCCACAAGAGATTGGCTTCACCAGTGTTGGTAACTCTCTTGAGTGACCTTCACCCGAGTTGTCCTCTCCGATCCTCCAAAGCAATTCTCCGGTGGATCGGCTTTAAAAGCAACCGAACGCCTTTCGCCTCCAGTGTTCTCCGCTCGTACTCAAGGCGGTTCCTGAACTCATACCGATCTGCCGCACCATGCGTATCATCGAACCCGTCGCGCAATCTGAACGCATGTACTACGGCGTCGCCGAAATCATGCCGCTCCCGTGTCGAACCCGTCCGGCAAAAGTTTTGGAGAAGCATGCCATGCAAATCCTCCCGCGAATGGTCGAGGAACAAGGTTATTCCCGCGAGCCGAACACGCCGTCGTCGCGACAACGCGCGACTGATTGATTTGAACATTAATCTACCCCCACCGACGCGGTGCAAATTAAACACTGTTCGGCCGTTCGAACTGCCTTCGTTGGAGCGTTCGGTTAATCTCCGCTGACCCGGCCCCCTGATCCGGGACGATCAGGTGTAGAATCCGTTCACATTTGGTTCCATCGGTCGGTTTGAGGTCAAGGCCTACTTAGCGGAGCCATTGCGGAACTCAAGCGAAGCAGACCGGTCGGAACGTTTTAGTTTGGCATGGACAGCCGGAGCCATCCCGCCAAGCTATGTACGTGGTCTGTGTGTATTGTAATCGATCCTCCAGTTTTCGTTGGTTTTCCGGGTTTCAGCGAGTTTACCGAGGATATTTTCGTTCAGAGGTTCAACCCGCAGGCGGCCATTGATGGGGAAAACGGCTCGGCTCCTGAGAAGGGACCGTATGGTGGCCCCACTTTGCAATAGAAGCTTACCATGCACCCTGCCAAAGTTGGCCACGAGCGCGCCAAGAACGTATTCCATGTCCATGTCGTCGATGCATCTGAATGTTCGAGCAATAGCAGGAAGCTAACGCGCCGCAAGTTGCTATCTTTCTTTGAGGCCTTAACCACGATGACCCAAAAAATGTACATCTCGTTTTCTGGGTGAACGCGGTGAACCCATATATTGCTTAAGCGAAGGCATCGTGACCTGCCCCCCGGTGGTCCCTCGTTCATAACGAGAGTCTGCGGGTTTGATTTTGATAGTCATGGGTTTTGGCTTGGGCAAGCGCGCCGGGCGCGGAGCCCTCAAATTGCTCAAGCGCTCGGCG
>JAUHWT010000025.1 GCA_030427145.1 Alphaproteobacteria bacterium | reverse complement strand
GCGCCGAGCGCTTGAGCAATTTGAGGGCTCCGCGCCCGGCGCGCTTGCCCAAGCCAAAACCCATGACTATCAAAATCAAACCCGCAGACTCTCGTTATGAACGAGGGACCACCGGGGGGCAGGTCACCCACAATGAACACTCCGTTGTTTTCGGCAGCTTCAAGAAAATTCGAGGAGGCGTTGCTGGGAGAGCGCGAGTTCAGAATAGGACGCGTTCCATCGACGAATATAGACGCTATAGCCCGTTTGGACGAGCTTGTTGAATATCACACCGCCATATTGGGTGTCACTGGAACGGGTAAGACAGAAGTCGCGCTGGACCTAGTTAGAAATGCGATACGTGGTGGAGTGAAAGTTTTTTGCGTAGATTTTACCGGCGATTACAGAAGTCGTCTCAGTGACTTGAATCCCATTTATCCCGCACCTGATCCGAATAAGGCCAAAAACATCGAAGGCCTTTTAGCAGCTATCGATTCTCTGGGCTTCAAAGCCGGCGAAGAAAAAAGAAAACTAAGGGGAATTCTCGACGAAATCCGCGCTGATACATCAAAAACCATCGGTGAATTTTTGGCCGGGGATGACTGTAACCTAGCAATTTTCGAACTTTCTGACATCTCGAATTCGAAAGCAGGACTTCGTCTCACCGAAATTTATCTCTCATCAATTATGAATTGGGCGAAAGCAAATAGACGCGCTAGGCAAGTCTTTCTATGTCTTGAGGAGGCCCACACGATTGTGCCTGAACCCTATGGCAGTGGTTTTGATGGCGAAACCAAATGGGTTGTCGAAAGGATCGGACAAATTGCCCTACAAGGTAGGAAATACGGAGTTGGGCTGCTAGTCATAACCCAGCGGTCAGCTCTCGTCAGCAAAACAATTTTATCTCAATGCAACACGTTTTTGACACATAGCCTGATAGACCAAACCAGTCTCAACTTTTTGGAGAGTGTGTACAGCAGCCAGCATACGCGCCTAATACCAAACTTGGGACGGTATGAGTTTCTTGCATTTGGGAAAGCCATCAAAGCAGAACGACCGATAATTCTGAGACGCGAATTTGACCAAAGCAAACTGGATGCCAGTCTGGCCGTGAACAAATCTGTGACAGAGTGCATCAAAGAGGAAATCGTGGAAATCGACAATGTGGCGCCCAATGAACCTCGAATACGTTCATTGTAGCATCTAACGATACAATTAGGCACAGGTCGCAGGTTTAGCTTGAACAACCACCCAAACCACCCCCAATTTCGGCCATTTTTGGCCAAACCCCGTGCAATCTGTGCCATTTGACTCACAATCTGTGCCAAATCCCTGCACATCTGTGCCACTTTTCGCACAATCCGTGCCACTCAGAAGGCCAGCTGGACCTTCATCGCCTGTTTTCTGTCCCCGGCCAGGTCAAAAGCCTGAACGGCGTCGTCCAGGTTTTTTGTGTGCGTAATCAATGGTTTGACGTCAATCAGCCCCTTTTGCATCAGGCTCACGCCCGTGGCAAACTCATCATGGAACCGGAACGACCCCTGAAGGGATAACTCCTTGGAAATAATGGACAAAACCGGCAGATTCATGTCCCCACTCATCCCCAGCTGCATCACCGTCCCCCCCGGCCGCATCGCCCCAATTCCAGCCGTCAGAGCCGGCACCGCGCCCGAGCATTCATAGAGGATATCGAACGTCCCCTTATCCGCCGTGAACCGGTCCAGGCCGTTGGAATCATTGGACAAATCAATGACCTCATCGGCACCGGCGGCCCTGGCAAACTCCAGTGTAAACGCCGAAAGATCCGTCGCCACCACCCTGTCCGCGCCCGCTCTGCGTGCCGCCAGGATCGACAGGATCCCAATCGGCCCGCACCCGGTCACCAGCACCGATTTTCCCAGCAAATTCCGCAGCTTACGCGTCGCGTGCAGCGTCACCGCCAGGGGCTCCGCCATCGCCGCCTCCCCCGGCGTCAGCCCATCCGCCGGCACACACTGCTCCGCCTCAGCCACCAGCATCTCCCGAAACGCCCCCTGAATATGAGGAAACGGCATCGCGGAGCCGTAAAAGCGCATGTTGAGGCACTGGTTAAACATGGCCTCGGCGCAAAATTTGCAGTTTTTACAGGGCCTTGAGGGTGACACGGCCACGAGCTGACCAGGCTCCAGCCCCGTCACGCCAGGCCCCGTTTCAACCACGTATCCAGCCACCTCATGCCCCAAAATCATGGGCTCCCGCAGCCGCACCGCCCCGAACCCGCCATTGTGGTAGTAATGCAGATCCGAGCCACAAATTCCGCCAGCCGCCATCCGCACCAGCACCTGCCCCTCTCCGATCACCGCCGGCTCCCGGTCCTCGACCCGCAGGTCATGCGCCTCATGAATGACTACCGTTTTCATCTTACTGCCCCTCAAACCCCGGAAATCAAAGCGATCCCATCTGCGCGCGCACCTTGACTTTAGGCGCGTTCGAAAACAAGACCGGTGTCACCTGATCCAGCCGAAATTGAAAGAGGCCCTGAATGAGCACCGCCCTGTTTGACCTGACCGCGAAGCGGGCTCTTGTAACCGGATCCTCCCAGGGCATCGGTTTCGCACTGGCCAAAGGCCTCCAGGAGGCCGGAGCGTCGATTGTCCTGAACGGACGCGACGCGGGCAAGCTCGAGGCTGCGGCCGCCGCGCTCCGCGAGAGCGGCGGTGAGGTTGAAATTCTGGCCTTCGACGTGACCGACCATGACGGCGTGCGTGCGGCAATTGACGGTTTTGAAAAGGAAAAAGGCCCGATAGACATTCTGGTCAACAACGCGGGCATGCAGCACCGGACACCGCTGGAAGACTTCCCGGCGGATGCGTTTGAGCGGCTGCTTCAGACAAATATCGCCTCCGTTTTCCATGTGGGACAGGCCGTGGCGCGTCACATGATCGACCGGAAGGCCGGCAAAATCATCAATATCTGCTCGATCCAGACCGCCCTCGCCCGTCCCGGCATCGCGCCTTACACGGCGACCAAAGGGGCCGTTGCGAACCTGACCAAGGGCATGGCGACCGACTGGGCCAAGCACGGGCTTCAGTGCAACGGTCTGGCGCCGGGGTATTTCAAAACACCGCTGAACCAGGCTCTGGTGGACGATCCGGAGTTCAGCGCGTGGCTTGAGAAACGCACACCTGCGGGCCGCTGGGGCAATGTCGAGGAACTGGTCGGGGCGTGTGTGTTCCTGTCCTCCGCGGCATCGTCGTTCGTGAACGGCCATACCCTCTTCGTGGATGGCGGCATGGCGGCCTGCGTATGACCCGGAAATTCGTGGTCATGGGCGTCGCGGGCTGCGGCAAGACGTCCATCGGAAACATGCTGGCGCGTCACATGAACGCCGTGTTCATCGACGGGGACGACCTGCATCCTCCTGCAAACATTGCAAAAATGTCGCGGGGTGAGCCCCTGGACGACAGTGACCGCGCACCCTGGCTGGCGCGGGTTTCCGCGACGCTGGCCGAAAGCGACGGCGTCACACTGATCGGGTGTTCCGCGCTTCGTAAAATCTACCGGCACTGGATCCGCGAGGGCGTCAACGAACCGGTAATGTTCATCCATCTCGCCGGCAGCCGTGACGTGATCGCAAAACGCATGGGCGAGCGGGAGGGGCATTTCATGCCGACCAGCCTTCTCGACAGCCAGTTTGAGACCCTCGAGCCACCGGAAAACGATGAGCTTTCGCTCACCGTGGATATTGACCGGTCCCAGGAGGATGTCGTGGAGGCAATCCTCGCTGATCCGTCGATGAGGCAGCAGGCGTCCTAAACGGCCGGTCTCGTCGTATTTTGGAGATACGTCTCGAACGCATCCTTCCAGTCGGGATGCCAACGGGACAGGGGTGGGCGGTTTTCGATAATGTCGCCCATCGCCCAGGCCATGCGCTTTTCATCGAGGTCACGCGGGACGTCATTGTCGGGGCAAAGAATATAGAAGTCGCCCGCCTCCAGCCGTTCCATCATGAAATCCGCGACCTGATCCGGCAGCCAGGCTCCCGCCGGTTTCTCCGTCCGATCGCCACGGGTGAGGTCGGTATAGACGAACCCTGGGATCAGCAGATGCGCGGTCAGGGCCGAGCCGGATTCGCGCAAATGATGGGCCAGCGACTCGGTGAAGACCTTCACCGCCGCTTTTGACATGTTGTAGGCCGGATCGCCCGGAGGCGCGGTGATCCCCTGTTTTGAGCCGGTATTGATGACAAGACCGGGTTTGCCCCGCTCCATCATGCCCGGAACGAACACCTGGCACACATTGACGATGCCGCCGAGATTAACGCCGAGAATGCGCTCCCAGGTTCCAGTGGTGTCGAAAATATCGCTGCCGGGCTGCACGCCCGCGTTGCACATCAGAACGTCGATACCACCGGTCAGTCCGTCGATTTCATCGCGCAGGGCCTCAACGGCCTGGCGGTCCGACACGTCAACGGCGCGGGTAATGACATCCGCGGCTCCATCGTCACGGAGGGTTGTTTCGGCCTCCGCAAAAAGTTCGTCCCGGACATCGAGAACGATTACGGTCATGCCAGCTTTTGCAAACCGGCGGGCGGCGGCGAGACCTATGCCGGCGGCCCCGCCGGTCACGAGTGCGGTGTTTCCGGATTTAATGGCTTCAACGCTCAATGTGGTTCTCCCTGTTTTTTGTCAGCTCCGCGTCGGACGCGCGTTGTGGGAACAGTCAAACCTCAACAGGGCAGAAGGCACAAGGTATCGGAGAATTTGGCTCTGATCGGGAAACAGACAGTTTCCGCTGCGATTTGGCCGCGGGCGACCAGGTTCCGCCTGCGGCTTGTGTGGGAAAGGAATGTGTCAGCCGTTCCGCAGGGGTTTGAGCGCGGCGGCCCATTTCTGCAGCTCGGTGAACATTCCGGTGGCACCCTTGCGCATTTCGTCGTTGGGCTCGAACACACCGTCATTATTGATAAAACCGGTGAAAAACGGCGCCGGAACGACCTGTGGGATCGGCATGACGCCGACATTCGTCAGGATGTGGCGCAGCGTTTCAGCGGAGCGAAGACCACCGGACACGCCACCATAGCTGACAATACCAGCCGCCTTGTAACCCCACTCCTTAAACACGAACTGGACCGCGTTGATCAGCGAAGCTGGGGTGTAAAAGTCATATTCCGGGGTGACGAATACAAACGCGTCGGCATCGTCGATCACGGCGCTCCAGCGTTTGGTGTGTTCATGCTCGTAATCCTGTGCAGCCGGGTGGCTGGCCTCATCAAGCAGGGGCAGATTAAAGTCAGCGAGATCAACCGCCTCCACCTCAAACCCGCCATGTTCGCGGGCGGCGGCATTCACCCATTCGGCGACCTTCGGCCCCTTGCGGCCAGGTCGCGTGGAGCCGGTGATGACCTTTAGTTTCAGTGTCATTTTTCGCTACCTTTCAGAGTGTTACAGAACCTGAAAAACGCCCAACGCCTCCTGAAGTTCCGTTTCCTCATACCCGAAATGGGACCGGATCGCCGCGTCCAGCATCTCGAACGTGTCCCTGAGTGCCGCGTATGTTGACGGATCCGGCGATTGCATCACCGCCATGGCGCCCTTACCGAGATCCTCCAGAAGCGCATGGATGACCTCGTGCTCCTCACGGAGTTTGGCGATCACCGCGCGAAGACCGGTGTCGCCAAGTTCCTCCAGGGCCGGGAACATGTGATGCTCCTCCGCGCCGTGGTGGAAGAGCAGGTTGTTGCATTCCCGACCGCAAAGCGCGCCGAAATTGCGCAGGTTTTGGGTCATGGCGAGTTCCGGCACGGCCTCCGCGAGGTCTTTGGCGGCGCTGCGGTCGTGCTCGATACGCCCCACCATCTGGCGGATCATGGCCATGTCCGAGAGGTGCATAGCGTGGATCATGGCCAGCGACCTGCCCTGCTCGCGCTGCGCGTCGGTGGCCCCGGGTATTTTCGGGGCGCGGGGACGGGCGTGTTCCTTCAGGGCGGAGAGATCGGGCATGAAAGGGTCCGTGCGTTCGTGTGGAAAGAGAGGTATCCGTGAGATACCTAACCTTTCCATTCCGCTCCGCAAGACGGCACCTGAAAGGGGGGGGCAACGACGGACGGTTTGGCCGCCCGTTCGCGACCGGCTTCAGGCAAACACCGCGCCGGGAATAATGGCCATGAGTGCCAGCATGCCGGTCATGCAGGCCATGGCGACGGTGATGATCAAAAGATAGACCATATCCTCCATCTCCGCCCCGCGCGGGTGGCGGGGTGTGTTGCGTCCCGCGTCGGTTGGGGTTTGGGATTTGGCCTGGGTGATGTCGTGTCTCATACGCATTGTGATGCCCTCCGGTTTGGTGGAGCCGCCGGTGTGTCAGTGTGGCAGCGATGGAAAGTGAATACGACGCAGGGTGTGTCGGCGTATCGGCAGTTTCTGACAAGCGCCTGGCCGGTTCTGCCAACCGTGGGTTCAGGCGGGTTCGCGCTGCTGGCGGTACTGGGCGGGGGCCTGGCCGACCCAGCGTTTGAAGGCGCGGCTGAAGGTGCTCTGTTCCGAGAAACCGGTGAGGAAGGCGATCTCGGCGATGGAACTGCGGCTTTCGCGCAGAAGCTCCTGCGCGAGGGAGGATTGCGCCTCGGTCAGCACGTCGCGGAAGGTCAGACCCTCGTCGGCGAGGCGCCGGTAGAGCGTGCGTTCGCTCATGCCCATGTCGCGTGCGATGTCCGCGGCCTGGGGCAGGCCGTTACTGAGCGCCGGTGTCAGACGGCGAAGCAGGTCGGCGCGAACCGAAGTGTCATGGGTGAGCGGGCCTATTTCGGTTTCGAGATGGGCGGTCAGAAAATCCGACACCGCCGCATCGCCAAGCCGGTTGGGCAGGTCGAGCATGGATGACCTGAGAGCTATGGCGTTCCGGTCCGCATCGAACCGGACGGGGCAGCCGAACAGGTCGGCGTAGCGGCCGGGTTCGCAGCGGCAGGTGTGGCGAAATGTAACGTATTCGAGGACCAGGCCGCTTTCCACGAAGCGGTACATGTTTCGGGCGAAACCGGCCAGCGCGCCCTCGTTACGGAAGTCGAGAACGGGATGGTGGCCGGTGCGCGCCTCAAAGACCAGAAGGGCCGGATCGTCGGACTGGTCCAGCGTGTAGACCGCCGTGTCCGTGACCACCCGCCAGTAGCGTTCGACACGTTCCAGCGACGCGCGAAGCGTGGGGGCGGTTTTAATCGCGAGGCCGAGCACGCCGATGTCATCGACGCGGATCAGTTTCGCATAGGCCTCAACCAGTGCGACCTCGTCCTCATGCTCACGGCGGATCCAGTCGAGAAGGTCGAAATAGTCCGTATCGGTCAGCTGGTCATCGGAGGTTTCCGAAATCCGGCGCACCACGACCCCGCCGGAGATCAGCGCCCCGTCCTCCCTGAGCGTCATGCCCGCAGCCTGCGCCATGGCGCGGGCAAATGCATTCGTCACCTTCGGCATACTGAATGGTACGCCGGGACGCGCGGCCGGGGAAGATGGCACGTGCGGCAAACAGGGGCAGGTTTTCAACTCAGCGGGCCATTTTGCACGCGCTGGTTGTTAGCGGGTCCATGTTTCGCTCAAGACAGCGGATACGGGCATGCAGACGGGCCAGTTCACCGTGGCGTTCCTCGTCGGTGAGACGCAGCGGAATGTCCTCTGAACCGGCCCAATCGAACGCGGCAATTCGAACAACAACCGCGACATTTGCATCCGGCACGCCAAGCGGATTGAGGAAGTCGACCACCTCGGCATCATCCGTCGTGCGCACATGCCCGATCAGCCGCAGACGCCTGCGGCGGGCAAAATCGACGGCAATGATGGACACCCGGTCGTTTTGCTCCGGACCGTCCGCGCCAATGGCCTGCCGGTTGCTGCGGCGTTCGACAAATCCAATTGTGCGCTGGTCGATGATGCGGATGAAGCCCGGCGGGCCGCCACGAAACTGAACGTCAGGCCAGGCGGCCTCGGCGGCGGTTGCCTGGAAGAACCCGTCCCGTTCGGTGAGGAACGTGGCCTCGCGTGCGGTCAGTTCCTGTCCGTAATCCGTCTCCAGCGGCCGGATGTTGGCGTAATCTCCGGCGACGGAAACATGGGGCGGGTAATCGCAAAATTCGGGCGCAAATGCGGTTTGTGCGTGTGACATGGCAACGGCTCCTAGAGTCCAAGTTCGGTCAGTCCGGGGTGATCGTCGGGCCGGGGTCCGTCCGGCCAGTGCATCAGGCGGTCGGCCTTCGCGATGGGCAGATCGTTGATTGACGCGACACGCCAGCGCATCAGGCCCTCGCCGTCGAATTCCCAGTTCTCGTTGCCGTAGGCGCGAAACCAGTTGCCCGCATCGTCGCGGTACTCATAGGCGAAGCGCACGGCGATGCGGTTGCCCTGCCAGGCCCAAAGCTCCTTGATCAGACGATAGTCGAGTTCGCGGGCCCATTTGCGCGTCAGAAATTCGACGATGCGGGCGCGGCCCTCGAAAATCTCCGCACGGTTGCGCCAGCGGCTGTCGGGTGTGTAGGCGAGCGACACCCGTTCGGGATCACGGCTGTTCCAGCCATCCTCGGCCAGGCGGACCTTGGTGCGGGCCGATGTTTCGTCGAAGGGCGGAATCGGAGGGCGTGTCATGGTGCGGGCCTCGTGTGAAATTTGGAAAACGGCCCCGGTCGCGGACGAAGGGGGGGTGAATGCGACCGGGGCCTGGGTGAGGTCAGGCCGCCTGGGCGCTGACCTCGGGGAAATCAATCGGCGTGTCGAGTGCCTCATTGAGGTAGTTCGTCAGGGTGTTGAGCGCGACATGGGTCACGATCTCAACGATCTCACCCTCGGTGTAGCCGGCCATTTTAACGGAGGAGACATCCGCATCCGACACCTGGCCACGGGCCTCGACAAGTTTGGCGGCAAAGCGCACGGCGGCATCGGCCTTGGGGTCCGACGATCCACCGCGCCGGTTGGCGGCGATTTCCGCATCATCAAGTTTCGCGACGTTCTTGCCCAGATAGGTATGTGCCGACAGGCAGTAGTCGCAGCCGTTGATCTGGGCGACGGCAAGCGCGATGCGCTCGCGGGTCTGCGGCGACAGGGTGCCCTTGGCGAGGCCCGAGTTGAGGCCAAGATATCCGGTCAGGGCCGCCGGGCTGTTGGCCGTGATACGGAACATGTTCGGAACGCTGCCGAGCATCTTCTTCACGCCCTCCAACTGGGCCTGGGACGCGGCGGGGGTCTCATAAATGGAATCGGGCAGGGTGATACGGGACATGTTGTGTCTCTCCAGGTGTGTTTCAGTGCCTTGAAGATAGGCTCCTGACCCGCCCCGGTATTGGCGCATCCTGCCAGCGTTTTGGCCGGCTCTGCCAATGGAACGGCCTGAACCCCGATTGGCCCGTTACGCCGGCACGGGATAGGTCAGAAACAGGAAATGAACCGCATTGAGGGCAAAATGCACCAGGATCGCGGCCTCGATGCGCCCCGTGACATGGCGGGCAAACCCGTAGCCAAGCCCCGCGAGTGTCGCAAAGACCACGAGAGCAAAACCACCAGCGGCATGGGCCAGACCGAACAGCAGCGCGGCCAACACCACGCCCGCCCAGGCTGGCCACCCGCGATCACGGCACGCGAGGACGAAACGGGACTGGATGAGGCCTCGAAACAGGGCCTCTTCGACAACACAAACGCTCAACAGGTTGACCACGGCCCAGGGCCAAAAGGCCACAACCGGCGTCACGTCCAAATGCAACGAACCGGACAGCACCGCCAGAATGGCCAGCAAAAGCGGAACACCAAAAATCCACGGCCAGGCCTGCACAAGCATCATCCGCCAGTCGGCGCGGCTGCGGAGATCCGGCAGGGCAATTGCCAGCAGGAGAACGCCCGCACCGACCTTGTCCACAGAGAGCCATTTGCCATATTCCCCGCCGGCGCCAATCCGCATCGGCCCCAAAAACGGCCAGCCCGTAATGCCCGGCACCAGATGCAGGAAAAACACGGCCGAAGCGATGAAAAGTGCGGCCCATGCCGACCATCGGCCTGACTGCCGATACCACCAGGCAAGCCCCGCGAAACCGGCCAGGCATAAGGCACCCGCGAATGTGACATGCCCGGCGACGCCCGCGACCAGGGTTGCAAGTCCAAGTATCGCGAGGGCCGCGTACCGGTTGATCCACAGGCTGACTACGGCGAGAAGCAGCAGGATGCCTGACGCAGTGGTAAGTCCGGTCAGTTCCGCCGAAAATATCAAAAGCTGAACTCCGACACGCGTTTTCGAAGCGATAACACGGCGCCGTCACCCGGGCGAATCGTCGGGGCAATAATTCCACGGCACCGCCCGATGCAGGATGGTGCGGGCGGGGGGACTCGAACCCCCACGGGCTCACGCCCTCCGGATTTTAAGTCCGGTATGTCTACCATTCCATCACGCCCGCACGCCCCTGCTTCCTACGGTTTCAGCGGCGTCTGAGCAAGGGTATCAGTCGATCGGCAGCTCCCGGTCGCCGAGATATTCGCGCAGGGCCGCGGCGGCCTGATCGAGCTCCGCCTGACTGTCCCCGCGGAACACGACATCGGCGCCAAAGCTGCCATTGCGGTTGAACGGGTAGCTGCCGATATCCACGCTCGGCCATGCCTCGTTCAGTTCGCGAAGTGGCCCGGCAAGCTCGCCCTCGGGCATCCCGGCACGAACCGTGAGCGACAGAACCGCCCGGCCCTGCCGCAGCGTTGGGAGCAGGACACCAACCATGGACTTGAAAACCGATGGTACACCGGCCATCACATGGACGTTTTCGAGGCTGAAGCCTGGAGCCTTGGAGACCGAATTTTCGATCAGGGTCGCACCATCGGGAATGCGGGCCATGCGCAGGCGGGATTCGTTCAGATCCACCTCCGGATTGGCATAATTCTGGGCGAGGATCGCGCGAGCATCCTCCCGCACATCAATATTCACGCCAAAGGCGGCAGCGACGCAGTCGGCCGTGATGTCGTCATGGGTCGGGCCGATACCGCCGGAGGTAAACACATAGGTGTAGCGTTTGCGCAGGTGGTTGACCGCGGCGATGATTTCCTCGACCACATCCGGGACAACGCGGGTTTCGCGCAGGCCAATGCCGCGGGCCGTGAGTTCCTTCGCCAGGAAATTCATGTTGGTGTCCTGCGTACGGCCGGACAGTATCTCGTCACCTATGGTGATCATTGCGGCGGTTGGATTGCTCATCTGAGGTCTTGTCCCTGAAACGCGTAACCCCCATGGTCGCGCGCATGAAATTTGAAGCACCCCTTGTCCGTGGTCAACTGCTGCGGCGCTACAAACGGTTCCTGGCGGACGTATTGCTGGAGGACGGGACGGAGATCACGGCCCACTGCGCCAATCCTGGCGCGATGCTGGGCCTGAACGCGCCTGGCAGCACCGTCTGGCTGGAGCCGTCGAACAACCCAAAACGCAAGCTGAAATGGAGCTGGCGGCTGGTTGAACTGGATGACGGGCACATCGCCGGGATTGACACCAGTCTGCCTAACAGGGTGACGGGTGAGGCGCTGACCTCCCGGGCGGTTCCGGAGCTGACCGCCTATGCGCAGTGGCGGGCGGAAGTGAAATACGGGGGCAACAGCCGGATTGACTGGCTCGGCCGCGGCGACGGTCTTCCCGATGTCTATGTGGAGATCAAAAACGTGCATCTGCGGCGTGAGCCTGGGCTGGCGGAGTTCCCCGACTGTGTCACGCTGCGCGGGGCCAAGCATCTGCGCGAACTGTCAGACATGGTGGCGGAGGGGCACCGGGCGGTGATGCTGTTTTTGGTCCAGCGCACGGACTGTGACCGCTTCCGGCTCGCGGCCGATCTCGACCCCGGCTACGCGGCCGCTTTTGCGGAGGCCCGTGCGGCGGGGGTGGAGACGCTGGTGTATGACACGGTGATTACGACCTCCGGCGTTGAGTTTGGCCGGGCGATCCCGATGGAACATCCCTGAAGCGTGCCCGGGGGGTTTGCAAACCGGGCCTTCCTTAGTTACATCTTGCCGGTCGCGACAGCCGGGAGACCGAACCATTGGAAGGCAACCTGCCAGGCCACCTGAACAAGGATGGCATCCGCATTCATTCCAAAGACGATTTTGCCGGCATGCATGCCGCCGGTCGGCTTGCCGCGGACATACTTGACCGGATTACCGATCACGTAGTCCCTGGCGTTACCACCCTGGAACTGGATACGCTGATCCATCAGATGGTGATTGATGCGGGCGCCAAATCGGCAACGGTTGGATACAAAGGCTATCAGCACGCCTCCTGCATTTCGATCAACCATGTGGTATGCCACGGCATTCCGTCGGAGAAGAAGAAACTCAACGCGGGCGATATTCTGAACATCGACGTGACGGTGATCGTGGACGGGTGGTTTGGTGACACCAGCCGCATGTATGTCGCGGGCCAGCCCAACCGCAAAGCGGCGCGTCTGATGGACATCACCCATGACGCCCTGTTTCAGGGCATCGCCCAGGTCAAACCCGGCAATACATTTGGTGATATTGGCGCGGCCATTCAGCGCTATGCCGAGGCGCACCGCTGTTCCGTCGTGCGCGATTTCTGCGGTCACGGGCTTGGGCGGGTGTTTCATGCCGCGCCCAACGTGCTGCATTACGGCCGCTGGGGATCAAAGCCGGTTCTGGAGCCGGGGATGTTCTTCACCATTGAACCGATGATCAACCTGGGGCGGCCGGAAACCAAGGTTCTCGATGACGACTGGACGGCCGTCACACGGGACCGGTCGCTGTCGGCGCAGTTTGAGCACTCGATTGGTGTGACGGAGGATGGCTGCGAGATTTTCACGCTGTCCCCGGCCGGGCGCTTTCACCCGACCTGGAAGCGCGACGAAACCTAAACTTCAGCCGCCGACGGTGATGACCCGGCCGCCCGCGGCCTTGGCGTCCTCCGGGTCATGGGTGACGAGCACAACCGGCAGGCCGGCGGCACGGGCGTGATCGAAAACGAGGTTGCGAATTTGATCCCGCAGGCCCGCATCCAGTTTGGAAAACGGCTCATCGAGCAGTAGCGCCTTTGGTTGCGACAGCAGCACCCGCATGAGTGCCACGCGCGCCCTCTGGCCCCCAGACAGGGTTGCCGGGTCGCGGTCGGCAAATCCGGCGAGACCGACACCCGCGAGGGCTTCATCCACCGCCGCCATGCGCGCCTTGCGTCCTTTCACCGAGGGATGCAGGCCAAAGGCGAGGTTACCCCGCACGGAGAGATGCGGGAAGAGAACGTCGTCCTGGAAAAGGATGCCAACCTGCCGGTCCTGGGGCGGAAGAGCGGTAATGTCCCGGCCACCCAGGATGATACGACCCGATGTGTCGAATTCAGGGCTGATCGTGCCGGTCGCCATGGCGAGCAGCGTCGACTTGCCGGACCCGGACGGCCCCATGATCGACAGCGTTTCACCCGGCGCGACCGTGACGGAAAGGGCAAGGAGTCGCTGACCGTCGCGGGTCAGGGTTAAGTCCCGGAATTCGAGATCACCGCCAGAGGTCACTGTCGCGCCTCCATGGCCCTGCGGTTTCGCCAGACGAGCCTCGGCACCGCAAGGGCCATACCAAACCCGATAAAGGGCAGGATCGCCTGGAGCAGGCCGTAAACACCGATCAGACGGCGGTCTCCACCTGCCGTGAGCGCCACGGCCTCGGTGGTCAGGGTGGTCACGCGGCCCGCGCCGATCAGGAGCGTGGGCAGGTAGAGGCCCAGCGAAACGGCCAGGCCCACCGCCGCGGCGGTCAGAATTGGTGTCAGCATGAGTGGCAGACGCACCCGCCAGAAGATGCGCCACGGCCCGGAGCCGAGGGTCGCCGCGACGGTTGATAAACGCGGATTGAGTGCCTTCCACGGGTCGGACAGCGACAGATAGACGTAGGGCAGAACGAACATGAGATGACAGACAAAAACTCCGAAATGGGTCCCGTCGAGGCCGGAGATCACGCTAAGAATTTGCAGACCCAGCAGGAACGAAATCTGCGGCAGAATGAGCGGCAGATAGACGAGCCACATCCCCTGTCCGCGATCTGGGGAACCGTCAAGGCGGGTTGTCTGCTGCAACTGGTACAGCACGAGGATCAGTGCCACGACCACACTTGCAACGGCAATCCCCATTCCGGTGGCCACGAGGGACAGGAGCGTGTCGCCCGACCGCATCCAGGTTTTGAGCGAGAACGCCTGAGGCAATGCGTCCGGGAAGCGCCAGAACCCGGCAAACGACCAGATTCCGAGGACCACGAGCCCCGCGAAGACCGCACCGGAAACGGCAAGTGCCGATACCAGGGCGATGGCACGCGGGAACCAGTCGGACCGCCCGCGGTGCCCCGCCATGATGCGCATCAGGGCCAAACGGGCGATAACAGTTTCACCGAAGCGCCAGAGCAGGAAGGCGAAGAGCACCAGTGCGAGTTGCAGTGCCGCCCCCGCGGCCGCCTGAAACCAGAGCGTGAGATCAGGGTCACGCATCCAGCCCGTCACCCGGACCGCGAGGGTCGCCGGTGTGGTGGGGCCGAGGATCAGCGCGACCTCAACCGTGGACATGGAGAAGGCCAGAACGGCGTAGACCGGCAGCCGGATCTGGGGGTAAACCCGTGGCAGAACGGTCCGGCACCAGCCCGAAACGCGACCATATCCAAGGGTCATGGCGGCGGCCAGCGTGCGGGAGGCATCGGCCTGGGGCAGTGCGGCAATGGTCATCAGGAGCAGAAACGGCACCTCCTTGATGACCAGACCACCGATCAGCGTCAAACCCCAGGTGTCGTGGATGATCAGAAGATCCGGCGGCGCGTTCCAACCCGTCAGCCAGGGTGACAGCAGCCGCGACAGCCATCCGGATGGTGCAATCAGGAACGCGAGACCAAATGCCGCCGCCGCGTGCGGGACCGACAAAAGCGGTGACAGGACACGCTCGACCCTGCGAAAACCGCGGGTGCCCTGAAAGGTTGCGACGATCAGTATGACCAGAATGACGGAGATGAGTGTGGCGGCGAGGCCGGTGCAGAGACTGAGCAGGGCGGACCGGAGGATGCCAGGTACCGCGAAAAGATCACGCCACGGCTGAAGCGACAGGGTTTCGCCGCCCAGCGCGGGCATCCACCCAAAACCCGGAAGTATTGCACCGGCCAGCCCGGCCGTTACCGGGACCGCCAGGATCAGCGGAACCGGGCCGACGCGAAACCGGTGTTGAATGCCAGGCTGTCCAGCTATTGGGAAACCCCGTAGCGGGAAATCCAGTCTTCCGACAGGCGGTCCATCCAGCTTGGGTGTGGCTCCTGAAGCGCCTGGCCCAGTTCCTCGGGCGTCAGCGTGGCAACACCCAGTTCAAGCGAATCGAAGCGGGCGCGGTGGGTCTCGTTGAGCTTGTCCATGTCGAGAACCGTGAAGTTGCCCAGAACCCCGGGATCCTGCGCGCGGGCCTGAGCCTCGGGCGACATCAGAAAGTTTGCGAAGACCACAGCCCCTTCCCTCGCCGAGGAGTTGTAGGGGATGGCAACGAAATTCGCGTTGCCAATGGTTCCGCCCTCAAGGACGTAGGAGCGCACGGTGTCGGGAAGTTCACCGTTCGCGATAGCGGCGCTGGCCTCGGACTGGTTGAAGGAGAACGCAATTTCAATCTCTCCATCTGCCAGAAGCTGTTTCATCTGGGTGCCGGTGGACGGATAGGCGCGGCCACTGCGCCAGAGATTCGGCGTCACACCATCGAGCCAGGCCCAAAGCGGTGCGGTCAGGTCCTCATAACGGTCCGGATCGACCGGCTCCTGAAGGACGGACGGGTCCTGCATAAGCTCATAGGCGGCCTGTTTGAGGAAGGTCAGGCCATGAAAATCCGGGGGCTGTGGATAGGTGAACCGACCGGGGTTTTCCTCCAGCCATTCGCCGATTGCGACGATGGATTTCGGCGGATCGGGCAGCGTTTCCGTATCGTGATAGAAAATCAGCTGCGCCATGCCCCACGGGGCCTCAAGACCATCGGTCGGCACCGTGAAATCGCTCTGGACGGTGGGTTTGCCCTCCACATCCACATACTGCCAGTTGGGAAGTTCCTCGGCCCAGGGGCCGTAAAGGAGGTCCTGCTCCTTCATGGAGGCGAAGTTGGCACCGTTGATCCAAATAAGATCAACCGACCCGTCCTCGTCACGACCCGCGGCCTTCTCCGAAACGACCTGGGACACGGCCTCGGCGGTATCGGCAAGTTTCACATGGGTAACGACTACGCCGCTGCGGTTGAGAATCTGTTCGGCCGCCCATTCGATATAGGCATTCCGGCGCGGATCGCCGCCCCAGGCGTGGAAATACACCTCCTGCCCGGTTGCCTTGGACTCAATCGCCGACCAGTGTTCCACGTCAATATGATGATCCGCCGCAGCAGTCGCGGCATGAAACAGGAACAACGGCACAACGGCGGCAAAAACGGATTTATGCATTCGACTTCCAATCGTTACGTACAGCCGGCAAATTCCCCGGCCTCCGGAGACTACCCATAGAATCTTTTCGGTACTCGCGTCCAAATTGTTTCACCAAAAACCGGATAGCATGATAAATCTTCCGTCGGGAGTTGCATTTGGCTCTAATCACAGGGAATTTTCGTCCTGAATTTTGCCATTGAGAGGAAATCGAAGATGATCCGAAGTCTGCTTGTCGTCACGGTCATCGCCATGCTGACCGCATCCTGCACCCGGGATGGGACGAAATGCGACGATGGCGGCGATGGCGGGGACAAAAACGGTATCGTCATTGACGGCGTGTGCCTCTGACGAAGGAAACGGCTGTCCAGTGAGTATTTCGAAGGACCGCGTAGCGGTACCGGTTAACGTGTGACTCCCTTAAGCGTGCTAGGTTTTCTGGGCCGGCAGGCCCGGTGGATTCTGCTTGGCGGGATCGCGCTTTGCTTTTTCATTCCCGAGGTGTCCCGGTTTCTGCGGCCGGCGCTGCCGTTTCTGGTCTGTGTCGTGCTTGGTCTCGCAATGGCGCGGGTGGATATGGTCGCGACGCTGCGCGCATCCGTTCAGCCTGGGCGTCTGGGATTCCTTTTTCTCGTCATGGTTGTACTGATGCCGGTCAGCGCCGGTATTTACCGGTTCGTCGCGACCGCGGTCGGGTTGGATACGGAGATGGTCATGGCGCTGGTGTATCTGGCGGCGGCGCCCCCCATCGCCTCGACGGGGACGCTGTGTTTCATTCTCGGCTACAACGCGAGGCTGGCCGTTGAGGTGACGGTGGCGTCAATGCTTTTGACGCCGGTGCTGGGGCCCCTGACCGTCGCGCTGTTTCTACCGGGTGAGGTCGTGATCACGCCGGTTGAGCTGGCGGTGAAGCTGTTTCTGATGATTGCGGGGGCGTGTCTTTTTGCACTCGTGCTCAATCTCGTGGCGGGGCGGGAAAGGCTGATGCGCTATTCGACCGAGCTGGATGGGGTGGGCGTCATTGCGCTGATCGTCTTCGTCATTCCGCTCTTTGACGGTGTGCCGCAGCTTTTGGCTGCGGATCCGGTGTGGGGTTTGAAGGTGCTGGTTTTGGCCACAATCGCCAATATTGGAGTGAACCTTTTGGTCCAGTTCCTGGCCGGTCTGGCCGGACCGCCGGGGGATACAGGTGCGCTGGGGGTTCTGTTCGGCAACAGAACAATTGCCATTTACCTGGCCGCCCTGCCGTTCATTGAAAGTTTTTCAGTATTTGTGGCGCTTTACCAGGTTCCAATGTTATTGACGCCGCTAATATTGCGTGCATTCTCTTTTCGCAATCGCAGCATTTGACAGAATCCGGACCGGTCCATAATAACCGGTCAGGGTGGGCGTTAACCATGGCCAACGGAACCGAGAGAGTTCCGGTCAATCAAGGAAGGAAGGGGATCCGTTCCAGTGATCATCGGTGTACCAAAAGAAATAGCATCGGGTGAGGCGCGTGTGGCGCTCACACCCCAATCCGCAGGGCAACTGGCCAAACTCGGTTACGAGGTGATCGTCGAGAGCGGTGCGGGTTCCGCAGCCCGTTTCACGGATGACGCCTATCGCGACGCCGGTGTTACCGTGGTAGATACCGCCGCCGACCTTTGGGCCAAGGCCGATGTTGTCGCCAAGGTGCGCGCACCGGAACCTTCCGAGGTAGAGGCCACCCGCGAAGGTCAGAAGCTGATCAGCTTCATTGCCCCGGCCCAGAACCCGGACCTGCTGGAGAGCCTGAAGGCAAAGGGCGTCACCACCATTGCCATGGACATGGTGCCCCGCATCTCCCGTGCGCAGAAGATGGACGCGCTGTCCTCGATGGCCAACATCGCGGGGTACCGCGCTGTCATTGAGGCCGGCAACAACTTCGGCCGCTTTTTCACCGGTCAGATCACCGCGGCGGGCAAGGTTCCCCCGGCGAAGGTTCTGGTCGTCGGCGCCGGCGTGGCCGGTCTGGCCGCCATTGGTACCGCCACATCGCTTGGCGCAATCACCCACGCCTTCGACGTGCGCCCCGAAGTGGCGGAGCAGATCGAGAGCATGGGCGCCGAGTTCGTGTTCCTGGACTTCGAGGAAGCCCAGCAGGACGGTGCGGCAACCGGTGGCTACGCGGCCCCGTCGAGCCCCGAATTCCGGGAAAAGCAGCTTGAGAAGTTCCGCGAGCTCGCCCCGGAGATGGACATTGTCATCACCACCGCTCTGATCCCCGGTCGTGACGCGCCGAAACTGTGGACCGAAGACATGGTTCACGCCATGAAACCCGGCTCGGTCATCGTCGACCTTGCCGCGGAAAAAGGCGGTAACTGTGACCTGACCGTACCGGACGAGAAAATCGTCACGGACAACGGTGTGACCATCATCGGCTACACGGATTTCCCGAGCCGGATGGCGACACAGTCCTCGACGCTTTACGCGACCAACATCCGTCACATGATGGACGACCTGACGCCGGAAAAAGACGGCAACCCGGTCATCAACATGGAGGATGACGTTATTCGTGGCGCCACGGTGACCCACGAAAACGAGATTACCTTCCCGCCTCCCCCTCCGAAGGTGGCCGCCATTGCGGCGCAGAAGCCCAAGGAAAAGAAAAAGGAACTGACCGCAGAGGAAAAGCGGGCCGAGGAGGTCGCGGCCTTCAAGGCGCAGACCAAACAGCAGGTCACGCTTCTTGCAGTTGGCGGTGCGCTGACCCTTCTGGTGGGTGCGGTGGCCCCGGCAAGCTTCATGCAGCACTTCATCGTGTTCGTGCTGGCGGTCTTTGTCGGCTTCCAGGTGATCTGGAACGTCAGCCATTCGCTTCACACGCCGCTGATGGCCGTCACCAACGCCATCTCCTCCATCATCATTCTGGGGGCGTTGATGCAGATCGGCTCGGGATCGTTCCTTGTCATTCTGCTGGCCGCACTCTCGGTCTTCATGGCCGGGATCAACATATTTGGCGGTTTCCTCGTAACACGGCGCATGCTCGCCATGTTCCAGAAGTCGTAAGGGGGCAGGAATAATGGAATTGGGATTCACCACCGCAGCCTACGTGGTTGCAGCCGTCCTCTTCATCCTCAGCCTTGGCGGACTTTCCGGCCAGGAAAGCGCCAAGCGCGCGGTCTGGTATGGCATAGTCGGCATGGCGCTGGCGGTTGTTGCGACACTGATCGGACCGGGATCCGGTCTGTGGCTTCTGTCGCTCATCCTCGTGCTTGCGGGCGGCGCCATTGGCTATGTCGTTGCAAAACGGGTTCAGATGACCGAAATGCCGCAGCTTGTTGCGGCCATGCACTCCCTGGTCGGCCTCGCCGCCGTGTTTGTGGGCTACAACGCCCATATCGAACTCGGTCGTGTGCTCGCCATGGACGAAACAGCCAGGGAAGCCCTGACCGGCTTTGCCGCCCTTCTCGCCCACAAGAGCCCGGTTGAGATCAACATCCTGCGCGTTGAGCTGTTCCTTGGCGTGTTCATCGGTGCGATCACCTTCACGGGCTCCGTCGTCGCCTATGGAAAACTAGCCGGCAAAGTCACCAGTGCGGCAACGAAACTGCCCGGCGGTCATGCGCTGAACGCCGGTGCTGCCGCCATCTCGCTGCTCTGCCTGATCTGGTACTTCAATACCGGTGGCTTCTTCCCGCTGTTTCTGATGACGCTGGCCGCGCTCTTCATCGGCTATCACCTCATCATGGGTATCGGCGGTGCGGACATGCCGGTGGTTGTATCCATGCTGAACAGCTATTCGGGCTGGGCGGCCGCAGCGATTGGCTTCTCGCTGGGCAATGACCTTCTTATCGTGGTTGGTGCGCTTGTGGGTTCGTCCGGTGCCATCCTGTCCTACATCATGTGTAAGGCCATGAACCGGAACTTTGTGTCCGTGATCCTCGGTGGATTTGGCGGCACGGGTGGACCTGCAATGGAGGTTGAGGGCGAGCAGATCGCCATCGACGCCGACAGTGTGGCCTCCGCTCTGGAAGACGCCGACAGCATTATCATCGTGCCAGGGTACGGCATGGCGGTGGCGCAGGCGCAGGGTGCGATTTCCGAACTGACGAAGCTGCTTCGCGGCAAGGGCAAGGAGGTGCGTTTCGCAATTCACCCCGTTGCCGGTCGTCTGCCGGGACACATGAACGTTCTGCTGGCCGAGGCGAAGGTGCCCTACGATATCGTTCTGGAAATGGACGAAATCAACGACGACTTCCCTTCCACGGATGTGGTGATCGTTGTTGGCTCGAACGACATCGTAAACCCCGCCGCCCAGGACGATCCGAACTCCCCGATCGCCGGTATGCCGGTTCTGGAAGTGTGGAAAGCCAAGCAGGTGTTCGTATCCAAGCGTGGTCAGGGTACTGGCTATTCCGGTATCGAAAACCCGCTGTTCTACAAGGAAAACACCCGCATGTATTACGGCGATGCCAAGGAAAGCGTAAACGCGCTACTACAGCGCATCAGCTGACGCTTGTTTTTGACGGGGTCGCGCGCCCCGTCAAAACAACCAAACCCCGCCCTTACCGGCGGGGTTTTTCTTTGCCTGATTACAGTGGATCAGAAAGGCACCGGCGCGGCGAATTTGATCCATGCGCCGCCATCGGGGTTCATAACCGTGATGTCGCTGGCATGGAGCTGCAACCTGTCCGCCGCCGCGAGCGCGGCACCCTGGGCGTAGAAACCGTCGCCAAGGATGGGGTGGCCAAGTTCACGCATGTGAACCCTCAACTGGTGACTGCGACCCGTTTGCGGTTTGAGTTCCATCCGGGTATGGCCGTCCGGTTCCCGCTCCAGGACCTTCCAGCGCGTCACCGCCGGTTTACCCCGCTCATAACACACCATTTGCAATGGGCGGTTGGGCCAGTCGCAGATGAGGGGCAGGTCAATGAAACCCTCATCCTGGGCGACATGCCCGTCCACGCGGGCCACGTAGGTTTTGCGTGTCTGCCGCCGCTCGAACTGCCAGTTGAGGTGCCGCTGTGCGAGCCGGGTACGGGCAAAGAGGATGACACCGGACGTATCCATATCGAGGCGATGGATCAGCAGGCTTTCGGGAAAGGCGGCTTTCACGCGGGCCTCAAGGCAATCCTGCGGGCCCGGCGGCTTGGCAGGAACGCTCAGCAAACCTGAGGGCTTGTCAAACGCGAGAAGGCTGTCATCCTTGTGGACAAGCCTGAGACCAGGTTCCGGGTCGTAAACCTGACCCATATCAAGGCGCAACATTTTGGAATCCGGTTTCATCAGGTCAGCGCATAAAGTGGAGGGGTCAAAATGTATAGCAACATTCTTGTGCCGGTGGACCCGACGCATGTCGAGGTGGCGGACAGACTGATTGAGGTGGCGAATAAACTGGTCAGCGATGGTGGAAGCATCACCGTGGTGTCCATCATAGAGCCGCTTCCGGCCTATGTTCAGGGCTATCTGGCGGCAAATGCGCTCACGGACACGATTGCGGCGAACAAAAACAAGGCCAGGGAGACGCTGGAACAGCTGCAAACCAAGGTGCCGGGCACGTCGCACGCCCTGCTTGACGAGGGGCATCCGCCGTCGGAAATCCTCCGGCTGGCCAAAGAGGGCAACATGGATCTGATCATCCTTGGCAGCCATCGTCCGGCGCTGAAGGACTACATGCTCGGCTCAACCGCAGCCCGCGTGGTACGCCACGCGGAGTGCAGCGTGATTGTCGAGCGGTCGGTTATCGTCAGGCAGTAAGCGACCTGAGCTCCGCCAAAAGCCCGGCGGTTGATCCGTCCTTGGTGTCCAGGCCCTCGCCGGTCTGGACCAGCGGCAGAAGTGCGGTCGCCAGTTCCTTGCCGAGTTCCACACCCCACTGGTCGAAGCTGTTGATGCCCCAAATGACACCTTCGACAAACACGCGATGCTCATAAAGCGCGATGATCCGGCCCAGTGTCGCCGGGTCGAGGCGCGCGTAGATCAGCGTGGTTGAGGGACGGTTGCCTGGGAAGACCTTATGTGGTGCCAGGGCCGGATCGTTGACGAGGCCCTTCGCCGTCTCCAGGTCACGGCCCTTCATCAGCGCCTCGGACTGCGCGAGGCAGTTTGACAGCAGCAACTCGTGGTGATGACGCAGGTCGCTCTCGTGTCCGTTCGCCGCGACCAGGAACTCACAGGGAATCACGTTGGTGCCCTGATGGATCAACTGGTAGAAAGCGTGCTGACCGTTGGTGCCGGCCTCGCCCCAGACAATGGGACCACTGGCGGCGGACAGGGTCTCAGAATTGAGGTTCACGCCCTTGCCGTTCGATTCCATGTCGAGCTGCTGCAAATATGCGGGCAGGCGCGACAGGCGCTGGTCATAGGGCAGAACCGCGCGGGACGGATAACCACAGAAATTGCGGTGCCAAATGCCCACGAGGGCCAGAAGAACCGGCATGTTCTGCGGCCAAGGCGTTTCCTGGAAGTGTCGGTCCATTTCGTGCGCGCCGGAGAGAAACTCCTTAAACCGCTCCGGACCAATGGCAATCATCAGCGGCAGGCCAACCGCCCCCCAGACGGAATAGCGTCCACCGACCCAGTCCCAGAACCCAAACACCCGTTCGTCGGAAATGCCGAAAGCAGCGGTTTTCTCCAGCGCGGTTGAAACAGCCGCGAAATGCTGGTCCGCGGCCTTTTCTCCCAGCGCCGAACGAAGCCAGCCCTGCGCCGTTTTGGCGTTGGTCATGGTCTCGATGGTGGTGAAGGTCTTGGACGCAATAACGATCAGGGTCGTTGCCGGGTCGAGCGGTGCCAGAACATCATGGATATGCGCGCCATCTACATTGGAGACGTAATGCAGCTTCGGTCCGTCGTGATATGGCGCGAGTGCCAGTGTTGCCATAACGGGGCCGAGGTCGCTGCCGCCGATGCCGATATTGACGACATCGGTGAATTTCTGACCGCCGGACGCGGCAACCGAGCCGTCGCGTACGCCATTGGCAAAGGCGGTCATGTCGTCAAGAACCCGGTTGACCTCGGGCATAACGTCCTCACCATCGACCAGAACGGGCGTGTTGGACCGGTTTCGCAGCGCCGTGTGCAGAACAGCGCGGTCCTCGGTCGTGTTGATTTTCTGGCCCGCGAACATCTCGTCGCGGCGGGTCGGCACGCCGCTGGTCTCCGCAAGCTGAATGAGCAGCGTCAGAGCGTGCGAATCGAGGTTCGTCTTGGAGAAATCAAGCCGCATGTCCCCGAGCGTCGCGGAAAACTCCTGGAAACGGTGCGGGTTCCGGTCGAAAAGTGACGTGATACGGCGGTCTTCCGAGCTTTTAGCCGCCTCCTCAAGCCCCTGCCAGATCCGCTGCGTCATTTTTTATGCTCCCAGCTGCGATGCCTCGCGGGCGATCGCCTCAATCTCGTCCCATTTTCCGGCATTCATCAGATCAGCCGGTGCAACCCACGATCCGCCCACGCATAGCACGTTCGGCAGCGACAGGTAATCAGCCGCGTTCTGCGGGGTAACGCCACCGGTCGGGCAGAAATTAATCTGCGGGATCGGGCCGTTCCACGCTTTCAGCACCGGCGCACCGCCATTGGCCTCCGCCGGGAAGAATTTGCACACGTCATAGCCTCGGGAATACATTTTCATGGCTTCGCTTACGGTGGCCGTCCCGCCCAGCAGCGGCAGGTCCTCGGCCTCGCAGGCGTCGATCAGTTCGTCAGTAATGCCTGGGGATACACCGAACAGGGCGCCGGCCTCTTTCGCCGCGCGCACATCCGCAGGCGACAGCAGCGTGCCGGCTCCAACAACGCCGCCCTCAACGGTTGCCATCTCGCGGATTACGTCGAGCGCATTGGGCGTGCGCAGGGTCACTTCCAGAACGGGAAGCCCACCGGCCACCAGCGCTTTGGCCAGAGGAATGGCATGCGATGTGTCCTTGACGACCAGAACGGGAATGACCGGCGCAAGACCGCAAATCTCCCGGGAATATTTGGCTGCGTCCTGTGGCGTCATCTGTATCTCTCCATTGAAACGCTGGATGCACCGGTTTCGGCGGGTCCAACGGCATTTCGGAAGGTGGCAAACAGTTCGCGTCCCGTTCCGGTTTCATTCGCTGTCAAAATGGCTCTGGTTGGATGACGGTCGAACACACCGGGGGTCAGTACGTCAAGTGTTCCGTTCACGGCATCGACCTTAACGACGTCCCCGTCCTGCAACAGAGCGAGCGGACCGCCGTCCAACGCCTCCGGGCTGACATGGATCGCCGAGGGGACCTTGCCGGATGCGCCCGACATCCGGCCGTCGGTGACAAGCGCCACGCGCAGACCCCGGTCCTGCATCACCGCGAGAACCGGTGTGAGGCTGTGGAGTTCGGGCATTCCGTTGGCCTTTGGCCCCTGGAAGCGCACGACAACGACCATGTCGCTGACCAGTTCACCTGCCTTGAACGCGGCTTTCACCTCATTCTGGTCATGGAAAATCCGTACGGGTGCCTCAATGATCTGGCGTTCCGGCGCCACGGCGGAGACTTTCATCACGCCGGTTCCAAGATTGCCGCTCAGGCGGCGCGTGCCACCGGTTGCCTGGAACGGATCGGACATGGGACGCAGAATTTTGTCATTGAGCGTCTCTTTGGCGCCATCCTCCCAGCTCAGGGCGCCATCGACGAGTTTCGGTTCCTGGACGTAGTTTCCGAGCCCGTCACCAACCACAGTTTTTGTGTCCGGATGAAGAAGGCCACCGTCCAGAAGTTCGCCGATCATGTAGCCGAGCCCACCGGCCGCGTGGAAGTGGTTCACGTCAGCCAGACCATTTGGATAGACCCTCGCCATCAGGGGCGTGGCATCGGAGAGTTCCGCGAAATCCTCCCAGTCGAGCACCACGCCCGCGGCACGGGCCATGGCGATCAGGTGGATCAGCAGGTTGGTGGAGCCGCCCGTGGCGTTCAGGCCGACGATACCGTTCACGAAAGCCCGCTCGTCGAGCACGTCACACACCGGCGTGTACTCATTGCCAAGCGCGGAGATCGAGAGCGCCCGCTTGGCCCCCTCAATGGTCAGCGCCTCACGCAGGGGCGTGCCCGGGTTCACAAAACTGGAGCCCGGCAGATGCAGACCCATGAATTCCATAAGCATCTGGTTCGTGTTGGCCGTGCCGTAGAAAGTGCAGGTGCCGGGACCGTGATAGGACGCCATCTCGGCCTCCATCAGCTTGTCACGCCCGACCTCGCCGGTCGCAAACTGCTGGCGCACCTTGGCCTTCTGGTCGTTGGGAATACCACTCGGCATCGGTCCAGCGGGCAGGAACACGGCCGGAAGGTGACCGAACGTCGCCGCGGCAATCACCAGGCCAGGAACGATCTTGTCGCAGACGCCGAGATAAACCGTGCTGTCAAAAACATTGTGGCTGAGCGCAACACCGGCGGCCATGGCTATCACGTCGCGGGAAAAGAGGCTCAGCTCCATGCCCGGCTGGCCCTGGGTGACGCCGTCACACATGGCGGGAACACCACCCGCGACCTGTGCCGTACCGCCGACCCTGGCCGCGGCCTGACGGATCAGAGCCGGATAGGTCTCGAACGGCTGATGCGCCGAGAGCATGTCGTTATAGGCGGTGACGATGCCGAGGTTGCCGGCGCTCTCGCCAACGAGAATGTCCTTTTCCCCGTCGCTCATCGCCGCATAGGCGTGGGCCTGGTTGCCGCAGGTCAGATGCGCCCTTCGCGGCCCTTCGTCCCGCGCCCGGGCCATCCGCTCGAGATAGGGTTTGCGCACCGGAGCGGACCGCTCGACGATGCGGTCTGTTACACGGACGACAGTGGCATTCAGGCTCATGTCAAATTCCTCGTAGTATCAGGTGGCGTAGTGGACCGTGACCGGGCGCTCCGCTTCAAAAACGGTGCGGACGGGGGCTTCCGCCACCGGCCCGTATTCGAGCGCTGTTTCGAGCGCGGTCATTTTCTCCGGCCCCTGGATCAGGATGTGGGCGTTTTTTGCGGATTTCAGCACCGGCCCCGAGAGGGACAGACGCGATTCCGGCTGACCGGCCGGATTGACCTCGACCAGAACCGGAGCGTCATCGGCCACCGCGTTCGCCAGCTCCTTCGCATCCGGAAACAGCGACGCGGTGTGCATGTCGGCCCCCATGCCAAGAACCAGCACATCGATGGGCAGAATCGCCTGAACCCGCTCCCGGGCTTCATTTAACGGGTCGGCACCGGCGTTGTAGTTGATCAACGTGGCCTCCGCCGCATGATTGCGGAGCAGGGTTTCGCGTACGAGGCGGGTATTCGAACGGTTCGAGTCCTCCGGCACAACGCGCTCGTCGGTGAGCAACACGGTAACATTCGACCAGTCCATGTCCTCTTCGGACAGCATTTCCAGAAATGGACCGGGCGTCGTGCCACCGGGAACCGCGAGGCTGGCCTGCCCATTGTTGGCCAGTGCCTGGCGCAGTTCACTGGCGACGGTGTCAGCGATACCGCGCATCAGGGCGGTCCGGTCGGGCCAGGTTTTTATGGAAACGTTGGAATAACTCACGCTGAAATCTCTCGCCAGAGGTGCCCCTCGGCACCGGTCAGCTTGTAGGATTCGATCGGGCCGCCGGTTTTCGGATCGTAGGGCAGCGGCCGGACGGAACTCTCCGACCAAAGCTTGATGATCGGGTCGGTCCAGGCCCAGGCAGCCTCCACCTCGTCGCCCCGCATGAACAGGGTCTGATCCCCGCGAATCACGTCCATGATCAGACGCTCATAGGCCTCGGGCATGACACCCGCCTCCTCGCCCAGCGCATCGGCAAATGTCATGTCGAGAGGCACCTCGATCAGGCGCATTCCGCCGGGGCCCGGATCCTTGATCGTTACGCGCATGGTAATGCCCTCATCCGGCTGAAGCCGAATAATCAGGGCATTGCCCTTTTGCGCATCGACCTGCGGGAATATGGTGTGAGGCGGATGTTTGAAGGTTACCACGATTTCCGACAGCCGCGCACCGAGTTTCTTACCCGTTCTTAGGTAAAAAGGTGTACCAGCCCAGCGCCAGTTTGAGATGTGGCAACGCAAAGCAACGAAGCTTTCGGTCCTACTGCTGGGATCGCCCACGTGGTCAAGATAGCTCCCCTCGTCACCAGTTGCACGATACTGCCCCCGAACCGTGTCGGAAGCGGACAACGGATCCAGTGCGCGGATAACCTTGAGTTTTTCGTCGCGCACGGCATCAGGTTCAAACCGGGCGGGCGGCTCCATCGCGGTCAGGCAGAGAAGCTGCATCATGTGGTTCTGGACCATGTCCCGCATGGCTCCGGATTTGTCGTAATAGGCGCCACGCCCCTCGACACCCACGGTTTCGGCCACGGTGATCTGGATATGCTCCACGTGCCGCGCGTTCCAGAGCGGCTCGAAAAGGGCATTCGCAAACCGGATTGCCATCAGGTTCTGGACCGTCTCCTTGCCGAGATAGTGGTCGATCCGGTATATCTGCTGCTCGCAGAAGCTCTGCGACAGGGACCGGTTGAGCGCCACAGCGGATTCAAGGTCATGGCCAAGGGGTTTTTCAACAACAATTCGGCTGTCCGGCGTTGCGATACCCGATTTGGACAGGCGGGTTGCAATGTCCTCGAACAGCGACGGTGCCACGGAAAGATAGAACGCCCGGATGCTGTCCGAGCGCTCGTTTAGCAGTTTTTTAAGTTCGGGCCAGCCGTTGGTGCCTTTGGCATCGATCTGCACGTACTCGATGCAGTTCAGGAAGTTTTTGACAACCTCGGGCTTCAGCACTTTCGGATCAACGAACTCGTCCAGTGCCTCGGAAACCGTCTTCCGGAACGCTTTTACGTCCATTTCGGACCTGGCGGCACCAACGATCCGGGCATCCGTGGGCATTTGGCCAACGGCCATGCGACGGTAAAGGCTGGGGAAAATTTTACGACGTGCGAGGTCGCCGGTGCCGCCGAAGATCACAAGATCAAAGGGCTGAACCGGAATAACCGTTGATACCATTTACTTGTCTTTCGTTGGTCTAGTTCAGATCGGAACGACGCGGCATGTCCGCACCGCGGCGGGAGCAGGTAATGGCAGCGGCGCGGGCCGCAAAATTGAGGATGTCGGACAGACCGTCCGAATCCATGTTGTCGAGAGCCGCCTTCGGCCCGCCCGGCTCTTCCATCAGGCGGGTCAGCAGGGCCGCCTGGAACGTGTCCCCGGCCCCGACAGTGTCGATCACCTCCGACTTGGGCGGTGTGGCGGTGGCGGTAGCACCATTGGCCAGAACGGCCCGCGCCGGCCCGGACCCGTCGGTGACCGCGACCATCTGCACGCCCCGCTCGATCAGTTGCGCGGAGTATTCCTCGGCCGACATGCCAGGATGCAGAATTTCCAGATCCTCGGCGCTGATTTTTACGAGGTTCGCATGTCCGTAAAGCTTGTCGAGGCGGATGCGCCAGATGCCCATGTCAGGCTCAACGGTCGGGCGGATGTTGGGGTCGAGCGAAATGAAACGGTCGTCAAACTTCTCTGCCAGATGCGCCAGCACGCCCGCCACGGGCGGAGCGACAACAGAAAACGATCCGAAATGGAAGCCGGTCACGTCAGAGCCGATCTCCGGCAGTTCCTCAAGCGTAACCCCCGACCCGGCCGAATTCTCGTCGTAAAACTGATAGGCGGGAACACCCACCGAATCGACACCCACCACACTCAGCGTCGTGGGCCGGTCGGTGGAGATGGCATAGCGGGTGGAAACATTCTCGGACCGCAGAACGGTTTCAAGACGCTGACCCAGCATGTCCGTGGAGATACCCGTCAGCAGCCCGGAATCGGCGCCAAGGCGGGACATTCCGATGGCAACATTGAAAGGCGAACCGCCAGCGCGCGCATCGTATGTCGCGATGCCGGGTCCCTGTTCGTTCTCAAGAAACAGGTCGAACAGCGCTTCTCCACAGACCAAAAACATGTATCGCTCCCCCGCTCATTTCCGGCAAAGGCTATAAATCACGAAAAGTGATTTATTCCAAGCACTGTTTTCAGGCTAGCGGAGAATCATCTGTGATGAAAGGAAATTCCATTTGAATCAAAGAGATGAAGTTTCTCCCGCGCCGCTGTCAGCTTGATGCTCTCACCTTTTTTCAACCGATGGATCCCTGGAAGCTTGGCAATCGCGGGCTCATCCCCGCCAATTTTTGCGAGGTGGACCAGCGTGGTTTCACCAAGGCCCTCAATGATTTCCACGGTGCCATTCACCAGGACGCCCTCCTGCGAGGGTACGAGATCCTCGGGCCGAATGCCCAACTGCACTGCCGTGCCCATATCTGCATCGGCGCTTGGAACAGACACATGGGCCGTGCCCCCGGCCTCAAGCTCCACGGCCGTCTCGGCGCCCGTTGAGACTACCTTGCCGTGAAAGATGTTCATGGCAGGAGAGCCAATGAACTGCGCCACAAAGAGGTTTGCCGGGCGCTCATAGAGCTCCAGGGGCGACCCCACCTGCTCAATATCCCCACCATGCAGCACCACAATCCGCGAGGCCAGGGTCATGGCCTCAACCTGGTCGTGGGTCACGTAGATCATGGTCGAATCGGGCAGGCTCTCCTTCAGCTGCGCAATCTCAATTCGCGTGGCGACGCGCAGGGCCGCATCAAGGTTCGAGAGCGGCTCATCGAAAAGGAACACCTTCGGCTGCCGCACAATCGAACGACCGATTGCAACACGCTGACGCTGACCACCCGACAGTGCTTTGGGCAGACGGTCGAGATAGGGCTCAAGCTGAAGCATCTTCGCCGCGCGATCCACCGCCGCCTCAATCTCCGCCGGCGGGGTTTTGGCGATTTTCATGCCGAACGCCATGTTTTCACGGACGGTCATGTGGGGGTAAAGCGCGTAGGACTGGAACACCATCGCGATACCACGCTGCGCGGGCGGCACGTCATTCATGCGAACGCCGTCGATCTGAAGGTCACCGCCGCTGATTTTCTCCAGCCCCGCAATCATGCGCAGAAGGGTGGATTTGCCGCAGCCGGAGGGACCGACGAACACGATCAGCTCGCCGGTGTTAATGTCGAGATTGATATTCCGCAGAACCTCAACCGGACCATAGGATTTGGAGACGTTTGAAAGTGTAAGCTCAGCCATTGTTCCCCCCGGAATTTTGGTTTGTCTTTTGTCGTGCAAAGAACGCCAGACCGCCGTCCAGATGCGCCATGCCGTTTTCGATCTGCGCCTCGAATCCCGGCGCGGCGACCTGCTCCCATTCGCCATCAGGCAGCGAAACCGTGAGTGGCGATTTCATCAGGTTAAATGCGCAGAACATGCTCTCGCCTGGCATGGTCCGCACAAAGGCCACATGGCCGTCGCCAATATCGCGAACCTCGAACTCACCCTTGGCCAAAACGGCGTGATCCTTACGCCACGCGATCATGTCGCGGTAGAAGGACAGCATTGAGGCCGGGTCGCCTTCCTGGACCTCGACCGCCGCGTTTACGTGATCGGCCGATACCGGCAGCCAGGGTTTCGACTGACTGAAACCGCCATTGCTGTTGTCTTTCTGCCAGACCATCGGCGTGCGGCAACCGTCCCGACCCTTGAATTTGGGCCAGAACCGCTTGCCATAGGGGTCCTGAAGCGCCTCGAACGGCACATCCGCCTCCCGCAGGCCCAGTTCCTCGCCCTGGTACAGACATACGGAGCCGCGCAGCGACAGCATCAGAGCCAGATAGACCCGCAGCATGTCCTCATCGAGGTTCCAGCGGGAGGAATGGCGCTCAACATCGTGGTTCGAAAACGCCCAGCAGGCCCAGCCGTCTGCCGCGACCTTGCTGAATTTCTGCAGCACCTCGCCAACGCGTCGACCGGTCGGAGCATCAGGCGCCAGGAACTCAAACGCGTAGCACATGTGCATCAGGTCATCGCCACGGGTGTATTCGCCCATGATCTGCATGCCACGCTGCGCGTCCCCGACCTCACCCACGGCGGCCGTATCGGTGTACTCGTTCATCAGGGCCCGCAACCGTCGCAGGAAGCCGGTCATTTCGGGACGGCTTTTGTCGAACAGGTGATCCTGGTGATTGTACGGGTTCACGGCCGGCGCAGTGGAATAGTCGCGATCCTCCGGCGCCAGCGGCGGATTGCTCCGCAATTCCTCATCGTGGAAGTAGAAGTTGATCGTATCGAGCCGGAACCCGTCCACACCCCGGTCCAGCCAGAACCGGGCAGTGTTCAGCAGCGCGTCCTGCACCTCCGGCTCGTGAAAGTTCAGGTCCGGCTGCTGGGCCAGGAAATTGTGCATGTAGTACTGCAGACGCTCCGAGTCCCACTCCCAGGCCGGGCCGCCGAAGATCGACAGCCAGTTGTTCGGCGGCGTCCCGTCCGGGCTTGGTTCGGCCCAGACATACCAGTTGGATTTCGGATTACCCCGGCTCGACCGGCTTTCCCGGAACCACGGATGCTGGTCGGAGGTATGGCTGATGACGAGGTCAATCAGCACACGAATACCCAGTTCGTGCGCCCGTTCGATCAAGGCATCGAAATCGGCCAGTGTGCCAAACATCGGATCAATGTCGCAATAATCCGTGATGTCATACCCGAAATCCAGCATGGGAGATTTAAAGATCGGAGATATCCAGACCGCATCCGCGCCCAGTTTTGCCACATGCGGCAGGCGCTGGATAATCCCCTGGAGATCCCCGATGCCGTCGCCGTCGGAATCCTGGTATGAGCGCGGGTAGATCTGATAGATCACCGCGCCACGCCACCAGTCCGGATCGGAACGCAAAGCTGAATTTGTAGCCACGGGTTTACTCATTTCTACTTGACGGAGCCGGCCAGCAGGCCGCGAACCAGGTAACGCTGCATCGAAAAGAACACGATGAGCGGAATTGCAATTGAAACGAAGGCCGAGGTCGCCAGGATCTCCCACTGACCGCCGCGCGAACCAAGCAGGTTCACCAGGCGCCCGGTCAGAACCAGAGTGTCATCATCCGTGCCAAGGAACACGAGAGCGACCAGCAGGTCATTCCACGTCCACAGGAACTGGAAGATCGCAAAAGACGCCAGCGCCGGGAAACTCAGCGGCAGAACGATTTTGACGAAGATCTGGAAATCCGTCGCACCGTCGACCCGCGCGTTCTCGATGATGTCCTTGGGCAGGCCAACCATGTAGTTGCGCAGCAGATATATGGCGAGCGGCAGACCAAAGCCGGTATGCGCCAGCCAGGTGCCCAGATAACCCTTACCGATACCGATGTCGTTGTGCAGCTGCAGAAGCGGGATCAACGCGAGCTGCAA
This sequence comes from Alphaproteobacteria bacterium, assembly GCA_030427145.1. Classification (GTDB taxonomy): domain Bacteria; phylum Pseudomonadota; class Alphaproteobacteria; order Rhodobacterales; family Rhodobacteraceae; genus Amaricoccus; species Amaricoccus tamworthensis. Next base: position 21,655 of record JAUHWT010000025.1, on the reverse strand, counting down.
CGGGACCACCAAAAGCCCCACGACAGCAGCAATCAACAGCGCACGACCGGGAAAATCCATCCAGGCCAGTGCATAGGCCGCAAATGCCGCAATCAGAATGGGAATGATCGTCGCCGGAATGGACACCGTCAGAGTGTTGATAAACGACTTCCCGATACCGGCCGCCGCGGTCGAGCTGAACAGCACGTTGCGGTAGTTCTCGAGTGTGAAATCAGGTGGTGACGACACGGTCGAAAAGATCCGGGGCAGACGTTCACCCTCAAAACTCTCCGGTCCGGACAGAACGAACCGGCCTTCTTCCGAAAGGACCAGGGTCTCCCCATCTCCGAGGTCGGCCACGTCGCCGGGGCCATATGCCTCCGTTTCCCGGGAGCTCGTCCCCCAGGCGGATACCGAAACGGAAGAGTTCTCAAACAGATCGCCCTCAATCACGAACATGCCGTCGCGCTCGACCTCATCGCCGCTGATGCGGATGGCGGGGTTCTGACGCTCCTGTGTCGACAGGGCCGACCACCAGCCGCTCGACGCGATCTGATCACCCGTGCGGAACGACGACACGAACAGACCAACGGTCGGGAAGACCCACGCCGCGACCAGCAGCACAACGGACAGGTGAACCGCCCAGACCAGGGATGATTTTTTGCCTACGACTTCACTCATTGCACCATCCCCCCTATTTCAGTTCCTTGCGAACGTTGTGCACGTTCCAGATCAAAATCGGCAGAACCAGCAGCATGATGACCATCGCCGCGGCGGAGCCCACACCCCAGTCAAACGACCGGAACATCTTGTCATACATGTAGTTGGCGAGAACCTGCGTCTCCCACTGGCCGTTGGTCATGGCCAGAACGATGTCGAACACCTTGAGCACAACGAGCGTAATGGTCGTCCAAACCACCACGATCGTGCCCATAATCTGCGGCACCTTGATCTTGAAGAATATCTGGAACGGGTTTGCCCCGTCGATGATTGCAGCTTCCACCGTCTCCTCGGGAATACCACGCAGGGCGGCGGACAGGATCACCATCGCGAAACCGGTCTGGATCCAGATCAGCACGACCATCAGCAAAAAGTTGTTCCACGGAATAATGGTCAGCCACGTCTGCGGCTCGCCACCCATCCAGACCCAGATGGCGTTGAGGACGCCGATCTGATCCTGGCCCTCCGGGCGTGTGTCGTAGATCAGCTTCCAGATTACCGACGCGCCAACGAAGGAAATTGCCATGGGCATAAACACCATCGACTTGGCGATGCTGCCCCAGCGGATCCGGTCGGTCAGCTGCGCGGCCAGAAGACCAAACGCGGTCGACATCGCCGGAACGATCAAAAGCCACAGGAAGTTGTTGCGCAGCGCCTCCCAGAATTTGGGCTCGTCCATCATCGCGCTGTAATTGGCAAAGCCCACAAAGGCGCCCCCCGCATCCCGGTCCGTCAGGGACAGCCACAGCGTGGCGACAACCGGATAGGCGAGGTAAAGGCCAAGCGCGAACAGGGCGGGAAACAGGAAAAGCCAGGGCCGTACCATGTTGGCGCGGTTGATATTGCGCCCCATGTTCTCCCCACGGGCGGGGAAAATGACCTTATCGAGTATCTGGTTGGAAAAGTAGAAGTATCCAACACATCCCCCAACCCCAAGGATGATCGTTATAATACCCTGCAATGCCGGATGCATGAGCCCCTCCCCTGACTTGTTTCAGGAGGCCCCGCGCATCGCGGAGCCTCCCGTTTGTTTTTGGTTTATTTAAGCCCTTCCCAGCTGCTCTGGATCTCGATGGCAACCTCGGAGGCGTCCTTGCCACCGGCATAGTCGACCATACCGGTCCAGAAGGTGCCCGCACCCACACCGGCTGGCATCAGGTCGGAGCCGTCGAACCGGAACGTGGTCGCATCGAGAAGGATGCTGCCCATTTTCTTCAGTGTCGGGTCGCCATAAAGCTCGGTGTCAACCGACTGCAGCGGTGTCAGGAAGCCGGTCTGGGCCATCCACACCTCGTGCGCGATCGGCGTCTTCAGGAACTCGATAAACGCACGGGCGACCGGCGTGTCATTGGTGATGAAGGCGAGTGTACCCGCGCCGAGAACCGGATTTCCGAGGTCTTTCTCTGCATAGGACGGAAAGTAGAAGAAGTCCGCGTCAATGCCCAGCTCGGTACCTTCCGGGAAGAAGGACGGAATAAACGAGGCCTGACGGTGCATGTAGCACTGTGGCGGCGAGGAGAAGAGACCCTTCGGACTGTCGCGGAAGTCGGTTGACGCCACCGCACCGGCACCACCGGCGACATAGTCGTCGTTCCGGGCGAAAGCGCCGAATTCCTCGATGGCGGCAACAACGCGCTCATCATCGAACGGAATTTCGTTGGTCGTCCACTGGTCGTAGACCTCGGCGGGCTGCGTGCGCAGCATCAGATCCTCGACCCAGTCGGTCGCGGGCCATCCTGTGGCGCCACCTGACCCCAGACCGATGCACCAGGGCGTCCCGCCATCCGCAACGATCTGGTCATTCAGGGCTTTCAGCTCCTCCATCGACTCCGGAACTTCGTATCCCGCGTCCTCGAAGTTGTCGGGCGAGTACCAAACGAGGGATTTCACGTCGATTTTGTATGGGAACGCATAGAGACGGTCCTCGCCGTCCGGGCCGGCATAGGTGCCAAGACCCACCCAGCTGTCACCGGCGGCGTAATTGTCAGCCAGCCAGGACGCGGTTTCCTCGCCAAGCGGCTCAACAAAACCTTTGGAGACAAGGTTCTGGATCAGGCCAGGCTGCGGCAGGATCGCGATGTCCGGCGGGCTGCCGGCCTCGGTGTCGATCACGATCTGCTGCTCGTAAGATTCGGAAGATGAGTAGTTGACGGTCGCACCCGTTGCCGCCGCAAAATAGGCCCACACGCTTTCGGCAAGCGCCTGGTCATCGCCGCGCCACGGTCCAAACAGGTTCAGGGTCTGGCCGGACAGGTCGTTTGCCTCCGCGAAGGTGTTGTAGCTGTCCCAGTTGTAACCACCCTCACCCGGCGTAAATTTCAGATCCTGGGCGGATACCGACCCCGCGGCAAGCGCGAGTCCGGCAACACCGGCCAATAGCGATTTCCTCATTTGGTAGTCTCCCATTTTTCCGACCCTTACAGGCCGCTGCAGTTTTTTTCTTCGGCTCAATGCATGGCATTCAAACCGTTTTGAATGCCAAACGAATGCGCCAGCCCCCCAATTCTGTCAAGTAATTTGACAGATTGCCAGAAAAAAAAGGATTGTCAGCATCAGGGGTTTTTGCAACCATCCAAAGCGCTTTGGAGGCCTCCTGATAAAAATGAACCTTAAGGAACTTGCAAAACTGCTTGAATTGTCGCCGACAACCGTCAGTCGCGCGCTGAACGGCTACCCGGAAGTGAACGCCAACACGCGTGAACGGGTGACCGCGGCGGCCCGAAAATACGGTTACGCACCGAATCAGGTCGCCAAGCGTCTTGCCACGGGCCGTTCGCACACCATTGGCCACGTCATTCCAATTTCCGGCCACCAGATGATCAATCCAATCTTCGCCGAATTCATGGCCGGCGCCGGAGAGGTCTATTCAACACGGAGCTACGATTCCATTCTGTCGGTTGTTCCCGAGACCGAGGAAGCCGACGCCTACCGCACGCTGGTCGCGAACCGAAAGGTGGACGGCGTTATCGTTCACGGACCGCACATCAACGACTACCGGATTGATCTGCTCCAGGAACTTGGGCTGCCCTTTGTGGTTCACGGGCGGGATACGCGACCGGAATCTGAATACTCATGGCTCGACATGAACAACCGTCGTGCCTTTCTACGGGCAACGGATTTCCTGCTCGATCTTGGCCACAGGCGCATTGCCCTGCTCAACGGCATCGAGACCCACAACTTCGCGGCAAGGCGGCATCAGGGCTATCAGGACGCGCTGACCCGGCGTGGCGTACCCTATGACCCGGCCCTCGTTTTTGCGGCCGATATGGTGGAACCACTCGGATACGATTCCACGCGAAAAATGCTGGCGGATGACAATCCTCCAACAGCCATTATCACCTCATCCATCATGGTTGCCCTGGGCGTGCTTCGCGCGACCGGGGAACTTGGCCTGCATTCCGGGCGGGACATTTCCATCATCACCCACGACGACGATCTCTCCTATCTTCCGAATGGGGGCGCCGTGCCTCTGTTCACCGCAACCCGATCATCCGTGCGAGGCGCCGGGCGTCGATGCGCGGAAATGCTCATGGACATCATTGAAAGCGCGGACCGGTCTCCACAGCACGAGCTTTGGGAAGCCGATCTGACCGTGGGCCGCTCCACCGGCCCCTGCCCCGAGGGACTAAAATATGGATAACGCCACCCTTTCCTTCAGTCGAAGCGATTTCCCGGAAGGCTTCGTGTTTGGCACCGCCGCCGCCGCCCTTCAGATCGAGGGATCAGGCTATGGCGGGGCCGGCCCTTCGCACTGGGATACCTTTTGCGCCACGCCGGGGAACATCGCAAACAGCGAAAACACCCTTGTCGCCTGTGACCATTACCATCGTTGGGAAGAGGACCTGGACCTCGTCCGCAATGCCGGTTTGGACGCCTACCGCTTTTCCCTGTCCTGGCCGCGGATCCTGCCTGAGGGTCGCGGAACACCCAATGAGGAAGGTCTCGACTTTTACGATCGGCTCATCGACGGGATGCTCGAGCGCGGGCTCCAGCCCTGGGCCACGCTCTACCACTGGGAAATGCCCGCGGCGCTCTCCGATCTCGGCGGATGGCGCAACCGCGACGTCGCCAACTGGTTCACGGACTACTCCCGCCTGGTTATGAACCGCTTCGGGGACCGCATTGAGGGTACCGCAACGCTCAACGAACCCTGGTGCGTGGCCTGGCTGAGCCACTTCCTCGGCCATCACGCCCCCGGTTTGCGCGACATTCGCGCCGCTGCCCACGCCATGCATCATGTTTTGCTGGCCCATGGTACGGCGGTGCAGGCCCTGCGCGCTGACGGTCATGACAACCTCGGTATCGTCTGCAACTTCGAGTATTCCCAGCCGGCGGACGATAAACCCGAGACCATCCGTGCCGCGGAATTGAACGACGCGATCTACAACCGCTGGTTCGTTGGCGGCATATTTGAGAAGACGTATCCGACACAGGTCCTCGAGGGGCTTGCACCCCACATGCCGCAGGGCTGGCAGGATGATTTTGACGTGATCGCCACGCCACTCGACTGGTTCGGCATCAACTACTACACCCGCAGCGTCATCGCCGCTGACCCGGTCAGCCTATGGCCGTCCTACATGACAGTCCCCGGCCCCCTGCCGAAGACCGATATGGGCTGGGAAATTTATCCGGAGGGCCTTTTGCATTTCCTTAAACGCGTCGGCGACCTGACAGACAGGAAAATGCCCATCTACGTCACTGAAAACGGCCTCGCGGACAGTGAACCCGTCAATGATCTGGTCCGCACCGACTACATGGACAGCCACTTCGGCGCGGCGCTTGACGCGATAAAATCAGGCGTGCCGCTGAAAGGCTTCTTCACCTGGTCGCTGATGGACAATTTCGAGTGGGCTTTCGGCTACGACAAACGTTTCGGCATGGTCCACGTGGATTTCGAAACCCAGAAGCGTACACCGAAGGCCAGCTGGCACGCCCTGCGTCAGGCGATCAGCACGAACCAACCGGGCTGACCCTCACGGGGATCAGCCGCGGGCCGTCAGAGGCGACGTGTCCAAACCGGCCGGTGTCACGGCCCCAAAGCGACGGTTGCGGCCCGCAAAATCCGCGACCTCGCGTCTCAGATCCTCAACCGTGAAGTCCGGCCAGGAAATTTTCGGGAAGGAATATTCGGAATACACGGACTGCCAGAGCAGGAAGTTCGAGAGCCGCAGCTCCCCCGACGTGCGAATGATGAAATCCGGATCGGGCAACTCCCGCGTGTCGAGCGAGCGGTCCATCATGGATTCGTCAATGTCGGCGGGTGAAATCTCACCGGACACCACACGGCCGGCAATTTCCTGAGCCGCCCGCGCCATTTCATCCCGCGATCCATAGTCAATGGCGATGGTCAGGTTCAAACCACGACAGTCGCGGGTCTGCGCCTCGAGCTCTTCCATCAGGTCACGCAAATTCTGCGGCACCCGATGGCGCATTCCGATGAAACGCACGCGAACGCCATGCTTGCGCAGGCCCGCCATCTTCCTCTGAATATACTGCTGAAAAATCCGCATCAGCCCCTCAACCTCACTCACCGGCCGCTGCCAGTTTTCGGTCGAGAACGCAAAAAGCGTCAGATGCGAAATGCCCAGATCCGGACAGGCCCGAACTATGTCGGTGACACGGCGTGCGCCCTGGGTATGTCCTGAAATACGGGCCAGACCCTGTGCTTTCGCCCAGCGCCCGTTGCCATCCATAATGATGCCGACATGTAAAGTCGGCGAGGTTACATGCTTCATAATCAACTCACCTGCTCGATCGCGCTGCATACCGGGACTTGCGACAGCGCGCAACTCAGCTGGCTCAACCCGTAATATAACCGACTGTTCCCGTCACAATTCGTGAGCACCCCGGAAATTTGGGGAACTTTTTTAATCAACAAGACACCAACCTTTCAGGTCAGTTGAGGGACATCATTCTGTAAACACGCCCGTACACCACGGCCGTGACAAAAAATAGAACCGCGCTGAGCCAAACCGTGTGGTAGCTCACCGCAGCAAACACCGCCGTCAAAACCGGCAGCGTCCAGGTCACAATACTGGTGGCCGGATTGCGCAGATCGTAGCGGCCTCCGGTGTTCGGAACCAGTTTGCGGGCATACCAGCGATAGGCCAGCATGTGGAAATGCACCCGGTCAGGTTTGCCAACGCTATGGCCCTGACGTTTGGCCTTGCGCCGCATCGACGACAGTGTCTCAATCACCGGGTAGCCACAGATAAGGATCGCCGCCCAGGCCGAGGTTTCCGGGTTGCGCATCGGCAGCAAAACACCAAGACAGGCCAGCAGAAAGCCGCAAAAATAGGCCCCACCATCCCCGAGGAAAATACGACCCAACGGGAAATTAACGCAGAAAAACCCGGCGACGATTGCCGCAAATAAAACGGCCAGCGAGAAGACAAGACCGTCGCCTACCTGATAGGCCACAAAGGCAAACGCCGTGAACATGATAATCAGCGCGCCGGAAGCCAGCCCATTAAAACCGTCGATGATATTAATCGCATTCGCCACACCACCCATGGCAAAGCCGGTAAAAAGCACCGCGATCATGTAAAAAGACAAAAGCCAGTCCACACCCGGCAGATAAACCCGGTTCATCACGTAGCCCGACAGACCGGCAAAGGCGACGCCGGAAATCATAGTAGCCAGCAACCGCCCCTTCACACCGACCTTGCGGGTCACATCCTCGGTCAGACCGGCGGCCAGCGCGGGGATTCCGGCAATACCGGTCGCGAGCCAGAACTGCCGGATACCTTCGGGCAGGAAGGGCGTCACCGCAGCGAAAGCGATTGCTATTGCGGCGCCACCAATGCGGGGAGTTGGGTTTTTGTGAAACTTTTGTACGCCAACACTGTCATCATGGGACAGGTGACCGTGCCAGCGCTGCGTAAGGACCAGTCCTACACAGACAATCAGACTCAATGTGAATCCGGCCAGAGCGGGCAAAAAAATCGCCTGCAAATCGATACCGGCCGACACCGCATTCATACTCTGCCACTCGCCCCAGGGAAGTCAGGTTATGGTGAATTTTTGCCAGCCATACCCGAATTTTCACAAACATGCGACACAAAAAAGAAGGCGGACCCACGCCTCAGCGGAAAACCGTCAGGCGTAACCCTCGGGGTTCCCCGCGCCCCATGCCCAGGCCGACCGACACATGTCGGTGAGGGTAAGTTCGGCCTTCCATTTCAGTTCCCGTTCCGCCCGCCCAGGATCGGCATAGCTGCTGGCCACGTCGCCTGGACGTCGCGGGGCAACGACAAACGGGATATCTCTGCCGGTGGCGTTTTCGAACGTCCGGATAAGATCGCGAACGCTGGTTCCCTCGCCTGTTCCAAGATTGAACTCACGCGCCCCGGTCGCACCTGCCGTCCAGTCGAGCGCAGCCACATGCGCCCGCGCAAGGTCCGTGACGTGGATGTAGTCCCGGACGCCGGTTCCATCCGGGGTCCCGTAGTCATCGCCAAACAAGTTCAGCCGCGGCAACCGGCCCCGGGCCACATCCACAATGTAAGGCACCAGATTGGTGGGAATATCCTGTGGGTGTTCCCCGATCAGCCCCGACGCATGCGCCCCAACCGGGTTGAAATAGCGCAAAATAGCGCAGGTCAACGTGGTATCCTTCGCAGCCTCCTCGACGAGAATATCCTCAACCTCGGCCTTGCTCGCGCCATAGGGCGTTGTGGGACGGCGCGGGTGATCCTCGGAAATCGGCAGAAAGTCGGGAGGCCCGTAAACCGCCGCACTTGATGAGAACACCAGCCGCTGACACCCGCCCGCGCGCATCGCATCCAGCAGTCTAAGACTGCCTATGACGTTTACCTCACGATAGAGGTCCGGTTTTTCGATCGATTCGGACGGAGACTTCAGCCCCGCAAAATGAATCACAACATCAGGGGCGAACGCGCGGACCACCTCCGCAACACGGGGAGCATCACGGATATCGGCCTCCGAGAAGCCAAAATCCCGTCCGACAATCTGGCGGCACCGTTTCAAAGCCACGCCATGCCCATTGGAAAGATCATCAATGACATGAACCTCATGTCCGGCCAGCATCAGTTCCGGAAGGGTATGGCTGCCGATATAACCGGCCCCACCGGTCACCAGAACACGCTGGCCTTTCGGGCTCATTGATCCCCGCACCGGTTCCGGTCAGGCCACATTTTCGACGATTCTCTCCGCAGCCGCCAGATCAACGGAAACGAGCTGGCTTACGCCCTGTTCGGCCATCGTAACGCCAAACAGCCGGTCCATCCGGGCCATGGTCACCGCATGGTGCGTAATGATCAGGAACCTCGTGTTGGTGCGCTTCGTCATCTCGTCGAGCAGATCACAGAACCGGTTGACGTTAGCGTCATCCAGCGGCGCATCCACTTCGTCAAGCACACAGATCGGCGACGGATTGGCCAGGAACACCGCAAAGATCAGGCTGAGCGCTGTCAGCGTCTGCTCACCACCCGATAGGAGCGACAGCGTTGACAGTTTCTTACCCGGTGGCTGACACATGATCTCGAGACCGGCATCCAGAGGATCCTCGCTCTCGATCAAGGCAAGACTGGCCTCGCCACCGCCGAACAGGTGCCGGAAAAGCATCGAGAAATTCCGGTTCACCTCGTCGAAGGCCTCCAGAAGGCGCTCGCGTCCCTCCTTGTTGAGGTTCGCAATGCCCTCCCTCAGCTTTCCAATCGCGGCCTCCAGATCGCCGCGCTCGACAGCCAGCGTCTCAAACTCGGATTGTACTTCGCGCGCGTCCTCTTCAGCCCGCAGATTGACAGCACCAAGGCTGTCGCGCTGACGTTTGAGGCGGTTCACATCGTTCTCGATGTCCTCATAACCGGGAATGTCCTCGGCCGACACGACCAGTTTCGCCAGCAGTTCCGCAGGTGTCGCGCCGGTTTCTGATTCCAGCCGTTCGCTTGCGGCGGTCACGCGCGCCTGGGCGGCCTCGGACAGGGCCTCGATCCGGGCGCGGGCCTCACGGGCGCTCGACAGATCGGACTCAGCGACGCGGGCCGCAGCGGTGAGTTCGCGCAGTTCCGTCTCAGCCGCAGCCAGCGCATCCGCGGCCTTCTGCCGTCGAACGGCGTTTTCCTCATGCGACGCGTCAAGCTCCGCGATTTTGCGCTTGAGCTCATCGGGGCGCACCTGCGCCCCTTCCAAGGCTTTCCTCGATTCCCGTTCACGCCGATCCAGATCGGACAGGCGCGTGGTTGCGTTGGCCTGGCGTCGGTTCCAGCCGTCAATCTCACGGGTGATCTCGTTCAGGCGTCGCTCACGCACCTTGCCGGCCCGGTCAAGCTCATCCGCTTCCGTGCGATGGGTCAGCATGGTGATGCGGGCGGATTCCACGCCCATCTTTTTCTGCACCACCGCCTCACGCGCCGCGCCGGGATCATCCAGCGCGCGAGCGGCCGCCTCGGCCTCGGAAATCTCCGTCCGGCACTCTTCCAGTTCCGTAGCCGCGCGGCTCCTGGCCGACTGCAACGTGCCAAGCCGCGATTTCAGCGCCTCGATTTGCGACTCGGTCCGGTTGAGCGCCCGCACCGCGTCAGCCGCGGCCTGATCAGCCTGCTTGCGCTCGGCACGGGCCGCCTTCTCCGCCTCGGCAGCTTTCATCCCAGCGGCCGATGCTTCCGCAACCTGCGTTTCGAGCTCTTCCTTGCGACCGGAAATCTCGACCCGCTGCGCCCGAATCTCCCGCATCCGGTTCTGCTGCTGAAGCCGCAGTGCCGCCGCAGATGGCGCCTTACCAGCCTCAACCGAAAAACCGTCCCAGCGCCACAGATCGCCCTCAAGGCTGACAAGCCTCTGGCCTGGCCCCAGTTGCTTCTGCAACCGCGCCCCGTCGGCGGCATCCACCACCCCAATCGCAGCCAGCCGCCGCGCCAGTGCATCCGGTGCCGTCAGGAACCCGGTCATGGCCTCAGCCCCGTCCGGCAAACCGGGCGCATTACCCAGAGGTGCCAGGGATCGCCAGCCGCTGCCAGCCGCCTCTTCCCCCAAAACGGGCATGGACAGATCATCGGCCAGAGCCGCGCCCAGCGCCGTCTCGTAACCCGCCTTGACTTCTATCCGGTCGAGTACCTGATCCGAACCGCCTGACCCGCTTTTCAGCAGCCGCTCAAGCCCCGACGCTTCCGAGTCGAGAGCCCGCAGGTTGCCGGAAATATTTGAGAGCTCCGACCGCAGATCCGTCTCGGACTGACGCGCCGCGGCCGATGCCTCTTCCGCCGACGCCAGACGGGTCTCCGCCTCCTGGGCCCGCTCCGCCGACACGTCCCGCGCCTCAACCGCCTGCGCCAGTGAGGCCTCACCCTCGCGCAATTCCTTCTCAACCTGCGCCAGAGCGTCGCCCGCACGCGTCAGAGCGGCCTCAACCTCACCACCGCGCCGTTTTGCGGCCTCAAGGTTGCGGTTGGCCATCTGGTGCTCCGCCACCAGCCGTGCGGAGGCCTCGGTTTCCTCGTCGTATTCGCGCTCGGCCGCCTTCAGGTTTTCCGCCGCACGATCCGCCCGGATGCGCGCCTCGGACAGGGCTTCGGCATGACCCGCACCCGCCTCCTGAAGCGATTTGCTTTCCTTCAGAAGCTGCTCAACCATCTCGACCGCATCGGTGTTGAGAGAGCCTTCCCGCTCCCGGTCCGATTCGATCTGGGAAATGGCGGAGCGCAGTTCCGCGATCTGACGCGCAACCTCACCAGCCTCCTGTTTCAGGCGGTCGCGCTCAATCGTCACCTTCTGCAAAACCGCGCCCGCGATGGCGTCCTCGTCCCGCACGCCTGGAAGCCTCGCCTCGGCCTCATCCCGGGCCCGCGTGGCGGAGGCCGCCTGCGACTGTGCCGCCGCCAGCTGTTTTGACGCCTCAATGAGTTTGGCCGCCGCTTCGGCCCGTTCCTCATCCGCATCGCGCCACAGCCGCCAGATCAGCATGGATTCCGACCGGCGCAAATTCGCCGCGATCTCCCGGTAACGCGCCGCCTGCCGCGCCTGACGGGCAAGCGAGGACAGCTGGCTTTCCAGTGCTTCCAGCACGTCGCCGACACGGCCCAGGTTCGCTTCCGTCGCCCGCAGCTTCAGTTCCGCTTCATGCCGCCGCTGATAAAGACCGGAAATACCCGCGGCCTCCTCCAGCACCCGACGGCGGGCTTTGGGCTTGGCGTTAATCAGCTCCGAGATCCGGCCCTGACCCACCAGAGCCGGCGAATGCGCGCCGGTGGACGCGTCTGCAAACAGCATCTGCACGTCACGCGCGCGGGCTTCCTTGCCATTGGTCCGGTAGGCCGACCCGGCATCCCGGGTGATCCGACGCACCACTTCAAGCGTGTCAGAGGTATTAAACTGCGCCGGAGCGAGCCGGGAGCGGTTATCGAGGGTCAGGGTGACCTCGGCGTGGTTGCGCTGTGGACGGTTGTTTGACCCGGCGAAAATCACGTCCTCCATGCCATCGCCGCGCATTGACTTCGCCCGGTTCTCGCCCATCACCCAGCGCAGGGCCTCAAGCAGGTTGGATTTGCCACAGCCATTTGGCCCCACCACGCCGGTCAGGCCCGGTGAGATCACCAGTTCGGTCGGATCGACAAAACTTTTAAACCCGAGAAGGCGGAGACGGGTGAACTGCAATGCTAGGGCCCAACATGATTCAGGCGCCAAATTTCCCATCATGGCCGGTTGAGGTCAATGCCTGACCCCACGATCCAGGGAAAATTGATGCCGATTGCACCAGATATCGAGACACTAAATCCAGGGTTGTGTTAATTTTTTACCACAATCCCTGCATAAGGTGCGCATTGTGAACGTTTTCGACCACAAATTTCAGAGCGCCGTCAGGCCATGACTGGCCGCTTTAAACCGCTCCGGCAACTCAACCTTCCGCCCCTGGATCATGGCCGCCGTCATTTCCCCAACCCGGTGCGATATTCCAATTCCGATTTTGTAGCCACCATTCGCGAACCAGATGTTTTCCCGCCCTGGCACCGGTCCGAGCAGCGCATCCGGTTTTGGTGCCCGGGGGCGCACACCCGCCCAGCGCTCGACCACCGACGATCGACCGAGAGACGGGCAGACCTCAACGGCGCGTGCGGTCAGGTCATCGAGCTGCTCATCAGTCGTCAGACCATCGACCCAGTCCTGTTCACTGGTGGAGCCCACGGCAATCAAATCAGTTCCATGAGGGACGATATAGAGACCCGTGGCGAACACCATCTGACCCGGAAGCCCGCCGGGATCGGTCAGAAGCGCCGCCTGACCCTTGACCCCCCGACCCATGCCGCCCGACACGACCTGAGCATGAAGCGGACCTGCACCCATTCCGGCGGCAAGAACGATATGCGCCGCGCCGAAGGTCTCCGTATCCATAGCAACGATACCGTCCTCAACGCGCAAGACACGCGCGCCGGACCGAATTTCCGCACCTTTACGCCGCACGGCCTCAACCATAGAGGCGAGTGCCTTGCGCGGATCGATCCGCGCCGACAGGGTCTCATGGATCGCGCCATGGGTCGCCACTTCCGGCGACATCCAGGATGGTGCCGGGCCGACCATCCACTCATATTCACCGGACCAGGCCTCCAGGGCTGCCGGCTCCTGGCCGCGGGCATTTTCCAGCGCCCGTTCCGAGTCGAGTGGCATCCACCGGCCAACGCGTCCGTAGCCCGTTGGTAAGCCGCTGATGGCCTCGATTTTCTTCCAGTGCCGCGCGGCGGAGATCAGCGCATCCAGTTGAAACTGTTTCTTTTCCGACCAGTTGCGCGGCAAATGGGGAGACAGCGCGCCAACGAGGCCGCCGCTTGCGCCCGATCCCGGCTCCGCCTGATCGAGTACCAGAGTTTTCAGACCCGCCTCCGCGCAAAAGAATGCGCAGTTCAGGCCCAGAAACCCGCCACCGACCACCACGACATCGTAATTACCGCTCTTCACCATTGCCCCGCATCAGCCTATGGTCCCCGAAATTTCACCGGGGTAAATCATGTCTGCGTCCAGGACGCAAAAGGCGGATCTGGACTGGCGGGACGGGCTTGTGCCGGTTTCCAGACAGTTTCAGGATCCTTATTTCTCGCTTGCCGATGGCATGGCGGAATCACGTCATGTGTTTCTGGCCGGCAACCGCCTGCCCGAACGCCTAACGGACGGTTTCCAAGTGGCCGAACTTGGGTTTGGTACGGGCCTGAACGCCATGCTGCTGGCGCAGGCCTGGGCCGGGGAAAACCGACCGGGCCGCATTTCATATACCGGTTTCGAGGCCTTCCCTATGAACCCGGACGACATGGCCCAGGCGCACAGGGCCTGGCCAAACCTCGCGGGGCTGTCGGAAAGCCTCATCGCGGAATGGCGGGCAGGCACGAAGCAATTTGCACTTGGCGGTGTGGATGTCACCCTGGTTTTTGGCGATGGGCGTCAGACCATGCCGGCTTGGGACGGTGTGGCCGACGCCTGGTTTCTCGACGGGTTCAGCCCCGCCAAAAACCCCGAACTTTGGGAGCCTGACCTGCTGCGCGCGGTCGGTGAACACACCAAATCCGGGGGAACCTTCGCCACCTACAGTGCCGCCGGCCATGTCCGGAGCAGCCTGGCCGATGCGGGTTTTGAAGTTGAACGGACGAATGGATTTGGCCGCAAGCGGCACATGACAATTGGAATAAAATACTGATGGTGCTTAACAATCCCCGCCGGGGCATTACGCTCATGATTACTGCGATGTTTGTCTTCGCGATCCAGGACGGCATCTCGCGGCATCTGGCCGAAACCTACAACGTCATGACCGTCGTAATGCTGCGCTACTGGTTTTTTGCCATTTTTGCCGTAGCCATTTCCATGCGTCACGGCAGCAGCCTCAAACAGGTCGCGCACAGCGAAACCCCCTGGCTGCAGATCTTCCGCGGGGTGCTGCTGGTGTTCGAGATCGTGGTGACGGTCGTGGCGTTTGTCCGGCTCGGCCTCATTGAGACCCATGCGATTTTTGCAATCTACCCGCTGATGGTGGCAGCGCTCGCCGGTCCGTTTTTGGGCGAATATGTCGGCTGGCGGCGGAAAGTCGCGATCTGCGTCGGACTTGTCGGTGTGCTGATCATTCTGCGACCGGGTCTGAAGGTGTTCAGCCCCGATGCGCTGATCCCGCTGCTCGCGGCATTTATGTTTGCAATCTATGCACTTACCACCCGCATGGTGGCCCGTAAGGACAGTGCGGCGACGAGTTTTTTCTACACGGGCGTGGCTGGTGCCGTCGCGATCACAATGATCGCACCATTTTTCTGGACGCCAATGCAGGGCTCTGCGGACTGGTTGTGGATGCTCGCTTTGTGCATTTCCGGGGCCTCCGGGCACTTTCTTCTGATCAAGGCGTATGAGGCCACCGAGGCGGGGAACCTGCAGCCGTTTGCCTATTTTCAGCTGGTATTCGTGACCATATTTGGCCTGACGCTCTTCCAGGAGCGCACTGATGGCTGGACCGTAGCGGGCAGTATTCTGATCCTGACGGCAGGGCTTTTCACCCTGCTCCGTCAGGCCAGACTAAAGTGATCATTGAGGAATTTGGCTCAGCCACCCAGCCCCTGAAACCCCTGCGGCCGCGGGCGGGGGCGGTTCATCTCCTCTACCGGGCGGGCCATGACGCGGAGCGGTTCGGTACGGCGGCGGGTCACGGAAGGCGGCAAAATCTGACCGCCCCTGGTGACCGTCTCTGACGCCATGACGATGGGTTCGGGGTTCTCGCCGAGGCGCATGCGGTAGACCTGGATACCCTCCATGACCCGCTGAACGTAGTTGCGGGTTTCATTGTAGGGGATCATTTCCATCCAGGTGACCATGGAAATTTCGCCTTTGCGGGGGTCGCCGTATTCGTCGAGCCACTGGCTGACGCGGCTGGGACCGGCATTGTAGGCGGCGGCCGCAAGGGGCTCGGAGCCGTCAAAACGTTTCAGCATTCGGGACAGATATTCAGTGCCAAGACGGGCGTTGTAGGACGGGTCGGAGAGCAATCTGGATTTGCTGTAATTCACTGAAATTGAAGCGGAAACCTGCGACGCGGTGGCCGGCATCAACTGCATCAGGCCCAGCGCCCCGGCATGGCTTTCGGCACCGTGATTGAACTCCGATTCCTGCCTCGCAATGGCCAGTGCGAACTCGGTTGGGACGGGCCAGGGGGTGTTGGCGATGGGGTGGAGGGGGTAGTACTGGTCGAGGATGACGATGCCGTCGCGGGTGGCCTGTTTGGCGATGCGCACGCCGATGTGGGGCAGGCCGCTGTCGATGGCCATCTGGGCGATTTGTGCCCTGATTTCAGCGGGTTGGCCCTCTGACGCGTGAGTCAGGAAGCGTGTGGCGAGGCTGTCATAGCCCGCATCGGACAGCATCCAGGCGGCTTTTACCACCGACGTTTGGGTCGCCGGAGTGTCCTTCCATGCTGAATAAGTGTCCCGATCTGCTGATGAAGTGGCGCAGATTGTGTTTGGTTTGGCACACTCTGCAGAGGAAAGGGCGATTTTTGGCGCAGATTGCACGTGGTTTGCCGCCAGCTGGCCATAGAAACTGGTGAAATGCCCCGCGGCCATGGTGAAGGCCTCCTGGGCCGCGGCATCATCCCCGGCGGCCTCAAAGGCCAGGCCCTGCCAGTAGCCGGCACGGCCAAGACTGATCGGGGTGGCGACGACCTCGCGGAACCGGGTGAAATGCTCGGCGGCTTTTTCCGGCGCGTCGAGGAAGGTCAGGGCGATGAAGCCGGCGACCCACTCGGAATCGGCAAAGGACCAGCCTTCGGAGCCGTAGTTGCGGGAGGCGATGGCATAGGCGCGCTCGAATTCGCCGCGGCGCATGGCCTGGCGGGCGAGGTTTGCGCGGCGGGGCATCCATTCATCCGGTCGGCCCAGCGAGCCGAGAGATTTGGAATGCTGGAGAATGAACGCCTCGGCATCATCCCAGCGACCCTTTTTGGTGCGGTAGAGATACCGCTCATAGGCGAGACCGGGATTTGCGGCGAGGTATTTGGGCACCGCCATGATCTGAAGCTGAAGACCTGGCGTATCGCGGCGGGTTGCGATTCGGGCGCGGGCCAGTTTCTGCCAGTCCGCGTCCACGTAGGGCAGCATGACCTCGGCCTCGCCGGTGTGACCGCGCCAAAGCAGCATGTCGAGGCGGGCGACGTGATGGGGCTTGAGCAGCGCACCCCATCGCTCAAGGAATTCGAGACGCTCGGGGCGGGACAGGGAATGTTCCAGCCAGCCGCGTATGACCTCGCGTTCGGCTTCGTCCACGCGGTTTTCGCGAATCAGGGCGTCGGCCAGACGAAGCGTTCCGGTGCCGGTTTGCGGACGGCCGCCGTCAAACCAGGCCGTAAGCTCCTCAACGGAAAGATCGCCAGGAAGCTCATATTCGCCGGCGCGGCGCAGGGCATCGAGGCCGGGCCAGTCGGGATTGCGCGAGATGAAATCCTGGTATTCGGCCCAGGTTCCCGTGCTGCCGCGCAGGCGGGACCACAGGATAATGTCGCGGGCCTCGGGGCGCGACATCTGACCGGCCAGGGCATCGGCCCGGTCCCAGTCCTGCTGAGTCGTTGCCGAGAGTGCCTGTTGCAGCAGATCCGTACCGGTCGCGGCAAATGCCGGGGCCGGGCTGAGGAGACAGATCACACCGAAGATCCGAAGGGCTTTAACACATTTCATGACAATTCCGCCGTTGTGTAACCGGATTTTCTGCCGATCAGGCATTACCATTGCGTGAATCAGGCGCAATCGGAATGGCGCCTGACGTTTATGAGGAACAGGGATAGTACGGAATCCGGTTTCGTTTAAACGGAATTCGGTGAAGTTTGATCACTGAGTTGCGAGTGTGGTTTCGGCGGGGTTTGGGTTGGTCCAGGCATTTCCCGTTCAACCTTCCCGCCCGGTGCTTGCGCCGGGCAGCGCTGACCTCCCCCATGGGAGGCGCTATCGCGCCACCCGAGGTCCGCGATGCCCTCGTTTTGTGGGCGGATGGGTTCAAACCAGCAGCAGCCAAGCCAGATACGCTGCGTAAAGCGCCACCATCAGACCACCCTCGCGGCGGCCAATGAGCCAACCGGTGCGGGCGAAGAGGATCATCAGCAGGGTCGCGGCGGACATGACCCAGATATCGAGGCGGATAATCTCGGGCGGGACCGTCATGGGCTGGATCAGGGCGGTGACGCCGAGAATGCCCAGGATGTTGAAGATGTTGCTGCCGATGACGTTGCCGAAGGCCACATCGCCCTGCCCCTTGCGGACGGCGATGACGGCGGTGACCAGCTCGGGCATGGATGTGCCGATGGCCACGATGGTCAGGCCGATCACGGCCTCGGAGAGGCCGGCGGCCTGGGCAATATCTACGGCACCGGAGACAAGAAAGCGGGCGCCAAGGATTGTGATCACAAGCCCGATGAGGGCGATTCCAAGTGCCACGGGCATTGCGTAGTCGGGACCGGGTAGTGCATCGGCCTCCGCCTCGTATACTGTGGATGCGGGAGAATCGGGCGTGCGGCATTCACTGAGAATCGTCCAGGCGAGGTAGAGACCGAGTGTGATCACAAAAACAAGTCCGGCCATGCGCCCGGCCTCCCCGAGCAGGACAACGCCGAGACAAAGCAGCGTGGCGAGGACCAGAACGCCGCCATCCCGCCGGAATGCGGCGGGGTCCACGGCCACGGGCGCGAGCAAAGCGGCAATGCCCAGAATCAGAAGGATGTTTCCAATATTCGAGCCAACCACGTTGCCGACGGCGATGCCGGGAGAACCGGACAGCGCGGCCTGAAGGCTGGTGACAAGCTCGGGTGTTGAGGTGCCGAAGCCCACAAGGGTCAGGCCGATGACCATGGGCGAGATGCCGAAGGACCGGGCGGCCGACACGGCTCCGCGGACCAGCATTTCGCCGCCAATAACAAGGCCCGCAAGCCCCGCAATCACCAGTCCAAGCGCCCCCATGACCGGTTTTCCTTCCGTGATGTTTGACACCGGACAAACTGGTGCGGCTTCAGGGTAATGCAAGACAGCCGGTGCCGGCAGTCGAAAATTATTGTCGGACGCTTAGCGGGACATTTGCCGAGCGGAGGGGTAAGGTCACGCAACTCATACGGGGAAGAGCCATGACGATCACGAAACAGGACGAGTTGCTGGGGCTTAAGGAAATCGGCCGCATTGTCGCCAATACCATGCACGCCATGGCGCAGGCGATGGAGCCGGGCATGACCACGCGCGATCTGGACGCGATTGGCGCGCGGCTGCTCGACCAGGAGGGGGCGGTGCCGGCGCCCAATTCGGAATACGGGTTTCCGGGCGCGACCTGCATCAGCGTGAACGAGGAGATTGCCCACGGCATTCCCGGAGAACGGGTGATTGCGGCCGGCGATCTGGTGAATATTGACGTCTCAGCCTCGAAAAACGGGTTCTTCGCGGATACCGGCGCGAGTTTTCGGGTCGGGCGGGTCGAGCCCGCGCTGGGTCGGCTGTGCCGCGATGGCAAACGCGCGATGGAGATCGGGATTGCCCAGGTGGGCAGCAACAAACCGCTTGCGGGGATCGGGAATGCGATAGGCAAATTTGCGAAGGCCCGGGATTACACGCTGATCCGCAATCTTGCCAGTCACGGGGTTGGGCGTTCGCTGCACGAGTATCCCGAATCGGTGGCGACGTGGCCCACGCGGAATGACGCGCGGCGGATCAACAAGGGGCTGGTTCTGACCGTCGAGCCGTTTTTGTCCATGGGCGGGCATGAGGCCGTTGAGGGCGATGATGGCTGGACGCTCTACAGCCAGCCGCCCGCGCCGGTGGTACAGTACGAACATACGGTGGTGGCGACAGACCAGGGCGCGATTGTCGTGACTCTGCCGGGCTGATCACTCCATCGACAGGATCAGGTTGCGCACTACGGGGTAGATCTCGCGCTCCCATTTCCTGCCGTTGAAAACGCCGTAATGGCCCACATTGGCCTGAAGGTGGTGGCGTTTCAGATGCGGGCGCAACGAGTTGCAGAGGTCGTGGGCGGCGGCGGTCTGGCCCAGCGCGCAGATGTCGTCGCGGCCACCCTCCACGGTCAGCAGCGCGGTGTGGCGGATGGCGCCGGGGTCGACCGGTTTGCCGTGATAAGTGAATTCGCCCTTCGCGAGTTCGGCCTTCTGGAAAACGCGGTCGATTGTTTCGAGGTAGAACTCTCCGGGCAAATCGAGCACGGCCAGGTATTCGTCGTAGAACTCGGTGATCCGTCGCGCGGCCTCCACGTCACCGGCGGCGAGCAGGCGGTAGAGTTTCCTGTACTGGTCGCGGTGGCGGGCGCCGTTCATGGACATGAAGGCGATAAGCTGGACGAAGCCGGGATAGACCTCGCGGCCGCGGCCCCGGTGGCGGGCGGGAACGGTGCCGATCACGTTGTTCTCAAACCAGCTCATGGGTTTTTCGTTGGCGAGGTCGTTAACGGCCGTGGGGCTTTCGCGCACGTCGATGGGACCGGCCATCAGGGTCATGGTGCGGGGCGTGGCCGGGTTGTTGTCCTCGGACATGACGGCCACTGCGATCAGGGCCTGGACGCAGGGCTGGCAGACGGCGAGCACATTGCCGCCGGGGCCGATCTCCTCAAGGAAGCGGATCAGGTAGTCGACATATTCCTCGACCCCGAAGCGCCCGGCCTCCAGTGGCACGTCGCGGGCATTGGCCCAGTCGGTGATGTAAACGTCATGGTCGCGCAGGAGCACCTCGACCGTCCCGCGCAGGAGTGTGGCGAAATGGCCTGAGAGGGGGGCGACTACGAGGACTTTGGGTTGGGGCGTGTCGATGTCCTTGGCGAAGTGCAGGAGGCGGCCGAAGGGAAGGTCGAGGGTGGTTTCCTCGGTCACGGGGACCTGGCGGTTGCCGACCGGGACGCTGGCGATGTTGAAGCCTGGATTGGAATGGGTGATGCGCCAGCGGGAGAAGACGTGAAGCATGGCATCCCAGGGACGGGTGCCGTTGTTCAGGATGTCGGAGCCGGGGAGCCCTTCGGGCCACATGAAACGCGCGTGATCGGCAAGGCGCCGGAACGGGGCGATCATGTCATCCTGGAGCTGGTACATCTGGTAGAGCATTCAGACTTCCTTCCGTAGCGGCGAAAAAAAGACTGGCGAAGTCCGTTTCGCAATGTAACAGTACAGGTTGCGGTGCAGCATGCAAGCAAGTTGAGGTAGAATTGCCGAAAGCCACACTCACCATATCGTCCAAGAACTATTCGTCATGGTCTCTGCGGGGCTGGCTGCTGTGCAGGATGGCGGAGCTGGAATTCGAGGAAAAGCCCGTAAACGTGGACGATCCGGAGAGCCGGCTGGAGCTGCTGCTTCTGTCACCGTCGGTGCGTGTGCCGCGGCTGAGCCACCAGGGGGTCGAGGTCTGGGACACCCTGGCGATTGCGGAGTACCTGCACGAGATTGCGCCCGGGGCCGGGCTTCTGCCCAAGGATGTTGCGATGCGGTCGCACTGCCGGGCGGTGTCGGGGGAAATTCATTCGGGGTTCTACAACCTGCGCTCGGCGCTGCCGATGAACATCAAGGCGCGGCATGAGCGGTTCAAGATCTTCTCGGGCGCGCGGCCGGACGTGCAGCGGATCCGGGAGATCTGGCACGGCTGTCTCGACCGCTATGGCGGGCCGTTCCTGTTCGGGGAGCCGACCATGGCCGATGCGATGTACGCGCCGGTCTGCACCCGGTTCCGCACCTATTCGGTCGAGATGGACCCCACGCTGGAGGCCTATTGCCAGACGATCTTCGACTGGGCCCCGATGGCGGAGTGGACCGAAGGCGCGCTGGCCGAGCCGGATGAGATGGTGGAACTGGACGTGGAGTTTTGAGGGGGATTCGGACTCTCCGCAGTTTCAAAAGCAATTGGTCCTGAAAGAAATTTTGTAACGCCCCGATTGGTACCGCCTTGCGTTTTCAGGCGGCCTGATTTTCGCACTTGGTATGGCCGGCCGACCAGTTCCACGGCAGCAATTCGTGTAG